>QHTE01000010.1 GCA_003220685.1 Candidatus Rokuibacteriota bacterium
ACGTGGTCTGTCAGATCCTCACCCTTCTCGGCACCGTCGGAGACGTGATCGGTCTCGTGGTGAATCTGCTCAATACGCTCCTCGGCTTGCTTGGGGGGTTGACGGGCGGCCTGACGATCTAAGGAGTCTCAGCAGACGGTGCGAAACGAAGCATGAGCGCCGTAGGTTCGCTGCGGCGCTCATGCCCGCTACTCCTGTACCTGGGGGCAGAGCCCGATCACGCGCACGCGGCGGTCCTAGACCGGCGACCGGAACATCTCGTCGACCTCGATCTGATAGCCGTCGGCCAGGCTGTTCGTCTCGTTCGCCATGCCGACGACGGCCATCAACTCGCCCAGCATCGCCTCGGTCATGCCGCGGCCGCGGGCCGAGGCTGTGTGGGACGCGATGCAATAGTTGCAGCCGTTGGTGGCGCTCACCGCCAGATAGATCATTTCCTTGGTCAGCGGGTCCAGCGCGCCCGGGGCCATCACCGACTTGAGGGTGTCCCACGTGCGCCGCAAGGTCGGCGGGTGGCTCGCCAGAGCCTTCCAGAAGTTGTTGACCCGGTCGACCTTCCGCGTGGCCATGATGTCGTCGTAGACCGCGCGAACCTCGGGGCTCGCCTCTGCGTACTCGATCAGTTTCACGGTCGCCATGACGCCTCCTCTTCGGTGCACGGTACCATTCGCCCGTCCGCCCGGGGAGCACGCGATCGCCTACGCCGCGACGCTCGGTGGAGGAGTGTTCGTGCTGCGCCAGTAGCGCGTCCGATTTGACACGATATCGCGCGCGTCTTAACTTACCCCACTGCAATGCCCGCGCCGCGACGGCGCGCCGATTGCGACTGCAGCGCGACTCTAGATTGAGGAGACACCGATGAAAGTCAAGGCGGCGAACGGCTTCGCGCGCGCGCTCAAGGCCGAGGGCATTCCCTGGGTCAGCTGCTACCCGACCAACCACGTCAACAACGCGCTCGGGGAAGAGGGCGTGCCCATCCTGATGATGGGCGAGGAGCGATTCGCGGTCGCGGTCGCCGACGCCTTCTCGCGCGTCACGTGCGGCAAGCAGATCGGCGTCTGCACCGTCATGGCCAACCTGAACGCGGCCGGGATCCAGATGGCCTACGGCGCCATCGGCCAGGCGTGGGAGGATTCGTCGCCGGTCCTGGTCATCGCCGAAGGCGTCGGGCAGGGCGGCGCCCGCCACACGCACTACGACATGGCCGAGGCGCTCAAGTCGGTGACCAAGTGGGTCGGCAAGGTCGACCGCGCCGAGCTGATCCCCGACTACGTACGCCGGGCGTTCACGCACCTCCGGTCGGGACGGCCGGGGCCGGTGCTGCTGATCGTCCCGCGCGACCTTGGGGAGTACGAGACCGACGAGCATCCCTACTCGCCGGTGAAGGGCTGGAAGTCCGGCCCCGATCCCGACGACGTGAAGTCCGCCGTCAAGGCTTTGCTGGCCGCGAAGGACCCACTGCTTTACGTGGGCGAGGGCGTCTACTACGCCGACGCCACGAGCGAGCTCCTCAAGTTCGCCGAGCTCGCGCACGTCCCGGTGCTGACGACGCTCAAGGCCAAGGGCGCCTTCCCCGAGAATCATCCGCTGTCGGTCGGCGTTCGCGGCTCGCTGGCCGATCACTTCCTCAACAAGTGCGACCTGCTCTTCTCGATCGGCTCGAGCCTGTTCCCCAACCGGTTCAGCCATGCCGTGCCGAACCCCGAGAAGAAGACGATCATCCAGTGCACGGTCGACACCCTCGACCTCAACCGCAGCTACGAGACGCGTCACGCCGTCGTCGGCGACGCGAAGCTCACCTTGCAGGCGCTGATCGCCGAGCTGGCGGCGCGCGGACCGAAGAAGAACCCGGGCCTCGTCGAGGAGATCCGCCGTGGCAAGGACGCGTTCCTCGCGAAGTTCCGGCCGTGGATGGAGTCGAACGAGACGCCGATCAATCCCTACCGCGTGCTCGGCGACATGATGAAGGTGCTCGATCCAAAGAATTCGTTCGTCACCGCCGACTCCGGCAACACGCGCGATCAGACGAGCACCGTGTACGAGGCGCAGATCCCGCGCGGCCACCTCGGCTGGGGCAACGTGTCGACCCTCGGCTTCAGCCTGGCGGGCGCCGTCGGGGCCAAGCTCGCGTTCCCGGATCGGCAGTGCGTCCACGTCACCGGCGACGCGGGCGTCTGCTACATGATGGGGAACTTCGAGGCGGTGGCGCGCTACAAGATCGGCATCACGACCTTGCACATCAACAACGGCGGCTACTCCGGCTATGGCCCCGGCTTCTGGGGCGGCGGGCACGATCCGTACACGTGGAAGGTGTCGGACCATGCCTCGGCGTGCATGGCCAATATGGCGAAGGCCGTCGGCTTCTACAGCGAGGACGTGACCAAGCCGGCCGAGGTCCTACCGGCGATCAAGCGCGCGCTCGACGAGAACGCCAAGGGCCGGCCGGCGTTCCTCGAGTTCATCTGCTCGCATCATCCGGTTCACGGCGGGTGGGTGCGACCCGGCGCGGGCGGCGGCCACTAGCGCCGGGCACCGGGAAGCCGAGTCAGGAGCGCGGCGGCCGATCCAGGACTGCCCGCTGCGTCAGCGGAGCGACCACGTAACCGTGAGTATCGACTGTTCGGCGGACCGACAAGTGGGCCGGCCGGCGCCGGCCGGCCCTTCGCAGCAGCGTCGCTTACTTCTTTCGCGGATCGTCGGCCGGATTGACGAACGTGATGTCCGTCGGTCCGACGCCGTGCACCTGGACGAGTGTCTCCTGACCGCCCGCCCACGCGAAGTGGCGGTGAGTCGCCGGGACCGAGACGAAGCCGCCGACCGGCAGCTCCTTGCCGGAGCCCTGGTCGAACTTCTCGCCCATCCCGATGAAGAACGTCCCGGAGAGCACAGTCACGTTCTCGACTGCCTTGTGATAGTGCGGCGCGATCTTGTAGTTGGCCGGAAATTTCACACGATAGACGAACGGCCCTTCCTTGCCCGGATCACCCTGCACGATCGCCAGCTTCGCGCCCGGGAAGGTCGGCGGCTCGACCCACTTCAAGGCATCGTTCGTCATCGTCACGTGCTGCCCTTGTTGGGCCGGCGCCGACGTGACGGTGAGCAGCAGTGCAATCAACACGGTCAGAAGAATGCGCATCGCTGTGCCCTCCTGGATTTGATTGATGCTCCCTGACACCGGATTTGGTCACACTATGCTTCGGCGATGACGGTCGTCAAGCGAGTAGGGTTGTGATCGACGCAGTCGTGTTCGACCTCGACGGCACGCTCTGGGACACGAGCGCCAGCTGTGCCGTCGCCTGGAACCGCGTGCTCGACCGCCACCGCATTCCCTTCCGGCCCATCACCGAGCACGACGTCAGAGGCGTGACCGGCAAGCCCCACGAAGAGTGCATCCGCGCGGTCTTCGCGGGCCTCGACGAGGCGCACATCCAGACGCTGGCCGCCGAGACGCAGCTCGAGGACAACCGGGTCGTCGCAGAGCTCGGCGGTGAGCTGTTCGCCGACGTCAAGGCCGGGCTGAAACGACTGTGCGCCAGCTATCCGCTCTTCATCGTCAGCAATTGCCAGGCCGGCTACATCGAGACATTCTTCCAGTGGTCGAATCTCGGCGGCTGCTTTCGCGACTTCGAGTGCTGGGGCAATACTGGCCTGTCCAAGACCGAGAATCTCCGCGTGCTGCTCGATCGCAACCGCCTGCGCCATCCCGTCTTCGTCGGCGACACATCCGGCGATCAGGCCGCAGCGCGCGACTGCGGTGTACCCTTCCTCCACGCCGCCTACGGCTTCGGCAACTGCGCCGACGCCGCGCACCACTTCACCTCCTTCTCCGCCCTCACGACCTATCTCCTGAACCAGTCCCCGTCATCCGGAGAATGAGCACCGGCAAGGCGGTTCGCCAGCCTGGTGCTGATGGAGCCGAGCCGCCGAGGGGAAGCGCACGCGTGCCGCGTGGTCCTCTCGACCCCACCCGCACCCCGCCCGCCAGCCCGGCCGGCCCGACTTGACGGGAGCGAGTCAATCCCGTATACCGGCGGGGCAACCTGTGACAGGAGGAACCGCGATGGCGATGTACTGGAAGGAGATCACGGTCAACTGGGGCGAATCGGACCCCTTTGGGCTCGTCTACTACCCGCGTATCGTCGCCTGGTTCAACGACACCGAGCACGAGCTGTTCCGCGTGATCGGCTATCCGATCGAGCAGATGATCAAGAACGACCGCACCACGTTCGTGATGGGCGAGATCCACTTCCGGTTCATCGGGCCGGCGGCCTACGGCGACCGGATCGTGAACACGATCACCCTCGCCGAGGTCGGCAACCGCACCCTGCACTGGAACTGCAAGGCTAAGAACGCCGTCACCGGCGCCCCGGTCAGCGAGGGCAAGGCGACGCGCGTTTACGCGCGCATCAACGAGGACGGCTCGCTGAGCTCGCAACCGATCCCGGTCGAGATGCTGACCGCGCTCAACGAGCTCGGAAGCCTGACGCACCTGAAGACGAACAGCGGCGCGACGAGGCTCGGCGCCGACCGCTGACCCCGCTGGGCCGCCGCCGGGGCTATTCGCCCTGGGCGGGCATCTCGCCCGACGGCGGCCGCCGGCAATGTCCTACAAAACGCAGTAATCGCGAGGCACCTTCATGGCAGGATCCTTGCGGGCTTCCCCCGGTGTGATCGTCTGGCTACGACGCTTCGACGTCGAAAGGAGGCACTCATGAAGGGAGCCGTCGCTCTATCCGTTGCGACCCTCGTGACCGGGCTCTGGGCGGGTGGCGCCCTGGCCCACGACGAGGCGGGGGCCCTCGGCCAGGTTCGCTTCCCCACCTCGTGCGCCGCGCCGGCGCAGCCCGTCTTCGAGCGCGGCATCGCCTTGCTCCACTCGTTCTGGTACGAGGAAGCGCTGAAGACGTTCACGAGCGTCACGGCGACCGACCCCGACTGTGCGATGGGCTATTGGGGGATCGCGATGAGCGTGTATTACCCGCTCTGGCAGCCGCCCAGCGAGGCGATGCTGACGAAAGGCCGGACCGCGCTGGACCGCGCCGCGACACTCACGGCCACGCCGCGCGAGAAGGACTACGTCGCCGCACTCGCCACCTTCTACCACGACACCGACAAGCTCGATCACCGCACGCGCGCGGTCGCGTACGAGAAGGCGATGGAGCAGCTCGCCGCGCGCTACCCGGAAGACCGTGAGGCCTCGGTGTTCTACGCGCTGGCGCTCGACGCGACCGCGCCGCCGACCGACAAGACCTACGCGAACCAGCTGAAGGCGGCGGCGATCCTCGAGAAGGTCTTCGCCGAGCAGCCCAACCACCCGGGCGTGGCGCACTACATCATTCACAGTTACGACGCCGCGCCGCTGGCGACACGCTCGCTCACCGCGGCCCGCAGCTACTCGAAACTCGCTCCGGCGGTGCCGCACGCGCTCCACATGCCCTCGCACATCTTCACCCGGCTCGGGCTCTGGCAGGAGTCGATCGATTCCAACCTGGCCTCGGCCGACGCCGGTAAGGCGTACGTGGCCAAGCAAGGCGGCACCCACGCGTGGGATCAGTCGCTGCACGCTCAGGACTATCTCGCGTACGGCTATCTGCAGACCGGACGCGACGTCGCCGCGCGACGCGTCGTCGAAGAGCTCGCCGAGTACAAGAAGGCCGAGCCAGAGAGCCTCGCCGCGGCCTACGCGCTGGTCGCCGTTCCCGCGCGCTACGCGCTCGAGCGCCGCCTCTGGAACGAAGCGGCGGCGCTCGCGATGCCGGCCATCACCTTCCCGTGGGCGCGCTACCCCTGGGCCGAGGCGATCATCGCGTACACGCATTCGCTGGGCGCCGCGCGCACGGGCAACGTGGCGGCCGCGGAGAAGGACGTCGAGCGGCTCGCGGGCTTGCGCGACACGCTGATCCAAGCCAAGAACAAGTACTGGGCCGACCAGGTCGAGGTGCAGCGTCGCGCCGCGGCAGCGTTCATCGCCCACGCCAAGGGTAACAAGACTGAGGCGCTCACGCTCCTGCGATCGGCCGCGGACCTCGAAGGCACCATGGACAAGCACCCCGTGACTCCCGCGGCGGTCGTGCCGACTCGCGAGCTGCTCGGGGATCTGCTGCTCGAGCTGAACAAGCCAGCCGACGCGCTCCGAGAGTTCGAGTCGACGTTGGTCGAGGAACCCAACCGCTTCCGGAGCCTCTACGGCGCCGGGCGCGCGGCCGAGCGCGCGGGCGATGCCTCGCGGGCGCGGACCTTCTACACGAGCCTGGTGAACCTGTGCAGCAACGCGGACAGCGTGCGTCCCGAGCTGCGCGAGGCGAAGATGTTTCTGACGAAGTAGTCGACGATACGGCGGTGGGGCACCTGCCCCGCCGCCGTTACCGTCGTCTCAGCGATCGGGCTTCACCTTCTCGAACAACGCCTTGTACTGCCCATACCCGGCTTCCTCCAGCTTCGAAACCGGAATGAATCGCAGCGAAGCGGAGTTGATGCAGTAGCGCAGGCCGGTCGGTCCGGGGCCGTCGGGGAACACGTGGCCGAGGTGCGAATCGGCGTTCGCCGAGCGCACCTCGACCCGCCGCATCTCGTGTGAATTATCGGCGTGCTCCGCCACGTTGGCCTTCTCGATCGGCCGCGTGAAGCTCGGCCAGCCGGTGCCGGAATCGAACTTGTCGGTCGAGGCGAACAGGGGCTCGCCGGACACGACGTCCACGTAGATGCCGGCCTCGTGGTGGTTCCAGAACTCGTTGCGAAACGGCGGCTCGGTCGCGCTGCACTGCGTGACCTCGTACTGGGCTGGCGTCAGCTTCGCCTTCACTTCCGAGTCGCTCGGCTTCTTGTAGGTCATGGTCTCTCCTTCGACGTATTAGAGCACGCCCGCGAGGGCCGGCTTTCACGCCGGTCTCCTCAGCCCTTCACGTAGGCGAGCTTCTCCGCCACCTTGCCGTCGCGCACGCGCATGACGTCGACCCCACGCACGTGGCTGCCCGAGCGGTCCCAGTAGAACACCCAGCGGACCACGGCGCGGTCGCCGGCGCCGAATATCTCCTCCGCCTCGAAGCGGGCGCCGGGAGTCGACTGGAAGAATTGCCGCCAGAAGCCGCGGACCGCTGACGCGCCCTCGAAACGCTCACCGTCCGGCGCCGGCAAGGTGTTCTCGAAGACGCAGTCGGCCGTCATCAGGGCCATCACGCCGTCCACGTCGTGACGATTGAACGCATCGTTGAAGCGGCGGATCACATCGAGCGTGGCCCTGGTCTCGGCATCGGGCATGCGGATCCCTCCCGAGGCTAGATTCTGCCAGATCGACGCTCGCGATTCCCTTGGATGTGCTGGCGCTCGACGGCCTGCGCTCGGAGCTTATGATCGACAAATCAAGCCCAGTTTGACTGCACGGGGCTGCGCGAATATGCTCCTGGAACCTGTCCGATGGGTTCTGGCCCGCTCGCTCGGAGGCCCCGCATGAAATGCTCCATCAACGGCAACGGAAGCCGGTCCGAGCTCCAGTCCGTCGACAATATCGACGTGCTCGACGAGCATACGGGTCGGTTCGTCTCCGCCTCGATGGCGCCCGGGATGACGACGGCGGAGATACAGCACTGGCCGGAGCGCGGCGCCGCGGCGTACTCGTCTTGAGCCCCCGACCGGCAGCGGCCAGGTCTTACCGCAGACGCGTCTCCGCGAGTACAAGCGCATCGTCGCTGGCAACCGCCGCCCCCAAAAGGCGAGCGCGCTGATGCTCGCCCTGACCGTCTCTGACGACATCGGGCTCATCCATAGCGCGTGTTCAACGACTACTCGCCGGAAGCCTGTGGGATGACGGCGCCGCCCGGCGGCACTCGCATCTCGCTCCTTCGCGTCCGTGACCTCAGCGTTGAGTTCGCGACCCGGGACGGCGTGGTCCGCGCTGTCACCGAGGTCAGCTTCGACCTCTCCCCGGGCCAGGTGCTCGCGCTCCTCGGCGAGTCCGGCTCCGGCAAAAGCGTCACCCTGCGCTCCATCCTCGGCTTGAATCCGCCCGTGCGGACGCGGGTCAGCGGCGAGATCCTCCTCAAGGGCGAGGACATCAACAGGCTCGCTGAGCGCGCGCGGCAAGATCTTCGCGGCGGCGTCGTCTCGATGGTGTTCCAGGAGCCGATGACCGCGCTCGACCCTGTATACACGATCGGCGGCCAGATCGAGGAGACGCTCATCGAGCATCGCGGGCTCGAGCGCGCCGCGGTCCACCGGCGGGCGCGCGAGCTGCTCGACCTCGTGCAGATGCCGTCGCCGGAGCGCTGCCTCGCGAGCTATCCGCACGAGATTTCCGGCGGCATGCGACAGCGCGCCATGATCGCGATCGCGCTCGCGTGCGAGCCGGAGCTCCTGCTCGCCGACGAGCCGACGACCGCGCTCGACGTGACCGTGCAGGCGCAGATTCTCTGGCTGCTGCGCGACCTCCAGCGCCGGCTCGGGCTCGCGGTGATCTTCGTCACGCACGATCTCGGCGTCGCCGCGGAGATCGCGGATGACGCGGCGGTGATGTACGGCGGACGCATCGTCGAGCAGGCGCCGATCCGCGAGCTCTTCCGCGCGCCGGCGCATCCCTACACGGAAGGCCTGATGCACGCGACGGTGCGGCGTCGCCAGAAGGGGAAGGCGCTCGTGCCGATTCCCGGCGCGCCGCCGAATCTCGCTGCCCTCCCGCCGGGCTGCGCGTTCGCCCCGCGATGCCCCCACGTGAAGCCGGTGTGTATCGAAGCGCTGCCGCCGCTGCACGTCGTGGCGTCCGACCACGTCTCCCGCTGTCACCTGGTGCCGGAACGGCTCGCGTCACCGCTCCTCGTCCTCAACAAAGGAGGGTCGCTATGACACGCTTCATCGGCTTCCTCGCCGTCGCCGTGCTGTCGCTCGCGCTCGCGAGCGGCGCCGCGGCGGAAGGCACGCTGCGGATCGGCATGACCGCGGCCGACATCCCCTACACCGGCGGCCAGACGGACAACGGCTTCGAAGGCTTTCGCTTCGTCGGCTACCAGATCTACGAGCCGCTCATCAACTGGGACCTCTCGCGCAGCGACAAGCTACCCTCGCTGGTGCCCGGGCTCGCCGAGTCGTGGGAAGTCAGCAAGAGCGATCCGAAGAAGTGGATCTTCAAGCTCCGTAAGAACGTGAAGTTCCACGACGGCAGCGCGTTCAACGCGGACGCCGTGCTCTTCACGTTCGACTCGATCAAGAACAAGCAGGCGCCCCAGTTCGACCAGTACGGCTCCGCGCAGATCTCCTGGCGCCTTTCCGCGGTGAAGGCAATGAAGAAGCTCGACGACTACACGGTCGAGCTCGAGACGCCGACCGTCTCCAGCTTTGTCCCGTACCAGATCGTGTACATGGTCATCGTGTCGCCGGCGCAGTGGAACAAGGTGAAGGACTGGCGGCAGTTCGCGGAGCAGCCGTCGGGCACTGGACCTTTCAAGGTCGCGCGCTTCGTGCCGCGCGAGCGGCTCGAGCTCGACGCGAACAAGGCGTACTGGGATCCAAAGCGGACCCCGCGGGTCGACAAGATCGTTCTCTTGCCGATGCCCGAGCCCACGACGCGCCTGGCCGCGCTCCGCAGCGGCCAGGTCGACTGGATCGAGGTGCCACCGCCGGACTCGATCGCGCCGCTGAAGGGCGCCGGCTTCCAGATCGTGACCAACAAGTACCCGCACAACTGGGGCCACATCCTGCGCCTCGACAAGGAACCGTGGAACAACAAGGCCGTCCGAAAGGCGGCGAACTACGCGATCGATCGCGTCGGCATCTGCAAAAACTTACTGAACGACACGTGCGTGCCGGGCACCGGCGTCGCCTACAAGGGCCACCCCTGGTTCGGCAATCCCAAGGAGACCTACGAGTACAACCCGGCGAAGGCGAAGGAGCTCCTGAAGCAGGCAGGCTTCGACGGCGTCTCGAAGCGTCCGGCGAAGGCCGTCGCCCTGATCTCGACGTCGGGCTCGGGGCAGATGCTCCCGCTCGCCATGAACGAGCTCGTCCAGAAGAACCTGAAGGACGTGGGCATCGACGTGGACCTGCAGCCGATCGAGTGGAACTCGCTGACGCAGCGCTTCCGCATCGGGTTCACCGGCGAGAACGCGGGCGTCAACGCGCTCAACATCTCGTTCAACTTCCTGGAGCCCTTCAGCGGCTTTGGACGCTTCTTCCACTCGAAGTCGGTGCCGCCGACGTCGGTGAACATCATGCCCTTCGTCAACCCGGAGTCGGACAAGCTGCTGGACGAGGCGGAGCGCACGTTCGACCTCGGCAAGCAGGACGCGATCCTGGCGAAAGTGCACGAGGTGGTGGTCGACGAGGCGCCGTGGATCTTCGTCGTCCACGACCTCAACCCGCGCGCGATGAGCGTGAAGGTGAAGGGCTTCGTGCCACCGCAGAGCTGGTTCGTCGATCTCACGCAGGTGAGCGTCACGAAGTAGACGGCGATGTGGCGGTACGTCGGCCGGCGGCTCGTGCTCGCGATCCCGACGCTGCTCGGGGCGAGCATCATCGTGTTCGCGATGGTGCACCTCGCCCCCGGCGATCCGATCGCGGCTGTGCTGCCGGTCGACGCGAGCAAGGAGCAGGTCGAGGCGGTCAAGAAGGCGTACGGCTTCGACAAGCCGTTGCCGGTGCAGTATCTGAAGTGGCTCGGCCGCGTCGTCACGGGGGATCTCGGCAAGTCGATCGCCACGCGGCGCGCGGTGATCCTCGACGTTCGCGACTCGTTGGCGAACAGCCTCGTGCTCGCGATCTCGTCGTCGGTGCTCGCGTTCGGCGCGGGCATCGCGCTCGGCCTGCTCGCCGCGTTCTGGCAGGGCCGCTGGCTCGACAAGCTCGCCAGCGCGGTCGCCGTGGTGGGCGTCTCGGTGCCCCACTACTGGGCCGGCATCATCCTCATCATCATCTTCTCCGTGCAGCTGAACTGGCTGCCCGCGATGGGCGCTGCCGCCGACGGCGGGATCGTCGCGTACCTGCGGCACATGACGCTGCCGACGATCGCGCTCGCCCTGATTCCGCTCGGCGTGATCGCGCGCGTGGTGCGGTCGGCGGCGCTCGACATCCTCGCGCAGGAGTTCGTCCTCGCGCTGCGCGCGAAGGGCCTCGGGCACCGCCGCGTCTTCACGCACGTGGTGAAGAACTCGGCGCCGCAGATCATCACGGTCCTCGGTTTGCAGTTCGGCTTCCAGCTCGGCGGCTCGGTGCTGGTCGAGGCGGTGTTCTCGTGGCCGGGCACGGGCTACCTGCTGAACCTGGCGATCTTCCAGCGCGACATCCCGGTGCTGCAGGGCGTGATCCTGGTGCTGGCGACGTTCTTCGTCCTACTGAACTTGCTGGTCGACGTGCTGCAAACGTACATCGACCCGCGAATCGCGCGGCACTGATGTCCATCCTCGCGCTGCCCACCGGGGTCGGGGTTGTCGTGGGCGCGCCGCTGTCGTACTGGCGCACGGTCGCCTGGCGCCTGTCCCGGGACCGCGCGACGCTGGTCGCGGGCTCACTGCTGCTGCTCGTCGTGCTGTCCGCGGTGCTCGCGCCGTGGATCTCGCCGCACGATCCGAACGCGGGCTCGATCCGGCAGCGGCTGGCGGAGGTCGGCGCGCCGTCGCACGTGCTCGGCACCGACGAGCAGGGGCGGGACATGCTGAGCCGGCTCCTGTGGGGCGGCCGCATGACGCTCCTCGCCGGGCTGACGCCCGTGTTGGTCGCCTTCGTGCTCGGCACCGTGTTAGGCGTGAGCGCGGGCTACGCCGGCGGGATCACCAACACGCTGGTGATGCGCACGATGGACATCTTCTACGCGTTCCCGGCGGTGCTGCTGGCGATCGCGATCTCCGGCGCGCTCGGGCCGGGCCTGCCGAACACGCTGATCTCGCTCTCGATCGTCTTCATCCCGCGCGTGGTGCGCGTCGCCGAATCCGCGACCGTGCAGGTGAAGGGGCTCGAGTACGTCGCGGCCGCACGCGCGAGCGGCGCCGGCGTGTGGCAGATCCTGCGTCATCACCTGCTGGCGAACATCCTCGGTCCGGTGCTGGTGTTCGCGAGCACGCAGGTGTCGCTGTCGATCATCCTCGCGGCGGGCCTGTCGTTCCTCGGCCTCGGCGTGACGCCGCCGGCGGCGGAGTGGGGCCTGATGCTGAACACGCTGCGCCAGTCGATCTACGTGAACGCGGTGGTGCCGGCGCTTCCGGGCCTCGCGATCTTCGTGACGTCGATGGCGTTCAACCTGGTGTCGGACGGCCTGCGCGACGCGATGGAGATCCGCGCGTGAGCGTCGCGTTGCTCGAGGCGCGCGGCCTGCGGAAGCACTTCCCGCTGCGGGGCGGCGTGCTGCAGCGCACGCGGGCTTGGGTGCGCGCGGTGGACGAGGTCGCGTTCCAGGTGCGTGCGGGCGAGACGGTGGGCATCGTGGGCGAGTCGGGCTGCGGCAAGTCGACGCTGGCGCGTCTGCTCTTGCGATTGGTGGAGCCGGACGCGGGTCACGTGTGGTTCGACGGCGAGGACGTGCTGCGCGCGCTGCCGAGTCGGATGAAGCGCTTGCGCCGCGACATGCAGCTGGTCTTCCAGGACCCGCACGCGTCGTTGAACCCGCGCCTGACGATCGAGGATGCGGTGGCGTTCAGCCTGCTCGTGCACGGCGTGCGGCGCGCGGAGGCGCGCGAGAAGGCGCGCATGCTACTCGGGCGCGTCGGACTGGATCCGCGGCTCTATGGTCGCCGCTATCCACATGAGCTCTCGGGTGGTCAGCGCCAGCGCGTGAACATCGCGCGCGCGCTGGTGCTGGATCCGAAGCTGCTGCTGCTGGACGAGCCGGTGTCGTCGCTAGACAAGTCGGTGCAGGCGCAGGTGCTGAACCTGCTGCAGGAGCTGAAGGCGGAGCGCGCGCTGACGTACGTGTTCATCTCGCACGACCTCAACGTGATCGAGTACGTGAGCGATCGGGTGCTAGTGATGTATCTGGGCCGGGTCGTGGAGTCGGGCACCGCGGACGCGCTGGCGGAGTCGCCGAAGCATCCGTACACGCAGGCGCTGTACGCGTCGGCGCCGAGCATGGATCCCGACCGCCGGATGGAGCGCCCACCGATCGCGGGCGATCCGCCGAACCCTATCAATCCGCCGTCGGGCTGTCGCTTCCGGACGCGCTGCGCGTTCGCGATGCCGAAGTGTGCGGAGGCGGCGCCGGCGCCCGTCGCGGTCGCGGCCGGGCACGACGTCGCGTGCTATTTGTACGACGAGGTTCGGACATAACCTGCTGCCGATGGCCGCGCCGGCTCCCGGTCCCAAGGACGCCTCGCCGATCACCGCCGCGCTGAATCGCGCGGTGCTGGACGCGTTGCCGTTCGCCGACACGCAGGACTTCGACGACGCCCGCCGCGGCTTTCTCGCCACGCTGCCCGAGGTCGAGATCAGGAACGATCAGGGCCGCGTCGTGTGGACGCTCCGCGACTACGCGTTCCTCGCTGACGAGCAGGCGCCGCCGACGGTCAACCCGAGCCTCTGGCGCCTGGCGCGGCTCAACCTGACCACGGCCTCTTCCAGGTGACGGACCGGATCTACCAGATCCGTGGCTTCGACATCTCGAACATGACGTTGATCCAACGCCGAGGCGCGGCAGCTCGGCGCCGACGCGCTCGAGCAGCTCGGCTACGCGGCTGAGTCGGCGACGTGGCGCAACGCGTACCTGCTAGGCGCGCTCGAGCTGCGCCAGGGCGTGCCCGCGACCGGCGCGCGCGCACCCGTGAGCCCCGACGTCGTCCGCGCGATGAGCCTCGACCTCTTCTTCGACTATCTCGGCGTGCGGATCAACGGTGAGAAGGCCGAGGGCCGGCGGATCGTCGTCAACTGGCTGTTCTCCGACCTCGGCCGCTGCTACGTGGCCAACCTCGAGAACTGCGCCCTCACCTGCCTGGCCGACCGGCGAAGCGACGTCGCCGACGCGACGGTGACGCTCGAGCGGCCGACCCTGAACCGAGTGGTCCTCCGGGAGATGACATTCACGGATGCCGTCGACCGCGGCCTGGTGCGGGTGGAGGGCGACGCCGCCAGGGTCGCCGAGCTCTTCGGCTTGCTCGATGACTTCAGCCTGATGTTCGAGGTGCTGGAGCCCAAGCGGGCGTCGCGCGGCGCTCCAGCACCGCCTGGATCATGACGATCCGCCGCTCCGCGCGGTTGCGCTGACCGGCCCGCACGATTGCCTCGAGCGCGTCACCCATGATGATGCGCTGAACGCTGTGGGCGGGACTGTCGGCCCCGGTGCTCGGTCCCACCGCCTCCTCGGTGACGTCGTCCCAGGCACGCACCTCGCACCCGGCGGCCTCGATCGTCTTTCGCATGTCGCCGGGCGCGCGAAGAAAGCTCGCCCCCGCGTCCCGGGCCCACATCACCGGGAACACGATCGGCTGGACCGGACCGGCCATCGGCTCCTGCAGCGCGAGCACGCCGCCCGGGCGCAGCGCGCGCGCGAAGCCGGCGTAGAGCCGCTCCTTGTCCGCGATGTTCATGCCGCTGTTCTGCGTCCACACCACGTCGAACGTCTCGCCGCCCACGTCGAGCGCCAGCGCGTCGCCGACGCGATGGGTGACGCGATCGGCGAGCCCGAGGCGCGCCGTAAGCGCGGCGCCCGCGCGAACGTAGGATTCGGTGAGGTCGACCAGCGTGACCCGGCATCCGAACTTGGCGGCCAGGGTGCGCGCGGGGCCGCCCAGCCCGCCGCCGACGTCGAGAACGCGCATGTCGGCCCGGAGCTGGGCCAGGCGGGCCAGGCGCTCGGTCGCGCTCTTGCCGCCGCTGTGAAAGTGGTCGGCGGGCGCCAGATCGTCGACGGTCAGCGCCTCGACGTTCCGGCCGGCGGCCGCGAGCGCGTCGAGGATCTTGCGCTCGAGGCCCTCGCGCCCCCAGTAGGCGTTGGTCGCGCGCGCGTCGCTCACCGGAGCGCGGGCTCGCCGGCGAACGCCGGCCGGACCTCCTCGGCGAAGCGGCGCAAGGTCTCGAACCCGCCCGTGCTGTTAAGCAGCACGTACTCGGCCCCGACGTCGCGCAGCCGCTGGAGCTTCGCCGCGACCTCGTCCGGCGTGCCGTAGAGGGCGCCCGCTTCGGCGGCTTCGAGCGTGTGCGCGTAGGTCATGATGGTCGACTTGTTCTGGCCGTCCGGCCGCTGCGCGAGGTTGTGCACGCGCTCGCGCGCCGCCATCCGGGTCTCGAGCGCCTTCTGCCGCTCGGCCGCCGTCTTCACGACGTTGACCGATCGCGTGACCGCCACCTGCATCGGGTCGAACCGCCGGCCGCGGGCTGCCACTTCCGCCTTGTAGAGCGCGATACGCTCGCCGATCTGCTCGATCGGCGCGAACTGGTCGAGCAGCAGGTTGTAGCCGAGCTCGGCGACCTTCTTGATGGATTGCGGGCGCCCGGCGCCCATCCAGAGCGGCGGATGCGGCTTCTGGAACGTCGGTGGCTCGACGACGACGTTGTCGAACTGGAAGTACTTGCCGCGATGCGACCACGGGCGATCCGACGTCCACGCCTTGAGCATCACCTCGAGGCACTCGTCGAACCGCTGGTCGGCCTCTTCCATCGGGATGCAGAAGCCCGCGAACTCGTTGTGGCGATAGCCCTGGCCGATCCCGAAATCGAGGCGGCCGCCGGACAAGAGGTCGATCGTGGCGACCTGCTCGGCCAGCAGCACGGGGTTGTGCCACGGCAGGGTGATCACGGCGGTGCCGAGCCGCAAGGTCTTCGTGCGCGCGCCGACCCACGTCAATAAGTTCAAGGTCGCCGAGATCTGACCGAAGCCGGTGAAGTGATGCTCGACGACGAAGGAGCTGACGTAGCCGAGCGCCTCGGCCTTCACGTTGTTCTCGACGAACTCCCTGAAGCCGGCTCCGCTGTCGACGTCCGGGCCGCCCCGCTTCGCCTGCGCGCTGCCGAACAGACCGAACCGCATCAGGCGGCTCCGTTCTGCTGGAACCAGGCGCGCAGGCGCTGCCAGCCGTCCTTCGCCGGCGTCTCGCGATAGCTCGGGCGATAGTCGGCGTGAAAGCCGTGCGGCGCCCCGTCGTAGAGCACGATCTCCGACGGCTTCTTCGCAGCTTTCAGCGCCGCCTGCATCTTCTCGACGTCGGCGTTCGGGATACCCTGATCCGCGGCGCCGTAGAGACCCAGGACGGGCGCCTTCAGGCTGTCGACCAGGTCGATCGGGTTCTTCGGCTGCATCTCGTTGGGCGTGCCCGTGATCCGGCCGTACCACGCCACACCGGCCTTGAGCGCCGAGCTGTGCGCGGAGTAGAGCCAGACCACCCGGCCGCCATAGCAGAACCCCGTGATCCCCAGCCGGTTGACGTCGCCCTTCTCGGTCTTCGCGAAGGCGGTCGTCGCATCGAGATCACTCATCACCTGCTTGTCCGACACCTTCGCGGCGGCCGCGCGCCCTTCCTCGATCGTCGTCAGCTTGGAGACGTCGGTCGCCCGCGCGAAGAGCTCCGGCGCCACGGCGTAGTAGCCGAGCTTGGCGAAGCGGCGGCACACGTCCTTGATGTGCTCGTGCACGCCGAAGATCTCCTGCACCACCAGCACCGTCGGAAACGTCCCGCCCGTCGCGGGCATCGCGCGGTACGCGGGCAGCGTCCCGTCGGGAACGGGCACCTTCACCTCGCCCGCCGTGAGGCCGTTGGTATCGGTCGTGATCACGCTCTGGGCGTTGACCGGACCCGTCGCCAGGGTGAATCCCGCGATCAGGCTCGTGGTCAGGAAGCCTCGCCGGGAAAACTCCGTCGGGGGCATCAGGCTTTTCGTCTCGAATTCGAGCTCGTGCGTTGACATTGTTCCCTCCTGGGAAACGCGCGCCGATCCCCGAATTTAGCCGAATCGCGGCGTCATCGCTAGTCTGCCATTGTTCGCGGTTCGAGCCAATCGGAGGGCTCGAAGACGCCGGGGTTGCGTGGGTGGCGATCAGCCTCTACGCTGCCGGACCATGAAGATCGACAAGATTCTTGCGACGTGGGTGCACGTGCCGATTCCCTACGAGCGACAGCACGTCAGCGACTTCGGTCGCGTGGCGTCGTTCGACTCGGTCATCGTGAAGGTCGAGGCGGACACGGGGCTCGTCGGCTGGGGCGAGGCGAAGGCGGGCGTCGGCAGCGCGTCGTCGGCGCACGGGCTGGCGGCGATCATCAACCGCGACTATGCGCCGCTGCTCGTCGGTCAGGATCGGCGCGACGTGAGCCGGCTCTGGGACGTGATGTACAACACGCCGCGCGAGGGCTACGCGCTCGACCGCGGCCACGTCTTGCCCCAGCTCGGCCGGCGCGGCCTCTCGATCTCCGCCATCGCCGGCGTCGATCTGGCGCTCTGGGACCTGCTCGGCAAATCGCTCGGCGCTCCCGTGTGGCGCCTGCTCGGCGGGCGCCGCGCCGAGCGCATGCCGGCGTACGCGTCCGGCGGGTGGGCCGACGAGGCCCACATCGGCGAGCAGCTCCAGAGCTACGTGGTACTCGCTGGGCGCCAATCCGCTTCTGCACGAGCTGGTCGCCGAGAAGTTTCCGGCGGTCGACGGGTACGTGGCGATTCCCGACCGCCCCGGGCGCGGGATCACGGTCGACGAGTCGTTCGTGCGCCGCTACGCGCGCGAGTAGCGCGGCGGCGCGGTCCGCCCTAGATCGGCCGCGAGGCCGGCGCGCCGAAGAAGATCTTCACGAAACGATCGCGCCCAATCACGTGAATCAGCTCGCGCGCCGTGCAGTAGATGAAGACCAGCACCGCGAGCCAGAGCTGGATCGCCCAGAAGTGGGCCCACACCAGCTCGCTCCAGAGCTGCTCGTTCGCGGCCGAAAAGCCCAGGCGCCACCACAGCGGGACGAGATGCTCGAGGTAGTGGGCCAGCAGCGACGCACCGACGTAGATCGCGGTCTTCCACACGACGTTGTAGATCAGCGGTTTCTCGGGAAAGCGGTTGACCGCGGGGAGCATGTCGGCGATCACCACGACCTTCGCGACGAGCAGCGCCCCCACGGTCGCGGCCGCGAAGGACGTGGCCTGCAAGCCGAATTCTTTCGCCATCAGCGCCCGATTGAGGACGATGATGTAGAACGAGATCAAGAAGAAGACCGTCGGCGGAATGACTTCGTGGATCTCGTGCTTGATCTTCGCCCAGACGTTGCTCATCTCGGAGCCTCCCTGGGTTACGGCTTGCCGCGGCCCGCTCAGGTGGCCGGTTCGGGAGCCGGTGCCGGGACGACCGTCGGCTTGGGAGCGTAGGTCGGCAGCAGTGACGCAAAGAGCGTTGTGCAGGCCGCGAGGAGAGCCAGGCCGGTCAGCAGCGTGGTGAAACCGGCGGCCTTGACGGTCGGGCCGAGCAAGTAGACCGCGAGCGAGCTCACCCCGAAGCCGACCGCCAGACGGATCCCGGCCACGCGCGAGCGCATGCGGTCGTCGACGTACTGCACGATCATGGCGTCGATGAACGGGATCGCGCCGAAGACGAAGGCCATGAACGCCAGCATCGCGACGTAGTGGAGCCAGCCGGTCACCTGCGAGGCGAAGAGGAACACCGGCACCTGACCGGCCGCCACCGGCACGTACACCCACTTGAGCGGCAGCCGATCGATCAGCTTGCCGACGACGAGCTGCGCGAACGAGGCCACCGTGTAGACGACGGCGAGCAGCGCGCCGATCGCGGCGGGGTCGTCGACGACCCCGCGCAGGCGCTCGGTCAGGAGCTGGCCGTTGCCGTTCGTCGTGAAGTTGAAGATCAGGCTGCCGGTGATCGCGGCCAAGGTCATCACGGTGAGCACGCGGGCCAGCACCGAACGCGGCAGGTCGACCATCTTCTGCGGACGCTTGGCCGGCGGCACGTCCTCGCGCGGCACGACCAGCACGAAGACGACGCCGCACGCGAGCGCGATGAGGGCGGGCACGGCGAAGGCAACCCGCCAGCCCGCGTACTTCACGAGGAAGCCCGTGAGCACGGCGGCGATGGCGATGCCGAGGTTACCGGCCAGCCCGTTGAGGCCGATCGTGAAGCCCGGGTTCCTCACGCTCTGCACGAGCATGGGGATGCCGACCGGGTGATAGATCGACGAGAAGGCGCCCATTACGGTCAGCGCGACGGCCAGCGACCAGACGCCGGGCACGGCCGCGATGGCCAGACCCGACACGCCCATGCCGAGAAAGAAGACCACCATCATCGCGCGCCGGCCCCACAGGTCGCCGAGACGCCCGGCCGGGAGCGAGCCGAGCCCGAACAGCACGAAGGCCCCGACCGTGTAGGGCATCAGGTCCTGCCAGATCATCCCCCATTCCGCGGCGACCGCCGAAACGGCCGTGGCGAAGATCAACAGGAACAGGTGATCGAGCGCGTGACCGACGTTCAGGAGCAGCGCGGTCGGGCTCGCGTTCGTCATCGTGGTGGTGTCTCGCTCATGGACCCGGCCAGGCGTCGAGGACGGCGCGCTTCAGCCGGCGCTTCTCGTCGTCGGACAGCTTGAAGTCGTGCCGGAAGGGCGCCGACTCGAACGAGCCGTAGCTCGGATTGGCAATCATGATCCACTCGCGCCCCCAGCGCGCCGTGTGCTCCTCCATCACCTTCAGGCGCTCGGCCTCGGTGCCGCGATACTCGTCGACGAAATCGCCGAAGTTGTCGCCGACATTTATCAAGATTCGGTAGCTCCGGGCGATGTACGCGCGGCGCGTGCCCTTGGCGGACCCCCAGTCGGGCTTTTTGCGCGTCATGAGCATGGTGTCGACGTCTCCGCCCATCGGAAATCCGAGCTTCTCGAGGTTCTTGCGGGTCGCGGGCTCCTCCTCGGCGGTGCGGTTGGAGACGTAGAACACCTTCACGCCCTTCGAGGCGGCGTAGTTCGCGAATTCAACCGCACCGGGGATCGGCTGCGAGGTCACGGTGTTGACGTAGGCATTCCAGGTCTTCGGATCGAAGCTCGTGCCCTTCAAGGTCATCCACGCTTGATAGCCGGAGTTGTCGAGGATCGATTCGTCGATGTCGAGGACGATGGCCGGCGGTAAGGACTGGTAGGCCCCCGTCTGCTCCTTCGGGGCCGCCGTCCAGTTTCGATCCTCCAGCGCCTGGTCGAGGCGGATCCGGGCGAGCGCGAAGGCCGTGAGCGCGTTCGCCTTGTATTCCACCGAGCGCTGCATCCACAGGACCGCGTTGAGCAGATCGCTCGCGGGCCCCCCGGGAGCGGTGGCCGGCTGGGCAGTCGGGGCCGGCGGTGGCGCCGCGGTCTGCGGGGCGATCTGGGGGCCGGCGCAGCCCAGCGCCAGGACGAGGGCGAGAATCACCAGCCATGCGTGTCGTGAGCGACCACCCATCGCGCCGATCATCACGTTTCCTCCCATCAAGAGCGCCGTCTCGCCCGCAACGGGCGCAGACACATTTCCAAGTCTTCGTAACGGCTCACGATAGCACCGCCGCTCTCGCGGATGAAAAACTCGACCTGGAGGTTGACCGCGGAGCCTTCGTTGTCGGCACTCAGCCGAAAGTCGCCGCGATAGCCGACGATCAGCTTGCCGCGCGCGAACGCGTAGCCGATCTCGGCCGCGGTGCCGCTGTCGACGTCGGTCCCGTCGAGCACCGCGACCACCCCGTCGGCGCGGTCGATCGCCGCCCGATTGGTCGCGCCAATCTCGCGGTTCAGCTTGCGCCACGCGTCGCGCTTCTCGGGCCCGTACGGCAACCGTTGCACCGCGTCGATCTTCGCCTGATCCGCCAGCGCCCACGGGTCGAGCACCTCGTATCCGAGGCCCGCCACGAAGGGGACGAGCACCGCGTTGGAGAAATGCCTGCCGGCCTCGGAGAAGCCCAGCGGGCTCGCCATGTAGATCCTCGCCGCGGTCGGCATCGCGCAGATCGTATATCATCGGGGCGCCGGTCGCCGGCGAGAACGGATCGGGCGCCACCGGATCCGATCCAGACAAATCTCCGATCCAGACATCAAGGAGCGCGAAGATGACCTTCTCGAGATCGCTGAGCGCCGCCGTCGCGGTCCTCGGCACGCTGATCCTGACCGGCCCCGTCACCGCGCAGGAGTTCGTCCCCGCCGTCGTGTTCGACATGGGCGGGAAGTTCGACAAATCCTTCAACGAGGCGGCGTATGCCGGCGCCGAACGCTTCAAGAAGGAAACGGGGATCGCGTATCGCGAGTTCGAGGTGACCGCCGAGGCTCAACGCGAGCAAGCGCTGCGCAACATGGCGCGCCGGGGCTCCGCGGTCGTCGTCGGCATCGGCTTCTCCCAGGCGAGCGGCATGGAAAAGGTCGCCAAGGAGTTCGCGAACCTCAAGTTCGCGATCGTCGACGCCGTCGTCGACCTGCCCAACGTGCAGTCGATCGTCTTCAAGGAGCACGAGGGATCGTTCCTGGTCGGCATGGCGGCGGCGATGGCGTCGAAGACCGGTAAGGTCGGGTTCGTCGGCGGCATGGACATCCCGCTGATCCGCCGCTTCGCGCTCGGCTACGAGGAAGGGGCCCGGTACGTCAACCCGAAGATCGAGATCTTCCAGAACATGACCGGGACGACGCCGGCGGCCTGGAACGACCCCACGCGCGGCGGCGAGCTGGCGCGGAGCCAGTTCGATCGCGGCGCCGACGTCATTTATGCGGCGGCGGGCGCCACCGGGCTCGGCGTGCTCCAGGCCGCGAAGGACAAGGGGCGGCTGGCCATCGGCGTCGATTCGAACCAGAACCACATTCACCCCGGCACGATCCTGACCTCGATGATCAAGCGCGTCGATCTCGCCGTCTACGACACGTTCAAGGCCGCGAAGGAGGGCTCGTGGAAAGCGGGCGTTCGATCGCTCGGCGTGGCCGAGGGCGGCGTGGGTTACGCGATCGATCAGAACAACCGGAGCCTCATCACCGCCGACATGGAGAAGCGGCTGCAGCAGGCGCGCGCCGACATCGTGGCCGGCAAGATCAAGGTTACGGACTACATGGCAAAGTGAGCTCGGAGGGGGGCTTCGGCCCCCCCCGATTCGATTGCGGCGGCAAAGCCGCCGCTTGGAGCGGCGTATATCGGAGCAGGTCATCGCAGATAGCGGATCGCCCCCGGTGATCGAGCTGCGGGGGATCGACAAGCGGTTCGGGGAGGTGCACGCGAATCGCAACATCTCGCTCGTCGTGCGGTCGGGGTCGATTCACGGCATCGTGGGCGAGAACGGGGCCGGCAAGTCAACCCTGATGGGGATCCTGTACGGTTATTACCAGCCGGACCGCGGCGAGATCCTCGTGCGCGGCTGCCCGACGGTCATCCGCAGCCCTCAGGATGCGCTCGCCGCCGGCATCGGCATGGTGCACCAGCACTTCATGCTAGTCGAGCCGTTCACGGT
Organism: Candidatus Rokuibacteriota bacterium; assembly: GCA_003220685.1. Classification (GTDB taxonomy): domain Bacteria; phylum Methylomirabilota; class Methylomirabilia; order Rokubacteriales; family CSP1-6; genus AR31. The sequence continues at coordinate 22,325 of QHTE01000010.1, forward strand.
GCTCGAGAACGTCGTGCTCGGAGTCGAAGGTGGCTTCCGGCTCGACGCCGGGCTGCGCCGGGCGCGCGCCGAGCTCGCGCGGCTGGGCCGAGAGTATCACCTCGAGGTCGATCCCGACGCGCGAGTCGCGGATCTGGGCGTCGGGCATCGCCAACGCGTCGAGATCCTCAAGGCGCTCTACCGGGGCGCCGAGCTGCTGATCCTCGACGAGCCGACCGCCGTCCTGACGCCTCAGGAAGCCGACCACCTCTTTCGGATCCTCGCGTCCTTGTGTGACGAGGGCAAGACCGTCGTGCTCATTACGCACAAGCTCCGCGAGATCCGCGAGGCCACCGACGTCGTCACTGTGATGCGGCAAGGGAGCGTGGTCGCGACCCTGCCCACCGCCGAAACCACGGCGGAGCAGCTCGCCGAGCTGATGGTCGGGCGCAAGGTGAGCCTGCGCGTGGACAAGGCGCCCGTACGTCCGGGTGACCCGGTGCTCGAAGTGACCGACCTCGTCGTCGAAGATGGTCTCGGCGTCGAGCGCGTCAAGCGTGTCAGCTTCGAGGTGCGACGGGGCGAGATCGTCGGCATCGCCGGCGTCGCCGGCAACGGCCAGTCGGAGTTGCTCGAGGCCCTCGCCGGTATTCGGCCCGTGAAATCAGGGCAGATCCGGCTGAAGTCGGGCCTTCTCGACGACGCGGCGGCCCGCTCGCCGCGGCGCGTGCGACGGCTCGGCCTAGCCCACGTGCCGGAGGATCGCCACCGCATGGGCCTCGTCATGCCGTTCGTCGCGCGCGAGAGCGCCATCCTCGGCTATCACGACGAGCCTGCCTACAACGGTCCGATCCGGCTCCACCGCTCGGCGGTGGCCTCGAGCTTCGCGCGCCAGGCGGCCGAGTACGACATCCGGCCCGGCAACGGCGTGCTGCCGACGTCGGCCTTCTCGGGCGGCAACCAGCAGAAGATTGTTCTCGCCCGCGAGCTCGATCGGAACCCCGACCTCCTCCTGGTCGGCCAACCCACCCGCGGCGTCGACATCGGCGCGATCGAGTTCATCCATCGCCGTCTGGTCGCGCTGCGCGACGCCGGCAAGGCGCTGCTGCTGGTCTCGGTCGAGCTCGATGAGATCCTCGCGCTGGCCGATCGCATTCTCGTGATGCACGACGGGCGCTTCGTCGGCGACGTGCCGCGCGCCGCGGCCACCGAGCGCACGCTCGGCCTGATGATGGCGGGCCTGCGGGTCCCGCACGCTGGCTCGGCCGGACCGTGACGGCGCGGGCCCATCGCAGCGCGTCGTTCCTGCTCGCGAGCGGCGTAGGCCTGGTACTCCTGGCGTTCTTCCTCCAGCGGCGCGGCGACGACGTCCGCAGGCTGCCCGAGCTCCTTGCCGCGTCGATCGCCTCCTTGGAGCGCGAGCCTGTCTTCCGGATGGCGGGCGCGGCCGCCTCGATCGGCGGACTCGCCGTGGCCGTCGCGATCGTCCTGGCATGGTTCGGCGTGGGCGACCTCGTGATGCGCGGACTAGAGAGGGGTCGGTCGACGGCGACCGCGGAGCCGCGCGCCCTCGATCTCGCGACCCGCGCGCTCGTCGGCGCCGGAGTATGGTCGATCCTCTGGTTCTTCCTCGGGGTGATCCATCTGTATCGCGCGCCGGTCGCCCTGGTGGCGACGCTCGGAGGCCTCGCCCTCGGGATCCGGGCGGCCCGCCGCGCGCCGCCGGTCGCCCGCTCGCCGGCGGCGAGCCGCATCCCTCGGACGAGCACGGCGCTGATCGTCCTGGTTCAAGGGCTCGCGCTGGTCGCGGCGCTGGCGCCACCGACGGCGAAAGACACGTTGCTCTACCATCTGGCGCTGCCCAAGGCATATATCGCGGCCGCCGGTATCGTCGATACCCCGTACAACATCGCGAGCTTCTATCCGCTCGGCGTGGAGATGCACAACGTGTGGGCCATGCTGGTAGGCGGCCTCACGGGTCCACGGACTGCGGAGACCGCGGCCGGCGCCACCTTGTTCGCCTTCGCGCCGTTGCTCGCTCTGGTGACGTACGGCTGGGCTCGTGAGCGCGGCGCCGATCCTCGGTGGGCTTCGCTCGCGGCGCTGAGCGTGGCCGCGATCCCGAGCGCGTACGACGTGGCGGCGGGCGGCTACGTCGATCTGGCGCTGACCGCATACACCGCGCTGGCAGTACGCGGTGTCGGGCGCTGGTGGACGGCCCTCGACGGCGCATGGCTGCGACCCGTCGTATTCGCGGTCGCCGCCGCGCTGTCGATCAAGCTCACGACCCTCGTCCTGGTGCTGGCGCTGGCGCTCACGATTCTGTTCCGCGCGTTGCGGCTGAGCCGGGGAATCGGTCCGTCGACCCTTCGGCCGAGCACGCCCGTCCGACTCGTCCTGACGGGCTTCGCCGCGCTGGGGCTCGGCGCGCTGCTCGCCGCTCCGTGGTACGTCCGCACCTGGGTGCGAACGGGCAACCCGGTGTTCCCGTTCTTCCTGAGCCTCCTGGGCGGTCAGGCGCCGGGCTGGGACCTTGAGCGCTCCCAGCTCTACGAGAGCATGTTCGCGCTCTACGGCAACGCGCTGACGCCCCTGGACTTCCTGCTCTCGCCCGTCCGTCTCGCGGTGGCCGCCCAGCTCGACGAGCCCGCCCACTACGACGGCGTGCTCGGCGTGGCGTTCCTATTCGCCGTCGCCTTCATCCTGTGGGCGCTGGCCACCCGGCGCCTCGAGGCCGAGCTCGGCCTGGCGCTGCTGGTGTCGTTCACGCTCTTCGTGTTCTGGCTGTTCTCCAGCCAGCAGCTCCGCTACGTGCTGCCGGCCACGCCGGCGCTGGCGGTCGCGCTCGCGGTCACCGGCGAGAGCGCAGCGCGCGCGCTGGGTGCTGGCCTGGGCCGCGCCCTCTGGTGGGTGGTCCTGTGCGTCGCGGCCGCCGGAGCGCCCGTGGTCCTCGCGTGGTTCGCGTCCCTGAATCCGGTGCGCGTCGTCCTCGGCGGCGAGCCAACCGCGCGGTACCTCGAGCGTCGACTCGACTACTACCCCTACTACGAGCTGGTCAACCACGAGCTTCCGCCGACGGCGCGAGTCTGGCTCATCCACATGCGGCGCGACACCTACTATCTGGACCGGCCGTACTTCTCCGACTTCATCTTCGAGGACTGGACCTTGCGCGAGTGGGTCCGCGCGTCGGCCAACGTCGACGAGCTGGCGGCTCGCGTGCGCGCCGCCGGCATCACGCACATTTTGATCCGGCCTGCGCTCTTGCTCGACTACTCTCGATCCCCGATCGTGGACGACCGCCGCTCGCGTGAAGAGAATCTGGCCAAGCTGGAGCTGACCACGACCTTCTTCACGCGTCGCGTCCGCCGGATCCGCGCCGACGGAACGTTCTGGCTGCTCGAACTATCGGCCCCCGAAATCACTCGATGAGGAGACCGCACGTGCTCTTCACATGCCCTGGTCCCGTAGCTCGCGGCGGCGCGTCACGGACGGCGAAGGGGAAGGGTACTTCATCAACGTCATCGGCAACCCGCTCGACTCGACGGTCGCCATCGGGCACCTCGTGTTCGACGGGATCCTCGAGCGCTACCCCAGGCTGAAGATCGTCTCGGCGCGCGGCGGGGGCTACGTCTCGCACAACCCGGCCCGCATGGACCACGCGTGGTCCGTCCGCGTCGACCCGCGGACGGCGCTGAAGACGAAGCCGCGCCGGTCGCTGGCCAAGCTCTACGTCGACACGATCGTGTTCGACCGCGAGCAGCTGCGCCACCTGGTGAACCTCTGGGGCGCCGACCACGTTGTGGTGGGCACGGACTATCCCTACGACATGGGCTGGTACGACCCGCGCGGGTTCGTCGACGGCTGCGCGTTCCTGAAGGACGGCGACCGCGCGAAGATCCTCGGGCTCAACGCGGCGCGCCTCTTGAAGCTCGCGCCGCGGCGCCCTCGCTGAGCCGCGGACTACCTGAGGGCCGCCTCCGGCGTGCCGTCCTTCCACGGCAGCAGCACTTCGTACGCGCGCAGCAGGCAGTCGTCCGGAAGGCACTCGATCGGCGTGAAGTCGCGGTGGGCGATGTACTCCGGCCGTTTGAATCGCCGGATGTGGTTGGACACCGCGCAGAGGCTCAGGTAGACGGACACGCGGTTCCACGGCGAGAGGTTCGACGTCGAGGCGTGGACCAGGCACGAGTGGAACATGATCATCGACCCCGCCGGCCCCTTGGGCGCCACCAGGCCGCCGCGCTTGATCAGCCGCGTGATCGTCGCATGGTCGATGGTCCACAGCGGATAGCTGGTCGTCGTGGTGTCGTGCCCGGCCCCGAGGACGCCCAGCTTGTGGCTGCCTGGGATGAACATGAGCGGGCCGTTGAACTCGTTGACCGCGTCCAGGAAGATCGCGACGTTCATGGCCCGCGCCTCGGGCATCTGGTCGTCGTTGAACCAGGTGCCGAAGTCCTGGTGCCACTGCCACACATCGCCGTCGAAGGCCATCTTGCCGTTGATCTTGAACTGGTGCATGTAGACCGGCTCGCCGAACACCTGCACCACCGGCTCGACCATCCGGGGATGACGCGCCAGCCGCGCGAAGGGCGCGCTGTACATGTGCGCGGCGAAATTCGTGCGGACCGCGTCGCTGCCCTTCTCGCGAACGTTCTCGGGCCTCCGCTGCGCGTAGAGCTTCGGTACCTCGTCGGTGAGCACCTTGATCTCTTCCGGCGTGAACACGCTGGGGAAGAACAGGTAGCCGTCGCGATCGAACTGCTCGAGCTGCGCTGAGGTGAGCTTCATGGCCTCATCCTTTCACCGGCCGGCGGCCGACCACGGCCATCAGCATAACAGGATCACTCGAGCACGTGGTCGGCGCGCAACAGCACGGGCCGGGGGACCGCTAGCCCGAGTGTCTTGGCCGTCCTGAGGTTGACGATGAGCTCGAACCGGCTGGACTGCTCGACCGGTAAGTCAGCCGGCTTCGCGCCTCTGAGGATCTTGTGCACGAGGTCGGCGGCACGCCGGTAGAGCTCGGCCAGGCTCGGCTCGAACGACATGAGGCCGCCGGCGTCGACGAATTCGCGCATCCCGTACATGACGGGCAGCCGCTGCCTGGCGGCTAGCTCGACGATCCGCTCCCGGTAGGTGATCAGCACGAAATCGCGCATCACGACGAGGCCATCGAGCCGCTCGCGCCTGGCGGAATCGAAGACGGACTCGACGTCGCCGGTTCCCTGGATCCCCAAACGCACGACTTGCACGTTCAACTGGCGCCCGATCGCGTCGACGTCCTTCAGCATCGAACCGTACACAGGGTTGGCCGGATTGAACACGATCGCGACGCGAGTCGCCCGGGGGACGACCTCCTTGAGGAGCTGGAGCAGCTTGCCCACGGTCTCTTCGGAGAGGAACGTGGAGCCCGTCACGTTCCCGCCGGGCCGCGCGAGGCCCTCGACCAGCTCGACGCCCACGGCATCGCCGACGCCGACGAACACGATGGGGATGGTCGTCGTCGCGCGCTTCGCGGCCAGAGCCGCGGGCGTGCTCCAGGCCGAGACGATCAGGTCGACCTTGCTCTGAGCGAGCTCGGCGGCCAGCGCCGGCAGGCGGTCGTACTTGCCTTCAGCCCAGCGGTATTCGAACGCGAGATTGTCGCCTTCGACGTAGCCGAGCTCCCGCAGCCTGGCACGGAAGACCTGGAAGGACGGCGCCGGCCCGTCGGACGGCACGAACGGCGAGAGCACACCGATCCGCGCGACCTTTCGCCCCTGCCCTCCGACGGCGCGCGGGGCGGCGACCGCGCCCAGGAGTGCCACGCCGATGAACGCGCGGCGGCTCGTCACTCGGTGGTCCCGCCGGCCGTCACGCCTTCTGCGCCCGGCGCGCGATGGCGGCGATGGCGTCGGCGAAGTTCACCTGGCTGTCGTCCTGCGGCTCGTAGCCGATCTTCGTCCGGGCGCTGGCGAGGCTCCAGAAGCGGTGCGTGTTGCCGCTGATGCCGTAGACGATCAGGAACGGCACGCCGTGCTCGTCGGTGATGTCCGGGGTCTCGACCATGCGAATCGCCTGCTGGACCTGATCGCGCCGCGAGAGATAGGCGCCGAGCGCCCGGTGCATCACCTTGATGTCGCCCGGCTTCACGTGACTGCACGACCTCGAGCTTCCTGCCGTCGACCTTACCGGTCGCGAAGACGAAGCCGAGCAGCTCGTAGGCCGCCTTGGCCCAGCCGTACCAGTTGTCGGAGCGCGGCGGCATCTCCGGCGTGACCATGTCGACCCGGCCGTCCCAGACCAACCGCTCGTAGTAGTCGGCGGCGTGGTTGGAGCTGGCCACCACCACGCGGCGCACACCCTCCTCGAGAGCGACGCGATAGACGTTGTAGGCGAGGGCGACGTTCTGGTGCTCGGCCCAGAACTTCGCGTCGTTGTTCTCCTGCCACGTCGTCGCGTCCATGCCCGGCGCGCGCACGTAGCCCAGGTGAATGACGGCGTCGGCGCCGCGGAAGTGCTGGCGATACTGGTTCCGGTCGGGATTGGTCAGGTCGGCGACCACCAGCCCCGCCACCTTCTCGCCGCTCCGGGTCGTGGGGCTGACGTCGATCGGCACCACGTCCCAGCGCTCGGTGAGCTCCTTGAACATCCGCTGGCCGACATACCCGGCCGCGCCCGTGATCACGACTCGTCTCTTGGCCATGGCCCCCTCTCCCTTTCAGCCCTGCACTATGGCGATCCCGCCGAGGATCGTCAACGCCGTCTCATGCGGCCCGCCACCCTTTTGCGCCGGCGGCGCGTATAACTATCGAGAGGTGGGATCATAGCGCTGGTGACGACGTGAGCAAGACCGATACCCCGACAGCCACGGCCGAGCGCATCGCAGCGCTCGACTGGCGCGGCATCGCCGCCGCGCTCGATGCCCACGGCTGCGCCGTCGTCAACGGCCTGCTATCGCCGGAGGCGTGCGCCGCGCTGGCCGTGAGCTACGACGTGGACGGCGCGTTCCGCTCGCGCATCGTGATGGCGCAGCACGGCTTCGGGCGCGGCGAGTACAAGTACTTCGCCTACCCGCTGCCCCCGGTGGTCGGCGAGCTTCGCGCGGCCATGTACCCGCCGCTCGCGGCCCTCGCGAACCACTGGAACGCGGCGATGGGCATCGCGGTGCGCTACCCGGGCACGCTCGCCGAGTTCCTCGACCGCTGCCATCGCGCCGGCCAGACCAAGCCGACGCCGCTCGTCCTGCGCTACGCCGAGGGCGACTACAACTGCCTGCACCAGGACGTGTACGGCGAGCACCTGTTTCCGATCCAGGCCACGGTGCTCCTCGCCGAGCCGGGACGCGACTTCACGGGCGGCGAGTTCGTGCTGGCCGAGCAGCGCCCGCGCATGCAGTCGCGCGTCGAGGTGGTCCCGCTCGATCGGGGCGATTGCGTCATCTTCCCGGTTCGCCATCGGCCCGTGCGGGGCTCGCGCGGGAGCTATCGCGTCACCATGCGCCACGGCGTGAGCCGGCTCCGCTCGGGCCACCGTCACACGCTCGGCATCATCTTCCACGACGCCCGATGAAGCACGACGCTCGATGAAGGGCCGGCGCGGCGGGGCCACCGGCGATCTGTTCGGCAGCGCGCCGCCGGCGGGCGCGGGAGCGGAGCCGCTCGCCGAGGGCGCGACGATCCTCAGGCGGTTCGCCGAGGCGGCGGCGCCGGCGCTCGTCGAGGCGATCGAGCGCGTCGTCGCGGCGGCGCCCTTCCGCCACATGGTCACGCCGGGCGGCTACACGATGTCGATCGCGATGACCAACTGCGGCCGCCTCGGCTGGGTGACCGACCGCAGCGGCTATCGCTACACGACGACCGATCCGACGACCCGTCGGCCCTGGCCTGCGCTGCCCGCCGTCTTCCGCGACGTCGCCACGCGCGCCGCGGCCGCCGCCGGGTTTGCCGAGTTCGAGCCCGACGCGTGCCTGATCAACCGCTACGAGCCGCGCGCGCGGCTCTCGCTGCACCAGGACCGCAACGAGCGGGACTTCTCGGCGCCCATCGTCTCGGTCTCGCTGGGGCTGCGGGCCGTCTTTCTCTTTGGCGGCGCGCGGCGCCAGGATCGGCCGCGCCGCATCCGGCTCGAGAGCGGCGACGTCGTCGTGTGGGGCGGCCCGACGCGCCTCGCCTTCCACGGCGTGGCGCCGCTGCCCGACGGCGAGCACCCGCTCACCGGCCGTCATCGGATCAATCTGACCTTCCGAAAGGCCGGCTAGCGAGATCCCGCGGCTCGGGGCTATCCCTCCCGGCAGTGCACGCTGCAGAGTCGCGGGGCCGGGGCCCCGGCGGCCGAGCCCGCCTACGATCGGAGGAGCCCGTGAAGATCGCACGCGTCGAGCCGTTTCACGTCGAGTGGGGCGCCGGCCGGAACCGGAGCGCGTGGGTCCGCATCTGGACCGGCGACGGCGCGTACGGCCTCGGCGAGGCGAGCCCCATGGTGCACGGCAGCGCCTCGCTCGAGATCATCGAGGAACCCGTGCAGCACTATCACGTGGAGAGCTTCGCCAAGGTGGCCGCGGCCCTCGACATCGCCGTCTCGGCCGGCGAGCAGGAATACACGCTGCAGGGCATCAAGCGGTTGATCGAGGCGGGCGTGGACATCGTGCAGCCGGACATCGTGAAGACGGGCGGCTTCACCGGCCTCGGCGACATGGCCGCGCTGGCCCGGGCCTACGGCGTCGACTTCGTGCCGCACCAGACGCAGCCGTCGATCGGCCACACCGCGAACCTGCACTTCGTGGCGTCGCTCACGCATTCGCACCACCCGGCGGAGTACAACGGGCCGTACCAGGTGCAGGATGTCGTGTTCCGCACGCCGGTGCGGCTCGTGAAGGGGAAGTTCGTCCTCTCCGACGCGCCCGGGCTCGGGCTCGAGCTCGACGAGGCCGAGCTGACGAAGCGGACGATTCCCTGGACGTCGTCGGCGCCCGGCGCCCGGTAGGACCAACGTCCCATCGCCCTGCGCACGGGAGGCCTGGCTGCACCACCTACTATCGGGTCACCGATCCGGGGTCGGGCCGGATGTACTACACCGACGACGTCAAGCGAAGCGGGAGCGCCGTCATGCTCAGGGACGCCAAGACCGGCGCCGAAGTCGCGCTGCCGGCCTCGGAAGTGCTGCAGATCTCGAGCGAGGACTTCCAGAAGAACACGGCTAAGTAGACGACCACGGCGTCGACGTCAGCCGCAGGAAGCGGCTCGCGTTCTCCCACATCAGCTTGCGCGTCGCGGTCTCGCCGAGCTCGGTCCGCCACGCGATCACCGAGTCGGCGTGGTCGGGGAAGATCGTCTCCGGGTGCGGGTAGTCCGACGCGAACATCAGCACGTGATCGCCGAGCAGGTCGATCGCGGCCTTCGTCAGCGCCACCCCCTCCGACAGGTCGATGCTCACGAAGACGCGCCCCATCTGCGCGTACTCGAGCGGCGTGTGCTTCAGCGCGGGCGAGACCGAGCCGCGCACGTAGTCGATCTGGCGCGTCAGCCGCACCAGCCAGTGCGGCAGCCAGCCGTGTCCGCTCTCGAGCGCGCCGATCCGCAGGCGCGGGAAGCGATCGAGCATCCCGCCCATCAGCATGAACGACAAGAACCGCTGGCCGCCCCACGTCTGGCCGGCGCAGCGCCCCATCGCGGGGTTGTCCCAGATGTCGCGATAGCCCGGGAAGTACGGCGTCTCGATCGTGAACGCGTGGAACATGATCGGCAGGTCGGCCTCGTCCGCGGCGGCCCAGATGGGCTCGAGATCCGGATCGTCGATCGGCATGCCCTCGGGCAAGAGCGGCCACACCGCGGCGACCCAGTCTTCCCGCGCGTGCTCCTTGATCGTCTGCGCGCTCCAGGCCGGATCGCTCGCGAGCGCCAGGATCATGCTCTTGAGCCGGCGTGAGTCCGCCGAGCAGTAGTCGGCCATGTAGCGGTGGTACGCGCGATACAGGCCGTGCGCCAGGTGCGGCGCCAGCGCCGGCGCGCCGTACGCCCACGGCCCGGGGATGATGAAGTCGATGTCCCGGCCCTCGAGATCCATGTCGCGCAGGCGGCCGCGCCCGTTGTCTTCGGCGACGCGCGGAGTGATCGGCTGCCGCGTGACCATCTGCGTGCGTCCCGACAGAAACCCGCGGTCGCCTTCGGATGCCGCGGCCGGCGCCGCCTTCTCGCCGGCCACCCGCTGCAGGCGAACCGGTCTCACCGAGAGAATCGTGGTGCTGCCGACGTCCTCGGCGTCGCCATGGCCGGCCGCCGTCTTGACCGTTCGCCGGTAGGGCTGGAGATCGTCCATCCGCTGCTGGAGCGCCTTGTCCGCGTAGCGCAGCAGCACGTCGAGCGACGGATTCACGTGCGTGTCCGAATCGATCACCCGAAACCCCTGTCTCATCGCGCCCTCCGTGGGCCAGACAGTACCACGCGACGACCTTCGTCACGCGCGACTGTTCGGAGGCGCGCCTCGGCCGGCCGTCTGCTACGATTCCGCGGTGCTGTTCGCCCATCCCGCGTTCGCGCTGCTCTGGTGCTCGCGGGTGTTCTCCAACGTCGCGTTCAACATGCTGGGGGTCGCGGTCGGCTGGCAGCTCTACGAGCTGACCGGCAGCGCGCTGGACCTCGGACTGGTCGGCCTCGCGCAGTTCGCGCCGATCGTGCTGCTCACGTTGATCGTCGGCCAGGTCGCTGACCGCTACGACCGCCGCTTGATCGCCTCGATCTGCCAGTTCGCCCAGGCGGCGGCGGCCGCGGCGCTCGCGGCCGGCACCGTCTCCGGCCGGCTCGCGAGCGTGGGCATCTTCGCCACCGTGGCGTTGGTCGGCGGAGCGCGCGCGTTCGAGGGCCCGACCTCCACGGCGCTGGTGTCGGACGTCGTGCCGCGGCCGCTCATCTCGCGCGCGATGGCCTGGCTGATGTCGGCGACCCAGACAGCGCGCATCGTCGGGCCGGCGCTCGGTGGCTTTCTCTACGTGATCGGCCCGGGGACGACCTACGCCACCGCCGCCGCGCTGTTCCTGGGCGCGGCGACCAGCGCGGCGATCATCCGGGCACGGCGCGCGTCGCGGATGTCGGAGCCGGTCGTGCTCGAGAGCGTCCTCTCGGGGCTCGTCTTCATCAGTAACCAGCGCGTGCTGCTCGGCACGATGTCGCTCGACATGTTCGCGGTGCTCCTCGGCGGGGGCGCCACGGCCCTGCTCCCGATCTACGCGCGCGACATTCTGGGCACGGGCCCGGCCGGGCTCGGGTTCCTGCGCTCGGCGCCGGCGGTCGGCGCGCTCGCGACGTCGATATTCCTGGCGTACCGTCCCCTGCGGTGGCGCATCGGGCGAACCATGTTTCGCGCCGTCATCGTCTTCGGCGTGGCGACCGTGGCGTTCAGCCTCTCGTCCAGCTTCGCCGTCTCGTTCGCCGCGCTCGCGGTCCTGGGCGCGGCCGACGTCGTGAGCGTCGTGATCCGCGCCTCGCTCGTGCAGATCCGGACCCCCGGCGAGATGCTGGGCCGCGTGAGCGCCGTGCACTCGCTCTTCACCGGCACCTCGAACCAGCTGGGCGCGTTCGAGGCCGGCCTCGTCGCCGCCCTCGTCGGCGCCGTGCCGGCCGTCCTCCTCGGCGGGCTCGGCACGATCGCGATCGCCGTCCTCTGGATGGTCCGTTTCCCCGACCTTCGCCGAATCCGCGAGTTCGAAGACTAGCCGCGACGCGTGGGGCGGGGGGCGGCCGCCCACGCCCTCGCGGCTGCGCTTCGGGCTCAGCCCCCGAGAGGGAACCAAAAAGCAACAGCGACGGACAGGCGGCGTCGACATCGCCGCGGAGCGTGCGCGATAATCCCGGGATGCCGGGAGCGGTGTGGGGTCGCGCGCGGCACGGTTGGGTCGTTCCGGCGCTGTTGCCGGCGATCAACCTCGCGCTCGCGCTGCTCCTGTCGGCGGTCGTCGTGCTGCTGATCGGCGAGAGCCCCACGCGCGCGCTCCGGCTCTTGACGAGCGGCGCGTTCGGCAACGGCGAGGCGATCGGCTACACGCTCTACTACGCGACCAACTTCATCTTCACCGGCCTGGCCGTGGCCGTCGCCTTCCACGGGGGGCTCTTCAACATCGGCGCGGAAGGCCAGGCCTACATCGGCGGCCTCCCGGTGGCGCTCCTCTGCCTCGGCGCCGGCGGCTGGCCGACCGGGCTGGTCATCGCCGCTGCCGTCGTCGCGGCCGCAGCCGGCGGCGCCGCCTGGGCGTTCGTGCCCGCGTGGCTACAGGCCAAGCGCGGTAGCCACGTCGTGATCACGACGATCATGTTCAACTTCATCGCCTCCGCGGTGATGACGCACCTGCTCGTCAACGTCCTGATCAAGCCGGGCCAGCAATCGCCGGAGACGCGCGAGTTCGCGCCGAGCACGTGGATGCCGCAGCTCCACGATCTGGCCAGAGCGATCGGCTGGGAGATCGGCCGCTCGCCGGTCAATCTCTCGCTGATCCTGGCGCTGGCGGCCGGCGGGCTCGTCTGGCTCTATCTCTGGCACACGCGCTGGGGCTACGAGCTGCGCGCCCTCGGCCACAATGAGACGGCCGCGATCTACGGCGGCATCCAGCCCGCGCGCACGGTGATCGTGGCCATGACGGTCTCCGGCGCGCTGGCCGGGCTGATGAGCCTGAACGAGGTCATGGGGGTGCAGCACCGTCTGCTGCTGAACTTTCCCGGCGGCGCCGGCTACGTCGGCATTGCGGTGGCGCTGATGGGGCGCAACCATCCGGTCGGCATCGTGATCGCCGCGGTGCTGTTCGGCGCTCTCTACCAGGGCGGCTCGGAGCTCTCGTTCGACATGCCGAAGCTCACGCGCGACATGGTCGTGGTGATCCAGGGGCTGATCATCCTGGTCTGCGGCGCGCTCGAGCACGCGCTGCGAGCGCCCCTCGACGCGCTCTTCCGCCAGCCGGCGCGCGCGAGCGCCGGGAGCTGACGGGGGACGGCCGCATGAGCGAGAGCATCCTGCTCTTGGCATTGCTCGCCGCGGCCACGGCGCGCGGCGCGGCGCCGCTGGTCCTGGCGGCGCTCGGCGGGCTCTTCGCCGAGCGCTCGGGCATCGTCGACATCGGCCTCGAGGGCAAGATGCTGGCCTCGGCGTTCGCCGCCGCCGCCACCGCGGCGGTCACCGGCTCGGCGTGGGCCGGCCTCGCCGCCGGCATCGCCGCCGCGGTCCTCGTGGGGCTCGTGCACGGATTCGCCTGCATCACGCACCACGGCAATCAGGTCGTGTCCGGGATGGCGCTGAACATCACCATCTCGGGCCTGACCGTCGTGCTCGGCTACGCGTGGTTTCACGAGGGCGGTCAGACGCCGCTGCTCGGCCCCGGCGCCCGCTTCGCGCCGATCGAGCTTCCGGGTGTCTCGGCGCTCGGCGCGGTTCCGGGCCTCGGCCTCGTCTATCGGGAAGTCCTGAGCGGGCACAACCTCCTCGTGTACATTGCCGCCGTGGCCGTACCCGCCGTGGCCTGGATCGTCTACCGGACGCGCTTTGGACTGCGCCTGCGCGCCGTCGGCGAGAGCCCCGGCGCCGTCGACACCGCGGGCATCTCGGTGTCGGCCGTTCGCTACGGGGCCCTCGCCGTGAGCGGCGTGCTGTGCGGTCTCTCCGGCGCGTATCTGTCGATCGCGCACAACGCGTCGTTCATCCGCGATATGTCCGCGGGCAAGGGCTACCTCGCGCTGGCGGCGCTGATCTTTGGCCAGTGGCGTCCGGTGCCGACGCTCGGCGCGTGTCTGCTCTTCGCCTTCGCCGACGTCGTGCAGGCGCGGCTGCAGGGCACGCCGCTGCCGCTGGTCGGCGTCGTGCCGGTGCAGCTCATCCAGGCCATTCCCTACGTCCTGACGGTGCTGCTGCTGGCCGGCTTCGTCGGACGCGCCGTGGCGCCCCGGGCCATCGGTGTGCCATACCTGAAGGAACGATGAGTCGCGAGCCTCTCGAACCCATGCTGGACCTCGCGCGGCAGGCGCTCGCCAACGCCCACGCTCCGTACTCGCGCTTCCGGGTCGGCGCGTGCGTCCGCTCCGCCAGCGGGCAGCTCTACGCGGGCTGCAACGTCGAGAACGCGTCGTACCCGGTGACCCAGTGCGCGGAGGCGACCGCGATCGGCGCCATGGTCGCCGCCGGCGAGCGTCAGATCGTCGAGGTCGTCATCGTGACCGAAGGCGCCGAGCCGTGCCCGCCGTGCGGCCGCTGTCGCCAGCAGCTCGCCGAGTTCGCGACCGCGACGATACGGGTGCACCTGTGCGGGCCCGAAGGCGTCCGGCTCACCGCGACCTTGGGCGAGCTCCTGCCGATGGCGTTCGGGCCGAAGACGCTCAACCGTCCGTCGTGAGAGGAGAGGCGTGATGGACTTCGACATCTTCCTGGCCCCCGCCGCCGACTCGTGGAAGGTCGTCAAGCGCGCCGAGGCGCTGGGCTTCCGCCGCGCGTGGTTCTACGACACGCAGCTCCTCAACGCCGAGCTGTTCGCCTCGATGGCGGCCGCGGCCGTTCAGACGACGAAGATCCGCCTCGGCACCGGCGTGCTGATCCCGTCCAATCGCATCGCGCCCGTGGCCGCGAGCGGTCTGGCGACCCTCAATGCGCTGGCCCCCGGCCGGATCGATTTCGGCGTCTCGACCGGCTTCACCGCCCGCCGCACCCTGGGCCTGCGCCCGGTGAAGCTCGCGGACATGGAAGAGTACGTGCGGGTCGTGTCCGGCCTGCTCGCCGGGCAGACGCTCGAGTGGACCTTCGAGGACAAGCGCCGGAAGATCCGGTTCCTGAATCCCGAGCTCGGCGTCATCAACATCAAGGATCCGATTCCCGTCCACGTCTCGGCGATGGGGCCGCGCGCGCGACGGCTCACCGCCAAGCTCGGAGCGGGATTCATCCACGCGACGTCCAACGCGAACCACGCCGCCGCGGCGATCGCCGACATGCAGACCGCGTGGCGCGACGCCGGCCGCGAGCCGGCGCGGCTCACCGCGACGGCCGCGATCGCCGGCTGCGTCCTCGCCGACGGCGAGCCCGCCGACAGCCCCCGCGCCAAGGCGCACGCCGGGCCGACCGCGACGATCGCGCTCCACAACCTGGTCGAGCGCGACCAGTTCGGCGATCTCGGGCGTCCGCTGCCGCCGAGCCTGGTACCGCTGCTCGAGCAGTACCGGAAGATCTACCTCGGCTACGAGCCCGAAGACGCGCGATACCTGAGCAACCATCGCGGACACCTGATGTTCCTGCGTCCCGAGGAGCAGGCGATCTGCACGGCCGAGCTGATCCGCGCGACCACCTTCACCGCGCGCAAGCCCGAGCTGCGCGAGCGCATCCGCGAGCTCGGCCGGGTCGGCTTCGACCACGTGGGCCTCACCGTCCGGCACGGCTATCCGGAGATGCTGGAAGAATGGTCCGACGTGTTCGAGGGCGTGTGAAGGCTCGCGGCAGCGCGGCCGAGCTGATCCGAAAGAAGCGGGACGGCGGATTCCTCGGCGATCAGGCGATCGCGGATCTGGTCGACGGCATCGTCGACGGTACGGTCGGCGATGCGCAGATCGCGGCGTTCGCGATGGCGGTCTACTTCCGCGGCATGACGCGCGCCGAGTGCGCGTCGCTGACCCGCGCGATGACGCGCTCCGGGTCGGTCCTCGCCTGGCCGGGCGCGGGTGGTCCCGTCCTCGACAAGCATTCCACCGGCGGCGTCGGCGACAAGGTCAGCCTGATCCTCGCCCCGGTCGTGGCGGCATGCGGCGGCCTGGTCCCGATGATCTCCGGCCGCGGCCTCGGTCACACCGGCGGCACGCTCGACAAGCTCGGCAGCATTCCCGGCTACGACACCGCACCCGACCTCGCGCGCTTCCGCGCGGCGGTGCGCGAGGCCGGCTGCGCCATCGTGGGTCAGACCGCGGACCTCGCGCCCGCCGACCGGCGGCTCTACGCGATCCGCGACGTGACGGCTACCGTCGACTCGGTCCCGCTGATCACCGCGTCGATTCTCTCGAAGAAGCTCGCGGCCGGGCTCGACGCGCTGGTCATGGACGTGAAGGTCGGCTCGGGCGCGTTCGCGACCTCGCTCGAGGCGGCGATCGACCTGAGCGAGAGCCTCCTCGACGTCGCCGAGGGCGCCGGCCTCCGCGCCTCGGCGCTGCTGACCGACATGAGTCAGGCGCTCGGGCGCCACGTCGGCAACGCCCTCGAGGTCCGGGAGGCGATCGCGGTGCTGACCGGGCGGCAGGGCGACGAGCGCCTCCACACGGTGACGACGGCGCTGGCGAGCGAGCTCCTGGTCCTCGGCGGGCTGGCGCGCGACAACGCCGCGGCCGAGGCCGCCGTGCAGACGGCCCTCGGGTCCGGCGCCGCGGCGGAGCGCTTCGCGCGCATGGTCGCGGCGCTCGGCGGCCCGCGAGATCTCCTCGAGTGCCCGGATCGGCACCTCGCACGGGCGCCGATCGAGCTGGCCGTGGCGCCGGACGCCGCCGGATTCGTCTCGCGCGTCGACGCGCGAGCGCTCGGGCGGCTCGTGGTCGAGCTCGGGGGTGGACGCCGGCGCGTCGAGAACGCGATCGATTACGGGGTGGGGCTCGCCGACGTGCGCGGCGTCGGAGACGCGGTCGGCCGCGAACGGCCGATCGCGATCGTCCACGCGCGCTCGGCCGCCGATGCGGAGACGGCGGCGAAGAGGCTGCGCGAGGCGGTGACGATCGGCGACGAACCGAGCGCCGGGAGCGGGCCGCCGATCCTGCGCCGGATGGCGCGATGACGCGCCGACGGTGACGCGCTACCGGAGATAGCGAGCGAAGAAGACGGCGACCTCGCGGATGCTGTCGGCCCAGGCGGCGGGGTCGCCGCCCGTCGTCGCCCCGCGTCCGCTGGGTGCGTTGGGGTTGATCCGCGTCGCGACGTATCGCACGGGGTAGCGGCTGTCGAACGAGTGGTGCGCGCCCGGATAGATCTTGATCGTCACGGGATCGCCGGCCTGCTGGGCGGCCTCGGCGAGCCGGCGGCACGGCTCCGCGGGCGTCCAGTCGTCCTTCTCGCCGATGAGGATGAGCAGGGGCGCGACGGGGCGATAGACGCCCGGGTTGCTCCAGGTCCGGCGCGACGCCACACATCCCGGATAGAGCGCGACCGCGGCGGCGAAGCCCGCGCGCCGTTCCTTCGCGAGGAGATCGGCGTCGCCCTCCGGGACGATCATCGACGTGAGCGTCGTCGACCCTCCGTGCGAGCCGCCCATGAGCCCGACGTGCGCCCCATCGACGTACGGCAGGGCGCGTAGATAGGCGAGCGCCGCGTAGGCGTCGCGCACGCGGCGCGCGGGGCTGACGTCGTCCCGGCTGCGTGAGCCGTCAGTACACACGCCGTCGGGAAAGCCGCGCGTCGTGAAGCTGTCGGGCATGATCACGACGTAGCCGCGCCCGACCAGCTCCTTGACCCAGCGCCCTGGGGCGCCGCTCGAGCGCGGGCCCAGCCCGCTGCAGTCGTGCATGATCACCACGGCGGGAAACGGGCCCGGCCCCTCTGGCTTCGACAGCTCGACCGGGATCTGCTCGGAGGTTCCGTTGGGCGTCGTGGTCGTGATGGAGGGGCCGGTGAGCGCGGGCGCGCAGCCGGCCACGGCGGCGCACAGCGCCAGCGCGCTCGCGGCGGTGAGGGCACGACGTCTCATGGCAGCCGAGCGAGAGCGTCTAGCCGCGCGATTTGAAGAACTGGACCGCGCGCTCGTGGGCCTCCGCCTCGCGGCGCGTCCGGAACGTACCCAGGTTGCGGCGCTTGCCCGTCCTCGGGTCGCGCTTGCGCGAATAGAGCCGGTATCCTCCGGAGGGGAGCCTGCGGATCATCGCGTCTCTCCTTCACGTGAGCGCGCGCCTCCAGCCTAGGGGGCGTCGATGACTCCGCTCCGCGCGAGCTCGGCGATGCGCGCGGCCGGGTAGCCGAGGAGATCGCCGAGCACGACGCGAGTGTGCTCGCCGACGCGATACGCGGCCGGCCCGCGGGGGTGCACCGGCAGGCCGTCGATGTGGTACGGGCTGGCGGTCACGCGCACCGTGCCGCGGCCCGGATGCGGCACGTCGGGAAAGAACTGCCGTGCGGCCATGTGGGGCTCCGCGATCACTTCGGCCGGCCTCAGCACGGGGGCGCACGGGATGCGCGCGTCGGACAGCGCCTTGCGCGCGTCCTCGACCGAGGCGAACGCGGCCAGCCACGACTCGACGATGGGCCGGAGCTCTCGCCAGTTCGCGCGCCGCTTCTCGCTCGTGTCGAAGCGCGGATCGCGGCCGAGCTCGGGGCGGCCCATTGCGGCAAGCAGACGCGGCCAGAGCTCGCCCGATCCGGTGAACTGCATGGCCAGGTAGCGGTCGCCGATCGGGGCCACGATCATGCCGGGTCGCGGGTTGCCGTACTCCTCGCCGCCGTTCAGCACCGCGGCGTAGGTCACGCTGTCGGCCGCGACGAGCGCCTCGAGCATCGACACGTCGAGGTGCGCGCCCTGACCGGTCCGCGCCTTGCGGGTGAGCGCGCCCAGGATCGCGACGGCGGCGTGCGTGCCGGCCAGCACGTCGGCGGCCTGCAGATTCGACGCGCGGGGCGCGGGCTCGTCGCCCTGCTCGAGGTGCATGAGGCCGGAGACCGCGTTGACGATGTGGGCGAACGCCGGCCGCTCGCGCCAGGGGCCGGTTTGACCGAAGCCCGAGATCGAGCAGTAGATGATGTCCGGCTTCAGTGCGCGAAGCGTCGCGTCATCGCAGCCGAGCCGCGCCACGACGCCGGGCATGAAGTTCTCGACGACCACGTCGGACACCTTCGCCAGATCCTGGACGATGGCCCGGCCTTCGGGTCGCGACAGGTCGACGCCGACGCTCTCCTTGCCGGCGTTCACGCGGGTGAAATAGCTGCTCTGGTCCCCTCGACCGGGCTCCAGCTGCAGGTAGTTCCGCCGCATCTCGTCGCCCTCGGCCCGGCGCTCGATCTTGATGACGCGCGCGCCGAGGTCGCACAGAAGACGCGTGCAGTAGGGTCCGGCCAGGACGCGGGTCAGATCCAGGATGGTCACGCCGATCAGCGGCAGCTCTTCGGGCTTCACGGATCGAGTAGCGGAATTCTACGGGCCGCCGCAAGCGCGGGTCAAGCCCGACGCTTGACTCCGCTGCCGGGGAGCGCGATTGTGTCTGAGCCGGAGCCCCCGCAGGAGGGACCTGTGAGCGAAGCGATCAACATCCAGTTCACGCGGTTTTCGGCGTTCTACTCGCCGCTGATCGCGACGATCGCCGGCGGATTCCTCAAGGAAGAAGGCCTGCAGCCGAAGCACTCGATCGCCCCGGTCGGCAAGTCGGCCATCGACGGGGTCGTGGCGGGCACGGTGCACGTCTGCCAGTCGGCGCCGTCGCAGGGCTTCGGTCCGCTCGAAAAGGGGCAGGTGCCGCCGGTGGTTCACTTCGCGCAGATCAACGAGAAGGACGGCTTCTTCTTGACCGGCCGCGCTCCCGATCCGGACTTCACCTGGGACAAGCTCAAGGACAAGAAGGTCCTGGTGGACCACGGCGGGCAGCCGCTCGCGATGTTCAAGTATGCCTGCCATCGGCGCGGGCTCGACTACAAGGCGATCGCCGCCGTCGACGTGCCGAGCGCCCAGATGGACGTCGCGTTTCGCCGTGGCCAGGGCGACTACGTCCATCAGCAGGGGCCGGCCCCGCAGCAGCTCGAGCAGGACGGCGCCGGCCACGTCGTCGCGTCGGTAGGCGAGGCGATCGGCCCGTGCGCGTTCTCGAGCCTCGCGGCCACGCGCGAGTGGCTCGGCAGCGACATGGCCAAGCGCTTCATGCACGCCTACCGGAAGGCGCGCGCCTGGCTCATCGCGACGCCGGCCGCCAAGGTCGCGGAGACCGAATCGGCGTTCTTCCCGGAGATCGACCGCGCGGTCCTCGCCTCGACCATCGCCTACTACCAGAAGCTCGGCTGCTGGACGCCCCACGTCGAGATCAGTCGTGCGGCCTTCGAGGCGGCGCTGGATGTCTTCCAGCACTCGGGGTTGATCACCAAACGGCACCGGTACGAAGACGTCGTCGCCGCGCCCCCCGACGTGGCGTGAGGTCGCTCGCGGTACGGCTCAGCCTGCTGATCGTCCTCCTCGCCGGGACGGCGACGGCAGCGGACCCGCCGGTCCAGGATCTCGCCGACGGGCGCACCGGCAAGATCTACTTCGAGAGCGTCACCCCGAGCGGCTTCTTCCAGCTCGCGAAGGGCTACACGGCGCTCGAGCCATTCCGGCGCGCGGTCATCGACGATCAGACGCGGTTTGCGGTCGGCGGTGACAGCGAGGGGCGCAAGAAGTCACCCGAGATCTTTGCCCTGTGAGCACACCGAGGATCGAACGATGAGCGGAGCGCTGGCCGGCATTCGAGTCGTCGACATCACGAACAACCAGGCGGGGCCGTCGTGCGGCCAGATGCTGGCCTGGCTCGGCGCCGACGTGATCAAGGTCGAGGAGCCGGGCAAGGGCGACCCGGCCCGGACGATGCTGAGGGATCGGCCCGACGCCGACAGCCTCTTCTATCTGTCCTTCAACGCCAACAAGCGGAGCCTCACGCTCAACCTCAAGAACGCGGGCGCGAAGGAGGTCTTCGCCACGCTGCTGAAGACCGGCGACGTGCTCCTCGAGAACTTCGGCCCGGGCGTGCTCGAGCGCCTCGGCTTCGGCTACGCGGCGGTCAAGCAGCTCAACCCGCGTCTGGTGTACGCGAGCATCAAGGGGTTCGGCTCCTACGGGCCGTACGCGGACTACAAGAGCTACGAGCCGATCGCGCAGGCGATGGGCGGCGCGATGAGCGTCACCGGCTTCGCGGACAATCCGCCGACGTACGTGTGGCCGTCGATCGGCGACTCCGGCACCGGCATGCACTGCGTGATCGGCATACTCGCCGCCCTCCTGCAGCGGCACCTGACCGGCGAGGGTCAGCAGGTCGAGGTCTCGATGCAGGACGCCGTGGTCAACCTGATCCGCGTGAGCCTGCGCGACCACCAGCGCACCGGCAGGCCCGGCCAGCGCACCGGCAACCAGCTCGGCGCCGGCGTGCCGGGCACGACGTACCGGTGCCATCCCGGCGGTCCGAACGACTACGTCTTTGTCTTCGTGCCGCAGCAATTCTGGCATGCCCTGCTGAAGGTCATCGGGCGCGCCGATCTCATCGGCGACGTGCGCTACGAGACGGCCGAGGCGCGCTGGCAGCGCAAGGCCGAGGTCGACGCGCTGGTCGAAGGCTGGACGTCGAAGCTCCCCAAGCACGAGGTGATGAAGACTCTGGCCGGCGCCGGCGTGCCGTGCGGTGCCTGTCTGGACACCGGCGAGGTGCTGACCGATCCGCACCTGCACGCGCGCGAGATGATCGTCGAGGTCGCGCACCCCGTGCGCGGGCGTTACATCACCGCCGGCAACCCCATCAAGCTTTCTGCCTCGCCGACGAAGGTCTCGGCGGCGCCCCTGTTGGGCCAGCACCGCGAGGAGGTGCTGAGGGAGCTGGGGTACAGCGCGGATCAGATCGCCGCGCTGGCTGCGGAAGGATCGATCTAGCGCGAGCGGAAAATGAGCGAGGGCGAGACAAATGTCTCGCCCTCGCTGCGCCTCACAAGCGCCGTGCGGATCTGACCGCGCTACTTGGTCCGCGACGTTTTCGCCGAGCTGACCGTGGTGATCTTGGTCGCCACCATCTGATCGTGGCTCTTCTTGTCCTTCGCGCTGTTGCTGGTGCAACGTCCATACCAGCGCCGCCCCTCGCGGGCCCCGGAGACTCGAACGCCAGGAAAACGAACAGGACTCTCCTCGGGACGCATAGGCCATGGGCAGGACGGGCGAAAATTTTTCTCGCCCTATGCTCAGAATTCCTCGATAACTCTTACACGTCGGCGTCGTGACGCCCGGTCCGCCATTACCCTCGGTCTTGCGGCCGGACGCCCCCACCCGGATGGCTCCTGCACACACCTCGCCGGTCAGGAGCCTTCCCCGCAGTAACATGAACCGGACAATCGCCATGGACACGGTGGTGGCCCGGCATGGGTGAGCGAATTCGGCCGACGGTTGCGCGCGTCGATCTGGACGTGCTCAAGGCGAACTACCGCGCGATCATCGACCACCTGCGGCGCGAGCGTCCGCAGTCGCCCCCGGGAGTGATCGGCGTCGTCAAGGCGAACGCATACGGGCACGGCGCGGTGCAGGTCGGGCGGGCGCTCGAGGACGCGGGTGCCGATCTCCTGGCGTGCGCCGACATCGAGGAAGGCGCCGCCCTGCGGGCGGCCGGTGTGCGCGCCGACATCCTCATCTTCGGCGCGCTCAGCGTCAGCGATCTGGACGGGCTGTTCGATTGCCGCCTGACCCCGACGATCTCATCGCCGGGCGCGGCCCGGGCGGTCCAGGCCGCCGCCGCACGGTACAAGCAGCGCGTGCGCTACCACCTGAAGATCGACACGGGCATGAACCGGCTCGGGTTCCGCTTCGACAACCTGCGCCGCACCCTGCCCGAGCTGCTGCGGAGCGAGAACCTCGATCTCGACGCCGTCTTCACCCACTTCGCGACCGCGGACGATCCCGCATCGGCGCTGTTCGACGAGCAGCGCCGCCGCTTCGACCGGGTGCTCGCCGATCTGCAGGCGCTCGGCGCGCGGCCCCGCTTTCGCCACGCCGCCAACAGCGCCGCGGTCGTGCGTGACCCGCGCGTGTGGTTCGATCGCGTGCGCCCGGGCCTCCTGCTCTACGGCATCGTGCCGCCCCCGCTCGCCTCCACGATCCCGCTCGCGCCCGTGATGACGCTCGCCAGCAAGGTCACCGCGGTCAAGGGCATGCGTGCCGGCGAGGTCACCGGCTACGGCGCGCGCTTCACCGCGACCAAGCCGACGACGATCGCGATCGTGCCGGCGGGTTACGCCGACGGGCTCGATCTCCGGCTGGCTGGCCGCGGCGCGGTCCTCATCCGCGGCCGGCGCGCGCCGATCATCGGCTCGGTCTGCATGGACATGATCATGATCGACGTGACCGGGCTGGACGCCTCGCCGGGCGACGAGGTGGTCTTCATCGGGCGCCAGGGCGGCGACACGATCGACGCGCGCGAGATGGCGGCCACCATCGGCTCGATTCCGTGGGAGATCGTCTGCCGCGTCGGGACCCGGATCGAGCGCGTCTACGGCTGACGCTCGCCCGCGGGCGCCTGCTCCGTCGCGGGCGGCGCGGCGCGCTCGAAGCTCCTCAGATATTCGACCAGATCGCTGAGCTCACCGACCGTCAGACGATCGCTATAGTCGGGCATGATCGACAGGCCGCGCTCGTCCGTATACCCCGGCCCGTCGAGGATCTGCGCGTTCGGATTCATGATCGACTCGATGAGCTCGCCCGGGTGACGGGCGCCGATGCCCGCCAGATCCGGCCCCGGGCGTGTCGGGGGCACGAAGCTCGGGTCCGGCACCGCGTGACAGGTGGCGCACTCGAGGCGGGCGAAGATCGCACGTCCGCGCTCGACGTCGCCCCGCGGCGGCGTCACGGTGCCTGGTCGCGGCCCGGCAACGCCCGAGCGCCCGAGCGGAGCCACGTGGGTCGTCGTCTTGCGCTCGAACGTCACGTGGCGGCCCGGGGTGACTTCGCCGAGCACCGCCGTGCACGCGAACACCGCGAGCCCGACGAGCGCCTCGACCGTGACGTAGCCGACCACCCGCGATTCGGCCTGCGCGCCGCGGCTCGGCCCGAGGACGGCGAGCCGCGCGATCCGGAAGACCCGCGCCCCGACACCGCGCGCGGCGCTCGAAGGCGCCAGGCGCGGCACGAGCACATAGCGGTTGACGGCGCCGAGCCACACGAGCACCGCGACGATCGCGAGCTTCGCGATCAGCACGCGCCCGTACGTCGTGGTCGAAAGCCGCGCGACCCTTCCGAGCTGGGTCCACGCGTTGTAGCCTCCGGTGACGGCGACCGCGAGCAGGCTCAGCCCGGCCAGCCGAGAGAAGCGCGGAACGACGACGGCCAGCGACTCGCGCGACCACGGCGCTTCGCGCCGGCCGGCCACGAGCGCCAGCGCGATGAGGCCCCCCGTCCACGCCGAAGCCGCCACCGCGTGAGCCCAGTCGATCGCGACGGCGAGCGTCACGTCGCCCCAGTCGGCGGCGTGACCGGTGAGGCTGACCGACAGCGCGATGCCGGCCGCGACGAGCAGGACGAAGGCCTGAAACGCGCGGGACCGCTCGGCCGAGAGCAGCAGGGCGACCACCACCGCCGCCCCTCGCGCCGCGAGGATCTGGCCGAAGTGGGTGCCCGCCAGGACGCTCGGGACGGCCGCGACGCTCGCCCCGAGCGACGCGCCGCTCATCGCCTGGGTTCGCACGAGAAGCTCGGCCCAGGTCGCCACCAGAAGGATGACGAGGCACGTCGCGACCCAGCGGCGAAGACGGGCGCGCGCGACGTCGAGATCGGGCGCGGCCGACGCCGGGAACAGGAGACCGAGCACCAGGCCGCCGATCGCCGACGCGAGGCTCAGCAGGACGAGTCCCCGGACGAGCGCGGCGATCACTTGACCAGGAAAGAGAAGCTCCCTTCCCTCTTGTGCCCGTCCCGCGCGACGACCTTCCAGAACACGCGATAGCGTCCGGGCAGGAGCCGCGGCAGCCCGACCTCGACCAGCGTGTCGTCGGCCGGGTTCCGGTGGGCGTCATTCTTGTCCACCCGGCGCTTGTCCTCGGTCTCGACCCGGACCTCGAGGAACATCTTCTCGACCGGGCCGTCGAACCAGATGCGCACCTGCGCGGGCGACTCGGCGAGGTTGGCCGACATCCGCGGCTCGGTGCGGCTGACGAACGCGTGCGCTCCCACCTCGAGCGGCAAGAGCGCGAGGGCCGCCGCGAGGGCGCCGGCCCGGGCGGCGCGGCGCCTACTCCCACGACTCTGCAGCCGAGCGCCGTCGATGGAGTCCGTGGCCTCAGCCTACAACATCGTAGGGCCTCATCATGTCGTTGTCCTCGTGCTCGAAGATGTGGCAGTGGAACACGTAGCGGAGCTTCTCGCCCCGGCGGACGGGCGTGCCGCTCGGCAGGTCGAAGCTCATGATCACGCGCGTCACCTCGCCCGGCATCGATTTGACGGTGTCCTTGAAAGCCGGCCGCTCGTTCGCCGGCGGTGTCAGGCGCGGCCCGGTGAACACGAGACGGCTCGGATACTGCGTCGGGTCGAACGGCTGCCGGTCGAGGATCTAGAACTGCACCAGATGGATGTGGATGGGATGCGCGTCGCCCGTGGTGTTGATGATGCGCCAGATCTCGACCGAGCCCGCCCGCGGCGTCTCGGTGACCGGATCGGCCCACGGCGCGTTGATCAGCGCGATGATCGGGTTCTCGAACGGCGGGTCCGAGTCGAGCTCGCTGAGTACCAGATCGCGGGTCCGCACTGACGTGCGCGGATCGATCAGCGGTACCGGCGCGAGCGTCCGTGGCACGGAGCCGTCGTCGCGCCCGCTCAGGCGCCTGGTGACCTTGAACAGCATCACGTTGGTCGGGATGATGTCCTCGCCATCCGGGAACGGCGCCTTCGCGTCGTTGTTGAGCACGAACGATTTCCCCTCGGCGCCGCCGAAGTCGATGACCACGTCGAAGCGCTCGGCGACGCCGATCGTGAGATCGGTCAGCCGGACGGGCGCCGGCAGGAATCCCCCGTCGGTGCCGATCTGGATGAACGCGGGCCCAGGGCGCCCGTTCGGCGTCCCGTCGGGGTGCGCCTCGTTGAGCGTGAGGTGGTAGAAGCGCGCGTTCGACGCGTTCAGGATGCGGAAGCGATACTTCCGCGGCTCGACCTCGAGGAACGGCCACACCCTGCCGTTGACCAGCACCGTGTCGCCGAAGAACTCCGGGATCCACACGGGCGGCACGCGCGGATCCGGATCGCCGCCGTTGTCCTCGGTCGGGTACAGGAGGGAGCCGTCGGGGTTGAAGAACCGATCCTGGATGGTCAGCGGGATCTCGAACGGCCCGTCGGGAAGATCGAGGCGGCCCTCGACGCTGTCGCGAAGCAGGTAGACCCCCTGGAGCCCGGCGTAGTTGTTGAGGCGCGTCGCCCCGAGCGCGTGGTCGTGGTACCAGAGCTGCGTGGCCGCCTGATCGTTCGGATAGTGATAGGTCCGCTGCTCGAAGAACGGCCCGGTCTGCGCGAAGCCGTTCGTGAGCCACGCCTCGGGATAGCCGTCGCTCTCCGAGAGCACCTTGTGCCCGTGCAGATGGACGACGGTCCGCACCGCCGGCTCTCGGTTGACGCCGTGCAGTGTCTCGTCGATCGGGAACATGTGGCGACTCGGCAGATTGTTTATCCAGCGCACGGCGATGGGCTGGCCGCGCCGCGCCTCGAACGTGGGGCCGATGCAGCGCTCGGGAGAATCCTCGATGCCGTCGGGTGAGTCAATGGGTGAAATGCCTGAAAAACGATTTCTCACTCTTGAGATCGTACATTCCGCGCCGGAGAACAGCTGCGTCACGCGCGCGAAATAGAATGCGGCTTACGACTTCGGCGGGACCACCCAGAGGAACACGTTCGATTTGCGATCTCGCCACGTGACCTGGATGGTCTGGTTCGGCAGCCAGTCGGGGCCCATGTCGTAATCGTGCGAGACGATGCGCGAGCCGGGCCGCAGCTCGCGCAGGAGCTTCGGACGCAGCCGCTGATTCATGTCGTACGAAAGGTAGAGGGTCACGACGGTGGCGTCCGAGAGATTGGCCTCGAGCAGATCGTCGGAGCGAAACGTCACACGGTCGCCGACGCCGGCCTTCCGCGCCAGCTCCGTGCTGTACGCGACCAGCCCGGGATCGATCTCGATGCCGACCCCGCGCGCGCCGAAATCGCGCGCGGCCGCGATTACGATGCGCCCGTCGCCCGAGCCCAGGTCGTAGACGACGTCATTGGCGTTGACGCCGGCGAGCCTCAGCATCTCGGTGACGACGTCGGACGGGGTCTGGACGTACGGGACGTCGGCGCCCGGAGAGAGACACCCGGCGGCGCCCGCGAGCCCGACACAGACCAGCAGGGCGAATCGGGCTGGGCGGCGCAGTCCGGATGGAGGCGTCCTGCTCACCGGAGCGTGATCTCGTGCTCGGGCGGTGTCACGCCGAACTCTTGAAAACGGCTCTGCTCCGCCGGGAGATAGTCACGACGGAATCTTAGCGCGGGAAGCTCCGGCGCGGCGGGCTGACCCGCAGCCGGTCGGGCGCAGGCGTTGGCGGGCTTTCGCACGCCCACCAGAGTACTCAAGCTCATCGAAAATTCGTCCTTGTTCCATACGGGTCCCGCGGCCCCCGATTGCGCGAAGACGTTGACCGTGATGCTCGAGCACGAAGCCGTGGGCGTGCACCCCGAGAAGCAGTTCGGGTCGCCGCGCTGCTCCGTGGTCCCCACGCTGAAGCCGGCGACCACGCCGACGGGAGTAAAGCCGACGGACGTATGTGCCGCCGTCAGGGGGGCCCGCTGGCCCGAAGACGTCGTGTCGCGTCCCTCGGCATTGCCGTCGCCAAAGAAGACGAGGCCGTGCAGGAGGGTACTGTTGCTGATCACCTCTTCACACTGGAGCTCGGGTGGACACGGCGTCGCGATCTGCCCGAGCCCCCTGGTCTCCCCGAGCGAGGTGACGCGTCGCCACCAGAGGAGCGGAGTCTTGCTCCTGATTCCGTCCAGCGTCTCGACCGTCAGGAACCGCGGGACGTTCGGCACGAGGACGCCGCCGCCGCCGAAGAACGCCGGCAGGTCGATTCGAATCTCCCATCGAGCCGGGCTGTCGACGACGGATGCTCCCCGGAGCCACGCGACACCGACATCGACGTCATCCAGCAGCAGTCGCGCGGCCGGCGTGCCCACGACCCGCGGATCGAACTCCAGGGCGACGCGCCTCAGCTGCCGGCCCGGCTCGCCCGTGGTCGCGGAGAAGAACGTTCCCCTCGCTCGCTGTTGCCGCTCGTCATTCGATCGTCGCTCCACGAGGATGAGCGTCGAGGAGGCGTTGTCGACCTCCGTCAGGGTCGTGCGCTGCTCTTCGCCGGTGAACTCCGCCGTCGCCTGCAGGGCGGAGACGACCGGACCAATCGGCTTGACCTTTCCCGTGACGGCGCCCTGCTCGTCGCCCAAGTTGCCCCGGAAGACGAGCACGTAGGCATGCACGCCGGAGCCGGGCACGAAGCTGACCTGGGCGAACGCTCCCCGGAACAATGCCGTCGTGATCGTCGCGCCGGCGACGGCGCGTCGCAGACCGTCCTGGTCGTCGGCGTACAGGGTGAATGTCCCATCCATCGTCTCGGCCGTGAGCTCGGGCGGCAAGCTGACCGTCAGCAGGCGTCTCTCCGGATCGACGCTGCTCACGTCGACCGTGAAATCGAAGTCGCTCCGGAAGAAGTAGTTCAGCAGGCCGGCCGAATAGGCGACGGCGCGAGGAATCAGGTGCGCGGCGTAGTCTTCGTAGACATTGTCGTCGAGGATGAACCCGCCGAGCTGTTGGCCACGGAACAGGAGGCGCTCGTAGAGAGCGCCCTCCGCGACGAAGTGGCCGATCGCATCCCCGTCGGTCGTCTTGGGGAAGTAACGCCGCGCGCCGGGCGTGCCGACGGGCGGATCGAAGACCGCCGGGCCCAGGCTCTCGCGGCGAGGCAGCGCGAACCCCCGGAAGATCGTGTCGTCGCTCACGTAGCCGCCACTGGTGTATTCGGCCAGACCGGCCTCAGCCCCCGTCGCATACGATTGAACGGTCCCGGCGAACCGGTCGCCGTCGATGAGCCTCGCGACCGGCACCGGCGCCTGCGGGTCGTCGGTCAAGGTGAAGATGGAGCTCGCCGGCAGGATCGACGGAGCGGCCAGGAACGCGGCGAACCGGGACCGCAGTGCCGCGTCGCGGCTCGACCGCAGCTCCTCGATGCGAGCTTCGTAGCCGTCGCGGATCAGATGCGGATCCTCGCGCGTGTGTGCCGGCGATGTCGCGTCCTGAACCATGTGCATCACGTGGCCGAGCGCGCGAGCGGTGTCGGCGAGCGCCTGCTCACGCGCCGCGGGCACCGGCGAGGTCAAGAACTCGAACAGACGCTGGCGAGCGACTGACCATGACCACGTGCCGCCGAGGCCTTGATCTGGATTCTGCTGCCAGTAGATCGACGACTGCCCGATGAGCCCGCCGGCGTTGGCCCACGGCTTGAGCGGGTTGTGGAAATGGTTGAGGGACCGGATCGCCGGGAAGTCCTCGCGGGTAGCGCCGGTCGCGATCCAGGTCTGGATGCTTTGTCCGTTGACGACGATCGCCGCACCCAAGTCGATTCGGTACTGCGTTTTCAAGATCTCTCCGCGTGAGTGATTGGTGCATACGACAGGGCCGGCTCGGCCAGTCCCATCAGGAGCCCGAACGCGCCGGCTGTGCCAGCCACCACGACGAATCTGTCGAGCTGATTCACATGACCTCCCTACGGCTGACGGCGGCTGCCATAACCAAGAGCCCTTCGCTCTTCCCCGATTGCCTTCTGCAGGAGCGGTCGTCTTTCGAGTGGAACGGTCAGCACATGCACCTCCAGATGTTTGAGGTATTCCTTCCTCTGGTCTGCAGTGAGTCGCCTCGGCAGCTCCAGCACGATTCCGTCGAGCTGCAGGAGCTGAGCTTCTGTTCGAAGCGCCTCGCGCTTCTCTTTGGGCCACGTCTGCGATCCGCTGTAGCCCGGCCACTCGTAGTCCCCGTAACCGGACTTGAACATCGCGACGAATGGCCCGCGGAAGAACACCAGCGGATTCAGGCTGAAGAACCGGCGCGACTCGATCGTGAAACGACCGTCCGTGTCGGTGAGGACTTCCTGAGAGTCGCGGTACTCCTCGCTCGGGCCTCCGAAGCTCCTGACGTGCCGCGTCCACCAGGCCAGCACGACCACGCCTTCGAGGGGCTGCTTCGTCCCGCCGTCGACGACCTGCGCCTGCCACGGCCCGGCCGCCTCGGCGCTCGGCAGCACGCCAGGCTGGAACACCAGGGGAATGAGCAAGACCAGCCCGGCGAGAGCGGCAGCGCGCGTCGTCATTCAGAACGACCGCACGCGCCAGAATCCGTCTGCGTCGACGTGGAACCTCACCTCGAAAGACTTGAGAATGCCGGCATCCGTGCGGCTCATCTCGAAGATCGCTTCCAGGCCGCGCGTACGAACGAATCTCACATCGGTGAGGATCGCGTCGACCGCCGGCAGATCCGGAATGAGCGCGGTGAACGCCTGCTGATAGCGGCTCCGCGAGCGCTCGGAGATCTGGGTCAGGGCCTGGGCGATATCGCCGCGGCGCAGCGCGTCCCGCAGAGAGGTCCACTTGGCCTGAAGCAGCGTGTCGAGGCCCGCGCGATCGAAGACTTGCACGACGCCGGGGACTGCGGTTCGCCGCCCCTGGGTATCGGTGACGCTCACGACGGGCAGATAGAGACCGGGGTGCCCATAGACGAATGCCTGCTCGGCCAGGCGCTGGCCCACGAAGTCGATCGTGCCATTGCCGACGGAGTCGACCTGGATCGTCGCCGAATCCGGCACGCCGAGCAGCGTGAATGACACGGTCAGTGGGGCCACGCCGCTCTGGGGGGTGGTGACGAGCAGAAACGGTGATTCCGGCGTGGCGATCACCGTGACGGACACCTCCTGGGTGGCGACGACGCCGGCGGCGGTGGTGGCCACGACCTGAAGGCGAGTCGTGCCCGGAGTCAGCGGAACGAGCGCGGCGAACGTGCTTCCGTGGACCGCGGCGGCGGTCCCGTTGACGGTTATCGCGACCTCCTGGCCCACGCTCGCGATCGTGCCGCGGACGAGGCGGAGCCCGGCGGGCAGCGTGTCTCCGGGTGCGGGCTCGGCCAGCGCGAGCCGGGACAGGCTGACCGTAAAGCTCGTCGCCGCCGGCGTGGGATCGACGTTCCCCGCTCGATCTTGCGCCACGACCGCGAACGCGTGCGCCCCGTCGGCGACGTCCTGGAGCGTGACGGACCGCGAGCCCGAGAACTCGCCGAACGGTCGGTCGTCGATGCGCCACGCGAACAGGAGATCGTCCGGTGCGGTGACATCGTCCGTGCCCGTGAACGTGAATGCGACCGTGGTCGCGTCGGTAGGGCTCGGCGGCCGGCTGGTCAGGATGGTCTCCGGTGGAACGTCATCGTGCCGGACCACTACCTCGGCCGGCGCGCCGGTCAGGCCATCGCCACGATACGAGGTCACGAACACCTCGATCGTGGTCTCGGCGTTCAACGTCAGCGGAATCGTCAACGCGAACCGTCCATCTACTCCGCTCTGGGCCGTGAACAGACCGCTCCCACCGTCGACACGACCGTCGACTCGCGACTCGCGCAACACGGCGCCACGCACGACGACTGAGGGCTGGTTCGTGGTCGTGGCAAGCGGGTCGAGCGCGGGCGCAGCCGGCGACATGAAACGAATGACGCGACCCGAAGCTCCGTCCGCGAGGTACAGGTTGCCCGCCGAGTCGAAGGCCAGGCCGTTCGGACGATCGAGATCTCCCGCGAACAGGCTGACCCGACCGTCGGGATGCAGCTTCGCGACCGCCCGCCCGACGCGCTGGCCCGTCAGGCCGAGCTCCTGAGTGGTCACGAACAGCGCCCCCAAACGATCCTGCGCGAGTGCCGTCGGTCTCGCTAAGCTGCCGGTGTGGCCGAGTGGAGCGGGAACCCCGGCGCGCACGCCCGGCAGGACCGGAATGCGGAACACCGCGCCGTCCGCCGTCGCGTCGCCGCGACGACCGTCTGTCGCCGTATAGAGCATTCCGTCACCGGCCACGATGCCTCGCACACCCCGAAAGCCGTCGGCGAAGACCGTGAGGGCGCCGGTCGTGGTGAGCGCCAGGATCACCTCGGGCTCCGCGGACTCGTCGTCGGGCTCTGGATCCGTGCCCCCCGTGAGCCGGCGGGCGGCCACGAACACGGTCCCGTCTTCGGCGACGTCGAGCCAGCGCGGCTGCTTGACCCCTGACACCAAGGTGATGCGCGAGCCGTTGGCGTCGCGCCGGGTGATCCGGCCGGCTCGCTCCTCGGCGACGAGCAGCCGGCCTTCGAGGTCGAAGGCGAGGCCGACGGGGCGCTCGAGCCCTCGCATCACGACGGTCGCGGACTGATCCGGGGCGATGCGTGTCACGGTTCCGGCGGCACGATCGCTCACGTACACCGCGTCCTGAGAATCCACGGCCACACCGCGCGGCTGGAGGAACCCGCGAGCCCAGACGCTCGTCGCGGCCAGCGCCACCGGCGAGACGCCGGCAGCGGTTGGCGCTTGTGTGGCGGCGGGTGAGGACGCCAGGAAGATCAGGCCCACGAGTGCGGGCCGTGAAATGCGCGCTGCCTGCCTGACGAGTGTGCTCGCGATGTGGGGCATGCGCGAGCAAGTTGCAGCGGCGATGCCACGGGGAGGCGGGTCGGGGATGCCGACGGCGAGCGAGATTCGCGCGCGTTACCTCTGGCGGAAGCTCGAGGGCTGCCCACGCTCGTGGGCACAGTGCCCGGAGCGTGTTGCGTTCTCTAGGCCAGCTCGTGCGCGACGAAATCTCTGGCGAGAACGACAAGATCGCGGAACGCACGGGCGCCATACAAGCCGGCGTTCGCCTCGCGGATGCGAGCGGCTCCCCGGCGAAGGAAGCGATAGACTTCCGTGAGCTCTTCGAGCTTCGGCTGGCGATCGGCCCTCACCAGCGCGTTCGTCAGCTCGACCAACACCTGGTGCGGCCGGGCATGGTGGATGTGGGGGTCGATGCCGTTGAGATCGCTCAGCGAGCGCTGCAGCCGAAACCGGCGCGCCTCGAACACGAACCATTCGTGCCTCAGCTTCTGGCGCCGCCTTCGCCCGACCGCCAGTCCCAGCTCGAAGGGCATGTTGAAGCGCGGCGCGCCGCCTCTGACATCGATGCGGCTCAGGTCGTGGAAGGAATAGCGGCAGGCCGCGATCATCTCGAGGATACGATCCAGTCGCGGATTGGGGCCCGGCAGCTCCAGGGTCGCGCGCGGCCTGAGGCCGAAACCGCAGAGCCCGGCAATCAGAGCCAGGAACAGCTGCTCGTAGCGAGCATCGTAGGGAACGTTCAGGAAGGCGTTGTAACGAGAGTAGCGTTCGGGAATACGGAGCTACTGCACTAGCGCGAAGTCGCACCCGCCGTCGCCGGCCGGGCCCTCTTCGCTGTCATGGAATGGCCCCGCGGCGGCCTCGGTTTCCGGGCGCTCGCCGCCTTGCGGTCCTTCTTACGGCCCTCGCCGAGCAGAAGCTCGAAGAGCGCGGCGAGCTGCCGCATGCGCTCCTTCGTGACCCCGAGCGCCTTGCCGGTCGACGCGCGCGAGGGATACGGCGTGTCGATCCTCGCCTTCTTCACAAACCCAAGCTACGCCGCTCCGGAAGGCCTTGTCAATTTCACCGCGGCCGCGCCGCCATCTGTCCCGGATCCATCCCGTAGAAGAGCTGCGGCCCGCCGTCGCCCGGGTGCGGCCAGGGGTGCTCGCGCAGCACGCGCTCGTCGATGTCGGCCCCCCAGCCCGGCGCGTCGGTCAGCCAGATGTGGCCGTCGCGGATCGCCGGCGGGCGCGTGACGAGCGGCCCTTTCCACGGCACGTCGTCGATGTCGATCTCCATGATGCGCACGTTCGGGAGCACGGCGCAGAGGTGGAGCGAATGCAGGTCGGCCAGGTGGCTGTAGTAGTTGTGCGGGGCGATGTTGATCTCGCACGCCTCCGCCAGCCGCCCGATCTGGACCGACTGCGAGAAGCCGTTCCACGGCACGTCGATGATCGCCACGTCGACCGCGTGGCGCTCGAGGAACGGCCGGTACTGCCGCAACGTCACCAGGCTCTCGCACGACGCGAGCCGCGTCGACGTCGACTGCTTGATCTGGAGCAGCGCGTCCGGATCCCAGTTGTCGTACTCCACCCACTGCATGTCGTACTTCTCGAGCAGCTTGGCGATGCGCAGCACGCCCTCGGTGCGGAAGTTGTAGTTCAGGTCGAGGCAGAGGCCCACCTTCGGGCCGACCGCTTCGCGAAAGGTGCCGATCAGGCGATCGATCGCGTCGAGAATCTCGACGCTCGGCGCGCCGTCGGTCGTGTTGATGCCGCTGGCGAAACCCGGAAAGTAGACGGTCGCCGGATCGCCCGGGATCACCATATTGGTCTTGAGCGCGGTGAAGCCGCGCTTCACTACCTCGCGCCCGAGCGCGGCGATGTCGTCGTAGGTCCGGAGCGGCGGCGTCCCGAGGAAGCTCCCCATGCGCGCCCGTGTCGTGCCGCAGTGCGACCAGTAGAGACGCATGCGATCGCGCATCGGCCCGCCGAACAGCTCGTAGACCGGCACGCCGAGCGCCTTGGCCTTGATGTCCCACAGCGCCAGCTCGATGCCGGCCATCGCCTTGTGCGAGACGCCGCCGTAATTCTGGCGCATCCGCCGCAGCATGTCCCAGTAGAGGCGCTCGACGGGCCGCGGGTCCTGCCCGATCAAGAGGTCGGCCACGTCGCGCACGGAGCCCGCGATGCCGTGCGGGCTCCGGTTGTCGCTGCACTCGCCCCAGCCCACCAGCCCGTCGTCGGTCTCGATGCGCACGAACGTCCACGGCCGCCAGCCGCCGTCGCAATGAAGCGCTTCGACCCTCGCGATCTTCATGGCCGCCTCACGCCGCCGGCAGGCCGAGCGCCCGCCCGGTGTCGGCGGCGAAGCGCTCGAGCGCCGCGGCGTCCATCTCCGGACGCGGTCGCAAGATGAGGCGATCGACGCCGGCCGCCGCGTAGGCGTCGAGGGTCGCCTTGTCCGGCACGTCGTAGCCCGGCGGCGTCACGCTGATCTCGAGCCGGCCCAGCTCGGCCGGGCGCGAGTGCTTCTTGGCGGTGTCGCGCAGCGCGGCGAGCACCTTCTGCGTCTCGTCCACGCTCATGCCGAAACCGTACCAGCCGTGGCCCTGCGTCACCGCGCGGCGGTACGCCGGCGGGGTGCGTCCGCCGACGACGATCGGTATCGGCGTCTGCACCGGACGCGGCATCGCCTGCACGCCGTCGAACGACACGTACGGGCCGCGATACGACGGCTTGGGCTGCGTCCACACCGCGCGCATCGCCGCCAGATAGTCGTCGGCCACGCGACCGCGCTCGGCGAAGGGCGCGCCGACCGAGCGCATCTCGGGCTCGCACCAGCCCACGCCGAGCCCGAAGATGAGTCGGCCGTTCGAGAGCACGTCGAGCGAGGCGAGCTGCTTGGCGAGCACGAGCGCCTGGCGCTGCGGCAGGATGATCACGCCGGTGGCCAGCCGAATACGTGTGGTGTGCGCGGCGAGGAAGCTCAGCGATACGATCGGATCGAGCAGCCGCATGTCCGGCGCCATCGGCCGGCCGGCCACCGGCGGGTCGGGCAGCACGACGTGGTCGGCCACCCAGAGCGATTCGAATCCCGCCGCGTCCGCCGCCCAGCCGATGCGCGCGGCGGCGTCGGGGTAGCCGCAGGTGTGCAGGTTGACGGAGTGCAGTCCGAATTTCATCGCCTGTCCTTTCTATCGCGCCGCCTCGTCACGCGTCGCGCGTGGCCCGTCGCGGGCGGGACGTAGTCTATCAGGAGGCGGTCTCAGAAGGTGGCGCTGCAACAGTGGTCATCGCGACGCACTGTCGGCCACGAACGTCACTGGATCGTCTGCCCTGGGAACCGTGATCAGGTGATAGGGCTGAGTCAGCACCTGCATCTGCATGGACGACGGGTCGGGCCGCCTGGTCCGATAATGAATCGCGAGGCCCGCGTCGGTCCGCTCGATCTGCGTGACCTCGATCGCGTAGCCCCCGGTCGGGCGCTGGCCCATGAAGAGCGCGACGACCATGTCGCGGGAGAAGTCGACCGACGGCGGCGGGGGAGGCGGGATCTGTGTCCGCACGTGGCGGCTCCAGAGCGCGGCCCAGTCGTTCTGGCTGCGAACGACGATCTGGGTCGGCTGATCGACCCCGCTGACGGGCCCCTTCGCCAGGGTCGAAAAAGGCACCGTTCCCGCGACGGCCGCGCAGGCGCTGAACGAAGCGAGCAGCAGCAGGAAGCTCGCGACGCGGCGCATTCTCATCCCTTCACCGCGCCTGCCGTCAGGCCCTGCACCATGTATTTGTGCAGATAGATATAGACCACGATCACCGGCAGCGACGCCAGCGCGGCCGCCGCCATCAGCTGCCCCCAGAACGCGAAGTCGGACACGACGAACTCCGACAGCCCGACGGGCAAGGTTTTCAAGCTGTCGTCGGCGATGAAGATCAAGGCGTAGAGGAACTCGTTCCAGGACAGCGTGAAGCAGAACAGGCCCGCGGCCAGGAGGCCCGGCGCGGCCAGCGGCAGCACCACGCGGACCATCGCCTGCAGCCGCGTGGCGCCGTCGACGAGCGCCGCCTCCTCGAGCTCGCGCGGGATCGAGCGGAAGAACCCCATCAAGAGCCACGTCACGAACGGGACGAGGAAGGTCGGGTACGCCAGGATCAAGGTACCCAGCGAGTTCGTGTAGCCCAGGCCGATGAAGGTCCGGTAGAGCGGGATGAACATCAGCCCGGGCGGCACGAGATAGGTGATGAGGACGATGGCGCCGAAGGTCCGGCGCCCGGGAAACGAGAGGCGCGTCAGCGAATAGGCGCCGGCGGTGCCGATGGCGAGCGAGAGCACGGTGCTCGCGAGGGCGGTGACGGCGCTGTTGCGGATCCACAGCGCGAAGCGGCTCTCCTCGAAGAGGTAGACGTAGTTGTCGATCGTGAACGGCCGCGGCACGTAGACGCTCTCGGAGAGGAGGATCTGGCGGCCGGTCTTGAACGAGGTCGCGACGATCCAGTACATGGGCACGAAGACGATGGCGAGGATGAGCGCCAGCACGGTCCAGCGCGCGAGCGTGGCGCCGCGCATCGTCACTCCTCCTCGCGGTGCAGATACCGCACGACCGCCACGATGAGCAGCGCCACCAGCGGGAGCGAGGCCATCGAGGCGGCCATGGACAGGCCCCAGCGCTGCGACATGATGCCGAGCTCGTAGCTGTAGGTGGCGAAGATGTGCGTGGCCGCCCCTGGCCCGCCGCGGGTCATGATGTACACGATGTTGAAGTCGTTCAGGGTGACGATCGTGCTGAGCAGGGTCACGACCGCGACCACGCCCTTGATGCTGGGCAAGGTGATGCGCCAGAACTTCTCCCAGCTCCCGGCGCCGTCCACCGCGGCGGCGTCGTAGAGCTCCTGCGGCACCGTCTGCATGGCGGCCAGGAACGACACGCCGAAGAACGGAAAGCCGCGCCAGACGTTGGCGGTGATGACCGACGCCATGGCCAGGGTGGGATCGCCCAGCCAGTGCACGCCGCCCGTCACCGCCCCGACGTCGATCAGCGCTACGTTGATGAGGCCGCGGAAGAGGTCCATCAGCCACTTCCACGTGAGCGCGATGACCACGGTGGGGATCACCCACGGCAAGAGCAGGATGCCGCGGACGAACTGGTTGCCGCGCACGACGTTGTGCAGCGCCAGCGCCATGGCCATGCCGACCACGAGCTTCACCGCAATCGAGCCGACCGTGAAGGCGGCGCTGTTCCAGGCGACGATGCGAAAGCGCCCGCTCTCGAGGAGCGCCTCGTAGTTCCGGAGCCCCACGAAATGCGCGGGGTAGCCCACGGTCTTCTCGGTGAGGCTCAGGTAGATCGCCGAGAGGAAGGGGTACGCGACGAGCGCGCCGAGGAAGATCGCGACGGGAGCGATGAGGGCGTAGCCCAGCAGTCGCTCCCGGCGGCGATCGGTCAGCACATTCACTTCACCGGGAGGCGGTCGTAGATCTCCTTCATCCGCTTGTTGGCCTCGTCGATCGCGGCCTCGGGCGTCACCTTGTCGACGATGACGCGCGTGATCATGTCCGTGAGCACGTTGCCCGAGACCACCTCCGCCGCCGCCGGCGTCGTCGGGCCCGGCCAGCCCACCGGATGGCCCTGCTTCACCGTCTCGACGACGATCTTGCCGGTGGGCGTGTTCCAGTACGGATCGTCGAGCGGCTTGGCAAAGAGCGGCACCATCTGGCGGAACGAGCCCTGCATGTACTTCACGAAGTTCTCGCGGGCCATCACGCACCCGATGAGCGCCTTGGCCTCCTTCTGCGACTTGCCGTCCGTCGGTACCGCCCAGTTCATCACGAAGGTGAGCGCGAGGTTGCGCCCCGCCGGACCCTTGGGCATGACCTTGATGGCCGTGTCCTTGAGGAGCGGGTGCTGGGTCGACTCTTCCTGATAGAGGATGCTCGGCCCGTTCGGCGTGAACGTGATCTTGCCGGCCATGAACGCTTCGTTGTTGGTCGCGCCGGACCACGAGAGATAGTCGAAGGCCGAGGTCTTGTCCGCGAGATACGCGCGCGTCACGACACGGAGCGCCTCCACCCCGGCCGCCTTCGGGATGCCCGTGAACTTCCCGCTCTTGTCCACCCACGCCGCACCGTAGCTCCAGAGCAGGCTCATCGCCGGGTCGTAGCCGTCGCCGGTGCGATTCCACGGAAAGCCATTGGGATATTCCTGCACCCCGGCCTTCTTGACCTTCTCGGAGACCTTCTGGATGTCCTCCCACGTATCGGGCGGCTCGGCACCGACCTTGGTGAGGATGTCGGGTCGATAGAAGAGGACGAGCGGGATCGCGTAGTGGGGCACCGCGTTGTACTTCCCGCCGAACTTCACCGCGCCGTCGGCGTTGGGCAGGATGGCCCCGAGCTCCTTCGTGGCCGCCGCCACCACGTCCGACACGTCGGCGAGCCGTCCGAGGTTCGCCAAGCGCGCCGGCCCGACGGCGTCGAGCTCCGCGATGTCCGGCAGGGTCTTCGACTCGATGGCCGCGGTGAACTTCGTCCACATGTCGTCGAAGGTGTAGGTCTGGATCGCGAGCTCGAGACCGGCCTTCTTGGCGCACTCCTGCGCGTTCGCGTCGAGAATCTTGTCCGCGGGCGGAATGTACGTCTTGAGCCGCCAGAGGCTCAGCTTGCCCGCCGCGGCCGGAGGCCTGGGCAGCGGCACGAGGACAGCGGTCAACGCGACCAGGACGGCGAGCTTCTTTGCCAGCGTCCCCATGAGCTCCTCCTCTGATATCGTGCGTACGCTGTCAGCCGTGACAGCGGTCGCCCACGTCTAGCAGCGAGGTCACGAAGGTGTCAAGACCAAAAGGGGGCGCGTCGTGCGCACGATCGACGTCCACGCTCACCTGATGCCGCAGTGCCTGTGGCGCGCCGTCGACGCCGGGGACACCTGGTACGGGACGCGCTTCGAGCCGGGGCCCGGCCTCGGGGCCACGGTGACGAACGGACGGCGCAGCCGCGTGGCGAACGCCAAGGTGCGCTTCACGCCCGAGGAGCGCCTGCGCGACATGGACCACCAGGGCATCGACACCCAGGTCGTCTCGATCCACACGCCCCTCTTCGGCTACGATCTCGAGCCCGCACAGGGGCGGCGGCTCGCGCGCGACGTCAACGACGAGATCGCCGCCATGACCCGCCACTGGCCTCGGCGCTTCGCGGGGCTCGCCACCTTGCCGCTCCAGGACGTCGGCGCGGCGATCGACGAGCTCGACCGCGCGGTGAACGTGCTCGGTCTCAAGGGCACCGAGCTCGACACGGTGGTGAACGGCGCCGGCTGGGACGAGCCGCGGTTTCGACCGCTGTTCGAGGCCGCCGAGGCGATGGGCGCCGTGCTCTTCTTTCACCCGCAGCCCCAGCACAACTTGCTCTTCAAGGAGACGGACCGCTTCGGCCTCGCCAACAATCTGGGCGTCATCGTCGAGGACGCGCTGGTCGTCGCGACGCTCATCTTCGGCGGGGTGCTCGACGCGTGCCCCGATCTGAAGATCTGCATCGCGCACGGCGGTGGGCCGGCCTGCTTCGGCATGGGTCGGCTCGATCGCGGCTGGCGGGTTCGCTCCGAGGCTCGTCGGAACATCCAGACGCCGCCGAGCTCGTACCAGCGCCGTCTCTTCTACGACTGCGTCACCCACAGCGAGGCCGGGCTGCGGCTCCTGCTCGACCAGGTCGGCGCCGACCGCGTCGTCCTCGGCAGCGATTGGCCGTTCGTTGCCTGGCATCCCTCGCCCGTCGCGTGGGTGCAGGCCCTGCCGTACCTGAGCCAGGAGGACAAGGACAAGATCCTCTGGCTCAATCTGGAAAAGCTGCTCGGCCTCTAACGCGTCGCCTGATCGGAAGGATGGCGGGTCGTACGTCGAGCTGGAGACCCGGCCCGGCGGCCTGGATCTCCAGCTCTTTATGTAATGCGCCCGGCGTCGCGACGAACCGGGCGCTCTGTTTCCTCGGT
This sequence comes from Candidatus Rokuibacteriota bacterium, assembly GCA_003220685.1. Classification (GTDB taxonomy): domain Bacteria; phylum Methylomirabilota; class Methylomirabilia; order Rokubacteriales; family CSP1-6; genus AR31. The sequence continues at coordinate 62,583 of QHTE01000010.1, forward strand.
CGAAACGTCAGCGACGGGACGGCTGGCGCTCGATGCGTTCTACGTCCTCGCGGTTCTCGTGCCGCTCCTCGCGCCGGTCGTCCTGCCGCTCACCGCTATTCATGTCGTGCTTCCGATCGCCCTGGTGGTGTCCCATCCGATCGCCGTCCCGACGGCGGCGCTCTTCGGCGTTTCTCGCCCCCGTCCTCCGCGACGTCGCGAACTGGTTTCTCGGGTTCTTTCGCTGACGCGCTAGCCGCCGCGCGTTGACAGACCGTCGACGGGGCGGTATCTGTCAGCCGTGCAAGCCGGCTCCTGGGCGGCGTTACGTCAGCCGCCGCACGTCTTCTCCGCGGTCGTCGTCGTCCTGAGCATCCTCGGGCCCGCGTTCAGCACGTTCATCACCGCGACGGTGCTGCCCACGGCCATCGCCGAGATCGGTGGGCTCGCGATCTACGCGTGGGCCTCGACCGCGTACGCCGTCGGCTCGATCCTGGGCAGCGCCGGAAGCTCCGTGGCCGTGCTCCGGATTGGGATCCGACGCGCGGTCGTGCTCGCGGTCGCCGTGTTCGTCGCGGGAGCGGGCGTCTGCGCGACGGCGTCTGGCATGCCCGTGGTGGTCGCGGGTCGCGCGCTGCAGGGCCTCGGCGGCGGCATGCTGATCGCGTCGGCGCACAGCATGGTGCGCGAACTCTTCCCCGAGACCCTGTGGCAGCGCATGCTCACCACGATCTCCTGCGCCTGGGCGATCCCGGCGCTCGGCGGGCCCGTCGTGGGCGGCGTGCTCGCGGGGCTCGGCCACTGGCGCGCGGCGTTCTGGGCCATGACGCCGATCGCGGTGATCGCCGCGGCCCTCACGTGGCGCATGCTTCCCAGGTCCGAGACCCTCGACCCGAAGCCGGCGCGCGTGCCGTTCGGACGCCTCGGGCTCATCTGCGCGAGCGTGCTCTGCATCGGCGCGATCGCCAACACGCGCGCGACCGCCGCGCGCGCCGCGCTCGTCGTCGGCGCCGCGGCGGCCGTCGCGCTCATGCTGCGGCTCGACAGCCGGTCCGGCGCGCGCCTGTTCCCGACGGGCATGCTGTCGCTCGGGAGCCGGATCGGACAAGGATTCTGGATGATCTTCCTGCTCGCCATGTCGACCACCCCCGGCGGCGTCTACGTCCCGCTGCTGGTACAGGTGCTCCACGCCGTCACGCCCGCGGCCGCCGGTTATCTCTACGCGGTCCAGTCGCTGTCGTGGACGATGGGTACGATCCTGAGCGCCCAGGTGACTCCGGTTCGAGCGCGAACGGTGATCGTGCTGGGGCCGCTCCTGATGGCGACGGGCTTCGCCGGCCTCTTCTTCACGATCGGCGCGGGCCCGGTCGCGGCCATCGCGGCCTCGCTCATGCTGGTGGGCATCGGGATCGGGACGTGCTGGGCGCACATCGGCACGGCCATCCTGTCGTCGGCGCGCCCGGACGAGGGCGGGTTGACCGCGGCGATGATCCCGAGCACTCAGCTCTTCGCGATCGCGCTCGGCGCCGCGCTGTCCGGCGTCATCGCCAACGCCGCGGGCCTCGGCGGCGGCGCGTCGGTGGAGGCGGCGGCGCTCGCGGGCACCTGGCTCTTCGGCGGCTTCGTGGCGGCACCCCTCGCCGCCTTCGTCATCGGCTCGCGGCTTCGTCCGGCTCGCTGAGCCGCACCGCCGCCTCGCGGCGTCAGCCCGTTCGCTTCAAGCGTCCCGTGCGCTTGGCCCAGCGCTCGACCCGGCCGAAGACCCAGAGCCCCAGGGGAATCAGTAGGAGGCCCATCGCCACCAGGACGACGATCTCGCCCCTGACCGCCGACAGCGGCGCGGCGGCCAGCCGCTCGGCCGTCGTCGCAGGGTTCCCGATGCCGACGAGCTTGCGGCACGCCGACAGCGTATAGGTCGCCGGCGACAGCGCGGACAGCGGCTGGATCCAGGCGGGCAGGACGTCGACGGGATAGTAGACGCCGGACACCAGCAGGAGCGAGCCCTGAAAGATATGCGTGCCCTCGGCGCCGCGCTCGGGGCTCAGCACCGGCAGCGCGGCGGCCATCACGCCGAGACCGACGAAGGCCAGCGTGCTCGCCAGGATCACGACGAGGATCCCGGGAAGGTTGGCGCCCGACAGGCTCAGCGGGGTGAACAGCATGAGCCCGCCGAGCACGACCGTGGTGTTGACGACGCTGTTGCAGAGCGCGAACAGGCTGACACCGACCAGGTGCACCAGTCGGGATACCGGCGCCATGAACGTGTACTCGAGGGTGCCCTCCCACCGCTCGTACGCGATCGACATGGCGATCTCGTTGTAGAGCACGGACAGGAAATTCCACAGCAGCGCGCCGACGATCAAGGTGAGCGTCAGCTGATGGTCGTTGGCGGCCACGCCGATGAGCGCGACCGCCGCCGACCCGGTCAGCGCGTAGAAGTTGAAGACGACCACCCACGAGAGATAGCGTCGCGTCAGGTGATAGCCGCGAAACATGAAGGCCCACGTCTGGCGCAGCCCGCGCTCCATCGTGGGCTCCATCACCGACTCGTCGGCGTCCCCGCCGCCGCTTCGCCGGACGCCGCCGTCTCGCCCGTGAGCCCGATGAAGGCGTCGTCGAGCGTCGCGGCCGACGCCTGACGCCGGAGACCTTCCGCGGTGCCCTCGGCGATCAGGCGCCCGCGGGCGAGGAACCCGATGCACCCGCAGAGCCGCTCGGCCTCGGCCATGTCGTGCGTCGTCAACAAGATCGTGGTGCCCTCCCGGCGCCGGAGATCCTCCAGGAACGCCTGCACGTCGCGCCGACTCTTCGGGTCGAGTCCCGTCGTGGGCTCGTCGAGCAGGAGCAGCGGCGGATTGATCATCAACGCCCGCGCGATGCTGATCTTCTGCTGCATGCCGCGGCTCATCTCCTCGAGCGGGGCCGAGAAGGTGCGCTGCTCCATTCCCAGCTGCTCCAGGACACGCATCGCCTTCCGCTCGGCGCTCTCGGGATCGAGCCCGTAGAGCAGCGCCGTGTAGAGCAGGTTCTCGCGGGTCGACAGCTTCTTGTAGAACGCGGCGTCCACGCTCACGCGGCCGATCAGCCAGCGCACCCGGGCCTGCTCCTCGGGCAGGCGGTGGCCCAGCAGCCGGACGTCGCCGCCGTCGGCGACGAGCAACGTCGACAAGATGCGGATCAAGGTCGACTTGCCCGACCCGTTGGGGCCCAGGAGTCCGTAGGTGTCGCCACGCGCCACCTCGAAGGAGACGCCGGCGAGCGCCCATGCTTCGGGCGCGTTCGCTCCGCGCCGTTTCCGGCGTCGGTGGAACTGCTTGCGCAGGTCGCGCACCTGTATGGCTGGCAACGTCATCCGAAACCTCCCGCGCGCCGTGGACACCGATGCGCGCAAACGTGAAGCGAACGAGGTCGAGCTCGGGAGAGGACCGATGCAAGCGTCGAGCGCACGGCGCGCGGGGAGCGCACCGTCTGGTGCGGCCGGCTTACTCGGTCAGATCAACGATGAATATACATCGACGTCACCGGACGGAGGTCAAGGCTACATCCGCCGCCGACCCGTTGCAAGCCGACGTCTCCGACTACAGCAGCAGCGCGAACAGCTTCTTGATGATCTCGTCCGCCGGCACGACCGACAGCCCCAGCGGCAGGAGCGGAATGGCCACGGCGCCCACGATCTGGACGATCGTGTCCCTGCTGAACGGCACCGGCCTCATCTCCCTCACGACGTCATAGCTGTTGGCGAGGTCCGCGAGCGACTGAATATCGGCGCTTCCGACGAGCGGCTCGCCAGCCGGAGCCTTCCCCTCGATCCACTTCGCGTGGAACTCGGACGTGTAGTGAGCGGCCAGCACGCCGTACTCGCGCCGCCCCTGACGCTTGAGCTCGAGCAAGGTCTTCATGAAGACGCACGGCGGCCCGAGAACGAGGAGAAGCTGCAAGATGACGAAGGCAACGATCTCGTACTGGAATGAAACCAGGGTCCGGCCCTGAAAGAGGATGCGGCTGCCGATGACGGCGGAGAGCACAACGCTCTGCGCCAGAATAACCGGCACGAACGCGTGGGCGGCCAGACCCAGGAACCCAAGGCCGCCCGCGCGGTCAGGGTGTGTCGGGGTGAGGCGGAGCGGCAGACGCGACACGCTCCTGAGGAACAGGAACCACACGAAGAGGCGGAAGTACCACCGAAAGAGCAGGAACTGAAAGATCGGGATGCTCACGTGACGGTACCACCAGCCGGCCATGGTCAGACGGTGCTGGGCGCCGTCGACGATCGCGAACCAGGTCGAGCTGGTGAGCCCCCTATCGCCCTGCCAGATCGTCCATCCAAAGCCGAAGACGAACACCACCATACCTAGCTCGACGATCAGGGAATTCCGCAGGCGCATCGCGCGACCGATGGCAGCGTGAAATCCCGGCAGGGTCTCGGCCGTGACGATGCCGGCTTCGACGAAGTTCCTGACCACGACCCTCATCCGCTGGTGAACCAAGACTTCCGCCAGAAGCAGGATCGGAATGGCGACCAAATACCGGGCGTGGGCCTCGAAGTCGTACAGAAACGGGACCGGGACTGCGTGCCCGATCGCGGAGCCCTGGTACACGGTCAACGCCAGCAAGGGCAGCCACGCGATCGAGGGGCCGCCGATCATCCGCCGCGCCAGAAGCTCCAGGGCGGGCCCGGCCAGGAACAACCGGCGCCAGAGCTGATAGAGCGGGCCGCCGAGCACGAGCGAGAAATCGTACGGATCCGAGACGCGCGTCGGCGAGCTCATCGTCCTCGTCGCTAGCGCCCGGGCGGCGGCGTCCGGCCGAGGACGCGCTCGATCGCGATGCCGATCGCCAGGAGCCGTTGATCGCTGCCGCGCGGCCCGTCGAGCGCGATGCCCACCGGGAGCCCCGACGAGGAGCCGAGCCCCGCGGGAATCGTCAGCCCGGGTATCCCGGCGTTGCTGCCCGGATCCGTGTTGCGGATGAACAGCAGGAACGTCGGCAGGCTGCTCGCCTCGGGCCCCTGCGTCGCGGCGACCGCCGGCGTGGTCGGCCCGATCAGCGCGTCGATGCCGTAACGCTGGAACGTGTCGGTGAAGACCTTGAGGAGAGCCGGGCGCGCATCGCGCATCGCCGCGGCGTACGCCGGCGCGGCGTCGACCACACCGTTCGGCGTCGGCAGCTTCCGCGGGACGACCAGGCCGTCGTAGGTCGCCTTCACGTCCTTGCTCGCGATCTGCGCGGCCAGCTGCTCGACGGTCACGCCGGTCTGGTACCTGGCGAGATAAGCCTTGAGGTCGTCGTACGCCTCGTAGAGCGCGACCGGAAAGCTGGCCGCGTCGTTCGCCTTCTGCAGATCGGGCATGTCCACGTCGACGATGGTGACGCCGACCCCGCGGAGCTTCTCGAACGTGGCCTCCGTCACGGCGCGCGTGTCCGTGTCCAGGTCCTTGAGGAAGTACGCGCGGTAGACGCCGAGCCTCACCGCGCCGAGCGGCGCGGGCGCCGGCGCGCGGCCGCCGGTGATGACCGCATCCAGCAGCGCAACGTCGGCGACCGTCTGCGCCATGGGGCCGACCGTGTCGCGCGAGTGCGAGATCGGCGTCACGCCGTCCTGGCTGTAGCGGCCGATGGTCGGGCGTAGTCCGGCGCCGCCCGACAACGCCGCGGGAATCCGCACCGAGCCGCCGGTGTCGCTGCCGAGTGCGCGTCCGATCGTACGCGTTGCGGGTCCCGATCGGCAGCGCCGTGAAGAACGCCTCGTTGTAGCCCGAGATGCCGAATGCCAGCTCGTGCATGTTCGTCTTGCCGAGGATGACGGCGCCCGCGTCCACCAGCCTCTGCACGGTCGGCGCGTTTTGCTTCGGGACGAACCCGCGCAGCGCGGGAGTCCCCGCCGTGTTCGGCAAGCCGGCCACGTGCGTGTTGTCCTTCACGACCAGCGGCACGCCGTGCAGCGGGCCGAGCCGCTTGATTGTCTCGAGATCGGCGTCGGCGCGCTGGGCCGCGGCCATGGCCCCGGCGCGGTCCAGCGTGATGTAGGCATTGAGGCTCGGATTCGCGTCCGCGCGCGCGATGTACGCCCGGGTCAGCTCGACGCTCGTCAGCTTCCTCGCGTGAATCAGCGTGGCGGCGTCACTGAGGCTCAGCTGGCTGACGTCGGCCGGACGCGGCGGGATGCTCGCGCACCCCGCGGCGGCGAGCACGGCTGTCAGCACGACGGCGGAGCGTCGGACCATGGTCGTCTCCTTGATCGGGGGCATCGCCAGGCTACCCGGTCTGGCCGGTCCTCGGCCCCGAGATTACGGCGTCCGGCCAATGATGTCGAGACAGGTCGGGGCTATCGCGCGCGGGCGGAGGATCGTATAGTCTTACGCTACCAAGGAGGGCTCCCATGGCGCGCACGTACAACGTCATCGACGCCGACGGCCACATCCTCGAGCCGGTCGACATCTGGGACAAGTACATCGATCCGGCCTATCGCGAGCGCGCGCCGCGGATGATCGTCGACACCGACGGCAAGGAGCGTCTCCTCGTCGAAGGCAAGATCCTGGGCAGCCCGAAAGGGCTCGGCCTCATCGGCGGGATCGGCGCCCGCCAGGGCACCGTCGACGACGTCACGATGAAGTACGTCGAGGGGCGCCCCGGTGGCTTCGATCCGCACGCGCGGATCCCGGACATGGATCTCGACGGCATCGACGCCGCGTTCCTCTATCCGAGCATCGGCCTCTTCAGCGGCGCGGTGCAGGATCCCGGGCTCGCCGCCGCGATGTGCCGAGCGTACAACCGCTGGCTCGCGGACTACTGCAAGCCCTACCCCGACCGGCTCTTCGGCGTCGCGATGCTGCCGATGCAGTCGATCCCGATGGCGATCGAGGAGATGCGCTTCGCGCGCAAAGAGCTCGGCATGCGCGGCGGCTTCCTGCGCCCCAATCCGTACAACAACCGCATGCTCCACCACCCGGACTACGAGCCGTTCTGGAACGAGGTCGAGGAGCTCGACTTCTCGATCGGCCTGCACGAGGGCGCCAGCGGCGGCATGCCGCAGGTGGGCGTCGATCGCTTCCAGAAGCGCGGCGCCCGGCACATCATCTCGCACACGATGGAAATGATGCTGGCGGCGATGAGCGTGATCTGGGAGGGCGTGTGCGACCGCCATCCCAAGGTGCGCATCGGCTTCCTGGAGTCGGGCGGCGGGTGGATCGCGCCCTGGCTCGACCGCATGGACCGTCACTTCGACGACCAGGGCTTCAACGATTCGGGGCTCACGACGCGGCCGAGCGAATTGTTCCAGCGCAACTGCTGGATCTCGTTCGAGCCCGTCGAGGGCAGCCTCTCGGTGCTCGCGGACTACATCGGCCCGCACAAGATCCTCTGGGCGACCGACTATCCGCACCCCGATGGCTTCTTCCCCGGCGCGCCGAAGCTGATCGCCGATCGCCCCGAGCTGTCGGCGGAGACCAAGCGCCAGATCCTGGCCGGCGGCGCCAAGGGGTTCTACGGCCTGAAGTAGGCGCGGCGCCGCGGCGCCCGATTTCGGCAGCCGCAAGGAGGCAGTTATGCAGTTCCACGACGTCGACGTCAAGACGCAGTTCAAGAAGATGCGGGAGCTCGTTCCCGACGTGTATCGCGCGTTTCTCGAGTTCGATCAGAAGGCGTTCAAGGACGGCGCGATCCCGAGCAAGACGAAGGAGCTCATCGCGCTCGGCATCGCCCAGATCACGCAGTGCCCCTGGTGCATCGACGCCCACACGAAGAAGGCGGCGACCGCCGGCGCCTCCGACGCGGAGATCGCGGAGACCACGTTCGTCGCCATGGCGATGGCCGCCGGCGCGGCCTGGAGCCACGGCGGGTTAGCCCTCCAGTGCCTGCAAGAGCACAAGGGCTGACCGGGCGAGCGGAGCCGGCAAGAGCACAAGTGTTGAGCGGGGCGCGCGGAGCCAGCAGCAGCACCACGGTTGAACGGGCGAGCGGAACCAGCAGCAGCACCACGGTTGAACGGGCGAGCGGCGCCACGAGTATCTATCATTCACCACCCTCGGTGGCCCCGGCCTCGAGCTCTCGATAAATGAAATTCGGGCTCAGGTACGCGAGCCTCGGTCGCTATGCGAACGGGCCGGCCGCGCTCGAGCTGGCTCAGGCCGCCGAGGCGGCCGGTTTCGACTCCATCTGGACCGTCGAGCACGTCGTGGTGCCTCACGGCTATCAATCGCGCTATCCGTACTCCGAAACGGGCCGAATGGGCGCCGGGCTCGAGGATTTCCCGATCCCGGATCCGTTGATCTGGCTCGCCTACATCGCCGCCGCGACGCGCTCGCTGAAGCTCGGCACTGCGATCCTGATCCTGCCGCAGCGCAATCCAGTCGTTACGGCCAAGGCGGTTGCCACGCTCGATCATCTGGCCGGGGGGCGCCGCGTCCTTCTGGGCATCGGCGTGGGCTGGCTGGCCGAGGAGTTCGCCAGCCTGGGCATTCCATTCGAGGACCGCGGGCCGCGCACCGACGAGTACGTCGCCGCCATGCGGGCTCTCTGGAGCCAGGAGCGTGCGAGCTTCGCGGGGCGCTTCGTCTCGTTCCGAGACGTCTTCTGCCGGCCGCTCCCGGCCGGCGGCCGGATTCCGATCATCGTCGGCGGCGACACGCGGGCGGCCGCCCGCAGAGCCGGACGGCTCGGCGATGGCACTTTCCGGCCCGCGGCGGGTCGGTGGAGCTGCTGGACGAGATGCGGCGCGCCGCCGTCGCGGCGGGACGCGATCCGGCCGACATCGAGATCACGGTCTCGGCGCCGACCGATCCGGCCGAGATCGAGGCGCTCGCCCGGCGAGGCGTGAAGCGTGTGGCCGTGCCCGTGAGCTCCGCCGCCGGGCTCCCGGCGCAGGTGAAGACCCCCGACGACGTGCTGCGCTACGGCAAGACGATGATCGAGCGCTTCCGCGACTGACGACGACGCGCCGGCCATGCCCGCCACACTGGACCTCGACGAGCTGCGATCGCACATCGGCCGCGCGCAGACCTCGACCGACGTGATCCATGCCGGTCCGGCCAATCTCCTTCGACTGGCATTAGGACGCTCGGAGCCGGAGTACCGCGAGGGCGACGTGCTGCCGCCGGCGTGGCTCGCGCTCTACTTCCTGCCTCGGGTCGCATCCGACGCCCTACGGCCGGACGGCAGTCCGCGCGACACGGGCGTGGTCCCGCCCCTCACGCTGCCGCGCCGGATGTTCGCCGGCGAGCGCGTGCGGCTCCACGCCGCCGTGCGGATCGGCGAGACCCTGCGGCGCGAGACGCGCCTGGCCGACATCTCGGTGAAGCACGGCAGCACCGGCACGCTCGTGTTTGCCACCGTGACGAGCCGCGTGTACGGGCCCAACGGCCTGGCGATCGAGGAGGAGCGTCACACGGTCTTTCGCGAGGAGGTCAAGGCCGGCGAGCGCAATCAGGCGCCCCGTCGCGAGTCGCCGCCGAGCGACGCGCCGTGGCGGCGCCGCGTGACGCCCGATCCGGTCCTGCTCTTTCGCTTCTCGGCGCTCACCTTCAACAGCCACCGCATCCACTACGACCGCGCGTGGGCGATGGAGGTCGAGGGTTATCCGGGTCTCGTCGTGCACGGCCCGCTGACGACCACCCTGCTCATCGATTTCGCGCGCGACCAGAATTCCGGCCGGCGGATCGCCGCCTACTCGACCCAGGCGCGCGCGCCGCTGTTCGACACCGCGCCGTTCGAGCTGCGCGGGCGGCCGACAGGGAATGGACGCGGCTCGGAGCTCTGGGCCGTGACCCCCGAGGGCACGATCGCGATGAGCGCCGAGGTCGAGCTCGACTAGCGGCGCGCGAGCCGCGGCAGCAGCTTGGCCGCCGCCTCGTCCACCTGAGCGAGCTGGTCGCCGCCGGCGAAGCGCAACGCGAAATGGCGCGCGCCGGCGTCGATCCAGCGCTGCAGCCACTCCGCGCAGCCCTCGATCGGCCCCGCGTACGTCGCCTGGCGGGCCAGGATGGTCCGCGCCGGTGCGGCGTAGTACGTCTCGAGAAAGGTGTTGAGCCGCTGCTCTGCGGCGGCGCGATTGGCGTCGAGGGCCAGGGTGACATACGCGGCGCCGGTCACCGCATCGGCCGGACGCCCGGCGGCGCGCGCCGCCTTCTGCACGGCGGGAAAGTGCTCGGCGAAGAACTCCACGCTGGGCCCAGTCGGGAACCAGGCGTCGAAGCGCGCCGCCTCACGTAGCGCGGTCGGTCCGCTGCCGCCGATCCAGATGGGCGGGCCGCCCGGGCGATGAGGCTTGGGCTCCATCGTGACGTCGTCGAGCGTGAAGTGCTTGCCGCTGAAGCTCACGTGATCCCGCCGCCAGAGCGCCTGACAGATCTCGATCGTCTCGAGGAAGCGGCCGATCCGGCGCTCGAAGGGCACGCCCGCCGCGGCGAATTCTTTCCGGATGGACGGGTTGTCGGCGGCGAAGCCGACGCCGAGGATCACGCGCCCCTCGGCGGCGCGGTCGAGCGTGCCGACGATGTGCGCCAGGACCACGGGATTGCGCAGCGCCGGCAGCAGCACGCCGGTGCCGAGGCGCACGCGCCGCGTGCGGCCGGCGATCGCGGCCATCAACGTCAGCGGCTCGTGGCGCGGCCGGGCGATCAGCGAGTCGCCGATCCACACAGAGTCGAAGCCCGCGGCCTCCGCGCGCTCGGCCATCGCGAGCAGCGGCGCCGTCTCCGGGTGGCCGGACATGACCGCTTCGCGCGTCGGGATCAAGACGCCGAACTCGACCGCCATCGCTATCTCCCCGGCGCGTACTTGTGGCCGAGCGCCTCTTCCCACCTGAGATAGTTCTGCATGTCGGCGAAGTTGCGGTCCGGTCCCGCCGGCACGACGTCGGTCGGCGGCGCCATCACCCCCGAGAGCCCCTTCTCCACCGGCAGGCCCGCCTTCTGCCAGGCGGCCATGCCGCCCTCGAGAATCGAGACGTTCTGATAGCCGAGCTCGCCGAGGGTGACGGCGGCGAGCGCCGAGCCGCGCCCGTCGGCGCAGGTGACCACGATCGAGGCGCTCTTCGACGGCACGACGTCGGCGATCCAGAGCTCGAGCCAGCCGCGGGGCACCCAGCGGGCGCCGGACACGTGGCCGCGCGCGAAATCCTGGCTCGTGTCGACGAAGATCACCGCCGCCGGCGGGGAAGTGTGCAGATCGCGCGGCGCGACCGCCTTCACCTTCGCGCGCGCTTCCGGATAGCCGGCGGGAATGTCCTCCGGCAGGCCGCGCTCCAGCGAGCCCCCGCTCGCCACCCAGGCGGTCGTGCCGCCGTCGACGGCGAAGACCTCGCGGAATCCCATCTGCCGGTACCACGAGGCGATCAACGTCGCGCGCGCCTTGCCGTCACACGCGAAGACGATCTGGCAGTTCTTCACGACCACCGCGTCGTCCGAGCGCTGCACGGCCTGACCCCCTGGGAACCAGCGGAACCCCGGGATATGGCCGGCGGCATATTCCTCGGCGGTGCGCACGTCGATGAAGTAGACCGTCGCCTGGTCGCGGCGGGCCATGACGCTCTTCAGCGCCGCGATGTCGAGGTAGCGAACGCCGTCCTCCGCGGCGAGCCTGGCGGCATAGGCTTCCGCCGCCGCGACAGCCTCCGGCGACGGCTCCGGCAGCTCGACGCGATCGGCGCCGGTCTCGAGCTTGTGCCCGGCGAGCACCCAGCCGGACGTGCCGTTCTTCAGGCCGTACACCTTCGGAATCCCCATGCGCTGGAGCACGCGCGCGCCGATGATGCTGCGGGTACGCCCCGCGCAGTTCACGATGATGGTCGTGTCGCGGTCGAGATCCCTGGCGATATCGGTGATGCGCAGCGCCAGCTCGCCCCCGGGCACGCTGCGGCCGCCGGGGATGCAGAACCGGCGGAACTCCTCGGGCGTGCGCGAGTCGAGGATGACGACCTTTTCGCCCTTCTGGATGCGCGCCGCAAGGTCCTTGCACTCGATCTCGGGCACGTGGTGCACCACCTCGACCTTCTCGCCGAAGTCCTTGCTGGGAACGTTCATCCCCCACTCGGTCTCGAGTCCATCGGTGACCCAGCGATTGATCCCGCCGTCGAGCACGGACACCTGCCGATAGCCCATCCGTTCGAGGGTCGCCGCCGCGAGGCGCGCGCGCCGGCCGTCGTCGTCGCACACCACGACCGGCGTTCCCTTGAACGGCACGGCCTGCGGCAGCTGGAACTCGAGCTGGCGCCGTGCGATCAGGCTCGCGCCCGGAATGTGGCTGCTGTTGTACTCGCCGGCCTCCCTGACGTCGATCAGGGCGAACGGCTCCTTGCCCTCGAGCAGGCTCTTGAGCGCCGCGGAAGCGATCGTGGCGGCCATGAGTTCTTACCTCCGCGCCATGAGGCGCCTGAAGACCGCGCCGTACTGAAAGCCGTAGCCCTCGGCGTGCTCGGCGGCGTTCTTCTTCACGCGTTCGCCGATGGTGTGGCCCTGCGGGACGTTGAAGCCGGGCACCTGGCTCTCGTGGCGGATGAGTCCGGCGATCTGGCGGTCGATCGAGTCGGTGACGTCGACGATCGTGTCGGGCTCGTCGGCGCCCCAGTACCAGAGCTCGCGCACCTTGTGCGGCTCGAGCCCGTCGCGCGTGATGTGCTCGGGAAAGTGCAGATGGTCACGCGCGTACGGATAGACGGCGTCGGTCGCGGTGATGCCGGCCTTGCGGTGGTCGCGGTGCTGGAGTCCTCGGATGCGGTACGGATCGTGAACGAAGACGGTGTGGGGCCGATACCGACGGATCGCACGGACGACATCGCCCAGAAACTCGCGCGTGTCCTCGAGCCCGCCGTCGGGATAGCCGAGCATGACGACGTGCCGCACACTCATGAAGTCCGCGGCGGCGCGCTGTTCCTCGGCGCGCTTCTTCGCGAGCGCGGCCGGCGTCAGCGTGCGGTCGGCGGTGCCGGCGGCGCCGTTGGTGCAGAGCACGTACGTGATCTCGCATCCCGCGGCCGCCCACTTCGCCACGACGCCACCGGAGCCGATCTCGGCATCGTCGGGGTGCGCGAAGATCACCATCGCCTTGTCGGGAATCTCGGTCACGATCTCGAGCTTGGGGGGTGTGGCGTCTCTGGGCATGAAAGGGATTCTACAGGAGTGTCCAAGCTCCAGCGCCATCCGGCGCGTCCAAGCGGTATGATAGCCGCCACCATGACGACCAACTCGTTCCCCCTGGCCCGCTTCAAAGTCCTCGACCTCACCCGAGCCCGGGCCGGCCCGACATGTGTGCGGCAGCTGGTCGACTGGGGCGCCACGGCCATCAAGATCGAGATGCCCGGCGGCCGCACCGGCGACGGCATGGGCGGCAATCGCCACGGCTTCGATTTCCAGAATCTCCACCGCAACAAGCGGAGCATGACGCTCAACCTCAGGGATCCTGAGGGGGTGGCGATCTTCAAGAAGCTGGCGCGCGACGCCGACATCGTCGTGGAGAACTACCGCCCGGGCGTGAAGGAGCGTCTGGGCATCGACTACAAGACGTTGCGGGCGATCAACCCCCGCCTGATCTATGGCAGCATCTCCGGCTTCGGCCAGAGCGGCCCGTACCGGGACCGCCCGGGCGTGGACCAGATCGCGCAGGGTATGGGCGGTCTCATGTCGATCACGGGGATTCCGGGCCAGGGCCCGGTGCGTGTCGGCATCCCGATCGCCGACCTCTGCTCGGGGATCTTCCTGGCTCAGGGCATCCTGGTCGCGCTGATCGAGCGCGAGAGCACGGGCGAGGGCAAGTGGGTGCACACCTCGCTGCTCGAGGCGATGCTCTCGATGCTCGACTTCCAGGCCTCGCGGTGGCTGATGAGCCACGAGGTGCCGCCGCAGGCCGGCAACAATCATCCCACCGGAATTCCGACCGGCGTGTTCGAGACGAAGGACGGCCACATCAACATCGCCGCCGCCGGCGACGACATCTACGCGCGGTTCTGCCGCGCGATCGAGCGGCCGGACTTGCTCACCGACCCGCGGTTCTCGACGTCCAAGGCGCGCTCGACCAACCGCGACACCATCATGGAAGTGATCATGCCAGTGACGCGGCAGAAGACCAGCGCCGAGTGGATCAAGCTCTTGAACGACGCCGGCGTGCCCTGCGGGCCGATCTACAAGATCAACGAGTCGTTCGCCGACCCTCAGGTGCAGCACCTGGCGATGGCCCAGCCGGTCCACTCCCCGACGCTCGGCGATCTGACGATCCTCGGGCATCCGGTCTCGCACGGTGAAAAGCGCCTGCCCTTGCGAAGCGCGGCGCCGGAGCTCGGTGAGGCCAACGAGGAGGTTCTGACGTCGCTGGGCTACACGAAGGCGCAGATCGCAGACCTGAGCAAGCGCGGCGTAGTTTGACAACTCGCAGGACGGGAGCGGCCCGCCAGCGAGGAACGCCCTCGAGGTCGAGATCGTGTGACGGAGCCGATCGTCATCACCCTCACCAGGTGATCGAGTAGCACTGATGCCGACCGCGCGTCTGCCGGGCGATCTGCTCATGCATTACGACGACGATGATTACACCGATCCCTGGTCGCGCGCAGAAACCGTCATCCTGCACCATGGCAACGCCAAGAACGCCAAGCTCTGGTATGCCTGGGTGCCGCTGCTCGCTCGAGACTATCGAGTTGTCCGTGTCGATGCCCGCGGCTTCGGCCGATCGACCGTGCCCGCCCCCGGCTATCCCTGGTCACTCGAAGGCTTCGCGACGGACCTGCTCCATCTCATGGATCACCTCAGCATCGACCGGGCGCACCTGATCGGAGAGACCATCGGCGGCACGATCGCGCTCGAGTTCGCGCACCGGTTCCCCGAACGGTTGCACACGGTCACCACGTGCACCTCGCCGTACAAGTTCCGAGGCGTGCAGGCCTATCTGGAGTACTACAAAGTCGTCAAGGAGCAAGGGGTCGAGGCGTGGGTCCGCCAGACGGCGGGACGCCGATTGGAGCCGGGCGCGTCCGATGCAGGCCATCGGGCGTGGTACGCGCAAGAGATGAGTCGTACGGCGCAGCACGTGGTGCTGGAAACTCTCGCGTATCTCTCGACAGTGGACTTGACGCCGATCCTCCCCAAGATCACGACGCCGGCGCTCGTGCTGGTCGGCGAGCGCAGCACCATGAATACGCCCGATCGAGCGCAGGGCCTCGCGGCGCTCTTGCCGCGCGGAACGCTCGTGGAAGTGCCGGGTGCGAGCGGCTACGTGCAGCATTCGGCGCCGGCCCAATGCGTTGCGATCTGGCGAGATTTTGTGCGATCCTCCCGCGCGTAGAAGGAGGCGCGTATGGGAGACATCCTGGGGATCGGGACGACCCACTATCCTCCCGGGCTGGTGCCGGACGAATACAAGCCCTGGCCCCTGGCTCGCATGCTGCACACGGACCCGCGCATCCCGCCTCACCTGAAAGATCCCGCCAACTGGCCCGAGCCGATGCGCGCGGAGTGGGGCGCCGATGAGGGAATCACCTCATTCAAGGCGCATCGGGCGCGGGTGTTCAGCTCGTTCCGTACCCTGAGGGACGAGATCGCCGCCTTTCGCCCCGATTTCATACTCATGTGGGGCGACGACCAGTACGAGAACTTCAGGGAAGACGTGATTCCGCCGTTCTGCGTCCTGGCCTACGACACGCTCACGTTCCAGCCGTTCAAGCGGCTCGGCAACCGGCCGAATATCTGGGGCGAGCCCGGCGACAAGACGTTCACGTGGCCCGGCCAGCCCGCCGCCGGGCGCTTGCTCGCCGGCCGCCTGCTCGAGGCCGGCATCGACATGCCCTACGCCTACCGGCCGCTCCACGGCGACGGCGTGGCGCACGCGTTCGCGAACACCCTGCTCTACCTCGACCTGGACCGTCGGGGATTCTCGTACCCGGTGCTGCCGGTGACGGTCAACTGCTACGGCCGCGACGTGATTCGCTACCAGGGCGGCGGCACTCAGCACGCGGAGGAAGCCGACCCTCCCGCGCCGTCGCCGCGCCGGTGCTTCGAGCTCGGCAGGCTCACCGCGCGCATCCTGCGCGAGAGCCCGTGGCGCGTCGTGCTCATGGCCTCGTCGAGCTGGTCGCACGCGTTCCTGACCGCGAAGAATCACTTCCTCTATCCGGACCTCGAAGCCGACCGGATGCTGCTCGAGCACCTGCGCGCGGGCGAGTACGAGACCTGGCGCGACTTGCCGCTCGAGCGGCTGGAAGCCTCCGGCCAGCACGAGGTCCTGAACTGGGTCTGTCTGGCGGGAGCCATGGCCGAGCTCGGCGCGAAGATGGAGCTCGTCGACTGGGTCGAGACCTGGATCTTCAACGCGCCCAAGTGCCAGGCGATCTTCCGATGAAAGCCGTCTACATCGCCGAACCCGGAGGCCCGGAGAAGCTGATCTTCGGGGACCGCCCGGACCCGGAAGCGGGCGCCGGCGAGGTCGTCGTGCGCGTGCGCGCGACGTCGGTCAATCACGCCGATCTGGCGCTCCGCGCCGGCCGCTCGGCGACGGGCGGGCTGCCGCGCATCCTCGGGCTCGACATCGCCGGCGAGATCGCCAGTCTCGGGTCCGGCGTGACCGGCTGGAAAGAAGGCGACCGCGTCGTGGTCGAGAATCGCGTCAAGTGCGGCGTGTGCTCGCCATGCGTGCTCGGGCGCGACGAGTTCTGCGACCGGCAGAAGCGCCTGGGCGGCGAGCTCGACGGCGGCCACGCGCAGTACTGCAAGGTTCCCGCGGCCAATCTTCAGCGAATCCCCGAGAGCATGGGGTTCGAGGAAGCGTCGACGTTTCCGCTCGCCGGTCACACTGCCTGGCACTGCTTGTTCGAGCGCGTAGAGCTCCAGCAGGGCGAGGACATCCTGATCCAGGCCGTCGGCAGCGGGGTCGGAAGCTTCGGGCTCCTGATGGCCAAGGGCGTGGGCGCTCGCGCGATCGTCACGGCCGGGAGCGACTGGAAGCTCGCGAAGGCCAAGGGGCTCGGCGCCGACGAGGTCATCAACTACACGACGACGCCGAAGTTCAGCCAGCGCGTCAAGGAGCTCACCGGCGGCCGCGGCGTCGACGTGGTGTTCGACTGCGTCGGGGCGCCGGTGTGGGACGAGAGCTGCGCGAGCCTCAAGCCCGGCGGCCGGCTCGTCATCACCGGGACCACCGGGGGTAGCCAGATCCCGTTCAACCTGTCGGTGCTGCAGAGCCGGCCGCTCACCCTGATGGGCAGCGGCGCCCGCAGTCGCCGGAGCTTCGCGACGATGATGCATCGCGCCCGCTACGGCGGTCTGCGCGGCGTGGTGGGCAAGACGTTCGACCTGTCGGAGGCCGCGAAGGCCCACGAGGTCATGACCGGACGCGACTTCTTCGGCAAGCTCGTCCTGCGAGTGCCGTAGCACCGGTCGACTTCCACCTGCCCCTTCGATGGGCGACCCGGCGGGCATCAAGCGCCAGTATCGGCAGTTCGCCGGAACCGAGTGCAAGGGCTACTCCGACCTTTACTACCGCCTCGCGATCTCCGTCTCCGAGGACGACGAGATGGCGGGCTTCATCGCGGACATGCCTGAAACCCAGCCGAATCTCTTCCTGGCTTCCATCCAGCTGTTGACGGGCCCTGCGGGCATGCCGGCGACCGGCTCGGAGCTGCGGGCATTCGTGAAGAGGCGCGGCAGCGACGTGCGCGCCGCGATGCGAGCCAGGCGGACTCAGACGAACGAAGTCGGGCGCTGCGCGGTCTTGCTGCCGGCATTGCCGCCTGGGCCCCTGGCGCTGGTGGAAGTCGGCGCGAGCGCCGGCCTGTGCTTGCTCTTCGAACGCTACCACTATGAATTCGGATCGACGCGCCTGGGCCCGGTCGACTCGCTCGTGCGCCTGCAGTGCACGACGAGCGGGCCCGTCCCGCTTCCGCCAGCGGTCCCGCGGATCGTGTGGCGACGGGGCCTCGACGTGAGACCGATCGACGTGCACGACGACGATGCGGTCCGCTGGCTGCTGGCGTGCGTGTGGCCGGAGCATCACGAGCGCCGGCGACGGCTCGAAGGCGCGATCGACACGGCCCGAGCCGATCCTCCCGTCATCCGCGCCGGGGACCTCGTCGACGACCTTCCTGCCGTGCTGGCCGAGGCGCCGGACGACATCCAGCTCGTGGTGTTCCATTCGGCCGCGCTCAGCTACGTGAGCCGCGAGCGTCGCCAGGCGTTCGCCGGCCTTCTCGCCGACGCGTCGAAGCGACGAGACATCGTGTGGCTCGCGAACGAGGCTGCGGGCGTCGTTCTCGAGCTGACGGCCCCGGCCCCATCGGGCTCGCTGCGCTTTCTGGTCAGTCGTACGCACTTCGCGAACGGGCAGCGACGGAGCGAGCTGCTCGCACTTGCCCATCCCCATGGAGCCGAGCTGGCATGGCTCTGAGGTCGTATTAGCTCACCCTCGCCCTTGCGCTGAGCCTCTGCGTCGCGCGGCCCGCCGTGCAGGCTCAGCAGACGGGCAAAATGCCGCGGGTCGCGTTTCTGTCGACGACCACGCCGGGCCCATCCCCGACCACCGACGGATTCCGGCAAGGGCACGATGCTCTACGCGAACCGCACGCGTCTCGCTGAGCTTGCGATGACCAGCCACCTTCCCATGATGTGCGGCCCGCAGCAGTACGTGTCGGCGGGCTGCTTGATGGGTTATTCGGCAGACATCGCAGATATCTTTCGGCGCTCCGCCGTCTACGTGGACAACATCCTCAAGGGCGCGAAGCCCGCGGACTTGCCGATCGAGCAGCCGACCAAGTTCCAGCTGGTGATCAATCTCAAGACCGCGAAGTCGCTCGGCGTCACCCTCGAATCGTCCGTATTGGCGAGGGCGGATCAGGTGGTCGAATAGGAGTACTATGGGGGCCGCCGCGGGACCCGCGGACGTCCTGGCTGGGCCGCGCCGGCTCGGGGAGGTGCGACATGGGCAACATGATCCGCCTGTACACCGGCAAAGACGGCCAGACCCACATCGAGGAGCTGGATCCCGCCACGCATCCGGAGCTCACGACCATGCAGGCGACCAAGGGCATCGTCTTCCGCACGACGAAGCCTGGCCACTTCTCCGATTGGCACAACGCCCCGCGGCGGCAGTTCGTCATCACCCTGGCCGGCGAGGTCGAGATCGGTCTGGGCGACGGCAGCGTGCATCGCTACGGCCCCGGCCACGTGACCCTGGCGGAAGACCTCACGGGGAAGGGCCACACGACCCGCGTGGTCGGCGACAAACCCAGATTGTCGGTTACCATCCCATTGGCCGACTGAGAAGAGGAGGACCTATGGGCCAGATCCTCGGCCTCGGCATCACGCACTACCCGCCGCTCTCCTACAAGGGCAACATGACCAGCCGCATCAAGCTTCTGGTCGCGGACGCCCTCCTGCCGGAACCTCTGCGCACCCCGGCCGGATGGCATCCGACGGCGCGTGAGCAGTGGAGCACCGACGAGGGCGCCGCGCACTCCGAGAAGCACCGCGACGACCTGATTCACCATTTCAGGAAGGCTCGCGCCGAGCTGGACGCGTTCCGGCCCGACTTCGTGCTGCTCTGGGGTGACGACCAGTACGAGAATTACCGCGAGGACTGCGTGCCGCCGTTCTCGATCCTGGCCTACGACTCCGTCGACGTCCAGCCGTGGAAGGGCCACCGCGGCGAGAACTGGTGGGACGAGCCCAAGGACAAGACGTTCACGATCGCGGGTCATCGGGCGGGCGCCAAGTACCTTGCGTCGGCGCTGCTCGGCGACGGGGTCGACATTGCGTATTCGTACAAGCCCTTGCACCACCCGCTCGGTCACGCGTTCATGAACTCGATCCTCTACCTGGACATCGACCGCAAGGGCTTCCCCTATCCAGTGGTGCCGTTCACGGTGAACTCGTACGGGCGATGGCTGATCGGGGCGCACGGCGCGCCGATGACGCCCTCGCAGACGGCGAAGCTCGCGGGGCAAAGCGAGCTCGATCCGCCCGGGCCACAGCCGTGGCGCTGCTTCCAGATCGGCGGCGCCGTCGCCCGGGCGCTGAGCGCGAGCCCCTGGAAGGTGGCGGTGATCGCCTCGTCGAGCTGGAGCCACTCGTTCCTGGTCGCGAAGACCTCACTGATGTTCCCGGACGTCGAGTCGGACCGGCGCTACTACGAGGCGCTGCGCGACGGCGACTGGACGGTCTGGCGGAATACCACGATCGCCGAGGCCGAGGATCGCGGCCATCACGAGCTCTTGAACTGGTTCTGCCTCGCCGGCGCGATGGCGGAGCTTCGCCGCAAGCCCGACGAGTCGGTGTTCCTGGAGTCGTGGATCTCGAACTCCGACAAGGTGTTCGCCGTATTCAGGCCGTCGTAATCAAGGAGGAGAAAAGGATGATCTACGAAGTTCGCACCTATACCCTGCGCACCGGAGCCGTGGCCGAGTTCGAGGACCGCTTCACGAAGCGCAAACCGCTGCGCGAGAAGCATTCGAAGCTCGGCGCCTTCTGGCACACGGATTTCGGTCCGCTCAACCAGGTCGTCCACGTCTGGCCGTACGAGGACCTCGCGCACCGCACCTCAGTGCGCGACGCGATGGCGAAGGACAAGGACCTCCAGCAGCTGCCTGGCGGGCGCGATCTGATCGTCGAGCAGCAGGCCGACATCATGATTCCGGCGCCGTTCATGCAGCCGCTCGGCAGCCGCGACTTCGGCACCGGCAACTTCTACGAGATGCGCATCTACACCTACGCGCCCGGCGATCTGCCGGCGGTGCTGGAGGCGTGGGGCAAGGCGGTGCCGATCCGCGAGAAGCTCTCGCCGCTGGCGGCGTGCTGGACGAGCGAGCTCGGCGGCCTCAACAAGTTCGTGCACGTGTGGCCGTACAAGAACTCCGACGAGCGCATGCGCATCCGTGAAGAATCGCGGAAGGGTGGCCAGTGGCCCCCGCAGTCCGGCGTCCGGCCGGTCCGGCAAGAGAACAAGATGCTGATCCCGGCGGCGTTCTCGCCACTGCGCTAACTCCCACCGGTCGAACCAACGCCCGGGCGGGCGCCGGCCGCGAGCCGGACGCGCCGCCCGGGCGGCATCTCGACGCTCCATCCCACCGGCACGACGAAGGAGACGAACGCGATGGCATCCCTCAGCCGGCAGCTCGCGCAGTGGGTCGTCGGGCTTCGCTATGAGGATCTCCCGCCCGAGGTGGTCGATCGCGCCAGGGGCGTCACGCTGCACGGGCTCGCCTCGGTGCTGCTCGGCTCGCTGACGCCAGGCGGCCGCCAGGCGGTCAAGCTGATCGGCGACGAAGAGGCCGGCGTGAAGAACGGCGCCACGATCATGATGGACGGCACGAAGGTGACGAAGGGCGGCGCCGCGTTCGCGAACGCCGAGATGGCAATGGCCGGCGGCAAGTGGGACACCTTCCGCATGCTGACGCACCCCGGCACGAGCATCATTCCCGGCGCCTTCGTCGCCGCGGAGACGGCGGGCGCCTCCGGCCGCGACTTCCTGACCGGCCTCGCGGCGGGCTACGAGGTCATGGAGCGGATGGCCGCCGACTTCATTCCCACGGTGATGGCGCGAGGCTTCCACTCGGGCGTGGTGTTCGGGATCTTCGGTCCCGCCGTCGCCGCGGCCAAGATTCTGGGCTTCACGGAAGACCAGGTGAACAGCACGATCGCCCTCTGCGCCAGCCTGGCCGCCGGCAACCTCGAAGGCGCGCGCAGCGGCGGCCGCGCGCTGCGCGAAGGCGCCGCGGTGCGCAACGCGATGCTGGCCGTCGCGCTGGCGCGGCAAGGACACGTCGGGGGCGAGACGGTGCTCGAGGGCGAGGCGGGCTTCTATCACGCGTATGCCGGCAACAACCAGGGCCGACTCACCCACAGCTTCGTCGGCGACACGCAGACGAGCCTCGACAAGATCACGGCCGCGCTCGGCCGGAGCTGGATGTTCCTCGAGACCCTCTACCGCATCTACTCGACGGCCGGCTACAACATCGCCCACGTCGACGTGACCGCGAAGCTGTGCGAGGAGCACGACATCGCCCACAAGGACGTCGCGCGGGTCGAGGCGGTGGTGAACTGGCTCGAGACGCAGTACCCGAGCCCGGCGTTTCCGAGCCGCCGCGAAGACCTGGAGTCGAAGCCGGGCAGCACCGCGTACTACGCCGCCTACGGCGTGGTGAAGCGCGGCTTCCCGGTGCTGAAGGCGCAGGTCGATCCGAACGGCGCCGACGACCCGCCCGCGGTGCTCGATCTGATGAAGCGCGTGACCTTGATCCCGTCCCACAAGATGACGCTCTTCGGTCCGCGCATCACGATCTTCACGAAAGACGGCAAGAGCTACACGAAACAGTCCACCGGCCGCGAGTTCATCTGGGACTTCGCGGAGGAGACGCGCCGCATTCGCGATGTGATCCCGGGGCTGCCGATCCCGGCGGCGCAGTTCGAGGAGATCATCGCGACGTGCCGCGACCTCGACAAGCAGGCGCGAGCCGACCGGCTCGTTCAGCTCACCCTGAAGAAGGCCTGAGGGAGAACGCGACATGCCCGGCAAAGTGCGCAGGATCCTGACAGGCGTCAATGCGGCGGGGCGTTCCTTCATTCTTTCGGACACGATGCTCCCGACGGCGCCGGTCGCGCCGGGCGCTCCGGTCCGCACCGGCCTCTGGACCACCACCTGCGCGCCGGCCTCGAATCGGGAGGACGACCCCGTGCCCGACGGGGTCATCATGCAGACGCCGCCCGCGCACCGCGGCGGGACCGTCGTGCGCATCACCGACATCGTGCCGGACTCACGGCACGCCTACGATCCGGAGGAGCTCCGCCGGCGCAAGTGCAAGACGACGCCCGATCGCTCGGCGCGCCATCCGGCCTTCCACGCCACCGACACCGTCGACTACGCGGTGTGTCTCGAGGGCGAGGTGTGGGCGGTCCTGGACGAGGACGAGACGCTCATGCGGCCGGGCGACGTGCTGATCCAGCGCGGCACCTATCACGCCTGGTCGAATCGCAGCGACCGGATCTGCCGCATGCTGTTCGTCCTGATCGACGCCGAGCCGCTGAAAAATCACTAGTCATGCTGATCGATCGGCGCGCGCTGCTCGTAGGTCTCGCCGGCGTGCTCCTGCCGTCTACCGCGCCAGCGCATTGATGAGCTACGGCGCGAGTCAGCGCGATGCGCACGCGCGGCTCGCCACCTATGCCGACAAGATCCTCAAGGGTGCCCGCCCCGCGGACCTTCCCGTCGAGCAGCCAACCGGCCTGCCAATTCCTCAGCTACTGCTGCTGCGGGCGGATCAGGTCCTCGAATGAGAGGGAGAATTGCATGGCTCTGAAAGACAAGATCACGCTCGGCATGTCGCTGCCCCACCGCTCGCCGGAGCCGATCGACATGGGTGTCGTGCGCCAGGTGGCGCAGCGCGCCGACGCGCTCGGCTTTCGCGACCTGTGGGTGACCGAGAACACCCTGGACCACGTCTTCTCGTTCGACCCCGTCGTGATCCTGACGTACGCGGCCGCGGTCACCCGGTCGATTCGCGTGGGCGTCTCCGTGGCGGTCCTTCCCGTCCAGAACCCCATCCACGTCGCGCATCAGTTCGCCACGCTCGACTACGCGAGCAGCGGGCGAGCGATCCTCGGTGTGGGGCTCGGTCGCGACCAGCACTACACGCAGTTCCAGGTGCCGCGCGAGCACCGGATCCGGCGCTTTCGCGAGCAACTCGAGCTGATCAGGGCTCTGTGGACCGAGCCGAAGATCAGCTACCGCGGCAGCCTCTATCAGCTCGACGCCGGCGCCATGAGCCCCAGGCCGGTTCAGAAGCCGCACCCGCCGATCTGGTTCGGCGGCGGGCACCCCGACGCGATCCGCCGCGCCGCCGTGATGGCCGACGGATGGATGGGCGCCGGAGGCTCCAGTCACGCCGACTTCAAGCGGTCGGTCCCGTTGTTGCGCGAGCAGCTCGAGAAGGCTCGGCGCGATCCGACGACGTTTCCTGTCTCGAAGCGCGTGTTCCTGTCCGTGCACGAGCGCGCCGACGTCGCGCGCGACGAGCTCCACCGCTGGTTCAGCGTCGTCTACCGCAATCCGGCGGGCACCGACGCCTGCGGCGTCCACGGCACGCCCGAGCAAGTGTGCGAGCGCCTCGAAGAGCTGGTCGCCGCGGGCACGAATCACCTCCTGCTCAACCCCATTGCGCGCCACGCCGAGCAAGTCGAAGCACTCGCTTCGATCACGGGACTCTCCTGACCGGGGTTCTACGCGAGCGTACGGAATCCGAGCTAGAACAGACTCTCGACCTGGCCGAGGAGCGGACTACTCGCGAGGGAGGACTGGTGGGCCGGAAGGTCCACCCAGACCGGGAACTCGCGGCCGGTGATCTTTCGGATCTTGGTCGGGCCGCCGAGCGACATCATCGTCGGCCACGACGCGGCGAGATCGGGATGGGCCAGCAGCAGCAGGCCGCGGCCGAGATAGCCGTCGGCGACGCCCGTCTGGGTGAGGCCCGCCTCCGCCGCCGCGCCCGCCAATTCCTCCGGGCGCAGGAGGCGCCGGGTCCCTCCGGCTTCCCACGCGAGGGCGGGACAGAGGCCGGGGCCGGTCTCGGCGAGGGCCGCGATCCAGTGGCGGCGAGCGACGGCGAGGAAGCGGCGGTACGCATCGCCGACGCCGTCGGGGGCGGCCTCGTGCTCCTTCAACAAAATGGACGGGAACGGGGCGTCGGGCAGGCTATACGCCCGGATCAACGACCCGGGGACCGGGCACCCGAAGGGGGCGACCTGGGCCAGAAAACCCGTCAGCATCTCGCCCCCCAGGGCGGCCTGCGGGAGGGCCAGCACGTAGTGCTTCGTGTCCGGTCGGGTGACCGCCGCGATCAGGACCTCGCCGGCCGGCCAGGCGCGGCCGTTGCCCGTCTCGGCCGCGCCGATTTCGGCCCCGCTGCAACGCCGTTGCTGGACGCTCATGCTCCGGTTAACATGCCAGACATCATCTCCAAGGAGGGCCAAAATGGCCGAAGGTAAGTGTCACGTCGAGATCGTGTACTGCGTCGTCTGAGGGTACCTCCCCGTAGCCGTCAGTGTGGCGGCTGAGCTGTCCTCGATCAACTATCGGGAAACCGCGATCACCCTCACCCCGTCCGACAGCGGCAGGTTCGAAGTGTACCTCGACGGCAAGAAGCTCTATGACCGCAAGGCTCCGGGAGCCGTCGATTTCCTGCCGGCGCTGAAGGAGATCCACAAGATCCGCGACGCGATCAAGGAAATATTCGGCGTGGCGCCGGCGGCGGCGGCCCACTAGGAGCGCGGTCATGGCTTTCGGTACCCATCACGTCCACGTGAAGACGCACGACCCGAAGCAGACGATGCAGTTCTACGTCGACAATCTGGGCGCGACCTTGATCGCCGACATGGGCGCGCGCGGCTACCGCGTGAACCTGCACGGGCTGCAGCTGAACATCACCGGGCTGATCGACTCGCAGCGCCGCGAGCAGCACTACGGCCTCGAGCACATCGCGGTCGACACCGACGACTACGCGGGCACGCTCGCCCAGTTCCGCGCGAAGGGCGTCCGCGTCCTCGAAGAGCTTCCGCCCAATAACGGCCGGCGCGTCTGCTTCCTGGAGGCGCCGGACGGGGTGCAGATCGAAGTGATCGAGAAGGTGTAGGCCGTGGGCGCCCGCCGGGCCGGTGAGCCTGACCGCGTCAAGCAGCAGGTCGCGGCGCACTGGAACCGGCGGGCGCCCGGATTCGACGCAGACTTCGGCCATAGTATCCGCACACCCGCCGAGCGCGCGGCGTGGGATCGCGTCCTCGAGCTCGTGGTCCCGGCCCGCGGCAAGCTCGACGCGCTCGACGTCGGCTGCGGCACGGGCTTCCTCACCTTCGAGCTCGCGGCGCGCGGCCATCGCGTCACCGGCGTCGACTTCGCGCCCGCGATGATCGCCGAGGCCCGGCGCAAAGCGGCCGACCGCGCCCTCGCGGTCCGGCTCGAGGAGGCCGACGCCGAGCAGCTGCCGTTCGGGGCCGCCAGCTTCGACCTCGTCATCAGCCGCCACCTGCTCTGGACGCTCCCGCATCCGGAGGCGGCCATCGACGAGTGGATCCGCGTCCTGCGTCCGGGCGCGCGGCTGGTCGTCGTGGACGGCCAGTTCGATCCGAGCGTCCTGACGCCGCCGGCCGGCAGCGCGCGCTCGAGCCAGGAGTACGCGGCGATCGGCGAGCAGCTTCCCTTCCTGGGCGGCCGGTCACGCGAAGAGATCGAGCGGCTGCTCGCCGCCCACGGCCTCGGCAACGTCGGCAGCGACCCGCTGCACGATCTGGTCGCCGCGCAGGCGCAGCGGATGGTCGACGAGGGTCTGGAGCCGCGCACGCACCGGCGCTACGTCGTGTGGGGTGACGTCGCGCCGCGATGAAGTGCCGGCGCGCTATGTAGCGATCACCAGGCTCTCGAACAGGCCATCCAGGGTGGCGGTGTCTTCCAGACCTCGTAC
Source organism: Candidatus Rokuibacteriota bacterium (assembly GCA_003220685.1). Classification (GTDB taxonomy): domain Bacteria; phylum Methylomirabilota; class Methylomirabilia; order Rokubacteriales; family CSP1-6; genus AR31. The sequence goes on from QHTE01000010.1 coordinate 88,975, forward strand.
TTCGGCCAAGACGCGATCACACTGCCCGGCGCCGAGCGCTCGGGGCGCCAGGCCTCTGAACTTTGCCTCGACCTCGCCGTCCGTCAGCGGATTCCGGTAGTGGCCCTTCGGGTGGCTGGTCTCCGCCGTCACGCGCCGACCGTCGGTGGTCGTCACCTCGACCCGCGTGCACGACTCCGCGGGGTAGCGGCGCGTGAAGTCGGGCTCCTCGACCACGGTGAGCTTCTTGATCACCGGCCGGAGCGCCGGATCCTTGATGCGCGACGGCGCGAAGGTGGCCGGGGTGACACCGCCGTCTCGAATCGCCGCCGCGACCAGGTAGGGAATGCTGTGGTCCGCGGTCTCCCGCGTCTCGGGATCCCACTTCTCCGCCTCCGCGGCGGTGCGCCGCACCGCCTCGCCGTACGTGGCCACTCGAACCGACTCGATCTGAGCCGCGGAGACCTGCTGCCGGAGCTCCAGCATGAGCCCGATCGGCCCCTGGGTGTGGATCACCGACGGGTAGGCCTTGAAGCTCGTCGCATTGATCCGGAACGGCTCGGTCCTTCCGCCGAACCGCTCCCACTTCGGAGCCTCGATCCCGAGGTGCTGCCACAGCCCGTCGCGTCCCTCGAAGGGATGGCCCGGCCCCGTCATGCCCTCCGCGGCCAGCTCCGCCGCGAACACGCCGGTCCGAATCGCCGCCGCGGTCGCGCAGCCCTTCCACATCGAGAGCTCACCGATCCGCGTGACGCCGAGCGGCACGCCCGACGTGATCGCGATGGAGATGGCGTGCCCCATCGCCACCCGGTCGAGTCCGAGGACCTTGCCGGCGCCGCACGCCGCGCCGATCGCGGCGAACATGCCCTGATCCCAGCCCTTGAGGGCGACGCGGTCGGCGAGCCGACAGAACGCCTCGTACGCGACCGCGATGGCGGTGATCACCGATCGGCCGTCGGCTCGGCGCGCGTCGGCTGCCGCCAGCACCGCGGGAATCATGTCACTGGGATGACCGGTGCCGCGCGCCGCGTAGGTGTCGTTGCAGTCCAGGTAGCGGACGAAGACCGTGTTCGCGAAGGCCGCCAGATCCGCCGACGTCGTCGCGCGCGTGCCCAGCACTCGCGCCGGCGGGTTGCCCCGCACGCGGGATGCGATGGCTCGCGCGATCGCCGCCGGCTCGCCGTCGAACGCGCCCGCCGCGCACCCGAGCGTGTCGATCAGCGTCCGCTTCACCTGATGCACCGCCTCGGGTGTCAGGTCGCCGAATGTCAGCCGACCCGCGTAATCGCTCAGGAAATCGGTCGTCCCATCCATGAGAATCCTCCGCGGCCCGGATTGCCGCCATTGTACGACCCGCGGCGTTGACGCTGTCGGCGGGCCCCGCTAAGCTCGGAGACGGCACGAGGAGGGAACATGGCGCGCGTGAAGCTCATCGTCAGCCGAGACGACATCGCGGCCGAGCACCACGCTCTTTTCGACGAGCTCGCGGCTCTGCGCGGCCGGATCAGCGGCCCGTCGACCGTCGTGCTGCACAGCCCGGGCCTCGCCCGCCCCTGGAACGAGATCAGCGAGTTTCTCCACCGCCACAGCGTCGTCGAGCCGTCGCACGCCGAGCTCGCCGTCTGCGCGACCGCGCGCGAGAAGGACTGCGGCTATATCTGGAACGCGCACGTGCCGCTGGCGCGTAAGGCGGGCGTGTCCGCGACCACCATCGACCTCGTCCGCGACCGGCGGAACGTGATCGGGATGTCGGGCGCGGAGATGGCCGTGGTCCAGTACGTCCGGCAGCTCATCCAGAACAATCGCGTGGAGCCCCACGTGTTCGATCGGCTCCTGCAGGCTCACGGCCCGCAGTGGCTGGTGGAGCTGACGGTGTGGATCGGCCGCTACCAGGCGCTGGCCGGCATCCTGAACGGCTTCGACGTCAGGCCCACCATGGCCGTCGAAGAGCTGCCGGTCGTGCCGCCCGCGGCGCCGACCGGGCCGGTCGCGCGCCCACCGTTGTCCACGCCGCGGGTCGAGCCGATCACCCGGCGCGAGCAGGTGCCAGAAGCCCATCGCGCGATCTTCGACACGGTCGCCGAGGGCCGTGGCAGCGTCCGCGGCCCCTTCAGCATCCTGATGTATAGCCCCGTGCTCTGCCGGCGCCTTCTCGACGTCGGCACATTTCTGAGGTTCAATTCCCGGCTCGAGGCCGATTCGCGCGAGCTGGCCATCCTTGCCGCCGCGCGCGAGAAGGATTGCCCCTACATCTGGGCGGCGCACGCGCCCACCACCCGACAGGCCGGGATCAGCAATGCCGTCGTCTCGGTCGTGCGCGACCGCGGCGACCTCACCGGCGTGCCGGCTGCCGAGCGCGACGTCGTCGACTACACGTGGCAGCTCCTGAAGAACAACGCCGTCGCGCCGGTTGTGTTCGACCGTCTCCACGGCCGGCACGGCGTGCCCTGGCTCGTCGAGCTCACCTGTCTCATCGGCCACTACGGCATCGTCGCCTCCATCCTCAACGCGTTCGAGGTCGCGCCGGCGCCCGACGCCGAGCCGCTGCCGCTGGCGGGCGGCCAGAAAGGACCATGATGGTGCTCACCGAACGGCGCAAACAGTACCGGCGGATTCTCGAAGGCGGTGTCTGCGTGCACCCTGCGTCGGTGTTCGACGCGATGTCCGCGCGCATGGCGGAGTCGCTGGGATTCGAGATCGGCATGTTCGCGGGCTCGATCGCCTCGGCGACGGTCCTCGGCGCGCCCGATCTCGTGGTCTTGACCCTGACCGAGTTCGCCGAGCAAATCCGCCGGATCGCGCGAGGGAGCGATCTTCCGCTCATGGTCGACGCCGATCACGGCTACGGCAACGCGCTGAACGTCATGCGCACGGTCGAGGAGCTGGAGACGGCGGGTGTGGCCGCCCTGACGATCGAGGACACGGTGCTACCCACGCCGTTCGGCGGGCCGAGCGAAGGTCTGGTGTCGGTCGAAGAGATGCTCGGCAAGCTCCGGGGCGCGGTGGCGGCGCGCCAGGATCCCGCGCTGGTCGTCATCGGCCGCACCGGCGCCCTCCGCAGCGGGGGCATCGCCGAGGCGGAAAAGCGCGCGCGCGCCTACCAGGAGACCGGGATCGACGCCATCTTTCTCGCGGGCGCCAGCAAGCGCGAGGAGGTCGAAGCCATCCATCGCGCGACGCGGCTGCCGCTGATGCTCGGCGGCGCGCCGCCGGCGCTCTCCGACCGCGCGTTCCTGGCGAGCCACGGCGTGCGCATCGCGCTGCAGGGGCATCATCCCTTCTACGCCGCGGCCAAGGCCGTCTACGACACGCTCAAGTATCTGCGCGACGGCGGAGCGCCCGCCGGCCTCAAGGACCGCGTCGCCTCGGACGAGCTGCTGAACGTCGCGCTCAGACGCGACGAGTACAAGCGGCGGCAGGCCACCTACCTTCGCTGAGGCCGAGCACGACGAATCCTTCGGCGGCCAGCGCGTTCATGAACGCGGCGTGCTCGGCCCATTGGGCCTGGGCGCGCATCGAGAGCGACCTGTTCCAGGCCGGTCCCCGCACCCGCCGAACGGCGAGGTACGTCACGCCGAGCGCGATTCGCGATAGCGCTCGGGCGCGAATCGTTGGGCCAGCAAACCGGTGGCGTCCTCCACCTTGATCGCCTGCACCAGCACGCCTTCCTGTCCATACGGCAGGTACGCCTGCAGCTGGCCGGACGGCGCGATGAGACTCGTCGCCGATTCCTGGAAGCGCACGCCGTAGTTGACGCTGGCGAAGTAGATCGCGTTCTCGATGCTGCGCATCATCATCGCCTTCTCGTAGTACGGCGCGTCGGTCGCGCCCCACCGGCTCAAGCGGACTCCCGTTCGATCACTCCCCGTGAGCTGCGGATGAAACACGATCTTGGCGCCCCGGACGGCCGCCCACCGCACGGTCTCGGGATAGCGCCAGCCCTCGTGGCAGATCGCGATGCCGAACCTGGTCCCGTTGATCTCGAAGAGCTGCCGGGACGTTCCGGGCACGTAGAACGGGTCTTCGCTCGGATCGAGCTGGTTCTTCGTCTGATATCCCTGGATCTGCCCCCTCGCGTCGATGACGCAGGCGGCGATCTGCCGGCCCGCCTCCGTGACGCGCTCCATCCCGAGGATCGTCGCCACGCGGTACGTTCGCGCCAGCTGCGAGACGGCCTCGAGCACCCGCTCCTGCTGGGCGCGATCGAAGGGCAAGACCTCGAAGTCCTGTCCGCGCAACCCGGGGAGGTAGGCCTCCGGGAAGCACACGATCTCCGCCCCCTGGGCCGAGGCCTCGGACAGGAGCCGCTCGATCCTGGCCAGGCCGTTCTCGATGCTCGTGGCGATCCCGGGCGACGCCAGGCCGATGATCATGGGACGGACTCTCCTATTTCGCCTTGAGCCTCACGTCTTCGTAAGGGCCGGAGAACGGAAACCCGGTGATGAGCCCGAGCTCCGACTCCTCCACCCGCGGCCCGAAGCCTCCCATCGCCGCGAGCTGCCAGATCGGCGCGAACATCGCCTTGTCGTGCACGAGCTGCTGGATGCGGTGCAAGGTCGCCTCGCGACGCTTGCGGTCGAGCTCGGCCGCCTGCTCGCGGAAGAGCCCGTCGATATCCGGGTAGCTCCCGTAGACGTACGCGCCGCCGGCCACCACGAAGGCCTCGAGCCGGGTCGGCGCGTTGCCGAACGCCGCGCTCGCGCTCAGCACGAGATTCTTGAACGTCTTCTCGACCTGTCCCTTGTTGTACGACGCTCGCTCGAGCGGCCGGAGCTTCAGGCGAAAGCCGGCCGCCCGAAGGTCGTTGGCCACGGGCTCGGCGATGCCGGCGTGCACGGCGTCGCAGGTGAAGTCCCCGGCGTCGAATCCGTTGGGATAGCCGGCCTCCGCGAGGAGCTGCTTGGCGCGGGCCCGATCGTAGGGAATGGCCGGCGGCTGCCAGAAGAATTCGAAGTGCGACGGGATGAGGCTGTAATTCATGCGCGAGTAGCCGAGCGTCTCGGCCTGGTTGATCGCCTGGCGGTCGATCGCGTAGTTCGCGGCCAGCCGCACGCGGCGGTCGTGCCAGGGGGATTTCGGGTCCCACTGATCGACGAAGTAGACCCAGTACGAGTTGTTGGCGAGCGAGGGCTTCAGCGTGAGCCCGGGCGTGCGCCGGAGCTCCTCGCCGAGCGACGCCGTCATCCAGTAGCTGACGTCGATCTCCCCCCGCTTGAGCGCGGCGAACCGCGTGGACGGGTCGGGGATCGTTCTGAAGACGAGCCGCTTCACCTGCGGCGCCTTGCGCCAGTACTGGTCCACGGCCTCGAGCACCAGCTCGACGCCGGGCGTGAACGAGACGAAGCGATGGGGTCCGGCGCCGATCGGCGCCTTCTTGAATCCCTCGTCGCCGACTTTCTCGACGTACTTCTTGGGCACGATCCACCCGGCCCCGGTCGCGCTCGCGTAGAACGTGAGGAAATCGGGCCACGGCTCCCTGAGGCGGAAACGGATGCGGGTCGGGCCCGAGGTCTCGACCGCCGCCACCCGCTCCTTGAATGTCTTACTCGCCGGACCCCGGTAGCGCTCGAACGAGAACTTGACGTCCTCGGCGGTCACCGGATCGCCGTTGTGGAACCGCACGCCGTTGCGCAGGACGAACTCGTACGCGAGCCCGTCCGACGAGACCGTCCACGACTCGGCCAGGCTGGGCGCCAGCGGATTGCCGGGCAGCGGCTTCACCATTGCGTCGTGCAGCGCGTACATCAGCATGAACGGGGTGACGATGCCCGTCGTCTCGGCCGGATCGAACCACGTGGGAACGAGGGAGACGTGAATCCCCCAGGTCATCTGCCCTTCCGGCGCCGCCGCGGCAGCCGCGACGCCGCCGGCCAGGATCGTCGATACGAGCGTCAGCACCGCGATGGAGCGAATCCCTCTCATGCCGAGCGCCTCCCCGGCGTCGATCGCCAGCTGTCGTCGATCGTAAGCGGCGGCTCGTGAAGCCCGTGCCGCCGGCGCGAGACATTATGAGGCCAGTGGAGCTTGATCAGTAGATTAGCCCGCGGGCCGCTGCGCGACGAAGACGAAGGCCGCCGCGTCCGCGGCCGCGGGCTTGCCGTTGTCTCCGAGTACCACCCTGGTCTCGAGGCCGGCACTCTGCAGCAGCCGCCTGAAGTCAGCGACGCCGCGCCACGGCGAGCAAATGCGGGCTCACGCCAAGAAGCGTCGGCTCGGCCTCGAGTGTGGCGAGCGCGGCGAGCAAAACGGCCCGGCGCTGCTGGTCGGCGAGCCGCGCATCCAGGTCAGCCAGGAGCCAGCCGGCTCCCTCTACGGCCAGCGTTGCCTCGTGCGCCAAGCCGGCCGCGGAGCACTCGGCCGCCAGGTCCTCCGGCCGATGGAAGTAGGCAGTCGTGAAGTACGCCGGGTTGCCCGTCGGATTACGATGCCGACCGTCCCGCCGGTCGCCGGCGGCCACGACCGCGAATGCCGGGTCGTCGAGATACCCACGGTGGAGGCCGTCCAGTGTCGAGGCGAAGCGCGAGATCGCCGCGGCGATGACGACGCCGTCCGGTCGACACACGCGACGGGCCTCGGCGAGCACCTGCAGCCGCTCGCGGCGCTCCCGCAAGTGATAGAGGGGGCCGAGGAGGAGCACAGCGTCGACGCTCGCGTCCGCCAGCCGGAGCGCACGCGCGTCGCCGACCTCGGCGCTGGCGAGCATCGCGCCCGGCCGCGTGCTAGCCGCGGCGCGCGCCTGCTCGACGTGCAGCGGCACGAGATCGACCAGGTGAACGTGATACCCCCGCTCCGCCAGCCATACGGCGTATCGCCCGGGTCCGCCACCGACGTCTACGACGACCGCGGGCGGCTCCGGGAGATATCGCTCGAGCAGGACCTGGGTTCGTGCGAGCTCGAGCGCGCCGGCCCCGCCCGCGAGTCGGTCGCGTTCGAGCCCTCGGGCGTAGTACTCCGCGATCTCTTCGGCATCACGTGATGCGTTGCCCATCAACCGGTGGCCACGTCCCTTCGGCGTCTGAGCAGAGGGCTCCAAGACGAGAACCATCGACGTTTCAGCGTCCCGCGAAGAAGATCCCCCGTCTTCCAATCTCGCGCAACAATCTCTCCTCCGAGAAGCCCGACCGCTTCCAGTGGCTGCCGGCCGACCTTTGCCGAACTCTTTATCCTCCAGGAGGCGAGAGCGACGCCCACGACATCCGCGTGGAAAGGGCGCGCAACGGTGAAAAGCGCCCGGTCCGGCGCGAACGAGAAGTCCCCGATGAGCTGCTGGGTTCGGGAGTAGGCTGTCTGGCGACCCAGCCCAAGGATGAGAGAACGGTCGTTCCCTCTGCATTCGCAATCATGGCGACTCAAGAAGGCTCGGCCGTCGGACGGGCTGCTGTCGACTGGCTACTCGCCAGGTAGGCGATGAGCTTGTCGGGAAAGTTCACGGTCATGCCATCGGCTCCCGCCTGGACGACCTGTCGCATCACCAGTTCGGTGTCGACGCCCCACGCGCGCACGACGAACCCTTCAGCATGCAGACGACTGACCAGCTCGGGCGTCACCGTACTCGCCCGCGGGCAGATCTGCCGCAGCCCGAGGGCCCGTGCTTGCGCGATCGCGGCGTCACTCACCTCTCCCAACAGCCAGCCGGTGGTCAGCTGAGGGGCACAGCGCCGTATCTCCTCCAGGCGCGCCTTCTGGAACGACGTGATGGTCACCTGGTCGACCGTGCCGTGCTGCCGCACCAGATCTGCCGTCCGCTCCGAGAGATACGTCGATCGGCCTTTGATCTCGGTATGGATGTGGGCTCGCCCCTTGTAGCGCCTGAGCACTTCTTCGAAGAGAGGGATCCGCTCACTCGCGAATTCCCCGCCGAACCACGAGCCAGCGTCCAGCGCCTGCAGCGTTTCCAGGGTATGGCCCGCCACGGGCCCGGAGCCGTCGGTCGTCCGATCCACGGTGTCGTCGTGGATGACGACGATGTGACCGTCTCGCGTGGCTTCGACGTCTAGCTCGATATGGCGCGCCCCCATGCGAATGGCCAAGTCGAACGCCGCGAACGTGTTTTCCGGTGCGTAGGAGGAGGCACCGCGGTGCGCGATCACCATGAAGGCCGAGACTGTCATCGACGCCTATGCCGCCTCGCAGAATGTGATCCCGTTTCCGTCGAGGTCCAGAATGGTGAACCCCGTTTGGGCACGGCGTTCTTGAACGTCACCGTGCCACGATTACGGGCTTCGCTCATCTCTGCCCCTCGGGTTTGGCGACCACGCAAAACAGATTGCCGCCCGGGTCCTCAAGGACCACGAAGTCAGCGCCGGGCCGATACCTCCACGGATAGCGCGTGGCGCCGAGGCTCACCAACCGGCCCACGTCGGCCTGCTGATTCGCCGTGTACAGATCGAGGTGCACCCAACTGCGGCCCCTCGGGGTCCGATCCCGCGCCTGGAACGAGAGATTGGGCCCGTTGCCGTGGGAATCACGGAGGACAACCCAACCGTCCTTCGCAGGCTCGCGAGGTACGTAGTTGAGAGCCGCCTGCCAGAAGGCGACAGTCCGATCGAACTCGTGACAGTGGATGACTATGGCGCCAATCTTCATCGTCCGGAACCTCGCGCCAGAACGGAAGCGACAAACTCCGACTTTGCCAACGAGTACCGCTCACGCGATTCCAGCGTGGTTCCATGGTGTAGCTCGGCGAGCCGACGCTTGAGCGCAACGTACTCCGCCGCGACCTGCGAATCTTCACGCAAGTAGTTCCGGAACGCCAGGTGACTTGCCTCCTGTGCGGAGCCGACCTCGCACACGTGAACGTGGTGCGTGCTCGGCCACGCGCTCGGCTTGCAGAAGAATGGATACACCCGGTCGAAGCCACCGAGCGGGACGTGCATGTAGCCCAGACGCACCAGCGGACTCGCCGACGTGCTCGATGCGAACGGCACGGCCGCCGAACGCTGCCGAAATGCGCCTTGCCTCGGCCTCATAAAGATGTGGCCACGCACTGTCGTACGGCACGATTCGAATCGCGTTCACGGTGCGCGCTGTTGTTAGCCCACGTGTGACCCAGAGGCCATTCGGCCATGCCGCCAGAAGGCTCTCATGCTCGCGGGTGCGAGCAACAGAGCTGATGTTAAAACCCACAACAAGCCCATGACTAGCAGCCGGTCGCCGAAGCTGATCCACCGGACTCCTGTGGAGCTCGCCCACCGCAACACTGACGGCTGCGCGCAGGACGGCGGCCCAGAAGGCCATCTCGCCCGTGGGCACGGCGCGTACCCACCGCAGCTGATCTATTGCGTCCCCCGCAGCGAGCTGAAAGACACCAATCGCGCCGATCCTGACCGTGATCGGAGCCTCTCGATGGTCCATGTAAAGCGCCTAACGTTCGCGTTGACCGGCCGTGGCGAGCGAACGCGAGCCGGCGGTCCGGTCCAACGCGTGGTTCGGCGCTTTGCGTGGCCTCACGCTTGCCTACAACACAGCGGGTTTCAGTAGGAATTCGCAGGACACCCGCTGCGTCCTGATACTTACCAATCTCCTGGGCGACCATCTGCCAGATCGTTTCGCGCTGGGCGGCAGAGGCCTCGGCCAGCATGATGCGGATGCTCGCCGAGGTGACGGGGCGTTCTTCGATGAAATCCTTGAGCGAGGGGTATTCGAAGGTGAGCGTATGGCATTCGATCGCCACCTCAGTGAAACCCGCCTCCGTGAACGAGCGCTCCAGCACATGGGGGTCAGCAAGACTGAATGTTCCTGGGCGGCCCGCGGGCAGTGGGGGGATCTGTAGGACATGTCTGATCACCCCCATGGGAATACTCGTGAACGGCACCCTCTCGGGAGGTCCCCAGACGGCAGCGGCGAACCGGCCTTCTGGAACGAGCAACTCACGAAGCCTGGTCAGTGCAGCAACGAGATGGGGGAGAAACATCAAGGTCCAACGACAGAGCGCAGCGTCGAAGCTGTGGACCGGCAGGTCGGGCTCCTCCGCGTCCATCTCCCGGAACTCAACGTGTCCGAGCCCGACTCTGGCGGCTTCCTCACGAGCTAGGGAGAGCATTGCAGGGGACAGGTCGGTCGCGACAACCGAGCCGGTCGGCCCTACTCTGCGTGCCGCGGTAAATGCTGGCTCGCCGAGACCAGTACCGACGTCCAATACTCGATGACCGGATCGAATCAGAGCGAGGTCGACGAGGTGCTCGTTGAGGTGCTGAGCAGCTTGCTCGTAGTCAAAAGTAGGGTCGCTCACGCCAGTTCCTCACCGCCTCTCCGAAGATGCGCCGAACGTCTCGATTCAGGTGCCGCAGCGAGCAACGCGAGCGGCGGTCCGGCTGCAATCGGAAGTTAGGTTGCGGGTTGTGCCTCGGGTCCCGTCCCTAGCCCGCGGAGGGTGACGGGGCACGCGGCGCAATTCGCACCCCTGCCATCACGGATCTCATACGGGAGCCGGATAGAGATTGCAATTGGCATCGGCCTGCCGGTCCGCTGGACACCCACGAGGTCAAGCTTCGCGATGGATGCGCCGTTCTTCATCTCAGGAGGCTAACGCAAGCTATGAGCTGCGGCGCGCAGCGCCGTCAGCTCGATGGCCTTGTTCGGCGGCAAAGCTGCTGCGGCCATCACTCGCCTCGCCCGCAGAGCGAGTAGCCCGCGCGAGCGCGACCTTACACTCACCGTCTTGCGGGGCGGCGTGTAAAGTCGATCACCCAGTGCCTCGTCCAGGTGGCACCGCCATCCAGCGAGCGGTGGCTCTCCCAGTGGGCCCCGCTGCCGGTCATCGCGGACCAGGTGAGTCGGGAGAGAACCCGCTGGCCGCTGTCGTCGTCCCACTCCCCGAACAGATCTATCTTCCCGTCTTCAAACCGACCACGCCACACCTGAAACCCGCCAGGCGAAGACGTGTCGGTCCAGGTGTGCTCCCAGCAGCGCAATTTGGGGTTAAAGGCCCGAAGCCCGAGGCCCTTGATACGTTCGCCCTGATAGGGCCCCTCGAAGAACTCGATGGATACGCAACTATCCAGGACCTTGGTAGCCTTCAGTGTCCCCGGCCCCTCTCCCCAACTCCCGTCGGGGCACGGGAAGCGGCAAACGGCATCCCATTCTCCCTCGAGGAAATCGAACTCATGTGCTTCCGGCATCAGCTGTCCCCTCCGAGATTCGCTGGCGCGCTTGCATTACGCACTCGCCCTGCGCCACGCGTCAGTGCCGCCGAACCCAGGTATCAGGCGCGGCCGTAGGCGTCGGCTGCATGCCGAAGTTAGCAGGCGATTGTCACGGCTCGGGCGATGAACCATTCGACCACTCCTGAGAGAACCACCATCCCGCCCTCATCCACGACCTCGACGCTCACCTCGATTAGGGCTCGCCCCTTTGTCTGCACGCCCCACGTCAACCGGTCCAACGCGTCCCCCTCGACTGATGCCCGCGCCGAGACCCGGCGACGTCGCCGAAGTGCCGCAGCAAGAACTCGGCGCACCAGGAGTCCGCTCTCGGAGGCCCCTTTCTCCAGCCCCAGAAAGCGATTGAACGGCAGTGCGGTCACGTCCATGCCGAGCCCTTCACCGCCTCTAACGCTGCGCTCAGCCGCCGCCGGAGGCGGTCGGCTGCAGCGGGTTGTTGGGCGACAGCTTCCAGACAGCTACAAGATGCCTGGCCATCGCCTCGATGTCTGCAGCGGGATAGTGAAGCCAGCCCTGCTGGACAGAAGGAAGTTCGCGACCGACAAACACCGGGAAGCCAACTGCTCCAAGCATCTGTTGATCGCCCGTTGAATCACCCACTGCGGCTGTTCTTTCCCAGGGCACCTCGAGCCGCTGAGCGAGTCGTCGGACCCAGGGCGCCTTGTCTTCGGGCCAGACATGACGGATCTCCCCCGACTCTTCCAGTACGGTGCCCTCCCAATGCTCTACATCCAGCAATCGTGCGAAGTGTTCAACAGCGAAGCTCCACGTGATGGAAGCAATGCCTACCGCCACGCCATGGGCCCTGAGGAGCGCAAGACCGTTCGTGGTACCTGGAGCGAGGCGTGCGCCGTCGAGAAACTCACGAAGGCGCGCGAGCCCCACCGGCAGATACCAGCGCGCCATCTCCTCACGTGCCGTTCGCAGTTCCTGGTCGCTCGCAAACCGCTCGAGCTGCCGCATGCGCTCTAGCCGACCAAGCGACTCCGCCAACACCTCACATACGGTCGGCCCGCGTAGCAGAGTTCCGTCGAGGTCGAAGACGACGAGCGCCTTCCAACGATGCAGTTTCAGTCCCCTCTGGTCGCCTAACGGCCTGTTAGACCTCAATGCCGCCACGCGTGTCGCTCCAGATAGGCTTCGAGATGGCGTAGTGCGTCAGCGTACGTGCCATACGTTCCCGAACTCGCCAAGGCGAACCAGTCTTCCAAGGCGTATGCCTCCTGACCAAAGTGTTCTTCAGGAAGGTCGCCGCTCGTAGCTAACTGGTACAGCCAGTGGGCGACCTCGGGTCCCCGGGCTGGATTCGCGGCCAAGGCGCTTCGCAGGTCCGCCATGAAGCGACGGATCACTACGATAGGATCGCACTCTCCGGGCACATCGCGCAGCAACGCGATGACATCGGCGATGTGACGCAGGCCACTGATGGCAACCTCGATCACGGTGATGTCGGGTTTCGGTCCGCCGCGATGACTTGGTCCGCCCATGCGACGGCGTCCGCGACGGTGCGGACCCCGGCCAGTAGCCCGTGACGCAGGAGCTCTGCCTCTTCCTTCTGATTCGGCATCATCGGTTGTCATGAAGTCTAACGCTGGTATCAGCCGCGGCCGAAGGCCGTCGGCTGCATGCCGAAGTTATCCCGTTGCGCGACGTCTTGCCCCCGAGGACGGTTTGCCCTTGGAACTCTTCGTCGCGACCTCATGGAGCAACCGGAGGGCTCGGTTCACCGAACTGCTGTCGGGAAACGCACGCGCCACGTCCGGCTCCAGCAGGACCAAGTTCGTCCCTGCGGTTGCCTGCTTGTAGTACTTGCCCCGGACGCCGCCCTTCAAGGTGGCGAGATCATACTCGGGGCGGAGATCGTCACTGCGTCGTTTCGCCATTGGGTTCCTCATATTGTCTCTGCTCCCGGCGCCGCGCCCGCCGCGCGCTAATGATTCGACACGCCCCTCGCGCGCAGCGTGTGCCACGAAGAGTACGCGCCGCCGTGCGGAACGGCCTATTGTGATCTCGCGATCTTCCTCCTCCGAGTGATCGGGATCCCAGAACGTAAGCGCCGACGGGTCGAAGAACACCGATGCGACCTCCTCGAACGTGACGCGGTGCTTCTTGGCGTTTGCCGCAGCCTTGACCGGATCCCACTCGTACGTCACGCGGAGAGACTACCATCCGCATGACGGTTTCACCGCAGCTACAGGTCACAACACAATCGGGATAACATCGGGATCAGCCGCGCGCGTCAGCGCGTCGGCTGCAGCCGCGGGTTAGGCGGCGATTTGAATCGCACACCACACCTCTTCTACTTGGCACAAGAGCTCGTTCTTATCCAAGTACGGCTCTCCGACGGGCCTGTAGGTCGCGAGCCGCATAACGCCAGTCTTGGCGTCAAACCGCGTG
>QHTE01000089.1 GCA_003220685.1 Candidatus Rokuibacteriota bacterium
CACGGAAGATCTCGGGATCAAGCTCGAGAACCTCAAGCTCGATGACCTCGGTCGCGCCAAGAAGGTGGTGGTGGACAAGGACAACACCACGATCGTCGAGGGCGCCGGGAGCACCCAGGAGATCCAGGGGCGGATCAAGCAGATCCGGGCGCAGATCGAGGAGACGACCTCGGACTACGACCGGGAGAAGCTCCAGGAGCGGCTCGCGAAGCTCGCGGGCGGCGTCGCCGCCATGAAGGTGGGCGCGGCGACCGAGACCGAGATGAAAGAGAAGAAGGCGCGCGTCGAGGACGCCCTCAACGGCACGCGGGCGGCGGTCGAGGAGGGGATCGTGCCGGGGGGCGGCGTCGCGCTGCTCCGCGCGGCAGACGCGCTCGACAGCCTCAAGCTCTCGGGCGATGAGGGCACCGGGGTCAGCATCGTGCGGCGCGCCCTCGAGGAGCCGATTCGGCAGATCGTCGAGAACGCCGGGCTCGAGGGTTCCGTGATCGTCGAGAAGGTCAGGGCCACGGTCCCCCTCACCCGCGGCTTCGACGCCGAGACCCACGAGTATGTCGACATGATGGTGGCGGGCATCATCGACCCCACCAAGGTCGAGCGGGTCGCGCTGCAGCACGCGGCATCGATCGCGTCGTTGCTGCTCACGACGGAAGTGATCGTCACGGACGGCCCCGAATCCGGGAAGGCCGATCACGCCATGGGGCACGGTGGGGAGTTTTAAGCCTCGCCGAGATGACCAGGCGACGGCGCGCGGAAACACGCGCCGTCGCCGGCGGGGCCGTCGGATCTTCATTGCGGTACACGCGATACCACCCGCTGCCCCAGGAGGTGCTCGTGGGGTCTGTGCAGCCGTCCGATCCGCTACGGCACGCCTCGCTGTCTGACGGCAGCTCGCAGATGCGAGCCATCGGGACGAGCTCGTCTCGGCGTCACGGGCCGTTCGTCAAGATCAACTGCGCCGCGATCCCTTCCGGGCTGATCGAGTCGGAGCTTTTCGGCCACGAGAAGGGCGCCTTCACGGGCGCGCACCGGCGCAAGCCGGGGCAGTTCGAGCATGCGCACAAGGGCACGATCTGCCTGGACGAGATCGGAGAGCTGCCCCTGGCGCTGCAGGCGAAGCTGCTCCACGTGCTGCAGGACTTTCGCTTCTCTCGGGTAGGAGGTAACGGATCGATTGAGGTCGATTCGCGCGTGATCGCCGCCACGAACCGGAACCTCGAGGAGGCGATGGCGCGAGGCGAATTCCGGGAGGATCCCTACTACCGGGTCAACGTGGTGGAGATCCGGGTGCCCCCCTTGCGAGAGCGGAGAGAAGAGATTCCGGCGCTGGCGTCGTGGTTCCTCGAGAAGTTCAATGCGCAGTACGGACGGCAGAAGCGGCTCTCGCCCGAGACGATGACCCATCTCCAGCAACACTCGTGGTCGGGCAACGTGCGCGAGCTAGAGAATATCGTTCGCCGCCTGCTCGGGCTGGAGTGCCCCGCCGTTGAAGCGACGGCGAGCGGCCTTCCGGGTCGCCGCGCTAGTTCATGTTCCACAGGGCGCATATCGCCCTATCGCGCCACCATCGAGCGTCATCGACGTACCCATTCTTGGCGGCTCGCCTTGCACGGTCTACCATCCACAGCACCTGCGATCGCGCCTGGTTCCGTTGCGCCGTCGACTCCCCGGTCAGCTTTCCGGTCCCCGCCTCCTCTTGTCGCATTCCAGCTCCCCCAATACCATAGTTCAGAGTATCGTATATACCTTCTATAATAAATAGAAATCATACAATCAATACCCGCTGATGGAGGATGGCTAGCTGTGCCTTCCGTGTCTTACGTCGTGTCGCCCTTTCGATGCGGGACATCGTTGAGCTTGCGAGGGAGGGTCTTCTCATGGCGAGAGAACTCAGGTGTGCCGATCTGATGCCCGGCTGCAACTTCGTGGCGCAAGGCAAGGATGACAGCGAGGTTATGAAGAAGACCGCCGAGCACGCCAAGAGCGTTCACAAGATGGCGGCGATTTCGATGGGTATCGAGAAGAAGGCGCGAGCGGCAATTCGCGATGCCAAAACCATCGAGCATATCCCTTCCAGAGAGGAGGGGCCGTCGTGAGGCGAACGGCACGGTGGTCCATTCTGTGACAGAACCTTCGACCCTTGAACGCGAGCGGCGTTCCCGAAGGCTGCGCGCGGGGAGCTCCGAGCGCCGAGGGCAAACTCGGCGCTCGGACCCTGTTCAGACGATTCTGTTACCGCCTGCTCCGACCTTCCTGTCCTCAGCCGGCCTGATTGCGCCGTGCCGCGATGCGGTTACTGCGCCTCCCGAGCCACGGCACAGCGACCACCGGTCGGCAGTGCTGGCCTTCCACGCCGTGCTCGTGGTTCTCCGTGCCAGGAAGCAAACGGTTGGCGAGACCAAGCGCGTCGGAGGTCAATCCCGGAAACAGTCCGTGGACCTTGTCGACGACCTTCGCCGGTAGCGACAGGACGATGTGTGATTTGCCGAATCGCACGGCGTTCAAGATCCGGCGCGCCGCGTGCTCTACGTCCATCGATAGCAACGGCAAATTGTCGACTAGACTGAACCAGGTGTACTCGGCGTCGTGCCGCCCTTTGAACATCGCGTGCCGCGGGCTCCCCGTGCGCATCAATCCCGGGCAGACCGTTGTTACGAGAATGCCTGACGCGCGGAGCTCAGCACGCAGTCCCTCGGAAAGTCCGACGAGGGCAAACTTGCTCGCGCTGTACGGCACAAGATGCGGGACACTCACCTTGCCGCCGATGGACGCGATATTCACGATGCGACCCTCACCCCGAGGCCGCATATGCGGCAGCACCGCCAGAATGACGTTGAGTGGCCCCCAGAAGTGAGTAGCCATCTCGCGTTCGAAGTCGGCGGCGGTCATGACGTCGACGGGCCCAACGTCGACCGTCCCGGCATTGTTGATCAGCACATCGATGGGACCAAGCCCAGCTTGCACGGAGCGAATCAGCTCCGCCACCTGGTGGCGATCGCTCACATCGCAGGCCAGCGCCAGGACGGCCGCGCGCGTCCCGGATAGGTTCTCGCGTGCGCGCGCAAGTGTGTCGGAGTCGCGGCCGCAGATCGCGACGCGAGCCCCAGCGAGCCCCGCTTGTCGCGCGAGCTCAAGCCCGAGCCCGCGCGTGCCGCCGGTGATCAGGATCGTGCGGTTCCGGAGGTCGAAACGCGTGAGCCACCGGCCGAGCGCGCGACCGCCGGCAGTGGCGATCGCACCGGCGAGTGCCCATAGTCTCGGGTCAGTCGCGATTTGCAGCAGCGGGGTCGTGCTTCGTGGGCTACCCCACTTCGATCGAATGGAATTCATCGTCATCATGCGTCGCCTTTTCATACCTGCCTCCTCTTTAGCCGGGCGCTTCCTCAGGCCCAGCCTGATGACTGGAGTTCCCGCTTCACGTCACGATGGCGCCGCACCGTGTCGCGCATTTTGATCGGCTCCGTCGGATTACGGCTTGCGATTCCAACTCGATGGCAAGGCAGGCCGTGGGCCCGGGTCCCTTCGAAGCCCACTCCGCATTGAGTTGTGTGGTGAGTTAAAAGACGCCGCGACCGGAGAGACGGAAGGCGGGACAACGCTGACCGTGGCGCCTTATCAGCCGGCTCGCGCGATCCTCGGGAACTTGGCGACCACTGAAGGTACTCATAATCTGCCGTATGCAGACGGTAGTGACCCAAGACAAGAAGAGAATTCCCCGAATTTCTCCAGGGTGAATACCTGCCGGGCATGCCGCTGTGCGCGCAAGTCCGCGAATCGCTGGCAAAAACGTGCGCGATGTGACTTCTGAGCAAGAAAACGTCGGGAAACTGCAGCGGACAGAAGGCAGGCCTCGCGGTTGATCTCTACGACGGTTTATCCTCGGTATTTTGCTCCGGTCAATCGGGGTTCAGCCCATAATCTCGGTCGTCATCGTCAGGTTCATGCTCGATCGCGCCAAACTGAATCTCGAGCCGAACCAACGCGAAGCCGAGAGAGAGCTCGCTGTCCTGCACCGGCGCGAGACCACCATCGATGACGTAGCACGCGGCCGGGCAAAGTCCGGAAGTTTCATCAGGGCCGACTGGAATCCTGAAGGTGCCGGTGAACGCCACATTCCCGCCGATCAACGACTCCAGCCATGGGAAATTCTGCCTGTCAACCGCGCGGATTCGGAAGCTGCCGGCCAGCGAGAGGAGGGGAAGTCCGGGAACTGACATGATGTCCCCTTGAAACGTCCCGCTGATGACAGGGAGGTCGGGCACGTGAGCTGAGGAGTTGGACGGTATGCCGACCACCACGTCGAAGGTGCCGGAGGTCGGACCTTTCCCGGCCTCGGCGTCTAGGGTGCTTCTGCCACGGCCGATCACCGTGCAGTACGCGAGGCCGGGTACATTGGCCAGCACGGCAGAGGGGCACAACGGCGTGCCGACCAGCGCAAAGCCCTTCAGCGGCGAAACCGCCTTGCGAACGACAACACGCTCCTCGACATAAAACATTACGCGCTCGGCGGTTTCATAAAGCCATGCTTGCGCCCCGGACGGCGGTGTCGGGAACCCTGCGTAACTGGTCGACGGGAGCAACAAGAGTGCAAGTCCTATGAAGATCCGTGCCGGTCCCATCGCTCCCTCCGTCCTTTTCGTGTGACGTCAGTCCCGAGGTGTGTTCCTCACGTGGCGGACTTCGCCGGGTAGATTGCGAGTGATTCTGAGGATGACCATCCGCGACGGTGCCGCGGAGCGAGAGGATGACATTCCGTACTCCGCTTAGCGCTCAAAGCGCGCGTAACCCGACGCAGCCCACACCAAGTCGGAGATCACCTGATAGCCCTGGTCGGTCGGATGGATGTCCTGGAGCGGCGTACAGAACAGGGTGAGAGCGCAGAGTGTCTGGGGCTGCGGCAACGCGAGGTCGAAGGCGACGAAGGGGTTCGCGATCCGCGCCCGGTTCGCCGTCGCCACCGCCTCGATCGCTTGGTTGATGACCGCCGCGAGGACGTTGCTCAAGGGATTGATGACGGCCAACGGGTTATACAGGACAAGCACGACGATCTCGGCGTTGGGCGCGGCGGCTCGTAGCCGGCCGAGGATCTCACCATAGTTGGCAACGATGGTCGCCAGAATGTCCGGGAGGAGTGCGCTGATGCATTCGAGATTCAGGCCGCCGCAGCGGAGAACGGCCGCGAGCGCGTCATTGGCACCCAGAGAGATGAGGATCGGCCCAACCCGGCTGCGATGGGTGGCGAGAAAGGCCTCGGCGGCGTCGATCTGGGAGCCCTCGAAGTTGTTATGGAGTGAGAAGAGCGCATGGTAGGCGCAGGGACCGACGAGGAACGAGCCGGTCGTCTCATCGGGGCACCCGAAGTTCACGACACGGGTGCTGCGGCCCGGCGCCGTTGCGGTCAGACGGCGCGCGAAATCGTCGACGAAGCCCGTGGTGAAGTTGGATGGATCGGGGTTTGCGAGGAACCTGGCTCGCTGAAACCCGAACGTCAGAGAGTCGCCCAGAGCCAGCAAGTAGTCCTTGGGGGCGCTGAAGAGTGCCTCCTCGGCCGCCGCCGTCGAAACTATGCCCATGAGAAACAGCGCGATCAGGAACCATCGATGAAGAGCACTCATGTCCCTTTCCTCCCTCTGTTCCGACAAGCCCGAGAGTTCCCATCTCCCCCCGGATAGAAGCAGGCCGCGACTGTACCACGAGACGCGACGGACAGGTCCAATAGCACCCTCATGCGCGAGGCTTCATCGTGTTCGGGCCTGAGTACGACAAGGACGATGGCTAATGCGCCGTCCTCTGAGTGTCGGACGATGAAGATGGCCGAGAGCGATTTAGGTCAGTTGCGGCAGTGCAGGCAGATTGCACGGCCACGCGCGTGCGCAACAGTTCACGGCCCTCGGTGTCGAGTGCAGGGATCGTCGCTTGCTAATCAATCTGCTCGATCGGCGGCCAGCTTCGGGTGTGGGCCTCCTCGATCGGTCCAAGTCTCGTCGCGCTCCCCTTCGGGTATCTTGCCCGATCAGTGAGGGACGACTACCTCGATCGCGCCTTTGACGCGCCCCCTCGTGCGACGCAATTTTTCTATCGTCGGTCGTTCGGGAATGCCGTGAATTCGACGGAATTCCTCGGCTGGAAGGATCCGTATCACCCGGCCCAGCCCGTCGAGAATCGTCACGGGCGCCACGCCCTCGTCTTCGGCAGGAAGCTTCGGGTCTGCTGGCTTCATCGACATTTCTCCTTTCCGGTGCTGTTCTCCATTTCGATGCATCCGGCGCGCGCGCAGTTTCTAGCCTCGCGATTTGGCCCGTCGAGACGGCCACCTGGGCTCCGGGAGTCGGGTGGATGGCAAGGTGGGCTACGGGATACGTGGGATATCTGTCGTGATGGCGAACCCAGCCCGGGGCCGGCTCGCCGCCCGTGACTTAGCTGACGCGGCCGCTGCGGGCGCCGCCGGCCCCGTACCATGCGGCCAGCCCGCCGCGGACATAGCGTGCGTCGAAGCCGCGCTCTCGTAATGCCGTGGCGGCGTTGCAGCCAACCTCCAAGCCGTAGGCACAGACGAACACCGGAGCCTCGGGCGAAAGCTCGGCGGACCACTCGTCCACTCGTTCTGGATCGCGCCAGGATTCTTCGACACATAGCTCCTTACATCGTTCCTTGGCCGCGCGTCCACGACCTGCAGCGGCTGATCCCTCTTCATCGCGGCGCGAAGCTCCTCGACTGAGATGGATGGGAGCGTCTCGCCCCCGGGGTCCTCACCGCGCGGCTGGCCGTTGCCGGTGGCCCTCGTCAACCGATCGGCGACGACCGTCCAGTCGATGAGGCGGACGAAGGTGTCGATGTAGGCGGCGGCGTTGGCGGGAACGAGATCGCGAATAGGGGTCCGATCGTGGGGTCGGCTGTCATTGAGCCCCTCCTTCGCTGCGCGGAGTGTAACGTTTGACGCGCGGTGTATCAATGATTACGAGAAGCGATGGTGTGCCAGGGTGAATTACCGTTAAGGTTCTGGCCGCCGACCGTCAGCACTCATTCAAGCGTGCTCGCGCGAACACGCCGATGTTCGACAGGGTCTACAAGAACCGTAGTACCTACGCGGAGGGCCGACCATGAAAACAGCAACGATTGCGGCCGTGGTCTCGGTGGTGTTGGTGTCCGCCCCGTCGGTAGGATGGTCACAGCAGCCGGATAAGGGGCATGCCGAGCTGGCGAAGGCACTCAATGACGCGAAGATCTCGCTACAGCGCGGGCTGACGGCCAGTGCGAAGGAAGGTAAGCCGATCTCCGCGAAGTACGAGATGGAAGAAGGCAAGTTCCAACTGTCCGTCTACACCATGAAAGGCGACCAGTTCTCCGAGGTGATCGTCGACCACAAGACCGGGAAGGTCTCGAAGACGCAGCCGATCACTCAGGGCGACGATCTCACTCATGCCAAGGCTCAGAGCGAAGCAATGGCCAAAGCCAAGCGCTCCCTCGACGCTGCAACCGTTGAGGCGTTGAAAGAGAACAAAGGGTACCGCGCCGTGAGCGTCATGCCGGCCCTGAAGGATGGCCATCCGGTCGCCGAGGTGGAACTGGTGAAAGGCGCCGACTGGAAGACCGTATCCGAGAAGCTCGATTGAGGCACGCCATGATCAACAGATCCGGCACCAGGCTGATGCGCGTAGCTGTGCTCTACGCCGGTGTGGCGATTCTGACAACGCCGGCCTTTCTCTGGGCCGCGGATCCCGACTGGAAGGCCGTCGAGCAAGCGCTCGGCAAGTCGGGACAGATGCAGGCCGGCGACGTCTTTCGGATCGGTATGCCCCGCACGGACCTCAACGTCACGGTGAAGGGCGTTCCGGTCAAGGCAGGGTTCGCCCTCGGGTCGTACGCGGCCTTCAAGCAGGTCGGCGATCACGCGATGGTCATGGGTGACCTCGTCCTTCTCGACCAGGAAATTCCTGCTGTCATGTCGGGTCTTTTCGCTGGAGGCCTCGAGGTCACTGCGGTCCACAATCACCTCAATGAGATGTCGCCGCACACGATGTACATGCACTACAGCGGACACGGCGACGCCGTACAGATGGCCCGGGCCCTTCGCCAGGCCCTGTCGGCGAGCGGGACTCCTCTCGGGGGACCTGCGGCTGCCCCGGCACCGACCTCGAGCCCAACGCTCGACACAAAGGCGATCGAGCAGGCGCTGGGCCGCGCCGGCCGTGACGTAGGTGGCGGCGTGTTCCAGATCACGGTGCCACGCGCCGAAACGATCACGGAAATGGGGCAGCCTCTCCTTCCGGGCATGGGTGTCGTGACCGTGATGAACTTTCAACCCACGACCGATGGAAAGGCCGCGATCACGGGTGATTTCGTATTGATCGACAAAGAAGTAAACCCCGTGGCCAAGGCCCTGCGGCAGCACGGCGTCGACGTGACGGCGATTCACAACCACGGGCTCATGGATACGCCTCGGCTGTTCTACGTGCACTTCTGGGCCAACGACGACCCGACCAAGCTGGCCCAGGCGTTGAAGGCGGCGCTCGACGCGACCAACAGCCGGAAGCCGTGAGGGGAGCATGGCGCCTCCGGCGGTCAGTAGGCGCCAGCCGAGTCAGTGAGTGTTCACCTTTCGCCCAACGGCGCTGGCCGATTCCTCGCGGACACTGACGGTGCCTTGGACCGACAAGTGCCGATTGCAGGTTGCGTGGGATGACCAGCATGGACATCACAGGCACGATTTTGTGGTGTCTGTGATCGTCGGACATCACTAGTCTCTCAACGGCCCCGAGAACCGCACCGCTGCGAGCTGATCCCTCACCAATGCAGGGCCAGCGAAGCCGACGTCGGCACCTGCGACCCGGTAATGTAATGTCTTCCGCGTGAGCGCGGCGGGATGCGGTAGGATCGCCCAGTTGCCGCCCCGAGGCGCGACACGTCCATCGACCGGAGGATCACATGACTGACCGGCTCATCTCCTGCGACGATCACATGGATCTCAGCCAGCTGCCCGCGGATCTGTGGACCACGCGGCTGCCCGCGTCACTGCTCGACCGCGCGCCGCATGTCGAGGAGCGCGACGGACAGGCGGTCTGGGTGTGCGACGGGAAGGCGTGGGGCCGCTGGGACGGCAAGCCGCCGGCGACGGGGTCAGCGCGGCCGACCAAGGCGCTCTATAACGCCTTCGACCGCGCCGGCATCCACGACGCGAGTGCGCGCCGCCCGGCCGTCGCCGAGCTGCGTCTCGCCGACATGGACCGCGACGGCGTCGCGACGCAGGTGATCTTCGGGCCGATCTTCCAGATCTCGACCGACGATCCCGTGCTACGCGCCGCCTGCTATCGCGTCTACAACGACTGGCTGCTCGACTTCTGCAAGGCGGCGCCCGACCGGCTCATCGGCCTGCCGATGCTGCCCGAGACGCCCGAGGGCGCGCTCGCCGAGCTCGAGCGGGTGAGGGCGAAGGGCGGCGTGCGCCAGGTGAATCTCATGATCGCCAACATCAACCCTAAGCTCGACGACCCGGCCTGGGAGCCGCTCTGGCAGGCGCTCGAGGAGAGCGGCATCCTCCTCTCCTGGCACATCACGGTGTTCGTCGGCAAACCGGGCGATCGCGTTGCCGGCAAGGCGGCGAGCGTCTTCGAGAACACCAAGTTCTTCCTCGCGAACTTCCTCGAGCCTTTCGTCGACCTCTTCGCCTGGGGCATCCTCGAGCGCCACCCGAGATTACGCATGGTGATGGCCGAGGCCGGCACGGGATGGCTCCCCTGGCTCGTTCAGGAGCTCGACTACCGCCACTGGCGGCTCTGGGAGGCGAAGGAGTTCTGGGCCGACAAGGGCGGCAGCGCCCTGGAAACGAAGCCGAGCGAGCTCTTCAAGCGGCAGATCTACGCGACCTTCCAGGAAGACCACGTGGCGCTCTCGCTCGTTCCGTTCTTCGGCGATGGCCACCTGCTGTGGGCGTCGGACTATCCCCACCCCGACAGCGTCTGGCCCAACTCCCGAGAAGCGATCGAGCGGCAGATGCGGCGCCTGTCGCCGGAGATGCGCCGCAAGTTGACTCACGACAACGCGGCCGCGCTCTACGGGCTAGGGGGAGCATAGGCGAGTCGGTCTCGCTCGGCACCGGACGGAGGAGGCTCGTCATAGTCCTGGGCGTCTCATGAAGCTCGGCACGTCGCTTCGCTTCCTCTTCCCGACGTCGCCCGCCACGCACGATCGATTTCGGCAGATCCTGGCATCGATGCCGAAAGGCGCGTTCATCGAGCGGCCGATGGGCGCGTACACGGCGGACGAGCAGGCGCGTAATCTCATGGACGTCGCCGCCGCGGCACGCGCCGCGGGATTGGATTCGCTTCTGACCGGTGACAGTCATGGTGGCAATTCCGCCTACGCCGCGACATTCTCGCCGCTGCCGACCATCGCGCGTTTGATGAGCGTGACGGGTGACATGCCGGTCGGCGTTGTCTTGCTGGCCCCGTTCTATCACCCCATGCTGCTCGCCGAGCAGATCAGCACGCTTGCCGCGTTCGCCGCGGGGCCGCTGATCGTCACATTCGTCCTCGGCGGTCGGCCGCCGCAGTTTCAAGCGTTCGGACTGGAGGAGGGTAGTCGAGTCGGCCGGCTCGAAGAAACCGTGCCCCTCGTGCGGGCGCTCCTTGCCGGTGAGCGCGTGAATCACCGGGGTCGGTACTACACGCTGGAGAACGCGACAATCAGCCCGCTGCCGCGAGTTCCAGTCGAAATCTGGATCGGCGGGACGGTTCCGGCCTCCGCCGAGCGAGCGGGACGACTGGGCGATGCTTGGCTAACCGGGCAGAACGCGACGGAGGACGATCTCCGACGGCAATTGGATCGGTACCGCGATGCGGTGGCGCGCGACGGCAAACCCGCACGGCCCGTGTTGCGTCGCGACATCTATGTCGGAGAATCCGACGACGAAGCGCGCGGCGTCGTGGGCACGATTCTCGCCGAGGGGTACCGTGGCACAGGCTTCGATCAGCTCCTGGTGGGAAGTGCGAACACCGTCGTCGAAGAACTGCGCCGCTATCGTGACATGGGCTTCGACTACGTGATGGTCCGACACATCGTCGGCGACCACCAGCTCATGCTGCGATCGTTCGATCGGATCGGCCGCGCGGTGATGCCGCGGGTCCGTTCTCTCTAGGCTCCCAACACATGGCCCATCGACCCACCCGCTGGAGGCTCATGATGAGACCCCTCCTCTCAGTCATCGTTCTGCTGATCGCGGCCGCCGCCGTACCCGCTGCCGCCGCGCCCGACGGCCAGGTGACCTGGGGCGTCCACATCTCGCTCGCTCCGACGTGGTTCGATCCCGCCGAAACCCCCGGG
>QHTE01000090.1 GCA_003220685.1 Candidatus Rokuibacteriota bacterium
GTCGTGATCGTCGGTAACCGACTGCGTGCCGTTGTCACCGCGCGGGAGATCAGCCGGTGGAGCTACCGCAAGACCAAGCAGAATGTGGTCCTGGCGTTTCTCTTCAACGGTCTCGGCATCCCGGCGGCCGCCACGGGGCTCGTGTACCCGGTCTGGGCGATAGCGGCGATGGCGGCCAGCGTCACCAGCATCTTCGTCAACGCCCTCTGGGGGCGCCCATCCCTCTTCTTCGACGCCGTGCTGAGCGTCGGGCACACTTCCGCTGTGCCGACCGCGGCCGAGAGTTCGCACTCGTGACCGGCGCAGCGAAGGGACGCCTCGTCACCATCACGTACGTCGAGGACAAGGGCGAGAAAGTCGCGAAGTCCCTCGAGGCGAAGTCCGCGAAGGCATGAAGACATTGATTGTCGCAGGGCTACTTGCCACGCTTAGCTCGTCTGTCGTCGTGACGAGCGCGATGGCGGGCAGCTTGATGACGGAGGTCAACGGCGTCCGCGTCGAGCTCACGAGCGCGCCCGAAACGCCTGTCACGGATCGGAAGACGACCTATGCCGTCCGCTTGGTTGATGGTGCCGGGAAGCCGGTTACCGACGCTCGCGTGACCCTCACCTGGCGCATGGCGGACGGAATGAGCGCAGCGACGCCCCTGCGTCCTGCCGGCGAACCGGGCGTCTACCGCGGCGAAGTCCTGTTCACGATGGGAGGACCGTGGGAGCTGACCATCCGGGTGGTGAGGCCAACGGGCCGCATCGAGATCCCGCTCCGGGAAGAAGTCGCTAGGCAACGATGACGTTGAGAGTAGAGATCCTCACCGCACCCGGCTGAGCGAAGTGTGAGGAGGCCAGGCGATTGGTCTTCAGCGTGGTCGATAAGGCCAGGGCTCGGTTCCCCGAGCTCGAGGTGCGCGAGTGGAACCTCGCAGAGCATCCGGAGCTCGGACCTCGCTATGGCGTGATGGCGACGCCGGCAATCGTCGTCAATGGACGGTTGGAATTTCGATCTCTTCCCAAGGAGCATGCGTTCCTCGAGCGCCTGGCAGTGATTGCGCGGTCGGATGGCGACTGAGACTCCGCACGCGCGGACACCGGACACGGTGATCGACGGGACGCGCCGGCCGTTTTCACTCGGCCTGAGGGCTGCAGCTTCGGTGGCTGGCCTCCTTCTCGTCGCTGTCGTCGGGTGGGTCGCATGGAATCAGGGCGCCCTCGTGGGTCTCCGCTGGGTGGAGTTCGACTCGCCGCTGACACTGGCGGCGTTCGGCTTCCTGGCTGGCATCGGGGCGTTCTTCGCGCCGTGTACCTTCGCACTGTTCCCGGCCTATATCTCGTACTACCTGACCACAGTCGGTACCAGCCGAGAGAGTCCCGGCCGCTCGCTGGGGCTCGGTCTCACGTGTGCCGCCGGAAGCGCCGTGTTCTTCGCGGTGGCCGGCGTCGCCATCACCCTTGTGGGGGGCGTCATCTCCCGGTATCTGATCGCGTTGAAACCGGTGGTCGCCATCGGCGTTGCATTACTCGGGCTCGGGCTCGTCGCCGACATCCGACTGCCGTCGATCGCCCTCCCACACGGGCGAGTCGGCGGCCGGTTACCACCGGCGGCCGGGCTATTCTTCTACGGGTTCGGGTACGCCCTGGCGTCGACGGGCTGCACGCTGCCGATCTACGTTTCCATCATCGTGCTGCCGCTGACGAGCGGCTTCGCAGGAGCGGCGCTGGTGACGTTCGCGAGCTTCGCCTCGGCCATGGCGTTGATGATGCTCCTTACGAGCCTCCTCGTGGGTCTGGCCAAGGCAAGCGTGCTTCACCGACTCCAAGCCTCGACCGTCTGGATCAAACGGGTGAGCGGTGCAGTGCTGATCGTGGCCGGACTCTACCTTGGCTACTACTACATCGCCGCCGGCATGTAGCCGGTCGATGGGAGAAGATCCATGCGAGGAAACCAGTATGCTGGTCTCGGAGTCCTCCTTCTCCTCACCTTCGTCGCGTCCGCGATGACGGCGCAGGCGGCGTCGAGGGTGGCCACAATCGAGGTCAAGGGCATGGTCTGAAGCTCCTGTCAGGCCTCCGTGGCCGCAGCCTTGGAAAGGCTGCCAGGGGTGAAGAAGGTCGAAGTGAGCCTCGAGAAAGCGCAGGCGCGAGTCGAGTTCGACGACGCGAAGATCTCGTCGGATAAGCTGGTCGCTGCGATAGACCTGCTCGGTTTCAGAGCGAAACTTCTTGACGTGAAACCTCTGAGCTGAGGGAGGCGCTATGTTGAAGATCGTTGGCTTCATGACACGTCGGATCACTGTCGTTGGGCTGGCCCTCACGCTACTGACTGTCGGCGGCGCCGCGGCTGCCCCCGACTTCGCGAGCCTGCAGGTCCGGCCCTATCAGCCGCCCAAGCCGGCGCCGGCCTTCGCCCTGCCCGGGCTGGACGGCAACGTCACACGCCTCGCCGACCTCCGCGGCAAGGTGGTCCTCCTTTTCTTCTGGGCCACCTGGTGACCGGACTGCCGGGAGGAGTTACCTTCCGTCAACCGGATATACGGCGAGTTCAAGGGTAAGGGGTTGGAGGTCCTGCTGGTGAATTTCCGTGAGAAGCTCGACCACGTTCGCCAGGTGGTGCGCGAGCGCGGCTACGTGGCGCCCGTCCTTCTCGACGAGAGCGGTGACGTGACAGGCAAAGCCTACGGCGTGTGGGGGCCGCCCACCGCCTACTTCATCGACCGCGAGGGGCGACTGATCGGCCGCGTGGCGGGATCGCGCGACTGGTCGGGTCCGGCTGCTCGGGCGTTCATCCAGGCACTTCTCGACGGTCGCTAGTTGTCAGATCGCAGCGGGCGCCGCAAGACTCGATCGCCGGACTTCGCGCGGATCACGAGCGCTCGGTCCTCGGGGATCGGTGATGGATTCTCCGCAGGGGACTGTGAACCGTGCGGTCGCCGGTCATTCAGTCGCCGCTCGGTCGGTCGACCAGCCCGCCTGCGTTGTCCCTTCTAAAAACTCGTTCGTCCTGATTTGCTTGCGTTTCTCGGGTCGATCAGGCTATCTGGCCGGTCATGGTCAGATGGCTTGGGATTCTCATGGGGACACTGCGGTCGGCCGTTCGCACGCACAGAGGTGCCACGCGTGGGCGGGCTCCATCAGGAATACCTCCGGAAAGCGGCGTGAGCCGATCCAACGAATAAATGGAAGGCACAGGTGACCGCGCGTGCACCGGCGACTTTGAATTACAACGACTTGCGTTCATTATCGCTGTTTCTGTCACACTCGCCCCTCGCTGGGGTCTAATCGAATGATGGAGAACAACCCTTTCGAGTCCAGCGATCGGGCGGACGCCGAGGAGCGCACGCTCGTCGCCCGCGCGAAAGCAGGCGACCGCGATGCGCTCGAAGCGTTCGTCGGCCGCCATCAGCGCTGGATCTACAACATCGCGATTCGCATGCTCGCGCATCCAGCCGATGCAGAGGACGCAACGCAAGAAATTCTGATTAAGGCCATCACGCGGCTTGCCGCGTTCGAGGGGCGGAGCACGGTCCGAACCTGGCTGTACCGCGTCGTTGTGAACCACGTACTCAACATGCGGCGGGGCCGGGTGGAGCGGCCGATGACCTTCAGTGAGTATGGGCGCGGCCTCGACGGCACTCCCGATCTGGACCTTCCGGATTCGGCTACGGGCCCGGATGTACGTCTCCTAGTTGATGAGGCACGGATCGGATGCACGTCGGCAATGCTGCTGTGTCTGGATCGTGAACAGCGTCTCGTCTACGTGCTCGGTGAAATTCTCGGTGTGACGGATGTCATCGGCGCGGAGCTGCTCGACACGAGCCCCGACAGCTTCCGCCAGCGACTCGCTCGCGCCCGCCGCGATCTACACAGTTTCATGAACGACAAGTGCGGGCTGGTAAACCAGGACAATCCGTGTCGGTGCGCTCGCAAGACTGCCGGCTTCATTCAGTGCGGCCACGTCGATCCCGCAAATCTGTTGTTCGCGCGGGGTCGGGTGCGGCAGGTACGCGAGTTTGCGCCATCGACCTCGGATGCGCTCGCCACGCTCGACGCCCGATACGCCGATGTTTTTCGCCAGCACCCGTTTTACGAGTCGCGTGACCTGGTCCCGATGCTGAGACAATTGCTCGACACACCGGAATGGCGCCGGGCGACTGATCTGCCATGACGGCGTCGACGTCGCTCGTCGCGGCGGTGTGCGCGTTGACGTTCGTGCACTTTGCGTCGGCACAGATGCGTGGGCCGTTGGTGCCACTGTACGCGGTGGCGCATGGCGTGACAGCGACGGGCGTTGGCTTCATCGTCGCCGCGCATATGGCGTTGGCTGGCGTGGCATCGATCCCGCTCGGCCGCGCGTCCGACGTCTGGGGGCGTCGCATTCTGCTCGTCAGCGGAATGGCGATCAGTGCGGTAACGTCGCTGCACCTGCCAGTCGTCGAGAGCGGCGTAGGACTCGGGGTGATTTATGGTCTTGCCGGTCTCGGCGTGGCGGCCTTCACGCCGAGCGCCATGTCGTTGGTGGGCGACGCGGCCAGGCCCAGAGCCGCTGGTCGAGCGTATGCGTGGTACGCGACCGCACATTATGGCGCCATCGGCGTCGGACCATTTCTGGGCGGACTGTCTGCCGAGTGGTGGGGCTACCGGCGGGCGTTCGTGGCCAGCGCGGTCGGCGCTGCGATCGCGTTCGCTCTCGGCCTAGCGATTCCCGTACGCCCGGCCCGTGCGGCCTCCGCGGCGCGCGGGACGTTTCGTAAAGTTCGAGCCAATCCGACTGTCTGGGCAGGGTGGATCGTCGCGGCGAGCGGTCTTCTCACACAGGGCGTGGTGTTCACATTCTTTCCGCTACTCGGTGATGCCAGGGGACTGTCACCAGCCGCGATCGGACTTGTCTTCCTGGTACTCGGCATCGCGAACACCGCGGCGCGCGTCCCGGCCGGATGGCTCATAGACCGCACCCAGCGGTCGGCGCCTTACGCCGTCGGCGGGTGCTCGCAGGCTGCGTCGCGACTGCGCTACTGCCTCACATCACCGAGACCGGCCCGCTACTCGCAGTGATCACGGCGTATGGCGTAGTCAGCGGAAGCGCTGGCGTGGCCATTGGCGTCGGCCTTGCGGGCGCAACGACACAGGCCGCCCGCGGCGTCGTTATGGGCGGGTACAGCACAGCACTCTACCTGGGGCTTGCCGTCGGGTCGTTCGCGTTCGGGCCGGTAATCACGCGTTATGGATATGCGACCGGTTTTGGTTTGGGAGCAGTCGTCGGGGCGGTGGGGGCGCTGATTGCCGCGGTTCTGTGGACCAAGGCACCGCACGATGTGCGAGAGTTATTAACCGCCTGACACACAGCGGCGGGCTGCCCGCCGCATCTTCCGCCGAGCCCTGCCACGTCGGCATAGCGCCCCTGATTGAACGAACGATTCCCGGCCGCGCTGTAGGGGAGACGACATGAGTGATCTAATCGGGCAACGTTGGGACGAGGAATATCAACACGGACGATACGGCGGCGAGCCACCGATTCCATTCATTGCCGAAATCCTCAAAATCCTCCACGCAACTGGTCGATCGCGCGATACTGGGCTTTACGTAGGCTGCGGAAATGGCCGGAACTACCTTCCGCTCGTCGACGCTGGTGCGAATCTGCACGGCATCGACATCGCACCAGCCGCCATACGAAGTCTACTGGCGCGGCGTCCGGCGGAGAAGCTTCCAGTGTTGGTTGGAGACTTTCGCTCGTATCGACCGGACAAGCTATTCGGATATCTCATTGCGATTCAGGTTTTCCAACATGGAACCGAGGGCGACGTCGGGCAATACTTTACCAATGTTGCCGATGTGTTGCGAGATGAGGGGTTCTTCTTTCTTCGGGTCAACTCGTGTTCCACCGAGATGTTTCACCGGCACACTCTGATCGAGCGCAACGAGCATGGCGGATTCACAATTCGCTACGAGGACGGTCCAAAACGCGGCCTGCCTGTCCATTTCTACGCGCGTGATGAACTGCTCGCGAAGGGTGCTCGCGACTTTGAGCTTGTGTCCGGACCTCGAGAGGACGTAACGAAGCGCGCTCCGCCGAAGACGGGCAGTTGGGCGCAGTGGGAGGTCGTTTGGAGACGCCGGCGACGGGTCTAGCCCCGACTACGCTCCGCTCTGTAGAACAATTCCGTCGGCTTCACCCGAGCACAAGGTTGGTGAGGCAGCCAAGATACCGAGGTCCAACCGCGAGGCCACGGCGAGGTCGAGGGCCGAACCATTTTGGCTCCGATGGCCCCCTGTATGCCGGGATCGTCTCGAAGCGTCCGGACAATCGAGCCGCGGAGGCGCGGTGCAAAAAGGTGAGCTCATGAAGGTCGGGGAGACCGAGGCCAAGACGGTGTTGGTCCGATCCAAACTGCCTGATGCGGAATACGTCGTGAATCCTTACACCGGCTGCGAACTCGGTTGTCTGTACTGCTACGCAACCTTCACCGGCCGCTTCGTCGGCGAGCCGATGGACAACTGGGGTAACTACGTCTACGCGAAGGTGAATGCTGTGACCATATTTTCGAGTGAGCTCGAACGCCTCCGTAGAGGGGAGCAAGCCCCGTCGATTTTGCTCAGTTCCGTTAGCGATCCTTATCAGGGTGCCGAGAAGAAGTATCGGCTGACGCGCGGGATACTCGAAGCGCTTGCGCGTGAGCCCTATCCTGGCGTTGTCAGCATCCTTACGAAGTCTCCTCTGGTGCTACGCGACGTCGACATACTGCGGCGTATCCCGCGCGCGGAGGTTGGTCTCACCGTGACCACGACGGATGATCGACTGAGCCGCTTTGTCGAGGTCCGCGCGCCGCTGGCGAGTAGGCGGCTGCGCACGCTCGCCGAGCTCCATGATGCGGGCGTCGAGACCTATGCCTTTGTCGGTCCGCTCCTGCCGCATTTCCGTTATGATCCCGAAGCGCTGGATGAATTGTTCGCCGGGCTGGCGAAGGCAGGCGTGAGCTCGGTCTTTGTCGAACAAATCAACCTGCGACCGTACATCAGACAGCGTCTCTGGCAGATCTTGAAGCGAGAATCGGAGGCCGTCCAGCAAGCCTATCGGGACGCCTCCACCGCAGAACATCGTGAGGCGCTCGACGCCATGGTCTGCCGCCTCATTCAGAAGCACGGTCTGAAACTGCGTCTGAACAAAGTTCTCTTCCACAACGAGAGCTGATGCAGAAGGCCTCGCTTCTCGCGCGTGGCGGTTTCTGAACTTCCCTCGCACCGTCGAGCTTCGGCTCCTACTTTGAAAGACTTTGTTCGCGAAGCGAGTGGCACTGCTTTACCGCGACCGACACGAAGACCAGTCCCTGACCAAACAACGGTTTACTCATATCCGGCTTTTGGCGATCCACGCTTTGCGGGAATGATCTACGCCGACACCGACAACGGCAATGCGGTTGACACGGGTCATCAACGAATCCAGCCTTCCGTACCATCGCTGGACGGTTTCACCGTGAGCTTCACGTGGACGAGGGAGATCCGAATGGGTCGTGTACGCAGGTGGAAGCTGAAGAGATCCGCACGGCATCCGAACCGCTATGAAGCGTCTATGAAGTCAACCGACCGAAACAAACCAACAAGGAACGGTCTTCTCGCCTCGTAAGTCTCCGCCGTAATTGGTTCCTGTCGCTTCTCTTTGGTCCGTGTGTAGAGCGAATTTCCCCTCATAACCCAAAGGTCGGGTTCAAATCCAGCCCCCGCAACCATGTAATGCCGCGAAACCAAAGGGGCCGAGCGATTCGGCCCCTTTGGTGCTCTTCGACGGACTATGAAGGTTTTCGACCGGCGCGCCGCACACGGCAGTCAGCCGACCGATCGTTAGCTTGAGAAGATCCGGCCTAAACGCGACAGTTGCGTGGCGAAGGGACTGCGCCGTTCGATCTCGTCGTTTCATAGAAGACTTCGGAGGACCTTGAAAGCGTAGTGCTGACGATGGCTTGCGGTAGCGCGTTGGGTTGGAGCGGAGCCTTGGGTTAGGCACCCAAGGCTTAAATGGGCAGCTAAAGTCCCGCCGTTCCTATGTCGATGGTCTCAGCAGGGCAATGCCGGAGCGCCCCGTGATCGGGATCGCAGACGCAGAGCGGTTTCAACAACGGCTGTATCGAGGAGCGGGGGCGCCGGGGGCGGGGCCAAGCCGGAGCGAAGCGATCTTCCGGGAAGGAGCGTTTCGTCAAACAGCGCGGTGGCTCAAGACCAGGCGCGCATCACGTTCTGCTATTCGCGATGCTTGCCGAGGACTCGTTCTATTCGACGATCGGGTACCAGCCACATCAGTGCGACGAATACAAAGAACATCATGCCGATCCACGCGGGGACCACCCAGGCTGTCAGGATTCCCGCCACATACATCACCGGCGATACCTTGCCTTTGAGATCGCGCGCCACTGCCTTCGCGAGGAGGCACTCGGGCCCTTGGTGTCGAATGATGCTCGTCTGCAGCAGATAATACGCAACGGCACACAACAACAGATTCAAACCGTACAGCACGGTCGGCCATCGCTCGAAGTGGTTCTCGCCCATCCACCCGGTGGTCAACGGTAGTAGCGACAGCCAGAACAACAGGTGGAGGTTCGCCCACAACACCGTGCCATTGACCGAGGTCGTCAGCTGGAACATGTGGTGGTGGTTGTTCCAGTAGATACCCACGTACAGAAAGCTGAGGACGTAGCTCAGGAACACCGGGAGGAGAGGTTGTAGCGCTGCGGGGTCGCTGCCGCGTGGCACCTTCAGCTCCAACACCATGATCGTGATGATAATGGCGATCACGCCATCGCTGAAGGCCTCGAGCCGGTTCTTCTCCATGGACGTGAGCCGGGCCGCCGTGATCAGGACGACTTCCACCACACGAGTCCGGCGACGAGGGCCGGGACGCTAAAGATGCCCAGGAAGATCGGGAATTCTTCCGTCGCCGAATAGCCCGCGTGTCTGACACCGATCCACATGTTGATGGCCGCGCCGATCAGCCACAGCGGGATAAACAGCTTCGCACCCGTCGCGAGACCTGGCGTACCGCCGCCGAATGCGTGGCCAAGCAACACACACGTAAGCAGCAGCGCAAAGCCGCCGCCGAGGACGATCACTGTGTGCATTCGATCTCCCTCCCCATGTAAACCTTACTCCCTCGGTGCCTGCCGGTACTGCCGTATAGTTGCCGTCGAATCGCTTCTGGTGAGCCGGTTGCGGAGGAACGCGGTCTCTCCTATAAGAGTTCCCAGCTATCGGATGGCGGCCGACCTTCGAGGATCTGCAGATGCGTCGATCCAGCTCCTCCGGATCGGGGGCGACTTTATGCCAAACAGCGCTGAGCGTCTTCGCCGCATCGCGGAACTCGCTCGTTCGGTCTCCAGTACGCTCGACCTCAACGCGGTTCTGGATCACGTCACAGCCGCCGTCACGGCTCTGCGACCTGATGCGGCCTGTAGCGTTCGGTTGATCGACCCTGTGGCCGGCGGTTACCGCTTGGCACGCGCGGGCGGTGTGCGGATCGTAGGCCGGAGACAGGTAATCCCGTTTGGTCGCGGCCTTACCCACGCAGTCGCAGAGACCGGATGAACCTTATTCGTCGAAGAGTACCAACGCGACCCGCGCGCCCTTGAGGGACATTGGTCAGCCGGTCGCGGCCTGACGGTGTACTACGGCGCACCGATCCGTGCCGCGGGTGAACTCCTCGGCGTCCTGAGTGTCAATCTTCCGGCCGGTGCTCCCCCGACGCCCGAAGAGCGCGACATGATCGAGACCCTCGTCGGTCAGGCGGCGGTCGCGATGCGGAACGCCCGTCTGTTTGCTCAGAGTGAAGCGCGTCGGCGGGCCGCGAAATCATTAGCCGAGATCAGTCGCGATCTCGCCCAAGCGCTCGACCCCGAAATCCTCGCCCAACAGATCGTGGATGGCGCCCGCGATTTGCTTCAGTCACAGGGCGCCATCTTACTCCGCTTCGACTCGGACTTGAGCGAGTTCGCCACTACCGCGACCGCGGGCAACACGCCGGCGGCGGACATGGAATCGCCGGTCGCCTTGGCGGTACACAACGTTGCCGCCCGAGCGATCCGTGAGCGTCGCCCGGTGGGGGTCCAGGATTTCCTCGTCGATGCACTGCTGGCTCTGCCCTCGGACTGGGGATCGCACGCGGAGTCGATCACGGATCGCGCCCTGCTGGCGGTGCCATTGACGGTGCAGGGCGGATGATCGGTACAGTCGTCATCACCGATCGCACGGGCCGAGTACTCGATCACGGAGATCTCGCCCTTGCCCGGGCATTTGCTGACCACGCCGCGCTGGCGCTCGAGAACGCTCGCCTGTATGCCGAGGCAACACGCCGGCGCCACGAGGCGGAAGAACTCGCTCGGGTTGCACGCCTCCTGACCGAAAGCCTCGACGTCGCGACAGCGGCCGACCGGATCGCCGAGACGGTTCTGCTACTGTTGCGAGTCCCAGTCTCCGTCCTCCGCCTTCGGCAAGCCGACGGCTCGCTGCTCATGTCTTCGTCCGCATTTCCGATTCGGGTGTTGGCATAGATCCCGCCATCCAGTCAAATATCTTCGAGCCTTTCTTCACTACCAAGCCGCGGGGGCAGGGCACAGGACTTGGCCTGTCAACCGTCGACGGTATCGTCAGGCAGCACGGCGGCTTCATCACGCTCCAGAGCGAACTCGGCCAGGGGGCTACCTTCGCGGTGTACCTCCCGAGAGCCAGTACGCATGGGGAAGCGCTCCCCACGAGTGACGCTGAGCCCAAACAACCTCCTCGCGGGCGAGAGACGATTCTCCTGGCTGAGGACGAGGAAGAGGTGCGCAGCCTCGTTTGTGACATGCTCCAGGACATGGCCTTTACCGTCCTCGCCGCCGCCAACGGGATGGCTGCACTCGAACTCTGCCGCCAGCACAGCGAGGCCATCGACCTTTTGCTCACGGACATGGTGATGCCTGTGATGAGCGGCACGGAATTGGCCCAACACGTACGACGCTCGCACCCCGAAACGAAGGTCGTTTATATGTCCGGCTATTCGGAACATCCGTCTGGGAGCTCCGAGCTATTCAGCATTAACGGGCCAATGCTCGCGAAGCCATTCACGAGGGCAACACTGGCGGAGGTGGTTCGCCGCATGCTCGACGCCGGCTGATTCCTCGCCGCAACGCCCAGCTTGCGTTATTCAAGCCGATCGCAGCACCCACGGGTCAAAGGAGACTGTCCCTTCTAGAAAGTCGTCCTGCGCGATGAATTTGCATTTTGCGGGACTGATCCGCTATCTCGCGGTCATGGTTCGATGGCTCGGAATCCTCGTTGGGACAC
>QHTE01000053.1:0-107199 GCA_003220685.1 Candidatus Rokuibacteriota bacterium
CTCGCCGAACGCCGCGATGCGAACCCGGGCCCCGCCCTGACGATACGCGTCAATGGCCGACGATCTTCGCCGCGTCTCCGGTGAGCCGCACGATGTGCAGCCCGGTATTGGCGCGGTCGGCCAGGTAGATGTAGCCGCGCTCGTCCGCCTCGACGTTGTTGGTCTGGATTGCGACCTTGCAGCTCCGGGTCGGCTCGGTGACACAGCGCTCCGCGGTCCGCTCAGTCGTCGCTGGGATGTAGGACGCGGCCTCGCGTGGCGCATAGGGGTTGCGGATGTCCACCGCGCGCACGCCGGCGTTGAAGTACGCGACGAAGACCAGCTTCTTGTAGAAGATCGGGGCGAACGACTCGCTGCTCGAGTGCGGGCCGAAGCGGCCGCCCCGCTTGCAGAAGCCGCCGAGCGACTCGGGCACCTGGAAGGTCGCGACGGAGAACGGACGTGACTCGGTCGTGATGTCGACCAGGAACGTGGCGTGCCGGAACTCGCGGCACTCGTTCGCGATCGCCTCCGAGACGAGCACGACGAAATCGCGCACGTTGCCCTTCGTGTTCGTCGCCCAGTCGCCGATCGTCATCCCCAGCACCGGGAATGCCGTGTGCCCGCCCCAGTTGGGTGACATGTAGAGCCGGCTGATCTCCGGCGCGTTGAGGTTCGCGGGCGTCGGCTCCTTCGGCCCGGCGAGGAGTTTCTGGCGATCGACGATCTGCAGGACGCCGTCGGTGCTGGTGCCGTACGCGATGTAGACGCGATTGCCGAGCACGATCGGTCCGTGCGCCCCCGGCGGCACGGGAGAGCTGCTCGAGCCGGGCTCCTGGCCGGCCAGGCCGAAGTCGCGTACGAAGACGGGCTTCGCCGGATCGCTGAGATCGTAGATCTTCGTCATGCGCGAGGTGCGCCAACCCGACGGCCCGGCCTGCAGGGGATCGGTCTTGGCCAGATCGCCCGAGACGAGATACGCGGTGCCCGTGTCGCACTCCCAGAAGTTCTTGTGCGTGGAGGTGAGGCCGGTCACGACCGTGCTCGCCTTGCGGGGCTTCGCGGGATCGCTGACGTCCCACACCTCGTGGCCCGAGTTGGGCACCGCGTTGCCGAACGACCGCAGCAGATACGTCTTGCCCTGGCGATCGCACACGCGCGCCATCTGCGCGCCGCCCTGCTCGGGGCCGCCGGCCGGGCCGGGGATGTGAGTCAGATAGCGCGGCCGCGCCGGGTCGGTCACGTCGACGATCGACGTGCCGTTGTCCTCGTCGACGCTGGTAAGCGGATTTCTCGCCTTGCCCCCGTGGTGGCCGACGTAGGCGATGAAGCGCCCGCCTTGCTTGTGGATCGTCGGCTGGTAGGCCGAGCGCCCCTGGAGATCGTCGTGACCGACCAGCTCCATGTCTCGCGCTTCGGCCCCGTGACCGCGCGGCGTTTGCGACGAAGCGGGCCCGGACACGAGCGCGATCAGGGCGAGGCCGAGGAAGACCACCGAAAGCCGTCGTAGCCGGGAAGTCATGGGCGGCTCCTTTCAGCGTGCGAGGGGATGATAGCGCGTATCGACGCGCTGACGTTGATCTCGCCGTTCGCGCTCGCTAAAGTTGGCACATGACGCAAGCCCCGCTCACGCTGCGGCGCTGGAAGCGGGTCGAGTACGACCGGCTGGTGGACCTCGGGGTCTTCGAGGGCGAGCCTCTGGAGCTGATCGGCGGCCAGCTCATCGTTGCGGAGCCGAAGGGCGCCTATCACAGCTCGGCGGTGAGCACCGCCGAATATGCCCTGCGGGCGGTCCTTCCACCGGGATGGATCGTGAGAACCCAGCTGCCCCTGTCGCTCGACGACGAGTCCGAGCCCGAGCCCGATCTGGTCGTCGTTGCGGGCCGCCCGGCCGACTACCGTGAAGCGCACCCCGCGCGCCCCGCGCTCGCCGTCGAGGTTGCGGATTCGAGCCTCCATTTCGACCGGCACCGCAAGGGCAGCCTCTACGCGCGGGCAGGCATCGAGGATTACTGGATCGTCAACCTCGTCGATCACGTTCTCGAGATCTACCGAGATCCGAGCCCCGATCCGTCTGCGCTCTATGGATGGCGGTACCGATCCGTCACCACGCTGCCACCGCCGGCCTTCGCCGTTCCGCGCGCCTTCGCATCGAGCAGGATCGCCGTCGCCGACCTGCTCCCGTAGCGGCAGCGCTCCGCGCCAGCGCGTCGCTAGATCGCGCCTTCGGCGCGCAGCTTCGCGATCTCGCCCTTGGAGTAGCCGAGACCCGCGAGCACCTCGTCGGTGTGCTGGCCCAGACGCGGCGGCGGGGTCTCGATGCTCGGTCCGCCGTCGGCGAACTTGAACGCGGCCATCGGCACGGTCACGGGACCCTCGATGCCGTCGATCTTCTCGTGGCGGTGCAGGACGCCCCGCGTTGCGAGCTGCGGATCTTTCAGTGATTCCGAGAGCCGCCGTACGCGCCCGGCCGGGACGTGGCTCCCCTGGAGGTATTGCTCCCACTCGTCGGCGGTCCGCTGCGCGATGATCTTCTGAAGCTCTTCGGTCTGCGCGTCGTACAGTTTCTCGCGTTCGTCGTGACTCGACTGCGCGGCGATGTCCGGGCGGCCGACGGCCTGGAAGAGGCGCTCGTGCTGGCCACGGTTGCCGGCGGCGATCATCAACGGGGCGTCCTTGGCCTCGTAGAGCTGACTGCTGGCGCGGTCCATCTGGTTACCCTTGGGCTGGGGCTCGTGGCCCGTGCGCATGTACGACGTGATGTGCGAGCCCATCAGCATCAGCGACACGTCGAGCATCGCGCTGTCGATGTGCTGGCCGCGGCCCGTGCGCTCGCGCTGGAAGAGCGCGGACGAGATCGCGAACGCGCACATCGTGCCGGTGGCGTAGTCGATGACGGGAGCGCCGGTCTTGATCGGGTTCACGTCCGGCGTGCCGGTCATCGCCATCATCCCCGACGTCGCCTGGATCAGCTGGTCGTAGGCGGTCTGCACGCCGCGCGGGCCTTCCTGGCCGAAGGCGGTCATCGAGCAGTAGATCAGCCGCGGGTTGAGCGGGCGCAGATCGTCCCAGCCGAGCCCGAGCGCAGGGAACGCGCCGGAGCGCCAGTTCTCGACGAGCACGTCGGCGTCTGTCACGAGCTTCTTCAAGATCTCGCGCCCCTTCTCGTGCTTGAGGTTCAACGTGATCGCGCGCTTGTTCGAGGCCTGCGTGAGGAAGCCCGTGCCCATCTGCTGGCGGTTGAGGGCGCGATCGCCGCCCGAATCGCGGCTCTGATCGTAGTCCGTCGGATGCTCCACCTTGATCACGTCGGCGCCCAGCAGCGCCAGCTGGTAGGCCGCGAACGGACCGGCCAGCACGTGCGTGATGTCGATGATCTTGATGCCCTCGTACGGTCTCATGGCGTCCTCCCCGCGTTGGTTGCGCTATTCTACAGGCGGGAGGATTCGGATGAGCGGGATCACCGTGCTGAGCCCGTTGGGTGTCAATCGGGTCGGGTCTCAGCCGCTCGCGCCGCGCCTGCGATCCCTCGACGGCGTCACCCTGGGCGTTCTCAACAACAGCAAGCCGAACTCGCTCGAGCTCCAGCGACGCGTGATCGAGCTGCTCGCCAAGCAACACCCCGTGGCCGGCTCCCTGACGAAGCAGAAGCCCAGCGCCGCGATCGGCGCCGAGGGGCTCGACGCGTACGCGAAGGAGGTCGGCGCGGTCATCACCGCGATCAGCGACTGAGGCTCGTGCACGTCGTGGTGTATCCACGACTCGGTCGAGCTGGAGCGCAAGGGCATCCCCACGGTGACCATCTGCACCGAGGCGTTCATGGGGCTGGCGCGCGAGGAGTCGAAGAATCTGGGGATGCCGGATCTGCCGCTGGCCATCATCACGCACCCGATCGGCGGTGAGTCCATCACGGTCATCCACCAGCGCGCCGACGACGCGCTCGCGCAGGTCATTCGCGGCCTGACGGGCGACGCCGCGACCCGTCCGGCCGGCGCCGCGTCGAGCGCGGGACCGACGATGAACGAGCGCTTCACGTTCGCCGATGTAGACGAAGCCCTGGAGGCCTTTCACGCGCGGCGGCTCACCGACGGTCTGCCGTTCGTCTTGCCGACCCCCGAGCGCGTCCAGGCGATGATCGCGGGCTCCGGCCGGCAGCCCGGCGAGGTCATCGCGATCGTGCCGCCCCGTTGGGCCGAAGCCACGGTGGAGAACATCGCGATCAACGCGGTGATGGCCGGTTGCCGGCCGCAGTACATGCCCGTGCTGATCGCCGCGCTCGAGGCGGCCGCCGATCCGGCGTTCGGCCTCTACAGCGTGCAGGCGACCACGCATCCCTGCGCGGTCATGATGCTGGTCTCGGGCCCGATGGCGCAGGAGCTCGGGCTCAACTTCCGCCACGGCGCCTTCGGCCCGGGCTTCCGCGCCAACGCCTCCATCGGACGGGCCATGCGGCTCGTGCTCGTGAACGTGGGCGGCGGCATCCCGGGCGAGGGCGATCAGGCCACGCACGGCTCCCCGGCCAAGTTCAGCTACTGCGTCGCGGAAAACGAAGTCGCCACGCCCTGGGAGCCGTTCCGGGTGACGCGCGGATTCGCCAGGAGCGACAGCACGGTCACGGTCTTCTCCGGCGAGGGCCCGCACAACATCAACGATCACGTCTGCACGTCGGCCGAGACCACCTTGACGGTCGTCGCCGACACGATGACGACCGTCGGCCACAACAACGCCGGCTCGGTGATCCGCGGCGACGTGCTGGTGGCATTCGGCCCCGAGCACGCGCACACGATCGCCTCGGGCGGCATGTCCAAGGCCGACGTGCAGAAGTTCCTCTTCGAGCGGGCGCGCAACAAGGTCGGCTTGCTCAAGCTGCGCGCGATGTACAAGGCCGAGAACTGGCCCGACTGGGTGGACCAGAGCGACGACGAGGCGCTCTGCCCCATCGTCGGCAAGCCGGAGGATATTCACATCGTCGTCACGGGCGGCCCCGGCAAGCACTCGGCCTTCATCCCGACCTTCGGCACCTCGAAGTCGGTCACCCGGAAAATCCAGCCGAGGCGCTAGACCTTCAGCACCTCGGCGCCCGGCGCCGCCTCGAGCTCGCAGGCGTTGACCGTCATCGCCAGCATGCTGTAGTAGCCGATCGCGCCGGTGAGCTGGATGAAGCCGTCGTTGCCGAACCGACCGATCAGCGCCTTCACGGTCGGCTCGTCGACCCGGTGCTGCCGCATGAGCTGGCGCGTGAACTCGACGATCTGGGCGTCCTCCGACGGAATGCCGCGGCTGTGGTTCTCGCGGATCGCGGTGATCGTCGACTCCGGCACACCGAGCCGCCGGGCGCCGCCCGCCTGCGCGCCCCAGACGTACACGGCCTCGAGCTCGCGCGCGACCGTCATCGCGGCGAGCACACGCACGCGCATGTCGAGCGAGCCCTCGAACCGCACGTAGGCGCCGAGGTGCGCGAGCCGGCCGGCCAGCTCGGGCGAGTGCAGGAACATCGTGAACGGCCCCTGCAGCGCGCCGCGGCTCGCGACGATCGAGTCGACGATCGCCTGGTCCTTCGCGGCGACCTGGTTCTTGCTGGTGATCGGTGTCAGCCTTGCCATGATCTCCTCCTCATGCTCATGCGAGTCCGGCCTCTCGAAGCAGGGTGTAGACCCGGTGCGGCGTGAGCACCGGATTCGTGACGTCGAGTCGCCCCCCGAAGGCGTCCGCGACGGCGTTGGCGAGCGCCGCGGTCGGCGGGCCGGTGGCGCCCTCGCCGACCCCGCGCACGCCGAGCGGGTTGTGATCGGTCGCGAAGTGCAGGTGCTCCATCACGAGCGGCGGCATGTCCTCCGCCCGGGGGATAGGGTAGTCCATGAGCGTGTTCGTGAGGAGCTGGCCGTCGTCGCCGTGGACGATGTGCTCGCCGAGCGCGACCCCGAGGCCCTGGGCGAAGCCCCCCACGATCTGGCCGTCGACGATCACCGGATGGAGCTGGCGGCCGCAGTCGTGCACGATCGCGTAGCGGAGAATGGCGACCCGCCCGGTCTCCGCGTCGACCTCGACGACCGCCGCGTGGACGCCGCTCGACCACGTCACCGTCGGCGGCGAGTAGAACTTCGTGGCCCAGAGCCCGGGACCGCCGAGCTCGACGAGGCCGCGATCGGTCAGCGCCGCGCGAGCGACCTGGGCGAGGGGAATCGCGCGCGCGGGCGTGCCGACCACGAACGCACGACCGTCCTCGATCCGCACGTCGTCCGGCGCGCACTCGAGGAGGCGGGACGCGACGCGACACGCCTTCACCTTCACGTCGGCGGCCGCGACCGCCACCGCGTTGCCGGTGTTCACCGCGACCCGGCTGGCTCCCGTCCCGTAGCCGAAGGGCACCAGCGTGGTGTCGCCGCCGCGGACGCGGATGTCGTCGAACGCGGCGCCGAGATACTCCGCGCACACCTGGGCGAACACGGTCTCGTGGCCCTGACCCGAGCCCGACACGCCGATGAGCACCTCGACGTGACCGCGATCGTCGACCTTGACGGTCG
Source organism: Candidatus Rokuibacteriota bacterium (assembly GCA_003220685.1). Classification (GTDB taxonomy): domain Bacteria; phylum Methylomirabilota; class Methylomirabilia; order Rokubacteriales; family CSP1-6; genus AR31. The sequence goes on from QHTE01000053.1 coordinate 6,504, forward strand.
CCCACTCGCCGGGACGCACGCTGCCCCCTGCTTCGAGGTATCCCGCGATCCCCAGCCCGATCCGTCGGCCCTCGGCGCGCAGGTCGCGCTGGCGCTTCCGCCAGCCCGCGTAGTCGATCAGGTCGAGCGCCCGACGGAGCTCGAGCGGGTAGTCGCCGCCGTCGTAGCTCACGGCGACGCCGTCTCGGTACACGAGGCCGGGCCGATAGGGCATGTCCGCCGGCGCGATCTGGTTTCTCGCCCGGACCTCAGCGGGGTCGAGGCCGAGCTTGGCCGCGAGCCGATCGAGCAGCCGCTCGACGACCAGAATCGCCTCCGGCCGGCCGGCGCCGCGGTACGGCGCGGTCGGCGTCTTGTTGGTGACCACCGAGAAGCCCTCGGCGCGGAACGCCGGGACCCGGTACTGAGACGGCAGGTGATTGATCGTGTTCGTCGGCTCGTGGACGGAGAAGTAGTGATAGGCGCCGACGTCTTTCACGATCCGTACATCGAGGCCCAGGATGCGCCCCTCGCGTGTCGCCGCGAGCCGGGCGTGATGCGATTGCTGGCGCGCCTGATGGGAGCTCGACAGGAACTCCGTGCGCGTCTGGATCCACTTCACGGGGCGGCCGAGGTGATGCGCGAGCAAGGGGACGAGCACGTCCTCCGGGTAGATCCCTTCCTTGGGCCCGAAGCCGCCGCCGGTGTCCGGCGCGATGACGCGCACGCTCTCGGCCGGCAGCCCGAGCCGCGCCGCGACGACGCCGCGCAAGTGGTAGGGCGCCTGGTGTGCCGCCCACACGGTCATCGCGCCGGTGGCCGGATCGAACGCCGCGCAGAGGCCACGCGTCTCGATCGCCATCGAGGTCACGCGCCCGTGAGAGGGATGGTCCTCGACGACCGCGTCGGCGTCGGCGAACGCGCGATCGACGTCGCCGATCACCTTGGCGACCTGGCCGACGACGTTGCTCGTGCCGTCGTGGACCTGCGGCGACGTCGCGGCCATCGCGGCCTCGGCGTCGATGACGGCGGGCCGCGGCTCGTACTCGATCCGGATCAGCTCGGCGGCGTCGGCCGCCTGGTACGGATCCGGACCGATCACCGCGGCGATCGGCTCGCCGACGTAGCGGACTTCGTCGCGGGCGAGCGGCCGCTGCGCGCGTGGAGTGTCCAGGCGGACGTAGGGATTCGTCCTGTCGGCGCGCGCCGCGGGGAGGGGCTCGGCGAGCCCGGGCAGATCGTCGGCGAAGAAGACGACGACCCCGGGGAGCTTGCGCGCCGCCTCCGCATCGATGGCGACGATCCGTGCCCGCGCGTGCGTGGAGCGGACGACGGTGAGATGGGCGATGCCGGGTGGGGCGATGTCGTCGATGAAGCGGCCGCGGCCGGTGATGAGCCGCTCGTCTTCCTTGCGCCGGGGGGATTGACCGATCACCGCGTCACGCCCGTCCTCTTGCGATAGGCCGCGATCTCGCGCTCGAGGTCGCCGAGCTCCTCGCACGGCAGCAGGCAGATTCGGCGCAGCGCGGCCAGGTGCTCCTCAGCGCGCGCGAGGTCGCCGACTATCAGGTAGGCTTCCCCCGCGTACTCGTGGGCGCCGCGGTGGCGGGGGTTCAGCTCGAGCGCGCGCCGATAGTGCGCGAGCGCGGCGTCGAGCTGTCCGAGATTGCGATAGGAGTAGCCGAGGTAGTTCTCGAGGTCGGCGTTGTCAGGGTCGCGCAACGCGGCCTGTTTGAAGCGCCGGCCGGCTTCGCTCCAATCCTTGCGGTCGAGCGCCTCCTTGCCGGCCGTGAAGTCCGGGTCGGTCGCCGCTGCTTCCGGTTTGGTTTCGGTCGGCTCGGCGAACACCGGCGCACCGCTGCCGGCCGTCGCGGCGAACGCCAGCCAGACGATCCACCGGCCCCAGCGATGTCGGTCCCGCGCCTTCATACAGCCTCCGGTCGTCCAGAGTGCGACATGGATCTTATACCGCTGCGGCGCGGCCTGCGGACCCGTCTCAAGAGTGTGAAAACAGCCGTGGTGGCTCTTGCCCGGGAACCGAGGACTGGAGCCGCCCGTTTATGGGGCGATCCCGATATGGAGCGGGCAGACCGCCTCCCATAGCGATTCCGGGCCAACGAGGTGCCTTCGTCCTCACTGATCGTCGCTTGAAATTCACTTGAACTGCCAGGGGAGGGGGTGTCCTTTAGGTCGATCGATACAACGGAAGCCCGTGGACGCGGGGAAGTCTCACTCAACCCGTAAGGGAGGACGCCATGCGCCGGGACAAGCTCATCAAAACCGTGCTGGTCGCCACGCTCGTCGGGTTCTCAGCGAGCTACGCCTACGCCGAGGAATTTTTCGCGCGCTTGAACGGGTTCCAGGAGATCGGAGCGCTGGCCGGTCCAACCGGGGCGATCCGATCCAACGGCACGGGCACCTTGCATCTCAGCCTCAATGAGACGGCCGGGACGGCAACTTTCACCCTGACCTATTCAAACGTGGGCACCACGGCGCCGGGTACCGGCAATGTGACGCAGGCGCACATCCATTTCGGTAAAAAGCATGTGGCCGGTGGAGTCATGGTGTTCTTTTGTACGAACCTGGGTAACGGTCCCGCCGGGACGCAGGCATGCCCGAATCTCGGGGCCGCGACCGCAACCGTGACCGGTACCTTCACGAACGCGAGCGTCGTGGCCATTCCTACCCAGAACGTCACGGCTGGAGAGTTCGACGCGCTCGTCGACGCGCTGAGGTCGAATACCGCCTACGCCAACATCCACACGAGCGCTTTCCCGGCGGGCGAGATCCGCGGCCAGATCCACAGGGTGCGCGGTGATCACGACGACAAGGAGCACGACGACAAGGATCACGGCCGGTAAGTCGACACACGGCCACTCGGGGCTCTCGTGAGCCCCGAGTGGCTCATCCCTTACACCGGCCCGTTCGGGCCCACCAGGATCTTGCCGCTACGCTCGCCGCGCTGCGCGTGCGCCACCGCTTCCTTGATGTCCTCGATGGGATAGACCATCTCGACCGGCGCCGACAGGTTGCCCTTCGCGACCTGCTGGCCGAGATCGGCGTAGATCGCCCGGATCTCGGGGAGCGAGCGCGTGCCGAGCGCGCGGCCCAGGATGAAGCCGACGAGCGACTGGCCGCCCGAAATCAGCGTGCTGCGCGACATCACCGGGTCCTCGCCCGTCATCGAGCCGTAGTTGCAGACGACACCGCCGTCGGCCAGACAGGCCGAGAGCCGTGCGGTCGCCCGGCCCGACACCGCGTCGAGCCCGAGGCGGATCGGCGCCTCGCGCGTCTGCGCCTTGACCGCCGCGGCCAGATCGGGCCCGTCGAGGACGCACACGTCGCCGCCGAGGGCCTTGAGCTCGCCGAACAGCGACTCGCGCCGCACCACGTTCACCGTCTTCACGCCGCGCGGCCGCGCCAGGCGGATCACCAGGCGGCCGACCGCCGAGTTGGCGACGTTCTGGATGATCCAGTCACCCGGCTTCAGCGGGACGACGTCGGCGAGCAACAGGAGCGCGGTCGCGGGATTGATCCGCAGCATCGCCGCCTGCTGGATGTCGATACCGTCCGACACCGCGATGACGTCGTCGCCCTTGACCCGCCGCTGCTGGGTCCAGTTCTCGCGCTGCAGATTGATCACGAGGTCGCCCGGCTTCACGTGCGTCACGCCGGAGCCGATCGCGGCGACGCGGCCGACGCACTCGGCCCCGGGTGTCGCGGGCAGCTCGGGCCTGAGCCGGTAGGTGCCGCGGCAGAACGAGATATCGGCGGGATTGATCGGAAACGCGAGGACGTCGAAGACCACCTCGCCGGCGCCCGGCGCCCCGAGGTCCGGCACCTCCGCGCAGCGCAGGCCATCCTCGGGCTGGCCGTAGCGATCGAGCATGATCTGTTTCATGGCTTCACTCCGTCAGGCCGGAAGCTTCCAGCCGAGCCAGTTGCAAAGCGCACGCCCCATGACCAGCTCCTTGTCCTTCGCCGTCAGCCACGGCAGCTCTTCGGTGAACATGGTGACGCACTGTGTCCACGGGCACGGCATCCGCGTGATGTCCGTCCCCCAGAACATCCGATCGGGGCCGAAGGCGTCGTAGAGCTTGCGAATGTGGCCGTGGATGTCGCGATACGGATAGGGCTGGGCCGAATAACTCGGCGCTCCGGTCGCCTTCAGCGCGACGTTGCGGTGCTTGGCCGCGGCGACGAGGTCCGGCAGGTTGGACCAGGCCGCGTCGGGGCGCCCGAAATGATCGATGATCAGCTTGAGCCCCTGATGCCGCTCGGCGATCTTGCCGATCACTTGCATGAGCCCGGGACCGAGCAGCGCGACCGGCATGCTGGCGCGCTCGGCGGCGACCCAGAGCCAGTCGAGGGACCCGTCGGTGAGCCACGTCTGCTGATGCGGCTGCAGCAGCGCGAAGCGGAGCCCGAGCATTCCAGGCCGGTTCTTCAAGCCGTCGATCGCCGAGCGGCTCTCCGGCTTGTCGAGCGGGAAGTTGGCGAGGATCGCGAGGCGATTCGGATGCTGGCGCACGGCCTCGACCGCCAGGGCGTTGGAGTTGGGGTCCCATCCGGGCGGATGGATCACGGCCGCGTTGACGCCGCCTCCGTCCATCTCCTTGAGCACGTCCTCCGCCGTGTAGTCGGCGATCTGGCGATGGTTCGGATTCGTCGGCTTGTGGCCTTTCCAGATGTGGATCTGCGCGTCGACGATCAGCATGCCTATTTCTCCTTCGTGCTGCTCCTCACGTCTTCTCGAAGTCGATCCGCTCGGCGACCGGCAGCCCCTGGAGGTAGCGGCGCAGGCAGTCGAGCCCCATCTCGGTCGCGCCCAGACGTACCCACTCGCGGCCGCCGAGAATCCGGCTGCGTCGGGACTCGGCGCCGTCGGCGGTTCCGATCGCTAGACAGATGGTGCCACCGAAGTCTATCCGGTCCGGGCCGTCGTCGAGCGCGATCAGCACCGCCAGTGCGTAGGTCGCGCCGGTGCGCCGGCGCGCGGCCTGCGCCACCGCCTCCGCCGTCTCGCGCGTGAGCTCGCCCGCGGGGGGATCGCCGTCGAGGCCGACCCCGGCGAAGATCTCGCCGAGGTCCCGTGCCACCACGCCGCGGCGGAAGACCTTCTCCGCGCCGGGCAGGTGGGCGAAGCGCGCGGCGATCTGCCCGCTCGTGAACGTCTCGACGATCGCGAGCGAGCCCTGGCGCGCCGTCAGCGCCGACAGGACGACGCCCTCCAGGGTCTGCTCGTCCTCGGCCATGATGAAGTTGCCGAGCCGCTTGCGCACCTCGCGCTCGACGGGCGCGAGCTTCGCCCGCACGTCGTCCATGTCGCGGCCGCGCACCGTCAGCTTGGTCTCGAGCTGCGGGTAGTGCGCGCGGAAGCCGAGCTTCACGCTGCCGTCGGGCACGAGCTTCTCCACGTCGGTGAGCAGCGCGTCCACGTGGGATTCGCCGAGGCCGTAAGAATGGAACCGCTTGAGGTGGATGGCCGTCTGCAGGCCGCTCTTCGCCAGCAGGCGCGGAATGATCTGCTCCTCGAGCATGCGCCGGAGCTCGCGCGGCACACCCGGGGTGAAGAAAAAGCGCGCCCGGCCGATGTCGAGCGCGAAGCCGCAGGCCGTGCCGACCGGGTTGTCGATCACCTCGGCGGTCGCCGGCAGCATCGCCTGCTTCTTGTTGTTCGGCGGCATGACGCGGCTGCGGCGGCGGAAGAACTCCTCCATCGTCTTGAGCCACTCCTCGTTGAGGACGAGCTCGACCCCCGCGGCCTGGGCCGCGATCTCCTGGGACAGGTCGTCGACCGTGGGGCCGAGGCCGCCGTTGACGATGACCGCGTCGGCGCGTTGCCCGGCCTGCTTGAACGCCAGCAGGAGATTCTCTCGATCGTCGCCGACCGTCGTTTCCCACTGGACCGCGAGGCCGACGTCCTCCAGCTTCTGCGCGATGTAGCTGAAGTTGGTGTTGACGATCTTGCCGGTGAGGACCTCGTCGCCGGTGCAGATGACCTCGATACGCATGTGGGATTCGTCCTAGTGGAGGACCTTCAGCAGCGCGTCGACCACTGCCTGGGGCTCCTCGCGCGGCATGAAATGACCGACGCCGGGTACGACGCGCCGCTCGGTTCCCGCCGGAAATCGTGAGAGCTCGGCCTCGGAGCGCCGGGCGGAGCTCACCGTGTCGTCGCCGCCGTGAAGGATCATGGTGGGCACGGTGATCGCCGGACTCTCGGCAAGGCGCCGCTCGATCGCGTCCAGGCGCCCATCGCCTGGCGCGTTGCCGTGACGGTGGCGGTAGGAGTGGATCACGACCGCCACGAAGTCGGGATTGTCGAACGAAGGGGCGGTGCGATCGAACGTCGCCGGATCGAATCGCCAGGTCGGAGACCATTCTTGCCAGAGAAGCCGGCAGATGTCGCGACGGTTCTGCTCGAGCCCCCGCCGGCCGCGCTCGGTGTTGAAGTACCACTGGTACCAGTACGAGCGCTCGGCTCGAGCCGAGGCCGGCGCCGCCGGCGTCACCGTGTTCTGGACGTTGTAGCCGCCGATCGTGACCAGCGCGCGCACGCGCTCGGGCGCCAGGATCGCCGCGATGCACGCGGCGCGACCGCCCCAGTCGTAGCCGGCCAGCGCGGCCGGCGCGAGGCCGAGCGCGGCCATGAACTCGAGCAGGTCTTGACCGATCGCCGCCTGCTGGGCCATGCGGGGCTCTTGCGGATCGAGAAATCGCGTCGGCCCGTAGCCGCGCAGGTACGGGACGAGCACGCGGCAGCCGGCGGCGGCGAGCGGTGGCGCCACGTGATCGAACGCGTGCGCGTCGTCGGGAAAGCCATGGAGTAGGACGACCGGCGTGCCGCCGGGATTGCCGTGGGCCTCGTAGCCGATCTCGAGCGTCCGGGTGCGGACCGTGAGGACCTCGCCCATCGGAGCCCGATCATACGTCAAACTCACCACATCACCATGCCGCCGTCGATGTTGATCGACTGGCCCGTCATGTACGTGGCGGCCGGGGAGCAGAGGAACGCGATGAGCCCGGCGACCTCGTCGTCGCTGGCCGCGCGTCCCATCGGGATCCGCTCGAGCAGCCCCTGCCAGCCCTCGCCGCGTCCGAGCACGTCCATGCGCGCGGTGTCGATGATGCCCGGACAGATGGCGTTGACCGTGACGCCGTCACGGGCGAGCTCCATGGCCAGGGACTGCGTGAACCCCTGAATGCCGAAGTTCGCGACGTTGTACGCCGCGGTGTTCGGAGCGCCGCGCTTGCCGGCGACCGACGAGAGATTGACGATGCGGCCCCACTTCTGTTTCACCATGATCGGCACAATGCGCTTGGAGAGCAGGAACGCGCCCGTGAGCTTGATCTCGAGCACGCGCCGCCACACGGTCTCGTCGAGCTCGGTGAGGGGCACGCGGTCGTTGCCGCGCGGATAGGCGGCGTTGTTCACGAGCACGTCGATGCGCCCGAACGTCGCCATGACGCGGTCGACGAGATCCTCGACCGACGCGGCCCGGCTCACGTCGCCGACCCAGGTCAGGGCCCGGCGGCCGCGCTCGCGGACCTGCTGTGCCGTGCTCTCGACGTCCTTCCAGCCGACCTGCTTTTCGTGATCCGGATAGGCCGCGGGATCACGGCCCGTGCCCGTCACCACGACGTCGGCGCCTTCGCTGGCAAGCAAGACCGCGGTCGCCCGTCCGATGCCGCGCAGCCGGCCGGCGCCCGTCACGATCGCGACCTTTCCGGCCAGATATCCCATGCCCACACTCTCCTCGCGACCTGCTGCTGGCCGGTACGTTACTGGGTTCGCACACGGCGGGCAACACTCGCCTGGTCCGCCGGGGGCGGCGGCGCCGGGGCGGGAGGGGGCGCTCGGGCTTGACGAAATGGAGCGCAGGTCGCAGGCTCTGGCCCGAGTCGAGATCGCGAGGTTCGAATCACACCGATTCGGGAGGATGACACATGGCCGGGCGAGTTGAGGGGAAGGTGGCGCTGGTGACCGGGGGCGGCAGCGGGATCGGGCGCGCCTGCGCCGTGAGGTTCGCGAAGGAGGGGGCGAACGTCTGCGTGGCGGACCTGGATTTGAAGGGGGCGACCGAGACCGCGCGGATGGTGGAGGGGGCCGGGCGGAAGTCGGTGGCGGTGCAGGTCGACACGACCGACGAGGCCGCGAACGACGCGATGGTCAAGCGCTGCGTCGATGCGCTGGGGGCGGTCGACATCCTGGTGGCGGCGGCGGGCATCGGCGCGGTGCGCGTGCCGGGGGCGACGTCCTACCAGCCGCACACGGTCCTGAGCATCCCGATGGACCAGTTCCGGCGGGTCATCGACGTGAACCTCTACGGCGTGCTCTTCTCGAACCGGGCGGTGGCGCGCTGGATGACGGAGCACCGGCGCGGCGGCAGCATCATCAACCTCGCGTCGATCATGTCGAAGATGCCGTCGACGAGCGCGCCCTACAGCGTGAGCAAGGCGGGCGTGTGGATGCTGACGAAGTGCCTGGCGCAGGAGCTGGCCGGCCAGGGCATCCGCGTGAACGCGATCGGCCCCGGCTTCATCGAGACGCCGATGACCGCGGCGATGCGCGCGGACTCGGCGCGCTCGAAGTGGGCGATGGGCCTCACGCCGATGGGGCGCTACGGCAAGCCGGAGGAGATCGCGTCGACCGCGCTGTTCCTGGCATCCGACGACGCCTCGTACTTCACCGGCGAGCTGTTGCACCCGTCGGGCGGCGTGTTCGTCGGCTGAGCCTCGCTCAGGTCGCGGCGGCCAGCGCGCCGCCGTCGACCACGATCTCGGTGCCGCTGATCCACGCCGAGTCGTCGGAGGCCAGGAACAGGGCGCAGCGCGCGACGTCCTCGGGCTCGCCCACGCGCCCGAGCGGGATCTGGCGTCCCTCGGCCGCCTCGCGCTCGACGCGCTCGATGATGTCGGCGGTCAGCCGCGTGCGGATCGTGCCGGGACAGATCGCGTTCACGCGGACGCGGTCGCGTCCGTAGGACGCGGCCATCGCGCGCGTGAGGGCGAGCACCGCGCCCTTCGACGCGGCATACGCGTGGCTCGGGCGCGACGCCGAGCCGCGGAAGGCGCTGACCGAGGCGGTGTTGATGATCGAGCCGCCGCCCGCCCGGCGCAGGGCCGGGAGCGCAGCGCGGCTCACCAGGTACATCGCGCGGACGTTCACGTCGAGCGCCAGATCCCACTTATCGAGCTCGATCGTCTCGACCGTCCCGCCGACGACCATCGTGCCCACCCCGGCGTTGTTGAAGACCACGTCGAGCCGGCCCGCCGCGCCGACCGCCGCCGCGACCACGGCGGCGCAATCCTCGGGACGCGCGAGGTCGGCGGTCACCGGCACCGCCTCCCCGCCGGCCTGGCGCACGGCCCCGACCGTCCGCGCCAGCTCGTCGTCGCGCGTGTCGGCCAAGGTCAGCCGCGCCCCCGCCCGGGCGAACAGGAGGGCCGTCGCCCGCCCGATCCCGGTCGCCGCCCCCGTGATGATCGCGGCCTTCCCCTCGAGCACCCGATTCGCCGCGGCGGTCCCCACGTCGCGGTTCAGCCCCAGAGTCGCTTGGTGGCGAGGTCCGCACCGTGGCGCAGCGCGCGCAGCTTCGCCCACACCACGCTCTCTTCCACCAGCTGGGAGCCGGCGAACGTCCCGAAGCCGCAATCGACGCTCGCCAGGACCCGCGTCCGGTCGCCCACCGCGCCGACCGCCGCGGCGATGCGGTCGGCGACGACTTCCGGGTGCTCGACGACGTTGGTGGTCGAGTCGATCACCCCCGGGAGGAACAGCATGTCGTTCGGGAGGGGATGCTGGCCGAACGCCTTCAGCTCGTGCTGGTGGCGCGGGCTCGCGAGCGGCAAGGACAGCGCGCCGACCTTCGCGCGGTAGATGATCGGCAGCAGGGGCTCGAGCGGCACGTCGTGCGTGTGGGGCCCGTCGTAGTTGCCCCAGCAGAGGTGCAGGCGCACGCGGTCGCGGGGGATCGCCGCGATCGCCTCGTTGATCGCGTCGATGTGGAGCGCGACGGCGCCGAGGAAGCCGTCGAGGGACTCGTCCTGGAAGAAGCGCGCGCGCTCCATCGCGAGGTCCGGGCAGTCGAGCTGGAGCACGAAACCGCGCGCCACGATGAGCTCGTACTCCTTGCGCATCTCGCGCGCGAGCGCCCGGATGTAGCGCTCGTGCGAGCCGTAGAAGGCGTCGAGCATGATCGTGGCGATGACGCCGGGCGAGGCCGCCGTCATGAACGGCTCGGCGAAGCCCTTCGTGCCGGCGACGCCCCGCTGGAAGAGATCGCACTCGGCGGTGGCCTCGCCGAGGTCCGTGTAGGCGACCTCGGCGACCGCCTGCGGCGCGTCGTTGATCCGCGCGGCGCCCGAGCGCAGGCGGGACAGGCGAGCCATGTAGTCCGGGTGCTCGGCGATGTCGCGCGACATGCGCCGCTTGCTCTCGCCCCCGAAGCCGCGCATGCGCCTGGCCGGATAGGTCGAGAACCCCACGCGCGGCTGCTCGCCGTCGTTGCCGACGTCGATGCCGACCTCGAGCTGCTTGGCCACCACGTGGCGCACGGCGGCCTCGGCCTCGCGCGCGAGCGCGCTGGCGTCCACGTTCTCGCCCCGATCCTGGCGCACTAGCAGGTCGCGGAGCGCGACGGTGCGGGGCAGGCTACCGACGTGAGTCGTCAGGATGCGCTGGTCGCTCTGTTTCATCGTGCCTCCTGCTTTCCGCGATGCAGGGTGCCCCCTTCGCGGGCTCTCCGGGGGCGAGCACCCCGTCCGAGATCTGCGCGTAGGGAAACAACCGCGGCTCGAGGCCGCGGAGGAGCGCCGCGGGCAAGGTCGTCGGCGAAAGGGCGATCAGGTTCGGGATCACCGGGACCCGATCATACACGCTCTCGAGCACCCGGTCTGGTGTACCCTCTGGTCCATTCAAAGGAGGTCCGAATGATCTTCGAGCTGCGGCAATACCACGTCCGACCCGGACAGCGCGACCGCTGGGTGAAGTGCATGGAGGAGGAGATCATCCCGTTCCAGGTGAAGATGGGCATGGTCATCCTCGGCAGCTTCGTCGGCGAGGAAGACGAGAGCGTGTACGTCTGGATTCGTCGTTTCGAGAGCGAGGCCGAGCGCAAGCGCCTCTACGACCTGGTCTACCAGAGCGACTACTGGAAGAACGAGATCTCGCCGAAGGTCCCAACCCTGATCGACCGCGAGCAGATCAAGGTCACGCGTCTGGTGGCAACGCCGCACTCGGTCATCCAGTAGGGTGGCGTTCTCGGCCGACACGCTCCGCGATCGCGTCGCGATCGTGACCGGGGCGAGCCGGGGGATCGGCCGCGCGATCGCGGTCGAGCTCGCCCGGGTCGGCGCCCACGTGGCCGTGTGCAGTCGTCGGAAGGACGCGCTGGAGCCGGTGGCCGATCTCGTGCGGGCCGAGGGCCGCCGCGTGCTCGCCGTCGCGTGCGACGTGGGCGACGCGCGGCAGGTCGACGGCGCCGTCGCCCAGACCCTCGACGCCTTCGGCCGGATCGACATCCTGGTCAACAACGCCGGCTATCGGGTCCGCGCGCCGCTCGAGGACCTGCCGCGGTCCGAATGGGACGCGCTGGTCGCAACGAACCTCACCGGCGTGTTCCTCTTCACGCAGGCCGTCGGGCGCGTGATGATCCGGCAGCGCGCAGGCAAGATCATCAACGTTACCTCGGTGGCCGGCCGCACCGGCTCGCGCGGCATGGCCGCCTACGCCGCCGCGAAGGCGGGCGCCGCTGTGCTCACGCAGAGCCTCGGCGCGGAGTGGGCGAAGCACGGGATCACCGTCAACGCGGTGGCGCCGGGCCCTGTGGAGACCGAGGGCGTGCTCGAGGTGTGGAAGACGCCCGCGATGATCGCCCAGGCCGCGCGCGATGTGCCGCTCCAGCGCCTGGGCCGCCCCGAGGAGATCGCGTGGGCGGTCGTCTTCGTCGCCTCGGACCAGGCGAACTTCATGACGGGCGAGACGATCTACGTGAGCGGGGGCCCGCGAGTGGCCAACCGCGAGGACACCAAATGAAAGTCGCGTTCGGAGTCAGCCTGAGTCCGGGAACGCCGCTGCTGCAGGAAAAGGACACGCGCCGCTTCATCGACCTCGCCAAGATGGCCGACGACTATGGCGCCGAAGCGGTCGGCACGCACGACACCGCGTTCATCGGCGGCGACGCGTACGTCAGGGCGACCCTGATCGCGCTCGGCGCGTCGCGCGCCCGCGTGGGCCTTCGCCCGACGAACCCGCTCACGCGCGAGCCGCAGGTGATGGCGTCCTTCCTGGCGTCGATCGACAGCCTGACCGGCGGCCGGGCCTTCATGGACATGGCCAGCGGCGACAGCGCCGTGCTCAACATCGGCTACCAGGTCGCCACGCGGTCGCGGATCGAGGACTACGTGACGTGCGTGCGGGACCTGATCGCCAAGGGCGACGCGACCTATCAGGGACGGCCGCAGCGTGTCCGGTGGGCGTCGACCGTGACGCGCCAGCGCATTCCGATCTTCATCTGCGCCGAGGGCCCGAAGATGCTGCACCTGGGCGGACGCATCGGCGACGGCGTCACCGCGGGCACCGGCCTCCTGCCCGAGGTGATCAAGGACACGATCGCGCGGGTCCACGCGGGCGCTCGAGAAGCTGGGCGCAATCCGTCCGAAGTCGACATCTGGTTCACGACGCGAACGTCGCTCGACGAAGACCGCGACCGGGCGATCCAGGGCGTGAAGGCCTCCGTGTCCTCGATCCTCAACCATTCGATGCGATTCGGGCTCGACCACAAGCACGTGCCGGACGAGCTCCGCGCGAAGATCCAGGAATACGTCGACGGCTACGAGCTGTACGATCACGTGCTCCACGAGGGGCGGAACCCCAAGCGCATGGAGGCGCTCGGCCTGACCCAGTACGCGATCGACCGGTTCGCGCTCGCCGGCAACGCGAGCGACTGGATCAGGCGCATCGAGCAGATTGCCGAGGCCGGAGCGCGAAAGATCTGGGTGAGCCTGCGGGCGACCGACATGGAGACCCAGCACCACTACATGAAGATCCTCGGCGGCCAGATCATGTCCCGCTTCGGCTGATCTGGACACGCCGTGTAGCGCAGTTCCACGATCAGCGAGCACCAGCAAGAGCTGGTCGACAGACGTCACATCGAGCCATGCGTCGGTCCCCCTATCGGTAGATCGTTCGGCACGGCGGCCTCGCGCGGGCGCTCGCCGAGCGGTCGGCTCGCCTCGGCGTCGATGTCCGCCGTCCAGATCGACGCGTCTTCCTCGGACATGCTGCCGTGCGGCGCGAGTCGCGCGTCCTCGTATCCCCAGAGCTCGAGGTCGACGAGGTACTGGGCGCGCGACGTCAAGGTCCCGCGGCCTTCGACCGGGCACAGCAGGACCGGGACGTCCAAGACGCGCGAGGGCACCGCGTAGTTGAACCAGTCGTCGTCCACGACGCAGACGCCGTTGCCGGCGTTGAAGATGAGGTCGACGTGGTCTCCACGCTTGCGGACCTTGCCGAGCCAGTGCGGGAAGGTGAGCTCGGTGTCGCATCCCAGGCGCGCGCCGAGGTGGTCGAGCGCCTTCTGGACGTCGGCGGCGCGGAGGAACAGGTCGAGGTCCTTCACGAGCCGGCCGATGCCCAGATAGCGCTCCAGCGCATAGCCGCCGCCGACGAGGAAGTCGATTCCCGCCGCGGTCAGCTCCCGGAGCACGCGACGATGGAACGAGCCGGGAGAGGTCCTCTTGCAATGGAGGTCGCCGACGGCGGCGACCCGCACGGAGCCGTTCACGGTCTCAGCTCCGCGCCGAGCGTTCGACCGAGCCGAGCAGTTGAGCGAGGTGGCCGGTGTCCAGCGGCTTGACCAGATGATGGTCGAAGCCCGCAGCCCGCGACCGCGCGCGATCGGACTCCTCACTCCATCCGGTGATGGCGATTAGGCACATGCCCTGGCCCCAGGCCTCGCGGCGGAGTCGCTGGGCCACCTCGTGGCCGTCGATCTTCGGCAGGCCGATGTCGAGCAGCACGACCTCGGGACGGAACTCGCTGGCCACCTCGAGGGCCTCGAGCCCGTCATAGGCCGTGCGGATCTCGTTCCCGGTCGTCCGCAGCAGCATCGCCAGGCTGTCGGCGGCGTCGCGGTTGTCGTCCACGATCAGCATGCGCAGCGAAGGGGGACTCATCCGTCCGAGCCCGTCCGGCTCCGGCTGCGAGCCGGGCGACACCTCGGCCGCGGCCGGCAGGCGGATGACGAACGTGCTGCCCATGTCCTGCCCGGCGCTCTCGGCGTGGACCGTTCCGCCATGCATCTCGACCAGTCGCTTCACGAGCGCGAGACCGATGCCGAGCCCTCCGAGCGCCCGACCTCGGGTCTGCTCGCCCTGAGCGAACATCTCGAAGACGTGAGGCAGCACGGCCGCGGGAATGCCGACGCCGGTGTCGCGCACGCTGATCACGGCGTCGTCCCCGCCCCGCTCCGCGATCAGCCAGATGCGGCCGCCGCGCTCGGTGTACTTGGCCGCGTTGTTCAGGAGGTTCGACACGGCCTGCGCCAGCCGGATGGGATCGGCGTCGAGCCTGATCGGCGCGTCGGGCAGGACGACGGTGAATTCTTGGCCGCCGGCCTTCAGGAGCGTCCCGCTCGTCTCGATGGCGGACCGCAACACCGCCGCCAGCTCCACGCGCTCACGGCGCAGCTCGAGCCGGTTGCTGGTGATCCGGGCCGCGTCCACCAGATCGTCGATCAGTCGGGCCATCTGGCGCACCTGGCGCTCGATCGCCGACAGGGCCCATTGCGACTCCGGCGCGAGCGCATCCTCCCGGTTCAGGATCTGGACCGCGTTGCGGATGGGGGCCAGCGGGTTGCGGAGCTCGTGGGCCAGCGTCGCCAAGAACTCGTTCTTGGATCGGTCGGCTGTCTTCCAAGCATCCTCGGCGTGCTTGCGATCGGTAATGTCGACGAGCACGTTCACCGCGCCGAGGACCTTTCCCGACCCGTCGCGGATCGGGTTGGCGTGGGCCAGCACCGTCCGACGCTGCCCGTCCGGACGCTCGATGACGATCTCGAGCCCGTTGAGCGCCTTCTCGGTCCGCAGGGCCCACGCCATCCAGCATTCCGCGTGAGGGATCGGAGTCCCGTCTGCCGCAAAGAGCCTGAAGGAGCCGCAGAAGCGGTCGATGGGGTCGTTCAACTTCGGCGCCCGGCCCCAGAGCTCGATGGCGTGGGCGTTGAAATACGTGATCAGCCCGTCCGCGTCGCAGGTGTAGGCGCCGGCGGGAAGCGTCTCCAGCAGCCGGTGAAATTCCGAGTCGTCCAGAGCGGGCGAGATATCGCGGGTCCTCATTGGCCTCGACCGTCACCCAGCTATCGATATAGACAGGGACAGCAACGGACATGCCATCGGAGCGGACGCTCCTCGAACGGCTACGAGGTTCGACCCGCGGGATCCCCGACCGGCTCGATCTCGTCGAGAAAGGTCTCGGGATCGGCGTCAAAAATGCGCTTGCACTCGTCGCAGCAGAAGTAGATCGTCTCGCCCTCGTACACGAGCTGGGCTTCGGCGGAATCGGGCGAGATTTCCATCATGCAGACCGGATCCAGTGCCATGGTGGGCCTCCTATGTCCCGCTGGACGCGATGGTCTACGGCAAGGGCCGTGCCAGGGCAAATTTGTGCAGAATCGCGGGGTTTCGACGGTCGGGCGACTCGACGGCAGGTAAAATTTCCCTGACGACCGTGTAACTTCGGCCAACCGTGTAACTTCGGCCGACCGTGTAAATTCGACAGGCGAGCGCTCAGCGCTCGGTGAGAAAAGCGCAGAGCTTGCCCGGATCGACTGGCTTGGTCATGTGGGTATCGAAGCCGGCCGCAAGAGCTCGCTGCCGGTCCTCAGCTTGGCCATAGCCGGTGAGTGCGACCAGATGCGTGACGCGTGTCTCGGGCGTCTGTCGGGCCATCCGGGCCAGCGCGTAACCGTCGACGCCGGGCAGACCGATGTCGATCAGGGCGAATTCCGGCCGGAAGGTCCGAAGCTTCTCGAGCCCGTCCAATGCGTCTTCCGATGTCTCGACCTCGTGGCCGGCCAGCGTCAGGAGCATTCGCAGCCCTTCTCGAGCATCGGCATTGTCCTCGACGATCAGGATACGGCGGCCGCGAGGGGCGCCCGGATCCGCCCGCATCGCGGTCGGCTCGGGCTCCGGGCGCGCGACGAACGCGGGCAGGCGCACCGTGAACTCGCTCCCGTGTCCGCGCCCCCGGCTGGTGACCGACACCGTGCCGCCATGGAGCTCGACCAGTTGCTTCACCAGCGCGAGCCCAAGGCCGAGCCCGCCGCGCGCGCGATCGAGCGCCTGGGGCTCCTGCACGAACACGTCGAAGACCCGCGCGCCGAGGTCGGTGCCGATGCCCTCGCCGGTATCCCGCACGCGCAGCACGGCGTCGCCGCCGGCGCGTTCGGTCGTCACGCGGATCTCGCCCCCCTGCGCCGTGTACTTGAGCGCGTTGTCGAGGAGGTGGTTCATCACCTGCTCGAGGCGCGCGCGGTCGCCGTGGACGCGGATCGAATCGCCCTCGACCGCGAGCCGATGCTCCCGGGCGCGGCCGCCGTCGCGGAGGCCGTGCACGCATCGCTCCGCCAGCTCCCGCAGGTCGACGGGCTCGAGCTCCAGGGCGATCTTGCCGGACGTCGCGCGCGCGACGTCGAGGAGGTCGTCGACGAGCCGGGTCAGGCGAGTGGTCTGGCGTCCGATGATGCCCAGGACGCTCTGAAGCTCGGGGCGCGTGACGAGCCCGTCCATCACCCCGAGCGCATTGGTGATGGCGCCCAGCGGATTGCGGAGCTCGTGGCTCAGGACCGCCAGGAACTCGTTGGCTTCCTCGCGCCGCGCCTCGCGCTGCGCCTCGCGCTGCTTGCGCTCGGTGATGTCGACCGACACGTTCAGCACCGCCGGCTCGCCCTCGTAGGTGATGACCTCCCAGTTCGTGAGGAGGTGGCGCTCCTCGCCGGTCTTCGTGCGAAAGGTCACCTCGAAATCGCGCACCTGCCCCTGCGCGAGCAGCTGATGCAATAGCTCGTCGCGCTGGTCCGGAGCCACCCAGAGGCCCAGCTCGGGCTTGGTGCGTCCGAGCATCTCCTCGCGGGTGTAGCCGCTGTGGCGCACCGCGGCCTCGTTGACGTCGAGATGGCGGTGGGTGCGCAGACTGACGATGGTCATCGGCAGCGGGTTGGCGTGGAAGAGCTGGGCGAAGCGCCGCTCGCTCTCGCGCAGCGCCGTCTCGGCGCGAACCCGGTCGCTGATGTCGATCAGCGCCGTCAGGACGCACCGGCGCCCGTCGATGACGACGACGTCGGCGTTGGCGAGGGCCACGAGCTCGCTGCCGTCCTTCGCGCGGAACCGCGCCTCGACGTTGCGAATCGATCGGCCGGCGCGGAGCTCGGCCAGGCCGGCCTCGCGCTGGCCCGGATCGACCCAGACCGCGATCTCCGGCACGGACCGGCCGATGACTTCGTCGCGCGCGTAGCCGGTGGCGAGAAGGAAGCCGTTGTTGACTTCGACGATCCGCCCGTCGTCGAGTCCGGTGACGGTGAGGATGGTCGGGCTCAGCTCGAAGACCGCCTGCAGCCTAGCGGCCCACGTGGAGTCCATCATCGCCGGAAGTCTGACCCTGCCGAGCGCTCCGCGCAAGCCTCTTCACCAGGCGGCGGTCGCGCCCGGCGGCAGGATCCACACGCTGTCGGCATCGAGGTGGCGCCGGACGACTTCCTCGGCGATCCGACGGGGCGGCTCGTCGTACGGCTCCCGCGCCAGCGCGAAGGTTCCCCAGTGAATGCCGAGGAATTTCGTCGCGTGAAGATCCTGCCACGCTTGCAGGGCCTCCTCCGGCGACATGTGCACGGGCCTGGCGAGCGCGCGGGGCGTGTAGGAGCCGATCGGCAGGGCGGCGAGGTCGAAGGGGCCGAGCGCCGCGCCGATCTCCTTGAAGTGCTCGTAGTAGCCCGTGTCGCCCGCGAAATAGAAGCGCTTGGTCCCGAGCACCGCCCAGGACGCCCACAGGCGGCGCCCCTGGTCCACGAGCGTCCGGCCCGATCCGTGCTGCGCCGGCGTGCACACGACGGTCACGCCGCCGATCCTCACCGATTCGCCCCAGCTCAGCTCGACCACGTTTCTGATGCCCCGGTCCTCGAGCCACGCCTTGATGCCGAGCGGCACCACGAAGCGCGGATTGAATTGCCGCGCGAGGTGCCTGACGGTCGGCTCGTCGAGATGATCGTAGTGATCATGCGAGATCAGCACGAAGTCGATGCGCGGCAGATCGTCGAACGCGATGGCCGGCGGCGTGTAGCGCCCGACGCCCACCAGCCCGCCGAACGGGCCGCTGCGGCTCGCCCAGATCGGGTCGGTCAAGAAGTTGACGCCGTCGAGCTGGACCAGGACGGTGGCGTGGCCGATCCACGTCGCGGTGGCGCGGCTCGAGTTGGCGCGAAGCGCCGTGAGGTCGGGATGGACGATCGGAAGGGGGACGACGCGCCGCTCGCCGACGAGCCAGGTGCCCCCGACGATCAGTGAGCGCGCGCGCGCCCAGAGTGAGGCACGGTGATAGCTCGGATCGAGGTTGCGGAACGTGCTTCCGACCCGCGGCGCCGCGGAGAGCCCGCCGCCGACGGCGGGCGCGGGGATGGCCGCCGGGACGGGCTGCGGCAGTGCTTCGCTCGCGCCGACCAGCAGAGCCAGGACGACGAAGAGCAGAGCCTGACGGGCGACTCCGGCGACCACTCCTTCGAGCTTACATGATCCCCCCTGGGGTGGACCAGCGCTCGGCCCGCTACATCTGCTCCTTGAGCGGGAACGCCAGAAGCTCGAGGAACCGGCTGGTGAGGCTGCGGTTCTTCCAGTCCTCGTACAGCACGGGCCGGGAGTTGGCGAGGTCGTCCTCGAAGATCCGCTCGAGCCGCTGCGCGGTGTCGGCGTCGTAGAGCGCGACGTTCAGCTCCTCGTTGAGCGAGAACGAGCGATGGTCGAGGTTGGTGCTCCCCACCGTCGCCCAGATGCCGTCGACGACCATCGTCTTGGCGTGCAACAGAGCCGGCCGGTACTCGTAGATCTGCACGCCGTTCTGCAGCAGGCGGCCGAGCTTCGAGCGGCTCGCCTGGCGAACCAGGTTGTGATCGATCGCGCCCGGGATCAGCAGCACGACCTCGACGCCGCGCTGGGCGGCCCCGAGCAGCGTGCTGATCATCGTCTCGTCCGGCACGAAGTAGGGATTGGTGATGTGGATGGAGTGGCGGGCCGAGGCCAGCGCGAGCAGGAACATGGTGTACATGGCGGTGCTGCCGCCGGCCGGCGAGCTCCGGACGACCTGGGCGTCGACCAGCCCCTTCGAATCCAGGCGCCGGCGCGGAAAATACTCGGGCCCGCCGATCGCCACCCCCGTCGCCTCGAGCCAGTTCTCGGCGAAGGCGCCCTGCAGCTGCTCCACGACCGGCCCTTCCACGAGGACGTCGGTGTCGCGCCAGTGGCCCTGCTGGCGTCCGTTTCCGCTCCACTTGCCGATGCGCACAGAATGGAAGACTGCAGGCGCGCTCCTGAGCGCCATCCTGCTCGCGCTGCCGCTGACGGCGGGCGCCGCCGACAAGGCCGGCACCACCGACAAGCCGGGCAAGACCGAGAGCACGCTGGACAAGATGGAGAACAAGGCCAAGGACACGACGCACGAAGTGAAGGGCGCCGTCAGCGATAGCTGGCTGACGTCGAAGACCAAGATCGCGCTCTTCGCGGACGATCGGGTCAAGGGCAGGGACGTGCGGGTCGAGACCGTCACCGGCGAGGTGTTCCTGCGCGGGAAGGTCGACTCCGACGAGGCGAAGACCACGGCTGCCGAGATCGCCCAGGGCGTCGAGGGTGTCAAGAACGTGAAGAACGATCTGCAGGTCGTGGCGCCGTCGGCGCGCAAGACCGTCCAGGCCAACGACAAGCAGATCACCAAGGCGGTCGAGACCAGCTTCGGCAGGGACCCGCAGCTGAAGAAGATCGACGTCCGCACCGACGCCGGTGTGGTCGTGCTGAGCGGCGAGGTGCCGAACATCCCGGTGAGCGCGAAGGCTTCCGAGATGGCGCACTGGGTCGACGGGGTGAAGTCGGTCAAGAACGAGCTCCGCGTGGCGCAGGCGAAGGCCAACTAGCCCGGACCCGACGAAACGACAGAGCGGGCGGTCCGAACGACCGCCCGCTCTCGTTGCTTCTCGCTACCGTTCACCGCCGGGCTGGATCGCGCGTCTCGGCGTCGTACTGCTCGAAGCGCCTCTTCATCTCGCGCTCGGCCGGATCGCGCTCCCAGCCATATCGCTCTTGCAGTGCGCCGGCGAGCTTGTCCATCGCGCCGTCGATCCGGTCGAGATCGTCGTCGGTGAGCTTGCCCCACCACTGCTTGACCTGACCGCGCATCTGCTTCCACTTGCCCTTGACGATGTCCTGATTCATGGCGTATCGCCTCCTTCCGTGTTTCGTATGTCGGTCGACGTCCTTCATCACGGCGAATCCGTCGGCGAGCGGCAGTCGGAGTTACTCGGTAAATCTTTCTGATCGGGGCGTGGACGCCGCTGCGCTGTTGGCATTGCGGCTGCACCAAGATGAGCGCATGCTGTCGCCGGGTTTTCCGATGAGCGCCAAGACCGTCGAGCGGCCGCCGTGGAGTCCGTGGGGCCGCGAGTACGTGAACACGCCCGGCCGCTTCATCTGGGGCACGCGGCCGTCGGCGCTGGCTCGGGAGGCGAACGAGCTCACGGCGGACCGGGCGCGCGTGCTCGACCTCGGCTGCGGCGAGGGCCGCGACAGCGTCTTCCTCGCCGAGCAGGGCCACGACGTGGTCGGCGTCGATCTCTCGCTCGACGGGCTCCGCAAGGCCCAGCGCCTCGTGAAGAACCGCGGCGTTCGCGTGGCGTGGGTGTGCGCGGCCCTGCCCGATCTGCCCGTGCGCGGCCCGTTCGACCTCGTCTACTCCTGCGGCGCGATCCACTACGTGGCGCGCGGCGAGCGCGGCGCGCTGTTCGCCCGGCTCCGGTGTCTCACGCGCCGGGGTGGTCACCACGCGCACGTCGTCTTCACCGGGCGGCGCATCTACCGCGAGAAGAGCGAGGTCGTGCATTACTTCGCGCCGGACGAGCTGCGCCGCGCGTACCGCGGCTGGATCATCGTGCGCCACGACGCGGGCTGGATTCCGTGCGCCCAGGACGGCGTGCACCACGTGCACAGCGTGGAGACGATTCTCGCCCGGCGGCCCTGATCGCGCGGCCGTGCTACGCTCCGGAGGCGTATCACATGGCCGCCGAGCTCGAGACCCTGCGCGCGCTGATCGACGCCTTCCGTCCGCCGTCCTGCCCCGTCAGCGTCGACGCCGCCGCGCGGCGCGCGCACGAGTTTCTGGCGGCGTTCCGTGCGAGCGGCTCGCCGCGAGCCGGCATCCTCGACACGAGCCTCTCGCTGCTGGGCCTGCTGGCGCTCGCTGGCACCGACGGAGGCCGCGAGTCGGTCAGGCGGCGGCTCACCGTGATGGACTCGAGCCTTCCGCCGCTGCGCGATCTGGCGCGATTGGCCCAGCGGCTGGCCACCGTCGTGCTGTACGCCACGCTCGACCAGACGGGGCGTCCCGCGGCGGCCCAGGCGATCGGCTACGACGTCTTCGCCGATCGGCCGCGCGGCGCGGCGCCCGTCGTGCCGGCGGAGCCGCGGCTCCCGGCTGATGTCGTCGTCGGCCCCGCCGAGCCCGTGCCCGGCGACGTCTACGACGTCGTGGTGGTCGGGTCCGGCGCCGCGGGCTCGGTGCTGGCGGCCCGGCTCGCCGGCCAGGGGCGGACGGTGGCGCTGGTCGAGTCGGGCGACTACGTGCCCGAGCGATACGATGCGGGCGCGCCGGAGCGCCCGCGCCCGCACGACGAGCTCGACAATCTGCTCCGCTACTACAAGGACGCTGGGCTCCAGATCACCGACGGCGATTGCCGGATGTCCGTGCTCCAGGGGCAGTGTGTCGGCGGCGGGAGCGTGGTGAACAACGCGGTGTGCTTCCGGATGCCGGAGCAGGTCCGGAGTATCTGGGCGCGGGAGTTCGGCGCGGCCTGGGCCGTCGACGGGCGGCTGGACGCCGCCTACGACCGCATCGCCCGAGACCTTCGCATCGCGCCCGTGACGACCGCGGTCCCCGACGGGTGGATCAACCCGTCGGCGCGCCACCTGGCGAGCGGGGCGCGGGCGCTCGGCCGGGCCGACGCGCTGCGACCCTGCGAGGTCAACATCGAGGCGTGCCTGGGCTGCGGCTACTGCAATCTCGCCTGCGCCTATCTCCGGAAGCGGACCGTCTTACAAACGCTGCTGCCGGCCGCCGCCTCGACCGGGCGGTTGCGGATCTTCGCGGGGCGACGCGCGCGCGAGATCGTCATCCGCTCCACCGCCTACCGAGCCGAGGGCGTGATCGCGGAGCCGACGCGAGGAGGCGGCGAGCGTCGGGTGATTCGCGGGCGGCGGGTCGCGGTCGCGGCCGGCGCCGTCGGGAGCAGCGCGCTGCTCGGCCGGACGACCGCGCTCAACCCGCTGGCGCTTCCGATCGGCGAGCGGTTCTCGTTCAACTTCGTGAGCCCCGTGCACGCCGAGTACGAAACCCCGGTGCGCGCGTTCGACGGCCTCCAGATGGGCCACTACTACCTCGAGGACCTGCCGCGGGACGGCTTCGTGATCGAGACGTGGTGCAGCCCCCCGGCGACGCAGTCGCTGTCACTCCCGGGCTGGATGGACGAGCTGCATGAGAACATGCAGCGGTATGCGTATTACGCGTCGGCGTCGCCGCTGGTCGGGTCCACCTCGGGCTCGAAGGTCGACACGCGGCACACGCCCGAGCGGATCTGGATCCGGCTCGACGGCCGCGACCTCGACCGCCTCAAGCACGGGCTCGAGCGCACCTGCGAGCTCTTCTTCGCGAGCTCGCCGCCGCCGCGGCGCGTGCTCATCGGAGCCCGCAAGGGCTGGAGCCTCGCCCCGGCGACGTATCGGCGCGCGATCGACGCGATCGCCTCGTTCGACGACGTGCAGATCAGCACCGCGCATCCTCAGGGCGGCAACGCGCTCGATCCGGCCGAGCGCGGCGTCGTCCGGCCCGATTTCCGCGTACGGGACACGCGAGACCTCTACGTGGTCGATGCCAGCGTGTTTCCCACGAGCCTCGGCGTGAACCCGCAGTGGACGATCATGGCCGTGGCCGATCTGGCCGCCGCCCACGTCGGCGGCGATTGAGGCCGGCGACGAGACGCCTCACCGCCGCCGCGCTCGCCTGCGCGCTGGCTCTCGGCGTGGTCGGCCCGGTCCGGGCGGCCACGCCCCCGCCGAGCGGCGCCGTCCTCGACGCGTGGAAGAACGTGACCACCTTCCACGAGGACCTCTCGCGAATCGACCGCGCCCGCGACATGCTCGAGAACGAGGTCGCGCGGGCGCCGAGCCTGGAGGCGCTGCTCCTGCTGGCCTGGGCCCATCTCATCTGGGCCGACTACCGGGCGCCCAGCGTCGACGCCAAGCTCGCGAGCTACGAGCGCGGCCGGGACGTCGCCAAGCGGGCCATCGACATGGCGCCGCGTAGCCCCGAGGCCCATCTCTGGTACGCCGCGAATCTCGGCCGCTGGGCCATCACGAAGGGCAAGCTGCGCGCAGCGTTTCTCCTGTCGACCTTGAAGCAGGAGATCAACACGATCCTCGAGCTCGATCCCAACCACGTCCCCGGGTTGGCGCTGGCGGGCTCGTTCTATCTCGAGACGCCCGCGCTGTTCGGCGGCGACGTCCCGCGGGCCGAGGGATACCTGCGCCGAGCTCTCTCGCTCGACCCGCACTTCACGCGGGCGCGCGTCGAGCTGGCCCGGTGCCTCATCGCCGAGGGGCGCTACGACGAGGCGCGCCAGCAGCTGACGGGCGTCATCGACGAGCGTCAGCCGAGCTACGTCGCCGACTGGGTCATGAAACACAAACCCACCGCGGAGCGCCTGCTGGCCCAGATCCGCGCCAAGTGACGGCGGCCTCCGCCGCGCCGCTCGAGGTGCTGGAGCTGTCGCCGGGCCGGCGCGCCGATCGCGCGCGCTTCATCGCCGTCCCGGCGCCGCTCTACCGCGGCGACCCTCGCTACGTCGCCCCGCTGCGGCGGGAGGTCCACGCCCTTCTCGATCCAGCCCGGAACCCCTGGCACCGCCACGCGGAGCTCGCGCTGTTCGTCGCGGTCCGCGGGCGCGAGGCGGTCGGCCGGATCGCGGCGATCCGGGACCCTCGCTACGACCGGATCCGCGCCGAGCCCCTGGGATTCTTCGGCTTCTTCGACTGCGTCGACGACCGCGCGTGCGCCGCGGCGCTCCTCGCCGAGGCCGAGCGCTGGGCCCGAGCGCGCGGCGCCCGCGAGATGCGGGGGCCGGTCAGCCCGTCGATGCACGACGAGTGCGGGACGCTCGTCGACGGGTTCGACTCGCGCCCGGTGATCCAGATGCCCTATAACCCGCCCTACCACGCGGGCCTGCTCGAGGCGTGCGGCTACCGGAAGGCGCAGGATCTCTTCGCCTACGACTTCGACCTCGGCCAGGCCGTCCGGCCGGCGCTCGAGCGGATCGCGGGCGCGGTGGAGGCGCGCAGCGAGTTCCGCATCCGGACGATCGATCCACGCCGCTTCGCGAGCGAGGTGGACATAGTGCGCGCCCTGTACAACGCCGCGTGGGAGGCGAACTGGGGCTTCGTGCCGCTCGCCGTCGACGAGATGGAATGGCGAGCGCGGCAGCTCAAGCGGCTGATCGATCCGCGCGTGGCCCTCCTCGTCGAGGCGCAGCGTGGAGCCGGGTTCGAGCCGGTCGGCTTCGCGCTGGCCGTGCCCGACATCAACGAGATCCTGGTGAGGCTCGACGGGCGGCTCACGCCGCTGGCGCTGTTCCGGCTCGCGTGCGGTCTCCGGCGCGTCCGCACGTGGCGGCTGCTGCTGCTCGGCGTGATCGCCGGATATCGAAAGCGCGGTCTGGAGGCGCTGCTCATTCGCGAGATCCACGTGCGCGGCGCGCGGATCGGCGCCACGCGCGGCGAGCTGTCGTGGGTCCTCGAGGACAACGTCCTGATGAACCGGACCATCGTGAAAGCGGGGGGCCGCCACTACAAGACCTACCGCATCTTCCGACGACCGCTCGGCTGAGCGGCCCGCGACCAAAGCCCAGGCACGTACGGTCCTGGGTCCAGTCTTCGCGAGCGGGCCATTGGCCTAAGATTCCCTCAGAATCCTAAAAGAAGTGCCTTCGAGGCGAGCGTGACCCACAGCAACGGAACACGAACGATCACCGCGCGCGCGGCGCCGCCGCGTCAGGCAGCCGGCCCCGTTGCGAATGGCGGCGGCGCATCGAGCCTCGTCGACGCCTACGGCCGCGCCTGCCGCCCCGCGCTCGCGCGCCTGCTCGCCGCGATCGGTCTCGACGTCGTCTACGAGCGCGGGGAGGGCGACACCTTGTGGCTGCGCCGCGACGGCCGGCTCGTCCCGATCCTCGACCTCGTCGGCGGCTACGGCGCAAACCTCTTCGGCCACCACCATCCCGACCTCGTCGCGGTGGCCCGCCGGTGCTTCGACGAGCAGGTGCCCTTCCACGCCCAGGCATCGGTCCGGCCCGGCGCGGCGCAGCTCGCCGAGGCGCTCCGCGAGCGCGTGGGCGACTACGTCGTGACCCTGACCAACTCCGGCGCCGAGACGATCGAAGCCGCGCTCAAGCACGCGATTCTCGAGCGCCGGCGCTCGACGTTCTGGGCCGTGCGCGGCGCCTTCCACGGCAAGACGCTCGGGTCGATCCAGCTCACGTGGTCGTACCGGGGGCCGTACGAGGGGCTCGGCCCGCGCGTGAGGTTCCTCGATTCCGAGGATCCACGCGACTGGGAATCGGCGGCGCGCGAGGTCGGCGACATCGCGGCGATCGTCCTCGAGCCTGTGGCCGGCGAGGGCGGGATCCGGCCCCTTCCGGCGCCCTTCGTCGAATGGGTCCGGAAGACGTGCGGCGCCGCGGGAGTCCCGGTGATCGCCGACGAGGTCCAGAGCGGCATGGGTCGCACCGGCAGCTTCCTGGCCTCGGAGCGACTCGGCCTCGAGCCGGACTACGTGTGCCTGGCCAAGTCGCTGGGCGGCGGCATTGCGAAGGTCGGCGCGCTGCTGGTCCGCCGGCGCCGCTTCGTCGAGGAGTTCTCGCTCCAGCACACCTCGACCTTCGCGGAGGACGAGTACGGATGCGCGATCGCCCTCGAGGCGCTGCGGCTCCTCGACCGCGACGACGTGCTCGCGCGCTGCCGCGCGCGCGGCGAGTTCCTGATCGACGCCTTGCGCCGCGTGCACGCGCGATTTCCCGACCAGGTGAAGGACGTCCGCGGGCTCGGCCTCATGGTCGGTGTGGAGCTCCGTGATCACGCCAACGCGACGTCGTACGCGCTCCGCATGCTCTCGCGCCAGGACTACCTCGGCTACGTCGCCGCGGCCTACCTGCTGCACGGCCACGACCTGCGCGTGGCGCCCTCGCTGGGCGACCCGCGCACGCTCCGCTTCGAGCCCTCGGCGTACGTGCCGGAGGAAGCGCTGGCCCGGTCCGCCCGCGCCATGGAGGACCTCTGCGCGATCCTGCGCGCCGAGGACGTCGGGCGGCTGACGGGTCACACGGTCGGGTCGACTCCGAGCGCGACGATCGACCACTCGGTCTGGGGGCGCCCGGACACGCAGGAGGAGCCGCGCACGCCAAGGCGGGTTGCGTTCATCGGGCATCTCCTGCTCGACGAGCACGTGACGATCGTCGACCCCTCGTACCGGGCCTTCGGCAAGGACCGTCTCGAGAAATACCTCGACCGGGCCGCGAAGGTACTCGACCCGATCGTCTTCGATCGTGTCCACGTGCGCTCGACGACCGGCGCCGAGGTCCACCTGAGCTTCGTCGGCCTCGTCCTCTCCTCGCGGCATTTCGCCCGCGCGATGCACGAGCGCGACTCGTTGTGGATCACGGACAAGATCGAGAAAGCGGTACGGGTCGCGCAGGAGGCCGGCTGCTCCGTCGTCGGCTTCGGGGGCTATACCTCGATCGTGACGGGCAGCTGCCGGCGCGTGCGTACGGGCGGCATCACGCTGACGACGGGCAACTCGCTCACGGTCGGGATGGGCGTCGCGGCGCTGCGCGAGGCCGCGCGCCAGCGGGGGATCGATCTCGCGTCGAGCCGGTTGGCCGTGATCGGGGCGAC
This sequence comes from Candidatus Rokuibacteriota bacterium, assembly GCA_003220685.1. GTDB lineage: Bacteria > Methylomirabilota > Methylomirabilia > Rokubacteriales > CSP1-6 > AR31. The sequence goes on from QHTE01000053.1 coordinate 33,735, forward strand.
CGGCAACATCGCGAGCATCTACGCGGCGCTCATGGCGCCCGAGGTCCGCGAGCTCGTTCTCGTGGTCCGCAAGGCCGGCTCGTCGAAGCTCGTCTCCGTTCTGGGCGGGCTGCGCGCGGCAGCCCCGGGCGCGCGCGTGCGCGTGGTCGACGACCTGAGCGTGCTGGCCGAGTGTCCGCTCATCGTCGCCGCGTCGAGCACCCCCGAGCCCCTCATCTATCCCGAGCACCTCGGATCCGGGCGGGTCGTGATCTGCGACATCTCGGTGCCCTCAAACGTGGCGGACGCCGTCGCGCGCGAGTGTCCGAACGTTCTGGTGGTCCAGGGCGGCGTCGTGCGGCTCCCGCACGACCACGAGTTCTCGATCGGCGGGATTCCGCTCGCGCTCGGCCACGTCTACGCCTGTATGGCCGAGACCCTGCTGATGGGCCTCGAGGGCTCGACGCACGGCTCGATCGGCCCCGTGACGGTGAAGGGCGTCCAGAGCGCCATGGCGATGGCGGACAAGCACGGCTTCACGCTCGCCGACATCCACGCCAACGATGCCGCCTCCGGCTTGATGGGAGCCGCGTACGCGCGCCGTCACCGGCAGGGCGCTGGCTGAGGTGACGCCGCCCGTCGTGCCGGTCTCCCACGTTCACACGCGGCCGCCGTCGTCGGCCCGCCCGACCTACGTGGTTCGCGTCGTCGGCCGTGTCGCCGATCTTCCGGCGAGCGACTGGGCAAAGGTCCGGGAGGTCGCGCCGACCGTGTTCATGGATCCGCGGTTCCTCGAGACGGTCGAGCGCGCCTTCGCGTCGCAGGGCCGGTTCCACCACGCCATCGTCGTCGACCGCCACGAGCGTCCTGTCGCCTGGGCCTCGCTCTGTACGTTCCCGGTCGACGTCCTCACCTTGGCCGGGCCCGGGCTCCAGGCGCTCGCGCGGGGCGCCCGCGCCGCTCTGCCCGGACTCGGCTCGCTGCGGACCTTGTTCGTGGGGCTGCCGGTGTCGCTCGGCCAGAGCCACCTGGCGATCGCGCCCGACGCCGAGCCCGCGGCGGTCCTGGCGGCGCTCGACGAGACCCTGCAGGCGATCGCGGCGCGCGAGCGCGTGTGGCTCGTGGTCTGGAAGGAGTTCGATCCGGCCGGCGCGGCGCGGCTCGCGCCCTTGCTGGAGCGGGGCTATCGCCGCGCGGAGTCGCCGGCGATGCACGCGCTCGACGCGCGCTTCAAGGACTTCGCGGACTACTGCGCGGCGCTCAAGTCGCACTACCGCTACGACGTCAGACGATCGGAGCGTAAGTTCCGCGCGTCGGGGCTGCGCGTGGCGCAGCTTCACGACGCGGCCGCGATCCGGCGCGTCTACACCGCCGAGGTCCATCGCCTCTACGAGGCGGTCGTGGCCAGGTCCCCGGTGAAGCTCGAGGTCCTGCCGATCGAGTTCTTCCACGAGCTGGTGCGCCGGCTCCCGGAGCTGGTCAGCCTCACCACGATCGCCGACGGCGACCGCATCGTCGCGTTCAACTGGGGGCTGATGAACGGCCGCGTTCACCACTATCTCTTCTGCGGCCTCGACTACACGCGGGCTCCCGACGCCGACCTCTACTTCAACCTCATGTACCACCAGCTCGACGACGCCTTGCGCCGCGGCCCGGAACGGGTCGAGGTGGGGCAGACCGCCGACACGTTCAAGGCGCGCCTCGGCTGCGGGGCGACGCCGCGATACTTCTTCGTGAAACCCCACGGCCTCGTCGCGGGCGCCGCGCTCCGGCACGGCTTCGACCTGCTCTTTCCGGCCCGCCCGCGCGGCCCGGTTTATTCTGTGTTCCGAGCATGAAGGGCAAGACCTGCGTCGTCACCGGGACGACCTCGGGGATCGGCAAGGAGACGGCGGTGGCGCTGGCGGCCGCCGGGGCCCGCGTCGCCATCGTCTGCCGCACGCGGGACAAGGGCGAGCGCGCCCTCGACGAGATCCGGCAGCGGAGCGGCGGCGACGTCATCCTGTTCCTGGCCGATCTCGGCTCGCAGCGCGCGGTGCGGGCGCTGGCGGCCCGGCTCACCACGGCGCTGCCGCGGGTCGACGTGCTCGTCAACAACGCGGGGCTCATCCTGGACGAGCGCTTGCTGACGGAGGACGGGCTCGAGACCACGTTCGCGGTGAACCACATCGGCTACTTCCTGCTCTCGCGTCTCCTCGAGCCGAAGCTGCTCGCGAGCGCGCCGGCGCGAGTCGTCAACGTCGCGTCGCGCGCGCATCACGGAGCCACGATCCGGTTCGACGATCTCATGGGCGCTCGCAGCTACGACGGCTGGAAGGCCTACGCGCAGTCCAAGCTCGCCAACATCGTGTTCACCTACGAGCTCGCGCGCCGTCTGGCCGGCACCGGCGTCACCGCCAACTGTCTGCACCCGGGGGTGATCGCGAGCAACTTCGGCAGCGCGGGGCCGGCGCTGATCCGGCTCGGCGTCCGGATCGGCCGGCCGCTCATGAAAAGCTCGGCGCGCGGGGCCGAGACGCCGATCTATCTGGCCTCGTCGCCCGAGGTAGAGGGCGTGAGCGGCAAGTATTTCGTGAACCGGCGCGCGGCCCGCTCGAGCGACGAATCCTACGATCCGGCGGTCGCCGCGCGGCTCTGGAAGGTGAGCGAGGAGCTGACCGCGGCCTCCGACGTGCCGTAGCGGTCGGCGCGATGGCCACCGACGATCGCAGCGACGTCCTGGTGATCGGCGCCGGCGCCTCGGGCGCCGCCGTTGCCTGGCGGCTGGCCGGCGCCGGAATCGGCGTCGTGTGCCTGGAGCAAGGCGACTGGGTCAATCCGAGCGCGTACCCGCACTGGCGGGCCGACTGGGAGCTTCACCGCCACACGGACTGGAGCGCCGAGCCGAACGTGCGGCGGCTCACTCAGGATTATCCCGTCAACGACCAGGCCTCGCCGATCTCGCCCCTCATGTACAACGCGGTGGGGGGCAGCACGATCCACTGGAGCGCGCACTTCCCGCGGTTCCGGCCCTCGGACTTTCGCGTCAAAAGCCTCGACGGCGTGGCGGACGACTGGCCGATCGACTACGCGACGCTCGAGCCGTACTTCGACCTGAACGATCGCATGATGGGCGTGGCCGGCATCACGGGCGACCCGGCGTATCCGCCGAAGTCGCCGCGCCAGACGGCGCCGATCCCGCTCGACACGCTCGGGCTCACCATCGCCCGCGGCTTCGAGCGGCTCGGCTGGCACTGGTGGCCCTCGGACAGCGCGATCCTCACGCGCGACTACGACGGCCGGCGAGCCTGCGTGAACTGCGGTCCCTGCGATCTGGGCTGTCCGATCGGGGCCAAGGCGAGCACGGACATCACGTACTGGCCGAAGGCGCTCGCGGCGGGCGCGCGCCTGGTCACGCGCGCCCGCGTGCGCGAGATCACGCTCGGCCCGGACGGCCTCGCCGACGGCGCGATCTACTACGACGGCGACGGGCGAGAGCGTGCGCAGAAAGCGCGCGCGGTCGTGCTGGCCGCCAACGGCATCGGCACGCCGCGGCTCCTGCTGAACTCGCGCTCGGCGCGGTTTCCCGACGGGCTCGCCAATCGCAGCGGCCTCGTCGGGCGCAACCTCATGTTCCATCCCTACGCGATGGCGCGCGGCGTCTTCGACCGGCCCCTCGGCGGCCATCGCGGTCCGATCGGCTGCAGCATCATCAGCCAGGAGTTCTACGAGACGGATCTCGCGCGCGGCTTCGTCCGCGGCTACTCGTTCCAGGTGGCCCGCGGGCTCTCGCCGATCGCCTCGGCCAACGGCGGCTCGGTCGGCGACCGCGTGCCCTGGGGCGGGGAGCACCGGCGGGCCTACGCCGAGCGGTTCGACCGAACCATCACCGTCGCCATCATCGGCGAGGATTTACCGGAGACGGACAATCGCGTCGACCTCGATCCCACGCTCACCGATTCGCACGGCATTCCCGCGCCGCGGGTGTCCTACCAGCTCAGCGAAAACAGCCGGCGGATGCTCGACCACGGTATCGCGCGCGCCCGCGAGGTCCTGCTCGCCGCGGGCGCGCGGGAGGTCGCCTTCAATCCGCTCTTGCGCGCCGGCGGCTGGCACCTCATGGGCACCGCGCGCATGGGGCGCGATCCGGCCACGTCGGTGGTCGACGCCGAGGGGCGGTGCCACGACGTGCCGAACCTCTACATCGTCGACGGGAGCGTCATGGTGACGTGCGCCGGCGTGAACCCGACCTCGACGATTCAGGCCGTGGCGCTCCACGTCGCCGACGGGATGATCCGGAGACGCGCGTGACACCCGAGCGTCTGGCGGCGAAGCGTGACCTCCTGCGCGCCGTGCTCGACACTCTCGTGCCGGCCGGCGACGGCTTTCCGGAAAGCGGCGCCCTGGCGCTCGACCATCTCCTCGCGATCGCCGGCGCCTCGGCCGAGGCCGGATCGCTGCTGGCGCGCGCGCTCGACGCCGTCGAGACCGCGGCGCGCGCCGACGCGGCCCGCGGATTCGCGGGGTTGAGCGTCGCCCGGCGCGAGGATCTTCTTCGCGCGGTCGAGCGTTTACACCCCGAGGCGTTCGACGCGCTCGTCCGCCACACCTATGACGGGTTCTACAGCCATCCGGCGACGATCGCGCGGCTCGGGCTCGAGCCCGGGCCGGTGCAGCCGCGCGGCCACCGGATCGAGCCGGCGGCGCTCCCGGATCTGGCGCGCGTGGCCGCACGAGGGCCGATCTTCCGTCGCGCGTAGGTGTCGCCGCCGGGCGACGTTGACGGCCGGCGCCGGGTATCACTAGACTCGCTCATGCCCGAGCCCCCGCTCCCGATGAAGCGCTGGAAGCGCGTCGAGTACGAGCGCCTCGTCGACCGGGGGATTTTCGAGCCGGGTGACCGCATCGAGCTGATCGACGGCCTCTTGCTGGTTTCGGAGCCTCAGAGCTCGTTCCACTACACGGCGATCCAGCTCGTCGAGCGCGTGCTGTCGCGCGCCTTCGGCGACGGCTGGACCGTTCGCACGCAGGCCCCGATCGCGCTCGACGATGCGTCGGAGCCCGAGCCGGACGTCGCAGTAGTGCGCGGCGAGATTCGTGACTACGCGACCTCGCATCCGGCGGATCCCGTGCTCGTCGTGGAGGTCGCGGTCTCGAGCCTCACGTTCGATCGCGAGCACAAGGCGAGCCTCTATGCGCGCGCCGGGCGCCCCGAGTACTGGATCGTCAATCTGGTCGACCGCGTGCTCGAGGTGCGGCGCGAGCCGGCGCCGGAGCCATCGGCGCCGTACGGCTGGGACTATGCCGTGGTCGATGTGCTGGGCCAGGCCGAGCGAGTGTCGTCCTTGGGAGCGTCGGCCATCCAGATCCCCGTCGTCGATCTGCTGCCGTGAGGCTGCGCGCGTCTATCGCGCGTATATTATGAGTCCAGGCTGCACGACGAGGTGAGCCGATGAGTAAGCCGACCGGACGCATCCACGAGATGGAGCACCACGCCGCCGACCGAGCGACGACGCGGCCCGTGGTCTCGGGCACGCAGGGCGTCGTCTCGGGAGGTCATCCGCTCGTGTCGATGGCGGGCATGCGTATGCTGCTCTCGGGCGGCAACGCGTTCGACGCCGCGGTGGCCGCCGGCTTCGCCGCCGCCGTCGTGGAGCCGGCCGCATCGTACACGCTCTGTGGCGAGTGCGTAGCGCTCATCCACGACGCGCGAGGGCGCGAGACCCTGGCGCTGAGCGGTCAGGGCACGGCGCCGGCGCTCGCGACCGTGCGGCTCTTCCGCGAGCGCAAGCTCGATCGCATCCCGACCGGGCCGGGCGCGAACGCGCATCTGTCGTTCACCGTGCCGGGCGCCGTCGACGCGTACCTGACCCTGCTGGAGACGCACGGCACGAAGAGCGTGAGCGAGGTGCTGGCCCCGGCGGTTCACTACGCCGAGCACGGGTTCCCGATGTACGAATACATGCGCGGTCTCCTCGCCATTCCCGAGACGCGGAGCCAGTTCGACATCTATCCACCCGGTGGCACGGCCGTCTTCTACCCGGGCGGGCGCGTGCCCGAGGTCGGCGAGCTGTTCGTGCAGCCGGCGCTCGGCGCGACGCTCCGGCGGCTCATCGAGGCCGACACAAAGGCCCGCGGCCATCGCACGGCCGGCATCGCGGCGGCGCGCGAGCGCTTCTACCGGGGCGACATCGCGTCGGCGATCGGCGCCTTCTCCGAGCGGCTCGGCGGGCTCCTACGCGCCTCCGATCTGGCCGGATATCGGGCGCGGCTCGAGCCGCCGCTCAGGACGGCCTTCGCGGGCCGGGAGGTCCTGGGCCAGTCCGCGTGGACGCAGGGGCCCGTGCTCATGCAGGCCCTGGGCATGCTCGCGACATTCGATCTGCGCGGCCTCGGCCACAACTCCGCCCGGTACATCCACGTGGTCTCGGAGGCGCTCAAGCTCGCGTTCGCCGACCGCGAGCGATACTACGGCGACCGTGAGGACGCGCTCGCCTCGATCGGCGATCTGCTCGCACCTGCCTACTTGAAGGAGCGGGCGGCGCTGATCCGCAGCGACCGCGCAGCGGCGGAGGCGCCCGCGCCGGGAGATCCCCGGCACCTCGGCGGCGCGGCGCGTAGCACCGGCGCGACGGCGGGCGTGCGCACGACCGGCGTGTCGGCGGCCGCGGCCGACGGCACCACGCACATCGCCGCGATCGACCGCGAGGGCAACATGATCTGCCTGACGCCGAGCGGCGGCGTGTTCAGGAAATCGGCGTTCGCGCCCGAGCTCGGCTGCACGCTCAGCACGCGCAGCGAGATGTTCGTGCTCGAGGACGAGCACCCCAACGGCCTCGTCCAGGGCAAGCGCCCGCGGACCACGCTCGTGAATTACCTGATCTGCGAGGGCGGCGTGCCCACCATGACCGTGGGCTGTCCCGGGGGCGACGATCAGAGCCAGGCGGACCTGCAGCTCGTGCTGAATCTGCTGATCTTTGGCATGAACCCCCAGCAGGCGGTCGAGGCGCCGCGCTTCTCGACGCAAACGCTCGTCAACTCGTTCTATCCGCGCGTCTATCGGCCGGGCCAGCTGAACGTGGAGCCGGGCATTCCCGAGCGCACGCGCGCCGAGCTGTCCGCGCTCGGTCACGAGGTGACGGAAATGGGCGCCTGCGGCATCGGCGCGGTGGTGACGCGACGCGATCCACAGACGGGCGTGCTCTCGGCCGGCGCCGACCCGCGCCGCCCGACCTACGCGCTCGCGTGGTAGGGGAGGCGACGATGAGCATCGCAGCGAGACCGCCGTTCCGCGCCGACCACGTGGGAAGCCTCCTGCGTCCGCCCGAGCTGCGCGAGGAGCGCGCGCGCGCGGCGCGCGGCGAGATCGACCGCGCGGCGCTGCGCGCGGTCGAGGACCAGGCGATCCGTGGCGCCGTCGCGCTGCAGGAGTCGGTCGGGCTGCAGTCGATCACCGACGGCGAGTTCCGGCGTGACTGGTGGCACATCGACTTCCTACGGGGCTTCGACGGCGTGGAGACCTCGGCGCAGAGCTTCGGCGTGAAGTTCGAGGGCGCCGACGAGCAGCCGCCGCTCATGAAGGTGACCGGCAAGATCCGGCGTTCCCGGCCGAGCATGCTCGATCACTTCACCTTCCTCAAATCGGCGACCCGGCGCACGGCCAAGTTCTGCCTGCCGTCGCCGGTCATGCTCCACGCCCGGGGCGACCGTCCGACGCTCGAGGCCACCTATCCGGACCTAGCCGAGTTCTGGGCGGATCTGACCGCCGCGTATCGCGACGAGATCCGCGCGCTGTGCCAGGCCGGCTGCACCTATCTTCAGATCGACGACACCACCGTGGCGATGATGTGCGACCCGAAGGTGCGCGAGCAGGTCAAGAAGCTCGGCGACGATCCGGAGCAACTGCCGGGAATCTATGCCGACCAGGTCAACGCCGCGCTGCGCGACGTGCCGCGCGACGTCACGGTCGCCATCCACACCTGCCGTGGCAACTTCAAGAGCACCTGGATGGCCAGCGGCGGCTACGACCCGGTCGCCGAGACCGTCTTCACCCGGTTGAACGTGAACGCGTTCTTCCTGGAGTACGACACCGAACGCGCCGGCGGCTTCGAGCCCCTGCGGTTCGTGCCCAAGGGCAAGAAGGTGGTGCTCGGGCTGATCAGCTCGAAGGTCCCCACGCTCGAGGGGAAGGAGGATCTCAAGCGCCGTATCGAGGCCGCCGCCAAGTACGTGCCGTTCGAGAATCTCTGCCTGAGCCCGCAGTGCGGCTTCTCGAGCACGCACCACGGCAACAAGATCACGATCGACGACGAGAAGCGCAAGCTCGGGCTGGCGCTCGAGGTCGCGCGTGAGGTGTGGGGTTCGTAGGGTGTGACGCTTCTTAAACCCTCCGGGCCATCTGGCCCGTGGTCGCGACGATCCACCGGAGGATCCGCGCATCGCTTCGTCCGCCCGAGTGATCGAGGCCGGAGGATTGGTCGTGGGCGCGATGTTCGACCTGACCACCGTGGGCCTCGCCGCCGCGACAGGCGATCGGCTCGACTTCGGCGAGGACTTCTCGCTCGAGCAGTTGCAGCGCGTATTCGGACGGCGCGTCGACGTGGTGGTGTTCGGAGCGACTCACCGCGAGATCGTCGCGTTTCACCGGGGCGTCTTGCTCGTCAATCCGGGGAGCCCGACCCTTCCGGCGCGGCCGAGATCGGGGGCCGTCGGGACCGCCGCGTTGCTCGAACTCGAGCGGGGCGTCGCGCTGGCCGAGATCGTGACGTTCGCAAGGCCACGATGAACAACCCTCGGCGGGCGTCCCGCATTTTCCGCGCGACCGGGTCTGCGGACGCTGCCTCGACGGTCCCGCAGCGTGGCGTAGATGACGCACTCGCGGGCCGCGCCAAGGCTCACGATGCGCGCAGGCTCGGTGACGTGTTGCCACCCGTTGGCGCGCGGCGGCTAGCATGTCCACGCAAGCTAGCGAAACGCCGGCGCCACCTCCCGCGCGAAGCGCTCCATCGAGCGCATCACGCGCGCGTGCTCCAGGTCCCCGAACGAGAAGCTGCAGTTGAAGTGCGTGATGCCGACCATCTCCTCGACGCGCTTGATCTGACGGATGACCGTGTCCGGCGTGCCGATGACCAGGAAGCGGTCGAGCAGGTCGTCGGTGTCGGGCTCCTTGGGCGCCGGCACCGGGATCGCGCGTCCGCGCTCGACCCGCTCGTACTGATTGCGCAGCGAGAGCGTCACGCGCATGTTCCAGCGCGCCTCCTCGGCGGCGGCTCGGGCGTCGACCTGGCTCTCGGCCACGTAGACCGCGCGCTGCACACCGACCCGCAGGGGGTGAGGGGGCTTGAACTCGCCGACCAATCGATCGAGCAGCCGGCGGAACTCGGCCATGCGCTCGATCGGCACACCGAAGCCTCCGGTGAGCACGTTGAAGCCGCGGCGCACCGCCGCCTCGATCGACTCCGGGCTCTGCGCGGTGATCCAGATCGGCGGGTGGGGCTGCTGGAGGGGCTGCGGGAAGACCGTGGTCTCCGGGATCTTGAAAAGCTTGCCGTCGTAGCTGAAGGGCCGGCCCTCGAACGCCTTCAGGAGAATATCGATCGATTCATCCCAGCGAGCCCGCCCACTCTCCAGGTCGAGGCCGAAACGCTCGAACTCGTATGGCTGATAGCCGCGTCCGAGCCCGACGTCGAGGCGACCGCCGGAGAGGAGGTCGAGCGTCGCGATCTCCTCGGCGATGACCAGCGGATGATGGAGCGGCACGACGATGACCGCGGTGCCGACGCGGATCCGCGTGGTCTTCGCGGCAATGTACGTCGCGAGCTGGGCCGGGCGCGAGAGGTAGCCGTACGTCGAGAAATGATGCTCGGCGAGCCAGACGTTGCCGAAGCCGAGCGTCTCGGCGGCCTGGGCGATCTCGAGCCCGCGCGCGTAGATCTCCCGCGACGAGCGCGCCGACGGAGACTGCATCAAGAGGAACGTTCCGAAGTTGATCATCGTCGGCTGTACCAGGGAAGCGGGCGCCCCGGGACCTTGACGCGCATGGCGTAGACCGACGTGCGGGCGGTGAAGAACAGCGTCCGGAGGTCCGGGCCGCCGAACGCGAGATTGGCGGGAACCTCGGGGGTGCGGATGACGCCGAGCTTCGTGCCGTCGGGCGCGAACACCCAGGTGCCGCCCGGACCCGTGCAGAAGACCCGGCCCTCGACGTCGACCTTCATGCCGTCGGGCACGCCGTCGGTCTCGTCCGACGACATGTCGGCGAAGATCCGGCGCCGGATCAGCTTGCCCCCCGAATCGATCTCGAGGGCGTGGATGTACTGCGCCCAGCGCGTGTTGGCCACGTAGAGCACGCGCTCGTCGGGTGAGAAGGCCAGGCCGTTGGGATACTCGCAGTCGGCGACGAGCGACGTCTTGCCGTCGGGTGCGATGCGATAGACGCCGGCGGATGGCAGCTCCCGCTCGGCGAGCGGCACGCGCAGGCCCGGATCTGTGAAGTAGATGCTGCCGTCGGATCTGCAGACGACGTCGTTCGGGCGATTCAGCCGCTTGCCCTCGAAGCGGTCCATCAGGATCTCGCTCCGGTCGCCGGTCCAGCGCGTGACGCGACGGTTGCCGCCCTCGCAGATGACGAGCCGGCCCTGCAAATCGAACGTCGTGCCGTTGCCCTCGCCGGTGTCGAAGCGCACCAGCTCGGGTGCCTTGCCCGGTGTGAGCTTGTGCAGATTGCTCCGGCGGATGTCGACGAAGTAGTAGAAGCCGTCGGGGTGCCAGACCGGGCCCTCGGTGAAGACGAAGCCCGTGGCAAGCCGTTCGGCCTCTTTCGATTCGAGGATGCCGGACAGCGCGTCGCTCATGATGTCGTCCCTCGATTCTTCGTGCGAAGCTCGACACCGGCCCGCTCTTCCTGCAGCTTGAAGAACGTCATCGAATCCTTGTCGCCCCAGCCGCGCCCGAGCGCTTCCTCGAGCTGTTGCTCGGCCAGCGCCGCGATCATCATCGGCACGTGGTACTCGCGCCCGAGCTCGGTGGCGAGGCCGACGTCTTTCCGGAGGAGCCTCAGCGCGAAGCTCACGTCGTCGAAGGCGCCGGGGAACACCGTGTTGGGGATCATGTCCTTGAGCACGCGGCCCTGGCCGAACGAGCTCTTGGCGAGCGCGTCGAGCAGCACCTCGGGCGCCACGCCGGCCTTGACGCCGAGGGTCATGCCCTCGGCGATGGCCATGCGCGAGCACGCCGAGACCATGTTGTGCACGAGCTTGGCGACCGTGCCGCAGCCGATCCCGCCGACCCAGGTGACCTTGTCGCCGATCGCGTCGAGCACGGTCTTGACCCGCTCGTAGAGCGCCTCGTCGCCGCCGACCAGCACCGCGAGCTTGCCCGAGCGGGCGCCGGGGACGCCACCGCTGACCGGCGCGTCCAGCACGTCGACGCCGCGCTCGGCGCAGACACCGTGGATCTTCCGGATCAAGGTCGCCGAGTTCGTCGACAGATCGACGTAGAGCGTGCCGCGCGCCGCCCCTTCGAGGATGCCGTTGGCGCCGAGCACCACGGACTCGACTTCGCGAGGGCCGGGCAGGGAGGTGAAGACCACCTCGCTCGCTTGAGCGACCGCCCTGGGCGTGTCGGCCCATCGGGCGCCCTGGGCGAGGTGAGGCTTCGCCAGCTCGTGACGGACGTCGTTGACGACCATCGCGTGTCCGGCCTTCAGCACGTTGAGAGCCATCGGTCCGCCCATGTTGCCGAGCCCGATGAAGCCGATGCGCATGCGCGTCTCCTCCTCCTGGAACGATGTGCTAAGGTACACCAACCAAAGGAGATCTCGCGTGCGACGATTCGAGCTGGTGCTCCCCGGTAGTCTCGACGAGTGCGTGAAAGCCCTGGCCCAGGCTCCTGCCGATTCGAAGCTGCTCGCCGGAGGCACGGATCTCCTGCCGCAGCTGAAGAACGGCCTGCTCAAGCCGGCCTGCGTGATCGATCTCTCGGGCATCCCGCGGCTGCGCTCGATCGAGGCCGGAAACGGGCAGGGGCTGCGGGTCGGCTCCGCGGTGACGGCCCGGACGCTCGAGCTCGATCGGGCGGTCCGCGCGAACTATCTCTCGCTCGCCGAGAGCGGCGCCCTCGTGGGCTCCGTGCAGGTTCGCAATCTCGCGACGCTCGGCGGCAACATCTGCAACGCCGCGCCGTCGGCGGACATGGCGCCGCCGCTCCTGGCGCTCGACGCCGAAGCGGTGATCACCGGGCCCAAGGGCGAGCGTCGCGTGCCGATCGCGGCGTTCTTCACCGGCGTGCGGCGCACCGTGCTGGCCCCCGACGAGCTGCTCGTCGAGCTGGCGATCCCCAATCCAGGGTCGCACAGCGGCGGCAGTTACCTGCGCCACACGCCTCGCCGCGAGCTCGACATCGCCGTGGTCGGCGTCGCCTCGCAGCTCACCCTGGCCAACGGCAGGTGTGCCAAGGCGCGGATCGCCCTGGCGGCGGTGGCACCGGTCCCGGTGCGGGCGACGGCCGCCGAGCAGGCGCTCGAGGGGCAGGCCGTGACCCCCGATCTGATCAAGCGCGCGGCCGATCTCGCGGTCGAGGCGGCTCGCCCGATCAGCGACCAGCGCGGCTCGGCCGATTTCCGCCGCCATCTCGTGCGCGTCCTCACGCGCCGCACACTGACCACGGCGCTCGCGCGCGCGGGCGCGTAACGAGGAGAACACGACTTGGCCAAGCAGGTCCTGAATTTCACCGTGAACGACGAGCCGGCCGAGGTGCTCGTCCAGCCCTGGGACACGCTGCTCGACGCGCTGCGCGAGCGGATGGGTCTGACGGGGCCCAAAGAAGGCTGCGGCACCGGAGACTGCGGCGCCTGCACCGTGCACGTCGACGAAAAGCCGGTCGCGAGCTGCCTGCTGCTGGCCATGCAGGCGCGCGGCCACAGCGTGCGTACGATCGAGGGGCTCGGCAAGCCCGGCGCGCTGCACCCGCTACAGGATGCCTTCGTCCGCCACGGCGTGCCCCAGTGTGGCTTCTGCATCCCCGGCGTCATCATGGCGGCCGCCGCGCTCTTGGCCGAGAATCCGCATCCGACCGAGGAAGAGATCCGCTACGGGATCGCCGGCAATCTGTGCCGATGCACGGGATACACGAAGATGCTGGCCGCGATCACCGAGGCTGCCGGCGCCCCCGTCGGCCGGAGGAGCTGAGGCAATGTCGACCGTGATGAAGACGACCCGCGACGTGAAGGGCATCGGACTGTCGATTCCGCGTCCGGACGGACCCGACAAGGTCACCGGCCAGGTCCAGTACGTCGCCGATCTCAATCCGCGCGGCCTGCTGCACGCGAAGCTCTTGCGCAGCCCCCACGCCCACGCCAAGATCGTCCGCATCGACGTGAGCCGCGCGCGCGCCCTGCCCGGCGTGCGCGCGGTCCTGACCGCCGCCGACATCCCCGTGCTGAAGAAGAAGGCGCCGACGCGCGCGCACGCCGTGCTGGCGATCGACCGCGTCGTCTTCGCGGGCCAGCCGGTCGCCGCCGTCGCCGCCGACGAGCCGGCCATCGCCGAGGAAGCGCTCGACCTGATCGACGTGCAGTACGAGGTCCTGCCGGTCGCCGCGGATCCGCTCGAGTCGATGAAGCCCGGCGCCCCGCCCGTCGCCGAGCTGGGGACCGAGGCGGACACCAGTGAGGCGCAGGCACACGGCAGCGTGGCCGGCGTGACGACCGAGGTCAAGTCCTCGAAGGCCGTCAACATCTCGCAGCAGGCGCGCCTGCAGCGCGGCGACGTCGCGAAGGCCTTCGCCGAGTCCGACGTCGTGATCGAGAACACCTACCGAGTCCCGATGGTCCACCAGGGCTATCTCGAGCCGCACGCGGTGCTGGCCCAGTGGGATACGGCCGGCAACCTGACCCTGTGGGCGAGCACGCAGGGCTCGTTCAACACGCGCTCGGAGGTCGCCGACGTCCTGGAGCTGCCCGAGAACCGCATCAAGGTGATTCCGATGGAGTGCGGCGGCGGATTCGGCGGCAAGATCCGTGCGCTGTGCGAGCCGATCACGGCGGTGCTGGCCCGCGCCACCAATCGACCGGTGCGCTACGTGATGACCCGACGGGAAGAGCTCGAGGCCGGGATGCCGGCGCCGCAGGTCATCATCAAGTTGAAGACCGGCGTGAAGCGCGACGGGACGCTCATGGCGCTCGAGGCCGAGGCGATTTTGGAAAGCGGCGCGTTCTCCGGCGCCGTGCTCGCGGTGGCCGGCGTCTTCCTGGCGAGCCTCTATCTGTGGCCGCACTTCGACGTCAAGGGCTTCGAGGTCCTCACGCACAAGCCGAGCATCGCCGCCTATCGCGCGCCGGTGGCGCCGCAGACCATCTTCGCGATCGACTCGCAGATGGAGCAGATCGCGCGGAAGCTCGGCGTCGATCCCGTCGAGTTCCGCCTGCGCCACCTGCAGCGCGAGGGCGACAAGATGGCCAACAACCAGCCGTGGCTGAGCAACGGCGGCGTCGAGGTGCTGACGCGACTGGCCGAGCACCCGTTCTGGAAGAAGCGCGCCGAGTGGAAGGCCAGCGCGAAGGACGGCAAGCTGCGCGGGACGGGCCTGTCGCTCGGCGGCTGGCTGGGCGGGCTTCAGCCGACCGGCGCCACCGTGCGGCTCAATCCCGACGGCACGCTTCAGGTGCTGACCGGCCAGGTCGACATCGCCGGGACCAACATCGCGCTGGCGCAGATCGCCGCCACCGCCTACGGCGTCGACATCGACAAGGTGAAGATCACGACCGGCGACACCGACGTGGCGCCGCTGACCGGGCTCAGCGCCGGCAGCAAGACCACGTACACCGTCGGTGTGGCCGTGATGCAGGCCGCCCAGAACGCGCGCAACCAGACGCTCGAGATCGCCGCGAAGGAGCTCGAGGCCTCGGTGCACGACCTCGAGATCGACGGCGACCGGGTCGTGGTGCGCGGCGTGCCGGACAAGGGCGTCACGCTCGCGTCGATCGGCAAGAAGGGCAACCTCTACATGTCGAAGGTCGAGCCGGTGCTTGGCGCCAGCCACCCGGCCTTCTCCGTGCAGGCGCCCGCGTTCTGCGGCCAGCTCGCGCGGATCGAGGTCGATCCCGACACCGGCGAGGTCACCTTGCACAACTTCGTGGTCGTCCAGGACGTCGGCAAGGCGATCAACCCGGCCCAGATCGAGGGACAGATGCAGGGCGGCGCCGTCCAGAGCCTCGGCATGGCGCTGACCGAAGCCCTCATGTACGACGACAAGGCGCGGCTGACGAACCCGAGCCTGCTCGACTATCGAAAGCTCACCGCGGCGGATCTACCGAACATCGAGACGATCATCGTGGAGAAGCCGGCGCCGCACGGCCCGTTCGGCGCGCGGGGCGTCGGCGAGCCCCCGATCGTCCCGGCGCCGGCGGCCATCGCCAACGCGATCGAGGACGCGACCGGGGTGCGGCTCACGCACTTGCCGCTCTCGCCCGAGCGGATCGCTCTGGCGATCGCGTCCGCGTCTTGAAGTCACGGCCCCGGAACGCGCGCAGGAACTGCCGGAGGGTGGCGGCCTCGAGACCGAGCCGGAATTTCTGGTAGCGCGCGAGGAAGTCGCGGCCGGCGGCGGTCAGGCGCATCCCACTGCGCGGGCCGCCGCCGGGCATGCGCTCGACGAACTTGAAGCCGGCCGCCCGCTCCAGCTCCTGAAGGTAGCCCCACGCGTTCCGGTAGGAGATGCCGAACTCAGCCGCCGCCCGCCGGAGCGAGCCGCGCTCGTCGATCAATCGCAGAAGCTGGGCGCGCCCGTGGCCGAGCTTCGGCCCCTTGCCGAACACCACCCACACTCGTATCTTTGGGTCCACGATCTGGGAGAGTACGCCAAGACGAGGGAGATCGGCTCATGAAGGTGACGGCCGTCACGCCGTTCGGCGTCGATCCAGGCTACGGCAAGAACTGGCTCTTCGTGAAGGTGGAAACCTCAGACGGGCTCCACGGGTGGGGTGAATGCTATACGCAGGCCGATCGCGACCAGTCGATCGTCGCCCACGTCCGCCAGCTCGCGCGATATCTGATCGGCCGCGACGCCGGCCACATCCGCCACTTCACGCACTGGGCGTACCACGACTTCGCCGGCAAGCGTGGCGCGATGGACTTCTGGAGCGCGGTCAGCGGCATCGAGCAGGCGCTTTGGGATCTCGCGGGCAAGCGCCTGGGCGTGCCGGTGGTGAGCCTGCTCGGCGGTCCCTGTCGCGAGCGGATCCGCGTCTACGCGAACGGCTGGTACTCGGGCGCCAAGACGCCGGAGGCGTACGCGGCCAAGGCGAAGGAGACGATCGCGCGGGGCTTCACCGCGCTCAAGTTCGATCCGTTCCCGGGGCCGTGGCGCACCCACATCACGCGCGACGCCGAGCGGCAGGTGGTGGACACCGTCCGCGCCGTGCGCGACGCGGTCGGGCCCAAGGTCGATCTGTTGATCGAGGTGCACCGTCGGCTCGCGCCGATGCACGCCGTGCGCGTGGCGCGTCTGCTCGAGCCCTTCGATCCCTTCTGGTACGAGGAGCCGGTCTCGGCGCGCGATCTCGGAGCGCTCGCCGAGTGCCGGCGCGAGATCCGGATACCGATCGTCACGGGCGAGGAGCTCTACACGCGCTTCGAGTTCCGAGAGGTGTTCGAGCGCCGCGCCGCCGATATCGTCAACCCCGACGTGTGCAACGTCGGCGGCATCGAGGAGCTGCGCGAGATCGCCGCGATGGCGGAGGCCTATCACGTGGTCGTCTCGCCCCACAACTACAACAGCACCACCGTCGGCCTCGCCGCGACGTTGCAGGTGTCGGCCGCCATCCCGAACTTCCTGATCACCGAGTACTTCGTGAACTTCGACGCGAGGGCCGCCGAGGTCGCGGTCACTCCGTTCCGCGTGGAGCAGGGCTACCTGACGGTGCCAACGACGCCGGGGCTCGGGATCGAGCTTCGCGAGGACGCGCTCGCGCGGTACGCGTATCGGGAGTTTCCACCGCGCAGCATTCCGACACCCGGCGAGGAAGGACCCTAGGATCGCGCTCCCTTCGCACGCGCGGGTAGTGGTCATCGGCGGCGGCATCGCCGGCTGCAGCGTCGCCTATCACCTGACCAAGCTCGGCTGGCGCGACGTCCTCCTCCTGGAACGTCGCGACATCTCCTGTGGCACGACCTGGCACGCCGCCGGCCTCGTCGGCCAGCTGCGCGCGACGCAGAACCTCACGCGCCTGGCCAAGTACGGCGGCGATCTCTACGGACGGCTCGAGGCCGAGACGGGCCAGGCCACGGGCTTCCGCCGCCCGGGCAGCCTGAGCCTCGCGCGCAACGCGGAGCGCATGCACGAGCTCAAGCGCCTGGCCTCGATGGCGCGCTGCTTCGACGTCGACGTGGACGTCGTCACGCCGGCCGAGGCCGGACGCCGTTGGCCGCTCCTGCGCACCGACGATCTGGTCGGCGCCCTGTGGCTGCCGCGCGACGGACGCACCAACCCGATCGACACCACCTTGGCGCTGGCCAAGGGCGCGCGCCTGGGCGGCGCGACGGTCCTCGAGAACGTCGCCGTCACCGGCATCCGCGTCGAGGGCGGGCGCGTCGCCGGCGTGAGGACGACGGCCGGCGACGTGGCGTGCGAGGTGGTCGTGAATTGCGCCGGCATGTGGGCGCGTAACGTCGGCCTCATGGCCGGTGTCACGGTGCCGCTCCATGCCTCCGAGCACTTCTATATCGTCACTGAGCCGATGGCCGGCGTGACGCCCGATCTTCCCGTCTTGCGCGACCCCGACGGCTACATCTACGTCCGCGAAGAAGTCGGCGGCCTGCTCATGGGCGGCTTCGAGCCGGTCGCGAAGCCGTGGGGCATGGAAGGCATCCCCGGCGACTTTGCCTTCTCACTGCTGCCCGAGGACTGGGAGCACTTCCAGGTCCTGATGGAGCAGGCGCTGATCCGCATCCCGGCGCTCGAGACCGCGCCGGTGCGCCGCCACGTCAACGGTCCCGAGAGCTTCACCCCCGACGGCCGCTATCTCCTCGGCGAGGCGCCGGAGTGCCGCAACTTCTTCGTGGCGGCCGGCTTCAACTCGATCGGCATCGCGTCGGGGGCGGGGGCGGGCCGGGCCGTGGCCGAGTGGATCGTGGGCGGCGAGCCGCCGATGGACCTCTGGGATGTCGACATCCGCCGCGTCGCCCCGTTCCAGGGCAACCCCGCCTATCTGCGCGATCGCACCGTCGAGATGGTGGGCGCGCTCTACGCGATCCACTGGCCGTACCAGCAGCCGGTGACGGCGCGCGGCGTGCGCAAGAGCGCGCTGCACGACCGCCTCGCCGCGCGCGGCGCCTGCTTCGGGGCCGTGCTGGGCTGGGAGCGCGCCAACTGGTACGCGACGCCGGGCATGGAGGCCGCATACGGCTACAGCTACGGCCGCCAGAACTGGTTTCCGTGCGCGGCCGCCGAGCATCGTGCCGTGCGCGAAGCGGTCGGGCTCTTCGATCAGTCCTCGTTCTGCAAGCTCAGGCTCGACGGGCCCGATTCGCTCCCGGTGCTCCAGCGTCTGTGCGCGAACGAGGTCGACGTGCCACCCGGCCGCCTGGTCTACACACAGATGCTGAACGCGCGCGGCGGGATCGAGGCGGACTTGACGGTGACCCGGCTGGCGGACGACGCCTTTCTGATCGTCACGAGCGCGGCCGCGTCCACGCACAACGCTCACTGGATCCGGCGTCACCTCGGCGCGGCGCGGGCCGTGCTCACCGACGTCACCTCGGGCGAGGCGGTGCTGGGCGTGATGGGGCCCCTCTCGCGCGCGCTCCTCGCGCGGCTCACCGACGCCGACCTCTCGAGCGCGGCGTTTCCGTTCCTCTCGTCGCGGGAGATCTGGCTCGCGTCGGCCCCCGTGCGCGCCGCGCGCGTCACCTACGTCGGCGAGCTGGGCTGGGAGCTGTACGTTCCAACGGAGTTCGCCGGCGGCGTCTACGACGCCGTGGTCGCGGCGGGAGAAGATGTGGGGCTCCGCCACGCGGGCTATCACGCCATGGACTCGCTTCGCATCGAGAAGGCGTATCGCTCCTGGGGCCACGACCTCGGCTGCGAGGACTCACCGCTCGAGGCCGGCCTCGGGTTCGCGGTGCGCTTCGACAAGCGCGCCTCGTTCGTCGGGCGCGACGCACTGCTGGCTCAGCGCGAGAAGCCGCTCGCCCGGCGGCTCGTGGTGTTCGTGCTCGACGACTCGGAGCCGCTCTTGTATCACGACGAGCCCATCTGGCGGGATGGCGCGCTCGTCGGGCGCATCGCGTCGGGCGCGTACGGCCATACCCTCGGCCGCTCCGTCGGGCTCGGCTGGGTCGCGGATCCGGACGGCGTCACCGAGAGTTTCGTGACCACCGGCCGGTGGGAGATCGAGATCGCCTGCGAGCGGCGGCGGGCGCGCGCCCAGCTCGCCCCGCCGTACGATCCGAAGTCCCTCCGCGTCCGCGCCTGAGGCGCGCTTTCCCCCTATCGAAGAAACGGCCAGGCGAGCTGGCGCCAGTATCCCTGCGGCACGGGACTTCCGCTGATGCCGTAGACCTCGGGCCAGCGCCCCGCGGGCAGGTAGGCGGTGCCGAAGAGCCGGTCGATCCACGGCAGGTGCACGGCGAAGTTCTTGTCGACCGGGTTCGCGGCGTGGTGCCAGTGGTGGAAACGCGGCGTGGCCAGCAGCCAGTCGAGCGGCCCCAGGTCGAACCGCACGTTGGCGTGGATGAAGACCGCGAGGAACGACACGAAGACGAGATACGCGTAGACGGCCGGCGGCGCGAAACCCAGGACGTAGAGCGGCACGAACGAGAGGCCGCGCGTCACGACGATGTCGAGCAGGTGCAGGCGCGATCCGGCCAGCCAGTCCATGGTCTCCGACGAGTGGTGGATGGCGTGGAGGCGCCAGAGCCACGGGACCCGGTGGAAGGCCCGGTGCACCCAGTACTGGGTAAAGTCGGCGACCAGGACGATCTCGAGGAACTGCAGCGCCAGGGGTTGCGCCGCCACCGCGTCCTGGAGCCAAGGCTGAGTCGCCCATCGAAAGAGCACGCCCGCCGGCAGCATCGTGAGTACGACCGTCACCTGCACCAGGAGGTGGCTCATCGCGAAGTGCATGAGATCGGTCGTCCAGCCCGGGCGGAAGATCGCCTGCTCCGGTAGGCGCGGGATCACGCGCTCGAGCGGCACGAAGAGGAGCGCCAGGATGAACAGGTTCAGCAGGAACCAGTCGAGCCCCACGGCCGTCGTCCCGCCGAGCGTCCCGATCTCGGCGGACGAGCCGCCGAGCAAGGTGCCCGCGGTGGCGAGCGCGATCCCGGTGAAGCCGAGCACCTTGCGGCGCCGCAGCACCACGCTCAAGGCACCCAGGCCGAAGCCGAGCACGAGCATCACGTAGATCAGAAAGCGGACCAGCTCGAGCGGATAGAGCGCGCGCGCCGACGGCGTGGTGAGCCAGCTCGGAAACAACAGGCAGAGAACACCGCCGTAGCCGAGTGCGCCGCAGGTGACCGCGAGGACCCCGCTGATCCAGCCCGAGCCGAAGCGGCGGCCCGCCCCACGGCCGAGCCCCGTGCTCATGCGAAGGCGAAGGCGCGGGCCGGATTCTCGACGAGAAGGCGGGCGAGCCCCGCGTCGTCCAGCCCCTTGGCGCGAAGCCGGGGCACCACGTTCACCAGCAGGTGGTGGTAGCCGTAGCCGCCGTACTTCACGAGCGAGGTCTTGTAGGCGATGTCGTGCGACAACAAGATTTGATCGCGATGGCCGGCGGCGATGAGCGCGAGCACGTGTGCCATGCGCCCGCCGTCGTTGGGCATGTCGAAGCTCGGATTGTAGGGATAGAACGAGTTCTCCATCCCGAACAGGTCGTACTCGAGCCAGATGCCGGCCTGGGCGAGGTCGATCACCGCCCGCACGTCGCTGATCGTGCGGCAGATGTGACACATGATCGTGCGGCGCAGATCTCCGCCTTCCTTGCGGACTAGCTCCACCAGCTGCATCGGCATGTCCGGATGCCGCCCGGGGTGGACCATGAGAGGGGCGCCGGTCTCGCGCTGGGTGACGACCGCCGCGCGCAGCACCTTCCGCTCGTTCTCCGTCCAGGGGTACGTGGTGCCGATCTCGCCGAGGAGACCGGCGCGGATGCCCGTGTCGCCG
This sequence comes from Candidatus Rokuibacteriota bacterium, assembly GCA_003220685.1. GTDB lineage: Bacteria > Methylomirabilota > Methylomirabilia > Rokubacteriales > CSP1-6 > AR31. The sequence continues at coordinate 54,852 of QHTE01000053.1, forward strand.
ACTCCCGAGGTGACGTCGGCGATCATCTCCCGCGCGAGATCGTCCACCGAGCGGCGGCCCATGTCGGGTGGATGCGAGGCGTCGACGTAGTAGCCGGTGCCCATGACCACGTTGAGACCGGTGGCGCGGGCGATGCGGGCGAGTGCCTGGGGATCGCGGCCGATCGTCTTGGGGGTCGGATCGACGACGGTCCGGCCGCCGGCGCGCTTGAACAGCAAGATCTCGTCCTGCGCCACCTGCTCGTCGAGCAGCCGGAGGTTGTCGAGGTTCGCGTTGAAGTTCTGGCGGACCCAGCCGAGGTTCGCCAGGCTCACCGGCTCCCACGCCCGCCCCTTGTCGCTGGCGGCCGCCGGCTCGGCGAACATCACCGTGAAGTCGATCAGGAGGTGCTCGTGGGGCAGGGTGATGCCGAGCGCGTCCGGCCCCACGGTGCCGAGCACCGTCTGGACCTGTCCTTCGAGCGCGCTCACCGACGGCCCACGACGCGCGTTACCGGAAGGCCGGCGCGATCTCCGTGATGAACCGGTCGAGGTCGCGTCGCAGCTCGTCGATGGGCCGGAACATGCTTGGAATGAACAGCGTGTCGACCCGCGCCGACCGGAGCTGGTGGAGCTGCTCGCGGATCTGGTCGGGCGTGCCCGCCAGGCACGTGTCGCGCGCGTCGGCGGCGTGGCGGCCCATGCGCTTGGCGATCGTGTCGGCGAGCTGGTCGACTTCGATCTTGTTGTCGGTGATCAGCAGCGACATGTTCGCAGAGCGCTTGAGGCTCTTGGGGTCTCGGCCGAGCGCGGCGCAGTGATCGTCGAGGATCTTGCCCTTTCGCGCGAGGACCCGCGGCCCGCCCCAGCAGTTCCAGTGGTCGGCGTGCTTGGCGACGATCTTGAGCGTGATGCGCTCGCCGCCGCCGCCGATCATCAGCTCGGGGTGAGGGGTCTGCACCGGCTTGGGGTCGAGGGGGGCGTCGGAGAGCTGGTAGTAGCGCCCCTCGAACGTGGTGCGCCGCTCCTTCCACAGCGACCGGATCACGTGGCAGGCCTCATCGAGCCGCTCGAGCCGCTCGCGCATCGTGTAGAAGGGAATGCCGTACGCCTTGTGCTCGTTCTGCTGCCATCCCGCGCCCAGGCCGAGCAGGAGCCGTCCGCCGGAGATGATGTCGACCTGCGCGGCCATCTTGGCGACCAGGGCCGGATGGCGATAGGTGTTGCCGAGGACGATCGTTCCGACCCGGAGCCGCGGCACCAGGGCCGCCAGGGCGCTGAGCGTGCTCCACGACTCGAGCATCGCGCCCTCGCGTTCTTTCGTGTTCGGCATGAAGTGATCGGTCACGCAGGCGATGTCCCACCGGCTCGCCTCGAGATGCTTCCAGAGGTCCAGCACGCCCGCCCAGGTCTGGCCCCCCATGCTCGTGAAGATGCCGAAGCGCATGTGTCGGTCTCCTCTCTTGGTGCCCACATACTATCGCGACCCCCGCGCTCTTGCGTGATGCTACCTTGACGCGGGAGGTTCTATGGACATCATCCGCATCCACACCGGTTCCGACGGCAAGTCACACTTCGAAGAGATCGTGCCGAAGCTCGAGCCGCGCGGCGACAAGTCGGAGAGCGCCGAGCTGATCCCCGGCAGCGGCATCGTCATCCGCCGCTTCGAGCCGACGCGTTCCAACCCGTGGCACCACGCGCCAGGCCGCTACGCCGTGTTCACGCTCTCCGGTGCGGTCGACATCGAGATCGGCGACGGCACGGTACGCCGGCTGGGCACGGGCGACATCCTCATCGCCGAGGATCTGACGGGCCAAGGACACGCGACGCGCGAGGTCGGCCCAGAGTCTCGCGTCTCCGTCTTCGTCCCCCTCGAGTAGCGTCGATCTCTTGCCGTGCCGGGGCGGGGCGGAGTGGGCGGGGTAGGGGTCGAAGGGACCCGTGGCCGTCCGGCGTGCGGCGGACGACGTGCGCCGGGATGTAGCCCCGCCGCCGCGCGGCAGCGCACGTGTGCCGCGTGGTCGTCTCGACCCCTACCCCGCCCGCTCCGCCCCACCGCCGCCTCCAGCTAGATGACGCCTTCCGCCTTCCACTGGGCGAGCTCGTCTAGCGAATGGCCGAGGAGGTCGACGAAGACTTCTTTGTTGTGCTCGCCGGGGATCGGGGCGAGCCACTTCACACGGCCCGGAGTCTCGGAAAGCTTCAAGGGCGTGCCGGTCGTCTTCAGGCGGCCGTAGGTCGGATGGTCGAGCTCCACGAACATCTCGCGGGCCTGCACCTGCGGATCGGCGACCATCTCCGCGACGTTGTTGACCGGGGCGGCGGGGACACCGCCGGTGGACAGCGTCTTGACGACTTCGGCCTTGGAGCGCGCGCTCGTCCAGCCCTGGATGATGGCGGCGACCTGGTCGCGCCGGTCGCGCCGGGCCGCGGCCGTCGCGAATCCGGCGTCCGTCGTGAGATCGCTCCGGCCGATGATCTCGCAGAAGCGGCGCCAGACCGCGTCGCTGGCTCCGGCGGCGATCGCGACGTGGCCGTCGGTCGTCGGATAGACGCCCGAGCTGGACCCGCCGAACGAAACGTTGCCCGCGCGTGTGAGGATCTCGCCGCCGACCGTGTAGCGCTCGCCGAGGTTGTCGAGGGCGATGAGCAAGCTGTCCAGGAGCGCCAGGTCGATGCGCTGGCCGTGGCCCGTTCGCTGACGGTAGTGCAGCGCCGACACGATGCTGAAGGCGCAGAGCATCCCGGCGTAATAGTCCGAGATCGACTGACCCGAGCGGGTGGGCGGATGATCGGGGAAGCCGGTGATGCTCATGTAGCCGCTGATCGCCTGGGCCAGCATGTCGTAGCCGCGCTGGGCAGCGTACGGTCCGTCCTGGCCGAAGGCCGTGATCGAGGCGTAGATGATGTCGGGCTTCACCACTTTGAGGTCTTCGTAGCCGAGCCCGAGGCGCTCGAGAGTGCCGACGCTGAAGTTCTCGGTCACCACGTCCGAGCGGCAAACGAGCTCCTTGAAAAGCTCGACGCCACGCGGGGTTTTCAGCTCGAGGGTGATACCGAGCTTGTTGCGGTCCCGGTACTGCGCCGCGGGCACGCGCTCCTCGACGCCGTTGCGCCTGCGCTTGATGCCCAGAGAGACGCGCTCTTGCCCGCGCTCCCGCGACTCGACCTTGATCACCCGCGCTCCCATGTCGGCCAGGAGCATCGTGCAGAAGGGCATGGCGATGACCTGTCCCAGGTCCAGCACCGTGACGTCGCTCAGCGCCTGATCCATGTGCCCTCGATGGCGGCCAAGCCCGCGCCGCCCCGGCGATATTGCGCCGGCCCGGCCGGCCGGGTCAACCGGCGGCGCATCGCGATCGGGCCTGGAACGGCAGGATGCCGGCTTCCGCGGGGCTGGGTGATAGCATTGAATCCTGCGCGGCGGACCATTTCCCATGGAGCCGACATGGACCTGAGGCCGAAACGCTACGTGGACACGGTGGTGCTGTCCCCCGTGGGCCGCATCGATCACGCCACGTCGGAGGACTTCAAGATCGCCCTGGCGCCCTACATGACTCGCTGCGCGGAGGGGCAGGACCGGGTGGTCCTGGACTTCGCAGGGGTGGAGTACATCAGCAGCGTAGGGCTGCGTGTGCTCATGCTGGCCTCCAAGCAGGCCAAGGCCCAGCGCGGCTCGCTCGGCATCGCGGCCCTGCAGCCGGCCGTGCGAGAGATCTTCGATATCAGCCGGTTCACCATGGTCCTCGACGTCTTCCCGTCGGTCCGCGAGGGGCTCGCTCGGCTCTCGCCCAAGGCGCTGGCCACGTTCGATGCCGCCTGACGGGCGCTTGACAGTCAAGTTCTGGGGCACGCGCGGCTCGATCCCGGTGGCCATGACGTCGGCCGAGGTGCGGCGCAAGCTGATCGCGGCCCTCACCCGCGCCTCTGGACGTAAACTCGAGACGCCCGAGCAGGCGGCGGCCTTCCTCGACCGCGAGCTCGACTTCGCGGGCTCGCGCACGTTCGGCGGCAACTCGTCGTGCGTGGAGATCGTCACGGACCGGCGGGACTACGTCCTCTGCGATCTGGGCTCCGGCGCTCGCGTCTTCGGCAACGAGGTCCTCGGCACGCGCGACGCCTCGGGCCAGCGATTTCACGCGTTCATGTCCCACCCGCACTGGGACCACATCATGGGCTTTCCGTTCTTCATGCCCGCCTACCAGGCCGGCAACCACATCAAGATCTACGGCTGCCACGCCGACCTCGAGGAGGCCTTTCGGGGCCAGCACGCGGCGCCGTGCTTCCCGGTCGATTTCTCGCGCCTGTCCGCCACGATCGAGTTCGTGCGGCTCGAGCCCGACCGCGAGTACGAGATCGCCGGGCTGCGAGTCCGACCCAAGCTCCAGCGCCACGGCGGCGACTCGTACGGCTACCGGTTCCAGGCGGGCGACAAGGTGGTTGTCTACTCGACTGATGCCGAGCACAAGCAAGACGATCTGACGGAGATCAAGGCGTTCGCGGAGTTCTTCCGCGACGCCGACCTGGTCATCTTCGACTCGCAGTACTCGCTGGCCGAGGCCACCTCGATCAAAGAGGATTGGGGACACTCGAGCAACGTCGTCGGGCTCGAGCTGTGTCAGATGGCGCACGCGAAGCGTCTGTGCCTCTACCACCACGAGCCCGTTTCCGATGACGAGCGAATCGCCGCGCTGCTCGCCGAGACGCGCCGACTCGAGGAGATCACCCGCACCGACCGGCGGGTGGAGATCCTGGCCGCTTACGACGGCATGGAAATCGCTCTCTGAGCCTTCCGGCCTGAGCCCGATGCACTGGTCGGAGCGGCGTTGGGTTCGGGTCCTGTGCGGCAGCCGCGGCCGCCCCCTCGGGATCGCGATACTGGCGCTGCTCCTGGCGGTCGAGGCCGCGCCCGAGCTCTTCGGCCTCGGTCTCGTCCGGCTCGCGGCCTTCGACGCCTATCAACGATGGGCGCCACGCACCCGTCACTCGGCGCCGGCCGTCATCGTGGCGATCGACGACGAAAGCCTTCGGCTGCACGGGCAGTGGCCGTGGCCGCGGACGTGGCTCGCTCAGCTGGTGGCCAAGGTTGCGGAGGCCGACCCCGCGGCGATCGGCATCGACATCGTGATGCCCGAGGCGGATCGACTCTCGCCCGGGCGCCTGCCGGAGTTCGTCCCCGGCATTGGCCAGGACCTGACCCAGCGATTATCCCGCCTGCCGAGCAACGACGCGGTCCTGGCGCGAACCCTACAAACGTCGCCGGTGGTGCTCGGCGTGGCCGGGCTGGAGGCCGACGCGGGACCGCGGCGCACGGTCCGGCGCGTGCCGTTTCGCATCGTCGGAGGGGATCCGACACCACTCGTGCGCCGATTCGAGGCCACCTTGCACAGCGCCGAGGAGATCGACCGCGTCGTGAAGGGGCACGGTCTCCTGAACGTGGACACCGAGCGCGGCGTGGTGCGACGGATGCCGCTCGTCGCCGCCGTCGGCGACGAGCTGGTTCCCTCGTTCGGCATCGAGATTCTCCGTGTCGCGATCGGTGAGCCCGTGCTGACCGTGCGCACCGGGGCGTCGGGGGTCGAGGCGGTGGGTGTCGGCGATCTGTTCGTTCCCACCGAGCGCGACGGCAGCGTGCGCCTGCACTTCGCGCGGCCCGACCCGGAGCGCTTCGTCTCGGCGGCCGATCTCCTCGCCGGGAAGGTCGATCGGCAGCTGCTCGAGCGCAAGCTCGTCCTGATCGGCGTCACCGCGCTCGGTCTCTCGGATTACCAGGCAACGCCGGCGGCCGACCGGATGTCCGGCGTCGAGATCCACGCCCAGCTCCTGGAGAACATGTTCGACACCGATCTGCTCACGCGGCCGCGCGCCGTCGGCTGGGCCGAAGCGGGTCTGCTGCTGGCCGGCGGCCTCCTGCTCATCGTGATCATGCCGCGGGGGTCGGCCCTCGCCTCGGTGGCGCTCTACGCGCTGATGGTCGGCGCCATCGTGACCGCGGGCGCGCTGCTCTATCTGAAGAGCGGGATCCTGCTCGACGCCGCGTCCCCGTCGCTCGCGCTCGGCACCCTCTTCACCTCGATGCTGGTGGTCACGCTCGCCGAGACCGAGCGCCACCGCCAGGCTCTGCGCCGCCAGGTCGAGCAGCAGCGCGAGGAGGCCGCGCGCCTCGCCGGCGAGCTGGAAGCCGCCCGCCGGATCCAGATGGGCAGCCTCCCGAACCCGGCGACCGCGTTTCCCGGCGACGCGCGCCTCGACCTTTATGCGCTCCTCGAGCCGGCGCGTGAGGTCGGCGGCGATCTCTACGACTTCTTCTCCCTCGATCGCGACCGGCTCTGCCTCCTGATCGGAGACGTCGCGGGCAAGGGCTTGCCGGGCAGCCTCTTCATGGCGGTGAGCAAGGCGCTCTACAAGAGCGCCGCGCTGCGGGGCGTCGGATCGGTCGATGCGGTGATGCGCGAAGCCGACCGCGAGATCTCGCGGGACAACGCCGAAGGGCTCTTCGTCACGATGCTGGCCGGTATCCTCGACGCCAGCAGCGGCCTGCTCGAATACTGCAACGCGGGCCACGAGCCGCTCTATCTGCTGCCGAACGGCGACCGGCCGCTGGTCCGCCTCGCGGACGGCGGCGGCCCACCCCTCTGCGTCGTGGACCGCTTTCCGTACGCGGCGAGCGCCCGCAGCCTCGCGCGGGGTGACACGATCTGCCTCGTGACCGACGGCGTGCTCGACGCCATGAGCCCGAAGGCCGAGGCGTATGGACGGGCCCGCTTCGAGGCGCTGCTCGAGAAAGTCGGCCGCGCGGCGAGCGCCGCAGAGATCGGTGAGGCGATCCGTCTCGAGGTCAGCCGGTTCGCCGACGGCGTCGAGTCAACCGACGACATGGCGATCCTCGTGTTGCGCTGGAAAGGGCCTAGCGGACGCTGATCTCGACGCGCCGGTTGCGCGGCTCCGACACCTGGCTCGCAGTGCGAACCTCGGGCTCGCGCGACCCGCGGCCCGCCACCGAGATCCGAACTTTCGGGATGCCGAGCTTGATCAGCTCGTCGCGGCAGCGCTCGGCGCGCCGGAGCGAGAGCGCGTCGTTGTGCTGCGGGGTGCCGACGCGGTCGGTGTGTCCGATGATGACGACCTCGGGCGCCGGCCGGCGGGCGATCTCGGCGAAGATCTGGTTGACGAGCGCCCTGGACTCCGGCACGAACTCGTCGGTGTCCGTCTCGAAGTAGAGGTAGAAGGACACCGGACGCTTCGGCTGCGCCGCGAGCGCCGGACCGAAGTCCTGTTTCACCTCGGCCTCGGAGCTCTTGAAGCCATCCACGCTGCCGACGTTCTTCACGCGCGCCGCGGCGTAGGGTTTGTCGAGGGTCTGCTTCTGCCCGTCGCTCTCGATGATGAGGGCGCCGGTCTTTCCGTCCTTGCCGGGGAGGAGAACGTACAGATCGTTCCGGCTGGCGCAGCCCGCCAGGACAGTCAGCGCGAGCGGCGCCAGCCAGGCGAGGTGTGGCGTCCGGGCGAGCCGGGATTCAGTCTTTCGCTGGGCCGGTACGAACAAGGAACTCGGTCCCGCGCACGCCGAGGATCGCCGCCGGCGTCTTCACCTTCATCGCCTCGGGGGACTGCTTGGCCAGCTTTCCGGACACGACGGCGAGGGTGCCCTGCTTCAGCGAGCTGTCGAAGGCCCCCTGGTGGGTCGTCGAGTCGAAGGCGAAGCGATCGATCGCGAGCACGCTGTCCGGTCCGATCGAGATCAGGCTGTTGTCGCGGAACGTGATGCCGACCGAGCCGTCGGCGCCGGTGACCACCACGTCCCCCTGCTGCACGACCTGGCCGACCTTGGCGGGGAGCTTCCGACCGGCGCGCTCGACCTGGGCCGCGCCCTTCGAGGTTTTGATCTGTCCGGCCTCCTGGGCCGCGGCGACCGCGACACCGAAGGCCAGAATCATCGGCAGCGTCAAGGCAATCAATGCGGATCTCATGATGTCCTCCTCGGTCCTTCACACCTCGCGCAATCGTCGGGCCGATTCCGGAATGCACAGCCGCCCGACGCGCAACCCGATGTATATATAGTAGCCGAGTCGCTCTCGACATCTCGTGAGATCCGGAGGCGCGCACGAGCCACGACGCGAATACCGGAAACCACCACAGGACCTTCCCGGCCCGTCGGGATACCCTACCCGCAGTGGCGCAATTCATCGCCGACATCTGCGCGCAGAGCGGCGTGCCGCGCAAGGCGTGTCTTCGACTGACCCTGCTCGTCGAGGAGCTGTTCACGAACACGGTCGTGCACGGCCACGGGACCGACAGCGAAGCGCCCATCGATCTCGTGTTCGCGATCCAGCCCGGCTCGATCGCGCTCACCTACGAGGACACGGCCCGTCCGTACGATCCGTTCGCCCGAGTCGGTGTGCCCGACGATAGCCTCGGCGTCGAGGAGCGACCGGTCGGCGGGCTCGGCGTGGCCCTGGTCGCCGCGATCGCCGAGCGCGTCGAGTACGCGCACGTCGCAGGCAAGAACCGCATCTCGCTCGTGATCCCGACACCGTCCGATTCCTGAGGAGCCCGCCATGACCACGCCGCTCGTGACCTACGCCACCGACGGCCGCGTCGGCATCGTCTCGCTCAATCGGGCCGACAAGCTCAACGCGATCAGCGCGGAGCTCAAGAAGATGCTCGTCGAGCGCTTCCACGAAGCCGATCGCGACCCGGCCACCAGCGTCGTCGTCCTGCGCGCCGAGGGCCGGAGCTTCTGCGCCGGCTACGACATCTCGCCCAACCCGGCCCGGGCGGCCCGGCGCGGCAATGCGCTCGCCTGGCACGCCTCGCTCACCGACGACGTCCAGCTCGAGCTGACGCCGTGGGAGATGAAGAAGCCGGTGATCGCGTCGGTGCAGGGCCACTGTCTCGGCGGGGGCTGCGAGCTCGTGATGATGTGCGACCTCACGATCGCCGCCGACGATGCGCTCTTCGGCGAGCCGGAGATCCGCTTCTCGAATGTCGGCCCCGCACTGGTCATGCCGTTCATTATCGGCCTCAAGCGCGCCCGCGAGCTTCTGTTCTTCGGCGACCCGATCGACGCGCGGACCGCGCTGCAGTACGGGATGGTGAACCGCGTCGTCCCGCGGGCCGAGCTGGCGACCGCGACCCTGAAGTTCGCGCGGCGGATGGCCTTGATCTCGCCGGAGGCGCTCGCGGGCACGAAGCTCGCCATCAACCGCGGCGCCGAGTCGGCCGGATTCCGGAACGCGATCAACGCCGGCCTCGACATCCTCGCCGCGGTCTACGCCGCGCGCACCGAAGTCGGCGTGAAGTTCGACGAGATCCGCGAGAAAGAAGGTCTCGGCGCCGCCCTTCGCTGGCGCGCCGCCCAGTTCGCCGACTGAATATTCGACGCCCGCAAAGCGCGATCAGCGCACGGCGGGGTGGGGCACGGGGAGGTACGCGAGGCGAAGTGGGACCCCTTCGTCCCGTGCGCGGCTCGAAGAGCCGCGATTCGGGCGAACGGGTGACGCAGCCTCGCGTACCCCCCCCCGGTGCCCCACCCCGCCGCGCGCTCGCTCCGCTAGCGCCCTTTGAACGTCGGCTTGCGCTTCTCGATGAACGCGCGCGCCGATTCCTGGAAGTCCTCGCTCAGGTGCAGGCCGAGGCCCTGCGTGTAGTAGCGCGACTGCCTCTGCATCTCGTTCACGAACCAGCGCATGACCCGCACGTTGGCGCGGACGGACAGCGGCGGGTTCTCGAGGATCTCGGCGGCCAGCGCCTCGGCGGCCGGGATCAGCTCCGCCTCGGGCACGACGCGATTCACCATGCCGTGCTGGAGCGCTTCCTCCGCGGTGAACATGCGGCCGGTGAGCGCGACCTCGTTTGCGAAGCGGCTGCCGGTCCAGAACCACGTCGCCACCCAATGCTGGCCGCTGGCGAGCCCGCGCTGCACCTCTCGGATCTGGAATTTCGTGCCGGCGGCCGCCACGACCAGGTCGCAGGACTGAGAGAGCGAGTAGCCGAGACCGAGCGCGTACCCGTGCACCGCGGCGACGACCGGCTTCCAGTTGACGGTGTCGCCGAGTCCGTTCTCGCGTGAGCGCCGGCCGGCGGGCCCGCCCAGCCGCTTGAGCTCTTCCCGGGTGCGCAGCTGGCGCTGACGCACGTCGGCGCCGGAGCAGAAGGCCCGGCCGGCGCCGCTGACGATCGCGACCTGGAGCTCGGGGTCGGCGTCGAATTCGAAGAGGGCGTTATTGACCTCCTCGACGAGCTGATCGTTGGCGGCGTTGAGCTTCTCCGGGCGGTTCAGGACGATGTGGCAGATGGCGCCCCTCGGCTCGTAGCGGACGGTCTCGAATTTCGTGGCGCCGTTGTCGCGTGTGGCCATCGGACGCTCCCTTTCGCGGTCGCGGGCGATTGCGCGGGCTACTTGAACGTGGGCATCACCTGCTGCGTGAGGAGCTGCAGGCTGCGCTTCTCTTGCTCCATCGGCAGGAGCCCGCCGGGGTTCAGCTCGGCCGCGACGCCATTGAGACCGAGCTCTTCCCGAAGCTGGGCGAAGCGATCCACGAGCGCCGGGCCCGTCCCGAACGCGACCTTGGTGCTGAGGATTTCGGGATACGAGAGGGCCGACAGGGTCTTGGCCTGCGTGACCCGCCGGTCGACCGGGCCGGTGCCGGCGCGCCCGATCGGCGCGCGCGTGAGATCCGCCTGACGCTGGAAGTAGTACATGATCGTTTCGTGTGGCTCCTCCAGCGCGGCCTTCTCGGTGGGCGCCGCGTACACGGGAATGCGCAGGCACACGTCGCCGTCGCCGGGATGCCCGGCCTCGCGCCAAGCCTCGCGATAGCGCTTCACGCAAGCGGCCAGCTCGGGGGTGGCCATGCCGCGAAGGCCGACGAAGATGGGCAATCCCATTCGGCCGACGTGCGGAAACGTCTCGACGGTGGTGGCGGCCATCCGAACCGGGGGGTGCGGCCGCTGGTACGGCCGCGGCGTGACCGTCGCATCCCTGAAGCGATAGAACTTGCCCTCGTAGCTGAAGGGCTCGCCCTTCCATGCTTCGAGAATGATCTCCAGTGCCTCGAAGAAGCGCGCCTGGCTCTCCTCGTACGGAACGCCGACCGCGTCGTACGCGCGCGGCCCGCCGCTCCGGCCGATCCCGAAGTCGAACCGTCCCTGGCTCAGATGATCGAGCGTCGCGACCTCGCCGGCGACGCGGAGCGGATGGTTCAGCGGCAGCAGCTGCACGGCCGTCCCCACGCGCAGGCGGCGCGTGCGGGCCACGATCCAGCTCGCCACGAGCAGGGGCGCCGACAGGACCGAACGGGCGGGGTTGACCAGCATCTCGGCCAGCCACACGACGTCGAGCCCCCATTGCTCTCCCGCGTCGGCGAGCTCGAGCAGCTCCTGGAACCACTGGCTCTGCGTGCTGCCGCGCCGTATCTGCTCCGTGAAGATTCCGAAGTCCATGCGCTCTCCCTTCTCCGGCCGGAGCCGATCGCCGCTGCCGGCCCGCCCGGAGCGATAGTGCTCCGGCGCCGACCGTGCCGTCAAGGCGCCCGTGCGCGCCAGCACTCATCGTTCCGCGCAGCGCCGCCGAGTTTCTGGAAGGGCCCGCGACGGCTCGGGTATTTTCCGCCGACGTATCCGGGGTTCTCCGAGTAGAGCCCGCCCGGGTTCTACCCCTATCGTGGTAGTGCGGTCGCGCAATCGGACCGATGAGTCCGTGGCGGCCGATTCGGCGGAGGGCGCCATGACGATGCGATGGATGGGGGCGGCGGCCGCGGCGGTGATGCTGGTGCTGGGACCTGGGAACTCTCGCGCGGCGCCTGCGGCGTCGCCGGCGGCGTACACGATCGGGCCCGAGGACATCCTCGACGTCACCGTGTGGAACAACACGGGTCTCAGCCGCACGGTCCCGGTGCGCCCCGACGGCAAGATCTCGCTGCCGCTGCTCGACGACGTCCAGGCCGCCGGCCTCACCCCCAAGCAGCTCAAGGCCGATCTGACCAGGCGGCTGGCCCGGTACGTCGCCGCGCCCGAGGTGTCGGTGATCGTCAGGGAGATCCACAGCCGCAAGGTGGCGGTGGTCGGCGAGGTGAAGAAGCCCGGCCGCTACGACGTCGGAAGCCGCGCGTCCGTCCTCGATGCGATCGCGCTCGCGGGCGGGTTCAACGATTTTGCCCGTCGCTCGAAGATGGTGATCCTGCGCATGGAGGGCTCGACGGTGACGCGGATTCCGTGCAACTACGACACCGTCGTCTCGAAGGGCGAGCTGGAGACGTTCCTCCTGCAGCCCGGCGACACGCTGGTCGTGCCCTGAGATGACCACGGCCCGGCGAGAGCACGGCGAGACGCTCGTGACCCGCACGGCGCCCAACGGCGATGTCGCCGAGCCCACGCGCGCGCTCGCGGTCTTGCAACGCCACGCGTGGCTGGCGGGGGCCGTCTTCCTCGTGGTCTTCGCTGGAGCAGGGACGATCGCGATGTCCTTGCCCGACATCTACCGCGCGACGGCGACGGTGCTGGTCGAGCATCCCGGAACCACCGAGGGCATCGGGAAATCGCTGATCGCCGGCGAGCTCGAGACACGGCTGCAGACGATCGGGCAAGAAGTGCTGAGTCAGGCCCGGCTCATGGCGCTCATGGCATCGTTCAATCTCTACCCCGAGCTCAGGGAGTGGGGCGCGCATGCGACCGCGGTCGAACGGCTGCGGCGCGACATTCAGGTGAAGCTCGTGAGGGCTGAGCTGGCGGGTCGACCGACCACTGTCGCCTTCGGCATCACGTTTCGCGCCCGGGATCCGGAGACCGTCGCGCGAGTCGCCAACGTCCTGGCCGCCTTCTACATCGAGGAAAATGCGAAGATGCTGGTGCGCCAGGCGAGCGCCGCTCGACTCACCCGACTCAACCAGGAACTGATGCAGATGCAGGAGGTCTATACTCCCCGGCACCCGGACGTCATCCGATTGAAGGCGGAGATCGGCGCGCTCGAGCGCTCGCCGAAGGCGACCGCCGCGGTCGGCGAGGAGTTCAGGATCCTGGATCCGGCCGTCACGGCGCAGAGCGCGGTCGCGCCGCGGCGACTTCTGTTCGTTGTGTTCGGCCTGGGCCTCGGCCTCGGAGTCGCGGCGGTCGCGGTGCTGGTCGCCGATCGGCTCGACGGATCGTTTCACACGGTCGAGGAGCTTCGGGCGTTCAGCCGGCTGCCGGTCCTGGTGACCATTCCGCACATCGGCGCCGCCGGCAGGAGTCGGCATCGGATCTGGCTGACGGCCTCGATCGCGATCGGCGTCGTGCTGGTGGTGCTCGCCTCGCACCACATCGCGAGCGGCAACGACCAGCTGGCCTCGCTCTTCTCGCGCGGCGCGCCCTGAGCGGTCGTCAGATCCCACGCTCCGCCAGGAACTTGGCGTAGTCGCGCTGTCCGGCCTTCGCCTTCTGGATCTGCTCGGGCGAATAGAACTTGGCGAGATCCACGACCTCGACGTTGTAGCGGGCGCGCTCGAAGGCGTCCTTGTGGACGAACGGCCGCGTCGCGTCGATGCCCATCGCGCCCGAGAACCGGATGTTGCTCTGCGTCCACTGCCGATCGCCCGCCGAGCTGCGCTCCGCGGGCTGGAAGGTCTGGCCGAAGCCGCCCTCGCAGATCGTCAGGATGTCCTCCTTGGGGTTCACGCGGGTGGTGAGCGCCCACAAGACGTCCTCGACGTTGTAGATGTCGACGTCCTCGTCGACGACGATGCCGAGACGCGCGCCCAGCGAGATCGAGAGCGCGGCCGTCAAGATGTTGCGGTGCAGGCCCTCGTCGCGGGCGCGGCGCTTCTTGACCTGGAAGATCACGCCGCCCCAGTCCGTCATGCCCATCGGGATGTGCGTGTCGACGCAAAGCCCGGGCACGATGCGCTCGGCGAGCTCGAGGAAGCACGCCTCGCGCACCACCCCGTCGATGAAGTGCTCGTCCATGCCGTGGACGATGAGCCGTCGCCTGGAACCTGTACGTCCGGTACGACTTGCCCATGTACCCCGACCACTCCGGATGGAAGGGGTGCACGCCCTGCGCGTCGTCCTTCTCCGCGAGCGGGCTCTCCCACACCTTCTGCGTCGTGTCGATGTAGCCCTCGACGACGTACTCCGCGTTCGCGATCGACCAGGCGTCCTGCGTGCGCGCCCGTACGAGCTCCACCGGGTAGCCCTGGAGCGCGCCGGCCACGCCGAGCTCGTCGCACCCGCGCGGCAGGATCACATAGGTGAATCCCGAGCCCGCCATCATCGTGCAGGTCGGCGGGATGCCGATGTTGACGGTGACGGGGATGGGGCCCTGGCGGTACCAGTGCGTGGCGATCTGGTCCATGTGCGAGCCCGGCGAGATCTGGAAGCTCGAGTAGTCGGGCCCGCGGAAGTTCATGCGGTTGTAGCCGATGTGGGAACCGCCCCAGAAATGCTCGCCGCGCACGACGGTGGTGCCGGCCCCGAGCGTCCGGCCCGGATCGCTGTCCGAGTGCGAGATCATCGGCACCACGTCCCACACATCGATGTCCTTCGTCACGACCACTTCCTGGCAGGGCCCGTCCTTCACCTCGACCGGGGGCAGGGGAGCGCGGAGCGCCTCGACCACCTTGTGCTTGAGCTGGCGCGGATCGCCGACGTCGAGGAGTCGCGCGATGCGCTCGGCGCTGGCGAAGATGTTGTTGCAGATGCGCGCGTTCGGGTAGCCCTTCACCTTGTTGAAGAGCAGGGCGGCACCGCCGTCGAAGTGCTTCTGGATCGCCGCGACCTCGAGGTGCGGGTCGACCTCGACGTCCGTCGGGACCAGCTCGCCGGCCGTCTCCAGGTATTCGAGGGTCGAGCGCAGGCTCGAGATGTCCTTCTTCATGGGGGCGATACTGCGCCGCGTACCTTGGCTCCGTCAAGGCCGCGCCGGAGCTCGACGATCTCGGCCCGGGCGCCGGAACGACGGAGGCTCAGACGCGCGACGGCGATCGGCAGGCTGAAGCGGCGCGGTCCGGCGCTCCCGGGGTTCAGCAGGAGGAGCCCCGATCGGTGCTCGACCCTCGGCTTGTGCGAGTGGCCCGAGATGACCACGTCGACGCCGAGCGCGGCGGGGTCGCCTCGGAGCGTCTTGAGGTCGTGAACGACGTGGAGACGAACGCCGGCGATCTCGGTCGTCACGGTTTCTGGAAGCGCGGCCGCCCAGCGGCCGCGGTCGTTGTTGCCGCGCACGGCCAGGACCGGCGCGATCGTGGCGAGCGCGTCGAGGAGCGCCGCCGAGCCGATATCCCCGGCGTGCACGATCAGGTCGACGAACGCGAGCGCCGCGACCGCTTCTGGTCGCAGGAGCCCGTGCGTGTCGGCGATGACCCCGACGACGGTCGTTCCGCTCGCCCGGCGCCGCCGCGCGCTCCGCTCCATGCCCGTCGAGTGTAGCCGCTCGAGTCTTCGCTTGCCCAGCGGTCGCTCCGGGACTAGCATCGCTCAGCGTCGCAGGCTTCGGGGCAGCGACAGGAGGGCGACATGCACTACACGCGGATCTCGGCCGACTGCCACATCGACATGCCCTGGCTCCCGCCCGATCTCTTCACGTCGAACGCCTCCGCGGTGATGAAAGACCGCATGCCGTACGTCGTGGACGGACCCGACGGCCCGCAGTGGACTACGAAGAAGGGCGCGCCGTTCGGGCTCGTCGGCGGCATCGGCTCGACGGGCACGAAGTACGTGCCCGGACAGAACCAGCGCGTGGACGTGATGGCGGCGACCGGGCTTTACGACGACGGCAAGAAGGGGATCCGCCGCCCGGCCGATCCGCACCTACGCGTCAAGGACATGGATCGCGACGGCGTCCAGGCGGAAGTCCTCTTCGGCATCCTCGGGGCCGCGACGCGGCTGGGCGACCACGAAGCGGCCGGTGAGATGTTCCGGATCTACAACGAGTGGCTCGTCGACTTCTGCAAGCACTATCCCGAGCGCCACATCGGCTTGGCGTGCCTGCCGTACGGTAACCTCGACGCGGCGGTCAAGGAGATCTACCGCGTGGCGCGGCTCGGCCTGCGCGGTCTCGAGCTGTCGTGCTCGTGGGACATGGAGCCCATGTGGCATCCGATGTGGGAGCCGCTCTGGCAGGCCGTGAACGACGTGAACCTGCCGCTGCACTTCCACACGTTCCCGTCGCTGCCGCCGGGGGTCCGCGAGCGCCAGACCGGTCAGACCCGCCGCGCCGCGTTCTTCACGAGCGTGGCCGGATTCCAGATGAACCTCGTCAACATCCTGGCCGCCGTGATCGGCGCGGCCGTCCTCGAGCGCTACCCGAACATCCGCATCTCGTTCGGCGAGAGCGGCATCGGCTGGATCCCCTACGCGCTCGACCGGATGGACTTCGAGTGGGACGACCGCTTCCGCGACCTCGGGCTCACGATGAAGCCGAGCGACTACTGGCGGCGGCAGTGCCGGGCGACCTTCCAGTTCGATCCGATCGGCACCAAGCTGATCGAGGACATGGGCGTCGAGACGCTCATGTGGGGGTCGGACTATCCGCACCCCGACGGCGTCTGGCCCCAGTCGTCGCGCTACATCCAGGAGCAGTTCGGTCATCTCCCGGCGGACGTCGTCCACAAGATCACCTGCGCGAACGCGGGCAAGTTCTACGGGCTGATGAGCTGACGCCGGAATGAACGAGAACGCCTACCGCGTCCGCGCCGAGCGGGGCGAGATCCAGATCGGCACGTGGGTGACGATGATCCGCACGCCGGCGGTCCTCACCTTGCTCAAGGCCGCCGGCCTCGACTTCGCGCGGATCGCAGATGATCGCGCTGGGCGCGACCATCATCAACTACTCGTCCGACGCCGCGGTGCTGCGGGCGGGTTACGTCTCGACCGTCGACGAGATTCGCCGCGCGCTCCCCGCGCGCTAGGCCGTCCCGAGCTGGAGCTGGCGCAGCGTCGAGTGGGGAAGCGCCCGGATGAGCTCCTCGAGGTTCGTCCGGCCCAGCGCGAGCTTCTCGGCCACGTCGTCCGCCATCGAGAGCGTCGTCTTCCGCGCGCTCTCGCGGACCTCTTCGAAGGGCGCCCCTTTGTTGATGAGCACGATGTCCGCGTCGTTCGGGGTCCACAGCTCCGAGAGCACCATGCGGCCGCGGTAGCCCGCGTAGTTGCACGCCGCGCAGCCGGCGCCCCGGAACCACTCGAAGTCCAGGCAGGACGTCCCGAGGGTCTCCTCCAGGAGCTCTCGAGGCGGCGCGTACGGCTCCCGGCATTGCGTGCAGACCTCCCGCGCCAGCCGTTGCGACAGCACGCCCAGCAGTGAGGACGCGATCAGGTTGGCGTCCACCCCGAGGTCGAGGAGCCGCGGCACCGCGCTGATCGCGTCGTTCGTGTGCAAGGTGCTGAGCACCAGATGGCCGGTCTGCGCGGCCCGGAACGCGAGGTTCGCGGTCTCGCCGTCCCGGATCTCGCCGATCATGATGACGTCCGGATCGTGGCGGAGGAACGAGCGCAGGAACGTGGCGAAGGTGTTTCCCAGGCGCTCGTCGACCTCGTGCTGGCGGAAGGTGTCGCAGACGTACTCGATCGGGTTCTCGGCGGTGAGGATCTTGATGCCGGGCTGGTAGACGCTCTTGAGGGCGCCGAAGAGCGAGGTGCTCTTGCCGGAGCCGGTCGGGCCGGTGACCAGCACGATCCCGGTGGACGACCGGAGGAGCTGACGCAGCCGCAAGGCGACGGGCGCGCGCAGGCCGATGCCTTCCACCGATTGCGGAAGGCCGCGGGGATCGAGGATCCGGATCACCGCGCTCTCGCCGTAGTACCCCGGGATGATCGAGACGCGGAAATCGACGGTGGCGGTCTGCCCGTCGCGCGCCAGGCGCGCGCGGAAGCTGCCGTCCTGGGGCCGGCGCCGCTCGGCGATGTCGAGCTTGCTCAGGATCTTGAGCCGCGACAGGAGCTTGCCCCGATTCTGTTTCATCAGCTCGTCGAGGTCGTCGAGGTCGAGCTCCCGCAGGACGCCGTCGATGCGGAAGCGCGTCTGGATGCCGTGCTCCACCGCTTCGAGATGGATGTCGGAGGCGCCCGACTCGACGGCCAGCTTCAAGAGCCGGCGCACCATGCTCGCGGTGCCTTCCGACGCGTGATGGACGTCGACGTACGTCAGCTTCTCCCCGGCGAGCCGGTCGATCTCTTCGAAGCTCAGGACGTGCGGCTCGCCGACGATGCTGGGGACCGGGTAGGGGACGGCGGTGATCGCGGGCTCGGCGGCGGCCGGCGTCACGACCGACGGGTACATCTGATCGAGGCCCCGACGGATGCTGGCCGTCGTCGACGTGATCACCTCGATCTCCAGGCCGGTGCTCGTCTTGAGGTCGTCGATGACGGCGAGCCGCGTCGGATCGTCCATCGCGACGACCAGGGTCTGGCCCACGCGCGCGATCGGCACGACGAGCCGCTTCCGGGCGAACCGCGGGTTGATGAGCCCTCTCAGGGACCGGTCGAGCACGATCGAGTCGAGATCGAAGAAGTTGATGTGGAGCTGCTGGCACAGGGCCCGCCGCATCTGTTCTTCGGTCACGAGCTTCAGCCGGACGACCACCTCGCCGAGCGTCTGCTTCGAGCGCCGCTGCTCGGTGAGCGCCATCTCCAGCTGGCTCGACGTGATCGCCTTGGACTTGACCAGCAGCTCGCCGAGCTTCGAGCGACGCCGGTGGCGGTCGAGGACCGATAGCAGCTGGCTCCGCGTGATCACCTTCTGGTTGACGAGGATGTGGCCGAGCAGCATGTACGTCTTCGACTGGCTCTGCAGTCGGAGCGCCTTCTGGATCTGCGCGTGGGTCGCGAGGCCTTCGCCGACGAGCAGGTCTCCGAGTCGCAGGACCGCCGCGTGACGGCGCGCCGCGCGGGTGTGGGTCGTGAGGCCGCCGCCGTCGAGCGCGACCAGACGGGGAGATTGGCTGGCGGGACGAGCGAGCGGGGTCATTGGGCTAGACAGGGGAGCAACACAAATGCCATGAAGGATTGCGCGCCAAACGCTTGAAAAATCGGGCGCGGGCCTTCCGGAAGCATCGGCCGTCGGCGTGAACGCCCCGGTCGATCCGCGACCATCGAGCGGTTTCGCGCCGCTGCGCGGGGACCGCTACTTGTAGGCGGGATCCTTCAGTGTTTCCCGGAAAGCCTTGCGCAAGAGCAGGACGCGGTCCTTCGGCGTGCCGGGCGGAAGGGTCAGGGGACGCGCGAAGGCGGCGGGGTTCTGGATGCCGACCTTGATCAGCTGACGGGCCTCGTCGGTCTTCGCGAGGCTCAGCCCGAGCGGCACTGCCGCCAGATCCGGAAACGCTCGGGTGCTCGTCTGGAGCACGGCGACCACTTCGCCCGAATCCAACGCGGCGCGCCACGTCGACCGCATCGACTCCCACGACCAGCACGCGCCGGCCACCTCGCCGGACGACGCCGCCAGCCCGATCTCGGCGGTGCCCTTGTAGCCGGAGACGAGCTGGATCGGCAGCCCGAGGGGCATCTTCAAGATCCTGGCGTTGGCGTCAGCGCGGGCACCGCCGATGCCGGCGGCGATCAGGATCGCTGCGGTCGCGAGCGCGACAAGGCGCTTGCTCATACGGTCCTCCTCGGCTCGGCACCGACGCCGGTGAGGGCCAGCTCGTCGGCCCGATGGCATCGCACGACGTGCCCGTCCTCGATTTCCCGGAGCGGCGGCGTCTGGGTCCGGCACGTCTCGACGACGAACGGGCAGCGCGGGTGGAAGTAACAGCCCGCCGGCGGATTGGCGGGATTGGCGACCTCTCCGGCGAGGGCGACGTCGCCGCTCGGCGCCAGAGGGTCGGGCACCGGCACCGCGCGCATGAGCGCGGCGGTGTAGGGGTGGCGCGGGTGCCGGAAGATCGCCTCGGCGGTGGCGAGCTCGACGAGCTGGCCGACGTACATCACCGCGACGTGATCGCTGATGTGCTTGACCACCGCCAGATCGTGGGCCACGAAGAGCAGGGTCAGGTGCAGGCGCTTCTGGAGCTCGAGGAGGAGATTGAGCACCTGCGCCTGCACCGAGACGTCGAGTGCGGAGACCGGCTCGTCGGCCACCACGAGCCGAGGCTCGGTCGCCAGCGCTCGCGCGATACCGATGCGCTGGCGCTGGCCGCCCGAAAACGCGTGCGGGAAGCGGTGCATGTGCTCGGGACGCAGCCCGGTCAGCTCGAGCAGGTCGGCGACGCGATCGAGCCGCGCTCGACGGTCGCGCAGGCCGTTGACCAGCAGCGGCTCGCCGACGTTGTCGAAGATGGTCATTCGCGGATTCAGCGAGCCGAACGGATCCTGGAAGATCAGCTGGATCTGCGGACGCAGGGGGCGGAGCCCGGTGTGCGAGAGCGGCGCCAGGTCGACGACGCGGCCGTCGGCCGCGCGGAAGAGGATCTCGCCGCTGGTCGGCGCCATCGCGCGCAGGATGCACCGCGCGGTCGTCGTCTTGCCGCAGCCCGATTCGCCGACCAGGCCGAGCGTCTCGCCTTCGCGGATCGTGAAGCTCACGTCGTCCACCGCCGCCACCGCGCCCACCACCTTCCGGTTCCACCCGCGCCGGATCGGGAAGGATTTCTTCAGGTGGCGCACCTCGAGGAGCGGTGTCGCGCTCACGGCTCGACCGCCTCGTCCCGGTGGTAGAGAAAGCAGCTCGCGAGCTGGGTCGAGCCCACCGGGCGGAGCGCCGGCGCCCGCTCGGCGCAGACGCCGGGGATGGCGTCCGGGCAGCGCGGGTGGAAGGGGCAGCCGCGAGGACGCCCGAGCGGATGCGGGATCGAGCCCGCGATGGTCGGCAGCAACGTGCGCGGCGCCACGTTCACGCTCGGGATCGACCTCAGGAGCGCCCGCGTGTAGGGATGCTTCGGCGCGTGGAAGATCTCCTCGACCGCGCCCTGCTCCATCACGCGCCCGAGGTACATCACGACGACGTAGCGCGCCATCTGCGCGATCACGCCGAGGTCGTGCGTGATGAAGACGATCGCCGTGCCGTGGCGGCGCTGCAGGTCGCGGAGGAGATTCAGGATCTGGGCCTGCGTGGTCACGTCGATCGCGGTGGTCGGCTCGTCGGCGATGAGGAGCCGCGGCCGGCACGACAGCGCCATCGCGATCATGGCGCGCTGGCGCAGCCCTCCGGAGAGCTGCCACGAGTAGGCGTCGATCCGCTCCTCCGGCATCGAGATCCCCACGCTGCGGAAGAGGTCGACGGTCATCGATCGCGCTTCGGCCCGCGACAGGCGCGGGCCGCTCGGCCGCCACTGACGCTCGTGAAGCTTGAGCGCTTCGATGATCTGCTCGCCCACTGAGTGGACCGGGCTGAACGCCGCCATCGGCTCCTGCGGGATCAGCGCGATCTCGGCGCCGCGGATCGCCCGCAGCGCGGGCCCCTTCGGCGAGAGCCGGGTCAGGTCGACCGCCGCCCCCGAGTCCGGCTGGAAGAGGATCCGGCCGCCGACGATCCTTCCGGGCGGCTCGACGATCTGCAAGATCGCCTTCATCGTGACGCTCTTGCCGCATCCGCTCTCACCGACGATGCCGACGACCTGGCCTGGATGCACGTCGAAGCTCACACCGTCAACCGCGCGCACGAGCCCTTCGTCGAGAAAGAAATGAACACGGAGGTCCTCGACCCGGAGAAGCGGCGTCGTCACTGGCTGTACGGGTCGGCCGCGTCTCGCAGGCCGTCGCCCACCAGATTGAAGGCCAGGACCGAGACGATGACCACGGCGCCGGGCACGAGGAGCCACGGCGCCAGCGCCACCGTCTGGATGTTCTGCGCTTCTTGAAGGAGCACGCCCCAGCTGATCGCCGGCGGTCGGATGCCGAGGCCGAGGAAGGAGAGCGACGTCTCGTTGATGATCATCGCCGGGATCGCGAGGGTACTGGTCGCGATGATGTGCGAGAGGAACGTCGGCACCATGTGCCGGACGATGATCCGTCCCTGACTCGCCCCCGCCAGCTCGGCCGCCAGCACGAAGTCTTCCTCGCGGAGCGTCAGGAAGCGGCCGCGGACCTCGCGCCCGAGCGTCGTCCAGCCGACCAGCGACAGGATCACGGTAATCGCGAAGAAGACCTGCTGGGGCGACCAGTCGCGCGGGAGCGCCGCGGTGAGCGCGAGCCAGATCGGGATCGTCGGCAGGGATTGGAGGAGCTCGATCAGTCGCTGGATGACGGCGTCCGCGGGCCCGCCGTAGTAGCCGGAGATCCCGCCGAGCAGGACGCCCAGGACGACGGAGAACGTGACCGCGGTGAGGCCGATCGTCATCGACGTCCGCGTGCCGTGGACGAGCCGCGACCACTGATCGCGCCCGAGGCGGTCGGTGCCCAGCAGATAGAGCCGCTCGCGGCCGTCTCGTGTCGCGGCGCCGACGAGGTGAATCCGTGTCGGGACGACGCCGAGCAGGCGGTACGGATAGCCGGTGACGAAGAACCGGACCGGGATCCGCCGGCTCTCGTCCACGCGCCACTCCATGCGCAAGGTCGTCGGGTTGCGCCGGCCCGCCACGTCGGGCACCCACGGGCTCGGGCGAAAGCCGTCGAAGACGTGGAGGCGCTGGATCGGGATGAAGGCCAGCCGCGCGTCGGTGGCCTCGGGATCCTGCGTGCTGAAGAAGTCGGGGCACAGCACGACGACGTAGAGGACGATCAGCACGAGCGCGCTCGCGAGCGCCAGACGGTGCTTGCGGAATCGCCACCAGATCAGGCGCCAGCTCGAGGCGACGGAGACGCGCTCCTCGGCCGTCAGCGGTACCGCCGGCGCGAGCACGCTCATCTCATCCCTCCTCGAACCTGATCCGCGGATCGAGCCAGGCCAGGAGGATGTCCGAGATCAAGGTGCCGACGATCGTGAGGAAGCAATAGATGAGGAGGATGCTGCCGGCCAGGTACATGTCCTGATTGATCAGCGCCCGGAGCAGGAGGGGCCCGATGTTGGGCAGGTTCATCACGGTCGCCACGATCAGGCTGCCGGAGAAGAGCGCGGGGAGGTACCAGCCGATCGTGCTCACGAGCGGATTCAGCGCCAGACGAGCCGGATAGCGCACGACCAGACGCCATTCGGACAGCCCCTTCGCGCGCGCCGTCGTGACGTAGGGCTTGTTCAGCTCGTCGAGCAGGTTCGCGCGCATCACCCGCGTGAGCCGCGCCGTCCCGGCCACGCCGAGCACGACCGCGGGGAGCCACACGTGCTTGAGCAGATCGACGACGCGCGCCAGGCTCCACGGCGCCTCGACGAAATCCGGCGAGAAGAGCCCGGTGACGGACATGCCAAGGTACGCGAACGCGCCCCACATGAGGACGAGGGCCAGCATGAAGTTCGGGGTCGCGACGCCGACGTAGTTGACCACCGTGAGCACGTAGTCGATCGGCGAGCGCGGATGCATGGCGGAGTAGATGCCGGCGGGAATCGCGACGGCCCAGGTGAAGACGAACGACAGCAGCGCCAGGACTATCGTGAGCAGAAGCCGCTCGCCGATCAGCTCGGCGTTCGGACGCTGGTACTCGAGCGAGAGGCCGAGGTGGCCCCTCGCGAGGTTTCCCATCCATTTGAGGTACTGGACCCAGATCGGGCGGTCGAGGCCGTACTCGCGCCGGAGGGCCTCCACCTGCTCGGCGCTGATCGAGCTGCCGGACGAGGCGAGTGTCGCGACGTAGGTCGTGAGGAAGTCGCCGGGCGGGGCCTGGACGATCGCGAACACGGTCACCGAGAAGAGGAAGAGCAGCGCCGGCAGGAGCAGCAGCCGCTTGAGGACGTATCGAGTCATCGACGCCCTATCTTCGCACGGCCTCCGGAATCGGGGCTTGACATATCCGAACGGTCGTACTATTTTGTCGCTATGGCCGCCTCGGCCCGGACCCCAGCCAAGCCGCGAGCCCGGTCCAAGGGCGAGCAGACGCGCGAGGCAATCCTCGCTCACGCGCTGGGGCTCGCGACGCGGATCGGGTTCGAGGGGCTCACCATCGGTCGTCTGGCCGAGGATCTCCGCATGTCGAAGAGCGGGCTCTTCGCCCACTTCCGCTCGAAGGAAGCGCTCCAGCTCGACATCCTCCGCATGGCCGGGGCGCGCATGGTTGAAAGCGTCGTCAAGCCGGCGCTCGCCGTACCGCGCGGCGAGCCGCGTGTGCGGGCGCTGTTCGAGCGCTGGCTCGCGTGGGAGCAGTCGCCGAGCTTGCCGGGCGGCTGCCCCTTCATGGCGGCGTCCTTCGAGCTCGACGATCGGCCCGGGCCGGTGCGCGACTTCGTCGTCCAGAATCTGCGGGACTGGATGGACACCCTGGCCGGGGCCGCGCGCATCGCCGTCAACGAGGGCCACTTCCGCGCCGATCTCGACTGCGAGCAGTTCGCCCACGACTGCCAGGGGATCGGCCTGGCGTTCGTGCACGCCTCCCGCCTGATGCGCGACCCCAGAGCGCACGCGCGGGCCACCCTGGCCTTCGAGACCTTGCTGCAGCGCTGCCGCGCGCCGGGCCGTACCGCTTCGAATCCGTCCGCCGCCGTGCCGAGCGGCCGGCGCCGCTAACCCCGAGAGGAGAACCGCCATGACCGACGCTGACTACGTGGAGATGGAGAAAAGCACGATCGTTCGATCCTTCAACCCGCCACGCCTCCTCCCGCTCGTCAGGACGACAAACCGCGCGCTCTCGGCCCTCGCCCCGGCGCTCGCCGCCCGGCTCGCGACCCGGCGGTTCACGACGCCCTCGAGACCGCGGCGACCCGCACCGGAGATCGAGCTCCTCGCCACCGCGCGCGCGAGGCCGATGCAGATCGGCACGCGCCGCATCGAGACGTGGTTGTGGGGTACCGGGCCGAGCGTGCTCCTCGTCCACGGCTGGGGCGGCCGGGGCGCTCAACTCGGCGCGCTCGTCGGCCCGCTCGTCGCGCGTGGGTTCTCGGTGGTGACGTTCGATGCGCCCGGCCACGGAGCGTCGGACGAAGGCACGGTCACGATCCCGGAGATCACGAGCGCGATCCGCGCCGTCGCCGAGTCGCGCGGGCCGCTCGCCGCGCTCGTCGCGCATTCGGTGGGGGCCACGGCGGCCGTGCGGGCCCTCTGGGAAGGCCTCGAGGCCGGCGCCGTCGTTCTCGTCGGGCCGGCTGCCGATCTGGTGACGCCGTCGCTTCGCTTCAGCGAGACCTTCGGCTTTTCGCGCGAGGTGAGAGAGCGGATGCACCGGCGGATCGAGGAGCGCGTGGGGCGGTCCTGGTCGGTCTTCGACGCCGTCGCGCTGGCGCCGGCGCTGGCAGCGCCGCTTCTCGTCATCCACGACCGCGGCGACGCGGAGATCCCGTGGCAGCACGGGGCGGCGATCGCACGGGCGTGGCGCGGCGCCGAGATGCTGATGACCGAGGGGCTCGGCCACCGGCGGATCCTGCGCGCCCCCGACGTCGTCGCCGCCGCCGTCGCGTTCGTCGCGGCTCGGGCGGCCGAGCGCGGCATCGCGGCGGCGGCCGACGCCGATCCTCAGGCCAAACCGCTCGAGATCCTTATGGCCGGCTGATCGAGGGCTAGGGGAGGGCGAGGACGGCGGCGCGCAGCTCCGCGATGTGAGCCGCGTGCACTGCTGTCGACCCGGTCGTGAGCGAGGGATCCGAGAAAGTCGGCGGCGTGCGTGCGGCCGCCTCGTACGCCTGAATCAGGGCCGTCCGCATCTGCGCGACGTGGAGCGCCCTGATCGGCGTGACCCCCGGGACGATCACGGGATCGGTCCAGGCAACCGCATCCAGCGAGCGCCGCGCGCGCGCACGGTCGATCGCGAGTCTCAGGTCGGTCACGTGGATCGCCTTGATGGGCGTGCTGTTGACGACTAGCGGATCGTCGACGAACGAGCCGCCGAAGGTCGTCGTGAACGCCGCGGTGACCGTCCTGAACGCGGTCATCGCCACGGTGCAGAACGCCCCCGAGCCCGAGCAGGCGCCGCTCCACCCGGAGAACGTCGCGCCCGCCCCCGTCACGGCCGTCAAGGTGACCATCGTGCCCGGCTGGAAGCCGGCGACGCAAGCCGTGCCACAGCTGATACCGGAGGGGCTGCTGGCGACGCTGCCCGGGCCCGAGGTCGTCACCGTCAGGTTGAAGAACTGCTGGACGAAGGTCGCGGTGACGGCAGTGCTCGCGTCGAGGGTCACGACGCAGGTGCCGGTCCCCGCGCAGCCGCCGCCGCTCCATCCGCCGAAGCTCGAGCCGACGTCGGCCTGCGGGGTCAAGGTCACGGCCGTCCCCGGCGGGTAGTTGGCGACGCACGTCACGGGACATCCTATCCCGGTGGGGACGCTCGTGATCGTCCCGCCGCCGGTGCCGGCCCTCGAGACGCCGAGCGTCACAGTCGGAGCGGTGAAGGTCGCGGTCACGGTCGTGGCGCCGGCGACGGTGACCACGCACGTGCTACTCCCCGAGCAGCCGCCGCTCCAGCCCGCGAACACGCTGCCGGCGGCCGCCGTGGCCGTCAACGTCACGACCGCGCCCACGCCGAAGCTCGTCGCGCAGACGCTCCCGCAATTGATCGCCGCGGGCGCCGACACCACCGTGCCGCTTCCGGTCCCGGTGTGATCGACGGTCACGGCGACCGATTGCGAGACCTCGGTGAGCCGCTGGACGGTCCCGTCGCTGCCGGAGCCGTGGTGCACGACGTACAGCTCGCCGCCTTCGTCCTCGCCGAACGAGGTGATCAAGAGCGGCGTGTCCATGAGCTGGGTAGTCGACCACGTTGGCCCACTTTGCGTCGCGGCCCAGATGAGTCCGGTGCAGTAATCGCCGTAGAAGTACCGGCTCGAGTACTGGGGGAAGCGCTGGCCGCGGTAGCGGTAGCCGCCGGTGATCGAGCAGCCGAGCGAGTGGTCGTAATCGAGGATCGGAAGCTTCAGCGTGCCGTCGTTGCAGCCGGCCGACGGATTGAAGCAGGCGGTCCCTTCCATGAAACGCCAGCCGTAGTTCTCGCCGCCCGGGCTCGAGGCGAGCTGAAAGTCCACCTCTTCGCGGGCGTTCTGGCCGACGTCAGCGATGAACAGGTCGCCGGTCTGCCGGTCGAAGCTGAAGCGCCAAGGATTGCGAAGGCCATACGCCCAGATCTCCGGCATGGCGCCTGGCGTGCTCCGGAACGGATTCGTCGCCGGGATCGCGTACGGGAAGCCGCCGTCCACGTCGATGCGGAGGATCTTGCCGAGCAAGGTGCCGAGGTCCTGCGCGCGATTACCGGGATCGCCCGCGCCGCCGCCGTCGCCGAGGCCCATGTAGAGAAAGCGATCGGGCCCGAACGCGATCTGGCCTCCATTGTGATTGGCGAAGGGCTGGCTGATGTTGAGGAGGATCTGGGCGGAGGCCGCGTCGGCGAGGTTGGGATCGGACGAGACGCGATAGCGCGCGAGCGTCGTGTCGCCCGCGGTGTTCGTGTAGTGGACGTAGAAGACGCCGTTCGTCCGATAGTCGGGATGGAAGGCCAGGCCGAGCAGACCGCGCTCGCTACAGCACGAGACGAGCGCGCTCACGTCGAGAAACGGCGTCGCCCGGACCACGGTACCGTCGAAGACCTTGATGCGCCCGGCCTGCTCGACGATGAACAGGCGCCCCGAGCCGTCGCCGGCGTGGACGAGACCGAGTGGGAGGCTGAGCCCGGCGGCGACCGGCTCGAAGCCGAGGATCAGCTGCGCCTCTGCATGCCCTCCGGCGACGATGACGACTGCGGCGGTGAGCAGCAGGGCAAGCGCCGGCCGTCGCGGCGGAGCGGCTGAACCCATACGCCGATGATAAGCGCCTCGAGCCGCCAAAATTCGCAACGACGTGTGGCGGCCTCGCTACGATCACCCGCTGGATCTCGAAGCGCGCCGATGCGGATTCGCATTTTTGCGATCGCCGCGCCTATCGGGCGAAGAAGAACTGCTCGACACGCGCGTTGCCGGGGCTCCGGAGCGGCCAGTCGTTGCCCAGGGTCGTCGGCACGTTCCTGAACTTCGCGTTGGCCACGACGACGCCCTGAACCATCGGCGTGAGGCCCACCGTGCCGACCTCCCAGAGGTTGTCGACCCAGATCCGGAACAGCTCTTGCGCGAGCTTCGTCTGCTGCTCGAGCCCGACGGTCTTGGCCTGATCGACGATCTCCATGATCCGCTTGATCGGGGCCGGCGGCTCGACGCCATCCGCCCCCTTGGTCTGCGCCCAGCGGCCGTAGAGGGGACCGAGCGTGAGGATCGGCGAGTTGCGCGGATCGAACTTGGCGTTACCGGTGAAGGGGAAGCCGGTCGTGTCCTCGTTCCACATCTCGGTCATGAGCTCGTTGTTGTCGCGCATCTTGAAATGGAGCGCGCGCTCGCGCAGCTGGACGACGGTCTTCACGCCGACCTTTTCCCAGTCCTTCGCGGCGAGCTGCGCCACGTCCGGCCAGGCGGCGAAGGCCGGGACGACCGACAGCTCGAGCACGACGCGCTTGCCCGACGCGAGCAGCCGTGTACCGTCCGCGTCGCGCTTGGTGAGGCCGAGCTGATCCAGAAGCTTGTTCGCCTCGTCGGGCTTGTACTGCGTGTACTTCTTCGCGTACTGCTCTCCCGGGAAGTAAGGATGTCCGGGCGACGGCACGCCCTGCCGCGCCTCGCCCAGCCCGAGGAAGACCGACTCCTTGATCTGATCGCGGTTGATCGCCTCGGAAAGCGCGATCCGGAACTCCTTGGTGGCCATGAGCTTGCCGAGGTCCGCGTCGGCCTTGTAGGTCTGGTTGAACTGGATGACCGCGTCGGCGCCGCCGAAGGTCGGCCACGTGATGACGCGATACTTCCCGGTCTTCTCGTTCTCCTTGAAGACGGGATAGTTCGTCATCTGGATGTGGCGCTCCTGCATGTCGAACTCGCCGGCGATCGCCGCCAGGTTCAGCGCCTGGATGTCGGCGAAGAACGTGAACCGTACCTCGTCGAGGTACGGCAGCTGGTTGCCGCTCGGGTCGACGCCCACGAAGTAGGGATTGCGCTTGAGCGTGAAGACCTGATCGCTGACCCGCGTCGCCGGCACCCACGCCGCCATCGTCGGGCGCTCCGGGTTCTCGGGGGGCGCGTTGCGCGCGGCGAAGAGCTCCGTCCAGGCCTTGAAGCCCGCCGCGGCAACGAGCTTGTCGAGCTCTTCCTTCTTGGTGTAGGTCGGGTGGAACTTTTTCAGGTAGTGCGCGGGCAGGAACGCCGCGTAGGTCCGGTCGCCGCCGTCCTGGTTCGCGAGCGCGGTGAGCAGCAGGGTGTTGGGCTGCTTGTAGGTCCAGCGCACCGCGATGGGGCTCACCTTCTCGACCGTGGCCGTCGTGCCGTCGGCGTTTCGCATCCAGGAGGGCACGGCGGGTACGAGGTCACGGTTCAGGAGGACGTCCTGATACCAGAAGACGATGTCGTCGGCGGTGAACGGCGCGCCATCCGACCACTTCGCGCCCGAACGCAGCTTGATCGTCCAGACGCGAAAGTCCTTCGACGGCTCCCAGCCCGCGGCGATCTTCGGCTCGATCTTGGCGCCGTCCGGCGAGAACCGCACGAGGGCGTCGTAGACGACGCGGACGTAGTTGTTGGCGTCGGCCGGGCCGAGGAACGCGCGCCGCCACACGCCGCCGTACTGCCCCGTCCGCTCGACGACGGGCACGACGAGCGGGTCGCCGGGAAGACGTTTTTCAACCGGTGGGAGCTTGCCGGCCTTGACCTGCTCGGCCAGGATCGGAGCCTCGTTGAACTTGGTCGGCTGGGCGGAGGCCGTGCCGATCGTGATCGCCAGCAGCGCAGCCGGTATCGTCAGGCCCAGGCAGCGGTCGAGACGCATGAAGTTCCTCCTGGTTGGAGTCGGCTGACTCTAGCATAGGGGCCGGCCGAGTCGTGATGCGATACTGGTGTTCGGGTGGAACCGGCGACGCTGCTCTCGGGCCTTCTGTGGTTCGCGGCGTTTCTGTTCTCGACGACCGTCCACGAGGCCTCACACGCGCTGGCCGCGCTCCGCGGCGGCGATCCGACGGCCTATCGGGGCGGCCAGGTCTCGCTCTCGCCGCTGCCGCACATCCGCCGCGAGCCGATCGGCATGCTGGTCGTTCCGCTCCTGACGGCTTTCACCAACGGCTGGGCGGTGGGCTGGGCGAGCACGCCGTACGATCCGGTGTGGGCCTCCAACCATCCTCGGCGGGCCGCGACGATGGCCGCGGCGGGCCCGGCGGGCAACCTCCTCATCGCGGTCCTCGCCTTCGCGGCGATCCGGGGCGGCCTGTTCGCCGGCGTCTTCGAGTCGCCCGACCACGTCACGTTCTCGCATCTCGTCGACGCCGCGAACGGTGCGGGCTGGCTCGCGGCGCTGGGCGCGCTCGCGTCGGTTCTGCTGGTGGAGAACCTGCTGCTCTTCGTGTTCAACATGCTTCCGTTTCCGCCGCTCGATGGCGCCTCCGCGATCGGCGGCGTGTTGCCCGAACGCGCGGCGCTCCGGCTGCGGGCGCTCACCGCGAGCCCGGTCTTCTCGGTCCTGGGCATCTTCATCGCGTGGCAGGTGTTCCCGCACGTGGTGCACCCGATCTTCAGCGCGCTGCTCACTCTAGTTCATCCCGCCGACCGCTACTCCTAGCCTGCCGGCTGGAAGTCCGCGGTGCTATAAGGACGGCGATGGAGCTGCGGGTCAACGGCACGACGCTCTTTTGCGAGTCGGTGGGCGAGGGGCGGCCGTGCGTGTGCCTGCACGGCGGTCCGGGCACCGACGCGTCCGGGCTCGCACGGACTCTGGCGCCGCTGGCCGACGAGCTCGATCTGCGGTTGATCTTCTACGACCACCGCGGCCACGGCCGCTCGGAGTGGGTGGCGGTCGAGCAGTGCACGCAGGACCAGCTGGTCGCCGACATCGAAGGCGTGCGACAGGCGCTCGAGCTCGGGCCGGTCCACGTGCTCGGAATCAGCTGGGGCGGCTTCCTCGGCCTGATGTACGGCGCGCGCTATCCGGGGTCGGTCCGCAGCCTGGCCGTCGTCGGCGCCTCGGCCAGCCGGGACTTCATGCGACGCGCCGACGAGAACGCGCACCGGCGCGCGACGGCCGAGCAATGGGCGGCGTACCGGGCGCTCTGGGACGGCTCGCTGTCCGACGATGAGAGCTTCAGGCGAGCCTTCGACACGATCCGGCCCCTCTACTTCTTCGACGCCGGCCGCGCGGCGGAGAACAGCGCGGCCCGCGCCGACATCCGCTACCGGCTCGCCGTACGGAGATTCATCATCGAGCACGAGTACGCGAGCTACGACTGCCGGGCCGAGCTGCCGCGGATCGCCTGCCCGACCCTGGTTGCGGTCGGGCGGCACGACTGGATCTGCCCCGTCGACCAGTCCGAGGAGATCGCGCGGCTGGTGGCCGGCGCCGGGCTCGCCGTCTTCGAGCAGAGCGGCCACTCGCCGCAGATCGAGGAGTGCCTGACGTTCACGAAGCGGCTCGCGGCGTTCCTCGGCTCGTAGCCGCACGTCGGCCGGCGCCGAGGCTCATTTCCCGGTCCAGCGCACGCTCTTCAGCGACTGATAGATCCCGGCGAACGTGGGAATCGGCACGAGCCCTTCGTAGCCCGCGCGCGTCACGTAGACCTGCTGCTGGAAGTAGAGGAAGACGTACGGCGCGTCCTCCATCAAGAGCTTCGAGAGCTCCGCGTAGTGCTTCTTGCGCTCGGCCGTGTTGGCGGTTCGGCGTGCCGC
This sequence comes from Candidatus Rokuibacteriota bacterium, assembly GCA_003220685.1. Taxonomy (GTDB): domain Bacteria; phylum Methylomirabilota; class Methylomirabilia; order Rokubacteriales; family CSP1-6; genus AR31. The sequence continues at coordinate 86,466 of QHTE01000053.1, forward strand.
CTCGAGCGCCTCGTCGACACGCGCGTTCTTGTAGTGGGCGAAGTTGCGGCCCTTCCACTGGCTCGAGTGCCAGATCGTGTACGCGAACGGGTCGGGATCGTGATGATTGGTCCAGCCCACCACGATGCCCTCGAACTCCGAGGCGAAGAGCTTCTTGACGAACGTCGGCCAGTCCAGCGGCTCGAGCTGCACCTCGACCCCGACGCGCTTGAGGTACTCCTGGATGATGACGGCGGTGTCCTTCACGCTCTGGTTCGCCTGATCGTGACGCACCGAGAAGCTGAACCGCTTGCCGTCCTTGGCCAGCACGCCGTCGGGCCCCGGCTTGAAGCCGGCCTCCGCCAGGAGCGCCCTGGCGCGCGCCGGGTCGTAAGCGTACGGCTTCACACTCGGATCGAAAGCCCAGCTGGACGGCGGGAACTGGCCCGTCGAGACCACGGCGTAGCCCTGGAGCACCTCGCGGACAATGCTCGGCACGTCGATCGCGTGGTAGAGCGCGCGGCGCACGCGAACGTCCGTGAACGGCGCCACGTCCTGACGCCAGCCGAAGTAGGTATACGAGGTATTGTCGGCGACGAGCACCTTGAGGTTCGGCGTCTGCTTGAGCCGCGCCACCTCCGTCAGGGGCGGATTCTCGATGAAGTCCACGCCGCCGGCGCGCAGCTCTTGCAGGAGCACGACGCTGTCGGGGATGATCCGGAAGATCAGCCGGTCGAGCGCCGGCCGCCCGCCGTGGTACTCGGTGTTGGCCTCCATCACCAGGCGCTCGCCCCGTCGCCACTCGACGAGCTTGAACGGCCCGGTCCCGATCGGGCGGCGATTGAACTCGGCCGTGTTGAGATCGGCGCCCTTGAGGATGTGCTCGGGAACGATCCCCGCGCGGGGGTTGACCAGCACGGCCAGGAACGAGCCCGACGGGTAGCGCAGGCGGAAGCGCACGGTGTGGTCGTCGACGACCTCGATGGGACGGACCGCCAGCTCCTCCGGCTTCTTCGGATTGTCCTTGGCCGTCAGCTCGGGGAAGCCGGCGAGCGCGTCGAAGTAGGCGCGATGCGGCGTCGTGACCTTGGGGTCGAGGACCGAGTAGAACGTGAACGCGACGTCGCGGGCGGTGAAGGGCTTGCCGTCGTGCCACTTCACCCCGCGCTTGAGTTTGAAGGTGTAGCTGAGGCCGTCCCGCGACACCTCCCACGATTCGGCCAGTAGCGGCTTCACGTTGAGGCCCTGATCGAGCTCGACCAGGCTGTCGAACAGCGGCCACTCGGCGATGTACGACTGGCCGTCGGTGGCCACGACCGGGTTCAGCGATGTGGCGTCGCCGCTGAGGCCGATCACGAAGTCCTTGCCGGCGGCGAGACCGTGCGTGGGCGTCAGGCCGATGAGAATGGCGAGCAGCGCGATCAGGATGGCGTGGATCACCCTCGGTCCTCCGTGTACGGATATTACGGCGAGTTCCCGCGCAACGTCGGATCCGACGCGTCGCGCAGCCCGTCGCCGAACAGGTTGAATCCCAGCACCGTGACGAAGATGGCCAGCCCGGGGAACGTCGCGATCCACCAGGCCGAGGCCAGGAACTGCCGCCCTTCGACAACCATGTTGCCCCAGCTCGGCAAGGGTGGCTGCGCGCCGAGCCCGAGATAGCTCAAGCCGGACTCGATCAGGATCGTCTGGCCCAGCAGCAGACTGGCCTGGACGATGACGATCGGCAGCGCATTCACGAGCAGGTGGCGTCCGAGGATGCGCGCGTGTCCGGCGCCCAGCGCCGCCGCCGCGTGGACGAAGTCGCGGTTGCGGAGGCTCAGGCACTCACTGCGCACGACCCGCCCGACCGGCGCCCAGGTGACGAGCGCGATGACGAGCGCCGTATTGGCGAGGCTCGCGCCGAAGAGCGCGACGACGATGAGGATCAGGAACAGCGCCGGCACGGAGAGGAAGACGTCGGCGGCGCGCATGATCGCAGTGTCCGCGGCGCCGCCGAAGTATCCGGCGACGCTGCCCACCGCGGTGCCGACCACGAGCGCCAGCGTGGTGGCGGCCAGACCGATCTCGAGCGAGACGCGGCTGCCCCAGATCACCCGGCTCAGGACGTCGCGGCCGAACCCGTCGGTCCCGAGCCAGTGCACGGCGCTCGGCGGCTTCAGCCGGTTCAGCAGGGACTGCGCGGAGTAGCTCTGCGGCGCCAGCACCGGCGCGAGCGCGCCGGCGGTGACCATGATGGCGACCACCACGCCGCCGACCAGGCCGCGCCGATGGCGCGCGAACCGGCGAAAGACCGACGGCCGCTCGAGGCGCTCGCCCGCGATCACCGGTACGAGATCCGCGGATCGATCACGCAGTAGGCGAGATCGGTCAGGAGGTTGGCGCCGATCACGACCGCGCCGACCATGAGGTTGACGCCCATGATCACCGGGTAGTCGCGCTCGAACACGGCGCCGACCGCGAGGCGTCCGATGCCGGGCCACGCGAAGACGGTCTCGGTGAGCACGGCACCGCCGACCAGGGTCGGCAAGGAGAGGCCGACCACGGTCACCACCGGAATGAGCGCGTTGCGGAGCGCGTGACGCCAGACGACCGGGCCGCCGCCGAGTCCCTTGGCGCGCGCCGTGCGCACGTAGTCCTGACGCAGCACCTCGAGCAGGCTCGAGCGCGTGAAGCGCATGAACGACGCCATCTGGATCAGGCCGAGCGTCAACGTGGGCAGGATCGCGTGCCGCGCGCGGGCGGCCAGGTCTCCCTCGCGCCCGTACTCGCTGAGCCCCGAGGGCGGCAGCAGGTGGAAGACCTCCGAGAAGAGGAGGATCAGCATGATCCCGAGCCAGAAGCTCGGAAACGACACGCCGAACAGCGCGACCGCCGAGCCGAGCGTGTCCCAGATCGTGCCCCGCCGGACCGCGGCGAGCACGCCGAGCGGCACCGCGACGACCAGCGCGAGGACGAGCGCGCCGAACGTGAGCTGGACGGTCGGGCCGAGGCGGTCGAGGATCAGCGCGGAGACCGGGTCGCCCGTCTTGAACGAGCGGCCGAGGTCGCCGCGCAGGGCCGCGCCGGCCCAGCCGAGATACTGGAGCGCGAGCGGCCGGTCGAGGCCCAGCCGCTGGCGGATCTGCGCGGCGGCTTCCGGCGAGAACTCGCCGCCGATCAGCACGGCCTCGGGCCCACCCGGGGCCAGCCGCATGATCGCGAACAGGATGATCGAGACTCCCACGAGCATCGAGACGGCGAAGCCGATCCGCTTGAGGATGTAGGTTCTCAATTCGCGCCGGTCGCGGTGAGGCCGCGGATGAAATGGTCGAGGAACATGTTGTACAGAATCGCTCCGGGCAGGCCGACCAGCAGCGCGGCCGCCATCAGGGCGCCCCAGTAGTAGATGTCGCCGCGGATCAAGGTCATGGCGATGCCGACCGTGACCGTCATCTGGTCGCGGGGCGCGACGTAGACGACCGCATACAGAAACTCCTGCATCGCGAGCGTGAAGGTGAAGATGGCGGCGATCGCGACACCGTGCCCCGTCAACGGCAGGACGACTCGCACGACGCCGCCGACGAGCCCGCAGCCGTCCAGCCACGCCGCCTCCTCGATCTCCCGCGGCAGTGTTTTGAAAAATCCCATCAGGATCCACGTGCAGAACGGGATCGTGAAGGTCGGATAGACGACGACGAGCGCCCACCAGGAGTCGAAGAGCCCGAGTGCGCCGACGACGCGGGCCAGCGGCAGGAAGAGGATGATGGGCGGCACCAGATACGTCATGAACATCGCGATTCCGAGGTTGCCGGCTCCCGGGAGTCGCAGGCGCGCCAGGGCGTATGCGGCCGGCACCGCCGTCACCAGGGTGATCACGACCAGACAGATCGCGAGGAGCACGGAGTTGACGAACCAGACGGGAAAGTGGCTGTGCGTGAACAGGAGCCGGAAGTGCTTGAGGGTCGGCGGCAGGTGGAACCAGAGCGGGATCTGGTCCATCCGGTAGAGGTCCGCGTCCTCTTTGAACGCGGTGATGGTGATCCAGTACACCGGGAACACCGCGACGACGACGAAGGGCGCCAGGCCCGCGTAGATCACCAGGTGTCGCCAGATCTCCCGCCGGGCCCGGCGCGCCACGGTCAGGGGAGCGCGGGCGCGATGTCCACGAAGCAGGAGTTGAACGGAGCCGCGCCGGCCGGCGACGTTCGGTCGGCGATGAGCACGTTGGCGCAGCCGCGCGTGTCGGCGCCCGCGGCGTCCGGCGTGAACCAGGCGCCTTCCTTGATCGAGACAACGCCCGGCGCGATCCGGTCCGTCACGCGCGCGGGGAGGTGCGTGGTCCCCCTCGCGTTGAAGACGCGTACGCGCTGGCCGTCGACGATCCCGCGCGCGGCGGCGTCGGCGGTGTTGATCCACACTTCGTCGGCGTCGGCGCGCGAGAGGATCGGCTGGTTGTCGTGGATCGAATGCGTGCGGGCGCGCGACTTGGGCGTGACCAGGCGCAGCGGATAGCGCGCGTCGATCTCGTCCTCGATCCACATCGGGATCGGGGGGATCGCGCCGAGCCCGTACGGATCGGGCCTCGCGGCCAGGGTCATCGAGTAGATCTCGATCTTGCCGGACGGCGTGCTGAACGGGTGGCGCTCGGGGTCGCGGATCTCACGCGCGAAGGCGACCGCGTCGTCGGGAGCGGGCAGGCGCGCCAGGCCGCGCTCGCGGAACGTGTCGAAGTCGTCGATCACGCCGCCGGTCAGCTCGCGCAGCCACTCGTCCTCGGTCTTGTCGTTGTAGCCGGCGATCCCCAGGCGCCGCGCCAGCTCGGTGCAGATGTCGAAGTCGTTGCGGCACTCGCCCATCGGCGCGACGGCCTGCTTCATGGTCCCCGTCCCAAAGGTGCCGTCGCCCGGGCTCCAGCCCCACATCACGATCAGCCGCGAGTTGACGTAGTCGATGGGCTCGCGACCGGCGCTCTTGTACTCGGCCTTGGCGCCGTAGGTCTGCTTGACTGCGAAGATCTCGGCCTCGGCCGAGAGGTTGCTCCAGAGCTCGGTGCAGCCGCCGAACATGTTGATGAACCGCTGGCTGACGCCGCGGCCGTGCAAGGTCGACAAGCTGCCGGTGCGAGAGCAGTCGAGGATCGCGGCGGGCCCGTACGTGTCGCGGATGCGCCGCATCTCACGCGCGACCTCGTCGAGGGCGTCGTCCCAGGAGACGCGCTGGAACTGCCCCGAGCCGCGTGGCCCGGTCCGCCGCAGCGGATGCATCAGCCGGTCAGGGTGGTTGACCCGCTCGAGCTGGCCGAAGCCGCGCACGCACGCGTGGAGGGGCGGCATCTCCGGCGTCCAGCGGCGCGGATCGGTGCTGATCTTGACGATGCGCCCGTCGCGCACGTGCGCGTTGACGGCGCACCGGCCGCCGCAGTTGTGGGCGCACGTGCTGGTCACGACGGTCTCGCCCGGCTTGGCGGCGACCCGCGGCGCTTCGTAGTGGATCTTGGATGGGCTCACGCGAACACCCTACCAAGTTTCGAGCCGGGGCGGAACTCGCTATCGCCGCTAGCCGACCTGGAAACGCTTCATCGCCGCCTGGTCGAACGCGAGCCCGAGTCCCGGCTTCTTCGGCACCACGAGCTGACCGGCCTCGATGGGCGGCGTCTCCTCGTAGAGCCTGAGCGTCCACGGCATGTACTCGACGGTGAGCCCGTTGGGGATGGCCGCGACCAGGTGGACGTGGATCTCCGGCACCAGGTGGCTCACCACCGGCAGGTTGAACGCCTCGGCCATGCCCGCGACCTTCATCCACTGCGTGATGCCGCCCACGCGCAGGAGGTCGATCATCACGACGTCGATCGAGCGGTGCTCCAGCAGGTGTCGGAAGGGGACGATGCCGTAGTGATACTCGCCGGCGGCGATCGGCGTGGTCAGCGCATCGGCGATACGCGCCATGCCGGGGTAGTCGTCGTGCGTCGTCGGGTCTTCCAGCCAGAAGAGATGGTACGGCTCGATGCGGCGTCCGACCTCGATCGCCTGGTTCACGCTCCAGAGCTGGTTGATGTCGCACATGAGATCGATGTCCGGCCCGATCGACTCGCGCATAACGCGCACGCGCTCGACCGAGGCGGCCACGGTCGGCTCGCTGCCGCACTGCATCTTCATCTGGCGGAATCCCATGTCGCGCAGGCGCGGGCCGGCCTTGGCGAGATAGTCGATCGGATGCGGACGCATGAGCGCGCCGCTCGCGTACGTGGCGGCGCGGTCGCGCAGGCCGCCCAGGAGCGCGCACACGGACTGGCCCGTCGCCTTGCCCTTGAGATCCCAGCACGCGATGTCGACGGCTGAGAGCGCCAGGGTGAAGATGCCGCCCGGGCCCGAGCTCCCGGCCGCGCGCCGGAGCTTGGCGGTGATCGCCTCCACCTGGGTCGGATCCTCGCCGATCGTCAGCCGCGCGAGCTCGTCCACCGCGGTCTTGAGCGCCGGGGTGAGCGCGCCGCCGAAGAACGTCAGGCCGAGGCCGACCGCGCCCTGATCGGTGCCGAGCTCGAGAGTGACGAACTCGCGCGTGTCGGTGGGCGCGGGCAGGCCCACCACGAGCGGGTTGTCGGCCGGCGTGCGCAGCGCGCGGGTGGTCACGTGGGTGATCTTCATCGGCGTCTCCTTCGAGGTGGTGGTCGCCTACAATACACTTCCGTGAACGTCCAATCCATCAAGGGACTGGTTCAGGCCGACCGCGTGCACCGGGCGGTCTACACCGATCCCCAGCTGTTCGAGCTCGAGCTGGACCGGATCTTCGGGCGCGCGTGGCTCGTCCTCGGCCACGAAAGCCAGGTCGCCCACCCGGGCGATTTCTTCACGACGCGCATGGGACGCGAGCCCATCATCGTGACGCGCCACACCGACGGCTCGGTGCGCGTGCTGGTCAATCGCTGCGCCCACCGCGGCGCGCGCGTCTGCGAGGCGGCGGACGGCACGACGGCCGAGTTCGTCTGCGCCTATCACGGCTGGACCTACGGCACCGACGGCCGGCTCGCGGGCCTACCGCTGCCCGAGGGTTACGCGCGTCCGGCCGCGCAGTCGATCGACGGTGGGCTCGCCCGCGTACCGCGCGTCGACGCCTACCGGGGATTTTTGTTCGCGTCGCTCGCCGCGCACGGCCCGACGCTCGCCGAGTTTCTCGGGCCGCTGCGGGCCTCGTTCGACGATTTCGTCGAGCGCGCGCCGGAGGGCGAGGTCGAGGTGGCCGGCGGCGTCTTCAAGCACGCCTACCGGGGCAACTGGAAGCTCGTGCTCGAAAACCACAACGACACCGTGCACCCGGTGTTCGTGCACGCGTCGTCCATCTGGGCGGCGCGCCGGGAGCCGACGGCGGAGGGTGCCTATTCGGAGATCGGGGTGCGCCAGATGCTCCAGAACGGCGCGCCGTGGGAGGTGTGGGAGAACACCGGGCTCTGGGTCGCCGGCCACGGCCACTCGTGGATGGCCGACTATCACGACGACAGCCGGCTCGTGGCGGCCCTCGCGCATCCGGCGTTCGCGGAATACCGTGCGGCGCTGGAGCGGCGGCTCGGACGCGAGGGCGCGGCTCGGGTGCTGGGCGAGCTGCGCTGGAACAGCATCGTCTACCCCAATTGCTCCTTCATGAGCCAGTTCCGTCAGCTTCGCATCGTCCATCCGATCGCGGTGGACCGGACCGTGGTCTATGCGTACTCGTTCAGGCTCAAGGGGGCACCGGAGCGGATGTTCCGCGACACCGTCGCGTTCTCGAACGTCGTCAACGGGACGGCCTCGCCCGTTCTCACCGACGACCTCGAAGTGTACGAGCGCACGCAAGAAGGGCTCGGCGCGCGCGGCTCCGACTGGGTGTTTCTCGGGCGCGGGCAGGGGGGCGATCTACCGGACCGCGACGGGACGCTCCGGGGCCGGACCGGGACCAGCGAGGTTCACATTCGCAATCAGCTCGCGGCCTGGCTCGAGTACATGACGGCCGAGTCCTGAGATGCGCGCGGCGGCCGACGCCGAGCTGCGCTCGGAGATCGAGCAGCTTCTCTATCACGAGGCGTGGCTGCTCGACCGCGGCCGGCTCGACGAGTGGCTCGGCCTCTACACCGACGACGCGACGTACTGGATTCCGCTGCAGGCGAATCAGGCCGATCCGCTGACGACCTCATCGATCGTCTACGACGACCGCCGCCTCCTGGAAGTACGGGTCCGCCAGTTCCAGCACCCGCGCGCCCATGCGCGCGTTCCCGCCCCTCGCACCGTGCACCAGATCGGAAACGTCCGGGTGCTGGAAGCCGACGGCCCCGACGCGCGCGTGGGCTCGACGCTCGTGCTGGTCGAGTACCGGCGCGAGCGCCAGCGCGTGTGGGGCGCCGTGGTCGAGCATCGCCTGCGCCGCACCGCCCAGGGACTGCGGATCGCCGCGAAGCGGGTCGACCTCGTGAATTCGGAGGCGGAGCTCGACGGCGTCGTGTGCTTGTTATGAGTCGGGAATCGGTCGAGCGGTTGGCGGCGCCAAGTCTGCTGATCGCCGTGCTCGTGATCTGGCAGATCGCGACCGCATTCGCGCATCCCGACTTCATTCTGAGCCCGTGGGAGATCGCGCGGCACGTTGTCGAGGCGCTCTGGTCGGGTGAGCTTTTGCCGCACGTCGGGGCGAGCCTGGCTCGCTCGCTGCCGGGATTCGTCTTCGGGTCACTGATCGGTGTCGTCCTCGGGCTTCTGGCCGGGGTCGCGCGCAGCCTGGATCAGCTCCTGAGCCCCGTCGTGTTCCTGACGTACCCCGTCCCGAAGATCGTGTTCTTGCCGATCGTGATGCTCTGGGTCGGGATCGGCGACGTCTCGAAGATCGCGGTCATCGCGCTCGCGTGCTTCTATCCGTGCTTCATCAACGCTTACTACGGCGCCCGCGGGACGTCGACGATCATGGTGTGGAGCGGCCTCAACATGGGCGCGCGCCCGTCGCAGACATTTCGAAAAATCGTGATCCCGAGCGCGCTCCCGCTCGTCTTCGCCGGCCTGCGCGTCTCGCTCGCGCTCTCGTTCATCCTGCTCTTCTCGACCGAGATGATCAACGCGCGCTCCGGCCTCGGTTTTCTCATCCGGCAGTCGGAGTCGAGCTTGCGGTTCGACCTGATGTACGTCGCGATCGTCGCGGTCGCGGCGCTCGGCTACGCCGGCGATCAGCTGCTCCTTCTGGTGCGGCGCTACGTCCTCGCGTGGCAGGAGGCGATCCGATGAGTGTCCGCTGGTCGGACACGGCCGCCGCCTTCCGCCGCATGGCGCTCCTCGTGGTCGGCGTGCTCGCATGGGAGACGGCGGCGCGGAGCGGCCTCTTCAGTCCGCTCATCGTGCCATCCGTCACCCGCATCGGCTACCAGCTCTGGCTGCTGGCGACCCAGCCCGACTCGATCGTCGAGGCGTGCTATTCGCTTGCCAGGGCGCTCGGCGGCTTCGCGCTGGCGGCCGTGGTCGGCTTCGCCCTCGGCGTGCTGATGGGCCGCTCGGCACCGGTCGCGGCCGCGCTCGGTCCCTTCTTCTCCGGAACTTATCCGGTCCCCAAGATCGCCCTCTTCCCGATCTTCATCTATCTCTTCGGCATCGGCTCTCTCTCCAAGGTGCTGTTGATCTTCCTGGAGTGCCTCTACCCGATCGTGATCACGACGCAGGCGGGCGGGCGCGCTGTGAACCGCGTCCTCGTCTGGTCGGCCGCCAACATGGGCGCCTCCCGCGCGCGCATCCTCCGGAGTATCGTCGTCCCGGCGACGGCGCCGTTCATCTTCGCCGGCTTCCGGATCGCGCTGCCTATCGCGATGATCGTCGTCATCATCACCGAGATGATCAGCTCGGCCGACGGGCTCGGCTACCTGGCGATGTACGCGCTCGCCTCGTTCAAGACGGACCGGATGCTGGCGATCGTGGTCGTCATCGCGCTCATTGGCATCGCGCTCGATCGGCTCGTGGTCCACCTGCGCGATCGTCTCGTGTTCTGGGAGCGGCTCGACTCGTACTATGCTGAGTAGGGCCGGGCGTCCGCGTTCTAGCGCGGCAAATACCCCAGGTCGACCATCTCGTCGACGTTGACCGGCTTTTCCAGCCAGCCGAGCTTGTCGTGCATGAAGACGGCGAGCTTGCGGAGGCTGGCGACGTCGACCCGGCCCATCGGATCCCGCTTCCAGTCGGCGTTCTTCAAATAGATCTCGAGCGGCGTGCGGACGAAGCCCGCCTTGTGCAGGTCGCGCTTGGCCTCGGCGGTGTTGGCGAGGTAGTAGCGGGTCACCGCGACGTAGTCGGCGAGGAACGCGCGGACGGCGTCGGGCTGCGCCGTCAAGAACTTCTCGCCGAACCACACGTCGAGGAGCTCGTGATCGTAGCCGACCGCCTTGACCGCGGTGAACAGCGTGCGCAGGCCGCCCTTGGCGACCTCCGCCGAATAGAACGGCTCCACGAACGTGCCGAGGCTCACCTTGTCCGAGCGCACCGCCGCGCCCATCGCGGGAAACGCGATCGGCACCACTTTGACGTCGCGGTCCGGGGTGAGCCCGGCGTTGAGCAGCGCGGCGCGAACCCAGAGATCGGTCGCGGTCTTGAAGCCGAGGACGCCGGCGGTCCCGCCCTTGAGGTCCTTCACGCTCTTCACCGGCGCGTCGTCCCGGACCATGTACGCCGTCGTGAACCAGTCCTTGCCGTCCGCCTCGAGACAGATCCCGGCGGTGATCTTGATGTCGAGGCCCTGGGCGCGCGCGAAGATCACGGCGAGCCCCGGCGCGGTGCCGCCGTCGAGCTCGTTGGCGAGGTAGGCCTGGAAGCGCTCCGGGTTGCCCTGGAACGAGACGAGCTTCAGGCGATACTTCGTGCCCTGGCCGGGCGCCAGATCGGGCCGCGCCGCCATGAGCCACGCCTGCTCCTCGGCGGCGAAGCCGTGGCCGAAGCGGATCAAGGGCGGATCGGCCGCATGGACCGAACGTGGTGCGCCAATCGACACGGCGACGAGACAGACGAGGCCGAGGATCGTCCGGCGGTTCACGATGGCTTCTCCTCTCGGATCAGGTCCCCAATTCGGTTGCGGGCTTCCAGGAATGCGATCGATTTGCGCACCGCGATGCCGCGCGGCCGCGGCAGGTCGATCGCGAGCTCTTCGCGGACTCGCGCCGGACGCGCGCTGAGCACGACGACGCGGTCGCCCAGGTAGACGGCCTCGTCGATGTCGTGGGTGACGAAGAGGATTGTCTTGCGCGTTCGCTGCCAGATCCCGGTCAGCTCCTCCTGCATCGTCTCCCGCGTTTGCGCGTCGAGCGAGCCGAACGGCTCGTCCATCAGGAGCACCGCCGGGTCGAAGGCGAGCACGCGGGCGAGCGCCACCCGCTGCTTCATCCCGCCGGAGAGCTCGGCCGGCAGGTGATCGCGGAACTCCCAGAGCCCGGTCAGCTCGAGATAGCGATTCACGACTGCGGCGCGCTCCGCCGCGGGGGCGCCGCGCACCTCGAGGCCCCAGCCGACGTTGCCGCTCACCGTGCGCCACGGGAAGAGCGCGTACTCCTGGAACACCATGCCGCGATCGGGCCCCGGCCCGACTACCTCACGCCCGTGAACCCGGATCCGCCCGGCGTCGCACGGGATGAAGCCGCCGAGGACGTGGAGCAAGGTGCTCTTGCCGCAGCCGCTCGGGCCGACGACCGTCACGAACTCGCTGTCGGCGACGGACAGGCGCGCCAGGTCGAGCACCTCCAGGGTGCGCCCGTCCCGCGCATACGCCTTCCGGAGGCCTACCACTTCCAGCGCCGGCGCGCTCATCTCACGCCGTCTCGGCGGCGCGGGGCGGCCAGGCCAGCAGGCGCTCGAGGGCGGCCTGGGTCCGCGCGAGCGACCGGCCCTCGCGGCGGATGCGGCGGTTGCGTAGCCAGCACGCGAGCACGCCGGTGAGCTGGCCCTCCTCGCCGATCTGGCGAGAGAGCCGGACGATCGTCTCCACCCTGCGCCGGCGACGGGCGACGTAGCTCTCGAGCGCCCGAGGCATGTCCGTCTCGCCCCGGGCGGCCCGCGTCAGCTCCTCGGCGAGCACCGCGGCGTCTTCCATCGCCAGGCCCGCGCCCTGGCCCATGTTCGGCGTCAGCGCGTGTGCCGCGTCGCCCAGGAGCGCCACCCGCCCGCGCGCCCATGCGGGCTGACGGACTTCTTCGATGTCGGTGCACACCACGCCGTCGGTCGACTCGAGCTCGCCGAACGCCCGCCGCACCCGCGAGTCGGTGAGCTCGCCGAACAGGGTCCGCAGCGCCCCCACGCTCTCGAGGGCCCACGCGCGGCTCTTGTGAGGCGAGTTGAACGTCGTCCACACGTAGAGCTGGCCGCCGCCGATCGGGACGAGCCCGACGCGCTTGCCGCGTCCGAGGAACTCGGTGAAGTGCTCGACCCCGTCCACGTTGGGCACGACGAAGCGATGCGACCGATACCCGAGGTACACGGGCTCGTTCGGGCCGAAGAATCGCGCGCGCACGGTGGAGCGAATCCCGTCGGCGCCGATCAGGACGTCGGCGGTGAAGACTTCTCCGCGCTCGGTCTCGACGCGGACTCCGCCCGCATCGGCCTCGAGCGCGACGATGCGCGTGTCGAGATGGATGGTGCCGGCCGGCAGGCCGTCGGACAGGCACTCGTGCAGGTGTGCTCGGTGGCACAGGGCTCCGATCGCGAGCCGCCCCGCGGCATACAGCGGGCGATAGTCTCGAGTGGCCAGTCGCCGCCCGCGGTGATCGTAGGTATCGCGCGCCAGGTACGGGGAGCTTCGCGAGCGCACGCACGACGCCATGCCGTTGGCCTCCAGCACGGCCATGGCGTTCGGATTCATGATGATTCCGGCGCCGACCGTCGCGAGCTTGGGGGCGCGCTCGAGCACCACGACGCTGAGCCCCGCGAGGGCGAGCTCGCGCCCGAGCGAGAGCCCGCCGATCCCGCCGCCCACGACGATGGTCGAAAGCCGCATCAGGGGGCGATTGTAGTCACGCCCCGGTGAACGGTCAAAAAGGGAAGTCGGGAACTGTGGCCGTAAGTCGCCGGTGGCGATGCGCGCTCCGGCCGTGGCGAGGGGTGCGTCCCCTCGCTCAGGTCGGAAGACCGAACAGCGAGGTGAGCCGCTTCGATGCGACCATGGCCCCCATCGCCTCGTCGGTCGGGCGGCGCTCGAAGCGGCTCGCCGCGTCGAGGACCCTGGGCAGGAGCGTGAGATCGCCCGCGGTGTTCAGGAACACGCCGGGCATGCCGATCACGTAGTGCACCGCGCGGTCGACGTCGGTCTGGTCCTCGAGCGGCTGGTACCACGTCGAGTGCGTCCGGTCCGAGATCGCCCACGGGCCGCGCGCGATCGACTTGATGATCTGCACGGCGACCTTGCGCTCGCGACAGATCGCGAGGACCTCGTCGAAGCTTCGCCGGTAGCGCTCGTTCTCGGCCATGAAGAAGTTGTAGGGAAGCAGAACCGAATCGAAGTCGAAGCGTGCGAGGCTCCGCCGGTGCATGGCGGCGATGGTCCAGCCGTGGCCCGTGACGCCGATGAACCGCGTCAGCCCCTGCTGGCGCGCTTCGATCACGGCCTCGAGCACGCCGCCGGGGCCCATCGCCTGATCCCAATCGTCCGGGTGGCCGAGCGAGTGCAGCTGGATCAGATCGACGTGATCGACGCGCAGCCGCTCGAGCGAGCGATGGATGTCCTCGCGGCCCTCCTTCGCGGTCCGCGAGCCGGTCTTCGTCGCCAGGAAGAAGTCCTTCCGGTGGCGCGCCATCCACGGCCCGATGCGTAGCTCGGAATCACCGTAGCGCGCCGCGGTGTCGATGTGGTTGACACCGCAGCGCAGGAGCACGTCGAGCGCGCGGTCGGCATCGGCCTGACTCGCGCGGGCCAGCGCGGCGGCGCCGAAGAGCGTGACGCTGCTGAGGTGCCCGGTTCTGCCGAAGGGTCGCCGCTCGATCATTACTGGACCTCCCGACCGGTATATTACCCTTTCGTCGCATGCGACGAAGGTCGGATACCCGATGATCGCCCTCCTTGCTATCTGAGCGGGCAGGAGGAGACCACGATGAAGACACTCGCGATTGCGCTCCTGGCGTTGCTCGCAGCTACGTCCGCGGGATGCGGTGCTGCTCGGGAAGCTCAGCAGGCTGCGGCCAACGCGCCGACGGCCAACATCGCCGGCACATGGTCGGGGAGCGCGGGGACCGGCGGTGTGTTCACGCCCATCACGATGACCCTGGCCCAGACGGGTACCGACGTCTCGGGCAACATCAACGTGGGCGGGCGGCCCGACCTCTCGGGTCCGATCAGGGGCACCGTCCAGGGCGAGCTCGTGAATCTCTCGCTGGTGACCGTGAAGCTCGGTCAGATGATGGTCAAGCAGCAGAACACGATGATCGGCGAGGTCGTCGGCGGCCTTCCCGTCACGCTCCGGCGCGCGCAGTAGGCCGCGGGTGGAAGCGGCCGGCGGGTTCGACCGCCGGCCGCTTGCTCCGCGATCCGTTCAGCTCCGCTCGAGAAACCCGGTCCAGCGCCGCTCGCGAACCGTCACCGCGGAGCGGGCGTGTACTTTCCGGTCAGCTGCGGCGTGGTGCCCTCGAGCTTCTTTTCCTGGCGGTCGAGCCGGGTCTCCCGTCCCCAGGTCCGCTTGAGGTCGTCGCGGATGTTGAAGGAGAGCCGGCCGAGCCCCTCGGTCTCGATCTCGATGCGATCGCCATTCTGGAATCCGCTGAGCCCGCGATGGTTGGTGCCAGTCGCGATGATGTCGCCGGCGTCGAGCGAGTGGATCGAGGTGACCCACTCGATGCAGCGCGGAATCTTGTGGGCCATGTCGCTCGTGTTGTAGTTCTGCTTGAGCTCGCCGTTCACCCAGAGCTTGACTTGAAGCCGGTGCGGATCGGCGATCTCGTCGGCCGTCACGATGTACGGCCCGATCGGGCAGAAGGTGTCGCGCGACTTCATCTGGTAGAAGGTGTTGCCGCTCGGCGGCAGGCCGCGGGCCGAGCCGTCGATGAAGTTCGTGTAGCCGAAGATGTAGCTCATCGCTTGCCCGGCGCTGACGGCGGCCGCCTTCTTGCCGATGACCAGCGCAACCTCGGCCTCGCCCTCGAAGATGGTCGCGGGCACGTCGGGGAGGACCATCGTGTCGCCGTCGCCGATGACGGAGTTGGGCGATTTGTGGAACGCGTTGATCGGCGCGGGCTCGGAGCGCGTGCCGTCCTCCATGTAGTTCACGGCCATGGCGACGATGTTGTAGGGCTTGGGCAGGGGGGGCCTGATCCTGACCTGGCTGACCGGCTTGCCCTGGCCGCGCGACGCGGCGCTTTCCAGGCGTCCCTTGTAGTCGGCGAACCGCTCGATCAACCCGGTTATTAAGTTAGGCGGCCCGGTATGCGGTATGTCTTTCACCGTGTCCGACACGTCGACCACGGCGTCGCCCTTGAGCACCCCCAGTCTGAAATCGTCGAAGAAGAGCAGCTTCATGGTCCCCTCCCGCGGGTTGGTCTGACGCCAGGACTATAGCAGTGTTCGCGCCGGGAGTGTACGCTCTCGCGCGGCGCTTCGCGAGCTCCAGTGCGTCGGGCGCGGCGCCGCCGGAGCGTGCGTCAGAATCGGTAGCGGATGCCGGCTTCCAGGATGTTCGAGCCGCTGTGCCCGAACAGCCCGAAGACACCGGAACGATGGTGGATGCGGGTGACCAGGCTCCAGGGCGACTCAGGGATGGCGAACGTGACCTCAATCAGGATGTAGTTCAGCAGCTGCGCATTCTCGGTGTTCGTCGAATCGGCTTTCTCGAGCGCGGGAATCTCGGTGGCCCACGACAGGCCCTCGCCGAGAGCCAGCGTCGTCTCCACGTGTCGATTCCACGGAAACACCACCCACCGAAGATTGACAGACCCGGTGAACTCCCAGTGGTCCTGGTCGCCGAAGTGCTTGAGGACCTGCAGCTCGCCCTCGAAGCGCATGTAGCGCGTCCACTCGGCGAACTGCTTCGAGACCGAGACGCCGAACGTATACGAGTCCCTTAGATCGAGTCGCGCCGGGATCTCGAGCAGCTGACTGCCGGAGTACACGCCGCCGACGACGGTCATGTACCAGGGGTTGGCCGATTTCGCCTCCGGCGTTTGTTCCTCGGCCAATGTTTCCTCGGAGGCCCTTTCCTGGGCGGCCGCCGGTCGCCAGGCAAGCGCCATCCCGGTGAGGACGAGCGCGAACATGAGCGTGGTCCAAGGGCTGAGACGGCGCATCGCTGGGTGGCCCCGCGCATCCTAGCAGAAGTGCTCGTCACCCCTCGACTGGACAAGGTGGAGGGCGCGCCCTATCCTCGGCCGGACGAGGAGGTCGTATGCACCCCGTTGAGATTTCTCTCCGGATTCCTGGCACGTCGCCGATGCCGGCGCTGATCCGGCTGATCCAGGACGTGGAGGCAGCCGGCTTCGATGGCGCCGGAATCCTCGACAGCCAGCTGCTCTGCCGCGACACGTTCGTCACGCTCGGACAGGCCGCGACCCAGACGTCGCGCCTGACCTTGTTCCCGGCCGTGACCAATCCGTTCTCGCGGCACGTCTCGGTCCTGGCCAGCGCGATCCAGACCGTCGCCGAGCTCGCGCCCGGGCGCACGAAGGTCGTGATCGGCACGGGCTACACGTCGGCGAGCACGATCGGCCGCAAGCCGGCCACGCTCGCCGAGATGCGCGCATGCATCGACGATCTGCGCCGGCTCCTGGCCGGCGAGGCCGTCGACTTTCATGGCATGCCCGGGCGCCTCGCGTACGCGTCGGGCCGGCCGGTGTCTCTGCTGATGGCGGCGTCGGGACCCAAGGCCATCGAGCTCGCCGGCGAGGTCGCCGACGGCGTGATGCTGCTGGTCGGATTCCATCGTGGCATCGTCGACGCCGCGCTGACCCACCTCGAGAAGGGAGCCCGCCGGAGCGGCCGCCGCCTGGAGGATCTGGAGATCGTGTGGGCGGTCCGCGCGAGCGTGGCGGCGACCATGGCGGAGGCCCATCGTCAGGCGCGCCCCACCGTCGTCCACCAGGGCATCATGCGCGTGCACGCGCGCTGGCTCGAGCACACCAGGCTGTCCATTCCGCACTTCGAGATCCCGGCGAGCGTGTACGCGATCTATCCCGACCTCTCGCACGCCCAGGACTGGGAGCAGGCGATCGCCGCCACGTCGTTCGTGCCCGACGAGGTCATCGCGGAGCTCAGTGACGCGCTCGGTCTGGTCGGCACGCCGGAGCATTGCGTCCGGCGCATCGTCGATCTGACCGCTGCCGGTGTGAAGAGCCTCTACGTCATGCCGTTGCAGACCTTCGTCGGCCCCGAGCAGGAGATCCGGACCTTCCGCGACGCGGTGTTCCCCAGGCTCAAGGCCGCCGGATACCGATGAACGGCGGCAAGCTCCAGGGACGGGTCGCGCTCATCACCGGCGCCAGCCGGAACATCGGCCGCGCCGTCGCGCTCGCGTTCGGAGCCGAGGGCGCGGCCCTCGTGCTGAACACGCGCGTCAACGGAGACGAGCTCGAGGCGGTCGCGGCCGCTCCGGCGCCTCCGCCGGCCCGAGGACATCGCGGACGCGTGCGTGTTCCTGGCCTCGGACGCCTCGTCCTACGTCACCGGCGACTCGATCCGCGTGATGGGCGGGCGGGTCATCGGCTGAGGCCCAGGCGCTTGAGGTAGTCCTCGACGAGCGGTCCCCAACGATCGGGGCGTCTCCAGATGTAGTGTCCGCCGAATTCGGGCGGCAGCTCGTGAAACGCGCCCCGCCCGCCGGCGGCCGGGAACGCGGCAAAGCTCGCGCGGCTGTGCGAGAGGGGATAGAACGGGTCGTCGTCGCCGTAGAGCCAGATCGTGTCACCGGGAAAGCGCGAGCCTCGGACGAAGATCGACTGATTGATCGGGGCCGCGTGCTGGCAGCGCGTGCCGTTCCAGCCGCCGACGAAGTTGATCGCGCCCTTCACCTGCTCGGCGCGCCGGCGTAGGCGACGCTCAGGATGCCGCCCCGCGATTGCCCGCCGATCACCACCCGGGTCCGGTCGACGAGCGGCATCGCGAGGATCGCGTCCATCGCGGCCTCGACGTCGCGCAGCGCTCGATCCGCGCCCGCCACCGACAAGGTCTGAGCGTGAGCGGCGCCCGTCAGGGCCGCCACGACCAGGACCGTCGCGCCGAGCGGCCGGACCGTCAGCGTCCGGCGAGCGCGGGGAGCTGCGTGGTCTGTGGCATGATTGGGCGACCCATCCCACTCGGAGGTGCCCATGAAGCGTTCGATCATTCGGCTCGGCATCGTCT
Source organism: Candidatus Rokuibacteriota bacterium (assembly GCA_003220685.1). GTDB lineage: Bacteria > Methylomirabilota > Methylomirabilia > Rokubacteriales > CSP1-6 > AR31. The sequence goes on from QHTE01000053.1 coordinate 104,718, forward strand.
CGATGGCCGGCCTGGTCCTGTTCGGAGTTTCTCGTCCGGCCGCGGCCGCGCCCGAAGGCACGGCGACGTGGGCTGTTCACATCACCCTGGCCTCGCGGTGGCTCGACCCCGCGGAGACCGAGGGCATCATCACCCCGTTCATGTTTCTCTACGCGCTTCACGACGCGGTCGTGAAGCCGATGCCGGCCGGATGGAACACGCCGAGCCTGGCCGAGTCGTGGAGCCAGTCGAAGGACGGGCTGACGTACGACTTCGTGCTCCGCAAGGGCGTCAAGTTCCACAACGGCGACCCGGTGACGGCCGAGGACGTGAAGTTCTCATTCGAACGGTACCGTGGCTCCGGCATGAAGCTCCTCAAGGAGCGCGTGCGCGAGGTTCAGATCGTGGATCCCGGTCGGATCCGGTTCGTGCTCAAGGAGCCGTGGCCGGATTTCATGACGTTCTACGGCACGTCGGCCACCGGCGCGGGCTGGGTCGTGCCGAAGAAGTACGTCGAGAAGGTGGGTGATGACGGCTTCAAGAAGGCGCCGATCGGTGCCGGCCCGTACAAGTTCGTGAGCTTCAACCCGGGTGTCGAGCTCGTGCTCGAGGCCAACGAAAACTACTGGCGCAAGACGCCGAGCGTCAAGCGCCTCGTGCTCCGGAGCATGCCGGAGGAGACGACGCGCGCGGCAGCGCTCAAAAAGGGAGAGGTCGACATCGCGTATCTCTTCACGGGCCCGGTCGCCGAAGACATCCGACGCACACCGGGCCTCAAGCTCACCGCGCCGAACCAGTCGAGCGGCGTCTTCTGGCTCGACATGCCCGATCAGTGGGATCCGAAATCGCCGTGGCACGACCGGCGGGTGCGCCTGGCCGCCAGCCACGCGATCGATCGCCAGGCGCTCAACCAGGCCGAGACGCTCGGGCTTTCCAAGCCGACCGGCGGCATCATCCCGCGGGCCTTCGAGTTTTCGAAGTCGTTCGAGCCGCCGGCCTTCGATGCGGCTCGGGCCAAGCAGCTTCTCGCCGAAGCCGGCTACCCCAACGGCTTCGACGCCGGCGACTTCTACCCGTGGCCGCCATACACGGCGATGGGCGAGGCGCTGGCCTCGTATCTGCAGGCGATCGGCATCAGGTCGAAGATCCGCGTCATGGAGCGCGCGGCTCTCACGACGGCGTGGCGGGAGAAGAAGCTCAAGAATCTGATCGTGGGCATCACGGGGGCCGCCGGCAACGCGGCGACGCGGCTCGAGGCGTACGTCAGCAAGGAGGGTGCCTACACCTCGGGCATCATTCCCGAAGTCGAGGATCTATTCCAGCGTCAGGCGCGGGAGCTCGACGTGAAGCGGCGCGAGGCGCTGATTCACCAGATCCAGCAGATCCTGCACGACCGGATGACCCACGTCCCGATCTACGAGCTGGCCTTCACGTGGGGGATCGGCCCGCGGCTCGAGGAGCCCGGCATCAGTTTGATCCGAGGCTACGCGTACTCGGCCCCGTACGAGGATCTGAGGCTCAAGAAGCCCTAGAACCCGAGGAACTCCTTGAGCTCGGCGAGGACGGCCTCGGGGTTGTCCTCGTGGAGCGTGTGGACGGCCCGCGGGATCTCGACGAATCGGCCGCGCGGGAGCTCTTTGCCCATCCGCTCGGCGACGTCACGGTCGAGCACCGTGCTGCTCTCGCCGCGGAGCACGAGCGTCGGCGCCGTGATGGACTTCAGGACGGCCCACCAGTCGATGTCGAGCTGGGACCGCCGCTCCTTGACGCTCGGATGCCACTTCCACACGAGCGCCCCGTCGGGGCGCTTGCGCAGGCTCGTCGTGACGACCCAGCGATAGTAGTGGATGCCGGGATTCGGGTTGCCGCGATAGAGGTGCTGCGCGGCCTGCTCGATGCTGTCCCAGGTGTCCGGTTCGGGAGGGCCGGCCGGCGCCGCGGCGGCGCGCTTGCTGATCTCGGGCCCGATGTCGACGATCACGAGCTTCTGGACGAGCTCGGGGCGCTTGGACGTGAAGTAGATCGCGTTGCGTCCGCCCATCGACAGGCCGACGAGGACGAGCGATTTGAGACCGAGGGCCTCGATGACGCCGCCGATGTCGTCGAACGCGACGGCCGGGTTGTAGACGTCGGCCGGATCGCTGTCGCCGTGTCCGCGCTGGTCGAGGGCGAAGACGTGAAAATGCGGCTGCAGCGCGATGCTGAGCGTGTCCCAGGCGTGCGCGTGCCCCGTGAAGCCGTGCAGGAGGAGCAGCGGCGTTCGTCCCTCGCCGCCCCAGTCGAGCAGATGCAGCTTGAGACCCTTGACGGAGAACGTGCGATCGATCGGGCGCAGGAGGTTCATGCCCACCTTATCGCGCGCTTCGGGCCCAGAATCAAGGCCGGCGGCGGGCGCGGCGGGCCCGGGCGGCGGATGGACCGCTCCGCCGCCCGGAACTCTTGGAGCTAGCGCGCCGGCGTCACCATGAACGAGGTCGCCACCTTGTGGCCGTCCTTCTCTTCG
>QHTE01000053.1:107256-192892 GCA_003220685.1 Candidatus Rokuibacteriota bacterium
ATCTTGCCGCTCGTATCGACGCTCTTGATCGTGCCCTGGACCTCGCCGGCCCACACGACCGGTGCGAGCATCATGACGACCGCGATCACGGCCAGTACCAGAAGAGCACCCGCCTTCTTCATCGGCCTGCCTCCTCGGGAGTGGGTAATTTCTACGCGGGGGCCGGCGCGGCGACACGCCGCGCGGCGTACCCGACCGCTCGAGAGAGCAATGGCCATGCCCGCAAATCGCAATAAAGGTGTAGACGCCCAAGTCGTGGCAAGCGTTAACATGGACCTCGGTGCATCTCCAACATTCCGCGCTCGCCACCGTCAGCGAGCGAACATGCGGGTAACTCTTACATGCCGACGAGCGGCGGCGCTTCTCGCGATCGCGCTCGTGAGCGCGGGTTGCGCGATCACCAGGCCCGAGCCCACTCGTGAGGACCTGCTCCGGAAGATCTTGCCGTCAGCGGTCCAGATCGTCGTCGAGCAGCGCGAGGGGCGCCGTATCAAGAGCGGATCGGGCGTGGTGATCGCCTCGCGCCGGACAGCGGACGGCGCGTCGTGCTTCGTCCTCACGACCGGGCACACCTTTTCCGGCCTCGCGGGCAAGACGGACATCTTCGCTGTGTTCGATCGCCACGCCGGAGACGGGAGGAAGGCGCGCGCGCTCCTGGTCGCGTCGCGCGACGACAACGTGACCGACCTGGCGCTCCTGCGCGCCGAGGTCGACGGCTGCGCCCCGGCGCGGCCGGCTCCGGCGCCGGCGCTCGGCAAGCCCATCTGGGTCGTCGGCTTTCCGCTCGGGCGCCACATCATGCTCTCGAGTGGCGTGGTGAGCCAGGTCGCGATCGATGGCCCGAACGATCCGGGGGTCGTGGCCCGCCTCATCGTCGATGCGCCCGTGAACTACGGCGTGAGCGGCGCCGGGGTCTTCGACGTGCGCACCGGCGGGCTCATCGGCGTGGTCGAGGGCTTCAGCACCGCGCGCGTGATGGGCCAGGGCCTCACGCCGCCGTGGTACATCGACGTGCCGGTCCCCGGCCAGACGCTCGTGACGCCGCTGACCGATATCCGGAGATTTCTCGGCGAGGTCGAGCAGGGCGGTCTGCTGCCGCCCTGAGCGAGCGGCCGGCGACTATGAATCATTGTCCTGGCTTTTCCGCGACCCCTGGCGTAACCTGCCTGGACAGGCACAGGGACGGGGCTCGAACCACCTCCACAGGAGAGACAGCATGCCGAAGATCAAGCACATCGCCCTCTCGACCCAGGACGTGGACAAGACCGCGAAGTTCTACATCGACGTGTTCGGCATGAAGGAGATCGCCAAGATCGATAGCCCGGGCGCCCGCGGCTACTACCTCAGCGACGGCGACCTCAACCTGGCGATCCTGAACTTCAAGAACGACGCGGTCGCCGGCGTCGAGCGCGGCGCGGGCTGGAGCGGCATCCATCACATCGGCTTCCAGGTCGAGAGCCTGGAGGCGATCACCGAGAGGCTGAAGAACGCGGGGTCCGAGCCGCGCGACGACATCAACAAGGCTCTCGGCGTGGGCCAGCATGGTCACCGCTACGGCAACGTCGAGGTGAAGTACACCGGGCCCGACGGCGTGACTGTCGACGTCTCCGAGACCGGCTGGGTCGGCACCTCGGGGCTATAACCCGGAACGCCCGGTCCCGCATCCGAACGGGGGAGCGACCGTCGCTCCCCCGTTTTTTTGTCCGGCCGACCCCGCTCGATTCCACTATAGAGTATTATGTTCGCTATGGCGGATCCGCGCGACGGGGCGAAGCCGAGGCTCTCCTCCGGGCTCGACATGGTCGGGCTCGGGGCGCGCCTGCGCCTCGAGCGTCTCCGCCGCCGGCTCTCGCTCCACGACCTCGAGACGCGCACCGGCGTGAGCCGCAGCATGCTCTCGGAAGTCGAGCGGGGGAGCAAGGTGCCCACCGTCCTCGTGCTCGATCGGATCGCGACCGGCCTCGACACCAGCATCGCCAGGCTGCTCGGCGACGAGCGCGCCGCGCGCGTGGTCGTGATCCGCCGCGGCGAGCACGACACGGCGCACGACCCGTCGGGCTGGGAGCGGCGGATCCTCTCGCCGGTCCTGCCGGGTGTGGAGTTCGAGCTGATGCGGACGACCATCCCGGGCGGCGTGGACGCCGGCGAGTTCGCCCCACACGCCCCGGGCTCGCGCGAGTACCTGGCGATGGAGCGCGGCACCTTGCGGCTCACGCTCGACGGTGTCGAGCACGTGCTGCGCGTCGGCGACAGCATCTATTACGCCGGCGACTGCCGCCACGGGTTCGCCAACGCGGGACAAGAGCCGTGCGTGTACTACCTGGCCATGGAGCTCGGCCGCCATCGCGCCGCCGGACGACCGCGCCGCCGTCATCCGGGCGGCAGGAGACGCAGATGACCGGACGTCCCGACAAGAGCGCGCCGCCCGCTCTCGACCCCGAGCACTTCCGCCGGCTCGCGCACGAGGCCGTCGATCTCGTGGCCGACTATCTCGCCGGCATCGACGCGGCGCCCGTCTTCCAGCCGATGAGTCCCGCCGAGCGCGCCGCCTTGATGCAGGAGCCCCTCGGCTCCGCCGGCGTCGCGCCAGAGGCCGTGCTCGAGCGATTCCGGTCCGCCGTCCTGCCCCACGCGATGGGTAACGGCCATCCCCGGTTCTTCGGCTGGGTGAACTCGCCACCGGCCCCCATCGGCGTCGTCGCCGATTTTCTCGCGGCCGCGCTGAACCCGAGCTGCGCGGGCGGAGACCATGCCGCGATCTATGTCGAGCGCGCCGCCGTGCGCTGGCTGATGGAGCTAATCGGGTTTCCCACCGAGGGCAGCATGGGGTTGCTGGTGAGCGGCGCCTCGGCCGCGACCCTGATCGCGCTCGCGGCCGCCCGCCACCGGGCCGCGCTCCAGGATGGCTGGAACGTGCGGGCCGAGGGGCTTCAGCACGCGCGCCCGGCGCTTCGGATCTACGTGTCCCCCGACGGCCACAGCTGCATCCAGAAGGCCGCGGAGGTCCTGGGCCTCGGCGTCCAGGCGATCCACCGGATCGCCGCCGACGAGCGCCACCGGATGGACGTCGGCTCACTGCGCGCCGCCGTCGCCGCCGACCGCGCTGCCGGCAAGCGCCCATTCTGCGTCGCGGCCAGCGCCGGCACGGTCGGCACCGGCGCGATCGACCCGCTCGACGGACTCGCCGATGTGTGCTCCGCCGAGCGCTTGTGGCTCCACGTCGACGGCGCGTACGGCGCGGTCGGCGCCGCGCTCCCGTCGCAGCGCGCGCGCTACGCCGGTCTGGCGCGGGCGGACTCCGTCGCCCTCGATCCTCACAAGTGGCTCTCGGTCCCCGTCGAGTGCGGGGCCGTCCTCGTCCGGGACGGGCGGCTCTTGCGCGAGGCGTTCAGCCTCGTGCCCGACTATCTCCGCACCGAGGCCGACCGCGGCTTCGGGGGCCTGCCGTGGTACTCGGAATACGGCATCCAGCAGACCCGGGGCTTTCGCGCCCTCAAGCTCTGGATGACGCTCCAGCACCTGGGACGCGACGGCGTGCGCGATCTCGTGGCGCGCCACCTGTCGCTCGCTCAGCGTCTGGCCGGGCTCGTCGACGCCGCGCCCGATCTCGAGCGCCTCGCCGAGGTCGAGCTGTCGATCGTCTGCTTCCGCTACGCGCCGGCGGGCCTCAGGGGAAACGATCGCGCCCTCGACGCGCTCAACAAGCGCGTGATGGAGGAGGTGCAGGCCTCGGGCGCCGCGTTCTTGACGCAGACGACGCTCCGCGATCGCTTCGCGCTGCGCGCCTGCGTCCTGCACTACGCGACGACGGAGTCGGACCTCGCCGCGCTCGTGGACGCCGTGCGCGAGACCGGCGCTCGGCTCGCCGCAGGCTGATCCCGCAAATCCCCGACGCCGACCGGCACGCGGCGTCAGCTCGTACCGCGCATGGCACGGCCCCTGCGCATCTGCATTAGAGCGCGTCGCCCTGCAGTCCGGCGGCGGCGCGCAGGGGAGGAGCGCGATGAAGCGACGAGTGATTCACTCGCGGCTCGGCGTGTGGCCCGCAGCCTTCGCGATGGGCTGGCTCGCGGTCGGCCCGATCGCCGAGGCGGCCACGGCGCGAGTCGATCTGAAAGGCGCGAGCGGCGTGAAGGTTTTCTCTACGCCTCCGTCGGGAGAATCCCGCGTGGACGTCGCGCTATGTCTCCCACCAGCGGGCGATCTCGCCGTCCAGCACGCGTGGATCCGGATACCGGCGCTCGACCTCCCAGATGAACCGCTCGGCCACCGTCTCCGTCGGCACCAGCTCGCGCGGCGTGACGGCGAAGTCGTAGACCGAGAGTCGCTCGGTCGGCAGGATCACGTCGAGAGCCACGACCTCGGTGTGGCGGTGACGAAGCACCCTCCGATAGACGCCCGCGTAGACGGCCGGATCGTATGGCGCGGCCCCGCCGGCGTTGCCGCGGGCGACCGCCGCGAGGCCCTGCCAGAGATCGCGCAGCACGTGGGGCGGCGCGTCCTCGCGCTCGCGCGGGTGCAGGGGAGTGCGGGCGCGGCGCTCGCGCTGAGCCTCGAGGAAGCGACGGACCTCGCCTGACGGCACGGCGATCGCGAACCGGCACGACGCCGCCGTCAGCATGGCCTCGGCCCGGTCGTCGATCCGGCGCGCGAGCTCGACGAATCGATTGCCGACGAAGGGCACCTCACCGACCAGGAGGTGCTCGGGGTCGTGGTATCGCGCGTTCCAGTCGACCAGCGCGTCGCGAACCCACAATCCGGCCGCGCGCCGGATGACTGCATGCGTCACCCCGTCGGCCAGCGGATATCGGCGGCCCGCCGGGCTCGCCTCGAATACCGGCCGCGCGACGTCCCACTGGAGGAGATGGATCCGGCGTCCGGCGCCGCCCGCCACGTGCACGAGCTGGTGAACGAGCAGGCTCTTGCCCGTGCCGGGAAGCCCGGCGACGAAGACCAGCCGCCGCTCGGCGAGAAGCCCAGTCCTCGCGCATCCGCGACCGCTCAGCCGCCGTAGCCCAGCCACGCGAACAGCTGGACGAAGCCGAGCGCCATGCCGAGCAGCATCAGAGCGAACGTCGGCCAGGCGAAGACCTGCACGAGCCCCGTGACGCTGGCGTGGAGAAAGTCCACTGGGCGGCGATGCTATCACGCGAGCACTTGACAGGCGCGCCGGCGCCGGTTACATAACGAACGTCCGTTAGGTACCATGGCCGCCACGATCGTCGCCACGCACGAGCGCGCCACGGCCGCCGAGCGCATCCTGCGCGCGGCGGGTGTCCTCTTCCGCGAGCGCGGCTACCACGGCAGCTCGATGCGCACCCTGGCTCGCGCGCTCCGGATGGAGGCGGCGAGCCTCTACTATCACTTCCGGTCCAAGCAGGAGATCCTCTTCGCGATCCTCGACCGCACGCTCGACGACCTCCTGGCCGGCGTGGGGCGCGCCGTCGCGTCGGCCGACGGCCCCGAGGCGCGCCTGCGCGCGGCCGTACGCTTCCACGTGCTCTTCCACACCGACAGCCAGCACGAGGCGTTCCTGAGCCATAGCGAGCTGCGCTCGCTGACGCAGGCCAACCTCCGCCTTGTCCTGACCCGGCGCGACGAGTACGAGCGCGTGTTCCGCGGCCTCCTCGCGTCCGGCGTCCGCGCCGGGGTCTTCCAGGTGGCGGACGTGCGGCTGACGGCGATGGCCGTCCTCACGATGTGCACCGGCGTGGCGACGTGGTTCGCCGAGGGCGGCCGTCTGTCGCCCGAGGCGATCGCGGACCGCTACGTCGAGATGATCATGAAGAGCGTCAAACGGTGAACGAGGGACCGCCATGATCGACGACAGGCCGTTCAGCGACAAGGTCGAGGCGCACGAGGCTCCCAAGATGCCGGCGGAGTATCAATCGCTCCTCAAGCGGGTGCTGCGCATCCAGGCCGACTGCGAGATCGGAGGACCACACCTCTACGTCGGCGAGTGGCTCCTGGCGGCGCCGTCGGCGGACGACCAGTGGATGCTGGCCAAGGTCGCCGGCGAGGAGATCGACCACTTCCGCAAGATCAACCGGCTCCTCAACGAGCTCGGCGACGACGCCTCCGAGCTGATGTACGTGGAGAAGTCCCGGCGCGACCTCGAGGCGTTCCGACAGGCGATGCCCACGTGGGCGGACGTCGCCGCGTTCGGGTTCCTCATCGATCGCGTCGGACAGTATCAGCTCGAGGAATTCGTCGGCTGCTCCTACCTGCCCCTGGACCGCGCGCTGCCGAAGATCCTCTCGGAGGAAAAGACGCACGTGGGCTACGGCCACGTGAAGCTCCGCGACATGGTGCGCACCGAGGAGGGCCGCGCCGCTGCCCAGGCCGCGATCGACCGCTGGTACCCGCGCGGCCTCGACATGTTCGGACGCTCGAACTCGCGGCGCGCGGCGCGTTATCGGTACTGGGGGCTCAAGCGCCGCGCGAACGAGACCGCGCGCGCCGAGTACGTGGCCGAGGTGACACCGCTGATCGAAGGGCTCGGGCTGGCCGTGCCCGACGCCGCGTCCGATCGCCACTTCGTTTGAGGTACTCTGCGACCGGGGAGGACCAACCGTGACAGACCTCGAGCGCGCCGTCCGAGACGTGGTGATCGCCAACCGAATCCTCGCGAACGAGGGCGTGGTCGACGCGTACGGCCACGTCAGCGTGCGGCACCCGGGCGACCCGACCCGCTTTCTGCTGTCGCGCTCGCTGGCGCCCGCCCTCGTCGAGCGCGGCGACGTCGTCGAGTTCGACCTCGAGGGCAAGGCGGTCGGCGGCGACGGGCGCCCGCCGTACCTCGAGCGGTTCATCCACGGCGCGATCTACGAGGCGCGTCCCGAGGTCCAGGCGGTGGTGCACGCCCACGCCGAGGCGGTTCTGCCCTACACGATCTCGACGACGCCGCTCCGGCCCGTCGTGCACATGGCGAGCTTCATCGGCGCGCGCATTCCGGTGTGGGACATCCGGGACAGCTTCGGCGACACGAACCTGCTCGTCGTGAACATGGCACAGGGGCGCGACCTGGCACGCGGGCTCGGCGGCGAGCGCGTCGTCCTGATGCGCGGGCACGGCTTCTCCGCCGCCGGCCGGTCGCTGCCGGAGGCGATCCGCATCGCGGTCTACCTGCCGCTCAACGCCCGCGTGCTCAGCGAGGCGCTGCGTCTGGGCGAGGTCAAGCCGCTCTCGCGCGGCGAGATCGAGGCCCACGCCTCGATGCGCCCCGACGAGCCCTCGATGTATCGCGCCTGGGAATACTGGGCGGCGCGCGCGGGCTGCCGCGACCTGCTTACTGGCCGGACCTGATCGGCGCGACCGGCCTGAGCTCGTAGAGCCGCCGGGTGTTCTCGTAGAGGATCTTGCGCTTCGACTCGGCGCTCAGGTCCTCGCGGGTCGCCAGCTCGCGGATGTTGTCGGGGAAGTCGTGGTCCCAGTGGGGCACGTCGCTCGCGTAGAAGATGATGTCGTTGCCGAGCCGCCGGATCACTTCCGGCACCGATTTCTCGTCGCCTTCGGCCGCGAAGAAGAGCTGGCCGGAGCGCAGGTAGTCGCTGGGCTTTTTGCGGCAGAGCGGCGCCTCGACCTTGCGCTTGGACCATTCCTCGTCCATGCGGTCCATCCAGAACGGGAGCCAGGAGCAGCCGGCTTCCATGAAGCCGATTCTCAGACTGGGATACTTCTCGGGCACGCCCTCGAAGATCATGCCGGTGAGCTGGATCATCTGGGCGACCGGGTGCGACAGGGTGTGCACCTCGACGAACTTGTCGAACCCGTCGGCGCCGAAGAAGTGCGGGCCGCGCACGGTCGCGTGGCAGGCGACCATCGAGCCCAGACGCTCGGCCTCGGCGTAGATCGAGTGGAAATCCGGGTGGCCGAGCGGCCGCCGGAGCCCGACCGCAGGGGCGAAGGCGCCGGACATCCCGAGCTCGGTGACCGCGCGGCGCAGCTCCTTCACGGCCTCGGGCGGGTGCTGGAACGGGAGCAGCGCGACGGCCCGGAGCCGCGGGCTCACCGTGAGGAATTCCTGATGGACGAAGTCGTTGTACGCGCGGCAGAGCGCGACGGCGAAGTCGGGCTCGCGCACCCACCCGATGGCGAGGCCGCCGGTCGGGTAGAGGATCGCCGTCTCCATGCCGCCCTTGTCCATGATCGAGAGCCAGCTCTTCGCGTCGTTCACGCTGCCGCCGAGCGTGCCGCCGAGGGAGCGGTCCCAGCCGTCCTCGGGATAGTAGGAACGACGGCCGGCCCAGGCGCCGCGCTCGCCCGCCTTGCCCTCGAAGTAGGGGCGGAGCTGCTCGGTCGACTCGGTGATGTGGCCGTCGGCGTCGTTCACGGGGAAATCGACCATCGCTCCCTCCACCGGTGGACCGTCGCGGTCCACCGCTTGACAGCTCGGTCCCGCGCCCGGTACAAGCGGTCAGCCCGTCGGGTCTCGGAGCCGAACCCACCGGGATTCTGGCCGACGCGACGGGCATTGGCAAGCAGACCGAACGAGGAGGATCCGTGAGATGAGCTCGCCGAAGGTATTCATCTTCGCGCCGGTCGAGGAGGCGCGCGACAGTCACACGCGGTTCGAGGCGGAGGGCTGCGAGCTGCGCCTCGGGAAGGCTGCCTGGGACACGCCCCAGGCGAACAGCGAGCCCGAGCTGATCCGCATGGCGCAGGGCGTCCACGCGCTCATGGGGACCTCGATCCGTAACGTGCCGATCAGCCGCAAGATCATGGAGAGCTCGCCCGAGCTGCGAGTCGTCGCGAAGTACACGATCGGCGTCGACGACGTCGACGTCGAGGCGGCCACCGAGATGGGCATTCTCGTGTGCCATGGGCCGACCGAGTCGAACTGGGGCGGCGTCGCCGAGGGCACGATCACGATGATGCTCACGATGCTGAAGAAGGTGCGGGAGCGCGACCGGCACCTCAAGGAGGGCGGAGCCTGGCGGGAACCGAAGCTGCAGGGGACCTACCTCGGCTCGCGCGCCGACGGCTACGCCGGGATCACGCTCGGGCTCATCGGTCTCGGCCGGATCGGCAGCCGGATCGCGACCCTACTGAGGCCGTGGAACATGCGGATCCTCGCCACCGATCCCTACGTGCCCGAGAGCAAGTTCGCCGAGCACGGCGTGACGCGCGTGGATCTCGCCACGCTGCTGCGCGAGTCGGACGTGGTGAGTCTGCACGTCGTCCTGACGCGCGAGACGCGGCACATGATCGGCGCCAGAGAGCTCGCCCTGATGAAGCGCCACGCGATCCTGATCAACACCTCGCGCGGCCCGTGCGTGCACGAGCCCGCGCTGATCGAGACGCTCCTGAAGGGCGAGATCGGCGGCGCCGCCCTCGACGTCTTCGAGCAGGAGCCGCTGGCGCTCGACAGCCAACTGCGCAATCTCGGTGACCGGGCCCTGCTCTCGCCGCACGTGGTGTCCAACAACGTGGGGAGCGGGCTCGGTCCGGGCATCGCCTGGGCGACCGACGCGGTCCTGGCCGCGCTGCGCGGCCAAGTTCCCGACCACGTCTACAACAAGGAAGTCATCCCGCGCTGGGAGCGCCGCTTCGGCGGCAAGAGCGTCTGGTAGTGCGAGCCGAGGCGAGCCGGGCAACAGGAGAGATCCATGCCCCACATTCCCTACGTCGATCCCGCGACCGTGACCGACCCGGAGATCCTGGGCTATCTCGAGCGCGCGCGCCGCGAGGGGACTCCGCGTCCGGAGAGCCAGGCGATTCGCGCCAACAACCCGAGCGTGATCCGCGCCTTCTCGCAGGCGTGGGAGCTGACGTTTCGCCAGGGCGTCTGCGATCACGCGATCAAGGAGCTCTGCCGGGTGTACGTCTCGAAGTCGATCGAGTGCGAGTACTGAGGCGTGCAGCGCTCCGTCCAGGCCGGACGGAAAGGGCTGACGGAAGACAAGTACGACGACCTGCTGAACTTCACCGAGTCGCCCAGGTTCACCGAGCGCGAGAAGGTGGCGCTGACGTACGCGAGCTCGATCGTCTGGAACGCGGAGATCGCCGACGAGGCGCTGTGGACGCAGCTCCGGCGGCATTTCTCGAACCCGGAGCTGGTCGAGCTCGGCTTTTTCATCGCGCTGACCCTGGGCCAGCAGCGATGGATCAAGACGCTCGGCATCGGACATCTCGAGGTGCTGGCCGACACGAGCGCCGGCCTCGCGCCGTCGAAAGGAGCCGTGTGATGGTCGTCGTCCCCGGGTGGGAGGGGCGCTACTTCGAGGACTTCAACGTCGGCGACGTCTACCGGTGCCGCCTCGGCCGGACGGTGACCGAAGCCGACAACATCTGGTTCACCCTGCTCACCAGCAACACCAACCAGATCCACTTCAACAACGACTTCGCCCGGCGCACCGAGTTCGGCCGATGCCTGATCAACAGCACGCTCACCCTGGCGATCGTGACCGGGATGGGCGTGGCCGACGTCAGCGAGAACGGCGTGGCGCTCGGGTGGGACGAGGTGAAGCTGCCCCATCCGCTCTTCGCCGGCGACACGCTCTATTCTGAGTCGCGCGTGCTCGAGAAGCACGAGTCGCGGTCGAACCCGAAGCGGGGCGTCGTCAAGGTCCGCACGCGCGGGATCCAGCAGGAGGGCAAGGTCGTCATCGATTACGTGCGGAGCGTGCTCGTGTGGAAGAAGGCCCACGCGCCCACGCGCGATCTGTTTCCGGAGGTCCGCGAGTAGCGCCGGCTCGAGGGCTTTGACGGTCAGCCGCGGGTCGATTCGACCCAGAAGTCGTAGTCGCGACAGCTCCGCGTCGCGTAGACGAAGGCCCGACTCCCCCTCCGGAGCACGTAGACCCTTCCGAAGGTCCGGTAGCCCATGCGGGCCACCGAGCGCAAGGACGCGAAATTGTTGGATTGCACGTAGGAGATCAGCCCGGCCTTGCCCTCCGTGGTGAAGGCGCGTAGCGCCTGGCACATCCCGACGGCGTGAAGACGCGCGCCGCGATACGCCGGCACAGTGTAACCCTTGTACATGTACGTGTAGGCCGGATCGAAATGGAGAACGAGATGCTCGATCTCGATCTCGCAGGGCAGGTCGGAATACCAGCCGTAGGACGCGAGCACGTCGCCATCGAACATCGCATAGCAGCGATCTCCGCGGCGCCCCGCTTGCCGCAGGAACGCGGACGACAGCTCGTGGCTGTTCTCGACCGTCCTGCTGAGCTCATCCACGGAGACGAATCGACCGCGGAACCCCGGGGCCTCGAACAAGCGAGGGTCGCTCACGTCGCCCAGCCGAGCGGTCATACCGTTCAAGATCTGGAAGTCCGCTACGAGGTTGACGGCGCGACATCCGACATCGTGCAGCGCGGCGCGCGCGCCGTATCGCGTGAGGTTGTCGTAGACGTGCCGGACGATCCGCAGCGCATCCATCGGACCTCCAGGGACGGTCGACCGAGCCGCCGGGCGAAACGCTCCCAATTTATAACCACCGACCCGACGATGCTGTTCCCGAAGGCAGCGCGTGGGTCCGGACGTGCGAGTCGGGTCGTCTGGCGGGCCGGCGGGCAGGCCCGTCGAGTGGCGCCGCTCGGCGAGGGCCTGACGTTACGACGCGAACTTCGGCATGACGCGGTCGGCGAGGAGCTCGAGCGTTCTGAGGGCCTCGGCCTCGCCGATGCCGCCGAAGTTGATCTGCAGAGACGGCTCGATCTCGCCGAAGACCTCGACCTGATAGGCGAGCTGCTCGACGACTTCCTCGGGCGAGCCGATGAGCGCCTGGTGCCCCTCGAGCATCGACTCGATGGTGGTCCCGGCGATCGAGGCCACGACCTTTCCATAGTCCGCGTACTGGGAGGCCTGGTGGGCCGACCAGGAGCTGACCGCCTCACCGAATACCTCGATGTAGCGCTCGACGCGCGGTCGGGCGCCCTCGATCGCCTTCGCGTGCGTCTCGGCAACGTAGCAGTGCAGTGAGGTCTGGATCTGCTCCTCACCGGGCGGGTGCCCGGCTTCGCGCCAGGCCTCCCGGTAGGCACGGACCATGCCGCGCACCTTCTCGATGCCGCCGACGTACGGCACGATCATCACGTTGTAGCCCTGCCGTCCGGCCCAGACGAACGACTCGATCGACGCCACCGCGGCGACCCAGATCGGGGGGTGGGGTTTCTGCACGGGCCGCGGGTTCAACCGGACGTCGCGGAAGCGGTGGAACTTGCCGTCGTAGGAGACGCGCTCCTCGGTCCAGAGCCGCTTGACGATGTCGAGGCCCTCCTCGAAGCGGGCCCGGCTCTCCTCCATGCTGACGCCGAAGACCTCGAACTCCTTCGGGATGAACGCGCGTCCGAAGCCGACGTCGAGGCGGCCGTTGCTGATGTTGTCGAGCGCGGCCAGCTCGGCGGCCAGCTTGACCGGATTGTTGAAGGCCGGAATCACCGCGCCGGTGATCGGGCGGATGCGCCGCGTGCGGGCCGCCACGGCCGCGAGGAAGACGACGGGATTCGGCGAGTGGCCGCCGTAGTCGTAGAAGTAGTGCTCGACGGCCTTGACCGAGTTGACGCCCAGCCGGTCGGCCCGCTCGGCCAGGCGCAGGCACTGGGCGAAGTACTCCGCGGTCGAGTAATCGCGCGCACGGAACGACGGGAAGAAATTGAGGCCGAACTTCATCGGCCGGCGGCGAGCGACTGGGGGCGCTCGGCGAAGTACGGCATCACCTCACGAGCGAACCGCTCCATCGCCTTCAGCGTGTCCCGGTGGCTCAGCTCGCCGAAGTTGAAGTAGAGGATCACCTCGGAGATGCCGCCCTCCTCGCACCGCTTGAGCACCTCGACGCAGTGCTCGACGTCGCCGGTGACGATGCTTCGATCGCTCACCTGATCCGGCTTCATCGCGCGCAGCCGCTCGACGATGTCGACGAAGTACGCGATGTGCGGCGGGGCCGTGCGCCGATCGCTCGGGAAGACCGGCAGGATGCTGTGCAGATAGTGCAAGAGGCGCACCCGGGCGCGGTCGGTCTCGTCGCTGCTGTGCGAGACCGAGACGAAGTAGCTGCACATCACCTTGGGATCGGGGTGGCCGGCCTCGCGGGCCATACGCTTGCTCTCGCGGGCCGCCTCCTGGACGGAGCCGAACAGCATCGCGGCGGCGAACGGGGCGAAGATCGTGTTCACGCGCAGGCGTGCCGCCAGCTCGATCGAAGGCTTGGAGAAGCACGCGACGTAGACCTCGGGGTGAGGCAGCTGCACCGGGCGCGGAACCACGGTGATGGGCTCGGGCGTCGAGTAGTAGCGGCCGTGGAACTCGAACGGTGACTGCCGCCAGGCCGCCATCATGTACTCCATCTGCTCGTCGAACACCGCGCGGCTGTCCGCGAACGAGGCGCCGAACGGCGTGTACTCGCCCTGATCGTAGCCGCGCCCGGCGGAGAACACCGCGCGCCCGTCGCTCAGGAGGTCGAGGAGGTTGAACTCCTCGACCATCCGGAGCGGGTGGTTGATCGGGAGCACGACGGTCGCGGGGCCGAGCTTGAGCTTGCGCGTGCGGTTGGCGATGTGGGCCAGGAACATCGTCGGCGACGGTAAGATGCCGAAGCGACCGAAGTGGTGCTCCGGGACCCAGGCGCTCGCGTATCCCATCGCCTCGGCCTCGACGCACTCCTCGACCACCTCGAGGAGGAATCGATTCGGATCGCGCCGATTCGCGCCGTACGCCGGCGGGTTGTCGGTGAGCGTGAAGTAGCCGAAGTTCACGGCGCGATCCTAACCGAGCGGGCCCTGGAAGACCTGGTCGACGTAGGTATCCGAGAGCGGCTCCAGGGTCTCCGGCCAGGTCCCGTTCGCGGCGCGCCGCTGCGCCGCCGGCCGCACCGCGCCGTCCCAGCCCACCTGTTCCATGTAGTAGTAGAGCTGGACGCAGTGCCCGTCGGGATCGAGCGCGAAGGCCGAGTAGTCGATGCCGGGATAGAGCTCGGGCGGGATCGAGTCGACGAATTTCACGCCGCGCGACTTCAAGAACGAGACGGCGTTGCGCAGCTGGGTGTAGCTGCCGACCTCGACGCCGAACGACATGCACGTGGTGTGCTCGGATAGCCCGAGCGCGCGCCGCAGCTCGCGCGGGAAGAGGCCGACGCTGTGGTGCTCCGCGCTGGCGCGCAGGAACACGCACCGCGCGCCGCGATACGTGGTCTCCTCGCTCTTCACGAAGCCGAGGTGCCCGGTGTAGAAGGCTTCGGCGCGCGCGACGTCCGCGACGAACAGCCCCACCGGACCGATCTTGGTGATCTTGAACGGGCGCGGCAGCAACACCCCCTCGACGTCGTAGGTCTCGCTCAAGGTCTCGCGCGTGCGGTTGCCCGCGAACACGTCGATCCCCTTGTCGAGCGCCTCGGCCACCTCGGTGATCTCGGAGACCTGGGGCAGCGACGGCCTCTCGCGGAAGCCGCGGTAATACATCTCGGTGGGCTTGCTGAGCTGATTCCAGCCGATCTGCTCGATGCCGTAGTAGAGCTCGATCGTGTGGCCGTCGGGATCGTACACATAGACGTGCCAGTTGCTGCCGGGCATGTCGCGGCCCACGCGCTGGATCGGCACGCCCTGATCCTGGAAGTACGTGTGGGCGTCCATGATCTCCTTCAGGCTGCCGCACTGCCAGGTGATCTGGTTGATCGTCACCTCCGACGCGAATTTTCGATCCGGCCGGTGGTCGAGCACCTTCTTGTTGAAGAGCACGAATGCGTGATGGTCGGTCCCGTAGCGCATGAAGTATCCGCGCGTGTCGCCGAGGTCGTCGCGCTTGGGCGCCCAGGGCATCTTGCCGAAGTCCAGGATGTCGGAGTGCTTGAAGCCGAGGAGGTCGCCGTAGAAGTCGCGCGACTCGTTCATCCGGACCGCGTTGAAGCCGAAGTGGCCGAGCCGCCGGATCTTGAAGGGCCGGTCCAGGAGCACCCCACCCACGTTGAAGCGATTGCCGTTCGACGCCATGATCCGTCCCTCCCGCCTTGTTGTCGAGCTAGCCTGCGCCGCCTTTTTCGATTCCGGTGGCCCGGTCGACCGAGGGCGAGCCGGGTCCGGTCAGCACGATGACCAGCGCCATCACGCCGAGAGCGAGCGGCAGCTCGAAGCCGTTCTTTCCGGCGAAGAAGCCGTTGGGCATGTGCACCTTGAGTATGGCGACCGCCATGTCGATGACGAGGCCGGCCGCCCAGAACCGGGTCAGGAACCCGAGGAACACGCACACGCCGCCGACGAACTCGGTGATCGAGAGCACCCATGCCCAGATGTGGGCCGGCTCGACGCCGAGCTTCGAGAGCATGCCGTGCACGCCTGCGATCCCGCCACCGCCGAACGCGCCCAGGAGCTTCTGCGATCCGTGCATCACGAAGGTGAAGCCCAGGAACAGCCTCAGGATCAGGACGGCCAACCGCTCCAACCCCTCGAGCCGTTGTGGCACGGGCGACCTCCCTTTCTCTCGAGCCCGTCAGGCCCCGAGACCTCATTGCTGGGAGGATGCCTGGATGCGGGCCCTCACCGCAAGATTCTGTTTCGCTCCGGCTCGGACGGGCCGCAGAGCTCGTCGGCCCGCGCGGTGCCGTGGTGCCGGCGCTGCCAGAGCCGGTAGCCGACGATCGCGAGGACGGCGGCGGGCACGATCAAGAGGGGAGCCCGCTGCCGTCCCAGCCATTCGAGCATCACCTCGACCTCTCCGCTGAAGACGTGGCCGAGGACGACCCACAAGGCGGCGTACACCAGCGATCCGCCCAGATCATAGGCCGCTTCCACCCGCCGACCCTTAGCGGCCCAGGAAGCTCCGCACGATGCGCAAGAACTCCGCGAGCCGGTCGTGGTGGAGCCAGTGGCCGGCCCCGTCGACCCCGATCACCTCCGCATGACGGAAGTGCCCGATCCGGCCGTCCTCGGCCGGATTACCCGCGCGGCTCTCCTTGCCGTAGAGCAGCAAGGTCGGGCACGTGATCCGCGACCAGAGCAGCTGGATGTCACGGCCCGGCATGTCGTACGGCGGCCACGCGCGAACGTAATTGTCGAACTTCCAGCTGTACGTCCCGTCCTCGTTCTGGTTCGCGCCGTGCACCGTCAGGTGCCGGGCCTGCTCGGCGGTGAGGTGCGGATTTTCTTCTTGCATGCGACGGAAGGCGTCCTCGATCGAGTTGTAGCGTCGCGGCAACCGGCCGGCCAGACTGCGCTGCTCGCTGATCCACTCGTCCATGCGCTCGACGATCGTCCTCGTCTTGAACCTCGCGAGCTGGGCGGGAGAGGGCCCGAGGCCTTCGATGGCCACGAGCCGGGCGACGGTGCCGGGATAGAGGCCGGCATAGCGCAGCGCGATCTGGCCGCCGAGCGAGTGGGCCACGATCGTCACCGGGGCCAGGCGCTGCTGATGGACGAGCTGCGCCAAGTCGTAGATGTAGCCGGCGATGGTATAGCTGCCGTCGGTCGACCAGGCGCTGTCGCCGTGACCCCGCAGGTCGGGCGCCAGGATGTGCCAGTCGTCGCGCAGCGCCTCGGCGGACCAGTCCCAGTTGCGACAGTGGTCGCGGCCGCCGTGCAGCATCACCAGCGGGGGCTTCGCCGGACTGCCCCAGTCGACGTAGTGCAGGCGCAGGCGCTGCGAAAAGTACGTGTGGGAGGTCGGTCCCGGCATGCGGCCGGTCATGGGTCCTATCTATGCTAGCATCCCCCCGACGATCGACACGGAGGGTGCGATGGGGACATTTCGGATGTACGCGGGCGCGGATCAGCAGGCGCACGTCGAGTGGATCGAGCTCAAGGCGAAGCCCGACTGGCTCACGGGGCTTCCCGCGACCCAGATCTCGTTCCGCGAATGGCCCGCCGGCCAGTTCCTCGACTGGCACCCGGCGCCGCGGCGTCAGTTCGTGATCATTCTCTCCGGACAGCTCGAGATCGGCCTGGGCGACGGATCGAAGCACGTGTTTGGGCCGGGTGACGCGCGGCTCGTCGAGGACACGACGGGCAAGGGGCACACCACGCGCGTGATCAGCGACCAGATCTGCGTGACGGCGACCGTCCCGCTGGCGTAACCGCCTCGTCACACCCCACAAGGAGCCGCACATGGCGACCAAGATCGTCTTCATTCCCAAGCAGCCCGACGCGATCCTCGACATGGCGAGAAAGCTAACGCCTCCCGGTTTCGAGCTCATCGTGGTCGACCAGGACACGCCGGAGTTCTACGAGGCGATCAAGGACGCGGAGTACGTCATGGGGCTCGGCCGCCCGATCGCCGGCGAGTTCTTCCGGTCGGCGCCCAAGCTGAAGCTGGTGCAGCTGCTGAGCGCCGGCTACGACCGCGTCGACATCGAGTCGGCGAGGAAGGCGAGGGTGCCGATCGCGAACAACGGCGGCGCCAACGCGATCGCCGTCTCCGAGCACGCGGTCATGCTCATGCTCGCGGTCCTCAAGCGCCTGGTCGTGTTCCACAACGACGTGGTCGCCGGCAAGTGGCGGGTGGGCAACCACTTCGACTCGCGCGTGTTCGAGCTCCACGGCAAGACGCTCGGCATCGTCGGCCTCGGCAACATCGGCAAGAAGGTCGCGCGCCTGGCGCACGCGTTCGCCATGAACGTCCTCTATTACGACATCGCGCGGCTCACCGAGGACCAGGAAGACGCCCTCGGCGTCCGATTCGTCCTCTTCACCGAGCTCTTGCAGGCCGCGGACATCGTCAGCCTGCACGTGCCGCTCGACGAGAGCACGCGTAATCTCATCGGCGCGCGCGAGCTCGGGATGATGAAGAAGACCGCCATCCTCATCAACACCTGCCGCGGGCCCGTCGTGGACGAGGCGGCGCTCCACAAGGCGCTGACGAGCGGACAGATCCTGGCGGCCGGGCTCGACGTGCTGGTCGAGGAGCCGGCGAAGCCCAATCACCCGCTCTACGCGCTGAAGAACGTCACCCTCACGCCGCACTCGGCCGGCCCGACCTGGGAGAACTGGACGGCGCGGTTCCGCAACGGGTTCGACAACATCCAGCGCGTCGCCGCGGGCCGCCCGGCCAAGTGGGTGATCCCGGAGCTCCTGACGCCGCCCGGAGTGTAGCGATGGCCGACCTGGAGCAGTCGCTCGCCGACCGGGTCGCGATCGTCACCGGCGCCGCGCGCGGAATCGGCCGCGCCACGGCGCTGGCGCTGGGACGCGCGGGCGCGCACCTGATCGCCGTCGACCTCGAGGAAGGGGCCGCCAAGTCGACCGCCGACGCCGTCAGCGCGCTCGGCCGCAAGGCGCTGGCGCTGGCCGCCGACGTCGGGGACCTCAAGAGCATCGATGCGATGACCCGCCGGACCATGGACACGTTCGGCCAGATCGACGTCCTCGTGAACAACGCCGGGGTCACGCGGCGCGCCTACATCATGGATCTCACCGAAGAGGATTGGGATCGCATCATGCGCGTCAACGGCAAAGGCGTGTTCTTCTGTCTCCAGCGGGTAGCGCGCGAGATGATCCCGCGCCGCCGCGGGGTGATCGTCAACATCGCGTCGATCGCCGGCAAGGGGTTCGCCGGCGCCTCGAACGTGATCTACGCGGGCTCCAAGGGCGCCGTCATCAGCATGACCCGCATGGCGTCGCTCCAGCTCGCCCAGCACAACATCAACGTCAATGCGATCTGCCCCGGGACCACGCTCAGCGCGCTCTCGGAGGCGAATCTCCGGGTGCGCGCCGCCTCGGAAGGCGTGACCGTCGAGGAGATGGAGCGGCGGCGCAACGCGGCGATTCCGCTCGGGCGGCCGAACGAGCCCGAGGACGTCGCGGCGCTGGCGGTGTTCCTCGCCTCGCCCGGCGCCCGCAACATCACCGGGCAGTCGTTCAACGTCGACGGCGGGATCATCTTCGACTGAGCGGCGACTGGGGGTACGCGACCCGGAACGGGAGAACGTTCGAGCGATCATCACGGTCCGCAACTCGATCGGGAGGTTGGACATGACCGACTACAAGCTGATCTCGGCCGATTCTCACGTCAGCGAGCCGCCCGACCTGTGGGCCGAAAGCGTCGACCGGCGCTACCGCGACCGCGCGCCGCGGCTGGTCGTGAACCCTCCCGGGCTCGAGGGCGCCTACTTTCTCTACGAGGGCTACGCGCCGCATCCGATCGGCATCGGCCTGGCGGCCGGCAAGTCGCCCCAGGAGCTGGCGGAGTTTCTCACCAAGGGCACGTACGCCGACGCGAGGCCTGGCGGATGGGATCCGGCCGAGCGCCTGAAGGACAACGCGCAGGACGGCGTCGAGGCGGACGTGCTCTACACCACGCTCGGCTTCCGCATCTTCTGGCTCAAGGACGCCGGGCTCCAGCAGGAGTGCTTCCGCGTCTACAACAACTGGCTGGCGGCCTACTGCCGCCATGCGCCCGAGCGCATGGCGGGCCTGGCCATGATCTCGCTGTACGAGCCCAAGGCCGGCGCCACGGAGCTGGAGCGCTGCGTGAAGCTCGGGCTCCGGGGCGCGATGATCTGGTGCTCGCCGCCCGCCGAGCAGCCCTACAGCTCGGAGATCTACGATCCGTTCTGGGCCCGCGCCCAGGAGCTCCGCACGCCGATCAGCCTGCACGCGATCACGGGCATGGGTTGGGAGAGTCAGTGGAACTTCGGTGACCGCTACATGCGAGCCACGGTCCTGCCGCACGAGATCGAGCGCTCCTTCAGCGTGCTGATCTTCTCCGGCGTGCTCGACCGTTTCCCGGATCTGCAGATCGTGTCGGCCGAGAACAACTGTGGGTGGCTCCCGTACTACCTGCAGCGCATGGACCGCACCTTCGAGCGCGGCCGCTATGCGGCCGGCTTCAAGCTCCGGCTGAAGCCCAGCGAGTACTTCCAGCGGCAGATGTACTGCACCTACATCGACGACTACGTCGGCGTCGCCAACCGCCACTTCATCGGCGTCGACAAGCTCATGTGGTCGTCCGACTACCCGCACCAGGCCTCCTCGTGGCCCCATTCGCAGGAGGTCGTCGCGCGCGACTTCAAGGACGCCAGCGCGGAAGACCGGTTCCGGATCACGCGCGGCAACGTCGCCAAGCTCTACGGCTTCAAGCTCTGAGCGCCGGGAGGCGAGACCATGACCGAGCAAGCCTGAAGCTCGTTCAAGGTCCGCGCGACGTCAACGTTCTGGACATCGGCCGGTCGAGTCTTGATAAGCTGAACGTATTGGGAAGATGGCCGCGGTAGGAGGCCATGTGTGGAAACAATTTTGCTGGTGGACGACGAGGCCGACGTCCTGGCCGCGACCCGCGAAATGCTCGAAGGGCACGGCTACGAGATCCTGGACGCGCTCAACGCCGAAGAGGCGGTGCGCGTCGCGGCGGCGCACCCGGGACCCATCGAGCTGCTGCTGACCGACATCGTGATGCCCGGCGCGAGCGGCCAGGATCTGGCGCTGCTGCTAGGGCTTCAACGGCCCGACCTCAGGGTCCTCTACATGTCGAGCTTCGCCATCATCAAGGGCCAGCGGCAGTTCGCGGAAGTCGAAAATGGCCTGGAGCTCGGCGTGCCGATCATCCTCAAGCCGTTCACTGCGGAGCGCCTCATGGAGAAGGTGCAGGAGGTGCTCGCCGCCAAGCCGCCGTCCCCGTTCGACCAGCCGCCCGACCCCTGGCGGAACGTCTAGGGTTTCGCGAGGTCCGGCCGCTCCTCGGTCGGCGGCGGATCGTACGCGCGGACCGGCGGGAGCGGCCCCGTCCAGCGCTCGACTTCCACGAGCGCGTGCTGGCCGGAGCAGCCCTGCGCCAGCTTCGACGTGCCTCGGTCGAAGGTGAGGACGTTCGGGTTGCCGTGAACGCACATCGCGTTCGGATCGGCCGGCTCGAGCGGATCGTACCAGGCGCCCGTCGAGAGCTGCACGACCCGCGGGCGCACGGCGTGAGTCACGACGGCGCCGGCCAGGCAGCTCCCGCGCTCGTTGAACACGCGCACCACGTCCCCGCTGCGGATGCCGCGCGCCGCGGCGTCGGCGGGATGCAGGCGGATCGGCTCACGACCGCGCACCTTCGCGGATTGGCTGAACGCGCCCACGTCGAGCTGGCTGTGCAGACGCGTCGTCGGATTGTTCGCGATCAGCTGGAGCGGGAAGCGCCGCGCGAGCGGCGCGCCCAGCCATTCCGTGGGCTCGAGCCAGGTCGGGTGGCCCGGGCAGTCGTCGTAGCGGTATCCGTCGATCGTCGCCGAGAAGATCTCGAGCTTGCCGCTCGGGGTGCCGAGCCGCGTCACGTCCGGATCGGCCCGGAACCGCTCGAGCAGCACCAGGTCGTCGTCGGCACCGCCGACCTCGAGGAAGCCGGCCTCCCAGAACTCGTCGAACGTCGGCGCTGAGCCGCCTTCGTCCGCCACCCGCGCGCGCCACTCCTCGTAAAGGTGCCGCAGCCAGGCCCGCTCGTCGCGGCCCTCGGTGAAGCGCTCGGCCACTCCCAGCGGCCGCGCCAGGTCGGCGAAGATCGCGAAGTCGCTCCGCGCCTGGCCCCACGGCTCGACCGCCTGGCGCATGGCGACGAGGCACGTATCGTTCGGCGAGCCGCCGATGTCGTTGCGCTCGAGCGTCATCGTGGCCGGAAGCACGACGTCCGCGTGACGCGCCATCGGCGTCCAGAACGAGTCGTGGACGACGACCGTCTCTGGCCTGGCGAGCGCGCGGCGCAGGCGCGCGATGTCCTGATGGTGGTGGAAGGGATTGCCGCCGCACCAGTACACGAGGCGGATGTCCGGGTAGGTGAGGCGCTGTCCGTCGAAGTCGAACGGCTCGCCCGGCCCGAGCAGCATGTCGGCCACCCGCGCGAAGGGGATGAACGCGCTCACCGGATTGCGCCCCTGCGGAAGAGTCGGCGGGCCGACCCGCAACGGCCCGCGGCCGATGTAGCCCAGCGAGCCGTAGCCTTGGCCGAAGCCGCCGCCGGGCAACCCGATCTGGCCGAGCATCGCCGCTAAGGTGACGGCGAGCCACGGCGCCTGCTCGCCGTGCTCGACTCGCTGGAGCGAGTAGTTCACGTTGATGAGCGTTCGCTTCGCCGCCATGCGCCCCGCCAGCGCCCGGATACTCGCCGCGGGGATCTCGGAGAGCCGCTCGGCCCACTCGGGCGTCTTGGGGCAGCCGTCGGCGACGCCGAGCACGTAGGCTTCGAAGCGCTCGTAGCCGACGCAGTAGCGTGCGAGGAACGCGCGGTCGTGCAGCCCCTCGCGGACGAGCGTGTGCGCGATCGCCAGCATCACGGCGACGTCGGTGCCCGGCGCGATCGCGAGCCACTCGGCGCTGACGAATCCGGGCAGGTCGTCGCGTATGGGGCTCAGCAGCACGAATTCGGCGCCCCGGGCGCGCGCCGCGCGCAGGTGGTCGCGCGCCGGATGCCGGCTGGCCCCGCCCGGGCTCACCATCGTGTTCTTGATCGGGATGCCGCCGAAGCAGACGAACAGCTCGGTGTGCCGCTCGAGCACCGACCACGCGGTCGCCCGGTCGAGGAACTCGCGCATGGAGCCCACGACGTGCGGCATGATGACCGACTGCGCGCCGTTACTGTAGCTGTGCTCGCCGCGCACGTAGCCGCCCAGGCAGTTGAGGAACCGGTGGAGCTGGCTCTGCGCGTGATGAAAGCGTCCGGCGCTGCTCCAACCGTACGAGCCGCCGTAAACGCTCGAGCTTCCGTGCCGGTCGTAGACGCGGCGGAGCTCGCGCCCCAGACGGTCGATCACCGTGGTCCAGCTGACCGGTACGAAGGGCTCGGCTCCGCGCCGCGCATCGGCTCCCGGGCCCCGGTCGAGCCACCCGCTGCGGATCATCGGCTGCGTGATCCGGGCGCGATGGCGCAGGCTGTCGACGATGTTGCCGAGGAGCGGAGAGGGATCGGGATCGTTCCGATAGGGATGGATCGCGACGACCGTGCCGTCGGCCACCTCGGCCTCGAAGGCCCCCCAGTGAGACGAATGCGGCACGAAGACGCGCGCCATGCGCGTCAGGATACCAAGCGCTCCGCGCGAGAGGCTAGAGGACGGCCACCGTCGAGCGATCGAGCTTCTTGACGATGCGCTGCACGTAGGCGCGGGTTTCGCGGTAGGGCGGGACGCCGCGATGCTTGATGACCGCGACCTCGCCGGCGTTGTAGGCCGCGAGGACGAGCGGAAGATCGTTGCCGAATATGTCGATCATCGCGCGAAGGTGTCTGACGCCGGCTTCGATGTTCGCCCGTGGATCGAAGGGATCGTCGACGCCCAGGCGCGCCGCGGTCTTGGGCATGAGCTGCATCAGGCCTCGCGCGCCACGTCGCGAGACGGCGCGCGGGTTCCTGGATGACTCGGCTTCGATGACCGCCGCGACGAGATCCGCCGGCACGTCGTACCGGGCGGCCACTTGCTTGATGTACCTGTCGAGGTCGACTTCGCCCTCGGGCTCCGGCGCCGCCGGGGGGCTCTCCACTGGGGCCGCCTCGACGCGCGCCGCCGGCGCGACGGCCCGCACCTCGCGTGAACCCGAGAGGCTGGACAGGAAGTACCCCGCGCTCACCGTCACGAAGAGCACGCCCAGACCGAGTAGATGGCGCTCGATGATCCAGTCGCGGCCTTGGATTCTGGAAGCGCGTCCAACGGTATCCATGCCACTCTGGAGGGGCAAATCCGATACCGAAATCGAGTGTGCAGAGAGATTAGCCAGTTGGGGCCGGATTGGTCAGGTCTGGGCCGCTCAGAGCCTAGCCAAAACAGCCCGTCTCGGACCACTGCCCTTCCGGAAAGTGATTGAAGCCACTCCATCGAGTAGGACAGCCCCGCCTCGTCGCGTCCCTTCGGGACCAGATCGAGAAGGTGATAGGCGCCGTTCAGCACGGCGGTGCCCTTACAGGTGAGGATACTTGACAAGTCGGGGCGGCCCCGGATAATGGGCCAACTTCGTCCGGCTGCTCGAGAGTGACGACCTTGATATCGCGCTTGGAGGAGCCCATGACCCGTGGACTTCTGCCCCTGCTCGTGGCTCTGACGCTCGTGGCGACATCGTGCGGCGAGGCGGCCGCCCAGCAAGCCCCGATCCTGAGCGGGGCGCTGACGAAGCTCGACATCAAGCCCGCTCAGATCGAAGGGCGAGGCACGCCCAAGGGCACGCTGACGATTGCCATGCACTTCGCGCTCGATCCCGGGTGGCTGGATCCGCTCGAGCATTCCTACGCCATCACGCAGATGATGTACGACTACCTGGTCCACGACACGATGATCAAGCCGATGCCGTACGGGTACGTCACCTACGGGTTGGCCGAGCACGCAGAGCTGTCGGCCGACTTCAGACGTGCCGCTTTCCGACTGCGCCCAGGCCTCAAGTTCCACGACGGGCAGCCGCTGACGACCGCCGACGTGAAGTGGACCTACGAGAACTTCACGGGCGCGTACGCGAAGGTCTTCCACGACAAGCTCGAGCACGTCCAGGTGATCGACGACCGCACGATCGTCTTTCACTTCAAGGAACCGTTCATCGACTTCATGGACCTCTACAACGGCGGCGTCAGCGGCATCGGATGGATCGTCCCGGCCCGGTACTACGACAAGGCCGGTCGCGACGGGTTCAAGGCCAAGCCGATCGGTGCCGGACCGTACAAGCTCGTCGGCCAGCAGGCGGGCGTTCAGATGGTGTTCGAGGCCTTCGAGGACTACTGGCGGCGCACGCCGGCCACCAAGACGATCGTGGTCAAGGGCATCAGAGATGGGGCGGCGCGCATGGCCGGCTTGCAGACCGGAGAGCTCGATGTGGCGTTCGGGATGACCGGCAAGCTCCTCCCGCGCCTCATGTCGGATCGGAATCTCCGGTGGGATCCGAACTTCACAGGACCGTGGTGGCTCATGTTCCCCGGCTATAACGAGCAGGGGAGCCCCTTCCGTGACAAGCGTGTGCGACAGGCCGTCAGCCTCGCGATCAATCGCTCATTTCTCGTGAAACAGGAAACGCAGGATATCAGCAAGCCCTGGGGGAACTGGATCAGCGGCGAAAATCGCGACGCGCTCCAGGGGCCTGAGGCGCCGGTGCCGGAATACAACGTCGAGAAGGCCAAGCAGCTGATGAAGCAAGCCGGCTTCCCCGATGGCTTCGAGGTCGAATACTTGCCCTTCCCGCCCTACTTCGACATGGGCGAGCGGATCCTGACCGATCTGCGGGCGATCGGAATTCGCGGGAAGCTCCAATCGCTGGAAGGGCCGGCGTTCAGGGCGAAGATCGGCCAGGGCCGCAAGGGCGTTCCCGGCAACAGGACGATCGTGCAGAACATCGATCCGCGCGCCGGCGGCTCCAAGGCCAACATCGCCGTCTACGCCGTCTGCGGAAGCACGGCGTCATTCGTCTGCGAGCCGTCGATCGAAGCGCTCTGGGCCAAGCACCAGGCGAGCCTCGATCCGGTCGAGCGTGAGCGACTCGTCAAGTCGATCCAGCGGATTCTCCTGGACGACTACTACTTCGTGCCGATCTACTTGAACTCGTTCGTCCACGGGATCGGCCCGCGCGTGCTACCGGAGGGTAAGGCGGTCACTAAGTACTGGGACACGCTGAATGCGCCATACCCCTGGCCGTGGGAGGTGTGGGAGGTCAAGGCCGACCGGTGATCACCGCGCGCCGAGCGTGGGGGGGACCGGGGGGCGGGTTGACCGCGCGCCGAGCGTGGGGGGGACCGGGGGGCGGGTTGACCGCGCGCCGAGCGTGGGGGGGACCGGGGGGCCATGTCGGGGCCCCCCGGTCCAACAGATGAAGCGGTACGTCCTCGTCCGAGCGCTCTACAGCGTCGTGACCCTATGGCTCCTCGTTACGATCATCTTCGGGCTCGTCCGGCTGACCGGCGATCCCGTCGCGATGAAGGCCGAAGCCGGCGCGGACCCCGCGTACGTCGCGCAGCTCAGGCACCGCTGGGGCCTGGATCAGCCGCTCTATCGGCAGTATGTGGGCTTCGTCGGCCAACTGCTCCGAGCCGACTTCGGCCACTCGTTCGAGAAGTCGCTGCCGGTGCGGGACATCTATTTCGAGCGGTTGCCGAACTCCCTCAAGCTCGGCTTCGCGGCATTCCTGATCTCGCTCGCGCTCGGCGTACCGTTCGGGATGCTCTCGGCCTTGAAAGTGAACTCGATGTGGGACAACGCCGGCAAGGTGGTGGCCTTGCTCGGGCTCTCGATGCCGGGCTTCTTCGTCGGGCTAGTTCTGATCATCGTCTTCGGCATCGAACTCGGCTGGCTGCCGGTGCTCGGCAAGGGCTCGAGCGCGTTGGTCGGGAGCGCGCCGTCGACCTGGGTGACGTTCTGGTTCAGGGACTGGGGGCATCTCGCGATGCCGGCGTTCGCGCTGGGCTGGTATTTCTCCGGCGCGATGCTGAGGATCACGCGCTCCGGCATGCTCGACGTCCTCGGGAGCGACTACATCAAGCTCGTGCGCCTCAAGGGCGTCCCCGAGCCTATGGTCGTCGCGAAGCACGCGCTGAAGAATTCCTTGATCCCCGTGCTGACATTCGCCGGGCTCAATCTCCTGGTCATGGTGAATGTGTCCGTCGTGATCGAGGTCATCTTCAACTGGCCGGGTGTGGGGCAGCTCCTCTACGACGCGCTGAGCAACCGCGACTTCCCGATGGTGCAAGGCGTGGTGCTCATGTCCGGGCTCTTGATCGTGCTGCTCAACTTCACGATCGACGTCCTGTACGGGTACGTCGACCCGCGAATCAGGCTGTCGCGGTAGAGGCGGTGCGCGCTGCAGGCCGTCGCGGGGCTGGGGCCCCGCCGGCCGAGGCGCGCCTATAAGTGAGGCGGTGCGCGCGGCAGGCCGTCGCGGGGCTGGGGCCCCACCGGCCGAGGCGCGCCTATGAGAGGGAGGAGGCGAAGGCATGGCGACGATCCCGATCGGGGCCGATCGGACGACGGCGGTCGTCAGCGCCGCCCGACGCAGCTACCGCGCCCTCCAGACCCTTCCGATGATTCCCCTCCTCATCCTCGGTGTCCTCGCATCGATGGCCGTCCTGGCTCCGGTCGTGGCGCCGCACAGCAAGCTCGATCCCGTGAAACCGACTCGCGAGCAATGCCTGGCGAAGTTCAACATCCCCGACTGTCCCTATGTCGACAACGCCCCGCCCTTCTGGGCCGCCGGCGGGACGCTCGACACGCCGCTCGGCACCGACTCTCTGGGCCGCGACGTGCTGAGCCGGCTGATGCACGGCGCCCGCATTTCGCTGATCGTCGCGCTCACCGGCACGCTCTTCGCCGGCGCGATCGGCACCGTGCTCGGTGTCCTGGCCGGCTACATGGGCCGGTGGTGGGACGAGATCATCATGCGGATCACCGACGCCTGGCTCACCTTGCCCTCGCTGGTCTTCGCGATCCTCTTGTCGAGCGTTCGTGAGCCGAGCCTCTGGAACGTGGTGCTCATCCTCGCGCTGGTGTTCTGGAGCCGGTACTCGCGCGCCGTCCGCGGCGAGGTGCTCACGCTCCGCGAGCGCGACTTCGTGAAGCTCGCGGAGATCAACGGCATCGGCAAGCTCACGATCATCCGGCGGCACCTGATCCCCAACGTGATGAACACCGTCATGGTGTTGTTCAGCTTGCAGGTCGGTGTGGCCGTGATCATCGAGGCGTCTTTGAGCTTCCTCGGCTTCGGCGTCCCGCCGCCGGAGCCGTCGTGGGGCCTCATGATGGCCCAGGAGCGGGAGTCGTTGATGGAAGGGCGGTGGTGGCTCGAGGTCTTCCCGGGCCTCTGCATCACGATGCTGGTGCTCTCGGCCAACATGCTCGGGGACTGGCTGCGTGTCCGCCTCGATCCACAGCTTCGAAACCGGTAGGTGCAAGAACATGCGCAAGACGGCGGCCGTCATCTTCTCGGCGCTGGCACTCACGTGCGCAGTGGCCTGGGGTCAGGGCGCTCCGTCCTCTCCCAAGCCGATCCTCTCGGGGCCGCTCGCGAAGCTCGAGATCAAGGACGCCCGGGTCGAGGCAGTGAGGGGCAAGCCCAAGGGGACCTTGAACATCGGCCTGCACTTCGGCATCGACCCGGGCTGGTTCGACCCGCGGCCCGGCGGCGCCAGGGCGGTGATTCGGCTCTACGCCGTCTGCGCGGGGCCGGCTTCCTACATCTGTGAGCCCAAGATCGAGGCGCTGTGGACGAAGCACGAGGCCAGCATCGATGTGGCCGAGCGTGACCGCCTGTCGAAGGAGATCCAGCGCCTCCTCGTCGAGGACTACCATCTCGTGCCGCTCTATCTTCAGCCGTTCGTGCACGCCGTCACCCAGAAAGTGCTGCCGGAGGGCGAGGCCGTTCACCACTATTGGGATACCGTCAACGCGCCCTTCCCGTGGCCGTGGGAGGTCTGGGAGGTCAAGGGATAGGCGTGGCGCCGCTCCTCGACGTTCGCGACCTCCGCACCTACTACGTCGGTTTTGGCGGCACGCGTGTCGTGAAAGCCGTGGACGGGGTGAGCTTCTCCGTCGACGCCGGAGAGACCTTCGGGCTCGTCGGCGAATCCGGCTGCGGCAAGACCACGACCTGCCACTCGATCGTGCGCCTGCTCGCGCCGAGTGCCCGGATCGTGAGCGGCGCCATCGAGCTCGAGGGCGAGGATCTGGTCCCGAAGAGCCAGGCGGAGATGCGCCGGATCCGCGGGCGCCGGATCGCGACGATCTTGCAGGACCCGATGG
This sequence comes from Candidatus Rokuibacteriota bacterium, assembly GCA_003220685.1. Classification (GTDB taxonomy): domain Bacteria; phylum Methylomirabilota; class Methylomirabilia; order Rokubacteriales; family CSP1-6; genus AR31. The sequence continues at coordinate 135,842 of QHTE01000053.1, forward strand.
CGTCACTGGATCCGTTGTTCTCGATCTACGACCAGGTGGCCGAGCCGGCCTACTACCACCAGTCGCTGCGCGGACAGGCTTTGCGGCAACGGGTGAGGCAGCTGCTGAGCGCCGTGCGGATTCCGTCGCCCGAGCTGCGGATGAAGGACTACCCGCATCAGATGAGCGGCGGGATGCGGCAACGCATCGTCGGCGCCATCTCCCAGGCCGGCGGGCCGCGGATCATCATCGCGGACGAGCCCACCACGAACCTCGACGTCACCATCCAGCTCCAGTACTTGAATCTGCTCAAGGATCTCCAGCGCGCGACGGGCGTCGCGCTCATCTTCGTCACGCACAACCTCGGCATCGTGGCCAAGATGTGCGACCGGGTCGCGGTGATGTACGCCGGGAAAATCGTGGAGATGCAGTCGGTACGGGGCCTGTTCTACCGGCCCCGGCATCCGTACACCAAGGCGCTGCTCGATTCGATCCCGAAGCTCGGCGTCAAAGAGCCGCTCTGCGGCATCCCGGGACAGCCGCCCGATCTCTCGGACCTCCCGACCGGCTGTAGCTTCCATCCTCGCTGCGGGCGGGCGATGGACCGCTGCCGGGTCGAGGAGCCGCGGCAAGACGATCTGGACGGCGCCGGCACCGTCCGGTGCTGGTCACCGGTCGAGGAGCTCGCGGCGCGTGGCTAAGCCGCTCCTCGAGGTGCGTGATCTGCAAAAGCATTTCGCGATCGGCGGGTCGTTCTTCGGCCGGCGACGGGCTCTGGTCAAGGCCGTCGACGGGATCAGCTTCACGATCAACGCCGGCGAGACGCTCGGGCTGGTCGGAGAGTCCGGGTGCGGCAAGACGACCACGTCGAAGCTCGTGCTGGCGGCGGAGGCGCCGACGGGCGGCACCATCGAGTTCGAAGGACGCGCCGTCGCGGCGCTGCGGGGGGCGGAGCTGCAGGATTACCGTCGCAAGGTCCAGGTCGTGTTCCAGGACCCGTACAGCTCGCTCAGTCCTCGCATGCGTGTGGGTGAGATCATCGGCGAGCCGATCAAGGCGCACGAACGTCTTTCCTCGGCCGATGTGCGAGCGCGAGTCGCCCAGCTCCTGGAGCTGGTCGGCTTCCGGCCCGATGTCGCGCGTCTGTTCCCTCACGAGTTCAGCGGAGGGCAGCGACAACGGCTCGCCATCGCCCGGGCGCTCTCGACCAGCGCGCGCCTCGTCGTGCTCGACGAGCCCGTCTCGGCCCTGGACGTCTCGATTCGTGCGCACATCATCAGCCTGCTCGAGGAAATCCAGCAGCGGCTCGCGGTGAGCTATCTGTTCATCGCGCACGATCTGGCGGCGGTCGCGCACCTGAGCCAGCGCACCGCCGTGATGTACCTGGGAAAGATCGTCGAGGTGGCCGAGAGCCTCGAGCTGTGCGCCAAGCCGCTGCATCCCTACACGAAGGCGCTGTTCGCGGCCTCGCTCCCGTCTCATCCCGACGAGCTGCGGGAGGAGATCGTTCTTACCGGCGAAGTGCCGAGCGCCGTCGATCCGCCGCGGGGCTGTCACTTCCACCCGCGCTGCCCCTTCGTCATGCCTCGCTGCGCCGAGCACGAGCCCCCTCTGGTCGAGCTGGCGGCGGGTCACAGCGTCGCCTGTCACCTCTACTGAGCCCGTCGCACGTCGCGGCATCGATAGCCCGCCCTGGGGTACGCTTCGCCCGTGAGGATCATCGCGCACGTGGACATGGACGCCTTCTACGCCTCGGTCGAGGCGCGCCACAACCCGGCGCTGCGTGACAAGCCCGTCGTCGTCGGCGCCGACCCGAAGGAGGGACGAGGGCGTGGCGTCGTAGAGGCCGCCAGCTACGCCGCGCGGCGCTACGGCATCCGCGCGGCGATGCCCATCTCGCGCGCCTGGAAGCTGGCCGAGGCGGCCCGCCGCAAGGGCGAGGAGCCCGTGGTCTTCGTCCACGGCAACCGGCGGCTCTACGTCGAGATGTCCGAGCGGGTCATGGCGATCCTCGCGCCGGAGGGCGACGCGTTCGAGGAGGCGAGTATCGACGAAGCCTACCTGGACCTGTCGTCGCTCGGGAGCTTCGAGGCCGCCGTGGAGCGCGCGCGAGCGCTCAAGGGCGAGATCGCCGAACGCGAGGGGCTCACGTGCTCGGTCGGCCTCGGCCCCAACAAGCTCGTGGCGAAGATCGCCTCGGACTTCAAGAAACCCGATGGCTTGACGGTGGTCACGCCCGACGCGGTTCAGACGTTTCTCGATCCGATGAGCATCCGCGTCATCCCCGGGATCGGCCCCAAGACCGAGGCGGAGCTGAACGAGCGGAACATCCGTACCGTCCGCGACCTTCGTGGGCTCGAGGTCGGCCAGCTCGTCGAGTGGTTCGGCCGCTGGGGCGAGGATCTCCACGCCAAGGCGCGCGGGCTCTCCGACAGCGTCGTCTCGAACGACTGGGAGCCGAAATCGGTCGGCGAGCAGGAGACCTTCGAGGTGAACACGCTCGACACCGACTTCATCCTGCAGCGGGTTCGGGCTCTGGCGGGCGAGGTCTTCGCGCGACTCCAGCGGCAGGGCTTCCGCGCCTGCCGGACTGTCACGATCACCGTCCGGTTCGCGCACTTCCGGACGTTGACTCGCGCGCACACGTCCCGCGGGGAAATCGCGAGCGCGGACGCGCTGTACGCGGGCGCCGCGCAGCTCTTCTCGCCGTTCTTCGATGCGCGCGAAAACCCGCGCGGCACGAGAATCCGGCTCATCGGAGTGAGAGCCGAGAAGCTCCTGAGGTAGGGGCCGGACTGGGACTTTCGTCCCAAGACGCTCATGCCGAAGGCGTATCTTTACGTCGCGGGCTCGCTGCCCGTAGACTGCCCGCCGAGGCAGCTGCGCTGCGATTGGCTCCAGACGTTCGTTTGGCCACGTGAACCCGGGCTCGCCCGAGGAGAACGTATGATCGGCACGCGTGTCGCGCTCGCCCTCGTGGGCGCCCTCTTCCTGACCGGATGCGCAAGCGCTCATTACTACACCGTGAAGCCCGTGGACGCACCCGGGCCGTGTATGACGACCGTCGCCGACCGCGACATCTTGCTGGGCGTCGCGCTGTCGGGCGGTGGGAGCCGTGCCGCGCTCTTCGCCGCGGCGGGGCTGGAGGCGCTGGCTGGGCTGCGAACGGCGGACGGCGCCTCGCTCATCGACAAGATCGCGCACATCTCGAGCGTGTCTGGAGGCAGTCTCTCCGCGAGCTACTACGTTCTGAAGAAGCCGGGCCGCGGCGTACCCGTGCTGAACCCAGATGGAAGCCTCTCCGACGCCTATCGAGCGTTCTTCGATCAGTATCGGACCCAGCTCAGCCAGGACTTCGAGACGTCCCTGATCTGGCGCCAGCTCCTGTCGTTCCGCTGGATCAACTCCGCCCTCGCCGCGAAGACCCTCGTCGAGATCCTCGAGAAAAAGCTCTACGGCCAGGCCCGCCTCGAAGACCTGGCCGCGCGTGAGAGGGCCGGCGACACCCCCGGCCTGATCATCAACACCACGCTCTACAACAACGGCCGGCGGCTGGCGATGACCTGGTTGCCCAGGGAGGCGTTCCAATACGATTTCTTCAGCGACCTGGAGCGCGACCTCAAGCGGGAGGGGCGCGTGTTGGAGGCGTCGCCCTATATCCGCGAGCGCTACAAGCTTCTCCAGCCGATGACGCCGCTCGAGCTCCATGCCGACCCCTGCAAGATTCCCGTGGCCGGAGCGGCCACGGCGTCGGCCTCCTTCGCACCGCTCATCGGCCCCTCCACGATGCGGATCGGCGACCGGGAGGCGTACTGGCACATCGGAGACGGCGGCCTCTACGAGAACTCGGGGATCGAATCGCTCCTGTTCCTCTACCTCAAGCAGTTTCAGGCCAAGCGGACGAAGCGCGTCCTCATCATCGCGCTCGACAGCTCGTTTCCCTTCTCGGTCGGCGAGGAGCGGCTTCTTCGTCGCTCCCTACCGTTCAATCTGTTCAACTTCGACTTCACCCGCATTCCCAGCATCATGGAGGAGCGGGCCATCTCCTATCAGGCACTCTTCTTCCGCACGCTCCAGCTCGAGGGCGTGTTCCCCGACTCGAAGACCTTCACCGTCATCGCGCTCCGTCATACCGATGCGAAGTTTGCCGCGGACATGAGCGATCTGCCGCCGGCCTGCAAGGCCGAGTCGGTGCCGCTCAAGACGCCGGAAGAGGTGAGCGACCGTATCGCGCAGATCCCGACGCGGCTCGGCTTGAGCTCGGAGTGCGACCGCCAGCTCATCTACGTCTCGGCGACCAAGCTCGTGGCGGAGCACCGCAACGAGATCCTGGAGTACTTGAACCGGCCCTAGGATCGCCGATGCAGCGAGGCCGGGCGTGGCGAACTCGTCGCCTCCCTCGTCCACTCGGGGTAGACTCTAGCCCGATGCCCTCCGACGGCCCCAAGAGTGCGTACGAGCTGGCGATGGAGCGCCTCCGGCAGAAGGATCGGGAGGCCGGAGTCGAGGAGCGCCCGCTGACTGATCCGCAGAAGGCGGCGATCGCCGAGGCGCGCCAGGTCTACCAGGCGAGGACGGCCGAGCGCGAGATCCTGCATCGGGACGCGATGCGGAAAGCGCAGAGCCGGGAAGAGGTCGAGAAGCTCGAGAGCGAGCTGGCGCGCGATCGCGATCGGCTGGCGAGCGATCGCGACCGCAAGATCGCCGAGATCAAGCAGTCGACGTAGTCGCCCGACGGCCTACGCCTAGCGCGCGTCCAGCCCCATCGCGTCGGCGAAGCGCCGGTATGCCTCCAGCGGATCACCGTACTTGCGATGCCCCGCCGTGTGCTGCGCGCTCGCCAGCAAGAGCCGGTCGCGGTCGTGAGCCTGCGTGTGCAGGTAATCCTCGAGCGTGCAGAGGCCGAGCTCCTGGTTGTGCGGATCGTTGCCGATGATGCTGGCCGCGGTCGCCAGGGTCTGCACGAGCAGCGCGCGGTCGTAGCCGGCCTGCAGGTACGCGGCGGTCAAATCCACCGACTCGTCGGCGCGAAGCGCGAGCAGCGCCTGCTCCAGCTTCTCGAGAAGCTTGCGCGGCGACCACGCCTGGGAGGCGGCCGGCGGCACGATCGCGCGCCGCCCGTTGCCGGGGGTATTGGCCTGGTGCTCGGAGCCTCGATTGATGAAGAGCGCGGCGACGAACAGAAGCTTCAGGCGGTGCGGGTGCTCGAACGTGTCGTAGAACCAGCCGACCGTGTTGCAGTACTCGTAGCCGTGCTGCGCCATCGAGTAGTTGTTGGGCTCGCCGGTCTCGAGAATGACCTGGGCCGCCGCGATCTGGATTGCGTCGAGGATGCGGCGCGGGCTCCGGCCGGCTTTGAGCAGGGCCACCAGCGCGTCCACGACGGAGAACTCGCGCTGGCGGGTGATGACGTCGACCAGCATCGCTTCTTCGGACGACGTGAGCGGCGCGGTCTGGGCGAGCAGCGCCTGATCGCGCCCGTCGAGCAGATTCTGCACGACGTTGCAGCCGAGCTCGTAGCCGGAGTACCAGCGCGGGCCCACCGCGATGTCCGGCACCCCGGCATAGAGCACGTCGTGCGCGTGGTCCCAGCCGATGGCCTCGCCGAGCTCGATCGTGGCGCGCGCGCGATAGCCCTTGTGGCCGGTGGTGTAGGAGCGGTTGTGCCACATGCGGTCCTGCACGTCGATGAGCCCCGCGAACGCGAGATGCGCGAGGACGTGCCGCCGGTTCGGCACGTCCTGCATCAGTCCGAGGAAGACGCGATACGATTGAAGCACCTCGCCGCGTTGCACGAGCGTGAGCCAGTGATTCAGGCGCTCGCGCAGGGTGCCATCGACCTGCAGCGGCTCCTGGTCCGGCCAGTGCCGCTCGGGCATCGGCGGCGACGTGTTCACCTCGATGTCGTAGAGGCGGGTGTAGTGGCCCGGAGCCTTCCCGAGGAGCTGGTTCCAGGGATCGAGGCCCGTCGGCATGTACCAGACGGTCTGGGCCATCGGCAGATACCGGAGCTCCGGGCGGACCATCGAGGCGAGCGGCAGACCGACCCGCTCGCTCAGAAAGCAATGGTCGTTGTTCACGAACTTCACGATGCCGTCGTCGAGCCGCTGGTGATACGGCACGTGCGTGTAGGGCGCGTGGATCCGCACGGTCTCACGCGTGATCTCGGTGAGGGGGCGGCCCTGCTTCATGAGCCGGTAGACCACGTCGCTGGCGCCATTCTGATCGCGCGCGAGGATGCGCTCCTCGAGACGCGCGTACTCGGAGGCCGGCGCCGATTCGTTCAGGACCGCGGCTCGAGTCGCCATGGGATCCTCAGGCCTTCTGGACCACCTTCTTGTGGACCATCTCGACGTTCTGTCCGACGCGATCGCGATACCGTCCGAGCGGATACTTCGACATCCCGGCCTCGTATTTCGCCGCGAGCTGGTCGCCGATCTTGGTCTGCATCTCGGCCAGGGTGGCGCCTTCGGCCGAGGCCTTCTTCACCGCCGCGATCAGGTCGCTGAGATAGCCGCGGAAGAACGCAAGATGGCTCTTGGGCCGGACCTCGCCGTGCCCGGGAATGATCGACGCGAAATCGAGCTTCTCGACGGCGGTCAGCGTCTGGACCCAGTCCTCGGGGTAGCCGTCGTTCAGGAACGGCATCCAGTCGATCAGCGCGTCGCCGGTGGCGATGACCTTCTCCTTCGGCAGGTAGGTGTAGAGGTCGCCGTTGGTGTGGCCCCGGCCGAGCACGTGCAGCTGGATCTCACGGCCGCCTTCCTTCAGGGTCAACGTCGTAGCGACCGTGCGCGTCGGCAGGGTCGGCTTCATCGACTTGAGCTCTTGCAAAAAGGACTCGGCCTGCCGCAGGTTGGACTCGAGGTTCTGCTTCTTCTGCGGATCCGCTTCCTTCTGGATATCGGCCTTCAGCTTGTCGATCTCACCGGGCATGTTCGCGATCTGCTTCTCGATGTAGGGGACGCCGCCCACGCCGGCGTCCGGTTTGCCCAGGTTCTCCTTGGTCTTGTCGCTGGCGATGATCTCGAGCTTGGGGTTCGTCGCCGCGTACGACTCGTTGCCCTGCCAGTGGTCCCAGTGGAAGTGCGTGTTGATGACCTTGACCACCGGCTTCTTGGTGAGCCCCTGGATCTGCTGGTACATCACGCGCGACGCCGACGGCTTGGAGTGCGAGTCGACGACCACGACGCCGTCGTCGGTCAGGATCACCGCCGCGTTGCAGTTCACCTTGTACCGGGTGGCCGCGATGGCGCCGTAGACGCCGTCGGCGACTTTCTTGAGCTCGAAGAGCTCCTTGTCGGCGGTCTGAGCGTGGGCGGCCACGGTACAGCAGAGCTCGTGGGGATCGAGAGTGTGCACCGCCGCGGCCGCGAGACCCATCTGGGCGAGAACCTGTCGACGCGTCCATGTCGCCATGACGTCCTCCTCCTTTTGATGATGGGGGGGCCTCGAAGGGCCCCCCAAGCCCCCGCGCTCGGAGACGGCCCAGCCAAGCTGGGACGCCCCTCGAGATCGCTTCGCGGTTTGGGGCCCTCGAAAATCCCCCAAGCCCGCTCACTCCACGGTGCTAATCCGCCCTGAAGATCAGGTCGGGCTTGAGGTCGGAGATTTTGGTGCGACCGCAGAGACCCATCGCGACGTGCAGCTGATCGCGCAGAATCTCGAAGACGCGCGCGACGCCCTCGGCGCCGTCGGCGGCGAGGCCCCAGAGCGCGGTCCGGCCGAGCAGGACGACCTTGGCCCCGCGCGCCAGGCCCTTGATCACGTCGGTGCCCTTCGTGAAGCCGCCGTCGATGACGATCTCGGCGCGGCCGGCGACCGCGTCGACGATGGGTGGCAGCGCCTCGATGGACGACTGCGTGTGATCGAGCTGGCGGCCGCCGTGGTTCGAGACCCAGATGAGCTTCACGCCCATCTCGGCGGCCCGGCGCGCGTCCGCGACCGTGAGAATGCCCTTGAGCCCGACCGGGAGCTTCGTCGTCTTCATGAGCCACTCGACGTCGGCCCAGGTCAGACGCATCTGATAGTCGGGCATCGGGCCGCGCGGGTTCGGCGCGATCTCCATGGCCTTGCGCGGGCTCCAGCGCGCGAGGGTGTCGCGCTCGCGGCGGCTGTAGTGCTGGGTGTCGACGGTCAGCGCGACGGCCTTGTATCCCGACATCTCGACGCGCTTGAGGAGCTCAGCCACCCAGCCGCGGTCGCCGTGGTGATAGAGCTGGAACATCTGCGGCGCTCCGCCCGCGCGCGCGACGTCCTCGACGGGCCAGCCGGTGGCGCCGGAGAGCCACTGCAGAATGTCCCCCTTGCCGGCGCCGCGGGCCATCTCCACATCGCCCTCGGGATGGAAGAGCACAAGGCCGCCCATCGGCGCGATGCCGACCGGTGCCGAGAGCGGCACGCCGAGAAGGCTCGTGCGCAGGTCGATATCGCGCACGTCGACGAGGACGTTCTGCGCGATGGCGAGTCGGTCCAGATGGCGCTTGTTGCGGCGCAGGGTCGCTTCCGACTCGCTGCCGCCGTCGCCGAAGTTCCACGCTTCACGGGCGAGCCGCGCCCGGGCGGCGCGGCGAATCTCGGGGAGTGTCGCGAACGGACGGGGGAATTCCCGGGTCTGGCTCATGGCGCAGTACTATACGCCAGTCGCTGACCCGAGTCTTGGTACACTGCAGCGACTTCCGCAGGAAGGGAGACGGCATGAGTGGCAACGGCACTAGCGCCAGAGGCGTGCGGCAGGTCGGCTACTTCGATTGCGCCGGCGGCGGGCAGGTGGTCGTCGACGGACGGGTGGCGTTCGTCGCGCACATGAAGGCACCGCACGGCACCACCGTCGTCGACGTCAGCGATCCATCGCGGCCGCGCCAGCTCGCCTCGATCGAAGTGGAGCCCGGCACGCACTCGCACAAGGTGCGCGCGGGCAACGGTCTCATGCTCGTGAACCGGGAGGCGCACGGTGGCCCGGCGCGTCGCCCAACGCGCCGCGCGGCCTCGGCATCTACGAGGTGTCGAACCCGAGCTGGCCGCGCGAGATCACGCTTTGGAAGAGCGGCGGGACCGGCGTGCACCGCTTCACCTTCGACGGCCGCTACGCTTATGGCTCACCGGAGATGGACGGGTATGTCGGCAACATCGTGATGATCCTCGACCTCGCCGACCCGAGCCGTCCTCAGGAAGTCGGACGCTGGTGGATGCCCGGGCAGTGGACGGCCGGCGGTGAGACGCCCACGTGGTCGGGGCGCCAGCACCGCTGCCATCATCCGATCCGTGAGGGCAACCGCCTCTACGTCAGCTACTGGCACGGCGGCTTCGTCATCCTCGACATCGAGGACATGGCCAAGCCGCGCTTCGTCTCCGGACTCGATTGGAGCCCGCCGTTCCTGACGCCGACCCACACGGCGCTGCCGGTACCGTTTCCGCTCCACGGCCGCAAGGTGATGCTGGTCGCCGACGAGGACGTAGCCAAGCTCGCTCAGGGGCCGCCCTCGTTTCTCTGGCTGGTGGACATCTCCGATGAAAAGAAGCCCGTGCCCTTCGCGAGCTTCCAGGTGGACACCGACGGGCAGCCGCAGCCGGAGTTCACGGGCTGCCACCAGCCGTGCGAGAAGATCACCAGCACTGAGATTCCCGTGGCGTGGTTCGCCCACGGCCTGCGCATCGTGGACATCGCGAACCCGCACGCGCCGCGCGAGGTGGGCCACTTCCTGCCGCCGGTGCCCGAGGGATCGTCGCGCGTCTGCAGCAACGACGTGTGCGTGGACGAGCGCGGTCTAATGTACCTGGTGGACCGCGGCCGCGGTGTGCACATCCTCGAGCGCGTGCGCGATGACGGTGGCCGCGAGGCGCCTGATGCCCGATAGCCTGCCGACGCGCCAGCAGGACTTCAACGAGTGGTACAACCAGCTCGTGCTGCGCGCGGATCTGGCGGACTACGCGCCCGTGCGCGGCTGCATGATCGTCAAGCCGTACGGCTGGGCGCTCTGGGAAAACATCCAGGGTGCGCTCGACCGGCGCTTCAAGGCCACCGGCCACGTGAACGCGGCGTTCCCGCTGTTCATCCCGAAGTCGTTCCTCGAGAAGGAGAAGCAGCACGTCGAGGGATTCTCGCCCGAGCTGGCCGTGGTCACGATCGGCGGCGGCGAGGAGCTGACCGAGCCCCTGGTGGTGCGGCCGACCTCGGAGACGATCATCGGCCACGCGTACGCCCAGTGGATCAAGTCGTATCGCGACCTGCCGGTGCTGATCAATCAGTGGAACAGCGTCGTGCGCTGGGAGCTCCGCACCAAGCTCTTCCTGCGCACGCTCGAGTTCTGGTGGCAGGAGGGCCACACCGCGCACGCGACCTACGAGGAGGCCGAGGCCGAGACGCGCCAGATGCTCGACGTCTATACCGACTTCGCCGTCAACGAGGCCGCGGTGCCGGTCATCCCGGGCGTCAAGTCGCCGTCCGAAAAGTTCGCCGGCGCGCTCCACTCCTACACGATCGAGGCGATGATGGGCGACAAGCGGGCGCTGCAGGCCGGCACGTCGCACAACCTCGGCCAGAACTTCGCGAAGGCATTCAACATCCAGTATCTCGACCGCGACAACCAGCTCCAGTACTGCTGGACGACGTCGTGGGGTCTGTCCACGCGCTTCATCGGCGCCATCATCATGGTCCACGGCGACGATCAGGGGTTGATCCTGCCGCCGCGCCTGGCGCCGCACCAGGTCGTCGTCGTCCCGATCTACCGGAGCGACGCCGAGCGCTCGTCGGTGCTGGAAGCCGCGGGGCGTGTGAAGACTCAGCTGGCGACGGGCGCCGTGCGGGTGCGCCTCGACGAGCGCGAAGGCGTGACGCCGGGCTTCAAGTTCAACGACTGGGAGATGCGCGGTGTGCCGTTGCGCATCGAGATCGGCCCGCGCGACGTGGAGAAGCGCTCGGTGGTCCTGGCCCGGCGCGACACGCCGGGGAAGGCCGGCAAGTCGTCCGCGCCGGAAGAAGGGCTCATCGGCGCCGTGACGGCCGCCCTCGAGTCGATCCAGAAATCGATGTACGAGCGCGCCCAGTCGTTCCTGCACGCCAACACCGCCGAGCCGAGGAGCTACGACGAGTTCAAGCAGGCGGTCGAGGCCGGGCTGTTCTGTCGGGTCTGGTGGTCGGGCGACGACGAGCGCGAGGCGACGATCAAGGAGGAGACGAAGGCGACGATCCGCTGCATCCCGCTCGAGCAGCCGGGCGGCGAAGGGATCTGCATCGGCACCGGCCGCCCGGCCAAGCAGGTAGCGATCTTCGGTCGGGCGTACTGACCCGACCGCTGTGACTGCTGCCCGGGCGCTCGCAGAGCCGCGCCGCCAGCTACGACCGCGACGCTAGGTCGCGACGGCGACGCGGGTCACCGACGCGAGCGGAAGCCGCACCGACTCGGTGCACGCCAGGCAGGAGAAATGGAGCTCCTGCGAGTCGCGCGCGGTCAGCACCATCCTCTGAGAGCACTTCGCGTGGTGGATGCCGCCATCGAGCGCCCAGTACACGCTCTCGGTTGCAACGGATGCCGTGACGTCCATTCCCAAGCCTCCGGAAAATGCTCAGGCGAAACTCGTGCCAACGTCACGGCGTGACGGAAGGCTTCCGCGATCAATAGTTACCGGCGCGCCGCGACGGCCCGCCCTGTAAGGGCGGTCACAGAGGCTGGAAATGTTTACTCAGTCCCGGCCTACCGTTTGAATCCGAGGATCAGGACCCCGGCGGCGACCATGAGGATGCCGACCCACTCCCGAGCCGTGGGACGCTCGCCCAGGAACGACGCGTCGCCGACCTCGAGGGCGCGGAAGTAGCAGACCCAGGAGGCGCCGGTAGCCACCCCGGACAGTACCAGGAAGCCCGGTGTGGGCGCGAGGGCGAGTGGGTCGCTCCACTTGCCGGTGGCGTACACGAAGCCGCCGAGGACGACGATGATGACCGCCGTGCGACCCCCTCGAGCCCGAGCTTGGCGAAGATCGCCGTCAGCGCCGCGAACACCGCGGACCAGAGCGCCCAGTAGAACCACTGCGTGTCGCTCGCCATGCTGACGGAGCTACCGGCGCCGGGCCGGCAGCACGTGAGTCTCGAAATGCCGGGGAAGCACCACCCGAGTCCGCGGTGACACCGCCTTGACCTCCTTCACGAACAGCGCCGCCTCGCGGAGGCGTTGGTCCTGCGGCGCCCCGTACGGGAGCGACTGTTCGTCCCAGTGCGTCGCGAAGACCAGCCGTGGGCGACCCAGCGCCCGCATCAGGCGGCCCGTGTAGTCGTGAATCTCGAGCCGCTGGCGGGCCGCCGCGATGAGCGCAACGTCCGGTCGGAGCCCCTCGACCTCGCGCTCGATGTAGTTCATCGAGCCGAACCATAGAATGCGGTGGCCGGCCAGGCGGATCAGATAGGCGAGCGTCCCGCCCTCGACGTCGTTGCTCATGCGCCGCGGCCCGCTGAAGTCGCGCGGCACGACGCGGCCGTCGTAGTAATGCTTGCCGTTGAGCGCCGAGTGCAGGCTCGGGATGACCCTGATCGACAGGGCGCCGAACTCGTAATCCTCGCCTCCCCGCAAGGCGAGGAGCTGCGCCTCCGGCACCCCGCTGGCGCGGGCGAGAATGATCGTGCTCTCCGTGCCGATCACGGTCGCGCCCGTTTTGCGCGCGATATGCGGCATGTCGAGGCAGTGATTGAAATGCGAGTGCGAGATCAGGATGAAGTCGGCTCGCGTGATGCGCGCGTCGACGGCGGCGGTGTCCGAGACCAGCTCGTCGTCGGGCCCGAAGGCCCGCCGGGTGTCGCCCGGCAGCTCGGGTGTGTCGAGCAATCCGAAGCGCGAGCGATACCTGAGGCGCGAGAGATACGGATCGGTCAGGATCACCCGCTGGCCATCCGTGATCTCCCAGCCGGCGGCGCCGAGATGCGTCAGCCGCACCTCGGCGCCACGACGCTCACGCTTCACGCGCTGCCCTGCTATGACCGCCTCAGCAGCAGCCGCCCGATCCGCCGGCCATCTTCCGCGGCTCGATCAGCTCGACCCGGACGTCGTCGGGCGCCCACATGAAGGCGATACGCGGCCCGTTGGGAACCTGTATCGGCCCTTCCAGCAGGCGGGCGCCGAGGCCCTCGAGCCGCGTGATGTCGGTCTCGAGGTGCGTCGAGTCGAAGCCGAAGTGCTCGAGCCCGTGGTGGGCGCTCGCGTCGCCCGGGCCCAGGCGCTCGCCGGTGCGCGCGCCGGAGATGTTCACGGCCATCCCGCCGTCCTCGCTCTGGCAGCGGACGAAGCGATCGCCGAACACGCGCGTCTCGTCGCTCATGATCTTGAAGTTGAAGGCTCTCACGTACCACTCGGCCGTCTTCCGCGGATCGGACGCCTTCAGGTGGATGTGGTTGATGCGGAACGCCATGGTGCCTCCTCTCGTCGCTGACGCTATGAGCTGCTGCCGCGGGCACGATATTCCTCTCAGTACTCCTCGAAGCCGGCTGGATCGGTCACTTCGACCTCGGCGATGATGTAGGCGGGCATGTCGTCTCCCTTCGGGTGATGACGTCCAGGACCTCTCATATACACCGAAACCGAACAGAAAGGTGGCGGCGATGGGACAGCTCGACGGACGGACGGTGCTCATCACCGGTGCGGCCCGTGGTATCGGCGCGGCCTGCGCGCGGCGTCTCGCGGCCGACGGCGCCAGGCTCGTGCTGGCCGACCTCGATCCGGGCGTGGAAAAGGTGGCCGCCGAGCTCGGTCAGGTCGCGATCCGCGCGGATGTCACTCGGCGCGAGGACATCGAGCGCATGGTCGAAGAGCCGTACCGGCGCTGGGGTCGGCTCGACGTCCTCTTCAACAACGCCGGCGTCATCCGCGTGCAGCCGATGCTCGACGTGACGGAAGACGAATGGGACCGCGTGATGACCGTCAATCTGCGCGCCGTGTTCTTCGTGCTGCAGTCGGTGAGCCGTCGCATGCTGCGCCAGGATCTGATCAAGGGCTCGGAGGTTCGCGGCAAGCTCGTCCAGACCGCGTCGATCGCCTCGTACCGCGGGGGCAACCACCTGACGACACCGTACTTGGCCTCGAAGGCCGGAGTCGTGAGCCTCACGCGCTCGGCGGCCCAGGCGCTGGCGGGCGAGCGTATCACCTCGAATTGCGTCTGCCCCGGCGCGGTCGACACGGCCATGTGGGAGCAGATCGACCGGGAACTGGGCGCCCTCGAGGGACTGGCTCCGGGCGAGGCCTGGAAGCGTCGGATTCGTGGCATCCCGCTCGGTCGAGCAGAGCGGCCCGAAGACGTCGCGAAGGTCGTCGCGTTCCTGGCCGGGCCCGACTCCGACTACATGACCGGCCAGGCGATCAACGTCGACGGCGGGCTGGTGATGGGCAACTGAGGCAAATCGAGGCCCCCCATCCACACCGTCAAACTGTCCGACACGTTGTGACTCGCTGTCTCCGCCGCCCTGGCCGCGAGCGCGCGCACTCGTTGAAACGCTCGAAAATCTCGACGGCCGCTATTCCCGTGAATCTGGCATGCGGGCTGCTGTCTTCTTCTCCGTTTCGAGCCGCCAGATGGATAGGAGGGCGTCATGAAGAGTCGGCCAACACGACGCGCGTTCATGGTGGGGATGCTCGCCCTCGCCCTGCCCGCTCGCGCCGGCGCCGATGGATTCCCCGGCGGTCTCGGTGAGGTGTTCGGGCCCCGCTTCGGAGCCCGACCGAACCTGCAAGATCTGAGACCGCGTCGACGTCCCGGGCCGGGAGCGATTGACCGGCTCCGCCACTGGAACGAGATCGCCGTCGACGCCAGCGGCCTCGACCATACGCCAGTGCCACCCGGCGACCCTCGCGTCTTCGGGGAGCAAGTGGGCCCCGGGCGATCGAGTCGCGCGATGGCCATCGTGCACATCGCGGTCTTCGACGCCCTGAATGCCATCGTCGGCGGCTACCAGGGGTACACGGGCCTTCGCCCCGCTCCCGATGGCGCCTCGGTGGAGGCCGCGATCGCGCTGGCGGCGCACGACACGCTCGTCGCCCTCTTTCCCTCGCAGAAAGCCGATCTGGACGCGGAGCTCGTCGATGACCTCGCCGTCGTGCGCGATGGGCGCGCCAAGACCAACGGGATCAAGATCGGCCAATCGGCCGCCGCCGCCATCCTCGGGCGGCGCGCCGACGACGGCGCCCAGCACGCGGAGCCACGCGTCGGCATCGACTTCATCACGGGGGATGAGCCAGGCGAGTGGCGCCAGGATCCGATCAGTCAGCACCCGCTCGCGCTGGGCGCTCACTGGGGCGAGGTTGCGCCGTTCGTCCTCAAGTCGGGCGATCAGTTTCGGGTGCCGCCGCCACCCGGGCTCGACAGCCGCGAATACACCGCCGCCTACAACGAGGTGAAAGCGCTCGGCGGCGACGGGGTGAACACCCGCACCGCGCGCGCCGACGAGCAGACAGTCGCGGGCATTTACTGGGCGTACGACGGCACGCCGAGCCTCTGCGCGCCGCCTCGGCTCTACAACCAGATCGCGATGCGCATCGCCACGCAGCGGAAGACCGGTCCCATCGAGCTGGCGCGCCTCCTGGCCTTGATCAACGTGGCGATGGCCGACGCGGGCATCGCGATCTGGGAGTCGAAGTACCATTACGAGTTCTGGCGGCCGGTGACAGGCATTCGTGAGCCCGACGGCAATCCGCGAACGGTGAAGGATCCCACATACTCACCGCTGGGCGCGCCCGCCAGCAACCTCACGGGCCCGAACTTCACGCCGCCCTTCCCGGCCTATCCCTCGGGCCACGCCGGCTTCGGGGGCGCGCTCTTCCAGATCCTGCGCAACTTCTACGGGACCGATCGCATCGCCTTCACGTTCGTCTCCGACGAGTTCAACGGTGAGACGGTCGACAACCAGGGGCATGTCCGGCCTCTCGTGCCCCGCAGCTTCTCGTCGCTCTCGGACGCCGAGGAAGAGAACGGCCAGAGCCGCATCTACCTCGGCATCCACTGGGCCTTTGACAAGACGGAAGGAATCGCGCAGGGCCGGCGCGTGGCGGACTACGTCTTCAGCAAGGCCTTCACCCGCCGCGGCTAATATGAGGCCCGTGGCGGGCCCGTCGAGGCCCCCAACCGCGAAGCGATCTTGAGGGGCGGCCCGGCTACGCAGGGCCGTCTCGAGCGCGGGGGGCTTGGGGGCGCTTCGGGGCCCCCCATGTACCTCAATGCATGACGAGGCCGCCGTCGACGCTCAGCGCCTGGCCCGTCATGTAGCCCGACTTGCTCGAGACGAGAAAGCCGATGACGTTGGCGACGTCCTCGGGGCGCTCCATCCGCCCGAGCGGCACCGTGCCGGCGCGCTGGCGCGTGAACTCCTCGGGGCTCAATTGCCCTGATCGCGGGCCACGGCGGTCCACATGTCGGTCTCCACGAAGCCCGGGCAGACGCAGTTCACGCGGATCCCGTCGGCGGCGTGGGCCAGCGCGAGGCTCTTGGTCATGCTGACGACCGCGGCCTTGCTCGCGTTGTAGGGTAGGTTGTTCTTACTGCCGATCTTGCCGGCCATCGACGCCAGGCTGACGATGGCGCCCCGCTTCTGCGCGATCATCGTCGGCAGCACCGCCTGGCTGGCGAAGAACACCGCCTTGGCGTTCACGTTCATGATCGCGTCCCAGTGCTCCTCGGTCACCTCGAGCGAGAGCGCCGCGCGGTAGATGCCCGCGTTGTTGACGAGGATGTCGATCCGGCCGAACTCGGCGCGCGCCCGGTCGGCCATGGCCTTGAGGTCCGAGCGCGACGTCACGTCGGTTCTCACGACGCTCACGCGGCGTCCCACCCCCTTGACCTCGGCGGCCGTGCGCTCGGCTCCAGCCTGATCCAGCTCGGCGACGACGATGTCGGCGCCCATTCCGGCGAGCTCCAGCGCGGTGGCGCGGCCGATGCCGCGTCCGGCGCCGGTGACGATTGCGACCTGTCCTGAAAGCTCCATGAGCGATCTCCTCTATAGGCGATGGCGAACGTTACGTGGCGATGGCGAGGCGGGCCTCCGTCAGGTCTTGACGGGCTCGATCACACCTGCCGCGTGCAGCGCCGCCAGCTCGTCCTTGCTGAGCCCGAGAATGTCCGCGAGCACGCGGTCGGTGTCCTGACCGAGAAGCGGGGCCGGGCGGGCGACGGCGGGCTCGGCGCCGTGCAGGCGGATCGGCGAGATCGGGACCTTCGTCTTTCCGCGCCGCGGGTGCTCGATCTCCTTCCAGACGCCGCGCGCGTTCAGGTGGGGATCGGCGACGACCTCGGCGGCCGTGCGCACCGGCGCGCAGGGCACGTGGGCTTCGGTGAGGATCGCCATCACCTCGTTCTTCGAGCGCTCGCGCGTCCACGCCGTCACCATCGCGTCGATCTGGTCGACCCTCGCGGCCCGCCCGGGTGTCGTGGCGTAGTCCGGATGCGTGAGCAGATCTTCGCGCCCGAGTACTTTCGTGATGCTCTCCCAGTGGCGGTCGGACGCGGTGAAGATGGCGATGTGCCCGTCACGCGTCTCGTAGACGTTGTAGGGAGCCATCGCGAGCGCGGGATGGCGGTTGCCGGTACGCGCCGGCACCGACGTGTCGCCGTCCATGAAGACGCCGAGCGCGCTGGCCAGCGCGATGATCGCGGCGTCGAGCATTGCGACCTCGACGAACTGGCCCTGGCCCGTGCGCTCGCGCTGCACGAGCGCGCCCAGGACGCCCGCGAAGAGGTGCACGCCGCCGAGAAAGTCGCACACCGCGGGGCCGGCTTTCACCGGCGGCCGGTCGGGGTACCCGGTCGCGTTCATGATGCCGCTCATCGCCTGGATCGTGAGATCCATCGCCGGCAGATCGCGGTACGGGCCGGAGAGGCCGAAACCGGTGCCGCTGCCGTAGACGAGCCGTGGGTTCTCCTTGTGCAGCACCTCCCAGCCGAGGCCGAGACGGTTCATCACGCCGGCGGCGAAGTTCTCGACGACGACGTCGGCCTTGCGAGCCAGGCCGAGGAAGATCGCCTTGCCGTCGGGATGCTTCAAGTCGAGCACCACCGACTCCTTGTTGGAGTTCAGCATCACGAGCGGGTAGGGCTCGACTTGCCGTTTCCGGCGCCGCACGATGTCGCCCTCGGGGCCTTCGATCTTGAGCACGCGGGCGCCCATGAAGCCGAGCAGCAGGCCGCAGTAGGGCCCGTTGTAGATCTGGCCGAGATCGAGCACGAGCATGCCCTCGAGCGGGCGGCGGACGGCGGTCGTCGTCATCGACGTCGGGGCTCCTCAGGCGCTCGCCGGCATGATCATGGTCTTCACGCCGCGGCCGGCGGCGGCGTGTGCGAACGCATCGCCGATCCGCTCGAGCGGGAATCGCGCGGTGACCAGTCGCTTCAAGCCGAGCTTGGGCATCAGCGCGAGGGCGCGCTTGTAGGCGGTACCGCGGCCGAATGCGCCGCCGATCCTGATCTCGCGGAAGTGCACGTCCCAGAGGTCGAGCGGCAGGACGCTCCCCTTGGGATTCACGCCGACGAGCTGGAAGAAACCGTTGGGACGGGTCAGCGCGATCGCCTCTCGGACCAGCTCGGGCTTGCCGACCGCCTCGCACACGACGTCGGCGCCGCGCCCGCCCGTGAGCTCCATGATTCGAGCCCTCAGATCTTCGCGCACCGAATCGATCACCACGGCGGCGCCCAGGCTCTTCGCCATGCGGCGCCGCTCTTCGATGGGATCCGACATGATCAGGCGCTTCGCTCCCAGACGCCCCGCCAGCACCATGGTGACGAGCCCCATGATGCCGCCGCCGATGACGAGCACGCTCGCGCCGCGCGGCATCCGAAAACCCTCGAGCCCGGCCAGACAGCAGGCGGTGGGCTCCGTCATCGCTGCGGTGGTCGGATCGAGCCCCCGCGGGAGCGCGTGGACGTTGCGCGCGGGCAACGCGACACGCTCGGCAAAGCCGCCGACGCGCACGCACTGCGGACACTGGCTCACGCGCCCGGCCGCACACTCCACGCATTTTCCGCAGCCGTAGGAGGGCTCGCAGCCGACCGCGCGTCCGACGAGGCTCTTGGGAACGCCGCGCCCGACCTCGCGCACAACGCCGGTGTATTCGTGGCCGAGCACGAGCGGCGGCTTCCACGGGAACAGCCCCTGTGTCGCGTGGACGTCGGTGCCGCAGATGCCCGCGGCGTGCACGTCGACGACGACCTGCCCGGGCCCGGCGACGGGCTCCGGCGCCGTGTCGATCGTGAAGCGGTCCGCGCCTTGCCAGGTCGCGACTTTCATATCAGTACCTCACCTCGCGGGTGTCGCCTCGGCGTGCCGGGAGAATTGCGGCATCACCTCGGTGGCGAGCAGCTCCATCGAGCGGCGCCAGAGCTTGGGCTGATCGAAGGAGAGCCCGTTCTCCGGGTCCGACAGGTAGTCCTCCGCTTCGGCGTCGGTCTCGGCGACGAGCATGGTGCGCGACACGCGCCAGACGTCGGGGTCCGGCCGCCGGCCGACCTTTTCGCAGCCTTCGATGTAGCGCTCCCAGTGGCCGCGCAGATACCGGCGGTGGAAGAACTGCCCGGAGATCGGGATCCAGCCCAGCTCGCCGGCCGTGCGCGCGCTCGACGAGTTGGGCGTCAGGATCGAGAGCGCGATCGGCGGATGCGGCTGCTGGAACGGCCGGGGCATGTAGCCCACCTTGAACTCGGGCCAGATGGCCTGCTCGAGCGCAATCTTCCAGAAGCGGCCGTCCATCCGGTAGGGCGGATCCTGGGACCAGAGCTTCAGCACCATGTCGATGGACTCGAGCACCATCTGCTTGCTCGCCGACGAATGCCTCGGAAAGGCCGAGCCGATCCGCGAGGACGATCGCCTCCTGGTCCTCTTCGAGCAGGGCGGCGTAGTCGCGCGCGGGGTGGTGGAAGGCCATCGCCGGACGCTCCTTTCGATCTCCGGTGAGGCTATCACACGCTGCGGAATGACATACAATCCGCCCAATCTCTTTTATAGGCGCGCCTCGGCCGGGCGGGGCCCTAGCCCCGACGGCCTGCAGCGCGCACCACCGAAAAGGAGCCCCCACCATGGCCGTGAGCGAGACCTACGAGAAGGGACGCGAGATGCGTCGCCAGCTGCTCGGCGACGCCTACATCGAGCGCATCAACCAGACCGCGTACGCCGATCCCCACATGAAAAAGTTCCTCGACGTGGCGACCGAGAACGTGTTCGGCGCCCTGTGGACGCGGCCGGGATTGGATCTCAAGACTCGTACCTTGATCTGCGTCGTGTCCGACGCCGCGACGGCGCGCACGCCCGAGCTCGCCCTCCATGTCCGAATGGCGCGCCGACAGGGCTGGAGCGAGGACGAGCTGATCGAGGTGCTCCTGCACCTCTCCGGCTACGTGGGAGTGCCGCTGATCCGCGAGGCGATGCTCACGGCGAAGGAGGTGTTCGCCGAGATGCGCAAGGAGCGCTGACCGCGGCGGCGATCAGGTGAGGAAGCGCCGGTAAGCCAGCGCGACGATCAACGCCAGGGCGAGCTGGAATAGGTCCAGGGGAGAAATCACGGGCATCACGTTTGGCCACCCTCCCACAGGGTGTCTGTATCGTTGTCGGTTTCGACCACTGCCCCGGCGCTCGCGATGGAGCTGCAAGCGATGTACCCGCCGTCCATTCTCCGGAGAGCGCGCGGGCGAACCGCGCGAAAGGGCTCGGGGACCGTACCGCGACCGTGTGCGGGCGCCAGCGCGGTCGGCGCGGCCCGGTCGTGAAAGCGTAAAGCCTTCCGACGATGCTGCCGTTCGGGTTCCAGAATTTGCGACAAGCCGGGCGTGCTATCGTCGCCCCGGGAGGTCCTCATGTCCGTCGTCCTCGTCACGGATAGCATCACCGGCATCGGCCTCGCCACGGCGCTCCACTTCGGGCGCCTCGGCGACGGAGTGTACGCCGGAGTCCGCAACATCGCCACCGCGACCGAGCTCACCACGGCAGTCGAGGTCGAGAAGCTGCCGGATTTCAGTGGTAAACGGACTTCAGTGGCAAGAGGGAGGAATCCATGAGCGCTGACAAGATCATGGTGCTGAACCCGATGGGCTTTCCGCCGAACGTGGTGAACAAGCCGCTGGCGCCTCGTCTGTCCACGCTCGAGGGCAAGACCGTCTATCTCGTCGACTGCCGCTTCGACGACTCCGACGTCTTCCTCAAGCAGGTGCAGGCGTGGTTCGGCGAGCACATGCCGGGCGTGCGCACGGTCTTCAAGCCGCTCTCGAGCGTCTATCTGAAGGACGATCCCGCGACCTGGGAGGAGATCAAGGCGAGGGGGCACGCCGCGATCGTCGGCGTCGGCCACTGAAGCACCTGCGCGCCGGCGGTCGCCGCGCACGCGATGACGATCGAAGCGCAGTACGGAGTGCCCACCGTCGCCATGCACACCGACAAGTTCGACCGCGTGGCCCGCTCCGTGGCCGCGGTCAACGGCATGTCCGAGCTCCGACAGGTGTTCGTCCCCCAGCCGGTCATGGGCAAGACACAAGCCGAGCTCCGCGCCTACGTCGACGGGCGGGATCCGCTGACCGGGCGCCCGGTCATGCAGGAGGTCGTCGAGGGGCTCACGGCGCCGTTCGACGGCCGCGGGGTGGGGACGATCGAGTACGACCGGTCGACGCCACGACTGGTCGAGGCGGACACGGAGGAGAACCTGCATCGGTTGTTCATGGAGAGCCGGTGGACGGACTATCTCCCGATCGTGCTCCCGACCGAGGAGCGCGTCGCGGCCATGCTGGCGGCGACGCGCCGCAAGCCGGACGAGGTCGTCGGGCGCATGCGCCCCACGCACTTCCGCGAGGCGTGGGAGTACACGGTCGAGAAGGTGGCGGTGAACGCCGTGATGGCCGGCGCCCGACCGGAGTACTTCCCGGTGATCCTGGCGCTGGCGGCCACCGGCGTCAGCGCCCGCGGCAGCACGACCAGCTCGATGGCCGCGATGGCCGTGGTCAACGGGCCGATCCGCAACGAGATCAAGATGAACGCCGGGACCGGGGCGCTCGCGCCCTACAACCACGCCAACGCGACGATCGGCCGCGCGTACGGTCTGCTCTCGCAGAATCTCCAGGGCGGGTCCGTGCCCGGGCTCACCTACATGGGCTCGCAGGGCAACAACTACGCCTACAACAGCATCACGTTCCCGGAGAACGAGGAGCGGAGCCCCTGGGAGCCGTTCCACGTCCAGCACGGCTTCCGTCCGACCGACAGCACCGTGAGCGTCTTCAGCGGCTGTCGCGCGACGGCGTACACGCTCGGCATTCGCGAGAAGCACTGGCGCGAGCACGTCCGCAACATGCTGCGCGGCATGGATCCGCACATCCCGCCCGTGTTCGTGATCGATCCGATCACCGCGCGCCAGTTCATCGACCGCGGCGGCTTCACGAAGAAGGACGCGCTGATCGACTGGGTGTACGAGAACGCGCGGATGCCGGCCGCCGAGTTCTGGGACTACCAGCTCGTCCAGAACTATATCTACCCGCGCGCGACGTTCGGCGAGGAGCCCTGGGCGACGAAGCTCAAGGCCGCGCCGGACGAGATGGTCCAGATGTTCAAGCGCGAGGACATCCACGTGGTGGTCGTCGGCGGGGAGACGAACGGCTACTGGCGGATCGTGGGCGCCACGTACGCGAAGACCGTGTCGGTCGACGACTGGCGGTAGGGACGGGCTGGCTCCGCACTAGCTATCGCGTCCGACTGGTTCTTTGGTGGCGATCAGCGGCCGTCTTAAGGTGGTGGTATGCCCGCACACCATCACCGCTCACGTGCCCGCTGGAACACCAGCGCATCATTGGTCGTCCTGATTGTCGGCCTTCTCGGGGCGGTGCCGCTCGCTGGCACCGGCCCGGCCCAGGTGACGTTCCCGGCCGCCCCCGCGGGGGGCGCCGCCGTTGTCGACGAAGCGAGGCTGATCGCCCCGCTCCATCAAGTGGATATCGAAGGGCTTGCCTTAGAGCTCAAGCGCGAGCATGGCTATCCCGTGACCGTGGTCACGATCCAGTCGCTCTCGGCTCACGGTGCCGGCGGTTACACGATCGAGCGGTACGCGTCCGAGTTGCTGAAGGCGTGGCCCCCCGACGCGGACCGGCAGGGCTACGGCCTCACGCTGCTCGTCTCGGCCGACGATCGACTCGCGCGCATCGAGCTCGGGTCCGCGTGGCGTGGAGTGCACGACGGTCGGGCTCGGGAGATCATGGACCATCTGATCCTGCCGGCGTTCCGTCGTGGCGAGCTTTCCAAGGGGATCCTGGCCGCCGTAAAGGGATTCGATGCCATGGGCCGCGGGCGTCGGCTGCCGGGCGAGTCCTGGTTCGGGTGGCTGATCCCGGCGGCCCTGGCCCCGGCGGATCAGCCGTGGTGGCTCATGCCGGCGATCGCCGCGGGCGCCATTGTGCTCGTCGCCGGCATCCTCTCTCTCGCTCGGAGCGGGCGAAAGGGCCTCGCGTGGGCGGCCGCCGGATTCTTCGGCGCCATCCTCCTCTCGCGGGTGATCGCCATGGCCAAGGGCGACGACTCGGGCGATTCCGGAGGCTCGACGGAGAGCAGCGGCGCTACTGGGAAATGGTAGTGCGCGCCGCAGGCCGTCGCGGGGCTGGGGTCCCGCCGGCCGAGGCGCTTAGATCCCCAGCAGGCGCTCGAGGTTGCGCCAGAGGATCGCTTCCTTCTCTGCCTGCGTGAGGCTCTCCATCGCCAGAATCCACGAGACGGGCCAGTCGAGCGCCATGTCGTACGGCCAGTCCGTGCCGAAGACGACGCGATCGGCGCCGACGGTGTCGATGAGAAAGCGCAGCGCCGATTCGGTGTAGACGATGCAGTCGTAGTAGAAGCGCCGGGTGCTGGATCAGAGCTATCCGTTCCTGATGGAAAAGCCGATGGGCGTCGACGCCGAGGAGGTGCGGCGCGTCGCCGACCGCGCCGCCGCCAAGAACGCCTTCGTCGCCGTGCCGCTCGGCCAGCGCTACCAACCCTTCGTCGCCCGCGCCCGCGCGCTCGTGGCCGAGGCGCGATTCGGGCCGCTGTCGCACGTCTACTTTCGCCTGAATCGTCCCACCTCGGCGCGGTACGTCGCGTGGGACGCGCCGTGGATGCTGGATCCGAAGCAAGCAGGCGGCGGCTGCCTGCGCAACCTGGGCCCGCACGGCCTCGATCTGTTCCTGTTCCTGACGGGAGAAGACGCGCAGGTGACGGGAGCCCAGCTCAGCTCACGGGCGCTCGGTCAGGCGGTCGAGGACTACGCCTCGGTCCTGCTGCGCTCGCAGAGCGGCGTGCTGGGCACGATCGAGGTCGGGAACACGTTTCCGCGACTCGGCACCGACGGGGAATCGAAGATCGCCTGGCGCGACGCGATCCTGGTCCTCAAGGACGACACGCTTCGGCTGACGACGGCGACTGGCGAAGAAACGACGTCGGGCGCGCCCACCGAGCCGCTCGCACTGACGGCGCTGCGCGACGCCCTCGACCACTGGCGGCGGGGCGCCCCGCCGCCCATCAGCGTGCACGATTGCCTGCGCGCGGTGCGCCTGATCGACCAGGCGTACGCGCTGGCCGGGCGGCGGCGAGGCTGATCGCGCGCGAGAGGTCCGCTGAAAAAACTCGCGGCGCGCCGCGGCGACAATCTTCGTCGCGGCACGCCGCGCGGACCAGCACCGCCGATGGGCGGGGTTACTTCTTGGCGAGCCCGAGCCGCTGCTCGAGCACGAGCCGAACTTCCTGCGCGGCGGCGCGCCAGAGCGGACCGCCCGGCGTCGCGTACAGGTCGCCGACCTGCTTGCGCATCTCGTTCATCGCCTCGTCCGCCTTCTCCTTCGGCGCGACGTCGACGGTCTTGGCGCGGATCTGCGCAGCCTTGCCCGTCGCGGCGTGAGAGCGCTCGATCCAGCGGCCGATCTCGTTCCAGTCCCTGTCGAAGAACGCGATGACCGGAATGGACTGATAGCCGTTGTTGAGATAGGTGTCGCGCAGATCGGCTTCCTTGTCGCGGAAGAAGACCCGGAGCTCGCAGCCCGGAATCGCCTCGCAGATGTGCGCGAGCAGCGGCGAGTTGCGATGCACGTCGCCGCACCAGTTCTCGGCCAGCATCATGGCGTACTTGACCCCATTGACGCTGCCGAAGAACTTCCGCTCGTCGTCGGTCAGCGCCGACTTCGAGTAGTACTCCTCGGTGCGCGCCCTGGTGTCGGCCATCTGGGCCATGTAGTCCTTCCAGGACAGGCCTTTTGAAAAGCGCTGGGCGTCGAGGGGGATCTTCAGCTGAGCCATCGAGTCTCTCCTTTGTTGGTGTTCGACTACGGGCCTTTGTTATACACCAAAGCACAAGGCCGCAACAGCGATGCCCCGCCGGCCGATGTCCTGACATCCAGACCGACAGTCCGTGGCACCTTCGAGGACGGAAACGGCAAACGAAACGCTGAAAAACCCCCGCTCTGCTTCGTAAGCGCCCAATTTCTCAAGGCCCCCTTTGTGGCACACCGGTTGCTCGATCCCCAGGCGGCGTATTGCGCCCGGGTTCCGGCGCGCTGAGCTCCCGGAAGGGGAGGGCCGGTCATGAAGACCGCGGTCGGACTGATTGCGACGACGATCATCACGGCGATGGGGGCCACCGGCGCCTCCGCCGAGTGGCGTCTGTACGTGAATCGCGACAACAGGGCCTGGTCCCTGGAACGCGCCTACGTATCCAACGATGAGTGCGACCGCGCCGCGCGGACGCTGTACCGTTCCGGCCAGGCGCTCGGCGTCGGCTGCGCGGAATATCCGGCGCCCAGCTCGGCGCAAGCTCCGCCTCCCCGGCCTGCCGAATACTCGCGTTCGACCACGATCGAGCGGGAAGTCGCGCGAGCCGAGGAGACGCGGCGTACGAGCACATCGCGGGCGCCCCGAGTCACCCAGTATTCCGCTCGGCGCGCGCCACGCCCGGCCCCGGTGCCCGAGTCTCACCCCGCGGCGGTCATCTTTCCGCCGAGCGGAGGCATCGAGATCCGACAGGAAACGCCGCCGCGCCCGGCCGTCGCGCCTCCGCCGGTGCCGCAGCCGCGCGCTCAGACCACCCCGGCGGTCGCGCAGCGCAACGCTATCGCGCAGCCCAGTACCGACGACGACAAGAGCTCGGCGGCGGTGACGCTCGCCAAGGCGGCGACCGAAGCCTCATCCGCTTCAGCGCGCGAGGCGGAGACCGCAGCGGCCAAGCGAGAGCCGGTAGTCGTCATCGACAAGGTCGAGCTTGGCACAACGCTCGCGGTCTTCGGCGGTGTGGCGCTCGTGATCATGACGGGCGTCGCCTACAGCGTGTATCGAGTCGCCCGCACGAATCCTCTTCGCGGGCTGGCCTTGGGCTTGATGGAAGTCGGCCTGCTCACCGCCGCGCTCGCGTACCCCATCGTCGAGCTGTGGACGCGGCTCAGGATCTCGGAAGCGATCGTTCTGTCGTGGATGCCCGGCTTGCTCGCCGGCATCATGATTGCGGGCGTCGGCGTGATCGTGCTCGCGCTGGAGCTCACGCGGAAGCCCGCGCGCGCGACAGCGACCGGTGCGCCGGCTGGCGCCGCCAAGCGCAAGCCGCAGGCTCCCGTGGCACTGATCAAGCCGGGCGAGTACATCAAGACCGGCGAGCCTGGCAAACCGGTCGAGCCCCTCAGACCTCTACAACCCGTCCCTCCCCTGGAGTCCGCCAGGCCGCTCGAACCCGTCAAGCCGGCTGAGGCGTCCAAGGCGACCGGGCCCGTCGAGCCGGTGAAGCCTTCAGATGCGCCTGCGCCGGTGGTCGGGGGCTCCTGAGCAGGAAGACTCCGCGCCGCCGACTGCGCTTACGCGGCCCTCACCGCGAGCACACTTCGAGCACGGGCTCCGCGCTGCGTACGGCCGCGAGCACGACTGCCTCGATGGCCGACTCTCGCAGGAGGCTGACGGCCGTCTCGCGCGCCAGCTCGCGGTCCGCGGGAGTCTCGACCTTGTTGATCAGCGCGACGACGCGCGCCCCGTCGGGCACGTTCTTGCAGCCGCCCGAGGGATGAGCGAGGAGCCGCGCGACGATCCCGGGCGTGATCTTGACGCCGAGGGGCGCGCCGCTGAGCGTGCTGACGAGCTCGGGACGGTGGACGTGTTCGACATCCAGAGGCTTTCCGAAGACGTCGGCGCCGACGACCGGAACGACCAGGGTCGTCTCGATCGGGATCACGGGCTCGTGATCGGCCGGGGCCTTGAACGGGCGCGTGCGGGAGCCGTCGGCTTCGTTCAGGAGGCACACGCGCGGACACCAGGCGCGCAGGCGACTGAAGAGATCGAGCGAGACGCCCGTGACTTTGCCGGTTCCGTCGGGGTCGCCGATCACGAGCACATGCCGGTGGGCGGCGAGCGCCGCCGTGACGCTCTCCCGTGTGGCATCCGGGGCGGCGACGTGAGCTGGCGCCAGCGCGATCTGCGCCGCGAAGATGCGGGTGGTCGTCGTCGTGAGCGCGCACCCACCCCGCTCGGTGAGCTCGCGCGCCAGACGGAACATCGCCGTCGTCTTCCCACCGCCTCCGACCAGCGCGACGACGTCGTTGCCGGAGACGCCGAGCGCTTCAACCAGCGTCAATCCGCACGCTCTCCGGCCTTCCCATTCCTGCGACGTTAGCACGGCTCGTGCAGAGCCGCTCGGGCCCAGCGAGCCGGACCGGCCGGTCGACCAGCTCAAACCGGTCGAGCCGGCCAGACCGGTAGAGCCCGCGCCGCTAGAAGGCTAGTCGCACGCGCGCCGACAACAGGTAGGCATCGTTGGCGTCCCGACGAGTGTGCGCTCCGCTGAGCACCTCGGCTGTGTCGAGCGCGTGCCCCGCCTTGAGGTACGCGCCCTGGAGATCGAACGCGGCATTCGGCGCAAACCTCCACGTCAAGCCGAGATCCATCTCGGTGCCGATGTAGTTGGAATCGCCTTTCACCCAGCTCTGATCGTCCACCGTCTGGCGGGCTGTGAAGTTCGTTTGCGGAGCGAGGGGAATGGTCGTGTCGGTATCGACCGACTCCGCGGTCCACGTAGGGCTCACCATCCCGTACACGGCGAACGCCGGCGTGATGTTGTACGTCGCCCGGGCGCCGAATTGCCCGCGACCGTACCGATCGTAGCCGATGTTGGTCGCCATGCCGACGTTAGGCCCGCCGCCGCCGTTGAAATAATCGACGCCCGAGCCGAGGATCGCGGCCCAGCCGTTGTAGTAGCCCGCATCCTGATCGAGCGGCTCGAAGTAGCGCTTGCTTAGGGAGAGGTTGTCGCGCGCCTTGTTGCCCGGGCTATAGATGCCACGGAACTCGAGGAGCAGCGGACCGAGTTGATAGCTCAGGATCGCATCGAAGAGCCAGGCCGAGGCGTTACCCTCGACACGCCCGACCGTACCGTTCGTTCTGTTCGCCTGCGTGTCGTACTTACCCCACTGGTAGGCAAACGTGGGGTCGAGACCGAAGGGCCCGACGCGCCAGCGCGCGTCCAGACCGATCGTGTAACGTTCTTCGTGCATCGCGGCGTCGCCGCCAGAGAGGGTGTTGGTGGCGGTGTTGTTGCCGAGCGCCAGGGAGCTGTTCATCGCGCCACCTATCGTGCGGCGATTCACCGCGTTACGCCTCGCCGCACCGGCCGTCACACCGTCCGCGTGGAACCACGAGAACATCGGCTTCAGATCCAGCCCTTTGAAAGGCGTGAACTCCGGGCTGATGATGAACGCATAGTCCTCGCCGCGGTTAGTCCTGGCGGTTGTCGCCGCCCGGTTACCGCCGGCCAGCTGATCCTCGACGATCACGAAGGCGAAGTGGTTCTTGATGTCCGGGGTGAACGTCGAGTAGAGGTCCAACCCCGCGAAGTCGCCGTTCGCGTAGTACACCTTGTAGTTGGCAATGGTGCCGAAGGGCTGACCGCCCGCCCGAGCCACCGTCAAGAACGGGATGAACGGCAGCAGGCTGTCCTTGCCGGTCAGATCGAACTCGGTGTAGATCCACTTGATCTCGAACAGGCCCGCCACGTCGGTGTTGATGTCGAGGCCGCCACCGGTGCCGAACTTGCAGCCTTGCAAGAAGCCACAGACCTGGCCGCTGCTGTTGCCTGGGAACCCGCCGTCGTTCGACCCGCCCTGGCCGTACATCAAGTCGAGCTCGATACCGAGCACGGCCTTGGTTCGCCCGACGGCGAACTCGAAGTCGGGGCGGAAGCGCGTCCGGGCGTACCACTCACGATCGTTGTCTCGGGCGTAGTTGGCGTCGTAGAAGTTCCGGCCCATCGAGGTGACCTGATCGAAGAGTCCGCTGATCGTCACTTTCGGCGCCGGCGCCTGCGCCCGCGCATGCGGTGCCGCCGCGAGAAGGGTCACGAAGGCGAAGAGTGCGAGGACCAGTCGTTTCCTCATCACAAACCTCCCTCGAAGGACGCTAGAGGCACCTCAGTGCAGACGACCACGTCGGCCATTTGTATGGTGAGCGGGCGTGGAAGGGCTGTCCGGAGCCACTGAGCCAGGGGCATCTCTGTCTCCCTGAGGGCCGGACGATCAGATCGAGCAGCGCGCGCGAGAGCGATCTCTCGCGCGCAGCGGTGTCACCAGAACGGCTTTATACCAGGATTAAGGAAAATTAAGCAAGCCCTTACGTAATCTTCAGATTTGCTGAGTGCACACCTCGAGCACGGGCTTGACGGGCGCCACCATCTCCAGCACCCGCCCGGGGATCGACTGGACTTTGTACCAGAGGGCGCGTAACGCGAGGACCACGGCGGCCGTACCGCTTGGAGACCCTGCCTTGGCCGAGCGGAAGCGTCGGCCGCCTGTGGGGCCGCTGGGGCCCGGGAAGCCGGTCCAGCCGGTCGAGCAGCAGCTCGAACCGGCTGGGCCGGCCAAACCGGTAGAGCCGGGACTGCTAGAAGGCCAATCTCACGCGCGCGGAGACCAGGTAGGCGTCGTTCGCGGCCCGCCGCGTGTGCACCCCGTTGAGGACCTCGGCCGTGTTGAGCGCGGAACCGGCGAAGAGATACCCGCCCTGCAGATCGAAGGCGGTGTTCGGGGCGAACCGCCACGTCAGCCCGAGCTCCAGCTCGGTGCCGAGATATCGAGAATCGCCCTCCACCCAGCTCTTATCGTCCACGGTCGCGCGGTTCGTGAAGGTTTGCTGGGGAGCGAGGACGACCGTCGTGTCCGTGTCGACCTTCTCCGCCGTCCATGTCGGGCTCGCGATCCCGTAGAACGCGAGCGCCGGCGTGAGGCTGTACGTCGCCCTGAAGCCGAGCGAGGCCCGACCGTAGCGGTCATATCCGATATTGGTCGCCATGCTCTGGCTGGGACCGCCGCCTCCGTTGAAATAGTCGACGCCGCTGCCGACGAGAATCGCCCCCCAACCGGTGTTGTAGCTGCCGTCCTCGTCGAGCGGATCGTAGTAGCGCTTGCTCAGGGAAAGGTTGTCGCGGGCCTTGTTGCCGGTGCTGTAGATACCGCGGGCCTCGAGGAGCAGCGGCCCGAACTGGTAGCTGGCGATCACGTCGACGAGCCAGGCCGACGTATCACCCCGCACCTTCCCCGGGGTTCCGTTGGTTCTGCTGGCCTGCGTGTCATAGGCGCCCCACTGATACGAGATCGTCGGGTCCAGGCCGAACGAGCCCACGCGCCAGCGCGAGTCTAGACCGACCGTGTAGCGCTCCTCGTGCATCGACGGGTCGCCGGGGGCGGTGGTCCCGGTGCCCGCGCCAACGAGCGGGATCCCAGCGAACGCGCCCGCGCCGTTCATCGAGCCTCCTACGGTACGACGGTTGGTCGCGTTGCGGCGCGAGTTGTTCGTTGTCACGCCATCGGCGTGGAACCACGAGAACATCGGTTTCAGGTCCAACCCCTTGAACGGCGTGAACTCCGGGCTTTCGATAATGGCGAAGTCCTTACCGCGGTCCGTTCGTGTCTGTGCGTTCGCGTACCTGTTACCACCGGCCAGCGTGTCCTCGACGTCCACCCACGCGAGATGGTTCTTGACGTTCGGCGTGAACGTCGTGTAGAGGTCCAGGCCCGCAAAGTCACCGTTGGCGTAGTAGACCTTGTAGTTCGCGATGGTCGCGAACGGCTGGCCACCGGCGCGGGCCACGGTCAGAACCGGGATGAACGGCAGCAGGCTGTCCTTGCCGGTCAGATCGAACTCCGTGTAGATCCACTTGATCTCGAAGAGGCCCGCCACGTCGGTGTTGATATCCAGGCCGCCTCCGGTGCCGAACTTGCAGCCTCCGACGAAGCCGCAGACTTGGCCGGAGTTGTTGCCGGGAAAGCCACCGTCGTTGGACCCGCCCTGGCCGTACATCAGATCGAGCTCGATGCCGAGCACGGCCTTGGTCCGCCCGACCGCGAACTCGAAGTCGGGGCGGAAGCGAGTCCGGGCGTACCATTCATGATCGCCGTCGCGAGCGTAGTTGCCGTCGTAGAAGTTCCGGCCCGCCGAGGTGATCTGATCGAAGAGCCCGCTGATCGTCACTTTCGGCGCGGGCGGCTGGGCGCGCGCCGATGGCGCCAGCGTGAGAAGGGTCAGGAAGGCGAAGAGGGCGAGGACAAGTCGTTGCCTCATCACGGACCTCCCTCGACGAACGCTAGAGGCACCTCTGTGCAGACGACGCCGTCTGCCATGTGTATGGTGAGCGGGCGTGGAAGAACTGTCCGGAGCCACTGAGCCAGGGGCATCCCTGTCTCCTCGAGGGCCGGACGATCGCATCGAGCAGCGCCGGCGCGAATCGTTTTCTCGCCGAGGCGCGACGGCGACAGACCGACTTATAGCAGGATCAAAGAAAAGTAATCAACTTAAGTTAAGTTCAGGTTGCGATGGCCTCGCCATCCCCGCCGCGATCGGCCGAGCGGTACGCGGCATCGACGATGGCGACCGCTCGCAGCCCGTCCTCGACGGAGATGGGAAAGTCGGTACCCTCGCGCAGAGCCCGCACGAAGGCGCGCAGGGTCTCTCGCACGGTCGGCACGGGAGCGGGGACAGACAGCGCGAGGCGCTCGGAGCCACGCACCAGATGGACGAGCCCGTGAACGTGATCCGCCAGTAGTTGCCCGCGGGCGCCAGCCAGCTCGACCACACCCGCCCGGCCGCCCATCGCTCGCGAGCCCGCAATGACGGCGACGAGTGAAGGGTCGCTGAGCTGGCAGGTCAGGGCAAAGCTGTCCTCCGTTTCGCGCGTGATGAGCCGAGCTGTCTGGCACCAGACGCGGGTGACCTCGCTTCCCGTGAGACAGCGGAGCAGGTCGAAGCTGTGGACGCCGATATGAAGGAGAATCCCGCCGCCGCTCTCCGCCCGGCGGTCGAGCCAGGCCAGCCGGGCGGGTTCGAATCGATGGCTCAGGTAGAGGGCATGCAACGGAGCGATCTCGGGAAGGTACGCCTGGAGTGTTTGCACCGTGCTGTTGAAGCGCAGAGTGTGAGCGACCATTGCCCGGACACCGCTGGCGGACACTGCG
This sequence comes from Candidatus Rokuibacteriota bacterium, assembly GCA_003220685.1. Lineage (GTDB taxonomy): Bacteria > Methylomirabilota > Methylomirabilia > Rokubacteriales > CSP1-6 > AR31. The sequence continues at coordinate 168,245 of QHTE01000053.1, forward strand.
CGCGCAATGCGCTGGGCTGCCGCGAGGCTCGTCGCCAGTGGCTTCTCGACCAGCAAGGGCTTACCGGCCCGGCACGTCGCGTCCACGATCGCGGGGTGGAGCGTCGGCGGCACCGCCACGACCACGGCCTCCACGTTCGGGTCAGCCACGAGGTCGCGGTAGTCGTCGTGAAACGCGCAGCGATACTCCGCAGCGATCTGTGCCCCTTCAGTCCGGCTTCGCCGACAGACAGCAACAAGCGCCGCGTCCGTCAGGTCGTCTACGATGTGGCGGGCGTAGCGCGAGCCGTGCTGACCGAGGCCGATCAACCCGATGCCGAGCATTGATCGAGCGTGCGGGGTGCGAGGGAGAGCATCGAGTGAAAGCCGAGAATAGATGATGGTCGGGTCGGGAGCAAGGGGGCGAAGCGAGGCTCGAGGGAGACGCCAGCCGCCCGCCTTCGCGCGCGATTTCTTCGTTCTCGTGAACTCGTACGCCAACGCGTACGTTGATGGGCCCTTGAGGGTAATTCACGCTTTGCCTCAAGACAAACTGCCCGAGCCGGCACGCAGGAAAATCCAGGTCAATCGCAGCTCCAGCTAGAATCAGCACGTGCGCCGTGATCCCCATTTGTCGGAGCCCTGTGATGCCTAACGTGCGCCGCAAGAAACAAAAGGAACGGAAGAGCGGGTCTCAGAAAGGAAAGTCTCCATCTCGGATGATAGACGAGAGGATCAAGGAGCTGGGCGACTGGCGGGGCAAGATGCTCTCCCGGCTCCGCACTTTGATCAAGCAAGCCGACCCCGAGGTGGTCGAGGAGTGGAAGTGGAGAGGGGTTCCGGTGTGGTCTCACGACGGATTGATCTGCACCGGCGAGACGTACAAGAACGTCGTGAAGATGACCTTTTCCAAGGGGGCCGCACTTGAGGACCCGTCAGGCCTCTTCAACTCCAGCCTCGATGGCAACACCAGGCGTGCCATCGACCTCCACGAGGGCGAGAAGATTGACGAGGAGGCATTGAAGGCTCTTATTCACGCGGCCGTAACGCTGAACGCGTCCCGCGCCCACGGCTGATCGAGCTGAAGGGGTAAGACGCCTAAGAGCGGATTATGGTCAATCGCACCTTCAGCGATGCCAAATGCGAGGCTGATCATCCGGCTGCGAGGCGAGCTCTTTTGGTCGGAGCGCCGTGCGAGACTGGGTCTGCCTAACTTAACGGCGGTTGCTCGGTTGTGACAGGGTGGAACGCCAGCGATCGGCCGTCCTCTGCTAGTGTCCCGCCAGCCATTTGGAGTCTTGTGATAGAAGTCTCAGGGTGCGCCCGGCCCCGCGTCGCTGGCTGATCGTCGCCGCGCTCTTCACGGTCACCTACGGAGTCTCGACCCCGCTCGCGGCCTACGGCGTGTTCCTGCCGGTCTTCGCCGAGACCTTCGCGTGGAGCCGGGGGGCGATCTCGACCGCGCTGTCGGTGAATCTGCTGCTCGGTGGCGTCGCCGGCTTCGGCATCGGCGCGCTCGCCGATCGTCACGGGCCTCGCGTGATGCTCGTCGCCACGGTGATCCTCGCGGGCTCCGCCTTCGCGCTGGTCTCGACGGTCCATGCGCTGTGGCAGCTCTATCTGCTCGTCGGCGTGCTGGGCGGGATCGGGATGTCGAGCTTCTACCTGCTCTCCACGACGACCGTCACACGCTGGTTCGACGGGCATCGCGGTCTGGCGCTGGCCCTCGTTCTCGTGGGCTTCAATCTCGGCTACATCACGGCCGGCCCCCTGTCGGCGTGGCTCATCGGGAAGGTCGGCTGGCGCGCCGCCTACGCGCTGCTCGGGACCACCAGCGGGCTCGTCACGATGCTCGCGGCCCTGACGGTGCGCTTGCCGCGCGGTCGCGAGAGACCCGACCCGCGCGCGCAGGATCCGCGCGTGGCGGCCGCCAGTGGCCTGACCCTGGCCCAGGCGCTGGGCGACGCGCGGCAGTGGGTCCTGAACCTCTCGTGGCTCCTGCTCGGCGCGCTCTCGCTGATGGTCTCGGTGCACATCGTGCCGTTCGCCCACGACCAGGGGATGAGCCTCGCCGGCGCCTCCCTCGCGCTCACGGCCTACGGCCTCGGCGCGGTCAGCGGGCGGGTAGCGTCCGGCATCGTGTCCGATCGGATCGGCACCTTCACGACGATCCGGCTCGGTTACGCGCTGCAGCTCGTGGCGCTGCTGGCGCTGCTCGGTCTCTCCTCGCGCGAGGCCCTCCTGGGCTCGCTCGTCGCGCTCGGGATCGGCTTCGCCGCGGCCGACACGATGCTCGCCAAAGCCGTGCCCGACGTGTTCGGGACGCGGGCGCTCGGCGCGATCCTGGGCGTGCTCAACCTCGGCTGGCGCTGCGGGGCGGCGCTCGGTCCGGCCGCCGCCGGCTTCCTGTACGATCTGACCGGCTCGTACACGATCCCGTTCGGCGCCGCGCCGCTCGCGGTGCTGGCAAGCTGGGGGCTGTTCGCGCTAGGCTCATCGCGCCGGCGCGCCTGAGCGCCGGCGCTGCGCTGAACGTCAGAGACAAGGAGAGTCCCGATGGATTGCTGCGCTCACGAAGGACCCGGGGGCGGAGACGCGCGGTTCGACATCCACAAAGTCGCCGACGGCGTGTGGGCGGCCGTGGCGTCGCCCGCGTACAAGGTGAACTGCAACACCGTCATCATCGAGAGCTCCGACGGCGTCATGGTCGTCGACACGCACTCGAAGCCGTCGGCGGCCCGGGTGATCGTGGAGCGGCTGCGGGACATGACGAAGAAGCCCGTCCGCTACGTGGTCAACACGCACTTCCACTGGGACCACTGGCACGGCAACGAGGTTTACCCGACGGCGTATCCCGACGCCGAGATCGTGAGCAATAGCATTACGCGCGAGGCCATGGTGAAGAAGGGGCTCAAGCGCATCCAGGACCACGTGCGCCAGGTGCCGAACGAGATCGCGAAGCTCAAAGCCGACATCCAGGCGGCGAGCCCTGCCCAGCGCGGCAAGCTCGAAGCCGACCTCAAGCTCGCCGCGTCGTACCTGGCCGAAGTGCGCACGCTCAAGCCGGCGCTGCCCACGATCGCCTTCGAGCAGACCATGAAGCTCTACCGGCGCGACCGCGAGATCCATCTGCTCCACCTCGGCCGCGCGCACACCGAGGGCGACGTGTTCGTCTATCTACCGAAGGAGAAGGTCGTGATCACCGGCGACGCGATGATCGGCTGGACGCCCTATATGGGTGACGGCTATCCCGAGGATTGGTGCGGCACGCTCGACCGCCTCGCGCAGCTCGACTTCACCCACATCATCATGGGGCACGGCGACGTGACGGGCCGCGAGTGGCTCAACACGTTCCGCAGCTATGTCCATGACATGGTCGAGGCCGTCCGCCAGGAAGCCGCGACCGGCGCGACGCTCGACGAGGTCAAGCAGCGGGTCACCGCGAAGCTGGCGCCGTGCTACGAGAAGCCGTTCTCGACGTACGGCGAGTACCGGCCGTGGCGCACGGGCGTCGCCGCCAACGTCGAGCGCACGTTCTCGATGGTGAGCTAGCCGGCGAGGCGCTTGCGGAAGAAGATCCTGACGTCTTTGTCGCCGGGCCAGCCGGGCAGCTCGCCGATCGCCTCGTAGCCGAGACGGCGGTAGAACGCCGGCGCCTGATAGCTGTGCGTGTCGAGGTGCATCTGATGGCAGCCGCGGCGTACTGCCTCGGCCTCGGCCGCGGCGATCAGGCGCGAGCCGAGCCCGTGCCCTCGAAGCGTGCTGTGGACCCAGATCGCCTGCACGAACCCCGTGCCGCCCCAGGTCCACCCGTGCAGGCCCGCAACGATCGTTCCCTCGTCGTCGCGCACGAAAATGGCGAGCGAGCGCCCGTCGTCGACACCGGTCGCCGCGGCGTTGAACTCGTAGAGCCGGTCGTCGAGGACCGCGACGTCCCCGCGGCCCGGCTCATCCTCGATCCGGATCTCTTCGGCCATCCGCAGCGCCGCTTCGTTGCTACCCCGCGTGGACCGCGTCGGCATCGAGCTCGAGCTCGCGGATCGTCTCCGCCGTCGGCACGCCGGTCGCCGGGTCCCAGCCCTGCTCGACGTAGTAGTCGGTGACGATCTTTTCCTGCTGCTCGCGGGTGAGGCCCGCGTGCTTGGGCAGGGGGGCGCTGAAGCGCGCCGGCAGCCGATCGTCGGCGCGGGTCATCCCTTCGCGCAGGTTGAACAGGCGCGCGAGCGTGAGGCCGCGATGCGCCGTCGTCACCATCTCCTCGGGCGTGATGTCCCAGCCGGTGACCGTCTTCAAGATCTGCAGCGACTGATCGTCCTCGTACGCGAGGAAGTGGCAGAGCCCGATCTGATTGCGCAGGCCGTTACGGTTGCTGGTCTGGCGCATGTGGTCGCCGCCGGTCGGCGCAAGCAGATACGACGCGCGCATGACCGGCATGTGACGCGGGTCGTGCATCGCCATCTCCATGCCCTTCACCGTCGTCAGGAACGCATCGGAGCCGCGGCCGAGCCGCTGCGCCGCGCGCTGCGAGCCCTCGGCGAGCAGATCGCCGATGCCCCGGCGGTACGCGATCATCTCGACCAGCTTGATGACGCCGTCGGCGTCGTGGAAGCGCAGCGGGACGCCGCCGGTGTCGTCGAGCGTGAGGATGCCCTTCTCGAAGCACTCCATCGCCCACGCGAGGGTGCAGCCGAGCGAGACCGTGTCCATCGCCAGGTAGTTGCACATTTCATTGGATTTGCAGATGGCGATCAGGTCGTCGAGACCAAGGTTGACGCCGAGGGCCGCGAGCGACTCGTATTCCGGCCCGCCGTAGCGGGGGTCGACCCGATAGCGCCCCATGGGATCGACTGCCACGCGCGCGCGGCCCTTGTAGACCTTTTCGGCCGCCGCGCGCGCCGCCTCTTCCTTTTCCTCGATGTGCACGACCTTCTTGCAGCGCACGGAGCACGCGAAGCAGGCGCCCATCTTGACGCGTACCTGATCGCGCACGGCGATCGCGTCCACCTTGGCGACGGTGTCGGCGGCGCCGAGACGATAGTTGAGCACGGGCATCCCGCCCTCGAGACTCTTGCCCTGCATCGCGGCGCCGGTCCCGAACTCGTGAAACGCCCGGTGCTTCTCGTCCATGGTGCCCGAGACCCACTTGGCGATCGCCAGGAGCCCGGGCTGATCGGCGACCTTCACGGGGGTCTTGCCGCGGACGGCGATGGCCTTGAGGCGCTTCGAGCCCATCACGGCGCCCATGCCGGTGCGGCCTGCCACCTCGTTCAGCTCGTTGGCGATGCACGCGAAGCGCACGAGGTTCTCGCCGGCCGGGCCGATCTGGGCGATGCGGACGAGCGGGTCGCCCAGCTCGGCCACGATCGCGTCCTCGACCTCGCCGGTGATCTTGCCCCAGAGATGCGAGGCGTCGCGGAGCTCGACCGCGCCCTGGTTGATCCAGAGGTAGACCGGGGTGGGGGAGACCCTGTGGAAGACGATCGCGTCCCAGCCGGCGCGCTTGAGCTCGGCGCCCCAGTACCCGCCCGACTCCGACTCGCCGAAGCCGCCGGTGAGCGGCGACTTGGCGCCCACGCTGTGGCGCCCCGCGCCGGGCACCGGCGCGCCGGTGAGCACGCCCGGCGCGATCACGAGGATGTTGTCGGGGCCCAGCGGATCCGCGCCCTTCGGCACGTACTTGAGCAGATAGTGCGCGATGAGCCCGCGGCCCCCGGCGTAGCGGCGGAAGAAGGCGTCGCCCGGCTCCTCGATCCAGGTGGTGCGGTCGGAGAGGTTGACGTGCAGAATCTTGTTCCAGTAGCCGTAGCGATCCATCAGGCTCCCCCTTTGATCGACGTGGTCGCCTCGCCTTCGGCAGCGGCTCCCCCCTCCATCGGGCTAAGCAGCATCACGTCGGCGCCGTCGTGAAGCGAGGTCTCCCGCGCGGCCTGCTCGCCGTTGACCGCGATGGTCACGTCGGCATCCTGCGCGACGCCGATGACCGTGAGGAGGTCGTCGACGGTGGCCTGCTCGCGTAAGGTGTAGCGCTGCGGCCCGTCGACGCCGCGCGGTAAGAATCGGCGGAGATCCGCGAAGAAGGTCACCGTCACGGTCATGACAATCGGCTGGAGTATACTGCGCGACGTTGCTTGTGACGGCCCGAAGTTTCGTAAGGAGATTACCCGATGGGACTTGGTTTCGCGGTGTTCGCCGGCACGTCCCCCGAGGTTATCCGCGCCTCCGCGAAGGAAGCCGAGCGCCTCGGCTACAGCTCGTTCTGGGTCAATCACCCCGGGGCCACCGACGGGCTCGCGGCGCTCGCCATCGCGGCGCGCGAGACACAGCGGATCGAGCTCGGGATCGGCGTGATCCCGCTCCACACGCGCGGGCCGGAGAGCATCGTCCAGGGTGTGAAGAGCACCGGTCTGCCGCTCGATAGGCTGCTCCTCGGCATCGGCAGCCCGAACCCGGAGGCGCTCAAGCGCGTGCGCACCGGCATCGGCGAGCTGCGACGTCAACTGTCGACCCGGCTCATCGTCGCCGCGCTCGGGCCGCAGATGTGCCGCCTCGCCGGCGAGATCGCCGACGGCGTGCTCTTCAACTGGCTGACGCCGGAGTACGCGCGCGAGTCCGCCGAGCGGGTGCGTGAGGGCGCGCTCCGGGGCAAGCGGCCGGCTCCGAGACTCTGCGCGTACGTGCGCGTGGCGCTCGGGCCCGGCGCCAGCGACCGGCTGGAGGAAGAGGGCAAGCGCTATGCGGGCGTGCCGGCTTACGGCGCCAACTTCACGCGCATGGGCCTCAAGCCGGTGGAGACGGCGATCGCCGCCGAGAATCCGGCCGCCGTCAAGCGCGGCCTCGCGAAGTGGCAGGGCGCGGTGGACGACGTCGTGATCCGCGCGATCACCGCGAAGGATACCGTCGAGGACCATCTGGCGCTCGTTCGCGCGGCCGCGCCGGCGTAGCCGGACGCGCTCACAGGGACGGCACGAACGAAAGCACGATCAGCGTCACGGCGACGATGAGGAACAGCAGTGGCACGGACCACGCGCAGAGAAAAACGTCTCTCGTGACCAGTCCCCCGATCAAGAGAAGATAGGCCGGCGAGAACCAAGCCGGCAAGACGTATTCAAGAGACAGCAACTCCCACACGTGGTACGAGAGCCGTAGACCGTGCCCATCTCCCCACGCCTTTCGCGCCAAGGCCGTCTCGGACGGCCGGCCATCGGGCAGCCGGCAGGGGCCGTCTCGATAAGGAGCGGGAATAGAAGAGCACCAGCCACGGAACGAAGCTCAGGAAGCGATCAGCAGTCTTCGAAGATCTCTTCTGGCGATCGCGTCCATCGCGATCAGTCGGCGCGATATCTTCGGACCATCGTTTCGTCGAGGACCAGCCCGAAGCCCGGCCCCTGCGCGACCTCCATCATGCCGTCCTTGATGGGCGGCCGGTTCGCCCACATGGTCTGCCAGACGGGATCGCGCTCGGGATCGGCGAAGCACTCGGCGTAGGTGCCGTGGGGCACCGCGGCGAGCAGGTGCTGCGAGATCTGCGACTCTTCGTGGTGCGCCATCGAGAGACCGGCGATGGCGCAGAGCGCGGCGGCGCGCCGCCACTCGGTGACGCCGCCGCACTCCGAGGCGTCGACGTTGACCAGATCGACTGCGCCCGCGTCGATCAAGCGCCGGACGCCATGGCTCGTGATCTCGGACTGACCGGCGGTGACCGGGATGCGCGTCGCTTGGCGCACGTGCTCCATCAGCGCCGCGTCGTCGTACCAGTGGCACGGCTCCTCGAACCAGCGGATGTCGAGCGGCTCGACGAGCCGCGAGAAGCGGATGGCGTCGTCGACCGACCAGCCGCGGTTCGCGTCGACGGCCAGGATGAAGTCGGAACCCGCGGCCTTGCGCGCGGCCTCGACGCGCCTGGCATCCTCCTCGGGCGCAAGCCCGCCGACCTTGAACTTGCACCCGGCCATGCCGGCCCGGCGATAGGCTTCCATCTCGCGCCCGATGTCGGCGAGCGTCTTGCCTTCCATGTAGTAGCCGCCGATCGAGATGATCGGCAGCCGCGAGCGGTAGCCGCCCAGCAGCACGCACACGCTCTTGCCCAGCGCCTTGCCGACCAGATCCCAGAGCGCGCAGTCGACGCAGGCGATCGCCTCGAGCAGCACCTTGCGGTCGCGGCTCAGGTGGCTGGTGGCGAACAACCGCTCCCAGACGCGCTCGCCCTCGAAGATGCTCATGCCGCGGACGAGGGGAGCGAGCATCTCGCGAATCAGCCGGACGACCTCGCGCCCGTGCTCGCGGTTGTCGCCGTTGTAGACCTCACTGACGAGGCCGTCGGCCGTGCGCATGCGCGTGACGACCGTGCAGCGGGTGAGGACGGTATAGGTGCTCCCGCCGAAGTTCTTCTTGAGCGGGATCTCGATCGGGATCGCCTCGATGCTCTCGATTCGCATGGCCGCTCGCCGGCGCTAGACGGCCGGCCGAACCTCCTTCGTCAAGCGCTCCATTGCGCGCGTCATGCCGGAGACGTCGCCCCGCGGCAGATCGAACGTCATCCACTGGCCCCCCAGCGAGCGCACGCGACGGATGTCGCCGGCTACCTCGTCGACCGAGCCCTCGAAGGCGCTCCGGCCGCCGCCCTTGGCGCGGTCGGCGAGCGCCAGCATGTTTCTGGGCGCGAAGCCGACGGACCGGCCGGCCTTGCCGGCCAGCTCGCGGATCGTCGCGATCCCTTTCTCGATGTCGGCGAGGCTCAGGGCGAGCGGATGCCAGGCATCGCCGAGCAGCGCGACGCGTCGCAGCGCCGGTGCCGAGATCGCGCCGGGCAGCCCACCGACCCAGATCGGCGGGTGGGGCGCCTGGGCGGGGCGCGGCGCAAACGTGGCGCCCGAGAAGGTCAGGTACTTGCCGGCGAAGCTCGGCTGATCGGAGCTCCAGGCGGCCTTGATCACGCGCAGATACTCGTCGGTCTGTGCGCCGCGCTGGCGGAACGGCAGCCCGAGGTTCTTGAACTCTTCCTCGTCCCAGCCGACCCCGATGCCGAAGATGAAGCGGCCGCCCGAGGCCTGGTCGACGGTCGCCGCGGCCTTCGCGGTCACGAGTGGGTTGCGGTAGGGCAGCACGATGACGCTCGCGCCAACGTGGATCCGCCGCGTCCGGCCCGCGATGAAGGCCAGGAGCGAGAACGGATCGGGCCAGTTCGGGCCGTAGTGCTGGGTGGTCGCCGGCGGCGCCAGGATGTGATCGGGCACGAACACGCCGTCCAGTCCGAGGTCTTCGGCTCTCAGCGCCAGGTTCTCTGCATCGCGCACCGACAGTTGCCAGATCGGGAGGATCACGCCGTATTTCATCCCAGCCTCCTTGTTCGCGATGACCTGATCCGCGCCGCCCGGCGCTACTGTCCCATGCGGCGCGCGGGGATGGCAACCTCGCGCGACTGCGGGCGTGCTAGGCTCTCGGGTCGTCAGGCGGGAGGTCTCTTGACCAAGTCACTGGTCACCAGTCTCGTGCCCGTGGGCAATGGTGAGCGTCTCGCCGTGAAAGCCGATCAAGGATGGAGCGATCCGACATGAACATCACGATCCTCGACGACTACCAGGACATGATTCGCACGCTCGCCTGCTATCCGAAGATCGCCGGGCACACGGTGACGATCTGGAGCGATCACACCAAGGACGTCGACACGCTCGCGGGCCGGCTCAAGGACACGGAGGCGCTGGTGCTGATCCGCGAGCGCACGCCTATCCGCGCCCCGCTCCTCGAGCGCCTGGACAAGCTCCGGCTCATCAGCCAGGCCGGCGTCTTCCCTCACATCGACGTCGAGGCATGCACGCGGCACGGCGTCCTCGTGTGCTCGCAGACCGGCCCCGGCCGGCCGTCCTACGCGACCGCCGAGCTCACGTGGGGGCTCGTCATCGCGGCCTTCAGGCGCATTCCGCAAGAGATGAACGCGCTCAGGGCCGGCAAGTGGCAGGCCTACCCGATCGGGATCGGGCTGCGCGGCAAGACGCTCGGCATCTACGGCTACGGCAAGATCGGCGCCGTCGTCGCCGGCTACGGCCGGGCCTTCGGCATGAACGTGCTCGCGTGGGGCCGCGAGCACTCGGTCACCCAGGCGCGCGCCGACGGATTCACGGTGGCCGCGAGCAAGGAGGCGCTGTTCGCCGAGTCGGATGTGCTATCGCTGCACCTCAGACTGATCGACGCCACGCGCGGTATCGTCACCGCCGCCGACCTGGCGCGCATGAAGCCGACCGCGCTCATCGTCAACACGAGCCGCGCCGGGCTGATCGCCCCCGGCGCGCTCGAGGCGGCGGTGCGCGCCGGGCGGCCCGGCATGGCGGCCGTCGACGTCTACGAGGAGGAGCCGGTCCTCGGCAGAACGCATCCGCTCCTGTCGATGGACAAAGTCATCTGCGTCCCGCACCTCGGCTACGTGGAGCGCGACGGGCTCGAGCACATGCTGTCCGGCATCTTCGAGCAGATCCTGGCGTTCGCGAACGGCAAGCCGATCAACGTCCAGAACCCCGACGCGCTAAGACGCTGACGGGAACAGCGCGAGGCCGAAGCGGGCGGCCACGCCGCCGAGCTCGTCGACGATCGCGCGCGGTAGCGGGACGCCGTCGCGAGAGCGAGCGGCCAGCGCGCGAGCGCCGCGCTCGCCGGGCATGAGGACCTCGACCACGCCGGGGGCCCGAGGTAGGGCTTTCAGCGCCGCGATCACGCGGTCGACCTCGGAGCGAAACAGGTCGGGATCGCCGAAGCGCCGCAAGTCGATCGCGAGGACCAGGCCGTTCTGCCGGTGGCGGTGGCCGTCCGCGGCGCCCTCGAGCGCCCCGGCGATGATCGGGTTCGACACGAGAAGGCTCGTGATCAGCTCGATCAGCAGCGAGAGCCCGGAGCCCTTGGGGCCGCCGAGCGGCAAGGGGATCAGCGCGGCCTGAGGATCGGTGGTCGGATTGCCGTCCCGGTCCAGCGCCCATCCTGCCGGGATCGTCTGATTCGTCTTTCTCGCCTGTACCAGCTTGCCCCGGGCGACGACGCCGGTCGCCATGTCGAGCACGACCGGGCCGCGTGCGCCGCCGGGCACGGCGATCGAGACGGGGTTCGTCGACACGCCGGCGGCGCGCGTGCCGTGATAGGCCATGAACGGCCCCGACGCGGCCAGCGCGAGCCCCGCCATCCCTTCGTGCGCGGCCGTGAGCGTGTAGTAGCCGAGCGCGGCGGTGTGCGTCGTCGCCCGCACCAGGCCGAGGCCGACCCCCGCGTCGCGGGCCAGGCGCACGGCGGCGCTCGTCGCGGTGGTCATGGCGAGCGGGCCGGCGGCGCGATCGGCGTCGACGAGGACCGCGGCCGCGGTCTCCGTGCGGATCTTGATGGACGGCCTGAGGTTGAGATCGCCGTCGTCGATCAGCCGCAGGTACATTGGAATCCGCGACACGCCGTGCGTGTCGATACCCCGGAGATCGGCCCACACCAGCACGTCCGCCACGATCGCGGCGTCGCCCTCCGGCATCCCGGCCCGCACGAACACGTCGCGGGTGAAGCGGCGAAGCGCGTCGGCCGTGACGGTCACGGCCGGCGGCGCCGCGCGAGGCGGCTCGCTCATCGCGAGTGGGGAGACACCGGGAAGTACTTGTCGAGCCAGTTGCGCAGGAGCGTGACGACGAGCGTGTTGCCCTCCGCGAGCACGAAGTGGTCGACGCCGGCGACCAGATGGAGATCCGTCGGCTGCCCGGCGTGTCGGAAGAGGTCGATCGACTGCTCGGTCGGCGTCACGGAGTCGTTCGCCGGATGGAGCAGCATGAGCGGCCGCGGCGAGATCTTGCCGACCACGTCGTTGGCCCGGAAGGCGTACATGCTCTCGACCACCTCGAACGGGAACTCCATGATCCGGGCCTTCACGCGGCTCATCGGCTCGCGTATACTGCCGCACCATCATGGCCAATCCGGTGACGGTCGAAAAATTCGGCATCGGGCAGTCGGTGCGCCGTATCGAGGATCCTCGGCTGCTCCAGGGGTTCGGGCGCTACGCGGACGACGTGAACCTGCCCCATCAGGCCTACGCGGTCGTGGTTCGTTCCCCCCACGCGCACGCGGCCATCCGCTCGATCGACACGACGACGGCCCGTAGCGCGCGCGGCGTCCTCGCCGTGTTCACGGGTGGCGACCTCGCGGCGGACGGGCTCGGCAACCTGCCGACCGACCGGTCGCGCAAGCGGCCCGACGGCTCGCCGGCGTTCGCGACGCCGCGGCCGGCGCTGGTCCGCGGGCGCGCCCGGCACGTCGGCGATCCGGTCGCGCTCGTCGTCGCGCAGACCATCGAGCAGGCCATCGACGCCGCCGAGCTGGTCGCGGTCGATTACGAGCCGCTGCCGGCGGTCGTCGCGACCGGCGACGCCCTGCGCACGGGCGCGCCGGCGGTGTGGGCGGAGGTACCGGGCAACATCGCGTTCGTCTGGGAGGCCGGCAACAAGGAGGCGGTGGCGCGCGGCATCGCGGGCGCTGCGCACGTCACCCGGCTCGATTTCGTGGTGTCGCGCGTGGCTGCGGCGCCGATGGAGCCGCGCGGCGCTGTCGGCGAGTGGGACCGGCGAACGGGCCGCTACACGCTCCACACCGGTATCCAGGCGCCTCACGGCCTGCGGACCTTGCTCGCGGATCAGGTGTTCAAGGTGCCGCAGAGCCACATGCGAGTGATCACCGGCGAGGTCGGCGGCAGCTTCGGGATGAAGAGCGGCGCCTATCCCGAGCCGGTGCTGGTGCTCTGGGCGGCGAAGCGGCTCGGGCGACCGGTCAAGTGGACGTCGGACCGGCGCGAGGGGTTCGTGACCGACGAGCACGGGCGCGACAACGTCTCGACCGCCGAGCTGGCGCTTGACGCCGCCGGGAAGTTCCTGGCGCTGCGCGTGGCCATCAACCTGAACATCGGCGCCTATCTCACACCGCGCAGCGCGGGCCCGGGCACCAACAACGTCGGCGGGATCGCTGGAGTCTACACGACGCCCGCGATCCACGTACAGACGACCGGCGTGTTCTCGAACACGACGCCGACCGGGCCCTACCGCGGCGCCGGCCGTCCGGAGGCGACATACGCCATCGAGCGCGTCATCGACGTGGCGGCCAAGGAGCTCCAGATCGATCCGATCGAGCTGCGCCGCCGCAACCTCATCCCGTCCTCGGCAATGCCGTTCAAGACGGGGCTCGTCTTCACCTACGACTGCGGCGAGTTCGCGCGCGGCATGGACATGGCGCTGAGCCTGGCCGATCGCGCCGGCTTCGAGAAGCGACGCACCGAGGCGCGCCAGCGCGGAAAGTTGCGCGGGTTCGGCATCGCGAACCCGATCGAGGTGGCCGGCGGGCCGTACACCTCGGTGAACCCGGACACGGCCGAGCTGCGGGTCAACCCCGACGGCTCGGTCTTGCTGTTCACGGGCTCGACGTCGATGGGCCAGGGCAACGAGACCGCCTTCGCGCAGATCGTCAGCGAGAAGCTCGGCGTGCCGCCGGAGCGCATCCAGGTGTTCTGGGGCGACAGCGACCTGCTCGGCGCCGGGCGCGGCAACGGCGGCTCGGGCGCCCTCACGGTCGGCGGCTCGGCGGTGACGCGTGCGGCCGAGAAGATCATCGAGCGCGGGCGCCGGATCGCCGCGGGCATGCTCGAAGCCGCCCCGGAGGACCTGGTGCACCGCGACGGCAAATTCACCGTGGCGGGGACCGATCGCGGCGTCACGCTCGCCAACGTCGCGCGCGCCGCCTACGTGCCGCGCCAGCTTCCGAAAGGGATGGAGCCCGGCTTCAGCGAGGAGGCGTCGTTCACGCCCCCGGCCGTCACGTTCCCGAACGGCTCGCACATCTGCGAGGTCGAGGTCGACGAGGACACCGGCGCGGTGCGCGTCGTGCGCCACACCGTCGTCGACGACGTCGGGCACATGGTGAATCCGATGGTCGTGAAGGGCCAGATCCACGGCGGCGTGGTGCAGGGGCTCGGCCAGGGACTCTACGAGGAGCTCACCTACGATCCGACGACCGGCCAGCTGCTGGCGGGCTCCTTCATGGACTACGCGATGCCGCGCGCCGACGACGTGCCCGCGTTCGACGTCGACTCCCACGAGGTGCCGACCGCGGTCAATCCGCTCGGCGCCAAGGGAGTGGGCGAGGCGGGCACGGTCGGCGCGCTGCCCGCGCTCCTGAACGCGGTCAACGACGCCTTGGCGCCGCTCGGCGTGCGTCACCTCGACATGCCGGTGACGCCCGAGCGCGTCTGGCGCGCCATCCAGAACGCCAGAGCTCGTCGCTGAGCGCGGGAGGTCTTGTGGCCACGATCATCCGCGGCGGCCGTGTCCTCGACGCGCGCGCCCATCGCGCGGATGCTGCCGATATCCTGGTAGTCGGCGACACCATCGCCGAGATCGGCGCGCCGGGATTGCCGGCGCCGCCGGACGCCGCCGTCCTCGACGCGCGCGGCAAGCTGCTCCATCCCGGCCTGATCAACGCCCACACGCACGCCCACGGCAACCTCGCCAAGGGCCTGGGCGACCGCTGGACGCTCGAGCTCTTGCTGACCGCGGGGCCGTGGATCAGCGGCGGCCGCACGCTCGAGGAAAAGCACCTGAGCGCCAAGCTCGGCGCGGTCGAGATGGTGCTGAAGGGCTGCACGGCCAGTTATGACCTGCCGCTCGAGTTTCCGGCGCCGACCGTCGAGGGGCTGCACGCGGTCGGCAGCGCCTACGCCGCAGTCGGCATGCGCGCGGTCGTGGCGCCGATGGTCGCCGACCGGTCGTTCTTCGAGGCCATCCCCGGGCTCATGGACGTGCTGCCGCCGGCGATGCAGCAAGACGTCGCGAAGCTCCGCCCCGCGCCGTGGAAGACGAGCGTCGACAACATGCGCCGGGCGCTGCAGGAGTGGAAGCTCGAGCGCGATCAGGTCCGGCTGGCCGTGGCGCCCACGATCCCGCACCACTGCTCGGACGAGTTCATCCGCGCCTGCGTGGCGCTCGCCGCCGAGCACGGCGTCGGCCTGCACACCCACGTCGCCGAGTCCAAGGTGCAGGCGATCGTCGGGCTACAGCGCTACGGCAAGACACTCACCGCGCACCTCGACGACCTCGGCGTGGTCGGCCCTCGCTTCACGGTGGCCCACGGCGTGTGGCTCGACGACGAGGACATGCGGCGCCTCGGCGACAAGGGCGCCTCGGTCGCCCACAACCCGGGGAGCAACATGCGCCTCGGCAACGGCCTGGCGGACATGCGCGCGATGCTCGAGCGCCGCGTGAACGTCGGCCTTGGTACGGACGGCGCCAACTGCTCGGACAACCTGAATATGTACGAGTCGATGCGCCTGGCCTCGTTCGTGTCGAAGGCGCAGCGCCCAGATCTCGAGCGGTGGGTGACGACGGATGAGGTCGTGACGGCGGCGACCGAGGGCAGCGCGCGAGCGCTCGGCTTCGAGGGGACGATCGGCCGGCTGGCGCCGGGCTACAAGGGCGACATCGTGTTCCTCGACCTGGACCACGTCAACTGGATCCCGCTGAACGATCCGACCAACCAGCTCGTGCACACCGAGGACGGCGGCGCGGTGATGCACGTGATGATCGGCGGGCGGATGGTCGTGCAGGATCGGCGGCTGACGACCGTCGACGTCGCGGCGCTCGCCCGAGAGGCCGAAGCCGCGCGCGAGCGTCTAGCGCGACTCAATGCGCCGGGTAAGGAGCTCTCCGAGCGTCTCGCGGCGGTGGTCGGTCGATTCTGTCCGGGCCTCGCCCACACGCCGTACCACGTCAACCGCTACGTCGGCTCCGCCTGATCACCGCCTGAGCGAACAGCTCGAGCGAGCGGCACACCTGCGCGTGCACGAGGCCGCCGAAGCTGCAGACGAGCAGGAGGGTGTCGCGTCGCCGCGGCCCTGGCAGTAGTAGAAGAGCCCGAAGTCAATCGATCAGGGTCTGCTTACCCTGCGAGCTCCCTGGAGGACCGACCGCGCTTCCTTGAACGAGGTACGAATCCAGTCGATCAGGAGCCGCACGCGCGGAACCGTCTTGAGGTCGGGATGGACGAGCAGCCAGTAGTCGTCGCTCAGCTCGGCCAGGGGCGCCGTGAGCCGCACGAGCGTCGGATCCAAGTCGCCGACGAAGCACGGCAGGATGCCGAGCCCGGCGCCGGCCCGGATGGCTTCGAGCTGGAGCGTGAAGCGATTGGCGCGCACCCTCGGGCGGCGATCGCCGAGGTGTCCCATGAGGAAGGCCATCGAGCGGAAATACTCGTGCGGCGCGTCGTACGCCACCCACGGGCAAGAGCGCCAGCGCGCCTCGGTCCGCGTGGTCGGCTCGGACTCGACCAGGCTGGTCGCGCCGTAGATCGCCGCCTCGATCGTCCCCAGACCGACGCGAACGAGGTGGTTGCGCGCCGGGAGCCCGTGCCGAATCCAGAGATCGGCTTCGCGCCGATCCAGATCCGGCTCGCTGTGAGTCTCCACCAGCTCGACCGTGAGGTCGGGGTGCGCGGCGCTCAGGCTCCCCAGGCGCGGGGCGAGGAAGCGCGCGGGCCATTCGCCGGCGGACATCCGCACGACGCCGCCCCCGTCGTCGCCGAACGCCATCCGCCGGCGATCGATGGCCGTGGCGGCCTCCGCCATGCTCTGCGCCATCGGCATCAGGTGCTGACCGCCCTTCGTCAGCCGATGACCGTCCGGGGTGCGCTCGAACAGCCGCGTGCCCAGGCTCTGCTCGAGCTGCCGCAGGTGGCGGATCACCGTGGGCTGGCCCAGGCCGAGCGCGCGCGCGGCCCGTCGCAGGCTGCCCGCCTGGGCGATGGCGAGAAACACACGGAGATCGTCCCACTGCACGGCGTCAGATTAGCAACTTCACCGGCCCCGACGCGCTCCGAATCCGGAGCGGGGCGGTTCGCATCTGGCGGCTTCCGGGCGGACGCCGGCGATGGTGCAGTGTCGGGCAAGGAGGGACACGCGATGTGTGACAACGAGTACCTGGCTCACTACATGGTCAGAGAGCGGCTCCGAGAAGCCGAAAGGCGGGGCGTGCTCGACGTAATGCTCCGGCAACCGGCGACCTCGTCCCAGGCGTTCGGCCGCGGCGCGGACCGCGAGGGGCCGCGGTCGACGAGGCTCGAGCTGTGGTGGCAAGCCTCGGCCGCCTGGGTGGCCCATCTCACGCTTCCCAAGACGTGGAATAGGCTCTAGGCTAGCGCCGTGTACCTGGACCCGAGGCTCTGGGCGCTCACGGCGGGCGTCCGCGGTCGCATCGCCGCCACCGTGCTGGTCGGTCTCGCCGCCGTCGCCGCCGGAATCGCGCGGCTCGCTCTTCTCGGCTGGCTCCTGGGCCGCGTGCTAGCCGGCGAGTCGCTCGCCTCGCTCGCGCCGGCCATCGCGCTGACCGCGCTGGCGCTCGCCGCGCGCAGCGCGCTCGACTACGCGCGCACGATGGTGGCACACCACACCGCCGCGCGGGTGCAGGAGCGGCTGCGGCAGGTCCTCTACACGCAGGTCGCGTCGCTCGGTCCCGCTCACTTCGCGCGGGCCCGCACCGGCGACGTCATGCTGTCGCTCGTCGAGGGCGTGCAGCAGCTCGAGACCTACTTCGGCCAGTATCTGCCTCAGCTCTTCGTCTCCGCCCTGACGCCGCTGCTGATCTTCGCGTTCGTCGCGTTCGTGGACCTGCCGGTCGCGCTCGTGCTGCTCGTCGCGGCGTTCGCCGTGCTGCTGGCGCCCGCGCTCTGGCACGGCCGTGACCGTCAGGCGAGCCTCGCCCGCAACCGCGCCTACGCCGCCTTCGGCGCCGACTTCCTCGACGCGGTGCAGGGTCTGGCGACCCTGAAGGCGTTCGGCCAGAGCGGCGCCCGCGGGCGGGCGCTCCAGCAGCGCGCCCACGAGCTCTTCCGCAGCACGATGTGGGTGCTCGGCAGCAACACGATGGCGCGCGGCATCACCGACACGGGCATCGCGCTCGGGGCCGCGGTGGCGCTGGCGCTCGGCGCCTGGCGGGTGAGCACGGGTGCCATGTCGGTGCCGGCGCTGCTGGTCATCCTGATGCTCGGCGTCGAAGTCTTCCGTCCGCTCCGCGAGCTGCGCATCCTGCTCCACCAGGGGATGCTGGGCCTCTCCGCGGCGCGGGGCATCTTCGCGCTGCTCGACGCGGTGCCGGCGGTGTCCGATCGTCCGGCAGGGCCGGAGCCGGCCGACGCCGGAGTGGCCTTCGAAGGGGTCACCTTCGCCTATCCGGGAGCCCGGCGCCCGGCTCACGTGGAGCTGAGCTTCCGCGTTCAGCCGGGCGAGCGCGTCGCCATCGTGGGGCCGAGCGGCTCGGGCAAGTCGACGGTCGCGCGGCTCCTGCTGAGGTTCCACGATCCCGATCGCGGGCGGGTCGCGATCGGGGGGCGCGATCTGCGCGCGCTGAGCCTGGAGCAGGTGCGAAGCCGCGTCGCGCTCGTCAGCCAGGAGACGTGGCTCTTCCACGGCAGCGTCGAGGAGAACATCCGGATGGGCAAGCCCGACGCGAGCGCCGCGGAGCTGCGGGCGGCCGCGCGCGCGGCGAACGCGGAGGAGTTCATCCTGCGCCTGCCGCAGGGCTACGACACCGTCGTCGGCGAGCGCGGCGTGCGGCTCTCGGGCGGCCAGCGCCAGCGCATCGCGATCGCGCGCGCGCTCCTGCGCGACACGCCCATCCTGGTGCTCGACGAGGCGCTCTCGTCGGTCGACGCCGAGAGCGAGGCCCTGATCCAGACGGCGCTCGACGGTCTCATGCGCGGCCGCACGACCCTCGTCTTCGCGCATCGCTTGTCGAGCGTGATCGGCGCCGATCGGATCCTCGTGCTCGACCAGGGCCGTCTGGTGGAGCAGGGGACCCACGCCGAGCTGATCGGGCGCGGCGGCGCCTACACGCGGCTGATGGCCGGCCAGGCGCGGGACGGCGCGGGAGTCGTGGCCGTCGGCGCGCGGCAGGCCGCGACGACGGCCAACGGCGACGGTGCCGTGGTCGATGCGGAGACGCCGTCAGACGAGCCGCGCGCCATCGTCGGCGCCGAGCACGTCGGCTGGGGCGCGGTGCTCCGCACGCTCGTCGACAAGACGCGCGGCTACCGCGCCCGGCTGACGTTGACCTTCGTTCTCGGCGTGGCGCGCGTGACGGCCCTGATCGGCGTCGGCGTCCTCAGCGCGCTCGCGGTGCGCGCTGTCAAGCGCGGCGAGCCGGCCGGCCTGCTGCTCGGGAGCCTGCTCGTGGTGGCGCCGCTCGCGGGGATCCTCCACTGGTGCGAGTCGTGGCTGGCTCACGACGTCGCGTATCGCCTGCTCGCCGACATGCGCCTGGCGGTGTTCAACAAGCTCGACGCGCTGGCGCCCGCCTATCTCACGCGGCGCCGGTCGGGCGATCTCGTGGGCGCGGCCACCCACGACGTCGAGCTGATCGAATACTTCTTCGCCCACACCGTCACTCCAGCCTTCGTTGCCGTGCTCGTGCCCGCCGCCGTGCTGGTGGCGCTCGGCGAGTTCGGCCTCGCCCTGGTGCTCGTGCTCGTGCCGTTCCTTCTGTACACGGCGCTCGTCCCCGTGCTCGGCCGATCCCGCATCGATCGCCTGAGCTCGCGCGCCCGCGAAGCCTCCGGTGATCTCAATGCGCACGTGGTCGACACCGTCCAGGGCCTCGCCGAGATCGTCGCGTATCGACGCGTCGCCGCCTGGGGGGAGGCGCTCGGCGCCAAGGCCCGTCGCTTCTACGAGCTACGCCTGCCGTTCCTGCGCGATCTCGCCCGGCAGATGGCCTTCCAGGAGACGGCCACGGGCCTCGGCGGTCTCGCGGTGATCGGCGCCGGCGCGTGGCTCGCGCATCAAGGACGGATGGACGCGGCGAGCCTGCCGTTGCTGACCTTGCTCGCGCTGTCCGCGTTCGTCCCCTTGTGGGAGGTCGCGCAGGTCGGCCGGCAGCTCGCCGATACCCTGGGCGCCGCCCGGCGGCTCAGCGCCGTCGAGGCCGAGCCGATTCCGGTGACCGACGGGCCGGGTGTTCCGGCCGCGGCCGCGCGCGGCGGGCTCGCGGTCGAGCTCGCCGACGTTCGTTTCACCTATCCCGGTCGTACTCGCCCGGCTCTCGACGGCATCTCACTCCGGATCAAGGACGGCAGCACGGTCGCGCTAGTCGGCCCGTCCGGGGCGGGGAAGACGACCGTCGCGAGTCTCCTGCTGCGCTTCTGGGATCCGCAATCGGGAGTGATCCGCCTTTTCGGCCACGATCTCCGCGAGTATCAGCTGGACGAGCTTCGCAAGCGGATCGCGCTCGTCGCCCAGGACACCTATCTCTTCAACGACACGCTTCGCGCCAACGTCATGCTGGCCCGGCCCGACGCGGACGACGCGGCGCTCGGCCTCGCCGTCGAGCGCGCCGCGCTGCAGGAGCTCGTCGCGAGCCTGCCCGACGGGCTCGACACGATCGTGGGCGAGCGCGGCGCGCAGCTCTCGGGCGGCCAGCGCCAGCGCGTGGCGATCGCGCGCGCGTTCCTCAAGGACGCGCCCGTGCTGATCCTCGACGAGGCGACCTCGCATCTGGATGCGGTGAGCGAAGCCGCCGTGCGCTCGGCCCTCGAGCGACTCGCGCGCGACCGCACCACGCTCGTGATCGCGCATCGCCTGTCCACGGTGCGCGACGCCGACGCGATCGTCGTGCTCGACGACGGCAAGCTGGTCGAGGTCGGTCACCACGCCGAGCTCCTCGCGCGGGGCGACCTCTACGCCCATCTGGTCGCCCGCCAGCTCGGCGGCGGCCTCTCCGCCGCCGCCGCAGACTGAGAAGGGACGGAGGCGCCATGGAAAAGCAGGTCCGCGTGGTGCACTACCTGAACCAGTTCTTCGGCGGGATCGGGGGCGAGGAGCGGGCTCAGACACCGCTCGAGGTACGCGAGGGACCCGTGGGCCCGGGACGCGCGCTTCAACAGGCGCTGGGGGCCGAGGGCACCGTGGTAGCCACGCTCGTCTGCGGCGACGACTACGTCGCGGAGCGCGAGGAAGCGGCCGGCGCGAGCATGCGGGAGGCGCTGCAACGCTACCAGCCCGATCTCGTGATCGCCGGCCCCGCTTTCGACTCCGGCCGCTACGGTCTGGGCTGTGCCTTGGCGTGCCGCGTGGCCCGATCCCTCGGCATTCCCGCGGTGACCGGGATGTATCCGGAGAACGCGGCCATCATCACACACCGGCGCGATCTCCTGGCCGTGCCCACCGGTCTCAACACCACCGACATGCGCAGCATCATCGGGCGAATGACCACCCTCGGGCTCAAGGTGGTTCGCGGCGAGCCTCTCGGATCGGCGCTCGAGGAGGGCTACATTGCTCACGGGATCCGGAAGCTCGTGACGAGGGATCGCGTCGGATACGAGCGGGCGGTCGAGATGCTCCTGGCGCGGGTCGCGGGCCGCCCGTTCGTCTCCGAGATCCTGGTCCAGCAATACGAGCGCGTCACGCCGGCGCCGCCGGTGGCCGATCTCTCTCGCGCGACGATCGGAATCGTCGTCAGCACGGGCATCGTTCCGCGGGGCAATCCCGACCATCTGCCCGGCGCTCGCGCTCTCAGCGCGGGCCGCTACTCGATCGACCGGCTGCCGCGACTCGACGACCGAGGTTCTCGACGGTGCCGTCTGCGGAAGCTTCTTCAGCGGCGACTTCTACCGGTGGTTCACCTGGCCGCTGACGAACAGCATCGTCCTTCACATGTGCCGCCGTCATGGGATCGACTTCAATTTTCTGGGCTGCATCATGGTGCGCACGATGTGGGAGGAGCAGCGACAGAAGGAGCTCATGGCCAACCGGGCGGCGCTCATGGCCACGACGCTCGGGGCGGCGGGGGCCATCGTCACGCCGACGCTGCGCGGCCAGCGGATGCTGGACACGATGGCCGTCGTCCGCGCGTGCGAGGACGCCGGCGTCAAGACCGTGCTCATCACGGAGGAAGAGGATGACGAGGACGGCGCGGCGCCGCCGCTGCTGGTCACGGCGCCGGACGGCGTCGGCCTCGTCTCGACGGGTGACGGCAGCGCGCCCGGACCTTTCCCGCCGGTGCAGCGCGTGATCGGCGCCGGGCCGATCGGCGACCACTGGTACGCCGAGCAGCCGGCGCCTCACGGCCGGTACGGGACGAGCCACCTCAACGACGTCTGGGGATTCTCGCTCCTGTCCTGTGTGGACTACTAGCCTGGCCCCGCCTTGCCCAAGGTGTCCCGAGCTTTGACAGGTGTTCGTCGGGGCTGATAGCCTGCTGGCCATTCGCGACCCTTCCAACGTGCAGGAGGACCCCCATGCATGAGGACATCTCCCGTCGAGACGTGCTGCAGGCGATGGGGCTGGGCGCGGTCGCGATCGCGCTCGCCGAGCTGGGCGGGGCGCGGCCAGCCTGGGCCGAGGATGCGTTCACCATCGCCTCGACGGGAGGGTCCTGGGGCGACGGCTTGAAGCAGGCCTACGTGGTGAACGCCGGCTTCGAGAAGCGCTTCAACGCCCAGGTCAGCTACGCGCACATGATCGACTCGGTGATCGCGACCAAGGCGATAGCGCAGTGCGGGAATCCGCCGTTCACAGTCCCGGCGCTCCTGAACGCCGAGGCGGTGATGCTGGCGGAGGGCGGCTGTCTTCAAGATTACGATCTCGGCGTCGTCACCAACTACCAGGACCTGCTGCCCGGCACTTTCGAGGCCCCTCGGGCGGGTCTCAAGTCCTACTGGGCGGCGCACACCCAGATCATCATGGGCCTCGTCTACAACACCAAGCAGGTGACGGCGAAGCCGACCTCGTTCATGGACCTGGGGAGCGCGAAGTACAAGGGCAAGATCGCCATCCCGGCCTATGGCTGGGTCGGCATCCAGTGGCTGCACGCGCTGAACCAGTCCCTGGGCGGCTCCCCCGACCAGATCGACCCGGGCATGAAGGCGATCGCCGAGCTCGTCAAGAAGAACGACGCGATCGTCATGGAGAACACAGATGTGACGCTCAAGGCCTTCACGCGCGAGGAGATCTGGATGATGCCGTTCTGGAACGGACGGTGCTTCTCGCTGCAGGCCGAGGGTGTGCCGGTCGACATCGTCTACCCCAGAGGCAGCTTCCAGGTAGGCAACGGGTTCCCGATCCTCAAGGGCACGAAGTTCGAGCGCCAGGCACAGCACTTCGTCAACATCACCCTGGATGCGGACTACCAGATCGAGATGACGCGGCGGTTCCGGTATCCTCCGTCCAACAAGAAGGCGAAGCTCCCGCCGGAGATGGCGCACTATGCCCTGAAGGACGCCGACCTCAAGGCCATGATGCCGCTCGATTTCCAGAAGATGAACCAGCATCGCGCTGCCTATCTCGCCCGCTGGAACAAAGAGGTCCTGGGCTAGGGGTCGTGCCCGGCCAGCTCGAGGTGAGGGGGCTGACCAAGCGGTTTTCGCCTCAGGTCACGGTCGGTCCCCTGTCGTTCGAGGTGATGGAGGGCGAGTTCTTCTCGTTGCTCGGGCCCAGCGGCTGCGGTAAGACGACGACGCTACGCTGCATCGCCGGGTTCGAGGAGCCGTCCGAGGGTTCGGTGCTCCTGGGCGGCCACAGGCTCGACGGTCGGCCTCCGCACCGCCGTGACGTCGGACTCGTGTTCCAGACCTATGCCCTGTTCCCGCACCTGACGGTCTTCGACAACATCGCGTTCGGCCTGCGGCTACGAAAGGCCGGAAAGCCGGAGATCGAGCGCCGGGTGGGGCAGATGCTGGAGCTCGTCGACCTGCCGAACCTGGCCGAGCGCTACCCGTCTCAGCTGTCGGGCGGGCAGCAGCAACGCGTCGCCATCGCCCGCTCGCTGGTGCTGGAGCCGAGCCTGCTCCTCTTCGACGAGCCCCTGTCCAACCTCGACCTCAAGCTACGCATCCAGATGCGCTACGAGCTACGCGATCTGCAACGGCGGCTCGGCAAGACCGCGGTCTACGTCACCCACGACCAGACCGAGGCGCTCGCCCTGTCCGACCGCATCGCCGTCCTGTCGCAGGGCCGGATCGAGCAGATCGGCACGCCGAACGAGATCTACGAGTCCCCGGCGAGCGCCTTCGTCGCGGATTTCATCGGCAGCTCCAATCTCCTCACGGCATGGGTCCGCGGCCAGAACGGCGGCGATACCACCCTGGAGACCGAGCACGGCCTCGTCCTCACCCTCCCCCGCGTTGCCGACGTGTCGGGCGCGACGGTGACCCTGCTGCTGCGCCCCGAGCGGTTCCAGGTCGCCGCTATCGGCGAGTCCGACCAGATCGTCGCCAATCGCTTCCGGGCGCGCGTGCGGGACGTCACCTACATGGGAGAGGACCTCCACCTGCGCGTCCTCGCGCTCGAGAAGCAGCCCTTGCTCGTGTCCATCAAGAACAGCAAAGGGACGCGCGCCATCGTCCCGGGCGTCGCCATCGAGCTGGCGATCGATCCCGAGGACATCCACATCCTGCGACGCTAGGGCGCGCGATGGAGGGAGGACGGCCCTCGCCATACTGGGCGCTGTTCGTCGGCCCCTACGGCGCCTACCTGCTGCTGTTCCTCGTCCTGCCCTTCGTCAACGTGGCGCTCCTCAGCGTGTACCTCCACTCGCCGACCAAGATCGCGGTGGCCGAGTTCACCGGCACGAACTACGCCAAGCTCTGGGAGGTGTACTACGCCACCCTGTTCCTGCGCACGCTCCGGCTCTCG
>QHTE01000127.1 GCA_003220685.1 Candidatus Rokuibacteriota bacterium
AGGAGTACATGACCGATGATGCAGACGTGATCCTGGTCGGCATGGGAACGATCTCGCTGCCGATCAAGGTCGCCATCCGCGAGATGCGCGCCAAGGGCCGCAAGGTCGGCCTGGTGCGGCTGCGCTGGTTCCGGCCGTTCCCGACCGAGAAGCTCGTCGCGGCGCTCTCGAAGGCGTCGGCGTTGGGCATCATCGACCGCGATTACTCCTTCGGCTCGCCGTTCGGCTCGGGTGTGGTCGCCAACGAAATCCGCGCCGCCCTGTACAATGCCGACCGCCGGCCGCCGCTCCTCTCCTTCATCTGCGGTTTGGGCGGCCGCGAGGTGACGCTCGAAGACGTCTACAAGGCGACCGATCTTTGCTACGCGGCCGCCAAGGCCGGGAAATCAGACCCAAAGACCCACTGGCTGGGCGTTCGGGAATAGGAGAAGCCACCATGGCCGAGACGACAACGTTCAGCAACGCGACGCAGATCCTCGAGCCCTTCCGCGGGGTCAAGCGGGTCACGATCGAGGAGTATTTCACCTCCGGGCACCGGACCTGCCAAGGGTGCGAGTCCGCGCTGGTCATGAAGCTCATGGTCAAGGCATCCGGCCCGCGCACGATCGTGCTCGGCTCGACCGGGTGCATGTACGTCGCCAACACGACCTATTACACGACGCCCTGGGTGGTGCCGTGGATGCACACCCAGCTGGGGTCTTCCGGGTCAGCAGCCCTGGGTACTGCCGCCGGCCTGAAGGCTCTTATGCGTAAAGGCAAGATGAAATCCGAACCCATCAACGTCATCGCCTTCTGCGGCGACGGCGGCGGGGCCGACATGGGGCTTGGCGCAATCTCGGCCACCTTGACCCACAAGGAGTACAACTCGTTGATCCTCCTCTACGACAACGAGTCGTACGCCAACACCGACATCCAGCTCTCCGGGATGACGCCGTATGGCGCCAACACCACGTTCAGCCCGCCCGGGAAGGTGAAACGCCTCATCCACACGCGGTGGAAGAAGAACATGGCCGGCTTGATGGCGGCCGGCCATCCGGAGTGCCGCTACGTGGCGACGGTCTGCGCCTCGTACGCGGTGGAGATGATGAACAAGGTGCGGCGCGCGCTGACGATCGGGGGCCCGACGTTCATCCACTCGCTCGATCCATGCCCGAAGGGCTGGGACTACGACCCGATGCTGTCGCACGAGCTCGGCGAGCTGGCCATCGAGACCGGGATCTTCCCGCTCTACGAGGTCGAAGACGGCCATGTGAAGTACTACGGCAAGACCAAGGCGATCGTCGAGGGACGCGCCAGGAAGCCGGTGCGCGAGTACCTCCTGAAGCAGGGGCGATTCGCCCACTTCGTCGAGGAGGACCTCGATTACTTCCAGGCGAAGGTCGACGAGATGTGGGAGAAGTGGGAGATTCCGGCGGTGGTGCCGTTCCGTCGCCTCGACGCGACGAAGGCGGCGCTGTCGGCGAAGTAATGCCGGGATCGCCTGTTGCTCCTCCTCGCCGCTCTTAGCCGGTAGGGCCGGGCGCCCGCGAAACGGGTCCCGGCCCTTTCGGGTTGTATACGTGTTCGATGCGCATTCCATACGACATGGACCCGAGGCCGGGCCTCGGGCAAAGGAGCGAGCGATGAAGCTCGACGCAGTCGGCGCACTCGGCCTCACGCTACTGATCACGCTTCCCGCCTCCGCCGTCGCCTGGGAGCCGACCAAGCCGATCGAGTTCGTAGTACCGGCCGGGACCGGGGGCGGCGCCGACCAGATGGCGCGGCTGATCGCCGGCATCGCCGAGAAGCACAAGCTCTCGCCGCGGCCGCTCATCGTCGTCAACAAATCGGGTGGCGCCGGCGCCGAAGGGTTCCTCGATGTCAAGACCAAGAAGGGCGACGCCCATACCATCATCATCACGCTCTCGAACCTCTTCACGACGCCGCTGCACAACAACCTCCCGTTTAACTGGCGCGACTACACGCCGCTCGCCCGCATGGCGCTCGACGAGTTCATCCTGTGGGTGAACGCGGAGACGCCGTACAAGACCGCCAAGGAGTACCTCGCCACGGTCAAGGACAAACAGTGCAAGGAGCGCCAGAGCGGCCAGTGCTTGATGGGCGGCACCGGCTCCGCGCAGGAAGACCAGATCCTCACGATCCAGCTCGAGCAGGCGATCGCCGGCACCAAGTTTACCTACGTGCCCTTCAAGGGGGGCGGCGAGGTCTGCGTGAATCTCGTCGGCAAGCACGTCGACTCGACCGTGAACAACCCGATCGAGTGCGTGAGCCACTGGAAGGCCGGCCGCGTGCGGCCGCTGGCCGTCTTCGACACGACGCGCCTCTCGGTCGGCGAGTGGAAGGACATTCCGACGGTCAAGGAGGCGCTCGGCGTCGACGTGAACTACCTCATGCTCCGCGGGATCTTCGGCGCGCCGAACATGCCGAAGGACGCGGTGGACTGGTACGTCAGCTTCCTGAAAAAGATCAGCGAAACCCCGGAGTGGAAGAAGTACATGGAGGACGGCGCGCTGAAGCCCGCCTTCGCGTCCGGCGCTGAGTACGTGAAATGGGTCGAGGAGAACGAGCAGCTCCACAAGGACTTGATGGCCAAGGGAGGCCTGCTGAAGAAGTAGCAGCCCCCACGCATGCGTCGCGCGGATCTCATCACCGCCTCGTTCCTCGCCCTGCTGGGCGGCGTCGTCGTCTTCGACGCCGTCCGGCTCGGCATCGGCTGGGGCACGGACGGGCCGCAGAGCGGCTTCTTCCCGTTCTGGCTCGGTGTGCTGATGATCGCCGCCTGCGCCGCGATTTTCTTCCAATCCGTGCGCCGGGCGCCGACCGTGCCGTTCGTGACGCGGGAGCAGTTCCGACCCGTTCTCAAGGTGCTGTGGCCGGCGGTGGCGCTGGTCGTTCTGACCCAGTGGATCGGCCTCTACGTCGCCGCGTCGCTCTACACCGGCTTTTATATGCGCTGGATCGGGCGCCACACCTGGCTCGCCGTGCTCGCGGTTGCCATCCTCTTCCCGCTCGCCACGTTCTTCGTCTTCGAGAAGTGGTTCCTGGTGCCAATGCCCAAGGGTCCGCTCGAGGCGTGGCTCGGCCAATAGCGATGGGGATCGAGAACCTCCTCCTCGGATTCCACGTCGCGATCACGCCCTACAATCTGTTCGTCGCCGTCGTCGGCATCACGCTCGGAACCATCATCGGTGTCCTAC
>QHTE01000128.1 GCA_003220685.1 Candidatus Rokuibacteriota bacterium
AACAACAGAATCGTTGCCCGGCTCCAATTCTTGACTCAGATGCGGGCGCATGCCCAGATGCTCAGGTTCAAGATCGGCGATCGGGTTTTGTTTCAACCAGAAGGACATCGCTGCCTCGTCGGCATGCTGACTCGCTACAATCGGAAGACCGTTACGGTCATCACTGATGACGGCCAGCGCTGGAACGTCTCGCCCACGCTCCTGCGCCCGGCAGACGACTCTCATGGTTCTGAGAACCCTACGCCGAACATCGTTCCGTTACGTAGGAAGTGATCGATATGGCGAAGCGCCAGCACGAACCCCAGCTTCAGGGTGTGACAATCATATAAAAATACGTATAGTAGTATAGTGAAGCTCGACCTCAAGCCGATCATCTGGATGGGATCGAGCCGCGAGGCTCTGAGGAGCTTCCCGG
The DNA here is from genome assembly GCA_003220685.1 of Candidatus Rokuibacteriota bacterium. Lineage (GTDB taxonomy): Bacteria > Methylomirabilota > Methylomirabilia > Rokubacteriales > CSP1-6 > AR31. The sequence continues at coordinate 416 of QHTE01000128.1, forward strand.
AGCAGGTCCGCCGGGATATTGGCCAGGCCCTCTACACGGCGCAGCAGGGCGAGACCGATCCCGCGGCCAAGCCGCTCAAGGGCTTCGGGGGTGCACGTGTGATGGAGATCGTCGACCGGCACGACACGAACACGTATCGGACGGTCTATACCGTGCAATTTGCCGGCACGATCTACGTCCTTCACGCGTTCCAAAAGAAATCAAAGAAGGGCATAGCGACGCCGCAGAAGGACATAGAGCTGATCCGGCAACGGCTGGCCGCGGCCGGGCAGAACTACAAAGAAAGGCAGAGCTGATGATGAAGAAGAACAAGAGAGTCCGCGCGGAGGAGGGGAGCGGCAACGTGTTTGCCGATCTCGATCTGCCCCATGCCGAGCAGGAACTTCTGAAGGCGCGTCTGACGCTGCAGATCTACAAGATCATCAAAGCGCGTGGCCTCACCCAGGCCAAGGCTGGCGGCATCCTTGGCATCAAGCAGCCGCACGTCTCCGCGCTGCTGCGCAACCGGGCGGGGATGTTTTCGGTCGAGCGCCTCATGGAGTTTCTGACCAACCTTGGCCAGGACATCGAGATCACAGTGCGCCCCACGCGCAAGGAACACGGGGAAGTGTCCGTTGTCGTGGCGGCCTAAGACTGGTACGTGGTACGTGCCACCGCTGCGACCTCACCACGCTTCAGTCCGGATCTCCCTCGTGAGCGAGTCGACGACGGTAGAGCTTGCTGCCCTCGAATCTGCTCCCATTTTGCACCCACAACACCCCGAAACAGGGTGAAACGAGATGAAGAACGACGCATCAGCAGACAACGTCGAACTGCTCGCCGCAGCATGCCTTTCCAGAAAGATCAGAGGGTTACCGGACATGACCGTGTTGTACTCATAACCCAAAGGTCGCTGGTTCAAATCCAGCCCCCGCAACCACGCAACGTGGCGAAACCAAAGGGGCCGAGCGATTCGGCCCCTTTGGTGCTCTTGGATGGACTATGAAGGTTTTCGACCGTCGCGCCGCACTTGTCAGTCAGCCGACCGATCGTTAGCTTGAGAAATCCGGCCTAAACGCGAAAGGTGTGTGGCGAGGGACTGCGCCGTTCGATCTCGTCGTTTCATAGAAGCTTCGGAGCGCCTTGGAAGCGTAGTCCTGGAGATGGCTTGCGGTAGCGCGTTGGGTTGCAGTGGAGCCTTGGGTTAGGTACCCAAGACTCTGACTCTTAATCAGCGGGTCCACGGGGTAGGGTCCCATAGCCTATCGGGCAAAACGACGAGAGCGCTCGACCGCGCACCGGTTATCAACGGTTATTTTCGACCCTACGATGCCCGCACCAATTCAATGAGCCAGTTGTTCTCGTTCCACCGCCGGTCTCTGGCGCGACGTCGAGGGTGCCCTGGTACAAGAAGTGTCCGTCCGGGAAGGGATCTACCAGGCTCGATCCCGACCGAGGTTCGAGAACCGCTTGATATTTATGGAATGCGCTCCGGGTACAGGATTTGCGTGTCGCATCTTGTGGATGGGTTCTCGGGTCTGACGGCGTTGGCCGGGATTTCGGACATCGACCCGACCTTCGGCGGGACGGAGAAAGATGCGCCTCGCTTCCAAGATTTTCCTGACCGCGGCACTCGTGATCGTGGTGCTCGCGGGCGTCGGGTTTCTGAGCCTCGGCGCCGTGAGCCGGCTCGTGTCTGTCAATCGGGACATCGCAACCCGCACGGTGCCAGCGGTGCGGCTCGCCGCGTCGGCCCGCGAGGCGATTCCCGCCCTCGTGCGGCTCGAGGCGCGGGCCGTCGTGCTGGGCGACGCGAGCTTCGCGTCGGCGTGGACCAAGCGGGCGGCACGGGTCGCCCAGGATCTCGACGGCCTGGCTGCCTACGCCGAGAGCGAGCAGGAGACGCTACACCTGCGCCGGGCGCGGGCCGCGTTTGCAGGATACAGCGGCATGGTCGCCCAGGAGCAGGCGCTGTCGAAGCGCGGCGACCGCGCCCGCGCCGTGGGCCTGAGCGAGACCGACGCACGGACGCGCATCACGGAGCTCCAGGAGAACCTGGAGGGGCTCATGGCGGCGACGTACGCGCGGAGCCTCGGAGCGCAGGCCGAGGCCGCGCGCCTGGAGACGCGCACCTGGACCGCGGTGCTGGTCGCGCTGGGTACGGCGGTCGGCCTTGCGCTACTCGCCACAGCGATCATCGCCCGGCGGATCACACGCTCGCTCGCCCGTCTGGCCGCGGCGACGGCCGAGGTCGAGACGGGCGCGTTCCGCGAGCCCATCGTGGTCGATGGCCACGACGAGATCAGCGCCCTCACGCGGTCGTTCAACCGGATGACGACCCAGCTGGACCGACAGTTCAGTGCCCTCTCGATGAGGTCGGCTGTCAGCGTCACGCTGAACCAGCACGAGAAGCTCGAGGATATCCTCCAGCGGTGTACCGAGATCCTGACCCGGCACCTCGATTTGGCGCTGGCGGGCGTGTGGACGCTCGACGGGGAGGCCAAGGTCCTCGAGCTGAAGGCGAGCGCCGGGAGCTGCACGCACCTGAGCGAGACCCATCGCCGTGTCGCCCTGGGTCAGGGCGAGATCGGGCTTATCGCCGCCGAGCGCCGGACGCACGTGACCAGCGCGATCCTCCAGGATCCTCGCATGGGCGATCCCGCGTGGGCCCGGGGGGAAGGGCTGGTGGCGTTCGTCGGGCATCCGCTCCTCGTCGAGGATCGGCTCGTCGGCGTCACGGCCGCGTTCGCGCGAGCCCCGCTCGACGGCCTGGCCCTCGGCGGCTTCGCGTCGGCCGTGGGTGAGATCGCCCAGTGCATCGAGCGGAAGCGCGTCGACGGGGTGCTTCAGGAGAGGGAGGAGCAGATTCGCCAGCTCCAGAAGATCGAGGCCCTGGGCCGCCTATCCGGCGGCCTCGCACACGACTTCAACAACCTGTTGACGGTCATCACGGGGCACAGCCAGCTCATGCTCCGGCAGTCGGCGCTCGCCGATCCGCTCCGCGACGGGCTCGGCATCATCGAGAGGACGGCGGCGCGCGCGTGTCGGCTGACGACGCAGCTCCTGGCGTTCAGCCGAAAGCAGGTTCTCGCCCCCTCGGTGCTGAGCCTCAACGAAGTGATCCCTGGCATGGCCGAGATGCTCCAGCGGCTGATCGGCGAGGACATCACGCTCGTGTTCAGGCCGGCCCCGGAACTCGGCTGCGTGACCGTCGACCCGGGGCAGCTCGAGCAGGTCGTCGTCAACCTCGTCGTGAACGCCCGCGATGCGATGCCGAACGGCGGCCGGATTACCATCGAGACCGGGCACGTCGAGCTGAACGAGGACTCGTCCCGCCGGCACGTCGGTGTCAGTCCCGGCTCGTACGTGACGCTCTCGGTCGGGGACACCGGCATCGGCATGGACGCGAAGACTTGTGCCCGCATCTTCGAGCCCTTCTTCACCACGAAGGCGCTGGGCAAGGGGACGGGACTCGGCCTGGCGACGGTCTACGGCATCGTCAGTCAAAGCGGCGGAAATATCCGGGTCGAGAGCGCGCCGGGAGCGGGCAGCATCTTCACGATCTACCTACCTCGCGTCGTGGGTATCCCGGAGCAGAGCGCGGAAGTGAGCACGGCGCTGCCGGCGCGCGGCAGCGAGACCGTTCTGGTCGTCGAGGATGAAAGCGAGGTTCGTGCGCTCGTGCAACGGATCCTTGAAGAGTTCGGGTATAGCGTACTCAGCGCGGGAGAAATCGCGGACGCGTTTCGGATCGTCGAGCGCCATGGGGACCCGATCGATCTGCTCCTCACGGACATCGTGATGCCCGAGATGAACGGCGTCCAGCTGGCCGAGCGCCTCGTCGGCCTGCACCCCGAGATGGACGTGCTGTACATGTCGGGATACACGGACTATGCGATCGTCAACCCCGCGCGCTTCATCCAGAAGCCGCTCACACCGGATGCCCTCGCGCGCAAGGTGCGCGCCGTGCTGGATGCGCGCACCGACGGCGACCACGGCCGGCCGGTGCTGCCAACCTCGCGCTCTGCATCAACAGGAAGGGTCGCCAGAGCCGCGACTCGACCGCTCAGGCGGACCGGAGGAAGAACATCAAGGCCATGACTCACGCGCGACTCCCCTCCGTAGAGGGAGCAGAGCAGGCGCAGCCGTGATATATCCTCCTTCGCATCGCATACACGCGCGCGTAACCAAGGGACTCCTCCGCGGTACCGAAGTCCTTACGCATCTCAAGTCGGTCGACGGAGGCACATTGGTTGAAGAGTTGTACTTGCTGCCGGTGCCTGAGTTGCCGCTGGTCGGCCACCTCGCACGGGTTTGGCTCTGTCGCAAAGCGGATGAGATCTGGGACGAAGACTTGGCGGTCGGTCTGCCACAAGCCGGCTGGCCCGGCGTGCCGCGACCAGCGCGGTGAACCATGGTTCAGCGACGCGCGCTCGTTCGGCTTTCGCCTACCGCCCCGGCGCGTCGGGATACTGCTGGATCGGCCCGGAAGTCGAGATCATCGGCGACGAAGTTCGGATTGGGGAGGGCGGAATCTCGCGGTACTGAAGAGGGATGAATGGAAGGTCCTCGTCGACCTTATCCGGGCCGGCCAGCTCGGCCGAGTCTAACGCCATGGGCGGCGTGCGCGCGCCCGAACGCCGCTCGTTTTACCCTGTCCCTTCTAAAAAGTTGTCCCGTCGCGATCAATTTGCGTTCTGCGGACTGATCCGCTATTTGGCCTGTCATGGTTAGCTGGCTGGGAATCCTCCTTGGGACACTGCGAAGCACTGTTCGCACGCACCGCGAGTTGGCGCTCGAGAACCTCGCGTTGCGGCAGCAACTCGCCGTGTGGACGGCCGTCAGCCGCGGCCACGGCTGACGGAAATGGACCGGGTTTTCTGGGTTCTGCTGTCGAGGCTGTGGACGAGCTGGCGGCATTCGCTGGAGGTGGTACGGCCGGAGACCGTGGTCGGCTGGCACCGCCAGGGATTTACACGCTACTGTGCGCATTTCGGTCATCGTGATCAGCGAGATCGGCGGATCGTGATCGGAGCGAAGCGACGCGGGGCCGTCGATCAGCTGTCGAGCTTGGCCTCCTTTCTCCGTGAGGGACCTTTTAGCACGAGCCGGTGCGCGTTGTGGAGGAGACGATCGCAGATCGCCTCGGCCAGCGTCGCATCGCCGATGTGTTCGTGCCACTGGGCGGGCGGCAGCTGGCTGGTGACGATCGTCGAGCGGGTGCCGTAGCGATCTTCCAGGATCTCGAGCAGATCGCGCCGCTCTTGCTCCTGGACCGGAGCCAGTCCCCAGTCGTCGATGACGAGGACGTCGAGGCGGGCGAGCTTGGTGAGCACGCGGACGTAGGTGCCATCGGCCCGGGCCAAGATCAGCTCGTGAAAGAGGCGGGACGCGCGCCGATAGAGGGCGCGATAGCCCTTGCGGCAGGCTTGGTGAGCCAGCGCGCAGGCGATGAAGCTTTTGCCGACGCCGGTGGCCCCGACCAGGATGACGTTGTGGTGTTCATCGATCCACCGGCAGGTGGCGAGCTGACGGATCACCGCCTTGTCGAGCTCGCGCCGGGCCGGGTAGTCGATGGCTTCGAGGCACGCCTGCGGGAGCTTCAGCTTCGCCTCCTGCAGCGCGCGGCCGAGGCGTTTGT
>QHTE01000011.1 GCA_003220685.1 Candidatus Rokuibacteriota bacterium
GAGGATGCGGACGTTCCCGGTCTCGCGATCGACCTCGACGATGCAGGCGTGGGCGCCAAACGGGAAGCAGAAGTTCGACGGATCGTAGAACGAGGTCTCCTCGAGCCCGGGCTCGAGACCCTCCGGATAGTTGTGCGGCACATACGCCGTCAGGGACACCGCGCCGAACGGCACCGCCTTGGCCGGGGCGCCCTTCACCTGGAATTGGCCGCCCGAGAAATCGATGTCCTTCGGTGAGGCTTCGAGCAGGTGCGCCGCGATCTTCTTGCCCTTCTCGATGACCTTGTTGAGCGACATGAGGATGGCGGTGCCACCTACCGATGCGGAACGGCTGCCGTAGGTGCCCATGCCGAACGGAATCGATCCGGTGTCGCCGTGCACGATCTCGACCTGCTCGATCGGGATGCCGAGCTTGTCGGCCGTAAGCTGGGCGAACGTCGTTTCGTGTCCCTGCCCGTGCGAGTGCGAACCGGTGTAGACCGTGACCATCCCGGTCGGGTGCACGCGCACCTTGCCCGACTCGTAGAGACCCGCGCCGGCGCCGAGCGCGCCGACGAGCTTCGACGGCGCGATCGAGCACGCCTCGATGTAGGCCGAGAAGCCGATGCCGAGAAGGCGGCCTTGCTTGCGGGCGGCTTCTTGCTCGGCGCGGAACTTCCGGTAATCGAGCATCTGAAGCATCCGGTCCCAGGCCGCGCCATAGTCGCCGCTGTCGTAGACGACGGCGACCTGCGTCTGGAAAGCCCCGGAGAACTTCGGGATGAAGTTCTTCTTCCGGAGATCGGCCACATCCATCCCGGCCGCGCGCGCCCCGGCCTCGACGATGCGCTCGACGACGTAGCATGCCTCCGGCCGACCCGCGCCGCGGTAGGCGTCCACCGCGGTCGTGTTCGAGAAGACGCCGGTCACTTCGCAGTGGATGGCCGGGATCGCGTAGACGCCGTTGAGCAGCGTGCCGTAGAGGAACGTCGGGACCGCCGGCGCGAAGGTCGAGAGGTACGCGCCCAGGTTCGCGGTCGTCTTCACGCGCAGCCCGAGGATCTTGCCGTCGCGGGCCAGCGCGATCTCGGCGTCGGTCACGTGGTCGCGGCCGTGGGCGTCGGTCACGTATGCCTCGCTGCGGCTGGCGGTCCAGCGCACCGGCCTCTTGAGGCGGCGCGAGGCCCAGGAGCAGACAACCTCTTCGTTGTAGAGGAAGATCTTGGAGCCGAATCCGCCGCCCACGTCGGGAGCGATCACGCGGACCTTGTGCTCGGGAATGCCGAGCACGAAGGCGCACATGAGCAGGCGATGTACGTGCGGGTTCTGCGAGGTCACCCAGAGCGTCAGCTCGCCGGTTGCGTCGTCGTAGCGGGCCACGCACGCGCGCGGCTCCATGGCGTTGGCCACCAGGCGCTGGTTGACGATCCGCTTCTTCACCGTCACCGCTCCCGCGGTCTTGAACGCGGCGTCGGTGGCGGCGCGGTCGCCGATCTCCCACTTGAACGCGACGTTGCCCGGCGCGCCCTCGTGCAGCTTGGGCGCTCCGGACGCGGCCGCCTTCTCGGTGACCGTGACGGCCGGCAAGGGCTCCCAGTCGACCTGCACTTTCTCGGCGCCGTCGACCGCCGCCTCGTGGCTGTCCGCGATCACGATCGCCACCGGATCGCCCACGTGGCGCGCGGCGTCGGACGTGAGCGGCATGTGTGGAACGATCGCCAGATCCTGCATGACGCCCGGAATCTTCTTCTCCTTCCGGAGGTCCCAGCCGCAGGGCAGCGAGTTGACGCCGGTCATGTCCTTGCCGGTGAACACGGCGACGACACCCGGATGGCGCGCGGCCGCGGCGGTGTCGATCTTGCGGATCTTCGCGTGAGCGTGGGGGCTCCGCACGAAGGCGGCGTAGGTCATCCCCGGAATCTTCAAATCGTCGACGTACTGGCCGCGCCCGGTGATGAAGCGTGGATCCTCGCGTCGCTTGATCGATTTACCGAAGAGGCGGTCGGAGGCGACGGCAGCCATGGCGTCCCCTCACTTCTTCGCGGGCATGTGCTCGGCCGCCCACTCGATCGCCTTCACGATGTTGTGGTAACCCGTGCACCGGCACAGGTTGCCCTCGAGCTGGTGCCGGATCAGCTCCTCGGACGGCTTGGGGTAGCGCTCGAGCATCTGGTAGACCGACATGATCATGCCCGGCGTGCAGAACCCGCACTGCAGGCCGTGCTTCTCCCAGAATCCCTGCTGGATCGGATGCAGCTCGCCGTCCTTCGCCAGCCCCTCGATCGTCATGATGTTGGCGCCGTCCGTCTGGACCGCGAAAAAGTTGCAGGCCTTGACGGCTTGACCGTCCATGATGATCGTGCACGCGCCGCACTGGCTCGTGTCGCAGCCGACGTGTGTTCCGGTGAGACCCACGGTCTCGCGGATGTAGTGAACCAGGAGCAGGCGGGGCTCGACTTCATGGCTGTAGCTCTGGCCGTTGATCGTCATCTTGACTGGCAGTTTCACGGCTCATCCTCCGGGATTCGGCGGTTTGAGAGCGGGCCCTGAACGCCCCGATCTGGCGCGACAGAGGGTAAGACTTCGCCCCCCGGCATGTCAACCGGGGCAGGCCTTTGGGGCTACTGCCCCAGGAGGCGCCTTCCGTCGGCGCGGGCCTGGTCGAGGACCTCGCGGACCGGCAACGATTTCTCGCGGGCGATGCGCGCCACGTCGGCGAACTCCGGCGTGACGGTCACGATTCGACCGCCCAGGCGCGAGACCTTGAACGGAATCGTCCCGTAGGCCGTGGTGACCTCGACCATCTCGCGCTGCAGGCGGGCCCGGCGCCACTCCGACCAGCGAACGCCGATCGTCGTCGATTCTTCGAAGAGGGCGCGGGACAGGTCGCCGACCCGCTCAGGCGTGCAGAGCGCCGTCACCAAGACGCCCGGCCGGCCGCGTTTCATGATGACCGGTTGGAGGAACACGTCGAGGGCGCCGGCGTCGAAGACGCGCTCGATCAAGGTCTCGTAGAGCTGCGGCGACATGTCGTCGATCGTCGTCTCGACCTGGAGAACCGTCTCGTCGGCGACGCCGCTGTCGACGGTCCGGCCGAGGAAGCAGCGGAGCACGTTGGGCGTGCCGGGCAGATCCTTCGTGCCGGCACCGTAGCCGACGGCCTCGACGGTCAGCGCCGGCATGCGTCCGGCCGAGTCGGCCAAGGTCGTGAGGATCGCGGCGCCGGTCGGCGTGACGAGCTCCGCCGTCACGCCCGTGTCCACGACCGGGAAGCCGCGCAGGAGCTCGGCGGTGCCCGGCGCCGGGACCGGGATCCGCCCGTGCGGTCCGCCGACGAGCCCGCCCCCGATCGGGAGCGCCGAGACGTGCACCGCCTGCGCGCCGGCAAGATCGAGTGCGATCACGCTGCCGGTGACGTCGACGATCGCGTCGACCGCTCCCACGTCGTGGAACCGCACCGACTCGCGGTCGGTGCCGTGCACCCGCGCCTCGGCGTCGGCGAGCCGCGTGAAGATCCGCGTCGCCGGCTCGCGGACGCTCGCCGTGAGCGTGCTCCGCTCCAGAATCTCGAGAATGTCGCGCAGCGACCGGTGATGATGCGCGCCCTTGTCGATCTCGACGTCGACCTTGGTCGCCCGAAAATCCCCCTTCATCACCTCTCGCGCGACCAGCCGCCACCCCGGCAGCCGCAGCTTCGCCAGCTCGTCCTCGAGCCGCGCCACCGACACGCCAGCGTCGAGCAGCGACGCCACGATCATGTCCCCCGCCGCCCCGCTAGGACAATCGAAGTAAGCGACCCTCAACCCCTCACCTCACCCAGTCGCCAAGACCCCGAATCACCAAGTCCCAACCTGCAATCTCCTCCCGCTGCTCACGCAGGCTCACGGCCTATGCCTGCGCGCGAAGCGCACCACGCCGGCCCGATCGCGCATGCCAAGCGCGCCGCCGCTCGCGGCGGCGAGGGGCCGGGGGCGGGGAGGGGTGTGGGACCCGTTCCCTCCCAAGGAGAAGCGGAAGATGCGCGCCCAGATGGAGCCCAGCCGCCCAGGAGCAGCGGACGCGTGCCGCGTGGTCCCACACCCCTCCCCGCCCCCGGCCCCTCACCGCCGCGACGTCACCGCACTTTCGCAATGAGATGATTGATCTGGCTGGCCTGGTGCGCCGCGCCGTAGCCATTGTCGATGTTCACCACCGACACGCCGGGCGCGCACGAATTCAACATCGCCAGCAGCGCCGCGATCCCTCCGAAGGACGCCCCGTAGCCGATGCTGGTCGGCACGGCGATCACCGGCCGGTCCACCAGCCCCCCGACCACGCTCGGCAAAGCGCCTTCCATCCCGGCGACGACGACGAGCACGTTCGCCTCCGCGAGCAGATGATAGTGGGCCAGGAGCCGATGGAGGCCGGCCACGCCGCAGTCGTAGACGCGCTCGACGCGATTGTCGAGCGCCTCGGCGACGAGCGCGGCCTCTTCGGCGACCGGCAGGTCGGCGGTGCCCGCGGCGAGCACGGCGATGAGGCCGAGACCCGCGCTCGGCTCCGGTCTGGCGATCACCAGCCGCGCGTCGGGATGGTAGATGTGCGGCAGGCCCGCCTCGGCCACCGCGTCGGCGACCGACGGGTCGGCGCGCGTGGCGAGGACGTTCGCGTGGTGGTCGGTCAGGCGCGCGAGGATCGCGACCACCTGCGCGGGCGTCTTGCCCGGGCAGAAGACGGCCTCGGGCGCGCCGCCCCGCAGCGCGCGGTGATGGTCGATCTTCGCGAATCCGAGATCCTCGAAGGGCATCCCGCGGAGCTTGGCCACGGCGGCGTCGACGTCGAGGCGCCCGGCCTTCAAGTCGTCGAGCAGAGCGCGCAGGGCGTCCCTATCCACCGTTCGCTTTCGACTTCAGACCGAGCAAGAGATTCGCGCTGCCCGACTGGAAGCCGGCGAGGTCGACCGTCACGTAGATGTAGCCGAGCTCGCGCAGCCGCTTCACGATGGCCTCGCGCCGGTCACCCTCCCAGAGCCGCGGCAGCTCGGCCTGGTCGATCTCGAGCCGGGCCAGCCGATCGTGGTGACGCACGCGGAACTGCCGGAAGCCGAGCGAGCGCACGAACGCCTCGGCGGCGTCCACCTGGCGCAGCTTCTCGGGCGTGATCCGGTCGCCGTACTGGAAGCGGGAGGACAGGCACGCGAACGAGGGCTTGTCCCACGTGGGCAGCCCGAGCTCGCGCGAGAGCGCGCGGATCTCGTCCTTCCACAGCTCGGCCTCGATCAGGGGCGCGCGCACGCCCCGCTCCTGCGCGGCCTTCATGCCCGGGCGGTGGTCGCCGCGGTCGTCCATGTTGGCGCCGTAGACGAGCGCGCGGCAGCCCTCGCGCGCCGCGATCGGCTGGAGCTTCAGGAACAGCTCCTCCTTGCAGAAGAAGCAGCGGTTGGCCGGATTGCGCGCATAGTCCGGGTTCTGGAGCTCCTCGGTGCGCACGACCAGGTGGCGCATCCCCAGCAGCGCGGCCAGCCGCCGCGCCTCCTCGAGCTCGCTGGCCGGATAGGTCTCGGAGTCCGCGGTCACCAGCAGCGCGCGTGGGCCGAGCGCGTCCTGCGCGGCGCGCGCCAGGAGCGTGGAGTCGACGCCGCCCGAGAACGCCACCACGACGCTCTCCAGCTCGCGCAGCACGTCCAGCAGACGCTCGTACTTGGCCCGCGTCACGTCAGGGCTCGACCCGGATCAGGTCGTGGAACGCCATGTAGCGCTCGTTGATGTCGGCGGGGGTGAGCCGCGTCAGCCGCTTGAGCGAGAAATCCTCGACCGTGAACGACGCCATCACCGAGCCGTAGACGACGGCGCGGCGCATCGCGGCGGCGTCGACCCGGTCCTGGGCCGCGAGGTAGCCCATGAATCCGCCCGCGAACGTGTCGCCGGCCCCGGTCGGATCGTAGACCGACTCCAGCGGATACGCCGGCACGAAGAAGAGCCGGTCCTCGGTGAGGAGCAGCGCGCCGTACTCGCCGCGCTTGACGACGACGGTGCGCGGCCCCATCGTCGAGATCGCGCGCGCGGCGCGGATCAGGTTCGGCTCGCTGGCGAGCTGCCGCGCCTCGCCGTCGTTGACGGTCACGACGTCCACTTCGGCGAGGACCCTGCGGAGCGCCTCGCGCTTGCCCTGAATCCAGAAGTTCATCGTGTCCAGGGCGACCAGCCGCGGGCGCTCCTTCATCTGGCAGAGCACGTCGAGCTGCAGCTCGGGGTCGATGTTCGCCAGGAAGAGGAAGGGCGTCCGTCCCAGCCCCTCGCCGAGCACCGGACGGAACTCGGCGAAGACGTTCAGCTGGGTCTCGAGCGTCTTGGCCTCGCTCAGGTCGTAGCCGTACTGCCCGCTCCACCGGAACGTGCGGCCCCTGGAGGTCTGCAGCCCGCCGATCTCGACGCCGCGATCTTCGAGGAGCTTCAGATGCGCCTCGGGAAAATCCTCGCCGACCGTCGCCACCAGGTGCACCCCGGTGAAGAAGCTCGCCGAGTAGGAGAAGTAGGTCGCGGAGCCCCCGAGGGCTTCTTGCACTTTCCCGAACGGGGTCTCGACGCTGTCCAGCGCAACCGAGCCGACGACCAGGAGCTCACTCACTGTAGCGGGGACCTCGAGGCCGGCTTTGACCGAGGGTGGCCTGCTGCAGGTGCACGCCGGCTCCGCCCGCGCGCAAAGTACGGATCGAGTAATAGTCCAAGCTTTTTCCTCGTTGCCGCCGGGAAGGCCTTGGGGTTGGTGATCACGGAGTTCCGGAGCAGGCTCGGGCATTCGCAGGTGCGCGACGGCGCGATCGCCGGGATCACCCGGCGCAAGACCTCCTTGGCCGTCGCGACGTTCTTCAGGAGGTTCTGGACGACCGCCTCGACCGACACGGCTTCGTGCGCCTCGTGCCAGACATCGTAGTCCGTGGCCAGCGCCAGGGTCGCGTAGCAGAGCTCGGCTTCTCGCGCGAGCTTCGCCTCGGGCATGTTAGTCATCCCGATCACGTCCACGCCCCAGCTCCGGTAGATGCGCGACTCCGCCCGGGTCGAGAACTGGGGGCCCTCGATGCAAATATAGGTCCCGCCGCGGTGCACGGTCGCGCTCGTCTCCTGGGCCGCCTTCGCGAGCGCCCCCGCCAGGTCGGGACACACCGGCTCGGCCATGCTCACATGGGCAACGATGCCGTCGCCGAAGAAGGACGAGACGCGCCGCTTCGTCGCGTCGAAGAACTGATCGGGAACGACCAGGTCGAGCGGTCGGATCGCTTCCTTCATGCTCCCGACCGCCGAGATCGAGATGACCCACCGGGCGCCCAGGAACCGGAGCCCCCAGATATTGGCGCGGAAGTTCAGCTCGCTCGGCGTCACCCGGTGGCCGCGGCCGTGGCGCGGCAGGAAGATCACCCTCCGGCCGGCGAAGCGACCCAGGCAGTACGCGTCGGACGGCGCGCCGAACGGCGTCTTGACCTTTCGCCACGTGACGTCGGTCAGCCCCTCGAGCTCGTAGAGACCGCTGCCGCCGATGACGCCGATCGCGGCCCCGCTCACGGGCGCTTTCATCCGTCGTCCGCCCCGGGCGCCTCGAGCTCGCCGAGCGCGCGATCGCCCTGCACCGCCGTCACCCGCACCGTCGCGAGCGTTCTCACGAGCGATGGCGCGCCGGAGAAGACCACCTCGACGTAGTTGCCGGTGAGGCCGACCAGCCGGCCCGTCGCCCGCTCGAGGCTCTCCAGCACGAGCACCTCTTCGACGCGGCCGACCAGCTCCCGCCGGAACTCGTCGCGCTTCGCGCGGCCGATCTCCCGGAGAACGCGGCTGCGGCGGGTGATCGTGCGCGAGTCCAGCTGCCCCTCGAGTCGCGTGGCCTCGGTGCCCTTGCGCGCCGAGTACGGGAAGACGTGCAGATAGGAAAACGGCAGCTCCCGGACGCACGCGACCGTCTCGGCGAAGTCGTCGTCGCTCTCGCCCGGGAAGCCGGCGATGACGTCGGCGCCGAGGCCGAGCCGCGGACGCGCGTCGGCCAGCCGCTCGACGAGCGCGCGATACATCCGCGCGCTGTAGGGACGCCGCATCGCCCTCAGCACGCGGTCGCTGCCGCTCTGCAGCGGGATGTGGAAGTGCGGCGCCACGACCGGCGAGGTCGTGACGATCTCGTGGAGCTCCGGCGTGAAGTAGGCCGGGAGCAGCGACGAGAGCCTCACCCAGCGAAGGCCCGGAATCTCCGCCAGCGATCTCACGAGAGCCGCCAGAGTAGTGCGAGGCACGAGGTCGGCGCCGTAGTGTCCGAGGTCCACGCCCGTCAGCACCAGCTCGGGGTGTCCGGCCTCGACGAGGAGACGCGCCTGGTCGAGGACGACCTTCGGGTCGAGGCTGCGGCTGGCACCGCGGGCCCTCGGCACGATGCAGAACGCGCACCGGTGCTGGCAGCCGTCCTGGACCTTCAAGAACGCGCGCGACCGCCCGTTGAGACGCGCAGTCGGCGCCACCTCCAGCGTGCGCGCCCGCGCGATGTCGGAGACCTGGACCCGGTCGGCGACCTGGATCCGATCGGCGACGGCCCGCTCGACCAGCTCCGGGAGCCGATGCTTGTCCCCGTTGCCGACCACGAGGTCGACACCCGCCAGGCCGGCGACCTCGCCCGGGCTCGTCTGGGCCCAGCAGCCGGTGACGACGAGGGTCGCCCGCGGGCTCACTCGCGCGGCGCGGCGGATGGTCTGGCGGTCGGAGAGCTCGGCGCGCGCGGTGACCGTGCACGTGTTGACGACGACCACGTCGGCGGGCTCGTCGAAATTCACGGTGCGAAATCCCCGCGCCTCGAGCAAGGTCTGGATCTGCTGCGTGTCGACCTGGTTGAGCCGGCATCCCAGCGTGGCGAACGAGACGGTCCGGGCGGCGCCCAAGTCAGCCGGCTCTCACGGTCGCGACCGCGGACGGCTCCCGGAGCTGACCGCAGGCCGCGCCGATATCTTCGCCCTTGCTCCACCGGACCGTCGTCGTGATCCCGGCGCCGAGCAGGACCGACTGAAACGCGAGGATCCGCGCGAGCGGCGGCCGGCGGAACCGCGCGCCTTCCCAGTCGTTGAACGGAATCAGGTTGACCTTGGCCTTGACCCCGCGGAGCAGGCGCACCAGGCGCTGCGCGTCCTCGACCGTGTCGTTGACGTCCTCGAGCATGACGTACTCGAAGAACACCCGCTGACGTGAGGCCAGCGGATAGCGCTTGACGGCGGCCATCAGCGCCGCGAGATCGAAGGACCGGTTCACCGGCATGAGCCGCGTGCGGACCTCGTCGGTGGTGGCGTGGAGCGAGATCGCCAGGTTGACCTTGAGGTCTTCGCGGCCGAGCTTGTCGATGCCCGGGACGAGCCCGACCGTCGAGACAGTGATCCGGCGGGGCGAGTACCCGACGCCGAGCTTCGGGTCGGTCAGGATCCGTACCGCCTTCACCAGCGCCGCGTAGTTCGCGAGCGGCTCGCCCATCCCCATGAACACGATGTGCGTGGCGCGACGGCCCTCCTCGAGCAACCGATTGGCCGCGAGGATCTGGCCGACGATCTCGCCCGCGGTCAGATTCCGCTCGAGTCCCATCACGCCCGTCAGGCAGAAGCCGCACGCGAAGCCGCAGCCGACCTGCGTGGACACGCAGAGCGTGATCCGCTCGTCGTCCGGCATCAGCACCGAGCTGATCCGGCTCCCGCCGTTCAGCACGAACACGAGCTTGCGGCTGCCGTCCGCTGAGGGCATCTCGCGCTCGGGCTCGGGCACCTCGACCACGGCGCTCTCGGCGAGCGCCTGGCGAAAGTCTCGGGGCAGGTCGGTCATGGCCTCGAGGTCGAAGACGGACTTGCGGTACATCCACGTCGCGAGCTGGCGGCCGCGATAGCGCGACGCGCCGAGCTCGACCGCGAGATCCTCGAGCTCCGAAGGCAATAGCCCGACGAGGTTGGCGCGCGACATGAAGTGGAGGATATCACGGCCATCGCGACGGAGCGTTTGCGTCCAGCGTGTTCAAACGTTTTCCACCAGCGCTGCGACGGAGTCGTG
The DNA here is from genome assembly GCA_003220685.1 of Candidatus Rokuibacteriota bacterium. Taxonomy (GTDB): domain Bacteria; phylum Methylomirabilota; class Methylomirabilia; order Rokubacteriales; family CSP1-6; genus AR31. The sequence continues at coordinate 10,014 of QHTE01000011.1, forward strand.
GATAACCGTGTGCGTGACCGGTTGGCGCGAGCGGCTTTTCAGCCAGTTAGACCACTTCGCTCATTCGATGAGCACCTCGGACCCCGAGAGCAGCGCGTCGATCTGCCGGGAAAGGCCGAAGAGACGCAGCCGGTCGCCGGCGCGCAGGACCGTCTCGGCGGTCGGATCCGCCAGCGTCTCGCCGGCCGCGCGCGTCACGGCGACGACGGTGACCCCGAAGCGCTCGCGCAGGCGCGCCTCGCCCAGAGACTGGTCCACGAGGTGGCCGCTCTTCAGGGTGATCTCGCGAAGCTGGGGCAGCCCCGTCTCAGCGTCCTCCGCCTCCGCCCTGGCTCGCTCCACCGCGCCCCGAAAACGATTGAGATAGGCCAGGACGCGGTCTCGCGGCAGCGACAGCCGCTCGAGCGCGTGGCGAATCAGGGTCGAGGCCGCCTCCTCCTCCGGCTGGATCACCTCGGCGGCGCCGGCTTCCATGAGCCGGGAGCGCCACGCCAGATCGTGCACGCGCGCCAGGATCTGGACGCTGGGATTGAACCCGCGGACCCGACGCACGACCTGGCGCGCCCGATCGTTCTCGGGGATCGCGAGGATGACCAGCGCGGCCTGGTCGGCTTGAGCCGCGGCCAGAATGACCCGTTGCGCGGCGTCGCCGAACACGGCGGGCACATTGCGGGCCCGCAAGCTCTTCACGATGTCCGGATCGGTCTCGATGGCGACGTAGGGCACGGCGAACGTCTCCAGCGCCTCGCCGATCGCGCTGCCCACGCGCCCGAAGCCGCACAGGACGACGTGGCCCTCCATCGCTCGCGCCGACGGAAGACCGAGCGCCGGGGCGCGGCGCTCATCCAGTCGCGCCGGGCCAATCCAGCGCGGGACCATCCGGACGAGCACCGCGTTGATCAAAATCGTCACCAGCGACGCGGCCAGGGTGGCGCTGTAGACGTCGTCGCCGACGTGGCCGGCCTGGCGCGCCACCTGGACCAGGATGAACGAGAACTCGCCGATCTGCGCGAGCCCGACGCCGACGAGGAGCGCCGTGGACAGCGGCTGCCGGAAGAGCAGACATACGATCGTCCAGATCGCCCACTGCCCGATGACGACCAGCCCGACCAGGACGCCGAGCAAGGCGAGGTTATCGACGACCACGCGCAGGTCGATCAGGACGCCGATGGTCACGAAGAAGAGCGCGACGAACGCGTCGCGAAGCGACAGGAGTCGGGCGAGCATCTCGTGCGCGTAGTCGGACTGGTTGATCAGGAGCCCGGCGAGGAACGCGCCGAGCGCCAGGGACAGGCCGACCGCCTGCGTGAGCGCGGCCGCCCCGAGTCCGACGGCGAGCGTCACGAGGAGCAGGAGCTCGTCGTTTCGCGTCCTCGCCACGTACGCCAGCACCCTCGGGAGGGTGCGAGAGGCCAGATAGAAGAACGGCGCCAGGATCGCGGCCGCGGTCAGCAGAGCCTTCGCGACGGCCAGCACCCGATCGCCCTGGAGAGCCCCGAGCGCCGGGATCAAGATGATCAGGGCGACCGCCGCCAGATCCTCGACGAGCGTGATCCCGATCATGATCCGCCCGTGCCGGCTGTGGAGCTCACCGCGGTCCAGCAGCAACCGCGCCAGCACCATCGTGCTGGCGGGCGACACGACCATGCCGATGACCGCGCCCGTCACCGGACTCCAGCCAAGCAAGCTCCCGACCGACATCCCGAGCGCCGTCGACATGACGATGCCGAGCGGCCCGCCGACGAGCGCGACCCACTTCACGCCCATCAAGTCCTTCAGCGAGAACTCGATCCCGAGCGAGAACATGAGCAGGACGACGCCGATCTCGGCGAACAGCTCGAACGTGTGGACGTCGGAGACCGAGGGCCCGGGCGTCACCGGGCTGATGAGAAGCCCGCCGAGGACGTAGCCGAGGATCAGGGGCTGTCGCGTCAGCCACGCCAGCGATCCGCCGAGAATCGCCGCCAGGAAAACGTAGGCGAGATCCCTGAAGAGAATGGGATCCGCGTTCATGCCGAGGTCACCGCCAGATAGAGATCGAGGAGATTCGTCCGGGTCGGGCCGGACACGATCAAGTCGGCGCTCGCGCGCAGAAATCCGTAGGCGTCGTTGTCGGCGAGCGCCCGCCGCGCGTCGGCGCCGGCGGCGGCGGCGCGCTCCACGCTCGCGGCGTCGACGATCGCGCCCGTCGCGTCGGTCGGCCCGTCGGTGCCGTCGGTGCCGGCGGCGAGTATGGTGATGCGATCCGTCGGACGGAGCTCGAGCGCCGCGGCAAGCGCGAACTCCTGGCAGCGGCCGCCCTTCCCCTGCCCTCGGACCGTCACGGTGGTCTCGCCCCCCGCGATGAGGCACGCCGGGGGTGTGAGCCGGCGCGCGCGCGCGACGAAATCGCGCGCGACCTCGCGCGCCTCGCCCTGGAGCTCGCGCGTCGTGACGTCGGCCCGAAACCCCAGACGCCTGGCCGTCGCGACCGCCGCATCGGTGACGAGCGTGTTGTTGCCGATGACGACATTGGTGACGCGCTCGAAGAGCGGGTCGCCCGGCTTCGGCGTCTCCTGGATCTCGCCCGCGCGCCCGGCCTCGAGGCGCCGAGCGATCGAGGCCGGCACGCGCGCGGAGAGCCCCCGCCGCGCCAGCACCTCCAGCGCGTCGGCGAACGTGGTCGGATCCGGTGCGGTCGGCCCCGAGGCGATCACGTCGAGAGGATCGCCGATCACGTCGGACAGCGCGAGGGTGAGCACTCTGGCCGGCCAGGCGACGCGCGCGAGCTGGCCTCCCTTGAACAGGGACAGGTGCTTGCGGACGGCGTTGAGCTCGCCGATGGTCGCGCCGGAGGCCAGAAGGAGCCGCGTGAGCTCCTGCTTCTCGGCGACCGTGACGGGCGGCGCCGGTGCCGGCGTCAGCGCCGAGCCGCCGCCGGACACGAGGAAGACGATGAGATCGTCCTGGCCGGCGCCGCGGGCCAGCTCGAGGAGCCGCGCCGAGGCGGCGAGCCCGCGCGAATCGGGAACGGGGTGCCCTGCCTCGGCGATCTCGACGCATCGCAGGCGCGCGCCGTATCCGTCCTTGACGACCACGAACCCGCCGGCGACGCGGTCGCCCAGGACGTCCTCGGCGGCGGCGGTCATCGCGCCGCTGGCCTTGCCGGCGCCCAGGAGGAAGACGCGGGCGTGGCCGCGATCGAGTCGAAGGTGCGCGCGAACGAGCGGGTCGACGTCGCCGGCCGCCAGCGCGGCTTCCCATATCGCGCGGACGGCCTCGCGTGAGGTCACGAGCCGAGCTTGAGGAGGCGCTCTCCCGCGTCCCGAAGCATGTCGTCGGTCTTCGGGAAGCAGAACCGGATCTTCGTGCGGCCGAGCTCGGTGTGGGCGTAGAAGGACGACCCCGGCACCGTCGCGACCCCGACGTTCTTGATGAGCCACATCGCGAACGCGGTGTCGTCGGGGACGTCGTACTTCTTCATGAAGTGCGCGACATCGGTCAGGATGTAGTAGGCGCCGCGCGGCTTCCAGGCCACGAACCCGGCCCTCTCGATGTAGCCCCAGAGCAGATCGCGGCGCGCCTGGTAAGCCTCCCGCAGCTTGACGTAGTAGGCGTCCGGCAGCTGGAGCGCGGTGACGGCGGCCTCCTGCAGGGGATGCGGCGCGCCGACGGTGACGAAGTCGTGGGCGCGCCGGATGCCGATCGCGAGCTCGGGCGGCGCGATCGCGTAGCCGACCCGCCAGCCGGTCACCGAATACGATTTCGAGATGCCGGAGATCGTGATCGTGCGCTCGGCCATGCCCGGCAGGGTGGCGATCGGCGTGTGGCCGAGACCGTCGTAGACGATGTGCTCGTAGATCTCGTCGGTGATGGCGAGCAGGTCGTGCTCGAGGCACAGGTCGGCGATGATCTGGAGCTCCTGCCGCGAGAAGACCTTGCCGATCGGATTGTTCGGGCTGTTGAAGATGATGGCGCGCGTGCGCGGCGTCACCGCGCGGCGCAGCCGATCGGGATCGAACGTGAAGTCGGGCGGCTCGAGCGGCACGAACGTGGGCTGGGCCCCGGAGATGATGCAGCCCGGCCCGTAGTTCTCGTAGAACGGCTCGAAGATGATGACCTCGTCGCCCGGATTCAGCACGGCCAGCAAGGTGGACAGCATGGTCTCGGTCGAGCCGCAGCAGATCGTCACGTGGCGGTCGGGCTCGACCTCCATCCGGTAGAACCTGTGGTACTTCTCGGCGATCGCCTTTCGCAGGCTGGGCGTGCCCCAGGTGATCGCGTACTGATGGAAGTCGCCGTCGATTGCGCGGTGGGCCGCCTCGATGAGCTCGGGCGGCGGCGGAAAGTTGGGCATGCCCTGGGCCAGGTTCACGCCGCCGAGCTGGTCGACGACGCGGGTCATCTCACGGATGACCGACTCGGTGAACCCCTGGACGCGCCGGGAGATCTGCAACTAGTTAGTTAGTGTCATCACGGGACGATCACGTCACGCTCGATCGGATCGACCTGAACGCCCTTGTCCTTGAGCCACTTCACCCCGCGCTCGAGCGCCCGCTCGTCGGCCTCGAGCTCGAGCGCGATCCAGCCGTGATCGGCCTTCACTTCCGCACGCCGGATGTTGATCACGATGTCGAAGTCCTTCACGAGCCGATACACGATCGGCTCCTGGATGAGCGCCGGCGGGAAGGTCAGGCGGACACGCAGGCGGGCCATCGTGAGCACCCAGCGAGCTAGCCTCCCGCGATCGCGGGAACGATCGACACCTCGTCGCCGTCCTTCAGCGCCGTCTTCTTGGCCTGCAGGAAGCGGATGTCCTCCTGGTTGACGTAGATGTTGATGAAGCGGCGCAGCTCGCCGGCCTCGTCGAGCAGACGGTCCTTCAGGCCCGGGTACTGTCGCTCGAGGTCGCCGATGAGGCTGTCGACCGTTTCGCCCTTGGCCTGGATCTCGGCGCTGCCCTTCGTGAGGGGGCGCAGCGGGGTGGGAATCCGTACGAGCACCGGCATCGTTTCCTCCTACGACGTTTGGGACTTGAGATCGGCCAGCGCGCGGTCGAAGGCCGAGAGCGACGGCTTGATCTTCACGTGGGCGTCCAGCCGATCCTGCAGCGAGTCCGGCGTCTTCAGGCCGTTGCCCGTGATGCAGAGCACGATCGACTCGTCGCGCGGGATGACGCCGCGCTCGATCAGCTTCTTGGCCGCGGCGACGGTCACCCCGCCGGCGGTCTCGGTGAAGATGCCTTCCGTGCGCGCCAGGAGCAGCATCCCCTCGACGATCTCCTCGTCGGTGGCGTGCTCGCCGAAGCCGCCCGATTCCTTCGCCGTCTTGTAGGCGTAGTAGCCGTCGGCCGGGTTACCGATCGCCAGCGACTTGGCGATCGTGCTGGGGCGCACCGGCACCAGCACGTCGGTGTCGTTCTTGATCATCGTGACGATCGGCCCGCAGCCGAGCGCCTGCGCGGCGTGCATCTTCGTGCTCACGCCGTCGATGAGACCGAGCGTCTTCAGCTCCTTGATCGCCTTCCAGATCTTCGTGATCAGCGAGCCGCCGGCGCACGGCACGACGATATGTCCGGGCGTCTTCCAGCCGAGCTGCTCGATGATCTCGAACCCGTGACTCTTCGACCCTTCAGAGTAGTAGGGTCGAAAATTCACGTTCACGAAAGCCCATCTGTATTTGTCCGCGATCTCCGAGCAGAGCCGGTTCACCTCGTCGTAGGTGCCGTGGACCGCCACCAGGGTCGGGTTGTAGACGAGCGTCGCGAGCACCTTACCCTGCTCGAGGTCGGCCGGGATGAAGATGTACGACTTCAGCCGGCCCTCGGCGGCGTGCGCCGCGACCGAGTTGGCCAGATTTCCGGTCGAGGCGCAGGCGACGGTGTCGAAGCCGAACTCACGCGCCTTGGTGACCGCCACCGCCACCACGCGATCCTTGAACGACCACGTCGGGTGGCAGACCGAGTCGTTCTTCACCCAGATCTCGCGGCAGCCGAGCTCGTCGGCGAGGTTCTGCGCGCGGATCAGCGGCGTGAAGCCCACGTGGTGGCCGACGGCGACGTCGCCCTCGATCGGCAAGAGGTCCTTGTACCGCCACATGCTCGGCGGCCCGGCCGCGATCGACTCGCGCGTGACGACGCCCTTCAGCACGTCGTACCGATAGTCGACCTCGAGGGGGCCGAAACAGAACTCGCACACGTGGATGGGCGCGGCCGCGTAGTGGCGGCCGCACTCGCGACATCGCAGACCGTTCAGCTTTTCCATTGTCCGTCTCCATCGGTAGGGGAATTGAGCCCCGAGTTTTTGCTGCACCGACAGCAAGACATTTGCATCACTTAACACTCAACTTCGCGCCATGTCAATTGCAGTATGATCCGGACCGGTGGCTCGCGACTCGCTCGTTCCCCTCGCGCTGCTGGCGATCTACGGCCTCGCGTTCTCCCTCGCGGCATTCGGCGCCGGGCCGCCGGCCTTCGACGACCATCCGGGCCAGCTCTATCGTCTCTGGCACGTGATCGCGCGCGGCCCGGCGCCGTGGGCGTGGAATCCGGACTGGTGGGCGGGATATCCGGAGCTGCAGTTCTACCCCCCGGGCTGCGCGTACCTGGGCGCGCTCCTGCAGCGCGCCTCCGTCAACGCGCTCTCGGTCGCGACCGCGTACCAGGCGATCGTCTGGATCGTGTACCTGGCGCCGGGGCTGACGACCTTCCTGGCGCTCGCCCGCGTGCTGCGGAGCGGCTGGCTCGCGCTGCCGGGCGCGTTCGTAGCGCTGACCCTCTCGGCCGGCGTCGCGAGCGGCGTCGAGGGCGGCGTGCGCGTCGGGATGCTCGGCGCGCGGCTCGCGTGGGCGCTCGTGCCGCTGCTGCTCCTCGTGCTCGTGCCGTGGATCGAGCGGGGCGATCGGCCCTCGCGGGCCGCCGCGCTCGTCGTCGCGACGACCGTCCTGACTCACCCAGCGGCGCTGCCGGCCGCGGTGACCTTGATCGTGTTGGGGGCGCTCGTGCGGCCGCCGCGGCTCGCGCGGCTCGCCGGAGCGCTGCCGATCCTGGCGCTCGCCGCGGCGCTGACGGCCTTCTGGACCCTGCCGCTGCTGCTCCGGCTCGAGAACGCCCGCGCGCTCGCCTGGGGCGAGCCGCCGGCGCTCGGCATCGTCGGCTGGACGCTCACGGTCCTGGCTGCGCTGGGTCTCGCGCGGGCCCGAGGCGCCGGGGCGGCCGGAGTCGTCGTCGCGGTCTTCCCGTGGACGATGGCGCTCGTCGTCCTCGTCGACCGGTTCGCGCTCGAGCCGCTCGGGCTGCGCTGGCTGCCGGCCAACCGCGTCGTGGACGGTGCCTGGATCGCGCTCGTCCTCGCGGCGGCTCTCGGCTGGTCCGGATCGCGCGGCGCCCCGGCGCCGAGCGCTTCCGCGGGCGCGGCGCCGCCCGGCTCGCGCTGGTCTCGCCACGAGCTCGTGACGGGCCTTGCCGGTGTGCTGCTGGCCGTCGTCGCCGCCTGGCCGAGCGAGCGCACGCTCACGCTCTGGCCCCGTGCGGCCGACTGGCCGTCGCTCGGGTCGATCGAGCGCGGCCTCCGGCTCACGGACCTCTGGAGCGCGCTGCGCGAGGCGCCGGCGGGCCGCGTCCTGTTCGTGAGATCGGCGGTGCCGCTCGTCTACGGACCCCAGGGGCGCCGGGAATGGTATCGCCCTCACACGCACGTCACCGCGCTGGCTCCCGTGTTCTCGGGCCGGGCGATCGTCAACGGTACGTTCACGCATCCCTCGCCGATCGCAGCGCTGACGTACCGGGGCGACGCGGGGCCCGGGCCGATCACGCGCCTGGTGGAGCAGCTCGACGGCGTCTCGCTGTTCGGCCGAACTCTGGACGCGCTCGAGCCCGAGACCTTCGCGCGCTACGCGGACAAGCTCGGCATCGGCGTCGTCGTGGCGACCGACGAAGACGCGGCCCGCCTGAGCTTCGTCGAGGAAAGTCGCGCCTTCGCCAGAGGGGCGTCCCCGGCGCCGTTCTTGATCTATCTGCGCCGAGACCCGGTGGCGCTGCCGCGCGCCGCCGGTCCCGGCCGCTGGACGATCACCCTGGCGGGCGAGCGCGACGGCTGGGTGTCGGCGCGGACCGCATACTACCCCCTCTGGCGAGCGCGGGCCGACGGCGCGCCGATCGAGACCCGGCGCGGACGCGACGGCGATCTGGAGGTGAAGCTCGGCCCGGGCGGCGGCACTCGCGCGGTCGAGCTAGCGTACCGCGCGGGCGCTCCAGAGATCTGCGGGCTCGTGGTGACCGCGGGCGGCGTCGTCGGGCTCGTCGCCTTCCGGCGACGCGGCAAGGTCGCGTAAGCGCGAGGCGGAGTGGACGGCCAATCGGGGCTGCTGTTGTTCGCCGCCGGCCTCGCGGGCGGCATCGTCACCGCGATGGTCGGAGGCGCCTCGCTGATCACCTTCCCCGCCCTGCTCGCGGCCGGTCTGCCTGCGGTCGTCGCCAACGCCACGAGCACGGTGGCGCTGACTCCCGGCAACGTCGTCGCGGGCCTCGCCGACCTGGGGCGGATGCCACGCTGGGACCGATCCTTCACCGGCCTGGTGCTGATCGCCGTCGTCGGCAGCGTGGCGGGGGCGGCGCTCTTGCTGGCGACGCCGGAGAAGGCGTTCACGGCAGTCGTGCCGCTGCTCGTCGGGTTCGCGACGATTCTGTTCGCGCTGTCCGGGCGGATCAGGCGCTGGATCGTGTCGCGCGGCGCCGGCGGCGCGCCCTCGCCGGGCTGGAGCAACCTCTTGTTCGCTCCGGTGGCCGTCTACGGCGGCTACTTTGGCGCGGGAATGAGCGTGATGATCCTGGCGATCATGTCCGTCAGCCGCGCCGACGAGTTTCGCACGGCCAACGTGATCAAGAATCTCCTGTCGGGGCTGACGAGCTTCGTGGCCGTCGTGGTCTTCGTCTTCCAGGGGATGGTCGCCTGGCCGCCGGCGCTCGCCGTGATGGCCGGCGCCACCATCGGAGGCTTCCTCGGCGGCCGCCTGGCCCGCGTCCTTCCGCCCGAGCTGATGCGTTGGATCGTCATCGCCGTCGGCACGGTCCTGACGGCGATCTATGCCCGCCGCTACTGGTTCGCCTGACGGCGGCTATCCGGCGAGCGCCGCCGCGCCGGCGTCTGCGCACTCCTGGTCCTGCTCGCCGGTGCGGGGCCCCAGTCCCGCGACGTGCTTCGGCTCGCACTACCTCAGACCATCGGGTCGTAGTTGAAGTACTGGCCGGAGGTGACGTGCGGCACCAGGTGGTGCTGGAGCGTGCCCGGGAATATCTCGGCGAAGCTCTCGGGCGTCCAGCCCTCGGAGTTGTGCACGCGCATGATCGGACGCTCGTGGCTGAACAGCATGATCTCCTTGCCGCGCACCCCGAAGACCTGCCCGGTGACGTCGCGGGCCGCGTCGCTCGCCAGGAAGACCGCGACCGGCGCGATGTGGGCGGGAGCGAGCTTCTTGATCTTCTCCACGCGCGCCTTCTGCGTCTCGGTCTCGGTCGGGATCGTGCCGATCATTCGGGTCCATGCGAACGGCGAGATGCAGTTCGCCGTCACGTTGTAGCGGGCCATGTCGAGCGCCGTCGCCTTGGTGAGACCGAAGATGCCGAGCTTCGCGGCGGCGTAGTTGGCCTGGCCGACGTTGCCGATGAGCCCCGAGGTCGACGTCATGTTGATGAATCGGCCCCATTTCTGCTCGCGCATGAGCGGCGCCGCCGCGCGGGTCACCGCGAAGGTGCCCTTGAGGTGGGTGTCGATGACGGCGTCCCACTCCTCCTCGGTCATGTTGAAGATCATCCGGTCGCGGAGGATCCCGGCGTTGTTGACGACGATGTCGATGCGCCCGAAGGTGTCGACCGCCGTCCGCACGATCGCCTGACCGCCGGCCATCGTGGCCACCGACTCGTAGTTGGCCGTCGCCTTGCCGCCGGCCTTCACGATCTCGTTGACCACCTCGTCGGCGGGCGCGCTCTCGGCGCCGGTCCCGGCCGCCGACCCGCCGTAGTCGTTGACCACCACCTGCGCGCCGTGCCGCGCCATCAGGAGCGCGATCTCCCGGCCGATGCCGCGCCCCGCCCCCGTGACCACCGCCACCTTACCCTTGAGCATCATGAGCGTTCCCCCCGCTCCTGGAGTCAGAAGCCCGACGACGATAGCACAGTCGTCGGCGCGCGGAGTCCTGGGTCGATGGGCGGGTCAGCGTCGGCGCGAGTCGAGGGCGGCGACGAACGCGCCCGAGAAGACGAACACGATCGCCGAGTAGTACACGAACATCGCGAAGGCGATGAGGACGGACAGGGGGCCGTAGATCTCGTTGTAGAGGCTGATCCGCTGGATGTACAGGCGGAAGAGTTGCTTGGCGATCTCCCAGAGCACGCTGGCGAGGACGGCGCCCGCCAGCGCCGGGACCATCCGCACCTGCCGGCGCGGGACGTACCGGTAGGCGCAGTAGAACATCACGGTCGACAGCATGAGGCCCAACGGCAGGGCCGCGAGCTCGAACCAGCGCGGCGCCAGCGGCAGCGAGTGGACCGCGAGCACGCGGAAGGCGTGGTAGAGCCAGGTCATGGTGCTGACCGTGAAGAGCAAGAGGCTCAGCAGGAGTGCCATCCAGCTGTCGCGGACGAGATTGCGCAGGAAGCCCCCGTCCCCCTTCACGCCGAGCAGACGGTGCAGGATCAGGCGCGACGCGCTGAGGAGCGGCGTCGAGAAGATGACCAGCGTGCCGGTGCCCAAGAGACCCGACGCGGTCCGCGTCTCGACGATCCGGAGCAGGACCCGGGTGATCTGCGCCTGGTAGACCGGGAACTGCTGCACGAGCTGGCGGACCACGTGGCGCGCGGCTTCCTCGCCCGACAGCACGAAGCCGACCAGCGAGACGCCGAGGAGCAGCACCGGGATCAGGCACACCAGGAAGAAGAACGCGAGGCCGGCGCTCATGAAGAAGCCGTCGGCGGCGATGAAGCGTGAGACAGCCCCTCGCGGGGAGGCGGTCACAACTGACGGTAGAAGTGGGCGCGATCGCCCCCCTTCACCTGGAACCGCCGCATCTTGTTGTCCCGCATCACCTCGAGGGTCAGCGCCTCGCCCGGCTCGTGACGCCAGAGGCTCAGGTAGAATTCGCGGCGGCTCGCGACCTCTTCGGCGTTGAGCGACACGATCACGTCGCCGTCCTGAAGCCCGCCGCGATCGCCCGGGCCGTCGGGCACCACGCCGGCGACGATCACGCCCTCCTCGACCACGTTCGCGAAGATGCCGATCCAGGCGCGACGAGGCCGGCTGACGACCCGCCCGTAGCGGACCATCTCGTCCCGATGGCTCCGGTAGCAATCGATCGGAATCGCGAGGGAGCTGCGAGCGATCTCGTTGAGGTTCAGGGACACGGTCCCGGCCAGGCGGCCCGTCGTGGTGAAGAGCCCGCCGCCGCCGTAGCCCGGGTTCGGCGCGTTGGAGATGATGCCGCGGTCGATCAGATATTCCCAGTGCGCCTCGAACTCGCCGATGTAGGTGACGAACCCGCCGGTGGCGCGCCGCTCCTGCGGGTGCATCGCGCCCAGCAGGACCACCTCGTCGGAGCGCTCGACGACGTCGCCCACCCCGATCTCGGCCGCGATCAACCCCTGCCGGTTCACCTTGATCAGCGCCAGGCCGATCTCGAAATCCTGCGCGACGATCTCGGCTTTCGCGCGGCGCCCCTTCTGGAAGGCGACGGAGAGCGTCTGGGCGCCCATCACGACGTAGTTGACGGTCAGGATGAGGCCGGCCGGATCCACCACGACGCCGCTGCCGAGCCGCTCGTTGCCGAGGATCCGCGTCGACGGATGGTCGCGCGCGACGGTCGTGTGGATGTACACGACGCTCTGCAGGAGATGGCGGACGAGCTCGACGGACGTGTCCATGGCGGGCGCTACTTGCCTTTCAGATGATAGCCAAAGAATTCCGCGACCCGGCGGCGCGAGTCGGCGAACGCTCCCGCGTCGAAGGCGACGGTGGCGCCGCAGCACTCGTCGGGCTTGTTGTGGTTGGCGACTTCCGCCAGGTACGTGCGCTCCTGGCCGACCACGTCGAAGTAGTGATAGGCGCGAGGATAGAGAACGATTCTGGCGTCCGCGCCGCGCCCTCGCATCGCCTCGACCATCTCGACGCACGCTTTGGGATCGGTCCAGTCGTCGGCGTCACCGATCATGACCAGGAGCGGACGCGTCACCAGCTCGTGGACCAGGGAGTAGCAGCCGCCGGGATAGAAGCCGATCGACGCGCGGAAGCCCGGCTCGGGCAGCACGACGCCGCGCCGCCGAGCGCGCTCGAGGCTCGGCCCGTTGATGGTGGCGAGTGCGAACACGCCGCCGTTCGACCAGCCGACGATGCCCACGCGCGCGGGGTCGACGTAGGGCCTGGCCTGCAGGTAGCGCAGCGCGCCCATCGCGTCGTCGAACCGCTCCGTGTTGGGAATGTCGGGCAGGTCCGGGGAGCACGACTTGCCCACCCGTCGCGGCGTCCAGCTGTCGACGAGCAGCGCGACGTAGCCCTCGTCGCGGAACCAGCGCGACCAATCGTGATTCGACTCGGAGATGCCGGCGCAGCCGTGCATGAGCACGACGGCCGGGAACGGGCCCGCGCCCTCGGGACGCAGCTCCCACGCCGCCACCGCGAGCGGTTTGCCCGGCGTGGCGTTGGGAAACGACAGATTCGTCGAGGCGCAGCCGGTGACGACGATCGAGGCAAGAAGCACCGACAGCGCGCGTCGGAGCATGGTTCGAGCATACACCGCGCCCCAACGTGCCGCGAAGCTTGAAGCGCTCAGAAGAGCGGACGCTTACAAGGCGGGTCTGGGGCGTCCGCTGGGACCGTGCGCCACGCCGCGATCACGACGCAACGGGGAAACGAATGCGAAGGGTCGCGCCGCAGCCCGCCGCGCTCTCGACGGACATTTGGCCGCCGTGGTTCTCGACGACGGCTCGGGAAATGGCCAGCCCCAGACCAAAGCCCCCGCTGTCGTTGGCCCTCGCGACGCGACCACGATAGAAGCGCTCGAAGACCCGTGGGATCTCGTCGGCCGGGATACCGGGGCCGGCGTCGGAGACGGCGACAACGACCGCCGCGCCTTCGGCCGCGGTATCGATGACGACCTGACCCCCGGGCGGTGAGAACTTCACGGCGTTGTCGAGCACGTTGGTGAACACCAAGTCGGCGAGCCCCTCCGCGCACCGGACGGACAGCGCCAGCGCTTGCGAGGGGTGCACGGCGATCGTGACGCGCCGGCGTTCGGCCTCCGACGCGAGCCGCCGAACCACCCCCTCGAGGAGAGGCCCGAGCGGCACGGTGCCGGCGGCCGCGGCCCGGCCCTGCTCGGCATCGAGCCTCGCCAAGGTCAAAAGCGCTCTCGTCAGGATCGAAAGGCGTTCGACCTTGTCGAGGCACGATCGCAGGGTGTCCTCGTACTCCGCTGTGTCGCGATGCCGTCGCAGCGTCACCTCGAGCTCCGTCCGCAGGCGCGAGAGAGGCGACTGGAGCTCGTGGGCCGCATCGGCTGTGAAGCGCCGCTGGATCTCGAAGCTTTCCTGGATGCGGCTGAGCATCTCGTTGAGAGTGTCGACCAGACGCCCGATCTCGTCCTGCTGGGCCGAGCGCGGAAGCCGTTCACTCAGGCTTCCCTCGCCGATCTGGCGCGCCCGGCTGACGATGCGATCGATCGGACGAAGCGCGCGCCGGGTCAGGAGCACCCCGATCAGTCCGACCCCGACCAGGATGCTCACGGCCATGCCGGTGAACAGCAGCCTCGCGGAGCGGAGAACGGCGTAGGCATCGTCGAGCGACATCGCAACCTGGATGGCATAGCGGGTACCGGCCACCTCGACCGGTAACGACACCATCCGGATCGGCTCTTCACCGAAGTTGTCGACCGTCTCGAACACCGTCTGGCCGCCTTGGAGTCGAGCCAGCAGATCAGGCTTCGTGGGCAGTCGCGCATTCCCCAGAGTCACGCTGCGCGCGACCGCTTGACCGTCCATGCGCACGACCTGGACGAACTTGTCGAGCCGGGCAAACGAGGGGGGCGCCGTCCCCGGGGCCATCTCGTGGACATGCGTGGGTGGGTGGGGGTTCTCGACCATCGCCGCCGCCTCGGCCTCGGCGAGAGAGAGAATCGCCTTGTCGATGATCTGACTCAGCACGGCGCGAGACAACGCCCAGTTGGCCGTCAATGCCGTGCCCACCAGGATGAGCGCTACGGCAACAAGGTGGACGAGCGTCAGCCGCGCCTTGAAGCTCAGCGTCATCAGCGTGGTGGTGGTCCCAGACGATAGCCGAGACCCCGCACGGTGTGGATGAGCGGAGTCACGGGGCCTTGATCGACCTTCCTCCGGAGGTGGCTGACGTGGACGTCGACCAAGTTCGTCAGAGAGTCGTGTTCGTCCTCCCACACGTGCTCCCCGAGATAGGTGCGGCTCACGACTTCACCGGCGTGGCGCATCAAGGTCTCGAGAATCCCATACTCCTTGGGCGTCAGGCTGATAGGTAGGCCTCGCCGCGTGACCTGATGGCTACGGGGATCGAGCGTGAGGTCCTCCACGGTGAGAAGGACAGGGCGCGTCAGCTCCGACCGGCGCAGAAGAGCGTGGAGGCGGGCGAGTAGCTCGGCAAAGGCGAAGGGCTTTGTCAGGTAGTCGTCAGCCCCCGCGTTCAGACCGAGAACGCGGTCCTCGATCGCATCCCGCGCAGTCAATATCAGGATGGGCGCGTGGAGACCGCTCTCACGCAGGCTCTGGCAAACCGCGATGCCGTCGCGGTCGGGGAGCATCCAGTCGAGCACGATGGCGTCGTAGGCGTTCACGCTCGCCATCTCGTCGCCGCTCTCGCCGGAGAGGGCGATGTCGACGATCCACCCTTCCTCGCGCAGGCCCCTGGCAAGGAGCCGAGCCGCTTCCTGGTCATCCTCGATGAGAAGGATGCGCATCCGGAGGAAGGTAGGCGCGGCCTCGGTTCTCCGTCAAGAAGCAACGCGAATGAAGATTCGGGCGATCTTCAGGGAATCTTCATGTTGAGTCCAGTACCTTGGCCGCGATGTCCGCCTTGCCGCTGTCGTCCGTGTTAAAGGACTCACTTCCAGTCGACGCGTTCCGCTGGGCGTAGCCCCGCCGGGAACCATGCGCCGGCGGAGGAGGACTTGGTGATGCTGTCACGTCCCAGGCCGCAGCCAGTGTCCCGCCGCAACTTGCTCAAGCTGGGAGGTGTTGCGGCGGCCGTGGGAGCCTTCGGGCTCCGGGCGGGCGCAAGTTTCGCGGACGGAGACCCGCCTCCGGTGAAAGCCAAGCAACCAGATCGCGGCGGCACCTTCCGCATACGCATCGCGCAGTCGCCCGCTCACTTCGATCCCCACCAGACGGCCGCCTCCTCGACGATGGTGCCGCTATCGTTCGCGTATAGCCGACTGGTGATGATCAAGCCCGGCTCGAACATCGTACCGGGCACGCAGCCCCTGGACAGCGACCTCGCGCAATCCTGGGACCGTGTGGGAGATACGGTCTACGTCTTCAGACTGCGACAGGGCGTCCGGTGGCAGCCGAAGCCGCCAGTCAACGGGCGCGAGTTGACCGCGGACGACGTGAAATACACGTTCGACCGTTTCCTGGCGAAGGGCAACCCGAACCGGGCCGTCCTGGAGATGGTGGACAAGGTGGAGGCCCCGGACAAGTACACGGTGAAGTTCACGCTCAAGGAACCCAATGCCTGGTTCGTCGACCGGCTGGCCTCCACGTCGACCTGGATCATCGCCAAGGAATGCGTCGAAAAGTACGGTGACCTCAAGAAGTGGGAATCGGTCGTCGGCACCGGCCCATGGATGTTGGAGCGTTACGAGCCGGGCTCCAGGCTCAGGTTCGTCCGCAACCCGAACTGCTTCTATTCCGGCTTGCCGTACGTGGACTCGGTGGAGCTCACGATCAACCCCGACGCGAACGCGGCGTTCGCCGCGTTCTTGGCAGGAAAGTTGGACTTCGCCCCGGAGTACGGCATGACGCTGCGCCGGGGCGACGTGGCCGCCGCCAAGAAGCGTCTCGGACATTGGTGGCTGCCGCTGCAAACTCGCGAGTTCCTCGTGCCCTCCGGCCGGATCACCGCCATGAAGCTCGACCAGGATCCGTTCAAGGACGTGCGGGTTCGCCGGGCTATCGCCATGGCTGACAACTGGCGCGAGATCCTCGAGCGCAATCCGTTGGCGCAGGGGAAGGGCGCGCCGAGTCCGGTCATCCCCGCCGCGCTCAAGGAATGGTCAGTCTCGATCAAGGAGCTGCCTCCCGACGGCCAGAAGCTCTATGAGTCCTCTGATCCGGCGGGTGCCAGGCAGCTGCTCACCGCGGCCGGCTATGCCGCCGGCATCAAGATCCCTGTCGAGACGACGGCCGGGTACGGGCCCGAATGGATGGACGCTGTCCAGGTCACCCTCAAGAACTGGAAGGCCGCCGGCATCGAGGCGGAGCTCAAGCTCCAGGACTACGAAGCCTTCGTCTCCAGCTCCGTCTACGGCAAGTTCGACAAAATGATGCTGGCCGTGCACGGCGGCGCAACCGATCCCGACTCCTATCTCGAGGCGCTGCTGCCTGGCGACCCCCTCAACGTATCCGGCGTCAACGACCCCAAGCTCACCGAGATGATCAAGCACCAGCGGCGCACGTTCAAGGACAGTGCGCGCCGGGACATCGTCTACGACATCCAGCGCTATTGCTCCCAGCAGGTCTATTACCCCTGTGGCCCTTCGCCGAGCGTGGTGGCTGCGTGGATGCCGAACGTCATCGACTTCGGCCCGAACATCGGGCCCGACTACGGAGGGCGGCTCATGTCCGCCTGGCTCGACAAATCAACTCAATAACCCGCCCGCTCGTCCTCGCCCTCCTGGTGGTCCTCCTCGCCGGGTCCGTCGCCTCGGCCCACGACGAGAGGTTCTCCACCTCCAACGTGGGGATCAAGCCGAACGAGGTTCTCTGGACGGTGGACGTTGGAGTGGCGGGCCTCGAGAAGGTCATCAGGCTTCCGGCGGGTGAGCTCGAGCTCACCGAGGCCCAGCTGCAGGCGGCGAAATCGGACATCGTCGCCTACCTGCTCGAGTGTCTCAAGGTCGAGATCAACGGCAACTCGGTAGAGGCCGAAGCCGGAGCGCTGGAGCCGGTCTATGCCACCGGCACGACCGGCCAGAAGTACATCTCGTACGCGCGACAGCACCTCCGGTTCCCCTCGACCGCCGAGGTGAAGCGCGTTCAATTCTCCTCCGCGCTCTTCTTCACCGTCATCAGGAACCACCAGGCGGCGGTCATCGTCTCGTGGGGGGGCGTGCAGAAGGTCTACAACAAGTACGGTCCGTACCAGCTCGACCTGACCGCCTCGCGACTCAACCCGACGATCCTGAGTACCGCCGTGGAGTTCATCCTGTGGGGGATGCATCACATCTTCGTGGGATACGACCACATCGCGTTCCTCATGGCGTTGCTCCTCGCGGCGCAGCGGCTACGCGACATGGTGCGAGTGGTGACGTCGTTCACGGTCGCCCATAGCATCACGCTGCTGCTCGCGGCGCTCGATCTGATCCGGCTGCCGGGAGCGGCGACCGAATCGTTGATCGCGGCGTCGATCGTCTACGTGGCCGCGGAGAACTTCTTCATCACGCAGGGAAGTCACCGGTGGATGCTCACGTTCGCGTTCGGTCTGGTCCACGGGCTGGGCTTCTCGAGCGTGCTGCGAGAGCGGCTGCAAGATCTTCAGTCCATCGCAGTGCCCGTCGTGTCGTTCAATCTCGGCGTCGAGCTCGGCCAGATCTCGATTCTGCTCGTCGTGCTCCCCGTGCTCACGCTGATCCGCCGGACGCCTGACGAGAAGGCACGGGAACGGCGTCAGTGGTGGTTGATCCGGGTTGGCTCGACGCCGATCTTCCTCCTGGGTTCCTTCTGGCTCGTCGACCGCGTCTTCCAGCTCGGCCTCATGCCCTTCTGAGGGCACGCGGCGGCCATCACTTCGCCGGAGCGAGCTCGGCGCGCTTGGCCCTGATGATTCGCGCGCGCGCCTCCATGCCTTGTGCAACGACGGCTCTGTTCGTCTTGCGCAGAAAGCCCGCAAAGTTCTCGAGGACGGGGGCCACGTCGGGGTGCTCCGGTCCCAGCGCCTTCTCTAGGATCGCGAGCGCGCGCCGATACCGCGGCTCCGCTTGCAAGTATTTCCCCTGGGCCTCGTAGAGCCCGGCCAAGCTGTCCAGCACCGTCGCCACGTCGGGATGCTCGGGCCCCAGCGCCTTCTCTAGGATGGCGAGGGCGCGCCGATATCGCGGCTCGGCCTGCGCGTACTGGCCCCGGGCCTGGTAGAGCTCTGCCAGGCCGGTGAGGCTGCCAGCGACGGCCGGATGCTCTAGGCCCAGCGCCTTTTCCCTGATCGCGAGCGCACGCTGATATCTCGGCTCCGCCTGCGCATATTTGGCCTGAGCACGCTCGAGCTCAGCCAGGTTGTTGAGACTCGTCGCCACGTCTGGGTGCTCTGGCCCTAACGCCTTCTCCTGGATCTCGAGCGCGCGCCGCTGCAGCGCCTCGCTCTCTGCCGACTTGCTCTGGGCGGCGTAGAGCAGCGCCAGGTTGTTGAGGTTCGCGGCGATGCTCGGATGCTCGGGCCCCAGCGTCTTCTCCCCGATCGCGAGCGCCCGCCGATACAGCGGCTCCGCGTCCGCATACCTGCCCTGGGCGTGGTAGAGCCCGGCGAGATTGTTCAGGCTCGCTGCCACTTCCGGCTCCTCCGGCCCTCGCCACTTCTCTTCGATCGCAAGGGCTCGCCGATACAGCGGCGCCGCCTGTGCGTACTTGCCCTGAGCGCGGTAGAGCCCCGCCAGGTTGTCGAGGCTCGGCGCCACGACCAGGGCCTCCGGCCCTCGTGACTCCTCTTCGATCGCAACGGCTCGCCGATACAGCGGCTCCGCCTCCGCGTACTTACCTTGCGCACGGTAGAGCCCCGCCAGGTTGTTGAGGCTCAGGGCCAGCGCTGGATTCCCTCGCCCCAGCGTCTTCTCTCGGATCGCGAGTGCCCGCCGGTAGAGCCGCTCCGCGTCACGGTACTGACCCTGAGCGCGGTAGAGCCCGGCGAGGGCGTCGAGACTCGCGGCCACGTCCGGGTGCTCCGGCCCGAGAGCCTTCTCCTGGATCGCGAGCGCACGCTGGACGAGCGCAATCGCCTTCGGGATCTGCCCGGCGCTGTAGAACGCAGCAGCCTCCTGATTCAAACGCCGCGCCTCGGCGAGCTCATCGTCGTTTCGAGATGCCTGGGCCGAGGCGATCGAGGATGGCGCGAGAGCGAGGCCGGCGGACAGCAGCACCCACGCGAGGTACACGGCGTGTCCGAGGTCCGGCGGACCGGACCTATTCGTGGGTGTGCATCGGCAACCCATCGTGGACGTGCGCTCCGATGCGATGGTGCCGCTCCCCACCCTGCCCATCGGGATCGACGTGCACGGACATGCTGCCCAGGTGCGGCAGGTGGTGCAGAAGTTGGTGGCGTACGGCCTTCGCGACTTCGTGACCCTCGCGGACCGAGAGCGTCCCCGGAACGGTGATGCTCAGGTCTGCGTGCAGCCGGTGACCGATCCACCGAGCTCGCACGTCCGTGACTTCCGCGACGCCCGGCACGTGACCGGCGGCCTGCACGATATCGTGAAGCGCCTGGGTTTCGACGCCGTCGAGCGCCCGCAGGACGATGGACCCGGTCGATTGCCACACGAGCACGAAGATCGCGATCGAGATGAGCAGGCCCACGACGGGATCGGCGAGTGGATAGCCGGCCCACACGACGATCGCCCCGACCAAGACCGCAAGACTCGTCCACCCGTCGATGCGCGCGTGGTAACCATCGGCGATGAGGGCGGCACTGCCGATCTGGCGGCCGACCCTGATACGGAAAATGGCAACCGCCTCGTTGCCGACGAAGCCGATGATCGAGGCCACCATGACCGCCCAGAGCAACGCCACGGGCTCCGGGTGCAGGAGCCGATGGATCGCGGCATAGGTGGCACCAATGGCACTGGCGAGGATCGTCACGATGATCGCCAGCCCTGCCAGGTCCTCGACACGACCGAGGCCGTACGTGAATCGGGGCGTCGCGCCGCGACGGGCCAGCCAGAACGCCACGCCGAGCGGGATCGCCGTGGCGGCGTCGGCAAAGTTGTGGATCGTATCGGCGAGCAAGGCCACGCTGCCCGACGCCAGCACCACGCCGGTCTGGATCGCGGCGGTGATCATGAGCCCGACGAAGGACCACTTCAACGCCCGCAGCCCCCGGTCACTGGAGGCAATGGAGGGATCGACGATGCCGTGCGCGTGCGTATGACCATGACCCTCACCGTGGTCATGCGCGTGGGCTTCCTCGCCCGGGTCATGATCGGCGTGGCGATGTCTCATCTCGATTCGACCCCGCTCAGCCGGTCGGCGATCCGACGAGTCGCCACCGATGCAAGAGCGTCCTGGCGCCACCCGGGATGAGAAAGACGCCGGCCGTGGCCAGCATGGCGGGCCCGGTCGGCAGCGAGAAGACGAATGACAGATAGAAACCGACGAGAGCGGCTGACACCCCGAACGCGACAGACAAGAAAAACGCGGGCCCCAGCCGCTCCGTGAGAGTTAGCGCCGCAGAGGCCGGGATGACCATGAAGGCGAAGACGGGCAGCGCCCCGATGGACATGATGGACACGGCGATCGTGAAAGCGATGGTCAACAATAAGATCCGGTTGAAGAGCCGCGTCCTCATCCCGCAGGCGGTCGCGGTCTCCGGGTCCAGCGAGGTGAAGATGAACTCCTTGTAGAGAAGAAGGTGGATCAGCAGCACCGCGACGGCGGTCACCGCCTGCACTCGGAGCTGCTCGACGGAGACGAAGACCGAGTTGCCGAACAGAATATCCTCGATGGCGTGCGCTTCTGCGCTCAACAGGTCGAGGACCACTAACGTGAGACCGGCCGGCAAGACGTAACCGATGCCCAGGATGCTCTCTCGCGTGATGCGCTTCTCACTCACCTGCCGGGCCAGGAGGAGAGCCGCCAGGCAAGCAAATACGACCGACGTCAGCCCGGGACCGCTCAAAAACTGCGACTTCACCTCGCTCGCGTGATGCCCGAGCATGGCGGCGACCAGGAAGGCGCAGGCGACGCCCAGCGAGGAGATCTGGGAGATCGCCGCGCTGACGAAGACGATCCGCTTGAGGATGACGTAGACGCCCAAGAATGCGCTCACGAGCGCGACGAGCAGGCCCGCCAGGATGCCGTTTTGGAGTATCGGCAGCGCGTCGAGGAAAGTCATCCCGTTCCGCTCGACGAGCAAGAGATTCGACAGGAGCGGGATCGATCGCACGAAGTCCATGACTACCTCTCCGCCCTCGGCTCGCTCGACCCGTGCGCGAACAGGAATTTCCGGCCGCCGAAGGAGTGCACGTCGACGCTCAGCCGATACACGTCCTTGAGCGTCTCGCCGTTCAACAGCTCGTCGGTCATGCCGGTTCGGAAGACGCCTTCGTCGCCGTGGATGAGCATCAGTTGCTTCGCGTGGTTCGCAACCAGGTTCAACGAGTGACTGATCATCAAGATGGTCAGCCCGGATCCCCGGTGCAGATCGGAGATCAGCTCCATGATGCCGGCCTCTCCGGCGATGTCCATGCCATCCGTGGGCTCGTCGAGCACGAGCACATCCGGCTCCGGCGCGAGCCCTCGGGCAATCAACGTTCGTTGCTTCTGTCCACCCGACAGCGAGCGGAAGGGCTTGCGGGCGAGGTGGGCGATCCCCACCCGCTCCATGTAGCGAAGGGCAAGCTCTCGATCGGCCCGCGTCACTCGTCGGCACGGCCCGATGCGCGGGTAACGGCCCATGACGACCACGTCCAGCGCGGGCAGCGGGAAAATATCGTCGATCACGCCGCGCTGGGGCACGTATCCGAAGCTCAAGCCCGCGCGGCGCTCGATCCGCCCGCCGAGCGGCGGGATGATCCCGAGGAGCGTCTTGACGAACGTGGTCTTGCCGGCGCCGTTGGGGCCGACGATGCCCCACCAGTCGCCAGGCCCGATCGAGAGGCTGATGTCGGAGAGCAGGGCGGTGCCGCCGTAGCCGATGGCGAGCTTGTGCACGGCGAGGAGCGCGGACATCAGCGGAGCGCTTTGACGGCGTTCAACGCCTGCGTCAACCATCCATATATTTGATCGAAGAGGGCGAAGTAGTCGTCCAGACCGTCGGCCTGGCTCACCGACGACGGCAAGATCACCACGGAGGCGCCGGCGGCCCGGGCGATCTCCTTCAGTACCGCCTGATCCTGATACGCCTCCGCAATGACCAGCTTCGCGCGGCTCTGCGCCATCCTCGCGACGAGCACGGCTTTCTCGTCCCGATCCGGCGGGTTGTCCAGGTTCGTGGAGCTGAGCAACAGCGGCTCGTTCGGCTCGATATAGGCGACGATCTTGAGCCCGTGCCGTCGGGCGAGATAGGTCCAGCTCCGATGGTAGCTCACGATCTCCACGCCCTCGAAGGCCTTCATCTGCGCATCCCACTCGTCGAGCTTGTCCTTCAGCTTCGCGGCGAACCGGTCGTAGTTCGCCTGGAAGACGGTCGCGTTCGATGGGTCCAGCATCACGAGCTTGTCGAGGATGGCCTTCGCGGTCGAATTGCCGTTCGCCGGGTCGAGCCAGTAGTGGTGGTTGTAGCCGGGCGTCAGGTCCGGCGGTTTCGAGGTGACCAGGGACTGCAACGCCACGAGTCCTCTGATGAGCGGGGGCGCCTTCAGGTCTCCGGGATCGTAGGGAATCAGCGCCGCACCGATCGACGCATCCAGATAGCCGGGTTTGCCCTCTCGAATCCGTCCGTTCGTGCACTCGGCGAGGGCGGTCGGAAGC
Organism: Candidatus Rokuibacteriota bacterium; assembly: GCA_003220685.1. Classification (GTDB taxonomy): domain Bacteria; phylum Methylomirabilota; class Methylomirabilia; order Rokubacteriales; family CSP1-6; genus AR31. The sequence continues at coordinate 32,893 of QHTE01000011.1, forward strand.
CACGCGGTCTCGAGGCCCTGGCCGTTCACGATGAGAAGGTCCGCCCGGTTCAAGGACACCGAGAAGCTGCGCTTCGGGACGATCGCGTGAG
>QHTE01000054.1 GCA_003220685.1 Candidatus Rokuibacteriota bacterium
GTCGGAGAGACCGGGCTGGTCGATCTTCTGGAACGAGTTGCAAAGCTTCAGCACCTCGTCCTTGTAGCACTTGTAGACCTCGGGATCGAGCTTGAAGACCGCCATATCTATCTCATCTCCCTGAGCCCGTGGGCGGCCGGGCACACGCGCATGCACTCGAAGCACTGCGCGATGTTTGTCGACGAATAGGTGATGGCCCAGAGGCTGCGCGTGAAGAAGTCGCCGTAGAGGAGCATCTTGCGCTTGTCACGGTCGGGCTCGTTCAGCGTTTCTTCGAGCACCTTCTGGAACCCGCCGACCCAATGCGTGTGCACGCGCGTGTTGCAGCGCGCAGCGTCGTAGAAGGTTCGCACGGCCCGGCCGTTCTCGAGCTTGCCCGAGAGGCATCCGCCGTTCGAGCCGGGGCAGGTTGCGAGGCACGGCGTGGTGCGCTCGCGGTCCCACATCTCACGGCAGGCCGGCGCCGGGCAAGCGGGGCTCGTCTCGACGCCGTCGGCCTCGAACGGCGCGGTCGTGATCACCGCGCTCCAGTACATGAAGCCGTGCTCGCGGTTCAGCACGGGGCCGGCGAGCGATCTCGAGCCGAGACCGGCGAGCTCGGCCGCGAGCATCAGCGACAGAAAGGGCGTGTCGCCGCTCGCGGTCCCCGGCGGGACGTAGAGCGCGTAGTAGCCGAACTCGCTCTCGATGTACTGGGCGAGCCGGCGACCGACGCCCTGGATGCGCTCGGTCGTTCCCATTGTCTGCATGACCCACGGCGAGGTCGCCGCCCAGTCGCCCTCGCGCGGCTGCGCCCCTCCGACGACCACGACCGATCGGGCCCCCGGCAGCAGATCGCCCGGGCGGTGCTTCTCCGGCGCGTAGGCATCGAAGGCCGTCGCGTCGGCGACCCCACACACCGTCGCGCCCGACTCGAGCGCGACCGACTTCAGCTTCGCGGCGGAGCCCGGCGGGAGATCGGCCATCAGCGCGCCCGGGCCTCTGGCCTCACTGGAGCTTCCGGTACTTGCGCCCGACGGGGCAGACGCGCATGCACTCGAAGCATTGCGCGATCGAGTCGCGGAAGAAGCCGAGCGACTGGATGCTCTTCGTGAAGAAGTCGCTGTAGATCATCGTCCGCCGCCGTTCGCGGTCGTCCTCGTTCACGATCTGAAGAAGCCCCTTCTGGAACGAGCCGATGCCGTAGGTCTGCGCGCGCGAGTGGCACTTCTCGCGATCGTACGTCGAGGTCTGAATGCGCCCGTCCTGCACCGTCCCGGCCAGGCACGCCGGGCACACGCGAAGGCACGGCGTCGTCCCGATGCGCTTGTACATCGCCGCGCAGCCCGGATGCGGGCACGCGGGCTCGGCCAGCGGCTGGTCGGGCTCGAGGGGCAAGGTCGTGATGAGCGCCGCGTAGTAGAGCAGTCCGTACTCGGGGTTCAGGATGATGTGCGCGGCGAGCGAGCGCGTGCCGAGGCCGGCGAGCTCGGCGGCGTGCATCATCGACATCGGCGGCTCGTGGCCGTGGACGGGCAGCGACGGCGCCTGGATCGCGCGATGTGAGAGCGTGCCCTCGATGAAGTCGCACATCGCGTGGACGGCCACGTTCTCGCGCAGGTCGTAGCCAGTGATCTCCATCACGCGGTGGTCGGGGCAGCGCCAGGCCCCGGCGGTCGGCCCGTCGCCGCCGGCGACGACGACGCTGCGGGCGCCCGGCAAGATGTCCTCCGGGCGATGGCCCTCGGGCACCTTCGCGCGGAACGCTTCGACCGGCGCGATGCCGACCACGCGCGCGCCGGCCTTCATGCCGACGGCCTTCACCTGCTCCTCGCGTGTCATGACGGCCCCAGGATAATCCCCTCCGGTATAATCCGCCCGGCATGAATTTCGAGGCGCTGCGCGCGAGCACATTGCCGGGCTTGCTCGTCGAGCGAGCGGGGACACGGCCCGAGCGCGTCGCGTTCCGCGCCAAGGAGCTCGGCATCTGGCGCGAGACGACGTGGCGCGAGCTCGCCGCACGCGTCGCCGCGCTCGCGTGCGGGCTCGCGCGCGAGTATCGCATCGCGGCCGGCGAGACGGTGGCCATCATCGGCAACCCGTGCCCCGAGTGGACCATCGCCGATCTGGCGACGCAGGCGCTCGGCGCGATCACCTACGGCATCTATCCGACCAGCGCGCCGGGCGAGGTGCGTCACCTGCTCCAGCACGGCGGTGCGTCGCTGATCGTCGCCGAGGACCAGGAGCACCTCGACAAGACCCTCGAGGTGCTCGACGACTGTCCGGGGGTTCGCGCCGTGCTCGTCGCCGACACGCGCGCGCTCTTCATGTACCGCCACCCGCGCGTGCGGCCGCTCGTCGAGGTCGAGGACCGCGGCCGCGAGGCGCTCGCCGGCGAGCCCGACGTCCTCGCCCGACTCGTGCCCAGGCTGTCAGCCGACGCTCCCGCGACGATCATCTACACGTCGGGTACCACTGGACACCCGAAGGGCGCGGTCTACCGGCACGGGCCGCACCTGGCCGCGTGCGCCAACATCGTCGCCCACTATCCGATCCTCGCGCGCCGCGAGCACCGGGCCGTCGCGATGCTGCCGCTGTGTCACGCGATGGGCCGCAATCTCGCGATCACGATGCCGCTCATCGCCGACATCGTGCCGCACTACCCGGAATCGGTGGAGACCTTCGCCGAGGCGCTCTACGAGATCCAGCCGACGTTCGTCTTCACGGTGCCGCGCTATCTGCAGAAGTTCGCGGCCCACCTGCTGGTCGGGCTCGATCAGAGCTCGTGGATCAAGCGTGCCGCCTACCGCTGGGCGATGGCGGCCGGCCGGCGCGCGCTCGATCGGCGATGGCGCCGCGGCGGTTCCGGCGGTCCGTCCCTGCCGGCGGCGCTCGCCCGAGCGCTCGTGTTTCGCTGGCTCCTCGAGAAGGTCGGCTTCGCGCACGCCGAGCTCGTGATCTCGAGCGGCGCGCCGCTCCCGGCGGCGGTCGCCACGCTCTGGCAGGCGTGGGGCGTCAATCTGTGCGAGGCGTACGGCCAGACCGAAACGGGCGGCGCGCTCGTCTCGGGCCAGCGCGGCCCGTATCCACCGCCCGGCAACGTCGGCGCCGTGGCGCCCAACATGGCGGTCGAGCTCGATCCGGCCGGCGAGATCCTCGTGACCGCGGCCGAGTTCTTCGGAGGCTACTGGCGCGACCATGACGCGACCCGCGCGCTCTATCGCGACGGCAAGCTTGCCACCGGCGACGTCGGCGAGTGGACCGCTGAGCACTCGCTCAAGCTCGTCGATCGGAAAAAGGACATCCTGATCACGGCCGGCGGCAAGAACGTGAGCCCCTCGCTGGTCGAGAACCGGCTGCGCGCGAGCCCGTACATCAGCGAGGCGGCGGTGTTCGGCGAGGCCCGCAAGTATCTGGTCGCGCTGCTCGAGGCCGACGGCGAGACGGTGGCCGAGTGGGCGCGCGAGCACGGCGTGGTCCACACGGGCTACGCCTCGCTGGTGGCTCACCCTGACGTGGTCGAGCTGATCGACTCCGAAGTGCGGCGCGCGAACGACGACCTCACGCGCGTCGAGCAGGTGAAGGCTTTCCGACTGCTGCCGCGCGAGCTCGATCCCGAGCTGGAGGGCGAGCCCGTGACGCCGACGCGGAAGGTGAAGCGGCGCCTGATGGCCGAGCGTTACGGCGCGCTGGTCGAGTCGATGTACGCGAGCGACGAAGAACGCCGGATCGCGGCCGAAATCACAGCCGGCCGCGTTTCGTTCCGGGCGGAGGACTAGATGGCAAGGCCTGCTCTCATGCTGCTCGCAGCGCTCCTCGGCGTGACGGCGACCGTCACGCCGGCCCTGGCCCAGTACCGGATCGGTATGAGCGCTGCCATCGCGGCGGTGCTCGTCACGATCACGCTCGGCATTCTCCTGCGCGCGGCGATCGTGCTCGTCTACACCGACCGCATCCGCCACCCGCTGCCGTTGCTGGGGCTCGCGAACCCGCCGCGCCGGCTGCCGGGCGGCGCCGTCGTCTCGACGTTCGATCTGCTGACCGTGGCCGTGGCGGCCACGCTCTTTGTCGGGCTCTTCGCCTTCCTCCGGCTCTCGCCGCTCGGCATCCAGATGCGCGCGGCCGGCGAGAAACCGCTGCTCGCCGCTCAGCGCGGGATCAACTTCCAGCTGCTGTTCGCGCTCTCGTGGGCGCTGGCCGGCTTCGCGGGCGCGCTCGCGGGCATTCTCTACGCGAACAACGTGCGGCTCGATCCCTCGCTCGGCGTGCTCGGCCTCAAGGCCTTCGCGGTGGCGCTGGTCGGCGGGCTCGACAGCCTGGGCGGCGTCATCCCGGGCGCGCTCATCGTGGCCGCAGTCGAGGTGCTGTCCGTCCGCTACGGCGATCCGCTGCTCGCCGACGTCTCGCCGTTCCTGTGTCTGCTCGCGATGCTGCCCGTGCGCCCGTGGGGGCTCTTCGGTACGAGGGAAGAGCTGGAGCGCGTGTAGATGGCGTTTGGCGGCGGCTACTTCAAGACCACGTACGCGGGCGATCTAGCGCTGATCGACACGCGACTGCGACGCGCGGCGCTCGGCCTGCTGGTCTTCGCCCTGATCGTGCTGCCGCGATTCGCGTCGCCGTTCATGCTCGATCTCGTCGCTCAGACCGCGCTGGCCGCCGTCGGCGCGCTCGCCCTCAATCTGCTTACCGGGCTCGCCGGCCAGGTCTCGCTCGGCCACGCCGGCTTCATCGCCGCCGGCGCGTTCACGACCGCGGTGCTGGTCGAGCACCGCCTGCCATCGCCGCTCCTGGCCTTGCCCGCCGCAGCGCTGGTGGGCGCGGGGCTCGGTGTGATCGTCGGCATCCCGGCGCTCAGGCTCAAAGGCCTTTACCTGGCGCTCGGCACGCTGGCGCTGCACCACGTCGTGCTCTACGCGTGCGGCGAGTTCCAGAGCCACTGGGGCGCCAACACGGGCGTGTCGATTCCGCCGCCGCGATTCGGCGCCTGGGTGCTCAAGGGCACGATCGCCTGGTACTACGCGCTCACCGCAATCGGCGGGCTGGTCCTGGTCCTCTCGGTGAATCTCCAGCGCTCGCGCGCCGGGCGGGCGTGGATGGCGATCCGCGATCGGGAGATCGCCGCCGAGTCCGTCGGGATCGACGTGGCGCGCTACAAGGTGCTGGCGTTCGTGTGGTCGAGTGCCCTGACGTCCGTGGCCGGCGCGCTCTTCGCGTACCAGCGCGCGTTCGTGTCTGTCGAGGCGTTCGGCTTTTTTCTCGCGATCGAGTACATCGCGATGGTCATCATCGGCGGCCTCGGGTCGGCGCTGGGCGCCGTGCTCGGGGCCGCGTTCGTGACCCTGCTTCCGTACGGGATCGACGCGGGGGTCGCGGCGCTGCGCGTGCCCGGCGGCGCCGAGTACTACCTGTTCCCGCTGAAGTTCGGGGCGTTCGGTCTGCTGATGGCGGCCTTCCTGGTCTTCGAGCCGCAGGGGCTCGTCGGGATCTGGCGCCGCGCCCGTAACTGGGTCGTCCTCTGGCCGCTGCGCTACCGGCCGCTCCGCCCCGCGTCGTGATCCCCGACCTCGAGCTCGAGAACCTCGAGGTCGTCTACCATCACGTCGCGACCGCGATCCAGGGCGTCTCGCTGCGCGTGCCGCCCGGCGCGATCGTCGCGCTGCTCGGCACCAACGGCGCCGGCAAGACGACCACGCTCCGGGCGATCTCGGGCTTTCTCGGCGCCGACGACGCGCAGATCGTGGGAGGCCGCGTCCTGTTCCAGGGCGCGACCGTCACCGGCAGGCCGCCGCACGAGCTGGCGCGCCGGGGCCTCGTGCTGGTCCCGGAGCGCGACAAGGTCTTCGAGACCCTGACCGTTCAAGAAAACCTGCGCGCCCTCGTACCGGGCGCGCGCGTCGATCACGACGCGCCGCGGCCGCCGGTGACGCTCGAGCAGGTGTTCCACTACTTCCCCGCGCTGGCCGGACGCCGCCGACAGCTGGCCGGCTATCTCTCGGGGGGCGAGCGCCAGATGCTGGCGCTCGCGACGGCGCTGCTCTGTCGGCCGCGCGTACTGCTGGTCGATGAGCTGTCGCTCGGGCTGGCACCGCGCGTCATCGAGAGCCTCATGGCCCTGGTCGCGCGCCTGCGCGACGAGCTCGGGCTGGCCGTGCTGCTCGTCGAGCAGAACGCGGGCGCCGCGCTGGCCGTCGCGAGCTACGGCTACGTCATGGAGCACGGCCGCATCGTCTACGACGGCACGGTCGAGCGCCTGCTTGCCCACGAGGACGTCCGCGAGTTCTACCTCGGCATGGGCCGTCGCGCCGGGCGCCGTAGCTACACCGAGGTGAAGCAGTATCAGAGGCGCCGCCGGTGGTTCTGAGGGTCGAGGACGTCACCCTCGACTTCGACGGGCTGCGCGCGCTGAGCGGCGTCAGCATGTCGGTCGACGCCGGCGGGCTCGCGGCGCTCGTCGGGCCGAACGGCGCCGGCAAGACGTGCCTCCTCAACTGCGTGGGGGGATTCTACGCGCCGACGTCCGGGCGCATCGTGTTCGGCGACGCCGCGATCCAGGGCCTGCCGCCCCATCGCATCGCCGCGCACGGCATCGCGCGCACATTCCAGTTCGTCGAGCTCTTCCGCGGGATGACGGTGCTCGACAACATCCTGCTCGGCCGGCACCGGCACATGCGGGCGGGGGTGCTCGCCGGCGCTCTCTTCTGGGGACGCTCGCGCCGCGAGGAGACGGCCCACCGCCGCCGCGTCGAGGAGATCGTGGAGTTCCTCGAGCTCGAGCGCTGCCGCAAGGAGCTGGTCGCGAGCCTGCCGTTCGGCGTGCAGAAGATCGTCGCGATCGGCCGGGCGCTCGCGCTGGAGCCCAAGCTCTTGCTGCTCGACGAGCCGTCGACGGGAATGAACCGCGAAGAGAAGGAGAACCTCGCCCGGTTCCTCCTGAGGATCAAGCACGAGCTCGGCATGACGATGCTCTGGGTCGAGCACGACATGGAGCTGGTCGGCGATCTGGCCGATACGGTGACCGTGCTGGACTTCGGCCAGCGAATCGCCGCCGGGCCGCCGGGCGCGGTGCTCCACGATCCGCGCGTGATCGAGGCGTATCTGGGCCGCGCCGCGAGCCGAGAGAAAGGAGCGGGATGATGCTGCTGCCGACGTCGGTCGTGGGAAGTCACGGGCTACCCGGCTGGGTGTGGCTCGCGCGCGAGGCGATGGAGGCCGGGCGCCTGGGATCGATCGACGTGCGCGAGCTGATGGAAGACGCGACCCAGGTGGCGCTGCTCGACCAGGAGCGCGCGGGCGTCGACGTGGTGAGCACGGGCGAGATGATGCGCGTCAGGTTCATCATCGGCTTCTACGATCGCTTCGCCGGCATCCGCACCTTGCCGGCTGCTCGGCGGCTCGGCCAGCCGCTCTGGGATACCAACACCCCGTTCGAGGTCTTCGAGCCGATCAGTGCGCCGGAAGGACTCGGCATCGTGGAGGAGTTCAAGCTCGCGCGCTCGCTGACGGGGAAGCGCATCAAGGCGACCGTGCCCGGACCGTACACCTTGCTCGTGCCGTTCAAGCTCGGCGGCGGCTATCGCGACAAGGACACCTTGCTCGCGGATCTAGTCGGCATCGTGAGCGCCGAGTGCCGCGCGCTCGTCGAGGCGGGCGCCGACTTCATCCAGATCGACGAGCCGCACAGCGGCATGTACTCCGGCGCGCCGCCGCGCTTCGACGAGGGCGTGAATCGCGTGGTCGAGGGGATCGAGGCGAAGATCGCAGTGCACGTCTGCTTCGGGAACCTCTACGGCCGGCCGTTCTCGGCCGTGCGCGACTTCAGGAACCTCTATCCGACCCTGCGCGATCTGCGCGCCTCCCAGATCGTCCTCGAGTTCGCCAACCGCGGCATGGAGGATCTCCGCTACTGGAAGGAGTTCCCGACCGACAAGGAGCTCGGCGCCGGCGTGATCGACGTCAAGGCGTTCAAGGCGGAGTCGGCGGCCGACGTGGCCGAGCGCATCCGCGCCATTTTGAAATACGTCGCGCCCGAGAAGCTCTGGCTCAATCCGGATTGCGGATTCTGGGAGACGCCGCGCTGGGTGGTGAAGCACAAGCTCGCCGCGCTCGTCGAAGGCGCGGCGATCGTCAGAAAAGAGCTGGGAGGCTGAGATTTTGAGCGGCGCGTATCGTGGAGGGAAGGAGGATCCCACCATGACCAACGTGCTGTCGTCTCGCGAGCTGGACCTGGTGGATGCCTACTGGCGCGCCGCGAACTACCTGACGATCGGACAGATCTACCTGCTCGACAATCCGCTCCTGCGCGAGCCGCTCAAGGTCGAGCACGTCAAGCCCCGACTCCTCGGGCACTGGGGAACGTCGCCCGGCCAGAACCTCATCTACGTCCACCTCAATCGCCTCATCACGCGTCACGACGCCGAGCTCATCTATCTGTCCGGCCCCGGCCACGGCGGACCCGCGATCGTGGCCCAGGTGTACCTCGAGGGCACGTACTCCGAGATCTATCCGGACGTCTCGCGGGATCTCGCCGGCATCCGCAAGCTCTTCCGGCAGTTCTCGACACCTGGCGGCATTCCGAGCCACGTGAGCGTGACCACGCCCGGGTCGATCCACGAGGGCGGCGAGCTCGGCTACGTGCTCGTGCATGCGTTCGGCGCCGCGTTCGACAATTCCGAACTCATCGTCGTCGCGGTCGTCGGGGACGGCGAGGCGGAGACCGGGCCCCTGGCCGGAAGCTGGAAGGGGATCAGCTTTCTCAACCCGGCGCGGGACGGCGCGGTGCTGCCGATCCTGCATCTCAACGGCTACAAGATCGCCGGCCCCACTGTGCTCGGGCGCTCGACCGACACCGAGATCGAGAGCCTCCTCGGCGGTCAGGGCTACGACGTGCTGTTCGTCGAGGGAAGCGAGCCGCGGACCGTGCACGCGCTGCTCGCCGAGGCGCTAGAGACGTGCTACACGCGGATCCGCGCGATCCAGCGCGAGGCGCGCGACCACGGCGTGGCCGGCCGTCCTCGCTGGCCCGCCATCGTGCTCCGGACGCCGAAGGGATGGACCGGTCCCAAGGTCGTGGACGGCGTCCCGATCGAGGGCACGTTCCGCGCGCATCAGGTGCCGCTGAGCGAGGTGCGAACGAACGCCGACCACCTGCGCCTGCTCGAGCAGTGGATGCGGAGCTATCGGCCCGAGGAGCTGTTCGATGGCGCGGGCCGGTTGGTGTCGGACGTCGCGGCGCTCGCGCCGACCGGCGCGCGACGGATGGGGGCGAACCCGCATGCCAACGGCGGCCGGGCGGTGCCGCCGCTGGATCTCCCGCCGTTCCGCGACTACGCGATCCGCGTGAGTCGCCCGGCGACGGAGCGCGCCGAATCGACCCGCCAGCTCGGCAAGCTCATGCGCGACGTCTTCACCCGCAACCGGCGGCAGGCCAACTTCAGGCTGTTCTGTCCGGACGAGACGAACTCGAATCGCCTCGGCGATGTCTTCGAGACGGAAAAGCGCTGCCTCGTCGAGACCGTGTTGCCGAACGACGATCACGTCGCCCGGGACGGCCGCGTGATGGAGGTCCTCAGCGAGCACCTGTGTCAAGGCTGGCTCGAAGGCTACAACCTCACCGGACGGTACGGGCTCTTCGCAACGTACGAGGCCTTCGCCATGGTGTCGGCATCCATGGCCGTCCAGCATGCCAAGTGGCTCGAGGAGAGCGTGCGACTGTCCTGGCGCAAGCCCATTCCGTCGCTCAATGTGCTGCTCACCTCGACGTGCTGGCGCAACGACCACAACGGCTTCAGCCACCAGGGGCCCGGGTTGATCGACGTGATGCTCTCGAAGAAGGGCACGGTGTCCCGCATCTACTTGCCGCCCGACGCCAACTGCCTGCTCGCGACGGCCGATCACTGCTTCCGCAGCCGGAACTACGTGAACCTCATCGTGATCGACAAGCAGCCTCAGCTCCAGTGGCTCGCGATCGACGCGGCGATCGAGCACTGCGCGCGTGGCGCGTCCATCTGGCGCTGGGCGAGCAACGACCAGGGCACGGAGCCCGACGTCGTGCTAGCGGCGGCCGGGGACATTCCGACCCTCGAAGTCGTGGCCGCGGCGTGGTGGCTCCGGCAGCGCGCGCCCGAGCTGAAAGTGCGCGTGGTCAACGTCGTGGACCTCATGACCCTGTTCCCGTCCGACGTGCACCCGCACGGAATGGACGCGGCGTCCTTCGACGACACCTTCACCCGCGACGCGCACGTCGTGTTCGCCTTCCACGGCTATCAGCGGGCGATTCACCAGATCATCCACGGCCGGCCGCACGCGGAGCGCTTCCACGTGCGCGGGTTCAACGAGGAAGGCACCACGACGACGCCGTTCGACATGGTGGTCCGCAACGGCATGAGCCGCTACCACCTCTGCATCGAGGGGCTGCGGCGCGGCGGCGGCGCGCTGCCGCGAAGGCAGGCCTTGATCGACGAGTGCCACGCGGCCCTGGAGCGCCATCTTCGGTACAGCCGCGATCATCTCGAGGACATGCCCGAGGTGCGCGACTGGGTGTGGAGCGAGGGCTGACGCCGCCATGAACGTCCTGGCGGTCAACTGCGGCAGCTCGTCGATCAAGTTCGGGCTGTTCGCCGCGCCGGCGAGCGGCGAGCACGGGGACGGCATGAGTCGGCTCGCGGGCGGCGGTATCGAGCGACTCGGCACGGGCCGAGCGCAGCTGCACTTCGAGACCGTCCGCGGCGTGCCACTGGACACGACGGGGGTGGTGCCCGATCAGGCCGAAGGGGTGCGGCGGATCGCGGAATGGATGAGCGCGACGCGTCTGTCCGTGCAGGCGGTGGGGCATCGCGTGGTGCACGGCGGCCCGCGGTTCCGGACGCCGACGCTCCTCGACGACACAGTCATCGCGGCGATTCACGAGCTCGAGGCCCTGGCGCCCCTGCACAACGGTCCGAGCCTCGCGGGGATTCGCGCGTGTCGCGCGGCGTTCGGCGGCGATCCGCCGATGGTCGCGGTCTTCGACACCGCCTTTCACGCCTCGCTGCCGGAGCGCGCGTGGCGATACGCCCTCCCGCGGGAGCTGGCCGACCGCCACGCCATCCGTCGCTACGGGTTTCACGGCATCTCCTACCGCGCGGTGCTCGAGCGCTACTGCGCCTTCACGGGCCGGCCCACGTCGCGCGCGACGATTGTCGCCTTGCATCTTGGCAGCGGCTGCTCGGCCGCGGCGATCGAGAACGGCCGCTCGATCGACACGTCGATGGGGCTCACGCCGCTCGAGGGGCTGGTGATGGGCACCAGATCCGGCGACATCGACCCGAGCATCGTCGGGCACCTGTCGCGGGCCGAGTCGGCGCCCGTCGCCGAGGTGGAGCGCTGGCTCACCGGGCGGTCGGGGCTCCTCGGGCTCTCGGCGCGGAGCAACGACCTGCGCGACCTGCTGGCGCACGAGAGCGACGACGCCGGCGCGGCGATCGCGATCGAGGTGTTCTGCTATCGCATCCGCAAGTACATCGGCGCGTACCTGGCGGCGCTCGGCGGCGCCCAGGCGGTCGTGTTCACCGGAGCCATCGGCGAGCGCTCGGCCGAGGCGCGCGCGCGGATCTGCCAGGGGCTCGAGTGCTTCGGCCTGATCCTCGACCCGCGAGCCAATGCCGACGCGGCGGGCGGCGAGCGACGCATCAGCGCCTCGGGGGCGCGGCTGGAGGCGTTCGTGATTCCGACCGACGAGGAGATCGAGATCGCGCGGGACACCGTGCGGGCGCTCCGTCGGTGAGGCTGATCGTGTCCCTCGCGCTGCTGGCCGCGTTGGCCGGCTGCAGCCTGCTGGAGCGCGCGCGGTCGAACTTCTGGGAGCTCGAGCGCGGCCCGTCGGGTCAGGCGCCCGATCCGGCGACGACGCGCGAGGCGGTGATCCAGATCTACGCGGCCCGTACCGTCGGCTGGCGCGGCTTCTTCGCGGTGCACACGTGGATCGCGGTGAAGCCGCGCGACGCCGAGTCCTACACGCGCTACGAGGTGATCGGCTGGGGCGTCGACCGCGGCGCGCCGGCCGTGCGCGTCAACCGCAGCGGCGCCGACAACTACTGGTTCGGCGACCGCCCCGAGCGGCTCGTCGACCTCCGCGGCGAAGCCGCCGATCCCCTGATCGAGCGGGTCGCGGCCGCGGTAGCCTCGTATCCGTACCAGGCGACCTATCGCACCTGGCCCGGGCCCAACAGCAACACGTTCACGGCCTGGGTCGGCCGGAGCGTGCCGGAGCTGCGTCTGAAGCTCCCGCCCACCGCGATCGGCAAGGACTTCCTGCCGGGCTCCGTCGCCGACACGACGCCGAGCGGGACGGGCGTGCAGCTCTCCTTCTTCGGGCTCACGGGGGTCGCGGTCGGCTGGGCAGAAGGCATCGAGGTCAACGTGCTCACGCTCAACTTCGGCGTGGAGCTCAAGCCCCCCGCGTTGAAGCTGCCCATAGTCGGGCGCATCGGTCCTTCCTGAGGTTTGCGCCGGGCGTCGGCTGGCCGCTCCACTCCAATGTGAGCGCGTGAGTCCCTATTGGGCTTGGGGCGGGCTATACCAAGCGCGCTCGGGGTGATATGTTCGGGCAATCTCGGTTCGGGGGGCGATCATGGACGTCCTGGAGCTTGGTCTGGCCGGAAAGGTCGCAATCGTCACGGGCGGCAGCGAGGGGCTCGGCCGCGCGTGCGTGGAGCGGTTCGCCAGGAGCGGCGCGAAGGTCGCCGTGTGCGCGCGGCGCAAGGACGTGCTCGAGCGCGCGGTCGACGAGATCCAGAAGAAGGTGGGTGGCGACATTCTGGCGATGGCCGCCGATGTCACGAACAACGCGGAGGTCGAGGCATTCGTCGCGGCGACCGTGGCGCAGTTCGGCGGCGTCGACATTCTCGTCAACAACGCCGGCACGTCGTCCGCCGCCGGCTTCGAGCAGGTGGACGACGCCGCGTGGATGTACGACTTCGATTCGAAGGTGATGGGCGCGATCCGGTTCTGCCGCCTCGTCATCCCGCACATGAAGCGCCGCGGCGGCGGACGCATCATCAACGTGACGACCGTCGGCGGCAAGGCCCCGGCGGCGCGCTCGCTGCCGACCAGCATGTCGCGCGCGGCGGGCATCAACCTCACCAAGTCGTTGGCCCACGAGTACGCGTCGGACCGGATTCTCGTCAACACGATCTGTCTGGGACTGGTCAAGAGCGCCCAGCACGAGCGGCGCGCCAAGGGCGACCTCGACGCGCACTACCGGGAGATCGCGGAGAAGCGCAAGCTGCCGCTCGGGCGATTCGGCGAAGCCCACGAGTTCGCCGATCTCGTCGCCTTCCTCGCCTCCGAGCGCGCGGCCTATATCACGGGCACGGCCATCAACTTCGATGGCGGCATCACAGCGGCGGTGTAAGCGGAGGAGCGAATGCTGAAGCGGAGCGCGATCGTCGCCAGCGTGCTGGCGATCGGGTTCGTCCTCGGATTCGGAACCCTGGCGTTCACCCAGGAGAAGAAGCCGCCGGCGACACGCGCCGGACTACATCTCATTCACGCTGCCGCGAAGTCGCTCGAAGACGCCGAAAAGCATCTGACACGCGCCGAGCACCACTTCGGCGGGCACCGCGCCAAGGCGCTCGACCTCGTCAAGCAGGCCGAAGCCGAGCTGAAGCAGGCCGTCGAATACGCCAAGGCCAACCCGCCGGCGCCGGCGACCAAACAGTGACCGCCATGCTTGCTCTACACACCTGGACACTCGATACGACGCCGCTCCCGGATGTGCTGCGCGCCACGAAAGGGGCCGGTTGGGACGGCGTGGAGCTGCGCCGGATCGATTTCGCGCGCGCGGCCGAGAAGGGACAGGCCGCGGCGGACGTGCTGGCGCTCGTCAAGGCCAGCGGGCTCTCCGTGGCGTGCGTCGGCGTGGAGCTCGGCTGGATGTTCGCCGACGGCGCCGAGCGCGAGAAGCTGATGAAGGCGTTCGACGAATCCTGCCGGTGGGCGGTCGGCCTCGGCTGCCAGACGGTGATGAGCGCGTCGGATCGCGGGCGCGGCGATCTCGCGCGGGCCGCCGCGAGCATGCGCGAGGCCGCCGCCGTCGCCGCCTCGCATCGCGTGAGGCTGGCCGTCGAGTTCAACTCGCAGGCCGAACAGCTCAACAACCTCGACGTCATGCGCGGTGTCGTCGCCAAGGCCGCGCACCCGAGCTGCGGGCTCCTGCTCGACACCTACCACTTGCAGCGGAGCGGAGCCAGCCTCAAGGCGATCGACGGCGTCGCGCTCGGCGAGATCGCGTACGTCCAGTACAGCGACGTGCCGCGCACCGGGCTCGAGCCGGGCAAGGCGCTCGACCGGCTGCCGCCGGGACGGGGCAGCGTGCCGTTCAAGGAGATCTTCGCGTTGCTCAATCGCAAGGGCTATCGCGGATTCATGAGCTACGAGGCGCCGAACCCCGCGGCCTGGGCCCGGCCCGCCGACGAGGTCGCGCGCGAAGCGCTCGAGGCGACGCGGGCGCATCTGCCGACGGGTTAAGAGAGGACCATCATGCGCAAGACCATCACCGGCACCGGCGGCATGCTGCTCATCCAGACCCTGAAGGACGCGGGGGTGGACTTTCTCTTCTCGAATCCCGGCTCTGCCGAGACCGGGATCTTCGCCGCGCTGTCCGAGGACCAGGACCAGAAGCTGATCGTCGGCAAGCACGAGGGGCTCGTGGCGGCCATGGCCGACGGCTATCACCGCATGAGCGGCAAGGTGGGCGTCATCATTGCCCACGTCATGGGCGGCTCGTGGCAGCTGGCCGGACAGCTCTTCAACGCCCAGATCGCGGGCTCCTCCCTGCTAGTGATCGCGGGCGACTGGGCGTCGGAGATTCAGGACTTCCGCGGCCTGGCGCCGTTCCCCGGCCTGACCCAGGCCGAGTCGATGCGCGCCATCACCAAGGACGCGCGCGCGGCCTACCAGGTGGCGGCCAACCCCGCGGCGATTCCCGTCGCGACGACGCGCGCGCTGCGCGAAGCGACGACGCCGCCGACCGGACCCGTCTACCTCTCGATCAGCGCCGAGCTCTTGCTGCGCGACGGGCTGGAAGCGCAGATCGGCGAGGGCGCCGCGTATCGGATCGAGCGGCCGGGGGCGGCGCGCGCCAAGACGGTCGAGGAAATCGCGCGCCGGCTCGGCGAGGCGAAATGCCCGGTGCTGATGTTCGGCGACGACGTCTGGCGCGAGCGCGCCGGGGTCGAGGCGGTGCGGCTGGCCGAAGCGCTCGAGGCGCCGGCGTTCGCCACGCGGCAGATCTTCCCGAACTTCCCCACCCGCCACCCGCTCTACTGCGGCATGTATCCGGTCTCGAAGGATTTCGAGAAGGTCACCGGCCTCAAGCCGGACCTGATCTTCATGGCCGGCGTGCAGGGCGTGCACGGCGGCGTCGCCGAGCCGTTCGTGATCCAGATCGGCCCCAACCCGCTGCTGATGGGCCGCCACTACCCGCTCGACATCGCCGCGCAGTGCGAGCTGCCGGAGACCTTGCGCAGCATCACCGCCGCGCTGACACGGCTCCACGGCGACAAGGCGGCTGGCTTCGCGCGCCAGCGCGAGAAGGTGCGCGCGTACGCGAAGCTCCTGATCTCACGCGAGGAGGATCTGGCGCGCGAGCACGAGCACGAAGCGCTCGTGCATCCGAGCATGCTCGAGACCCACCTGGCCCAGCTCCTGCCGAAGAACACCGTGATGGTGCAGGAGAGCTCGACCGCCCGCACGACGCTCCTGCCGTTCGGCCACGACGCGATGGGGTGGACGCGCAGCGGCGGCGGCTCGCTCGGATTCGGCGTGGGCGCCGCCATCGGCGCCAAGATCGCGGTGGGCCGCGAGCGGCCCGTCGTCCTCCACCTGGGCGACGGCGCCCTGACCTATAGCGCGGCGGGCTTCTGGACGATGGCGCGCTACAACACCGCGATCCTCACCGTGATCTCGAACAACGAGACCTATCAGGTCGTCCGCACCAACTGGGCGCGCGAGGTGCCCGACAGCAAGATGGTGCACACCGGCAAGTATCCCGGGCTCTACCTCGACGCGCCGGCGACGGACTACGCGGGGCTCGCGCGCTCCCAGGGCGTCGACGGCGAGACCGTCAAGACCTTGAAGGAGCTCGAGCCGGCGCTGCGGCGCGGCGTCGACCGCACGACGCGAGAGAACAAGCCGTACGTGATCGACGTGAAGGTCGCGCGCGAGGGCGTCGGCGCTGACTCGACGTGGTACCAGGACTGGACGATGTAGCCGGGCTCGAGGTGGACGGGCCTCGACACGGCGCGTACGCTCGGCGGCAGGAGGGGATGATGGCCAATCCATTCGTGCACGTGGAGCTGCAGACGAACGACCCGGCGAGCGCGCGTAAGTTTTACACGAGCCTCTTCGGCTGGAAGCTGCAGGACGTGCCGATGCCCGGCGGGACCTACACGATGATCGACGTGGGCGGCGGAACCGGCGGCGGCATGATGCGCAACCCGGTTCCGGGGGCGCCATCGCACTGGCTGTCGTACGTCGGCGTCGACGACATCCACGCCTCGATGAAGAAGGCCAAAGAGCTCGGCGCGATGATCCTCGTGGACGTGACCGAGGTCGGCGAGTTCGGCTGGATGAGCGTGTTCACGGATCCGACCGGCGCGACCCTCGCCATGTGGAAGCCGAAGCAGCCCCACAAGTAACGCTCTGACGCGGTGCCCGCACTCGGCGGGCACCGCTCTCTCATCTAGTGCCGTCGCGTAACGCAGTGCCGTCGCGCAACGCGATCAGCAGCCGGCGGGCCCACACGCGGATCATCTCGCGCCGGTAGTCGGCGCTGCCCATCAGGTCGGAAAGCGGATCGGCCTCTCCCGCGGCGGCCTCCGCCGCGGCGCGCGCCGCGGCGTCGGTGAGCGCCTCGCCGCGCAGCGCGCGCTCGGCCCGATCGGCGCGGACCGGCGTCGGGGCGGAGCCGCCGAGCCC
Organism: Candidatus Rokuibacteriota bacterium; assembly: GCA_003220685.1. Taxonomy (GTDB): domain Bacteria; phylum Methylomirabilota; class Methylomirabilia; order Rokubacteriales; family CSP1-6; genus AR31. Next base: position 16,936 of record QHTE01000054.1, read on the forward strand.
GATGCGCGCCTCGACGCATCGCCCCGCCCCGTCCAGCACCACGAGCGCGGCGACGCCGACCAGCGGTTTGTCCTCGGCCGAGCGCGACGTGAACTTGACGTAGCCGCCGCGCGCGCCCGCCGGCGGCGGTGGGACGCGGACGGCCGTGACGATCTCCCCGGGCTCGAGCGCCGCCTCGTAGAAGCCTCGGAAGAATCGCGCGAGCGGCACGGCGCGCTCGCCGCCGGGGCCGAGGACGCGCGCTTCAGCGTTCAGGCACAGGAGCGCGGGCGCGGGGTCCGACGCGGCCTCGGCGTAGGCGAGGTTGCCGCCGATCGTGCCCGAGGTCCGGATCGCGGGTGTGGCCACGCGGTGGACCGCCTCGGCGAGGAGCGGCCAGCCGTCTCGCACCGTGCGCGAGCGCTCGATGTCGGCGTGCGTGGCCATCGCGCCGAGCTCCAGCGAGCCGCCGTCGACGCGGATCCGATTCAGCCCAGGCACCCGGTGCAGCGAGACCAGGCGGTCGGGCTTGACGAGCCCGAGCCGGATCATGGCGACGAGCGCCGTCCCGCCGGCGACCAGCCGCGACTCGCCGTCGAGTCGTCCGAGCGTCTCGATCGCCTCGGGGAGCGATTCGGGCTCGAGCAGACGGAACGGATGCAAGCGCACGCCTACTTCGACCCCGCAACCGCCAGGACGGCCTCGACGATCTTCGTGTAGCCCGTGCAGCGGCACAGATTGCCGGACAATGCCTCGCGGACCTCGTGCTCGCTCGGCGACGGGTTCTCGAGCAGGAGCGCCTTCGCGGCGAGCATCATGCCCGGCGTGCAGTAGCCGCACTGGGCCGCGCCGCGCTCGGCGAACGCGGTCTGGATCGGATCGAGGCGGCCGTCGCGCTCGAGGCCCTCGACGGTAACGAGCACGCGCCCGCGCACGTGGGCGGCCAGCACCAGGCAGGCGCGGATCGGCTGGCCGTCGGCCAGCACCGTGCACGTGCCGCAGACGCCCTCGCCGCAGCCGTACTTGGTTCCCATCAAGCCGAGCCCGTCGCGCAGGAGATCGAGCACGGTCCAGTGATCGGGCGCCTGGGTCGCGCAGGGCTGACCGTTGAGCGTGAAGGAGAGGCTCATGCCGGCCGCTCGATCGCGGCGCGCACGTTCGCGGCGAAGTCGCCGGCGAGCTGCTTGGCCTTGACCTTCATCACGGCGTCGCCGACCGAGCCCAGCCGTCCGAGCACGCGGACCTCGCTGCGGTAGCGCACGAGCGTGCCAGCCGCGGCTGCGGGCGTGAGATCGAGCGTGTTCCGCACCTCGACCTGGCTCGCGAGCTTTCGATCCTCGCCCCGCGCCAGCGACACCAGGTGGCGGGGGCGGTCCGACTCCACGATCTCGACCTTGAGGCGCTGCGTGGTCGAGAGGAAGCCGACCTTCACGGTGAGGCGCACCCGGTAGGTCGTCGCGTCCTCGATCTCGACGCTCTCGCAGCCGGGCAGGCAGGGCGCCACGCGCGCGGGATCGAGGAGAAAATCCCAGACCGCGTCGGGCGCCGCGGCGACCGTGAATTCCTCCTCGAAGACTGGCATGGCCCCTACGCCCGCTTCGCGCGGAGCGCCGCGAGCACGCGCTCGGACGTGATCGGCAGCTCGGTCATGCGAACGCCGAGCGCGTTCGAGACCGCGTTGGCCACGGCGCCGATGCTCGGAGTCATCGCCGGCTCGCCCAGCCCTTTGGCGCCGAACGGGCCGAGCCCTTCGCCGGACTCCAGCAGCACCGTCGCGATCTCGGGCGCGTCGAGCGAGGTCGGGATCTTGTAGTCGGCCAGATGCGGGTTCTTGCTGACACCGTTCTCGAGAGCAATCTCTTCCATGAGCGCGTAGCCGAGCCCCTGGACGGCGCCGCCCTCGAGCTGGCCCTCGGCGTTCGCACGATGAATGATGCGCCCGGCATCGAAGCACGACACGAGCCGCGTCGGGCGCGTGCGCCCGGTCTCCTCGTCGATCTCGACCTCGAGCGCGTGGGTGCCGAACGTGTAGTCGTTGAACGCCTTGCCCTGGCCCGTCGCCGGGTCGATCGTCGGCGCCGAGGGCGCGTCGTACTTCTCGAGCACCTGGACGGGCCGCCCCTGGCCGGTCGCGCCCTTGACGACGCTCGCCATCGAGAGCCCGCGATCCGGCGCGCCGCGGACGAACGCGTGCCCGCCGGCCAGCTCGATGTCCGCCGGCGCCGCTTCTAGAAGCGCGGCCGCCGCCCCGACCAGATGGCGGCGCAGCTCGCGCGCCGCGCTCAGCACGGCGTTGCCCGACATCAGGAGCTGTCGCGTGGCGGTAGTGGTGCCGGCGCGCGGCGTGAAGTGGCTGTCGCGGCCCACGGCGATCACGTGGTCGAGCTCGAGCCCGAGCACCTCGGCGGTGATGGCGCAGAGCGACGACGTCTGCCCGCCGCCCACGTCGGGCGCGGCGCAGCGGACCACGGCGGTGCCGTCGAGCTCCATCCCGATCCAGGCGCTCGCCGAGTCGCGCGTCCAGCACATGCGCCCGTAGGGCGAGAACGAGGCGGCCACGGCGCGGCCGATTCGCGTCGGCGCCCTCGACGGCCGCCGCTCGGCGAGCCCGGCCCAGGCGCGGCGCATCGTCTCGGCCAGCATCGGCTCGCACTCGATCACCTGACCCGTCGCGAGCCGGTCGCCCTTGCGCAGGAAGTTCTTCTCGCGGAGCGCCAGGGGATCCATCGCGAGCGCAGCGGCCAGCGCGTCCATCTGGCCCTCGTAGGCGAGGCAGGTCTGGATCGAGCCGAAGCAGCGGTAGGCGCTCGCGACTGGATTGTTCGTGTAGACCGTGGTCGCGTCCACCGTGACGTTCGGGATCCGGTAGGGTCCGGTCGACGTCACCAGGCTGTAGAGCAACACCCACGGCGAGAGCGCCGCGTAGGCGCCGGAGTCGGAGATCAGCTCGGCCTCGAGCGCGACCAGCGCGCCGTCGCGCGCTGCGCCCGTGCGATAGCGCATCACGTACGGATGCCGCTTGCCGTGACCGATAAACGATTCTTCGCGCGAGAAGATGAGCTGAACGGGCCGGCCCGTCTTCCAGACGAGCAGGCCCAACAGGCACTCGACCGTGACGTCTTCCTTGCCGCCGAATCCGCCGCCGAGGTACGCACCCTCGATCCGCACGCGGCCGTGCGGGATCTGGAGCACCACGGCGACGTCGCGAAAGTGCTCGAGCACCTGCGTGCTCACGCGCAGGGTCAAGACGCCCTCGCCGTCGATCCAGCCGATCCCGCTCTCAGTCTCCATGTAGACGTGATCGACGAAGGGCGTCCGGTAGGTGTTCTCGACGACGACAGCGGCGCGCGCGAAGCCCTGAGCGAGGTCGCCGGCGCGCAGATGCCAGCTCCGGAGCAGATTGCCGCTGTCGTGGACTTTCGGAGCGTCGGGCGCGAGCGCCGCGATTGGATCGTAGACGCCTGGCAGGTCTTCGTAGTCGATCTCGACCAGGTCGGCGGCGGCGGCCGCGATCTCGGGGGTCGTGGCTGCGATTGCCACGACGGGCTCGCCCTGGAATCGCACACGGTCCTCGGCCAGGACCGGCTGCGTGGCCAGGACGGCGCCGGCCGTGGCTTCGGCCATGCGGCCAGGCAGCTCCATCCGCTGCTCGTTGCGCGGCACGTCGTGCGCGGTGAGCACCGCGATCACGCCGGGCAAGGCGCGGGCCGCACGCGTGTCGATGCGGACGATGCGCGCGGACGCGTAGGGGCTCCGCATGATGCGGCCGTGGAGCATGCCCGCCAGCGCCAGGTCGCCCGCGTAGATCGGCCGGCCGCGCACCTTCTCCCACGCGTCTGGGCGCGCCGGGCTGGTGCCGATCACTCGCATGGACCGTCCGCGTCGGTGGTGAGCAGCATGAGGATCAGTGGCCGGTACCGATCGCTCCGAGAACCTTGAGATAGTAGAACAGTTGGACCGGCGACGTGATGATGTCGGCCACCACGGCGAAGGGCACGAGCGCGGCGCGCGCATATGGCGCCCACGGTCGATCGTCGTAGCATGAAATCTGCGCTAGGAGGCTGGTCACGACTCGCTGTCCATCGACCGGGCTCGCTCTGACGAGTACGAGCCGTCGACTGTACCCTTGGTCGACGTACGCCGCGATCGGCGCCTCGTAGTCGGGTGCATCGGGCGAATACCAGCCTTTGAAAGGCGATCTGTAGGCGTGCAGCGTCATCGCCGGAGCGGGATCGGGTGTGCTCCGGGTCATCGAGCAGTCGCGCGGCACCCATTGAGAGGGCGCGTCCGAGCCCAGCCGGTCCAGCGCGACCCACGGCAAGGACTCGAGTGGGACGCTGGTCCAGCGATCGGGTGTCTCCTCGATCGTCATCGCGTTGGTGGAGCTCGATTGTTTGACCCACCTCCCGGTCTTGTAGCGAATCTGCAAGGTCGTTCCGGAGAGCTGGACTTCGCGGTAGCCGGTCGGGTCTTCGCGGTCGCGCCCGACCTCCAGGGCTGCTGACGTCAAGACGCAGCCGCCCGCGAGGAGCGCGGCGACGATGGCGCCGAGGACCGGCCTCACCCTACACGTCCCAGCCGCCGTCGACCGTGAGCGACTGTCCGGTCATGTTCGAGGAGTCGTCGGAGACCAGGAACAGCACGGCGTTGGCGATGTCCTGCGCGACCGTCACCCGCTTGAGCGCCATCTCGTCCACGTACTCCTGGTAGACCTGCTCGGGCGTCCACCCGCGCTTCCTGGCCTTCTCGCGGCAGAGCTTGTCCATGCGGTCGCCGCCGACGATCCCAGGGTGGAGCGCGTTGACGTTGATGTTGTGCGGGCCGGCCTCGAGCGCGACGGTGCGGGTGAAGCCGCGCAGCGCCCACTTCGACGACGAGTACGCCGCGCGGTACTTGTAGCCGCGGAGCCCGGAGGTGCCGCTGATGTTCACGATCTTGCCGTAGCGCTGCTTCATCATGGTGGGGAGCACGTGCTTGGTGGGCAGGAACGTGCCGCGCAGGTTGACGGCGATCACCTGATCGAAGTCGTCGGCCTTGATCTCCCACACCGGCGTCTCGATGGGGCCCGTGATGCCGGCGGCGTTGACGAGGATGTCGATGCGCCCGAACGTCTCGCGGGTCCTCGCGACCAGGCGCTCGACCGCGGCCTCGTCGGTGACGTCGGTGGGGACGACGATCATTTGGCGGCCGAGCGCCGTGATCTCGCGCCCGAGGGCCTCGAGCGGCGCCGGCGCGCGGGCAGCCATCGCCAGATTCGCGCCCTCGCGGGCGAGCGTCAGGCAGATGTCGCGGCCCATCCCCTTCGCGGCGCCGGTGACGATGGCGATCCGATCGGCGAGCTTCATGAAGCCTCTCCCTCCGCACGGTCGCGCGCCTGGAGCTCGGGTGACCGTTGCTCCGGCGGGCCGTAGCCGCCGCCGCCGCACGTCTCGATGACGACGAGATCGTTCGCCGCCAGACGGACCGTCTCCTTGCCGCGGATCACGCGCTCGCGCTGCCCCGGATTCAGGGTGATCCTGAACGGGGCACCGTCCCGTCCGCCGGCGAGGCCGTACGGCGGGATCACGCGCCGATCGAGCATGCTGGTGAGCGTGAGCTCTTGGGCCAGAACGCGATAGGCGCGCCGGAATCCGAGACCACCACGGTGCGCGCCGTCGCCGCCCGAGCCGACGCGGAGCGCCTGCTCCTCGATCATGATCGGATACTCGCCCTCGATCACCTCGATCGGCGTGTTCATCACGTTCGACATGTGCACGCGCACCGCCGAGGCGCCGTCCTTCGCTGAAGTAGCCCCTTCACCTCCGCCGTGAACCTCGTAGAGGATCGACCAGCGGCCGTCGGGCTGGCGCGCGCCGAAGATCAGGACGCCCGACGTCGTCGGGCCGCCGGCCGAGACGCGGTCGGGCAGCGCCGGCGCCAGCGCCTTGACGATCGCGTCGACGATGCGCTGGCAGGTCTCGTGATTGCCGCCGACGACGGGCCGATCCGGATCGGCGCTCAACACCGTGCGCGGCGGCACGTGCACGTGCAGCGGCCGGTAGCAGCCGTCGTTGGGCGGCACCTCCGGCGCGACCAGCGCCTTCATGGCGTAGTACACCGCCGAGCAGGCGATGTAGTACGTCGTGTTCACGGGACCGCGCACCTGCGGCGAGGTGCCCGTGAAGTCGAAGCGCGCCTCGTCGCCGGCGATCTCGACCCGCACGCGGATACGGATCGGCTTGTCGTCGACGCCGTCATCGTCGACCCAGTCCTCGCCTTCCCAGACGCCGTCGGGCAGCGCGCGGATGGCCGCGCGCATCTGCGTCTCCGACTCATCGTGCAGGCGCGCGAAGCAGGCGTCGATCGTCGCGGCGCCGTGATGCGCGTAGAGGTCCTGGAGCCGGCGCGCGGCGACGTCGTTGGCGGCGAACTGGGCGAAGATATCGCCCTCGCGCTCCTGGTACCCGCGCAGGTTGGCGAGGACGAAATCGATCGCGTGGCGCTCGGGGCCGGCGGCCGAGAAGAGGCGAAGCGGCGCGATCCGCAGCCCTTCCTGATACGACTCGGTCGCCCACGGCACGTAGCTGCCCGGCACCGCGCCGCCGATGTCCGCCCAGTGGGCCAGGTTGATGGCGAACGCCACCAGCCGGCCGCCCACGAAGACCGGGCGCAGCGCCTTGACATCGGGCAGGTGGTTGCCGCCGACCTCGGGGAGATTCAGGAACCAGACGTCGCCGTCGCGCAGGCGGTCCTTCGGCACCCTTTTGAGGAATTCTTTGACGGTGAAGCCCATGACGCCCAGGTGGATCGGGATGTCGCGCCCCTGCGCGATGAGCCGCCCGTCCGCGTCGGTGAGCGCGGAGGAGAGATCGCCGGCTTCCTTGAGCAGCGGTGAGCGCGCCGAGCGCATGACGATCACGCTCATCTCCTCGGCGATCGCGTAGAGCGCGTTGCGCACGACCTCGAGCGTGGCCGGATGCAGGGTCACGGCGCGACCTCGATCAGGAGGTTGCCCAGGCGATCGGCGCGGCAGCGCTGGCCGGGGTACACGAGCGTCGTCGACCACGCGTCCTCGACGAGCGCGGGGCCGGCGAGGGTCTGGCCCACCGCCAGCGCGCCGCGCTCGTAGCGCGGCATCGTGACGGCTCCCGCGTCCCGAAAATACGCTCGGAGCTCGCCGACCGGCGCCGCCGGGGCCGCGGCGACGCTCGCGCCGAGCGTCGGCTCGTCGCGCACGAGCTGCGCGGTGACCCGGAGGTTGACGCACTCGACGCTCTCGCCCGTCGCGTAGCCGTAGAGCTGGCGATGGCGTCGCTCGAACGCCTCGCGGAGCGCCTGGGGCGTGCCGGCGCCATAGTCCACCTCGAGCTCGTAGTTCTGCCCGGCGTAGCGGAGGTCGGCGCTCCGCTTCAGCAGCACGCGCTCGGCCGCGTGGCCCTCGTCGAGCAGCGGCGCCAGACAGTGCGACTCGAGCCCGCGCAAACGGTCGGCGACGATCTTGCCGTCCCAGGCCTCGAGGCGCATCCGGTGGGTCTGCACCGCGTCGTACCTGAGCGGTGAGACCAGGCAGCCGAGCGCCGAGAACGCGCCGGAGTGCGCGGGCACGACGATCCGCGCGATGCCGGCCTCGCGCGCGAGCGCGCCCGCGTGGACCGGGCCGGCGCCGCCGTAGGCGATCAAGGTGAACTCGCGCAGATCGTAGCCGCGCTGCACCGAGACCAGCCGGAGCGCCCGCTGCATGTTCGCGTTGGCCACCTCGACCACGGCGTGCGCGGCGTCCAGCAGCGACAGACCGAAGCGGCGCTGGAGCGGCTCGAGCGCCCGCTCGGCCCGCGCGCGATCGAGCCGGATCGAGCCGCCGTAGATCCGCTCGGGGTTGAGGTAGCCGAGGATCAGGTTGGCGTCGCTGACGGTCGGCTCGGTTCCGCCCAGGCCGTAGCACGCGGGGCCGGGCACCGCGCCGGCGCTCCGCGGCCCGACCTTGAGGGCCCCCGCGGAATCGACGGAGGCGATCGAGCCGCCGCCGGCGCCGATCGACTCCACGCCGACGGCGGGCAGCCGGACCGGATAGTCGCCGAGCTTGCGCTGGCGCGCTGTCTCCGGCACGCCGTCGGTGACGAGACACACGTCGGTGGTCGTGCCGCCCATGTCGAAGGCCAGCGCGCGCGGGAGATCGAGCGTGCGCGCCAGATAGGCGGCCGCCGCCACGCCGGCGGCCGGGCCCGACATCGCCATCGTGAGCGGACGCACCCGCGCGGTGTCGATCGACATCATGCCGCCGGCGGAGTGCAGGAGATGGATCGGCACCGCGCCGGTGCTCGCCGCCATCCGGGCGACCAGATCGTCGACGTAGCGCGCGGCGAGCGGCATGACCGCCGCGTTGAGCACGGTCGTGCACGTGCGCTCGTACTCGCGGAACTCGGCGTTGATCTCGCTCGAGACCGACAGGTACGGAAAGTGCGCGGCGAGGGCCTGGCGCAGCGCCTGCTCGTGGGCCGGATTCGCGTAGGCGTGCAGGAGACAGATCGCGACGCTCTCCACCCCCTGGCGGCGGAATCGCTCGACGATCTTCGGCAGCTCGCCGAGATCCAGCGGTGAGAGCACGGAGCCGTCGGGCCCGACGCGCTCGCCGACTTCGGCCCGGAGGCGCCGCGGCACGAGCGGCTCGGGCTTGGCCGGCAGGTCGATCCGATAGAGGTGCGGACGGTTCATGCGGCCGATCTCGAGCACGTCGCCGAAGCCCCGCGTGGTGACGAGGCCGACCACGCCCACCCGGCGCTCCACGATCGCGTTGGTCACGAGCGTGGTCCCGTGGGCGAGCGAGGCGCAGCGGCCGGCCACGCGGCCGACGATGGCCAGGCCGTCGAGTACGCCGCCGGCCGGGTTGGCCGGCGTCGTCGGCACCTTCAGCGAGGTCGTCCGGCCCGCCGAGTCGCAGGCCACCAGGTCGGTGAAGGTGCCGCCCACGTCAACGCCGACGCGCAACCCTCGGTCCACCGTCGATCAGGACAGCGTCGTGCCGGCCGCGCGGCAGGGCCGGCGTGGCGAGCTCGGGTCGTTCAGTCGGGTCCCAAGGGATTTGCGGCGTCGAGTGTCCACGCTCGGTGGGGAAGCTTGCCCCAAAGGCCGAGGCCGGTCAAGCGTACGCGGTATGCGCGAGTCGGCTGGAGCTCACATCGCCGGGAAATCCGAGGCGTCGACGTCGAACTTCACCCTGACCTGCCGGAGTCGACGCGGTACCGGCACGATCTTGCTGAGGCGAGCGTCGAAGTAGTCCTTGAACATCGGCGGCCGCGCTTGACGGAGGTAGGCGTCGGGGTTGCGTCTGACATCGGATGTACCGGCGGCCTGGAGCTCGTCACGCGTCGAGACATGCTGGATGATGCACGGCACGTGCGTGAAGCCCATCGCGCGGAGGGAATAGGCCCGATGGGTGCCGTTGATGAGAATGAGCCGGTTCTCGGCCTGGACGGCGTTGAGGAAATTCGAGCCGAAGCCGACCACCAGCCCGATGATCGCGGCCTCCGCACCGACCGGCGAGCGCCCAACGACCTGGGACGGCTCCAGGTAGACGGAATCGAGAAACCGCAGATCGTTGGACGGCGAGACGAGCACGAAGGTGTCATTGTGGGTCTGCATCCACTTCACCGGCGGCTTCGGATGGTCGTAGGGCAAGCAGGTTTCGAAGATGTCCTCATCGGTGGGCGTCGGGCCCAGACGCTGTTTCAGGAGCTCGAGATGGCCTCGATTGACCGTCTTCTGCCAGACGACGAGCTGGTCCAGCTCGACGAAGCCGATGTCGGTCGGGACGACCTTGAAGGAGTGGCGGAAGACCGGGTCGGCGAGCACGCGCTCGCACAGTGCCTCGAGATGCCGGGGCACCGCCTCGATGCGCGGATTGTCCGCGATCCCGGCCTCTTGCCGCTGCAGCGCCGCGACCTGAGCGGCGGCGGCGTGCCACTCCTCGATGAGCGGCCGCTCGTCGGCGAGGTGACCATTCTCGGCCACGACGGTCATGAAGTGCCGGAAGTCGTTGAGCGGTGGGCGGCCGATGAGATAGACCCACTCGTCGACGTGTCGGTGGGCCTCCGCGCTCGTGATACGACTGATCTCGAGATCGATCGCGTCGGGACGCCGCTCCATCAGCTCACCACCACGACCAGAACTCGACCCGGACGACACGAACCAATCGCCGGGTGAGCACCGAGAGGATCGGCCGTTCCCCGCAGGAGATCTTGGCGCGTCCCGTCATCTCGGGCTTGAGCAGCAGGGAATGGTTTTCGATCTCGGTAGTGACCAGGACGACCCGGTCGCCGCCGCCTTCCTCGGGGATCGGCGTCATCGTCGCCGCGCCCTTGACCGGCGGGATCGGAGTGCCCGTCCGCACCGCGGCGGCCACCGAGGTCACGGTGCCCTCGAAGGTCAGGCTCGGATAGGCTCGCGCCTTGACGGCGACCCGCTGCCCGGTCGCCACGTCGCCGATGTCTTTTTCCGAGAGCGCGATCTCGGCCGTGACGGTATCGAGCCGGTGAACGGAGGCGAGCAGATCGCCTTTGTTCACGTGCTGGCCGATCAGCTCCCGCAGCTGACGCTCGGGTGTGGTGACGATGCCCGCGATCGCGCTCGGGATCTTCGTGAGGCGCAGCTGTTCCTCGAGGAGGCGGCGTTGCGTCTCGCGGCGCGCGACCTCCGCCTCCATCGCCTCGATCTCCTCGCGGCGCGAGCCCGCGCGGAGCTTGGCCAGCCGCCCCCTGGCCTCGGCGAGCGAGGTCCGGGCCAGCGCCAGCTCCTTGCGGACGTCGGCCAGGTCGTCGGCGCGCGTGATCTCCAGCTCGGCGCGCGCCTCGTCGAGCTCCTTGTCCCTGACGACCGCGTCTTCTTCGGCCTGCTCGAGGTCTTTGAGGGAGATCAGCTCGTTCTCACGCAAGGTCCGCATGCGCTCCAGGTTGCTACGCTTGTACTTGAGGCGCTGCTCGGCCTTGGCGACGGCTGACTCCTGCCGGACCAGCTTCTCCGCCCGCATCGTGGTCGCCTCTCGGTAGCGCCGCTCGCTCCCGACCACACGAGCCTCCGCGGTCTCAACTTCCTTCTCGGCCACCGCGATCTCTTCGGGCCGAGTCCCGATCCGTAGCATGCGCAAGGTTGCCTGCTTCTCGGCGATGTCGGCCTCGGTCTTTCTGAGCTCCGCGGCGAGGTCGCGGTCGGAGAGCCGGGCTACGAGATCGCCCTGCTGGATCTTCATGCCTTCCCGGACATAGACCTCGGCGACGAGGCCCTCGACCTCGGTGCGAACCTCGGCGTTCCTGGTCGGGAGCACCCGAAACTCCCCGGCGACCCGCAGGTCGATCTTGACGAGCACCGAGGCGACCGCCAGGATCGCCAGCGCCACGAGCGCGCGCCGCTTTTTCCTCGTCGGCGCCGCCGCCTTGTCCGGGCCCGGCGTTGGCGCGGGGGTTGCGGGGCGCCAGAATGGAAGCCGGCGCAGCCGGTTGCGAAGCCGTGCGCTGAACAGCACGAGGAACGCGAGCAACCCCCACGCCTGAAAGCGCGAGATGAGACCGCCCAGGCGTATCGCGACGAACCACAAGGTACCGATCGAGTACAGCATGGCGAGTGAACCGTAGGCGAGGTAGATCCTCCGCTCCCGGCGGCTGACGACGGGCGCCTCCGAGGACGTCCCTTCGAGGCGCGAGAAGCATCTGCCGACATAGTCGAAGGACCTCTGGCGCAGGTTCGGCACGCCCAGCCAATCGCTCAGCAGGTAGTACCCGTCGAGCTTGAGCAACGGGTTCAGATTCAGCACGATCTTGAATCCGGTCGTCGCCAGCACGATCAGCGCGGTCGAGCTCGCGAGGCTCTCCGGCGTGGTGACGCGCCAGACGAGCGTGGCGAGCGCCCACACCACGAGCTCCAGGTAGGGTCCGGCGAGCGTCACGAGCAGCCGCCTCGACTGCTGCGGGAAGAGCCACGCATCGCTCACGTCGCAATAGAACGCCGGATTGAAGTAGATGAGGAAGATCCCCATGTCGTGGACTTCGCCGCCGTAGCGCTTGCAGGCGAGCCCGTGGGCGAACTCGTGGACGGCGCCCACGACGACGATGAGCACCCAGACCGCCAGCAGCGAGTGCACGCTCAGCAAGCCGACGAGGCCCCGGTGGATCTCGTCGGTATTGGCCGCGAACGTCACCACCGCGAGAATGATGAGCGCGAGTGTCAGGCCGACGAAGGTCTTGCTGAAGAGCGGCTCCAGAGGCGTGACCATTCGGGTCAAGAGCTTGTCCGGATCGAACACCTTGAATCGGAGGGAGAGCAGACCTCCCTTGAGCCGCGCGCGCGACCGACTCCCGCGCCGCGCCTTGTCGGTTTCGAGCAGGCCGTGGCTCTCCAGCGTACGGACGAACTTGATCAACGTCTCCTGGGGCAAGGTCGCACCGAAGCGCTCCTCCGTTCGCTGCCGGACCACGTCGAGGGGAGTCACTCCGTCCAGCTGGCTGAGAATGAAGTGCTCCGCCTCGCGGAAGCGGAAGAACTGGGTCGTGCGGGGGTCCTTCGCGACGAAGGGAGCGTTCGTGGCGTCCTCGTGACGCGTGACGATGATGTCGTCGCGGAACTTGGGCCGCCCGGCGATCAGTAGCTGTCCTGGAGTCATGTGCAGGCCAACGAGGACCCTGCCTGCCGCACCGCGACGGACCGGCGACGTTCGCCGCGCGGCCACGCCTCGATACGACAGGCAGGATCGCTCATCGGGTCAGCTTAGCGATGAAGCACGCGCGCGCGGTCACGACTTACACGCACTTGCTCCCGCTGTCCTTGCTGCCGGCGTGAGCGTCCTTGCTGCCGGCGTTGGCCTTGCTGCCGTGGTCGCCCTTGCTGCCGTGGTCGCCCTTGCTGCCTTCGTGGCCCTTGCTGCCGTGGTCGTCGGGGGCACACACCAGGCCGGGGGCGATACGCGCTTCCAGCTCCTCGATCTCTAGGGTCAAAAGCATGGTTCTCTCCTGTGTATTCCACTTCGGGTCCGAACGATTGTTGGCCCGGTGCCCAATTCCCGCCTATCAACCCTCCTCTCTGGCCAGGATTTCTGCGGCCTGATGGGACCCAGCGTCCCGACACGGTGGTCGCTGGGGTTGCGCCGACCGGGTACGGCGCGAAAACGCACGATTCTCAGGAATCCCATGTCGTATAGCGCTCGTAGGCGAGCGGGTCGTACACGTAGTCGAGGGTCGGCACGAGCGCGAGCTCGCGTCCCCCGAGCTTGCGTTTGAACACGCTGATGTCGCTCCACGAATGGTCGGATTGGCCCTCCGGGGCGACGCCCCAGAGGTCGTATTCCTCGTAACCGAGGGCGTGCGCCCGGCGCATGATCTCGAAGTGCAGGAGATAGGGCGCCATGACGTTGCGATGGACGCCGAGCGATCCCCCGAAGAAGTAGGTCGCCCGAGGGCCGAAATAGACCACGAGCGCCGTCGCGAGTCTCGCGCCGCCGTACTCCGTGAAGAACACCGAGCCGTGCCCCGTGGTCGTCAGCAGCGGAATGAGCGTCCGAAAGTAGCTGGGGGACTTTCCCGGCAGGGCATGGCGACGGATCGTCTCGCCGTAGACGGTCAAGAAGTCCTCGAGCCCCTGGGGCGAGCCATCTTCGACGATCGACACCCCGTGTCGTTGCGCGACTCGGATGTTGTAGCGTCCCTTGGGTTTCATCTGGGCGAGGATGGCGTCGGTCCCTGGACGCAAATCGATGCAGATCGTGTTGCGCGGCTCCATGAACCGGTTCGCCTGGAGAAACCCTCGAACACAGGGGCGGACGTGCTGCCATCGAGGCTCGATACGAAGGTGGCTGACGACCAGCGACTCGGCGGCGCGCCGTCTTTCGAGAGCGCCGATCAGCTGTTGGAAGACCTGATCCGCGCTCGTCTCGTCCTCGGGCAGGACCGGGCCTTCCGGGATGTAGTAGAAGCAGCTCTCGGCACTGTATTCTAATTTCAGCACGGTCGCGCCACCCACGATGGTGCTCCCGTGCCTGAGCACGACACCGAAGGACTGCCATCCGGTCGTGCTGCGAAAGTCGGCCCACCAGGAGGACTGCATGAATCCCGTCGCGCCGGTCGTTTCGAGGAAGGCGTCCCAGACCGCCCACCGATGCGGCGATCCGATCGGCGTCGAAAACGCGTGACTCGCTTGAATGGGGAGAGGCGGCCCGATGCTCGGGCGGGCGTCGCCTCCGCTTGTTAGGGCGGCGCCTTCACTCTGACGTCCCTCGACCACCGGGCTCTCCCTCGCTCAGGACTGCGGCGCCGATATCCGGGTCGGGCGAACGATGGTATCGGCCGAGCAGGACCTCTCCTGCTCGTGAAACACAACTTAGGTCGTTGGCCGAGGGTGTGCCAATCGGGAGAATCATCTACGCGCTAACAGGAAGATCCCCTTGAGGTGTGAAGAGTTCCCGATTGATCACGGCGTGATAGATCAGCGTGATGGTCGAGCGTGAGACTCGAGTGTGACGGTCGGCGCCGACGAGGAGAAGGTCGGTGCGGTGCTGTCGCGTCAGGGGCGGAGAGTGAGACGCTGCAAGGCCCGGACGGTCGACGGGGCGAGCAGGGCGATCCTTCTCGGGTTCCTGCCCGGGCCACGGACAAGTCGTCGTGGCAGGTCATGCTTCGAGAGAAGATTCCGGATCGTGCCTTCGGCACGGTGACAGAGAATCGCTGCCTTGCGCACCGTGTACCAGCGTTCGACCTCGTCAGGGGTTCGCGCCATACGGGAGTTCAACGGCAAGCCCTGTGCCGAGGCGGAGATCCAGCGCAGGCGAGGATTTAGGAGACGGCGCCGCGCACGCAAGTTTCGTACTAGTTGAAGCGGCTTGCACATTTTCCCGCGGGATGTCCGGAACCTGAACCTGGGTTCAGCCTGGCCCCGGACGTCTCGCAAGCCTCGGCCCGGGGCCGGCGAGTCACGGGGGGCTCGGGCGTGGCCGCGAGCGGTCGTTACAAAATCCGGAATCGCGCCCGGATCTCGTCGGGCCGCTCGGAGTAGGGCGGGATCGGCTCGTTCGGATCGAAGGCCACGTCGACGACCAGCAGCGCCGGTTCCCTCGCGCCGCGCGCTCGCGGGAACGCCGCGCGAAGCGCCGGCACATCGCCGACCCGCTCGACCTTCGTGATGCCGAGGCCTTTTGCGAGCGAGGTCCAGTCCACGGGCGCCGAGGGGAGCGCCTGACCGCCCGACGACTCGTAGTGGCCGTTCACCCACAAGAGCGCCGTCAGGTTCGAGGGACGAGCGGCGGCGACGGTCGCGAGAACGTTCGGGCACATCAGGAGCGAGCCGTCGCCCTCGAGGGCCACCACGTGGCGGTCGGGTCGCTGCAGCGCCATGCCGAGCGCCAGCGGGATCGCCGCGCCCATCGAGTCGCACAGCGCGAACACCGGCACCCGCACGCTGAGATGCGGGAGATAGCGCGAGTTGGCGCCGAGGCACGAGACCAGGACGTCGTCGGGCGCGAGCATCGCGACGAGCGCCTCGAGCAACGGCTTGCGCGCAGTCACTCGAGATCCTCGCCGCTGATCAGGAGCACGAACGGGCCGCGCGACCTCTGCGCGGCGTCGACGCCGCGGCCGACCTGCGCCGCGAGGTCGCCCGTGCGATCGGCGATCGCGTAGGGCAGCCGCCAGGCGGCGAGCGTCGGCTCGGTCACCTTGCCTTTGGGCTCGTGATAGTAGACGGGATCGCGCCCGTCGCCGCGGTAGGACACGATGAAGAAGCAGGGGATCCGGTAGAGGTCGACGAGTCCGGCCAGGACACCGCCGCAGTTGAAGAGCCCGGCGTTCTGGATCAGCACCGCGCCGCGGCCGCCGGCGAGCCCGGCGCCGCAGGCGATCGCCACCGCTTCCTCCTCGCGCGCGGCGTCGACGGCGCGGATCGTCCGCGAGGCCCGCACCGTCGCCATCAGCTTGCCGATCCAGGTGTCGGGCACGGAGGCGGCCAGGGTGACCCCGGCGGTCTCCAGACCGGCGACGAGGCGTTGCGCGCCGGATCGGAGCGACGTCGTGCTCAACCGTGCTTGCGGAGCTCCAGCCGGCCGATCTGGCGGCGGTGCACCTCGTCCGGCCCGTCGGCGAAGCGCAGGGTGCGCGAGTGCGCCCACATCGACGCCAGCGGGAATTCCTGGCTCACGCCGCCGCCGCCGTGGAGCTGCATGGCGCGCTCGACAACTTGAAGCGTCATGTTGGGCACCGCCACCTTGATCTCGGCGATGGCCTGCTTGGCCGCCTTGTTGCCGACGGTGTCCATCATGTAGGCCGCGTGCAGGACGAGCAGGCGCGCCTGGTCGATCTCGATCCGCGACTGCGCGATGCGCTCGAGGGTGATGTCGTTCTCGGCCAGCCGCTTGCCGAACGCGACGCGGTTCTGCGAGCGCCTGCACATGAGCTCGAGCGCGCGCTCGGCCACGCCGATCTGGCGCATGCAATGGTGGATGCGGCCGGGGCCGAGGCGCCCCTGGGCGATCTCGAAGCCGCGCCCCTCGCCCAGCAGGATGTTGGAGGCGGGCACGCGGACGTTCTCGAACAGCACCTCGCCGTGGCCATGTGGCGCGTCGTCGTAGCCGAACACGGTCAGCATGCGGAGCACCTTGATGCCCGGCGTGTCGCGCGGCACCAGGATCATCGACTGCTGCTTGTAGCGGTCGGGGTTCTTCGCGTCGGTCTTGCCCATGAAGATGAGGATCTTGCAGCGCGGGTCGCCGATGCCCGAGCTCCACCACTTGTGCCCGTTGATGACATAGGAATCGCCTTCGCGGACGATCGACGACTCGATGTTCGTGGCATCCGACGAGGCCACCTTCGGCTCGGTCATGATGAACGCCGAGCGGATCTTGCCCTCGAGCAGCGGCACCAGCCACTGCTGCTTCTGGGCCTCGGTGCCGTAGCGCTCGATCGTCTCCATGTTGCCGGTGTCGGGCGCCGAGCAGTTGAACGCTTCCGGGGCGATCGGCGAGCGACCCATGATCTCGCAGAGGGGGGCGTACTCGAGGTTGGCGAGCCCGGCGCCGCGCTCGCTCTCGGGCAGGAAGAGGTTCCAGAGGCCGCGCTCGCGCGCCGTGGCCTTGAGCTCCTCCATGATCGGCGGGATCTGCCATCGGGTCGGCGCCGCGTTGAGCTGGTCGTGGAAGACCTTCTCGTTCGGATAGATGTACTTGGTCATGAAGTCCTGGAGCTGCTCCATGTACATCTTGGTCTTCTTCGAGTACTCGAATTCCATCGTCCTCTCCTTCGGTTCATCGGCGCGCCTCCGCCGGCGGGGGAGCCCCGACGGCCTGCAGCGCGCACTGCGCTGCGAGACTAGTGCTGATAGCGCGGCAGGGTCTTGAGCGGCGAGAAGAACACGGGCCTCGCCATCCGCCCCACCGGCACCTCGATCAGCACGGGCCGGTCCATCTGGATCGCGTCGGCGACCAGCTTGCCGACCTCGGCCGGCTCCTTCGCGCGCCGGCCGACGGCGCCGTAGGCCTCGGCGAGCCGCACGAAGTCGGGGTTGTGCAGCTCGGCCGCGAACTTGCCGCCCCAGTGCTCGTCGAGATCGCGCGCGACGTTGCCGTAGGCGTTGTCGTTGAAGACGACCGCGACGACGTTGATCCCTTGCTGCACGGCCGTTGACATCTCCTGGGCGTAATACATGAAGCCCCCGTCGCCGGCGATCATGACCACCGGGCGATTGGGGTTGGCCACCTTGGCGCCGAGCGCGGTCGGATACTCGAACCCGAGGTTGCCGGAGTACGACGAGGTGATGTACGTGCGCGGGTGGTAGACCGGGAAGAACGGGCGCGAGAAGTAGCCGATCTGCGTCATGCCGGCGATGACGGTCGCGTCCTGGGGAATACCCTGGCGCAGCGACCGGAGGATCGAGGAATTCGGCTCCTGGGTCATGAAGCCGGCGACTTCTTCGCGGATCTTCTCGCGCTCGGCCGTCTGCGACGCCCGCGGCTTGCCGCTGGCGCGCAGCCGCTCGAGCAGCGCCTCGAGCGTGGCCTTCGCGTCGCCGACGAGCCCGGTCGTCTTCTTGTGGTTGCGGCCGATCTCGTCGGCGTCGGCGTCGATCTGGATCACCTGCTGCTCGGGCTGGAACATGGCGATCGCGCAGCGGCTGCCGACGACCAGGATGACATCGGCCGCGTCGAGATAGCGGCGCAGCGGGCTCTTGGGGAAGAGGCCGGCGCCGAGCGAGAGATCGCTGGCGTCGCTGAGCGCGCCCTTGCCCTCGGCGGTCTCGACGACGCCGGCCTGCAGGTGCTCGGCGACGGCGGCGAGCGCCGCGTGGGCGCCCGAGAGATTGACGCCGCCGCCCGCGTAGATGGCGACCCGTTGCGCACGCAAGAGCGCCTCGGCCGCGCGGTCGACGTCGGCTGCGGGCGCGGCGGCCGGCGCCGGATGCGGGCCGACCGCCGGCAGGGTGACGTCGACCTCTTCTTCCATCGTGTCCCACGGCATATCGATGGCGACCGGGCGCGGGCGGCCGCTCCGCAGCTGCGCGAAGGCCTCGCGGACGATCCGCGGCGCGTCGGCGACCTGCATGATGCTGTGCCGCCACTTCGTCGAGCCGGCGATGGCGTCGAGCTGGTCGTCGAGCTCGTGGAGCACGCCGATCTTCTTGCCGATCTGGTGGCGCGGAACCTGTCCGGCGATCAACAAGACCGGTGACGACGCGGAGTAGGCGGTATTGAGCCCGGCCGACGCGTTCAGCAAGCCGGGGCCGGGCACGGCCACCGCCACGCCGACGCCGCCGCCGGCGCGCGCGTAGCCGTCGGCCATGTACGTCGACGAGCCCTCGTGGCGGACGGTGATGAACCGGATCGGCTCGTCGCGGAACGCGGTGACGATGCCGTAGAGCTGGACGCCCGGAAGCCCGAACGCCACCTTCACGCCCTCGCGGGCGAGCGCCTTCACGATCGCTTCACCACCGGTCATCCGTGCCATCGACAGCTCCTCGCGGGGATTCTCGGGGACTCGGCCCCAGATAGGGCCGAAGCGTATCACGTGCGGCGGTCGGGCGTCTCCGGCCCCTCGCCGGGGTCTCGGGTACACTAGCGCGATGCCCGAGCTGCCCGAGGTCGAGGCCGCCCGCCGCCTGCTGACGCGATCTGCCGTCGGCCGGCGGATCGTGAGCGTCCGCGCCGCGCCGGACTCGATCGTGTTCCAGGGTGTGAGCCCGGCGCGCATCCGCGGGGCACTCCTCGGGCGCCGTGTGATCGCGGCTCACCGCCACGGCAAGCACCTCTGGCTCGAGCTCGATCGCCGGCCGTGGCCGAGCTTCCACTTCGGGATGTCCGGCGGGATCGCGGTCCGCGGCCGCCGGCCCACCCGCCTCGTCGTGGAGGGCAGGCGCGCCGAGGAAAACCAGTGGCCGCCGCGCTTTCTCAAGCTGCACCTCGTGCTCGACGACGGCGGCGAGATCGTGTTTCACGACGCCCGCCGGCTCGGCCGGGTTCGGCTGCGCCACGATCCGGCGGCCGAGCCGCCGATCAGCCTGCTCGGCTTCGACGCCCTCCACGATCTGCCGCCCCTCGGCCGGCTCGCCGCGCTCTTCGGCGCGCGCGCGGCGCCCGTGAAGGCGGTGCTGCTCGATCAGTCGTTCTCGGCGGGCGTCGGCAACTGGATCGCCGACGAGGTGCTCTACCAGGCGCGCATCGATCCGCGGCGGCGCACGCACACCCTGACGCGCGCGGAGGTCGGCCGGATCCGATCGCGGCTGCGCTCGGTCATCTCGACGGCGGTGCGCGCCGGCGCCGACAGCGACCGCTTTCCGCCGAAGTGGCTGTTTCACACCCGATGGAGCAAACGCCTGCAGAGCCCGGTGACGGTGCGCGGCGAGCGCATCAGGTATCTCACGGTCGGCGGCCGGACGACCGCGTGGGTCGCCGAGGTCCAGCGCTAGGCTCGGCGCCGGAGTGGGAGGAGTCGATGGCGAACATTTCGCCGGTGCACCTGCTGAAGTGGATCGAGGAGCACAAGACCTTGTTCAGCGGGCCGGTCGCGAACAAGGAAGTGTTCCCCGAGAGCGAGTTCATCTACCAGATCGTGCGCGGACCCAACGCGCGGAACGACTTCCACATCGATCCGGGCGACGAGATCTTCTATCAGCTGAAGGGGGACATCACCGTGCGGTGCATCGACGCCGACGGCACGCCGCGCGACATCACGGTGCGCGAGGGTGAGGCGATGCTCTGCCGCGCCGGGACGCCGCACTGCCCGATCCGCCCCGCCGACACCTGGGGACTGGTCATCGAGCGCAAGCGGCGGCCCGACGAGCGCGACGGGCTCGCGTGGTTCTGCGACGCGTGCGGCGCCAAGCTCCACGAGACGACGTTCTCGGTCACGAACATCGAGGTGGAGCTGCTGGACGTCATCAAGAAATTCAACGCGAGCCCGACGTTGCGCGCATGCAAGCAATGCGGCGCCGTCCTGCCGGTGCCCGCCGGCGCCGCATCGGCCTGATACAGCGCCACTCCGTCCGGTCGTCGTGACCTGCTATTTGACGTCGGTGTACTTCACGTCGCAGCGGTAGGTCTTGTACTCCCCGACGAAGAACGGCTGGAGCGGCGCCATGATCTCACGGTAGAGGGCGCTCTCCTCGTAGGCCTTCATGTCCGCGGAGTCGTCCCACAAGCTCACCGCGAACCCGGTGTCCTTGTCCCCGGCGTCCTGCGCGAGCCATCGCCCGCGCAGCCCCTTCAGGCCCTTGCCCTTGGTGAGGACGTTCTCCCGGTAGGTCCGCTCGAAATCGTTCCACGCGCCCGCCCGAAGCTTGCCCCAGGTAATCCGGATGACCATGGCGTGACCTCCTTGTCGAGATGATATCGCCGCGACGCGGCCCTCTAGGCGCCCGGCGCCTCGGGCGCGGTGCTGTCCGCGGGATCGAACGCGACCCGATCCCAGATCGTCTCGGCCACGGGCCACGCGCGCAGGATCGCGGCGAGCTGCTTCGCGTCCTGGATGGGCCCATGCTCGGCGCGAAACTTGAGAATGGCCCGGGCCTGCTCGGGTCCGATGCCCGGAAGCTCCAGGAGCTCCGCGGGATTGGCGAGGTTGACTCTCACTCGGTTCGGCATGGGCGCCTCCTTTCGAGTGGTCCCTGCCAGGCATCAGGTGGTCACGGCGACTCCCGCCGGGTCAGCGCGCGAAGTTGTCGATCAGGAAACGCGAGATGCTGTGGCGCGAGGGCAGGCTGGGGAGGCTCGAGCACGGGAACCAGCGCGCGTCCTCCAGCTCCTCGGCGTCCACCTTGATCTCGCCGCCCGCGTAGGTGGCGACGAAGCCGACCATCAGCTGGCTCGGGAAGGGCCAGTTCTGGCTCCCGACGTACGTGATGTCCTTCACGTCGACGCCAACTTCTTCCTTCACCTCCCGGGCCACGCAGCCCTCGAGCGATTCGCCGTTGTCGACGAAGCCGGCGACGAGCGCGTAGCGGCCGGGCGCCCAGATGGCCTTGCGCGCGAGCAGCACGCGGTCGCCGTCGCGCACGACGACGATGACCGCCGGGTGCAGGTGCGGATAGTGCTCGTACTTGCACTTCGGGCAGAGCTTGCCCCACTCGCCCGCGAGGCGCTCGGTGGCGTGACCGCAGCGGGGGCAGAAGCCGCTCGTCGATTCCCACCAGAGGGCCTGCATCGCCATGCCGCCCAGTGAGAGCAGATCGTCGGGCAGCCGCGTGCCCGCCATCGGCACGAGCGTCTCGCGCTGGAACTCGTCGGGTACGACGGCATCGCGCGGCAGCGACGCCACCCAGCACTCGGTGTCGCCGCCCAGGGTGCCGAGCCAGATCGCCTCGCCGAGCGCGCCGTCGAGGTTCGCGGGGCGCGCGCCCGACGGCAGCCGGAAGCGGTCGCCGTCAGAGACGACGAGGAGCTTCTGGTCCTGGACGATGAGCCAGTTGCCGCGCTCGGTCGGCGGCTTCGTCCCGCGCTTGGCCGGCACGAAGGCGCCGCGCAGGCAGTCGATGTTGAACGGCAGGTAGACGCTCAGCGGCGTGGTCATGAGCCGAGGAGTCCCACGTCGCCGGGCTCGCCGGCGGGTGACGCCGCCGGCACGCGCTCGGCGGCCGGCGCCTCGACGCCGAGCTTCCTGAGCGCGGGCATGACCTCACGCGCGAAGAGCCGCATGTTCTGCTCGGCGTCCTCGTACGGCATGCCGGCGTAGCTGAAGACGCCGACGTAGTGGCTGTTGCCGGTGCGCGCGTGGATGTCGAGGATCTTCTCGTAGCACTGCTCGGGCGTGCCCCACACTTGAAGATTCATGAAGTACTCGATCACCTTGTCGGTGCCGTACTGCCCGATCTTCTCGGCCATCTTGCCGTAGTACTCGTAGCCCTTCGTGCGGGCGAGGTGATCGCCTTGGAACTGATAGTGGTCGAGCACGGTCTGGTAGTAGCCGCCGATGAACCGCCGCGCCATCTCCTCGGCGCGGGCCGGGCTCTCGTCGCAGAACGTCCAGCCCGCGGAGACCGGCGGCGGCGCGTCGACGCCGTTCATCTCGCGATAGATCGTGCGATAGGTCTCCAGCTCGCGCGCGACTTCCTTCCACGGCTTCTGCGGGATGATCAGGATCCCGACGCCGAGCCTGGCCATGACCGGCAGCGACTCCGGCGAGACGGCCGCGGCGTAGGTGCGGCCGCGGAACGACTTGAAGGGCGCCGGCCGGATCGCCGCCCGCGGCTGCTGCACGAAGGTGCCGGTGTATTCGCAGTAGCCCGTCTCGAGCCCGCGCAGCAGCATCTCGGCCGATTCGGTGAAGCGCTGGCGCGACTCGTCCATCGAGAGGCGGAAGCCGTCGAACTCGACCTTGCCGGCGCCGCGCCCGAGACCCAGGATGAGCCGGCCGCCCGAGATGTTGTCGAGCATCGAGACTTCCTCGGCCACGCGCATCGGGTCGTGCCACGGGAGCACCACCACCATCGAGCCCAGGCGTGCGCGCTCGGTGCGGCCGGCCATGTACGTCAGGAACTGCAGCACGTCCGGGCACATCGTGTAATCGGTGAAGTGATGCTCGACGCCCCAGATCGACTCGAAGCCGAGCGGCTCGGCCAGATCGGCGAGCCGGAGCTCGTTTCGATAGACTTCGCGGTCCGTACGTGCCTTGCCGGGGTTCTGGAAGACGGCCGCCATTCCGACGTGCATGGGACGCTCCCCCTTCGCCGTTGTATTATTGCCCCGATGAGCCCATTCGATCCAGCCCCCTTCGTCGAGCGCCGACAGCGATTCGCGGCCGCCATCGGGGACGGTCTCGCCATCATCCCCGGCGCGCGAGAAATCCCGCGCAACTCGGACGTCAACTACGAGTTCCGCCAGGCCTCCGACTTCTTCTTCCTGACCGGGTTCGAGGAGCCGGACGCGGTCGCCGTCTTCAACCCGGCGGACGCGAAGGAGCGCTACGTCCTCTTCGTGCGCCCCCGCGATCGCGAGATGGAGATCTGGAACGGCCGGCGCGCCGGCGTCGAGGGCGCCATCGCGACCTACGGCGCCGACGCCGCGTACACGATCGACCGGCTCGACGCGAAGCTGCGCGAATACATGGTCGACCGCCCGGCGATCTTCTACAAGCTCGGCAGCGGCGCGTTCGACGGCCGGGTCACGCGCCTGGTCGGCGATCTGAGAGCGGCGCGGGCCCGCGGCTTCGCGGCGCCCGTGCGGATCGAGGATCCCGGGCCGATCCTCAACGAGCTCAGGCTGCGCCGCTCGCCCGCCGAGCTGGCGCGCCATCGCCGCGCGTGCGAGATCAGCCGCGACGCCCACATCGAAGCGATGCGCTACGCGCGGCCCGGGCTCTACGAGTATCAGGTGCAGGCGGCGCTCGAGTACGTGTTCCGCGTGAACGGCTCGCCGCGCAACGGCTATCCGTCGATCGTGGCGTCGGGGCCCAACGCGTGCATCCTCCACTACAGCGAGAACAACCGGAAGATGGAGGACGGCGACCTCTTGCTGATCGACGCCGGCTGCGAGTGGGGCTATCACTCGGCCGACATCACGCGCACCTTCCCCGTCAACGGACGCTTCACGGCCGCGCAGCGCGCGGTCTACGAGATCGTCCTGCGCGCGCAGCTCGCCGGCGTCGCCGCCGCGCGGCCGGGCAGCCGGTACGAGGCGGTCCACGAGGCGGCCCGGCGCGTGCTCACCGAAGGCCTCGTCGCGCTGGGCGCGCTGCCGCGCGGGGTCGAGGACTCGCTCGCGATGCACCACTATCGCGAGTTCTACATGCACGGCACGGGGCACTGGCTCGGCATGGATGTGCACGACGTCGGGGATTACCGGATCGACCGGAAGTCGCGCGTCCTCGAGCCCGGCATGGTGCTCACCGTCGAGCCCGGCCTCTACTTCGATCCCGAGCGCGAGACGGCGACGTTCCACCTGCGCGAGTACAGCGAGGAAGAGGCATGGGAGCGCCGCCTGCGCCTCGGCGCCGCCGCCGCGCGAAAGATCGAGGACGAAGAGAAGGCGAAGGCCGAGAAGATCACGCACACCGTTCCGCGCGAGCTGCGCGGCATCGGGATCCGCATCGAGGACGACGTGCTGATCACCGCGGAGGGCTGCGACGTCCTCACCGCGGGCACGCCGAAGACGGTCGCCGAGGTCGAGCGCGCCTGCGCCGAGCCTTCGCGGCTGCCGCGTCTCTGATCCGCCGCGCGCCCGCCTGGGCGGTCGCACTTCTCCTGGCGTCGGCGTGCTCCTCGTGGGAAACGGATGCGCCGGCCCTGCGGCAGCTCTCGTTCCCCGTCACCGTCCGCTGAGCCGGGCGGATGCCGAGGGCTCCGCGCCGAGCGCGGCGCGGAGCGCGCCCTCGAGATGCGGGTGGCGAAATGGGTAGTTGCTCGCCTCGAGCCGCGCGGGCAAGACGCGCTGGCTCGTCAAGAGGAGCTCGTCCGCCATCTCGCCCAGCGCGAGACGAGCCGCGAACGCGGGTAGGGGCAGCAGCGTGGGCCGCCCGAGCACACGGCCCAAGGTGCGGGTGAATTCGGCGTTGGTCACGGGCGCGGGCGCGACGGCGTTCACCGGCCCGCGCAGGCTGTCCGTCGAAAGAACGTGGAGGATCGCGCCGATCACGTCGTCGAGAGCGATCCAGCTCATCCACTGAGCGCCGCCGCCGACGACGCCGCCCAGGCCCAGCCTGAACGGCGTCAGCATCGCGGCCAGCGCGCCGCCCCGGGCGCTCAGCACCACGCCGAGCCTCAAGTTCACCACGCGGATCCCCTGGGCGATCGCCGCCGCAGTGGCCGCCTCCCAATCGCGAGCGAGGTCGGCCAGGAAGCCTGTGCCCGCGCGGCTATCTTCGGTGAGCACCCCGTCGCCCCCGTGGCCGTAGTAGCCGGTGCCGGAGGCGCAGACGAGGACGGCGGGCGGCTTGGGGAGCCGAGTCAAGGTCTGAACCAGAAGCCGCGTGGCCGTCACGCGGCTCTCGCGGATGCGCCGCTTCTTGTCCGCGGTCCATCGAAGACCCACGATGCGCTCGCCGGCGAGATGGACCACCGCGTCGGCGACGGCCGAACCGGCCGGCGTGATCGCGCCCGACGACGGGTCCCACCGGAGCGCGTTCTCACCGGGCCACGGCGCCCGGCGCACGAGCGGGATCGCGCGGTGCCCGGCCGCCCTGAGGGAAGAGACCAGCGCCGAGCCGATCAGGCCCCCGGCACCGCTGACGGCGACGATCACGCCATCGCGCCGCCGTCGACGGTGTAGATCCCACCGGTGATGTAGGTCGCGTCGGGGCTCGCGAGGAAGGCCACCAGGGCCGCGACCTCCTCGGGCGCACCGTAGCGACGCATCGGGATCGTCGCGGTGAGCCGCTCGCGATTGATCGCGGCATCGAGCTCGCGCGCCATGGGCGTCTCGATCGGTGCCGGGCACACGGCGTTGACGCGAATGCTGTGGCGCGCCAGCTCGAGCGAGGCGGCGCGCGTCATGCCGACGACCGCGTGCTTGCTGGCGGTGTAGGCGATGATGTTCGGCGAGCCGCGAAGCCCGGCGATCGAGGCGGTGTTCACGATGGCCCCGCCGCCGCGGGCGCGCAAGAGCGGCGTGACGACCTTCATCCCGAGCCAGACGGCCTTGACGTTGACGGCGATCACGCGGTCGAACGTCTCCTCGGGGTAGTCGACGAGCGGCTTCAGCGCGCCGAGGACCCCGGCATTGTTGAAGAAGACGTCGACGCCGCCGAAGCGCTTGACCGCGGCCTCGGCGTACTTCTCGACGTCCGCCATCCGCGTCACGTCGGCCTCCACGGCGAGCACCTCGCCGTCGACCTTCTCGACCGCGGCCACACTTTGCCGCAGATTCGTCGCGGCCAGATCGACGAGCACCACGCGCGCGCCCTCCGACGCGAAGCGCACCGCCGCCGCGCGTCCGATGCCGCCGGCGCCGCCGGTGATGAGCGCGACCTTCCCGGTGAAGCGCGCCATGCCAGGCGCCATCTTGCTCTTGGCGCCGACTCGACGCAAGCTTGGGGCGCCATGACGGGATTCGCGCCATGACCGAAGACGAAGGCCTGAAGGCGCTGCTCGGCGGCGACGCCGCGGCGGCCGCCCGGGCCGAGGCGGCGCTGTGGGAGATGTGGCACCGCTCGGGGCGCCGCGAGATCGACGCGCTCATGCGCGAGGGCATCGGGATGATGGAGCGGCGCGATCTCGTCGGGGCCGAGGCGATCTTCGCGAAGATGATCGAGCAGGCGCCCGCGTTCGCCGAGGGCTGGAACAAGCGCGCGACCGTCCGCTACGTGGCCGAGAACTACGAGGGCTCGATCGCCGACTGTGAGGAGACGCTCGCGCGCAACCCGCACCACTTCGGGGCGCTCTCGGGCGCGGGGCTCTGCTACATAGCGCTCGGCCGCCACCGCGAAGCGGCCGCGATGTTCCGGCGGGCACTCGCCGTGCATCCTCGGCTCGGCGGCGCTCGCCACAATCTCGCCGTCGCGCTCGGCGAGGCCGTTCGGGGCAACGGCCACTAGCCCGCCGGCTCAGCTCCGGTAGTCGCGGTGCCAGAGCTCGAGGTAGTCGCGGGCATTTTTCAAGATGTCCTCGAGCTCGGCGGCGTCCATCTTCCGGATGGGCTTGGCCGGCACGCCCATGACGAGCCAGCCCGCGGGCACGACCTTGCCCGGCGCGACGAGAGCTCCGGCACCGACCTGCGCGCCCTCCTCGATCACGGCGCCGTCCAGGACGACGGCGCCGAGCCGATGCGCACGGCGTTCATGACGCGGCAACCGTGAACCATCGCGCGGTGGCCGATCGTGACGTTGTCGCCGATGACGGCCGCCTGCGGATCGACTTAGGCTTCGGGATCGACCTTGGGCGTACGGCCGGGCACCGAGCGGATCATCGAGCCCCTCCGGGGGTGGAAATGACGCGAGTGGGATTATACTGACGCGCGCACGGGAGGAGGCGAAAGCGAGATGATCGCGCAGACCGCCGAGGTCCGCGAAGCGCACCGGTTCGACACCGCCGCGCTCGAGCGCTACATGCGCGCCCACGTCGAGGGCTTCAGCGGCACGCTCGAGGTCCGTCAGTTCCGCGGCGGCCAGTCCAATCCGACGTATCACGTGTCGGGCGGCGGCCGCGAGTACGTCCTGCGCAGGAAGCCGCCGGGCAAGCTCTTGCCCTCCGCCCACGCGGTCGATCGCGAATATCGAGTCATCACGGCGCTCGGCAAGTCCGGCTTTCCCGTGCCGCGGACGTTCGCCCTGTGCGAGGACGACTCGGTCATCGGCACCGCGTTCTACGTCATGGACTGCGTGCACGGGCGGATCTTCACCGACCCCGCGATCCCCGACATCACGCCGCGCGAGCGCGGCGCGATCTACGAATCGCTCATCGACGTGCTCGCGCGCCTTCACACCGCCGACTGGCAGGCGCTCGGCCTCGCGGACTTCGGGCGGCCGGGCAACTACTTCGCGCGCCAGATCCACCGATGGACCCAGCAGTATCGCGCGTCGGAGACGGAGAAGATCGAGTCGATGGAGCGGCTGATCCCGTGGCTGCCCGAGCACATCCCCGCCGGCGACGAGACGACGCTCGTCCACGGCGATTTCAGGCTCGGCAACGTGATCATCCATCCGACCGAGCCGCGCGTCGTGGCCGTGCTCGACTGGGAGCTCTCGACTTTGGGCCACCCGCTCGCCGACCTCGCCTACTTCTGCCTGCCCTATCGGTTCACGCGCGAATGGGAGGGGCTGGCCGACAAGGACCTGACCGAGCTCGGAATCCCGGGCGAGGCGGACTACGTCGCCGACTACTGCCGGCGCGCCGGCCGCGGCGCCATCGCCGACTGGGAGTTCTGTCTCGCGTTCGCCATGTTCCGGCTGGGCGCGATCGCCCAGGGCATCATGGGACGCGTGGTCGCGGGCACCGCGAACGACCCGAACGCCGAGGAGCGCGGCCGGCGCGCGCGCCCGCTCGCCGACTCGGGCTGGGCGCTCATCGCCTCACGCGCCTAGCGGGCCACCGTTCGCGCCTCGGTAGTCGCCTCAGTAGTCGTAGAGACGCTCGAGCGTGATTCCCTGACGCGCCAGGTCGGCGAGCACCGTGGGCAACGACTCCACGGCCACTTTCACGGCGATGCGCGTCGCGCCCGGGTTGGTCAGGAGCGGCTCCTTCAGCAAGACCTCACCCGTCGCGAGCCGAAAATCGAGAGCGCTCGGCGCGATCGCGGTCAGGAGGATCTCGTCGTTCCCGGCGAATTCGCGGAACCGCACGCCTTGCTTCGCCAGCCCGGCGACCGTCGGCGTGTACGCTTCGAATCGCGGCAGCGTGACGATGTAGGACCGGTCGCCGACGGTCTTGATCTTGCGGAGCCGGTCGTCCTCGAAGATCCGGTCGGACGCGGCGTCGATCCAGGCGTGGATCACCAGATCCTCAGGCTTTGTGACGTTGTCGGCGCCGAGGCGAATGACCCCGGCGTAGGTGGCCAGTAGCGCGTACTCGGCGCTCAGCGCGAATCGCCGCTCCCACTTGCGGACGACGTCGAGCCCCCAGAGCGGCGTCTCTTTCCAGAGCGCCTCGAGCCGCGCGGCGAACGGGAAGTCGTACCACGGCACCGTGTGCATGAACTCGGCGTACTGGCGAGCGGTCTTGCGCGCGAACACGTCCTCTTCGGTGTGGTAGAAGCCGATGCTCTCCGTGACCACGCCGACCGTGTTCTCGTAGGCGCCCTTGACGGTGTTGTCGAGCGTGAAGCCGAGCCCGGTCAATCCCAGGATCAGGTGCGCGCGCGCGTCGAACGGATAGACGCGCTTGGTGCCCCCGCACGCGCTCGCGTAATAGCGCCAGTACTGCCTGATCGCGGCGAAGTACGGGAAGCGGCTCGGCGCACGCGACTTGACGAACGTCGCGTACTCCTCGGCGCTGAAGACCACGTACCACGCGGGCAGAGTGAGGAAGGTCGAGGATCCTTCGCGGAGATAGCCGGCCACGTCGGCGGTGGCGCGCACGACTTCCGGCGGTCGGGCGCGCGGCTGGATTCGAACGCTGAAGCAGTGCTCGCCGATGAACCGCGCCGGCAGCGCGACGGCGATCAGGCCGAGCACGGCCACCGTCGCGACCGCGAGCACGGCGAGCGTCCTGATGCGTCGCCGGGGTCGAGGCCGACGCGCCACTACTAAGGTCTGTCTCCTCCGAGTTGATGCTGACGGAGTGTCTTATATCACGGCCGCGCGGTGGGCGGCGGGTGTTGTTGGTCTGCGGTGACGGCCAATGGCGGGTGAAACGCGAAGGGATACAACTCACACGAACCGGGTGGCGGCGGTCGCCGAGAGAGCGCCGAAATCGAATCGGAGGAATCTGAACGACTGCGCGCTTTGAACTGGAGGGGGCTCGCTAAACGTCGCGCAAGCGGCCAGACTAGGGCCATGGCTCAGAACCACAGTGGGCGCGTCTATGTTGACTACCGGCCGAGGGTGCCGAAGGAGTGGTCCGTGGAGCGGACGCTGAAGTCCTCGCCCTGATCCACACCCATATTCCTGCTGCCGGCGAAGACCATGTGGTCAAAGCGCCGCTTCAGCGCCTTCAGCAGGTCTTCGGGGGGAACGAGGTCGAGGTCGGTCATTTTCCGCCTAAAAACCAGTACTACGACTGTCATGGTGGTAGGCGGTGCGAGAGGCGTTGCGACGATTGATAGGTCGCCTGGGATCATGGGGCAAGGATGATGGCGTTATTGAACGTGTCGCAGACCTCTTCGGATTGAGTCCGGCAAAGATCCAGTACCGACTGGAGTTCCTCGCGTGAATAGGATCCTATGCGTCGAACAGAGCCGTGCTCGCCCCGGACCAAAACGATGAACCGGCCGCCAGGTGGAACTACCGGCAACTCATAGCGGCCAGGCATGACAGGCCTAGCCACTTCTCCGATCACCGTGATCTGCGCTCTGGCCGGGCCGGCCAATCCCAGGATCACCAGAAACGATAGAGCCATCATCCGCATTGGAGTTTCCCCTCCTAGTCGACCTCGCCGCCAACTACTGTAGCGCGGCTGGTCGGCCTAGGCTACCAGGGACCTGGGCCTCCAGGCTCACCCGGACCTGGATCCGTCGGAGGATTCGGCTGAGTGGGACTGACGTCCGTCCTGCCGAAAATGCCGCCATTGGCCATGTCGGCGAAGCTGCGGGCCGCAGGCCCAAACGCCGCCGAGTTCTGGCCGTGGTTCACGACCGGGGTATCAATCGACAGCATCCCGATCGGCTGAGGACCGCCGACCATGGTGATCGTGAGATTTGCGGTCTCTTTCTTGCCGAACGTAAGGGCCGCCTGCAGGAATGCCTCGATCTCCTCGGTGGTGTGGACTCTAGGTGCCGGCGACTGGTACCCGAACGGCACCATCCCCTCGTTCCACTCCTTGATGCCCTCGAACTCCTGCTCTTCTGTTTTCGTCAACGCGCTCGCGGCCGGAGCGGGGGTGACGGTGGGATTCAAGCCGAAGAGGTCGTTGAGCGCATAGCTCAGGACCGCCTTCGAGAAGCTGCTGCTGCTCATCGACTCCATGAGGTCGAAAAACGCCTGCGGGTTAGTGTTCAGCATCCCCAGGATGCTCGCAATAGCGGCGTCCTTGGCGGCAATCTGGGCCGCGATAGAGGCGTTGTAGGCCGATAGCACATTCTGCATGTGCCACGCCCCCAACTCCGGCGTAAACGGCTGGGTCGGGGAAGTGACTAGTTGCATGGCCGGCCTCCTTTGGCTTAGCAGGCTGCTGACAAAGTCGACTCAAGGTGATTTTGTTGAACGCACCGCCGCGGGTCTGCCGTAGTGTGGAGAAGCGGAGGTGGCCACCGATGATGGGAGAGGCGAATCCGCAGCGGGCGTTCTTCTACAACATCTCGCTGGAAACCTTCGTGCCCGCGGACCATCCGCTCCGCGCGATTCGCCCCCTCATCGAGGACCGCGCGATCCGCCGCGCCTGTCGTGATCTCTACGCGCCCATCGGGCGGCCGTCGATTCCGCCGGAGCAGTTGTTCCTGGCGTTGGTCGGCGGCTACCTCTTGGGCGTCGCCAGCGACCGGAAGCTCGTGATGGAGCTGCAGTGCAACATGGCGCTGCGCTGGTTTGTGGGGCTCAATCTCGACGAGCAACCGTGGGACGCCTCGACGTTCAGTCAGAATCGACGTCGGCGCTTCGACGAGTCCGGCGTCCTGGAGCGCCGGTTCGACGAAACAGTGAAGCGGGCGATGGCCGAGGGGCTGGTGAGTCGGCACGTCAGCGCCGACGGCACGCTCGTCCGGGCCAACGCCAGCTACAAGAGTTTCGTGCCGATCGAAGTCGCGCTGGCCCCGGAGGAATACAAGCGCCGGCTGCGGGCGCAGGATCGCTCGGATCCCGAGGGACCGCCGGACCCCGGCAACCGCGCCGTCAACTTCCGCGGCGAAAAGCGGGGCAATGCCACGCACCGCTCGATGAGCGATCCGGATTGTCGGTTTGTCTCGAAGGGAACGTCCGGCACCGGCGCCTACCCCGGCTACGCGGTGAATGCGCTCATGGAGAATCGCCACCGAATTCTCCTCGGCCTCGGCCCGGAAATCTTTCGCTCGTCGGCCTCGGAAACCACGGGCTGCCTCAGCCTGCTGCACCGAGCGAAGCGCCGCTTGGGCTTCCGGCCCACGACCCTTGGGGCCGACAAGGGGTTCTTCGCCGCCGCGTTCATCGACGCTTTGCTGGCCCGGGGGATCGCCCCCCACATCGCCGTCGACCGCGGGCGCCAGCGCGCGCATACGCGCGTCCGGATGCGACGGCGGAGCCTCGGCTACCAGCTCTCGCAGCGATGCCGAAAGCAGATCGAGGAGCTCTTTGGGGAGGGTAAGGACTGGCACGGGCTGCGGCGCTTCCGCCGCCGAGGGCTCGACCGCGTTCGCCAAGAGACGTACCTGATCGGCTGGGCGCTTAATCTCAAACGCTTGGCGAAGCTGATGACCCCACTGATCCAGCCAGTATGACGGCGTGGTCCCCGCCCCCTCGGCCCCTACAAAGCAGCGCCGCGCAGCCGATGCCGCGCGGAATCCGGGGGTTGACGATCTGATGTCGCGAACAAAAGCGGTTCTGACCATCATTTTGTCAGCAGCCTGTTAGGCGTCGCCTCGGCTCAGAAGCGTGTCGACCGAGCCACCCTGGCCGGAGCCGACTGCTGGCGGCGTCCCGAAGTGACCAGCGGAGTTGGCCCACGTCTCGATGCTTGCGAGCCTCGACTCGATGTCGTCGACGCGCTTGTCGGGATTCCCGAAGGTCGTGCCTGAGGACCCGCGTACGATGCCTTCCAGCATCCGGAGCCGATCGATCGTCATCATGCTGGGCGAATCGCCGGCCATGGTGGCGTAGAAGGCCCCGCACGCCTGATCCTTCGTGTACGGGTGCAGGCCGCCCTCAGGCAGTAGGGTGTCGACGTACGTGTAGTAGTCGAAGTTTCCAGCGTCATCGACAAAGCTGCAGTAGATCGCGTGGACGGCCCACGGCACGATCACGCCGGATGAACCGCGGGTGCGGCCGGTGCCTGGGTCGCTCGTGTTGAACGACGAGCCCGAGACGGTGGCCGACGCCTTCTGCTTCGCCGTCCAGGCCGTCCCCTGGCCTTCCTGGATCGTGAAAAGCTGACCGCCGGAGAGGTGGTACTGATCGAGCCGACTAAAATCCTTGATTGCAGCAAAGGCTTTAAGAGCAAGGCTGGCTCTGCCCCGCGCTAGCTCCGCCGTATTGATTGTCGGGAAAAGCCGCGAAGACGCCCGCGGTGAATCCGTACTGATTCTGGGCCCTTCCCATCGCGAGTTAGCCGCGAGGACGCCGGCTATAAAGGCCGCGTACTGTCGCTCTGTCGTGAGTCCAGGGCGCCGTTGGGTCGGAGCGATTGATCCGCGTGGCCAGCGCCCACTGCATCTCATGACGACACGAGCGTATCCAGCTTTAGGGCACGCGTCGATGGACGCACACGGGATCTTTTGGTACGTGATGACGCTTAGCCAGTGGCGATAGGCTCGACAATCCAGTGAGCGGCTACAGGGACCTTGAAACAGTCAGTGAGATCGAAAGGGGGGATCGGGAACGGAGGGCTACGTCGACCCCGGAATCATCAGTATTCTCTACCTCGAACCTCGGCTATCGACCAAGCGCTCGAGGAGCTCGAGCTGCTCTCGCACCAGGGAGGCGCGTTCTTTTTCGCACTCCTTTAGAGCCTCCTTCAGATCGCGGACCTCGTCGCGGCCGGCCTTGCCCGCGATCAGCCGCAAACTCAAGGCCGCGATCAAGAGACTTGCGAGCGAGAAGCCCGCGGACACAACTAGTGACACCAACTCCATCAAAGGGTCCTTGACGCTCGCAGAATCGCGATGCCATGCGGAAGGACTTCACCAACTGGAGTGGGCTGTCTAGGTCGATTACTCGCCTAGCGTGGCGAAGGCGTGATCGGAGTAGCGAATCGTGTAATCCTCGCCCCGGTCCCCGCCCATGTCCTTGATGCCGGCGAAGACCATGTGGTCGAAGCGCCGCTTCAGCGCTTTCAGGAGGTCTTCGGTGGGGATGAGGTCGAGGTCGGTCATACTACGACCATCGTAGTGGTTACCAGGACATAAGTCACGAAACTTGTTGGCTCACGCTCAGAGCGCCCTGAGAGATGGTTGCCACTCTGGAATTCCCCGCCTACAGGCTTCCGATGACTGGTTCCCTTCGCAATGACATGTCCACACTAATATCTCCATCATCCTCAGGGAAAGGTCTTTGGGGACCCCGGCTTCCAGACCTGGGCGTACGATGTTCGCCGCTCGCTGCTCACAAGACAGATATGGTTGGCCCAGGCGCTGTTCGCCGCTAACCTGCCGGCTGGCCGGGATTATCAAGCTCATGATGATAAGAGCCTGGACAACCGGATGGTTGAACCACATGCAGCCACCCCCAGCTTCTCTCGACGCACAGCGTTGAATGGAGTACGGGCCGCTAGCCTAACACGGCCCACACCCCTATTGCTCTCAGTTTTACAGAACCGGATCTTCACTCGATGGTGTTGCCGCCGGAATCGGTGATCGACCCGACGTTCGTCGTGTTGACCGCAGACTGTCCTATGGTCTGACCGAGCGAGTTAGTGATGTTCCCGCTCGAATCAATCGTCGCGAAGTTGCCCTCGTTTGTTGGGCTGGTTCCACCCCAGCCAGCGCCCGGGTTTGAGGTTTGTGGTCCGAAATTCATTGCCGCCTGTGCTTCGGCTTCGAACTCTTCCTGGGTCGTCACGCCAGTCAGCGATATCCTTAGGGTCTTCGTGAGGTCTTCTTTTCTCTGCTCCTGCTCAATGCGCTGTTCCGCCAGGATAGCCGCTACCCTGCCACGGATCTGCATCTGTTCGCCCCTCGTTCGAGGGCTACCGTTGGAGTTTTGGGATATGAGCCCCTCGATCGTGGCCAGAGCAGTCTTCCCCGCCAATTCCACTTCATCGTTCGACAAAGGACCGCCCTTGGGGCTCTGCGATTGTGCGATAGTCGCGGCGGCGCCTCTGGCGATAGAGGCTATCCCTTGGGCGACGCTTTCCACGTTCACCATCGTCATTGGGGCTTGGGCCGGGGCCGCCATAGTGCCGTAGGTCAACATGTTGCTCAGTGAATTGAGGAAGCTGCCCATGATTCCGATCATTCCACGCGCTGGTCCTAGGCTTCGTCCCGCGTCCCCCTCCGGGATATTGCCACCCCAAAAGGCTCCCTCGCCGAGCATCCCTGCTTCGAAACTCGCCGGATTTCCCATAGAGGCCCCCTCTCTTTTTTGTTAGGCGTCGCCTCGGCTCAGCAACGTGTCGACCGCCCCGCCCTGACCGGAGCCGACCACTGGGGGCGTTCCAAAGTGACCTGCCGAGTTCGCCCAGGTCTCGATGGCTGCCATCCTGGTCTCGATGTCGTCGACTCGCTTGTCGGGGTTCCCGAAAGTCGTGCCCGAAGATCCGCGCACGATGCCCTCCAGCATCCGGAGCCGATCGATCGTCATCATGCTTGGTGAGTCGCCGGCCATGGTGGCGTAGAATGCGCCGCACATCGGATCCTTTGTGTACGGGTGTAGCCCGCCCTCAGGCAGTAGGGTGTCGACGTACGTGTAGTAATCGAAGTTCCCGGCATCGTCGACCAGGCTGCAGTAGATCGTGTGGACGGCCCACGGCACGATGACGCCGGATGAACCGCGGGTGCGGCCGGTGCCCGGGTCGCTCGTATTGAACGAGGATCCGGAGACGGTGGCCGTCGCCTTCTGCTTCGCCGTCCAGGCCGTTCCCTGGCCTTCCTGGATCGTGAAAAGCTGACCGCCGGAGAGTTGGATCGTCGCGCCCCGCTTGAACTGCTGGGCCGACGAGAACACGAGCTTGGTCGAGCCGCTCACCGTGTCGACGGTGCCGCTGCCCGCCACGAGATCCCGAAGAGTCTTGGCCGCCATTGGCGCCTCCTATCAAGGACGCTCGGCCCCTAAGGGCCGGGTCGTCGTCAAGTCAGTCTGCTACGACCGGCGTAGTTACGCCGGGTCGCCGTTGTCGAGGAACTGCTGCTCGGTCCAGGCCGTGGTCGAGGTCACGCCTGGAGGCGTCCCGAAGTGACCGGTCGAGTTCGCCCATACCTCGAGAAGCCGAACCCGCTCCTCGAGCGCGTTCAGGCGGAAGTCCTGCGAGAGCGAGCCCGACGCCCGGCCAGCGCGCAGCACACCCTCGAGGCGCCGCACTCTCATGTTGATGTCCGGAATGATCTGGGCGACGTCCTTGCCGGTCTTGAACGAGCCCATCAGCTTGTCGAAGTTGTACGGGTGAACCCCGTTCTCCGGCGCTAAAGTGTCGACGTAGATGTAGCAGTCCGGATTGCCGGCGTCGTCGACCATCGACTGGTAGGAGAAGTGAACGGCGTTCGGGATCAGCCAGCCCGAGGATCCGCGGGACCGGCCGGTGCCGTTGTCGGACATCGAGAAGGAGCGGCCCGCGGCGCCCGCGGCGGCAGGCTGGACGGTCGTCCACGAAGTGCCCGAGCCCTGGTCGATCGTCAGCTTCTCGGTGCCGGAGCCGTCCGAGATGTAGATCGTGGCGCCCGGCTTGAAGGTCTGGGCCGACGAGAACGTGAGGACCCGCGAGCCCGCCGTGGTCGTGACGGTGCCGGAGCCCGCGATCAGGTTGCGCGCTGTCTTGGTTGCCATGGTGTGTTCTGACTCCTTGGGGACCGGCGCTCTAAGCCTGGTCTCCTGCCTGGATGAATTGGTCCTCGGTGTAGACGGTGCTCGAGCCGACGGCCGGCGGGGATCCGAAATGCCCACCGCTGTTGGCCCAGGTCTCGAACGCCACGAGCCTGGCGACGAGCTTGGCGAGCCTGTCGTCCTGGACGCTGCTGCCGGCGGCTCGGCCGGCCCTCACGACGCCCTCGAGGTTTCGAACCCGGGTGTTGATATCCATAATGGGCCGGCCCGTGGTCTTGTTGAGGTCCAGGGTCCGGGGCACCGTCTTGAAAGACCCGATCGAGAGGTCGCGGGTATAGGGATGGACGCCGCGCTCCGGCTGAATGGTGTCGACGTACGCGTAGTAGTCGGGATTGCCGGCGTCGTCCACCAGCGAGAGGTAGATGTAATGGACCGCGTCCGGAACCAGCATTCCGGCGATGACGATGTCCGAGCCCTGCACACCGCTGGAGTTCCGGCCCTTTGCCGTGGTCTTGTCGGTCGAGTACCAGTTCTGATAGCTGCCGCCCGTCGACGGCGCCGGTTGATCCAGCAGATACGAGCTTCCGGCACCGCCCTGGACCGTGGCCAGTAGCCCCATCCCGTCGTGGTAGAACGTCGAGCCAGGCTTCATGTCCACGTTCTGCGGTGCCCCGTTCACATCGGTGAACGTCAGAACCCGGCTGTCCTGGACCATGCTGACGTATGGGCCTTGGTTGAAGGCACCCGCGTATACTCGAAGGTTCCTCATGGTCTTGGCTGAGTTCAAGATGTAGGTCATCAGTTCTCCTCCTTCATGGGTTCTTACAGCCGAAGAAGTTCGGCGGCATGACATGGTTGGCGCGATTCCGGCTCCGGACGTTGAGCAGGCTCTTGCAGACCTGGGACGTTGCCGCCCCAGGCCGAGTCAATGAGCACGGCGCCTCGTTCGGTTCTAGTCTGTGGGCTCGACGAGAATTGCGGACTCGTCGATGTGGCCGATCCAGAGTCTGTCGCCCCCAAGAAACCGAAGGCCCCACCCACCGCGCGTCGCGTTGCCCAACCGCGTCTCATGACAAGCGCGAGCGTAGCTGGCCTCGAGTGTGCGGTCGATGGATGCGAACAGGATCTTTTGGTACGTAGTCAAGCAGGTGACATCCCAAGGTGTACCGAATCGTGAGAAGGGCTTCGGAAGGATTAAGGACGGCCGCGGCATATCATTGACAGCGGTGAACGGTGGACGAGCTTATGAACCGGTAGGGGGCGTTACTTCGGCTCCTTGCCGCCGACCAAGCGCTCAAGGAGCTCGAATCTCTCGCGGACTAGTGAAGCCCGCTCTCTTTCGCACTCCCTCAGGGCTTCTTTGAGGTCGCGAACTTCGTCGCGGCCGGCCTTACGCGTCGTCAGCCTCAAGCTGAAGGCGGCGATCAGAAGACTTGCGAGCGAGAAACCGGCCGACACCAGGAGCGGCACCCACTCCATCAACTAGTCCTCGACGCTCGCAGCATCGCGATGCCATGCGCGATGGCCATGATCGGGTAGATCGCCTGATCAACGAAGATGTGTGCTCGTGATCTTGGCTCAAAATCGGGCATAGGTCGACGACCAGATAGCCATGATCGCGGAACCCGCGGCAAGGCAAAGGATGGCTTGTTGTGGGAACACGAGCGCGAACTTCTGAGTACCTCTCTGAGAGAAGGGGGCTACGGCGGCCGCGACCGCGACCGCAATGAGTACCAACAGCGCTCCTCGAACTCCTGCCAGGCGCACGAGGGGAGCCAGTGAGGTCGCCGCGGCTGCGCTTGCATCAAACAGGAGGCCCAGGGCCTGAGCCATAGGGCTCGGCGTCTCGACCAGAGGGGTCGGATCTCAGCGTCGGAAACGCCCCGGACGTGCCTTGACGTAGCGCTTGAAAACTCGGGAGAGATGCGATGCATCATTGAACCCAACCAGGTCCGCAATTGCTTCAATCTTCATGTCAGTGTCCCGAAGAAGATGCTTTGTAATTTCGATGCGCACTCGCGCAACGAACTGTCTCGGCGTCATGTCGAGGTCGGTCCGGAAGAGGCTGGCAAGATGGCCAGACGACACGCCGATCGACAGCGCGACGGTCGGGAAGGCCAGGGGCCCAGCAAAGTGATTGCGAAAATGGTCGAGGGCGCGACTGATCACGGAATTGAAGCGGCCAATGGTATGGTGGTCGCGATCAACGGTCGCTGCCAGATGCTCCATCAGATCATTGAGACGATAGGGCTTCGGCACGATTGCGCTAATGCCTGCCGTTGAGAACTCGGAGGCGGTCCATGGCTCGTGATGAGCGGCTAGCACGACCACCGACGACGGGACAACGCATGAACCAACCGCGCGAAGGAATACGAGAGCATCCAGGGGCGTGATCGAGTCGTCCAGCACGATCGCCGCATACGATCGCGACTTGATCTTTTCTGAGGCGTTCGGCACCGTCCAGGCCGAGGTGACAGGAATTCTCGTATTGATCGCCACGTGCAGCGTCCCCATGGTACCGAGGTCCGTGCCTACTAGAAGTAAGCGGCGATCCGATTCTTGTACGGGCCGCGAGCATGACTGCCCGGCGAGGGCCTTTCGAACTCGCGAAGAGAGTTCGGTATTGGTGAATGGCTTTATGAGGCAGTCAAGCGCTCCGAGCTTCATGCCAGTGACTGCCGTGGAGACTGTGGCCGCGCCACTCACGAGGATCACAGGAGTGTCAGGGCGGGTGATGCGAAGGCGCGACAGGATTTCGATTCCATCCATTCCTGGGAGCAAGACATCGAGCAGGACGAGGTCGACCTGGCGCGAACGTAAGAGCTTGAGCGCCGCCGGGCCATTCGGCGCTTCCAGAATGACGTAGTCGGTCTCTAGGACGCGCCTAAACAGCTCACGAACCACGGGCTCGTCGTCGACGATCAGGATCACGTAACGCCGGGGGCTCTGTAGCATCTTCGGCGGCGGCGCCGTGGCGGGTCGGTGCGATGATGCGATTCTGGCGCGGGATTTTGCGCTAACTCCCGAACGACCCCTGCCCATGCCTACTGCACCCACCGGTTGACGTCTGCTATCGACTGCCATTGCACGCCCGTACGTCTACACAACGGTCGCCGACGAACCAAGGTTCATCAATGGACGCCGGATACGAAGTGATGGACCAGCTCAATCTGAGGGAGCGCAAAAGCCCGTTCCGGCCGCCGATGG
Organism: Candidatus Rokuibacteriota bacterium; assembly: GCA_003220685.1. Lineage (GTDB taxonomy): Bacteria > Methylomirabilota > Methylomirabilia > Rokubacteriales > CSP1-6 > AR31. The sequence continues at coordinate 56,736 of QHTE01000054.1, forward strand.
CGCGCCGAGTTAGTTTCCGGACGGATCAGCGCCCAGAGAAATCGCGGCAGGAGCCGCCCAACTACTGGGCGCCCAGTAACTGGGCGGCGAAACCTCGTCTTGAGAGTCGACGCTGGCACGAGCACGGCTCTCTCGGCGGTCGGCTAAAACAGAGGGCTCTCAACGACAGGCTCCACAACCGTGCGCGCCGTCACCACGTAACGCAGCGGCCCTCCCGGCGCGAGCGCGTCGAATGGATAGCACGTCATCAGGACGAGCGCCGGCGCGTGGGGCTCCGCGCGAATCACGGCGGATCGCGAATCGACGACCGCGATCTCCTGCACTCGGAACCGTACGATGGGCCGGCCGGCAGCTTCGATGAAGATCTCGTCGCCGCGCCGCACCCGTTCGAGAAAACGAAAGTGCGTGTCGCGATGCGCGGTCACGATCTCGGTCCCGTGCGCGCCGGGGAGCGCGCTGTCGGGCGCGTGGCCCGGGCCGAAGGCCAAGGTCCGGCCGCTGACGCCCGAGAGCACGATGAGGTCGACGCCGTAAGCCGGCACCCGCAGCCTCGCGACAGGCGACGTGTCGGCCCACGGCCACGGCTTCGCGGCCGTCTCGCCGCGGAGCGCCCGCTCCCAGGCCCGCTGCAAGAGAAGCTGGGCGAGCCAGGCCTTGGCGTGGATCCACGCGCCGTGGCCCAGCTCCCACAGTCCGACGACGGCGAGCAGGGCCACGGCGCCGACCAGAAGCTTCGAGCGTCTCAGATCTTCCTCGTGCGAAGAGCCGCGGCGGCGAGGGCGGCCGCGAGCAGAAGCGCGAAGAACCCGAAGATCAGATGGGCGGGCGCATCCGTCGCACCCTGCCCGAGACCGAAGACCGCGGTGTAGTCCCAGCCGTGCGGCAGATTCGTCTTCAGGACGTGACTCTCCAGTGATTCGTCACCTGGACGGACCGGCGTGACGTCGACGGCCACAAGGCTCGTGTACGGACTCACGAGGTGATGCGCGAGCGCGAGCTCGAGCACCGCGCCGCGGACCTCGTCTTCGGGCGAGCCGGTCCTCCGCCGGTCGAGCAACGCCGCGATCTTTCCGCGCGCCCAGTGCGAGGAGAGCCCCGCGCCCTCGCCGGCGGGGTGCAGGGCCACGACGCGCTCCCACACCTCGACCCCGAGGCGACCCCGCAGCACCACGCGTGATGGCAACGTCGGCGCTCGCAGCGCGACGGTGATCGGCTCGCCAAGATAGACGTCGGGGATGCGCTCCGGCACGAACTCGGCATCGGCGATCGCCTCGATCTCGACGTCGATCAGCGCCGGTGATTCGAGCTTCGCGAAGAGCGCGACCATCTTCTCCTTCACTTCGTTGATGCTGCCGATATAGGTGAACGTGCCGCGCCCGAGTCGCGCGGCCTCGCGCATGAAGTGGCTGTTGGGCGCCGAGCCGATGCCGATTGTGAAGAGCCGGCTGTCGCCCAGACGCTCGTGGATCGCTGCGAAGAGCTGCGTCTCGTTCCCGACGGCCCCGTCGGTCAGGAAGATCACTTGCCGCAGGCGACCCGGATGCTCACGGCCGTCGAGCGCCTGCTGCAGGGCCGGCAGCATCTCCGTACCGCCGTCGGCATAGAGTCGGCCGACGTAGCGGATCGCCGCCGCGAGATTCTGGGCGGTCGCGGGCTGGGCCTCCGGGAAGACCGCGTCGGTGGTGTGGTTGAAGCGGATCACGTTGAAGGTGTCGTCGGGCCGGAGGCGGTCGAGCGCCATCTTCAGCGCTGCCTTCGCCTGATCGATCGACGCCCCGTGCATCGAGCCGGAGTTGTCGATCACGAAGATCGCCTCGCGCGGCAGACGAAGCCCGTCGAGCGCGGTGGCCGCGGGCGGCGTCACCATGAGCACGGCGAACGTCTCCGTGCCCTTCCGTTCCGTGAACAGCGTGGCGATCGGCGTCGCCTCAGCGTTGGGCTGCCAGACCAGCTCGAAATCGCGATCCGCGGGCACGGGGCCCTGGGCGAGCTCGACCCGGTAGCGCCCGTCGGCCAGCGGCGTCGTCTGGATCGCGTGGTACGAGGCGGCAAGGCGTGCGAGCGGAGCGCCCGGATCCAGCTCGACCGTGAGGCTGACCGGATTCAGGGGACCGCGCGACGGGTGCACGATGGGAGGCGTGAGGCGCGAGGCATCCGGCACCTGGTCGGTGTCAGGCGCCCAGCCGGTGCCGGTCGACGGTCCGGAAACCGGCACGCCCGGGATGTAGCGCGGGCCGACCACCATCGGGAACCGCAGGCTGAACTGCCCCGCGTCGTACCGGACGGTCTGCTGGTACTCGATCTCGATGCCGATCGCGGCGCCGGGGGCGATGTTGGCGACCGACGTGGTGAAGACGTTTGGCCGCTCCTGCTCGACGAGGCTCGCGCGCCGGCCCTCGTGCTTCGCCTGCTCGTACTGCGCCTTCGCGGCGGCGCGCTCTTGAATGACGCCCTCGATCAAACGGTCGCCGACCTTCATGCGCAGATGGTCGACCGCCGCGTCCTCGGGCAGCGGGAAGACGTAGATGCCTTCCGCCCAGGCGTGGCTCGGATTCGTGAACTCCTGACGGACCGTGGCGCGCGCCACGATGCCGGTCACGACGATGCTGACGTCGGTCTTGAGCGTCGGGGCCGGGACGAGTGTTTCCTGCTCGGCGCTGCGCCAGAACAGCGCCCCCTCGGTGACACGGTCCGTACGACCCCGCGCATCACTCGCGGCCTCGGCCCTGGCGGCCGAAGCCGCCAGGGCGAAGGCGAAGATGAGACCCAGCACGATGAGACTTCGACGGCGCCTCATCGACTGGACTACCGGTCGCCGGCTGGCGACGTCACGTCGGGCTGTCGCTCACTCGCAGCCGCGCGAACGTCGGCCTGCGCCCGGTCGGTCCCGTCGGCCCCGGCGAACGGAGGCTCAGCCGGCGCCGCGGCGGCGAGCTTGCGGAACTCGAGGTGCACCCGGCGATTGAGCTCCTGGCACTCCTTGCCCGGGTCGTCGCACAAGGCACCGTCGGGGCCCATCGTCACCATCTTGATCGCCGACTCGGGCACGCCGAGGTCGATGAGGAAGCGCTTCACCACGATGGCCCGGCGCTCAGCCAGCCTCCGGTTGTACTCGGCCGGCCCCTGCTGATCGGTATAGCCCTGGACCAGCACGACCCACGCGTTGGTCAGGTCCATGCGGCCCGTCGTCTCCTGGAGCACACGGGCGGCGTCGGCGCGCAGGCGGGTGCTCTTGAAGTCGAAGTAGACGTCGGCGTGGAACACTCCCGCCGGCGGCGCGGGAATCACGGCACGAGGGCCCTTGGGCTCCTCCGTCGCCTTTCCCACGGCGGTCGTGCTCGCCGCCTCGACCCCTTGCGAGTGAACCCAGTACGTTCCGATCGCGCCGGCGACCACCGTCAGGAGGATCCCGACGAGGACCACCAGCTCCTTCACACCACCGATCTGATTGCGCTGCATGTCGGCCATGACCCTGTCCCTTCTTTCTCGAGACGCCCCGCGTCTCGCTGATCGGGTCGCTCGGTCCGCCCGGTGCGGCCGGCGCCCGGGCCGACACGTAGAGCAACGCGCAGGCCACGCCCGCGGCGCGCGAGCGCGATGCGGGAGTTCAGCGAGTTCAGAGACTTGGCGAGCGAGGGGGGGCCCGGGCGAGCTGGCGCGACGAGGGGAGTCCCCGCATCCCCGCATCGCCGGCTGCGCACCCCCCGCACGGGCGGAAGGCCAGACCTCAATCGTCGCCGCGCAGGGGCGACCTGATTGCGGGCGCGCAGCTAGAGCGAGTGGGAGGGGCAATCGGGAGGGTTCAGAACACGTGGACGATGTGATCGAAGCGCCGCTGGAGCGCTGAGAGCAGTGGATGTCACGATGGTGTAGCGCGTTCTCGATGCCGACTACGATCTGCGCGTCGCGAAGGAGTGATCCGAGTAACAGAAGGAGTAGTCCTCGCCTTGGTTCGCGCCCATGTCCTTGCTGGCGATGAAGACCATGTGGTCGTAGCGCTTGATCGCCTTCAGCAGGTCGTCGAGAGCGATCAGGTCGAGGTCCGTCATCTACGATCGTCGTGGGTGGCCGCGATATGAGATATTTGCCGGGCACACACAACGGAAGGGGTGTCGCCATGACCCGCCGCATCCTCGTTGGGTTCCTCATCGTTTTAGGCCTGGCAGTCCCCGCAAGCAGCCAGGTGGAGTTGTCGGAAGAAGCTCGGCGCGCGAACTTCGACCGGCTCGTCGCCAACATGTGGTTCGAGCACTCGCCGGACTACCGCATCACCCCGGGAGACAACCTGTTCGTCACCGTGTCCGGATTTGGCTCCAACGTAATGGTCGACGGGTACGGGAACATCCGACCGTCCTGGATAACCCTCCCGCCTGGGAGCTTCATGATCACCGATCCCTACACCATCCAGGCTGCGGGGCTCACGCCCTGGCAACTCCGCAGCCTTATAGCGGAAAGGATCACGGACCCGACGGTCTCGGTATCCGTGACCCCGTACCGCAGGAATGTGTGCCCCTAGAGGTCGGGGACAACGCCAGCGAAGGCTTGCAGTCGACAGGTCAGTGGCACGCGGGGATTCCCGCATCCCCGCACTAACGTCAGCACTTCCCGCGAGCACGGGGCGGCTAGACCTTCACGGTCGACGAGCGGCGATCGAAGTGCTGGCGGACGAGCAGCTCGAGCGAGCGGAAATGTCGCTCGGGGAGGTTCTTGAAGCGCTTCCGGCAGGCGGCGATCGCCTCGTCCGAAGAGCCGAAACTCTCGACGACTCGCAGCAGGTGCTCGGAGTACTCGCGGAGCTTCAGCTCCACCATGCGAGAAAGCGCCGGGTCGCCCGCCAGCTCGAGAGCCGCCTTGCCGCGGTCCCCATTCGAGTCGACCACCGCCCGGAACCCAAGGCCCTTGAGTCGTTGGGTGACCGTGCTCCGGTCCCAGCCAAGCGCGCGCGCGGTGGCCTGCATATCGAAGCCGTGGAGGCGAAGCATGGCGAGAACCGCCTCATCGGCCCCGGAATCCTCTCGGGCCGGCTCACGGGCCGGAAGCCGAAGATCGGCGACCGTGATGGCGGAACCGTCGGCGAGCGCCAGAGCCTGGCGCAGGCAGTTCTGCAGCTCACGCGCATTGCCCGGCCAGTCGTTTCGCTCGAGCGCCGCGAGCGCAGCTTCGGAAAGCGGCAGGGCCGGGCGCCCCACCTCGGCGGCGGCGTCACGGACGAATCGGGCCGCCAGCAGGCGGAACGTCCTTCGGCCGCTCGCGCAGCGGCGGCAGCCGCAGGACCAGCCCCTTCAGCCGGAAGTAGGGATCCTCGCGAAACCAGCCCTCGGCGCTGCCGCGCTCGAGATCGCGATTGCTCGCGGCGACCACCCGCACGTCGACGGTCGTCGGACGCGTCGCGCCGACCCGGTAGAAGCTCTTGTCCTGGAGCACGCGCAGCAGCTTCGCCTGATGCTCGGGCTGCAGCTCTCCGACCTCGTCGAGGAAGATCGTGCCCCGGTTCGCCTGTTCGAAGAGTCCCTTGCGGTCGGCGACGGCGCCGGTGAAGCTGCCGCGGACGTGGCCGAACATCTCGCTCTCGAACAGCTCTGCCGGGATCGCTCCCATGTTGACCGCGACGAAGGGCCCGTCTCGAACGTCCAGCCCTCACCGAAGGAGGAACCGCGATGAAGAGGCCCACGCTCGTGACCCTCGTCCTGCTGCTGCCCGTACTCTCCGGCGTGTACCGGATACTGATCGTCTGGAGTCTTCACCGCGACGGCGAGCAGAACCGTCCCGAGGACCTCGCGTGCGCCCCACCCGGTCGTGTACGGGTCGCCCGCAAATGGCCTAGATCCAGGGTAGCGCTCGGAACCACGGTGCACTCCGCCGTTGGAGCCGGGCGGCTGCCTAATTCGTATCAGGCGAGAGCACGTCGATATCGCCAAGAATAGATGAGGATACAAATGACTGATACCGCCACCCACCCATACACATGCCCGCGAGAACCACCACCGAGAGAAAAAGGGAGAAGACCCATAAGTGATACGGCACTCGCCCCACCTACTCCTGTCAAGAGCAATATTTGAGTGACGTCCACTACTTGGAGGCGTCTGTGCAGCAAGTACTCGACTATCAACGGCGAGACCAAGATGAAAAGCGCTAAGACGAAAAGTAGAGCGTCAATGGCGGAGAAGCGGATCACGCCTTGTCGATGCGCTTCGACGGAGGGCGCTAGAGTCACCGCAACCAGAGGAATGTTCACCAGGAAGAGCCATTGAAGCCAAATTGTCAGTTTGCTCGTCCGCACTGGACATCACCTCTCGGACATCTTGGCCGACATATCGGCCATGAATCATAACGTGATGCTCAACGGCGCGTACACCCCGGCCGCCAGCCACGCGTACACCTCGGGCGTCAGGACACGATGGGTGAGGACGACCGAGCCCACCAACCACACCGCGGCGATAAGTCCCAGGGCTTGCCACATGAACGCCAAACGGCGAATGGTCGTGCGATATTCGCCCAGCGGAGGTTTACGAGTACGTGTCGCACGGATAGTCAGGCCGACAAAGCCGATGCAGACGGTCCACAAAATCGCCGCTGTCCACATCAGCATCGCATCTCCATCGGCGGGGCGGCCTTTACTTGAACTCGACTCGCACGGGCTGGCACGGACGAGCAGATCGGCCGGTAGTATGGGCTTGGCGACGGTCGAGGTCCTCGCACTCCTCACGGGTCGGCGCGCCGAGAAAGCCGCTCACATGCAGGGCTGGCACGATCCGGAAGACAGCGGCACCAGCCCCGATGACGACCTGGCGACACTCGCTCGCGCTGAAGAGGGACGCCGAGGCGAAGTTGACGTGAGCCCAGCCACTGAAGGGGCTGCATAGCCCCACAACCCCGTGCGCGGTGGATACCGTTACTACCCCGGTTGTGCGACTCGCCTCGCGACTTTTACGGACCCTGTCTTCGGCGGGGATGAGGTCGAGGTCGGTCACTCCACCTCTCGCTTTGGGGTGTTGTCGAGTCTGGCCTGATATTTCGCTATGCCGGCTCTGATCTCGGCTTCCTGTTCCCTCAAAGACTTCAGCTCGACCTCCAGCTCCTGCTTCAGCCTGTCAAGCTGAACACTCTCGGGGCGGAGGCGACCGGGCGCCGGAGGTCCTGACTCTGCAGGCGGTCGAATCGCCCGGATGTCCTTGGAGAGTTCAGCCAGCCCGGCCATCTTCTGTCGCTGATCCCGAACCCGGATCTGGTTCTCGGCGTTGAGGCGGAGCTGTGCGCTGAGGCGCTCGAGCTGCTGGACGTTCTGATAGAGGTCGAGCTGGTGGATGAGCCGGGTCGGGAGCCCGAACGTCACGGTCGCCAGCGTCGCGAACACTACGGCGAAGCCCAGGATGGCCAGCCACTTTCGCCGTTGGAAGACCCCGACCAGTTTGGCCAGATTTTCCCCTGCGCGAGCTTCGTCGACCATCGCGAATTTCCTCCCGAGCGTCCTTACCCCAGCCATTTGAGTTTCCGGAAGCCGCAAACCTTTCGTTCAGAAGGAAGCAGAGTATCTCTCCGCGCCACGTCCTTGTCACCTGAAGACATCTCTTGCCCGCCAGCGCCGCGTATCCGGCGTAGCTCCTCGATGCTGGAGGCGTTGGCGCTGGCTCAGAAGTCTGGTCCTGGGCCTGGGCCCTCTGGTTCATCGGGGGGCTGCGGCGGAGCCTGCGAGGCGTCGTCTCGGCCGCGCCCGAAGATCCCTCCGTTGGCCTGATCGTCCCAGTCCCTAGCGGGAGGCGAGAAGGTGCCGGCGAATGCGGCAATGTCCCGGACTTGAGTCTCCCACCCCGCTATGGTTCCGATCGGTTGGGGACCGCCCACCATATTCATCACGAAGCTCGCTTCTTGGTCGGTTTCGAAATCTTCGTCGGTGAACGCGACAAGATCCAGTTCGTCCACTCCGGATCTCGGTTTGGGCGCGAGAGTGTTGGGGATTTTTACCCCTGTTTTTTGGCCGACCGCGTCGAGTATCTGCTGTACTTGTTCAGCGGTGAGCCTAGGATCTTCGTACAGTAGGTTCATGTAGGTGTTGAGCAACTGATCCGAGAGTCTCTGGGAGTTAGGCTGGCCCTCCTTGGCGACCCCGAGAGCCCCGACTATGCCGGCATAGTGTGTTGCTTGCAGCGGGGTGAGGCCGAAGGACTTCATGCCCTCATTGAAAAGCTGAGTGTAGGTTCCGTAGACGGGTGAGGGAGGCATAGTCAAACCCTCTTCTAGGCGTCGCCGCGGCTGAGCAGCGTGTCCACTACACCGCCGTCGCCGGCATCCGCCACCACGAGTTCCGCGGACCACTCGGCCTTCGCTGCTGCCGGGGTGCTGGTCGGCACAATCTTGATCTCGATCTCGTCGCCAGCCGCCACCGTGAACGAATGGGAGGTGTCGGACGCCGAGGTCGCGGACGCGCCCGAGATCGTGCAGGTCAAGCTCTGGTCGACCCCGTTCTTCCTGACCATGAAGGCCCAGGACTTGGAGGCGCCGGGCGCCACCGAGACGGCCGCGAACAGGTTTTTGATGGTGCCGGCTCGCGGAACCACGGTTCGGAAGCCAGCCGCCGACGAGGCCGCGAGCGTCACGGGCCCCACGAGCGGGCCGAACGAGTTGGCTGAGTTCCCGAGGTTGACGTTGTCGGTCCCACCCGCCAAGATCGCGGGCGCGAGCTTGCTCTCGATGGTGTCGAGACGAGCGTCGGGGTTCCCGAAGGTTGTGCCGGTCGAGCCGCGCACGATCCCCTCGAGCATACGCATCCGGTCCAGCGTGAGCATGGATGGCGAGTCGCCGGCCATCGTCGCGTAGAAGGCGCCCACGACCGGATCCTTGGTGTACGGATGCAGGCCGCCTTCCGGCATCAGCGTGTCGACGTAGGTGTAGTAGTCGAAGCTCCCAACGTCGTCGACGAGGCTGCAGTAGATCGTGTGGACCCCCCACGGCACGATCACGCCCGAGGAGCCGCGCGTGCGGCCAGTGCCTGTGTCGCTCACGGTGAACGAAGAGCCCGACACGGTAGCCGTCGCCTTCTGCTTGGCCGTCCAGGACGTGCCCATCCCTTCCTGGATCGTGAAGATCTGGCCGCCCGAGAGCTTGATGGTTGTTCCGGCCTTGAACTGCTGTGCCGAGGAGAACACGAGCTTGTTGGAACTGGACGTGGTGTCGACGGTCCCGGAGCCCGAGATGAGATCGCGAAGAGTCTTGGCCGCCATTGGCGCCTCCTATCGAGGACGCCCAGCCCCGAAGGGCCGGGTTGTCTTGAGTCAGTCTTCTGCGCCCGTCGTGGCTTACGCCGGGTCGCCAGCGTCGATGAAGTTCTGCTCCGTGTAGCTCACGGTCGCGACCGCGGCCGGAGGCGTTCCGAAGTGACCAGTGCCGTTGGCCCAGGTCTCGAGAGCGTTCATCCGCACCTCGATCGCGTTCAGGCGGTAGTCCTGGGAGAGCGAGCCTGACGGCCGGCCGGCGCGCACCACACCCTCGAGACGCCGCACCCGCATGTTGAGGTCCGGGATGATCTGCCCCACGTCCTTGCCGGTCTTGAACGAACCCATCACCTTGTCGAAGGTGTACGGATGCACGCCGTTCTCCGGAGCCAGGGTGTCGTAGTAGATGTAGCAGTCCGGGTTGCCGGCGTCGTCCACCATCGACTGGTAGGCGTAGTGGATCGCGTTCGGAATCAGCCAGCCCGAGGAGCCGCGTTGCTTGCCGGTGCCAGTGTCGGACATCGAGAACGAGCGGCCCGCGGCGCCGGCAGCCGCCGGCTGCACGGTCGTCCACGACGTGCCCGAGCCCTGGTCGATGGTCAGCTTCTCGGTGCCGGTGCCGTCCGAGATGTAGATCGTGGCGCCCGGCTTGAAGGTCTGGGCCGAAGAGAAGGTCAGGACTCGCGAGGCCGCCGTGTGGTGGTGACGGTGCCGGAGCCCGAGATCAGGTTGCGCGCTGTCTTGGTTGCCATGGTTGCTGTGCCCTCCTTGGGATTTGATCTCAGGCTCTACGCCTGGTCTCCTGCTTGAACGAAGTCGTCCTCGACGTAGACGGTGCTGGACCCGACTGCCGGCGGCGAGCCGAAGTGACCCGGCCCGTTGGCCCAGGTCTCGAAGTTCACGAGGCGCGTGATCAGCTTCGCGATCCGGTCGTCTTGGACCGAGCTACCCGCCGAGCGGCCGGCGCGCAGAACGCCTTCCAGATACCGAACACGGGTAGCGAAGTCGGGGATCACGCGGCCCGTCCTCTTGAAGAGATCGAGCGTGCGGGGAACTGTCTTGAACGAGCCGATCGAGATGTCCCGGGTGTACGGGTGGACGCCACGCTCCGGCTGAAGCGTGTCGACGTACACGTAGTAGTCCGGGTTGCCGGCGTCGTCGAGCGGCGAGACGTAGATGTAGTTGACCGAGTCCGGGACCAGCATCCCCGCGATCACGACGTCGGAGCCCTGGACACCGCTCGAATTCCGGCCCTTCGTGGTGGTGTGGTCGGATGAGTACCAGTTTTGATACGGGGATGCGGTCGAGGGGGCCGGCTGATCCATCACGTACTGAGAGCCGGCGCCACCCTGGATCGTGGCCAAGAGCCCGAGTCCGTCGTGATAGACGGTCGCGCCAGGTTTCAGATCGGCGACCGAGGGGTTCTGGTTGGCGTCCATGATCTGGAGGACCCGGCTGTCCTGGGTCGTTCCGATGTAGGGCCCCTGGTTAAGCGCCCCGGCGTAGAGCCGCAGGTTCCTCATGGTCTTGGCTGAGTTCAGGATGTACGTCATTAGTCCGCCTCCTTCACGGGGTTTGCATCCGAAGAGATTCGACGGCACGACAGGAGCGCCCAACGCCGCGTTGAGCCGGCTGGAGACGATTTCGGCACGTCGGCGGCTTCGCCCTGGCGGCTTCGGGCCGCCAGGGCGACGATGAGGCTCGCGACGATGAGTCGTCGAGCGCGCGTCATGGACTGACTACTTGTCGCCAGCCGCTGAGGTGACATCGGCCTGTTTGGACTCGACCGCGGCCGCTCCCGCGACGGCGGCGGCCGGCGCCGCGGCGGCGAGCTTGCGGAACTCGAGATGCACCCGGCGGTTGAGCTCCTGGCACTTCGTGCTCGCGTCGTCGCACAGGGCGCCGTTCGGGCCCATCGTCATCATCCTGATCGACGCCTCGGGCACGCCCAGGTCGATCAGGAAGCGCTTCACCACCGTGGCCCGGCGCTCGGCGAGGCCGCGGTTGTATTCGGCCGGGCCCTGGCTATCGGTGTACCCCTGAACCAGCACGACCCACGTGTTGGTCAGGTCCATGCGACCCGTCGTCTCCTGCAGCACGCGGGCGGCGTCGGCGCGAAGCCGCGTGCTCTTGAAGTCGAAGTAGACGTCGGCGTGGAAGACTCCCGCCGGCGGCGCGGGAATCGCGGCACGAGGGCCCTTCGGCTCCTCCGTCGCCTTTCCCACGGCGGTCGTGCTCGCCGCCTCGACCCCTTGCGAGTGAACCCAGTACGTTCCGATCGCGCCGGCGACCACCGTCAGGAGGATCCCGACGAGAACCACCAACTCCTTCACTCCACCGATCTCGTTGCGCTGCATGTCGGCCATGACCTTGTCCCTTCTTTCTCGAGACGCCCCGCGTCTCGCTGATCGGGTCGCTCGGTCCGCCCCGTGCGGCCGGCGCCCGGGCCGACACGTAGAGCAACGCGCAGGCCACGCCGGCCACGTGTAATCGCGATGCGGGAATTCAGCGAGTTCGGTGACTTGGCGAGCGAAGGCGGCAGGCGACAGGTCGGCGCCACGCGGGGATTCCACGCATCCCCGCACCAGCGTCAGCACTTCCCCGCGAGCGCACGGTGTCCGATCTTGACGGTCGGCAAGCGACAGTCGAGCGCGTGACCCGACTGAGTTGGAGCTCTGAGTGGAGTGCGCTAGAAGGCGGTTACGGGTCGAGCGGGGGGAAGTGACTCAAGATTGATCCGAAAGCCGGGATTCGGCTCACACGAAGACGGTCCACGCCCATGTGCTCGATGCCGGCGAAGACCATGTGGTCGTAGCGCGCCCTAAGCGCCTTCAGCAGGTCCTCGGTGGGGACCAGGTCGAGGTCGGTCATGCTCGTACTACGACTGGCTTAGTGATTTGGTCTCCAAAGGAGGGGACACCGCCCATCAATACACCCGAGGCCGAGCAGACTCAGTGCTTGGATGCTCACACCAGACCGGGTGGAGCTTCGTCAGGTCCCGGCGCAGTTGCTCAAGACGCTGACGCATCTTCGCCTCCATAGTGGCGCTGGCGTCCCCGCGCTCGATAGCCTCCTCGAGCTTCCTGACTTCTTCCACGAGCAGCGGCAGCGAAACGTAGGGACATTGGGCGCTGGCAAGGGGCGAGAAGACAGCGCTGACCAGAAGGATCGGCGCCGCAACCCCTGAGCCCCGCAGCGCGATTCTCATGGCTTGGACGATTCTACTACGGAGCTTCTCCTGATATATCTACGGAGATTGTTCGCCATTGGGGGTACCGGCGGCGCCCTCGGGGGATGGGCCGTTACCGTTTGGCCCATTCCCGCCATCGGGGCGGCCCGTCATCGTGATGACCCCACCCCATGCCGTGAACGCCGGCTGGCCGGAGTAGTTCGAGATCGTGACCCCGTTGATCGTGACGGTCGGGCCAGAGGCCGGGGCTCCGTAGCCTATCGTATGGGCAGCACCCGCGAATGCGTACCCCGTGACCGACATAGAGGGTGGTCCAGCGGATATGGGGTTGGCGCTGACCGTTGCGAATTCGGATACGGCCTCAGCCTCGACTTCGTGGTCAGTCATCATCGGGCCCGCAGACGTCGTCGCGGACACCTCCAGCCCTTCGGTAATTTCCCTACTACCGAATATTCCCTTCTGGGCGTTGATGTCCAGGTTGTAGTTGAAGCTCTCGACTGCGTCCTCTATTTCCGCGTGGGTGAAACCCATGTTGGTGAGAGCCGTGAAGGCGTTTTCGATAGCGTCTAGAGCCTCCTGTAAGGCGAGCCCGATCGGATCGTCTACGATTACGTCAGGAGACCTCTCCCGTACGCTAGGCGAGCGCTTGATGCTGTCCGCGCTGAGGAAATTGTCGCGATGCCAATATCGAATACTAGCTGCATCAACGGAGAAAGTGTCGGCGGCATGGTTCTATCTCCTTTAAAGCTCGAGGACGACGCCCTCTTAGGCGTCGCCTCGGCTCAGCAGCGTGTCGACCGCCCCGCCGTCGCCGGCATCCGCCACCACGAAGTCCATGCCCCACGAGATCCGGGCCGCGGTCGCGGCGTTGGGATAGAGCCGTAGATTCCGCACGGTCTTCGCTTGGTTCAGGATGTATGGCATTCAGTTCACCTCCTTCACGGGTTCCTGGTCCCGATGAGGTTCGAGACCCAGAGCAACGAACGCGCCAGCGCGGACACGCGCAGTTGGGATGCGCTAATGCAGTGACTTGGCGAGCGAAGAAGGCCGGCGACAGGTCGGCGCCACGCGGGGAGTCCCCGCATCCCCGCACAGCGTGCGCTCTATTCCCGGCGAGCGCGCGGCGCTAGACCTTCACGGTCGACGCGCGGCGATCGAAGTGCTGGCGGACGAGCAGCTCGAGCGAGCGGAAATGTCGCTCGGGGAGGTTCTTGAAGCGCTTCCGGCAGGCGGCGATCGCCTCGTCCGGCGAGCCGAAACTCTCGACCACTCGCCGCAGGTGCTCCGAGTACTCGCGGAGCTTCAGCTCCACCGTCCTGGCGAGCGCGGGCTCGCCCGCCAGCGTCAGGGCCGCCTTGCTGCGGTCCCCGTTGGCGTCGACGAGCGCCCGGAACCCCAGGCCCTTGAGGCGCTGGGTGACCGTGCTCCGGTCCCAGCCGAGCGCGCGGGCAGTGGCCTGCATGTCGAAGCCGTGGTCGCGCAAGGTGGCGAGTACGGCGTCGTCGCCTCCGGCATCCTCGCGGGCCGGCTCCCGGCCAGGGAGCCGCAGATCGGCCACCGTGATGGCTGCGCCGTCGGCCAGCGCCAGCGCCTGGCGCAGGCAGTTCTGGAGCTCGCGCGCGTTCCCGGGCCAGTCGTTCCGCTCGAGGGCTGCCAGCGCGGCCTCCGACAGAGGAAGGGCCGGCCGTCCGACCTCGGCGGCGGCGTCTCGCATGAAGCGCGCCGCAAGCAGTGGAACGTCCTTCGGGTGCTCGCGCAGCGGGGGCAGACGGAGGACCAGCCCCTTGAGCCGGAAATAGAGGTCCTCTCGGAACCAGCCCTCCGCGGCACCTCTCTCGAGGTCGCGGTTGCTCGCGGCGACCACCCGCACGTCGACGGTCGTGGACCTCGTCGCTCCAACCCGATAGAAGCTCTTGTCCTGGAGCACGCGCAGCAGCTTGGCCTGGTGCTCGGGGCGCAGCTCGCCGACCTCGTCGAGGAAGATCGTGCCCCTGTTCGCCTGCTCGAACAGCCCTTTTCGGTCGGTGACGGCGCCGGTGAAGCTGCCGCGGACGTGACCGAACATCTCGCTCTCGAACAGCTCGGCCGGGATCGCTCCCATGTTGACCGCGACGAACGGCCCGTCGGCGCGCGGGCTCAGACGGTGGGCCGCGCGCGCGAAGAGCTCCTTGCCCGTCCCGGGCTCGCCGGCGAGCAGGATCGGCAGGGTGGAACGCGCGGCCCTCTCGAGATCGCGGAAGAGTGTCAGCATTGCCGGGTCGCGGGTGACGATGCCGAGCCGCTCGCACTCGCGCTGCAGGCGCTCCTGCTCGGCGTCCCCGAGTGGCGCCTCGCCGAGCTCCGCGGCGGTCCACGACCGCGCCCGGCGCTCCAGCTCCTCGAGCCGCGCGCGCGTCTGCTCTTCCTGGGCGCGCGCGGCCGCGAGCTGAGCCCGCAGTGCCTCCTCGCCACCCGCCGATCGGGCCACGGCCGCGCGCGCGGCCTCCAGATCCTCCTCGAGCGCCTCGACCACCGACTCCTGGCGTACGAGACCCTCGCGGATCGCGGTGACTTCGCCCTCGAGGCGGCGAACCCGATACGCCGATCCGATCTGGGCCCAGAGGACAGCGCCGCCCGAGGAGAGGGCCATCGCTACGAGGGGGATCGCCAGGGGCAGCACGAGGCCGGTCAGCGACGCGGACCACGGGACGCTCGCGACGTAGCTGCACGCCAGGAGGGCGACCGCCGCCGCCGCCTTCCACCATCGGACCGACAGCCAGTGCCACGCGGCGAGCCCCGAGAAGAAGAAGACTCCGAGCAAGGTCGACGCGAGCGGCGCTTCTCGCGGCCAGGCGCCGCTCAGGATCCTGTCGAGCAGATTCGCCTGGGCGACCATCCGGTTCGTCCCCGCCGGCGGCTCGACGAGGAGGAGCACGATCCGGTCGGCCACCATTTCTTGAAGATGTTCGGTCTGTCGCTGATCGATCGCCGCCAGGACCTCGCCGAACGGAACCACCTTGAAGCCGCGAGGGAGCCACGACCCCGCGGCCGGAACGAGCGCGCGTCCGTATCGGTCTGCCGGGATACGCGCAGTATCAAGGTTCCCGAAGGCGCCGGCCAGCGCCAGCCCGTACGCCGGGACTCGCCGGTCGCCGACGCGGGCGAAGAGCGGCACGCGGCGCGCGACACCGTCGGCATCGGCCGCTGTCAGCGTGTGGCCGACGCCCTTCGCGTACTGGGCGAAGCCGGGAAGCGAGCTGCTCAGCGTCCGGTATTCGATGTCACCCCGGGAGCTTACGGCGGGCGCCTCAGCAGGCTCGAGCGCGATCGGCAGCACGACGTTCCCGGCGAGGGCGATCGCCTGGCTCAGCAGCGCGTCGCTCGAGGCGCCGCCGCGGCCGGGGGCGCTCGGTTGTCCGAGAGGGGCGTCGAGGCCGATGACGGCCGCGCCCGCGCGCGATACGCTCGTCACCAGACTGGCGAGCACCGCGCGGTCCCACGCGCCGGAGCCGAACCGGGATTCGCTCGCGGCGTCGCGGACCAGGATGACGGGCGCCGGCCTGGGCGGCGCCGGCGCGCGGAGCCAGCGCTCGTAGAGTGACCACTCGAACGCCGTGACGGCCGAGCTCCCGGAGGCGACGAGGCCGGCCGCGAGTGCGGTCGCGGCGAGTCCGATCGCCGCAGCGAGCGCCATGGACTTCATGTGCGGCCGATGCCTACGGACGAACCGACGAAGGTGGGACGGTTTCGGTGGCGGCCGAGATCTCCTGAAGGAGCCGCTGGGCTTCCTCGTGCGGCGTCGACTTCAGGAGGGCGATCGCGCGAGCGGTGTCTTTCGGTACGCCGAGGCCGCCCGCGTAGAGCCTGGCGAGCGCGATCCGCGCCCGCACCCGGCCCTCGTCGGCGGCCGTCTTGAGGTAGCCGAGGATGCGCGCGTCGTAGGGCGCGAGCTGGCCGGGCGCCCCACGGAAGTAGAGATCCTCCAGCAGTGTCTGCGCCGGCTCGCTGAACGCCAGGGCTTCCGAGATCAGCACAGGCACCGCTTCGGCGCCGCGGCCCTGCCGAAGCAGGGCGCCGCCGACCGTATCGTCGTCGCCGGTCTTCGTCAGCTCCGGATAGTCGCTCCAGAGCGCGGTCCGGTAGTCGCGGAACGCCTGCTCGATGGCGCGACGCTCGGCCGGGGCGCGACGGACCTTGCCGAGTGCGGCCTGCCGCAGCTCGCCGAGCGCGCCGCCGGCTTCGAGCGATCCCTGATCGGCCGCCCGCGACCACCACGCGATCGCGCGCGCCAGCTCCGGCTCGACGCCGAGGCCCCTCGCGTACGCCGTACCCGCGAAGAACTGGGCGCGCGCGTGCCCCGCGCGCGCAGCGGCCAGAAACTCCGGCGTGGCCTCGGCGTCGCGATGCGCGAGCTTCAGCAGGAGCGCCAGGTTGTAGCGCGCGTCCGCCTGGTCGGGATTGCGGACGAGCACCTGCCGGTACGCTTCCATCGCCCCGCTCGGATCGCCCAGCGCGTAGCGCACGAGGCCGAGGCTGTAGAGTACCGGGACCATGTCGGGCTGGCGGCGCAGGACCTCGTCGAGCTCCGAGCGCGCGGACGACCAGTCCTGCTTGGCCATGAGCGTCACGGCCAGCGCGTATCGGGCCTGCACGGCGTCCGGCGACAGACGCAGGAAGGCGCGAAGCTCCTCGGCGGCGCCGTCGAGGTCGCCCATCGCCATGAGGGCGCGCGCCCGGGCCTCGTCCTGCGAGACGCTCGACGGGGACGCGGCCGGCGCGGGCTCGCCGGCGACGACGGGCGGAGTCGTCCGGCCCGGGTCGCTGCCGGTCGCGCATCCGCCCAGGATCGCGGCGAGGGTGAGGCCGACGGTGGTCGAGCGCATACGCAACTACCGATGATAGCAAAGCGGATCGAGAGGACAGCGGGGCCGTCGCGTCGTCTCGCGGCGAATAGCGAGGCGGCGCGACGGCCGGTTACGCGAGCGTGCGCTCTAGCTGTACGCCTCGAAGAGCCCCGCGGCGCCCTGACCGCCCCCGACGCACATCGTGACCACGCCGTAGCGCGCCTTGCGGCGCAGCAGCTCGTTGGCGATGGTGCCGACCATGCGCGAGCCGGTCATGCCGAACGGGTGACCGATCGAGATCGAGCCGCCGTTGACGTTGAGCTTCGCCGGATCGATGCCGAGGCGATCGCGGCAGTAGACGACCTGCGAGGCGAAGGCCTCGTTCAGCTCCCACACGTCGATGTCGTCGATCTTGAGACCGTGACGCTTCAGGAGCTTGGGCACCGCGTACACGGGGCCGATACCCATCTCGTCCGGCTCGCAGCCGGCGACCGCGAAGCCGCGGAAGACGAGCTTGGGGCGGATGCCAAGGGCCTTGGCGCGGTCCATCGACATCACGAGCGTCGAGCTGGCGCCGTCGGAGAGCTGCGACGAGTTGCCGGCGGTCACGGTGCCCTGGCCCGAGTCCTTGTCGAAGTGCGGCGGCAGCTTCAGGAGGCCTTCGAGCGTCGTGTCCGGGCGATTGCATTCGTCCTTCTCGACGTAGTACGGCTCCTGCCCGACGACCGCGCCCGTGTTCTTGTCGAGGATGCCGCGCGTGACGTGCATCGGCGCCAGCTCTTCCTTGAAGAAGCCTTCCTGCTGCGCGCGCCCGGTGCGCTGCTGGCTCAGGAGCGCGTAGCTGTCTTGCGCCTCGCGGCTGATCTTGTAGCGCTTGGCGACGACCTCGGCCGTGTCGCCCATCACCATGTAGATGCCCGGCAGATGCTCCTTCACCCACGGATTCGGGTCGGCGTCGCGCTTGGCCATCGTGATCGACTCGACGCCGCCGGCGATGATCGCGTCGGCGCCGTCGTTGATGACGTAGTTCGCGGCGATCGCGATCGACTGCAGCCCCGACGAGCAGAAACGATTCAAGGTGAGCCCCGCGACCGAGGCCGGAAGCCCCGCGCGCATCGCCGCGACGCGGGCGATGTTGTGGCCCTGCGAGCCGTGCGGCTGCCCGCAGCCCATGATCACGTCCTCGATCTCTTTCGGGTCGAGCTGCGGCACCTTGCCGAGCACGTCCTTGATGGTGTGGGCGGTGAAGTCGTCGGGACGCGTCAGGTTGAACGCGCCGCGGAACGACTTGGCGAGCGGGGTCCGCGAGCTGGCGACGATGACCGCTTCTCTCATGAGGGTCTCCCTTTCTTCGGCGCGCTTAGATCGCCGCGACGGCCATGATCTCGACGAGGTACTTCGGCGAAGCCAGCCGCGCCTCGACGGTTGCCCGCGCCGGCGTGTTGGCGGGATCGACCCAGGCGTCCCAGGCCGCGTTCATGTCACCGTAGATGCCCATGTTGGCGACGTACACGGTGGCGGAGAGCAGCTTCGACTTGTGGCTCCCGACCGCCGCCAGGGTCTCGTCGATCTTCTTGAGGATCTGCTGGGTCTGGCCCTTGGCGTCCGCCGAGGGGTCGGCTGCTACCATGCCGGCGAGGTACACGGTGTCGCCGTGGACGACCGCCTGGCTCAATCGAGGTCCGACGCCGTGCCGCTTGATGGTCATCGCCTGGTCCTTTCCACTCCGGAAATGGGGGGGTCTCGAATTGTACCCGAGATCATACTCCGAGCGGGGCGCCGGATAAACTCGCCTTGCACGGGCCGCGGGCTGTCAGTAGAGTGAGGGCCCGATGAGCATCGTGACGGACTTCGAGAAGGCCTTCAATCGCCAGGACGTCGGCGCGCTGGTCGGCTGCTTCACCGAGGGCGGCAGCTATCGCGACAACTTCTACGGCGAGCACCGCGGCCAGGCCGCGCTCCGGGCGATGTTCGAGCGGATGTTCCGCGAGGGGCGCGACTACAGCTGGGTCATGGACACCGTGGTCGAGTCGGGAAACCGGGCGACCGCCGAGTGGACGTTCGGCTACGTCGTGAGCGACTTGGTGCCGCGCAGCAGCGGCCGCAAGATCGGGTTCCGGGGGATGAGCCTCTTCGAGCTCGAGCGCGGCAAGATCGCCGCGTATCGCGAATACTTCGACGTGGGCCAGGCGCTGCTGCAGCTCGGCTTCGCCCCGGAGGGTATCGCCAAGGTGCTGCGGCGCAAGCTCGAGGGGCATTGAGATGGCGCTCGATCGCGCGAAGCGACAGGCTCTCATTCAGCAGTACGCCGACGGCCCCGCGCGGCTTCGTGCGGCGCTCGCCAAGGTGCCGCCGCAGGCCCTCACGTGGCGTCCGGCGCCGAAGGAGTGGTCGGCGCACGAGGTGATCTGCCACTGCGCCGACTCCGAGACCAACGCCTACGCGCGCATCCGATTCCTGGTCGCCGAGAAGAGCCCGAACATCCAGGGCTACGATCAGGACAACTGGGCGAGGGTGTTCGCCTACCACGACCTGCCGCTCGAGCCCGCGCTCGCCGTCGTCGAGACCGTTCGCGCGACCACGGCAGCCTTGATCCGCGGATTGCCCGACGAGGCATGGACGCGCGTCGGGACTCACACCGAGTCCGGACGCTACGGCGCCGAGGACTGGCTGCAGATCTACGCCGACCACCTCGAGATCCACTCGCGCCAGATCGAGAGCAACGTGGAGCAGTGGAAGAAGCAGGCGCGCTAGCCGGCTCGCTTCAGCCCCGCGCGAGCAGCACGAGCCCCGACACCAAGATCAGCGCGAAGACGAGCTGGCGGAAGCGTCGCTGGTCCACGCGCTCGAACAGGAGCGCGCCGGCGACAGCGCCGGCGATCGCGGGCAGCGTGAATCCCAGGGTGAGACGCCACACCCCGGGCGTCAGGAGGCCCGCCCACCAGTAACCGATGAGAATCGCGCCCTGGTTCACGACGAAGAAGGCCTGGAGATTGGCCTTGACCGTGCGCGCGCTCCAGCCCTGCGTCGCCGCGTAGAGCACCACCGGCGGACCCGGGAGACCGACCGCGCCGCCGATGGCGCCGGCGAGGGCTCCGGCGCCGAGCCCCCATCGACGCCCCTCGAGCTTCTGCGGATAGAGCCCGCGGACCTCGAGCACCCACGCCACGACGAGCATCAGCCCGATGAGCCGGTTCAAGACCGTCGCGGGCAGCGCCGCCAGTCCCCAGACGCCGAGCGGCGTGCCGGCGATGGTGCCGACCAGGAGATCGAGGATCGCGCGCGGCACCACGTCGCGGCGGAGCTGGACAAGCATCGCGAGCGAGAACAGGGCCGCGTAGATCGTCAGAAGGACGATCGCGTCCGAGGCCGACATCAAATACGGTAGGAAGGCGAGCGCGACCAGCGCGATGCCGAAGCCCGCGAGCCCCATCACGAAGCTCGCCGCCGCGATGACGCCGGCGGCCGCCGCCCACGCGAGCGTCACGCGGAGCGGATCAGTCGCGCGAGGCCGAGGGCGGGCGCGACGGCCACCACGGATAGAACGGCGGCAGGTCGGCGCTCGGCCGCAGCGGGAACCGCGCCTGCCGCTTCTCGAGGAACGCCGTGATGCCTTCGCGGGCGTCGGCGGAGCGTCCGGTCCAGAACATCGCCTGCGAATCCAGCCGGTGCGCGTCCATCGGATGGTCGGCCCCGAGGAGCTTCCACATCATCTGGCGGGCCAGGGTGACCGAGATCGCCGAGGTGTTGTCGGCGATCTCACGGGCCAGCGCGCGGGCGGTGGGGAGCAGCGCGTCCGGCGCGACCACGCGGCTCACGAGCCGGCCGGCCATCGCCTCCTCGGCGCTGAAGACGCGCCCGGTGTAGACCCACTCGGCGGCCTGGCTCATCCCGACGAGCCGCGGCAGGAACCACGTGCTGCAGGCCTCGGGCACGACGCCGCGCCGCGCGAAGACGAAGCCGATCCGCGCCGACGAGGACGCGATACGAATGTCCATCGGCAGGGTGAAGGTGATGCCGAAGCCGACCGCCGGCCCGTTGATCGCCGCGATCACAGGCTTCTTCATGTCGAAGATGCGCAGGGTCACGGTGCCGCCGCCGTCACGATGCTCCTCGGCGTTGGCGGCCCGGCCCCGAGCTGAGGTCGCCTTTCGCGCTGCAGGCCGTCGCGGGGCTGGGGCCCCGCCGGCCGAGGCGCGACTATAGTGGAATGTCGACCCGCCTGCGCCGAGGTCGGCGCCGGCGCAGAACGGCCCAGCTCGCGCAGCATTGTCGCCGTGACGGCGTTGAGGCGGTCGGGCCGGTGCAAGGTCACCGTGCAGACTCCGTCCTCGACGTCGTAGCGGATCTCGGAGAAAGGCGTCACTGCTCGATCTGGAGCTCGATGCGACCTTCGGCGGGCTCGTCGCTCGACGAGGCCGGGGCCGTGCCCGGGAGCAAGCGCTCGGCGGGAACGCCCTCGGTCTTCACGAGCGCATCGCGGACCGCCGCGACGCGGCGCTCGAGCAGCTCGCTCATCCGCGCCTCGGAAAGCGGCTCACGCTCGCGAAGGGCTGCGAGCAGCTCCTCGCCGGACTTGGGCGGCGTGACGCCGGGCAGCTGCTCCTTGAACGCGGCGGCGACGGCGGCGTCGAAGTCTGGCAGCTTGCGCTCGTTCTGGAGGCGCTGGATCCGCAAAGTCACCTCCTGCGCCTTGAGGCTCTCGACGTCGCGCGGCGCCGCGACCGGCGCCAGCGCGAGCTTGATCATCGGCGCCTTCTTGAGGAAGCCGGCCACCTCAGCCAGGTGCTTGCTCATCTCGGGATCCACGTCCGCGCTGCCCGCGGCGAACGTCACCGGGTCGACCTGAAGGTCCTCGAGCGAGCCGCCCTTGCCCTTGAAGAGCTTGCCGATGGACCGGAACGGCGCGCTGACGATGTTGGTGACGGCGTTCTTCACCGCCGTCCAGATGGCGTCGCCCATGCCGGCCTTCACATGGTCGAGCTCGCCCGAGAGCGGGACGTTGACCTGGATGCCGTTGTCCGCGTCGGTGATGAGCGCCACGATCATGCCGAGCGGCAGCCCGATCTTCTTCTTGACCTCGTCGTTCTGCCGCGTGGGCGCGACGGTCAGGTCCCGGACGATGACTTCGTTGTCGGCCGTGAGCTGATTCCTCTCGACCCGATAGTGCACCTTGATCGCGAGCTGCCCCGTCTTCAGCGCCCACGCGATGAGCGGGTCGGCGTAGGGATTCACGGTCGTCAGCTTGAAGTCGCGCAGCTCCCCGGCCAGATCGGCGTACACCTCGCCGAATGGCGCGATCTCGCCCTTGAGATCGAACGCGGAGCTGCCGCCGATGACCGCCTGGGTCGCGACCCGCGCGCGGCGTCCGGGGATCGAGCTGAGGCCCTCGATCGTCAGCGCGAATCGCGAGATCGTCTCGATGAACGGCGGCGCCGTCGTGCGGTCGACGAACTGGGCGTGGCCCTCCTGGATGACGAGCATCCCGATCTCGACGGAGATCGGGAGCCCGCCGGGCTGCGCGGGCTGGGCGTCCGCGGCGGGCGAGTCCGTCTGCGGCTCGGGCTGGGGCGCATCCCGCTTCGCCGCATCGCTCTTCGCCGCATCGCCCTTCGCCGGATCGGACGCGAAGAGCTTGCGGAGCGAGATCGCGCCGTCCTTGTCACGCTCGACACGCACGTCCGGCTTCGTGAGCGCGATCTTCGACACCCTCGCGTACTTCGGCCACGAGAAGTCGATGCCGTCGAGCGCCAGGCGGTCGAAGCGCGCCGTCGGCGTCGTCTCGCCCGGCGCGAAGAGGGCGAACTTGTCGATCCAGTTTCGGCCGCGCGACGTCGCGGTGAGCTTGCCGTTGTCGAGGGTGACGTGATTGCGGCTGTCGGCGTTGAAGGAGCCGGCGAACCGCGCCTTGACCGGCATGTACGGCTGGAACGGCTCGACCGTTCCGTCGCGCAAGGTGCTCTCGAAATCGATGTCGAAGGGCACCGGCGTGACCGCGCCCTTGAGCTCGACCCGCCCCGACTTCGGCATCTTCATCGAGACGCTGAAGGTCGCGGGGCCCGCGACGGGCCAGCTCATGTCCTTCACGTCCGCCGACATATCCGTGATCGCGAGCGTGGTGAGGGGCTTGACGGCCTCGTCCCGGAACGCCAGCTCCGCTCGGCGCAGCGTGATCTGCTCGACCTTCACCTTGAAGTCGGCGCGCTCGGAGCCGACCGAGGCGGGTTCGGCCGCGACGGGTCGCGCGGAGTCAGCAGCCGCCACCGGGGGATTCGTCGCCTCGCCGGGCGACGCCGCACGTTTTGCGGACTCCGGCGGTCCCGCGAGGGCCAGGAGATCGATCCGCTCCTGAGCGTCACGGACGGCGCGGCCCGCGAGCCCCTCGATCCCGAGCGAGCCGATGGTGACCGAGCGCGCCGCGAGGTCGGCCTCCTTGATCTCGAGGTCGAGCCGCGCAATCTTCAGGAAGGGCTCGGCGCGGCCGGTCTGGAAGACTTCGACGCCGGCGGTCGTCACCTTGCCCCGAAGCGTGCCGCTCTTGAGTCCCGTCGGGCCCAGCTCGACGGCCGCCGCCACCGCGAGGCTGACCCGTCCCGCACGAGGCGCGGCCGGAACGCTCGGCGGGAGATAGGCATGCACCGGGGCCACGTCGAAGCCATCGACGGTCGCGCGCGCCTTGGCCGCCAGCGGGGCCAGCAGGAGCGAGTCGCTCGTCAGCGCGATCGGCGCGTCGTTCAGCTTGAAGCTCAGCTGGAGACGCCCGGGCCGCGCGCCGGGCCCGAACATCAGGCCGTTCGCCGCGAGGTTCAGGTCGTCGATCCGCCAGACGCTCTCGGGCGAGGTCGTCTGATCGCGTCCGACGCCCGTCAACCGCTGTACGGTTACCCGCTCCAGGGTCACCGTCCACTTCGAGGGCTCCTTGGACGGCTCGCCGCCCTTGAACAGATCGAGCAGGTCGGAGAAGTCGAACTCCGCAGGCCCGCGGCGGAGGACCTGGATCTTCGGCGCCGCCACCGTGATCTCGGTCACGCGCACGTGGTGGAAGAGGAACGGCAGATAGTCGAGACGGACGTCGATGCGCTCGATCTCGTACGCGCGCTCGTTCGTGCCGACCTTCTGGACTCTCACGCCCTTCAGAGCCAGGTGGCCGGTGAAGACGTTCAGATCGACGTCGTCGAGCTGCAGGATGCGGTGGGTCAGCTTCGGAACCTGTGCGATCGCGACGCGGCGCGCGACCTCGGGAAGAACCGCCAGGAACAGCCCCCCCAGCACGACCACTGCCAGGAGGACGCCGACCAGGATCCTGAGCGCGCGGCCGGAGACGCGGAACATCAGCTCTCCCGGGATATACGGAAATCAGCTCGAACGCTGGTACCCGGCGCTCGTCATGCAGTCGCTGAACGCATTAGCCTGCCGCGACTCCTGAACCGCAATGCGACCAACGTCGAGTAAGCCGCCGAGGATCAGATCCGGGCCCGGCCCGATCTCGAACGCCTTCCGGGCGCATTCGACCTCGACCAGAGACACGTCCTGGAACATCGCTCCGGGCTTCTGCCACTCGGTTCCCCTGAGATCCAGGGTGCAACCCGTGAGCAGCGCCGCGGCGGCCAGCAGGGCGGCATATCCTCGCATGACGCCTCCTCTCGTTCGGAGCTAAGAGGATATCAGGGAATCGGTCGGGCGGCGGACCGGTCAGAAATCGGGCAATGCACCCGGCCTCTTCGCGCGCCGAGGCACGCAAAACCTTGGAATTCTTGGCCCTCGTCGATGGCACGCCGCCTGCTCTCTCACAAAGGTCGGAGGAGGACAGACGATGTCACTGGCGAACCTGGTCGCGTACGTGGTCGTGTTCGGGCTCCCGATCTGGCTCGTGGCCGAGGAGATCGTTCACCGGTTGAATTCGATGCGAAAGGCCGCGGCTGTCGCCCCTGCGGCCCTCGAGCGGCGCGCCCCGGAAGGCGCTCGCGTTCGCGCTTCGGCCGTCTAGCCTCCTCCCTCGGGGCCGGTTCTGCCGGGCCCCTCGCGCGCCGCCAGACGCCCATTGTAGAGTGTGCGTACTCCGAGTCGACATGGAGGGCGCACCCCGCGCTCGAGCCGCTCGGACAGGGGAGAGGCCCATGTTGAGCGAATTCAAGGCGTTCATCATGCGTGGCAACGTTGTCGACCTGGCGGTCGGCGTGATCATGGGCGCCGCGTTCGGCACGATCGTCAATTCGCTCGTCAACGACGTCCTGATGCCGCCGATCGGGCGATTACTCGGCGGCGTGGACTTCAAGGACTTCTTCGTCAGCCTGTCGGGGCAGTCCTTCCCGACGCTCGCCTCCGCCAAGGCCGCCGGAGCGCCCACGCTGAACTACGGCGTGTTCCTGAACTCGGTGATCAATTTCCTGATTGTCGCGGCCGCCGTCTTCCTCCTGGTCCAGCAGGTGAACCGCCTCTTCCAGAAGCCGGCGGCCCCGGCGGCGCCGACGATGAAGGACTGCGCGTGGTGCGCGACGTCGATCCCGGTCGCCGCCAAGCGGTGCCCGCACTGCACGTCGAACCTGTCCTGAGCGGACGCTGGGAAGCGGCGACGATCCGTTCGAGGATCTCTTCGCCGACTCGCCCCGTGAGAAGGCCTCGCCCGCGCACGCGTGCGGATAGTCCGAGTCGGTGACATATCCCCACGGGCTGCGCGCCCTGAATCACGACGAGTTCCGCCGCTTCTACTTCTCCCAGCTCGCGGCGCAGGTCGGAAGCTGGATGCAGAACGTGGCGCAGGCCTGGCTCGTGCTCCAGCTCACGGACTCGCCCTTCAAGCTCGGGCTCCTCGCGACCCTGCAGTTCTCGCCGGTGCTGCTGTTCTCGATCGTGAGCGGCGCGGTGGCCGACCGCCTGCCGAAGCGCAAGCTGCTCGTCGCGACCCAGACGACGCTCGCCTGCCAGGGGCTGCTTCTGGCACTCCTGGTGGCGACGGGCCACGTCGAGTACTGGCACGTCGCCGTGCTGGGTCTGGCGCTCGGCTTCGCCAACGTCGCCGATCAGCCGGCGCGCCAGTCGTTCGTGATGGAGCTGGTCGGCCGGGCTGACGTGTCGAGCGCGGTGGCGCTCAACTCGGCGGGATTCAATCTCGCCCGCATCGTCGGGCCGGCCGTCGCGGGCGTGGTGATCGGACGCTTCGGCGTTGGGCCGACGTTCTTCGTCAACAGCCTCGGCTTCATCGGCGTCATCGTCACGCTCTTGCGGATGAAGACGCGCGGCAAGCCGTCCGACGCGCCGCGCGCCTCGATCTTCGAGGAGATCGCGGAAGGCGTGCGCTACGTCGCGGCCACGCCGCGACTGCGGCTCGCCATCGGCCTCGTCTTCGTGGTGAGTCTCTGCGTCTTCAACTTCAGCGTCTACGTGCCGCTCCTGGCCAAGAACGTGCTCGGGCTCGGCGCGGAAGGCTTCGGGTTCCTGATGGCCTCGCTCGGCGTCGGCGCGGTGGGGGGCGCCCTGACCGTGGGCGCGCGCGCGTCGCGCTACCCCTCGATCCGCTCGATGCTCGTGTCGGCGACCCTGGCGCTCGGCATGCTCCTGGCGCTCGGCGTGACCCGCCA
Source organism: Candidatus Rokuibacteriota bacterium (assembly GCA_003220685.1). Lineage (GTDB taxonomy): Bacteria > Methylomirabilota > Methylomirabilia > Rokubacteriales > CSP1-6 > AR31. Next base: position 83,536 of record QHTE01000054.1, read on the forward strand.
CATCCAGCTGGCGGTACCGCTGCTCTTCTTCACAGGCTACTGGGGCATCATGCTGATGGCGAGCTGCAACACGTCGATCCAGCTCCAGGCGCCCGACGCGCTCCGCGGGCGGGTGATGAGCATCTATACGTGGGTGTCGGGCGGTGTCTTTCCGATCGGCGCGTTCATCGTCGGCACGATCTCGCAGTGGTGGGGCGTGTCGGCGGCGTTCATCTGGAACGGCACCCTCGGTCTCAGCGCCGTCGGCGCCCTCATGCTCTGGTGGCGCCTCCGGCACGAGTGACGAGCCCGGCGCGTGCTGAAAGGCGCCCTGCTCGCCTACTTCTTCGGATAGCCCCGCGTGCCGAGCGCCTCGGTGATCTCGGTGAGGATCACCGGATCGTCGATCGTCGCCGGCGCGACGTAGTCCTGGCCGTCGGCGATCTTCTTGATCGTGCCACGCAGGATCTTGCCCGACCGCGTCTTGGGCAGGCGCTTGACGACCAGGGCGGTCTTGAACGCGGCGACCGGGCCGATCCGCTCGCGCACCTTCTCGACCAGCTCCCGGACGATCTCCCCCTCGTCGCGCGCGACGCCGGCTTTCGTGACGACGAAGCCAACGGGCACCTCGCCCTTGATCTCGTCGGCGACGCCGACGACCGCGCACTCGGCGATGTCGGGATGGGCGGCCAGCACCTCTTCCATCGCGCCGGTCGAGAGGCGATGGCCCGCGACGTTGATGATGTCGTCGACCCGACTCATGATGTAGACGTAGCCGTCCGCGTCCTTGTAGCCGGCGTCGCCGGTCAGGTAGTGGCCGGGATGCTTGGTGAGATAGGACTTCTCGTACCCGGTATCGTTGTTCCACAGGGTCGGCAGGCATCCCGGCGGCAGCGGCAGCCGGATCGCGATCGAGCCGATCTGCCCCGCGTCCATCTCCTGGTTGTCCTCGCCGAGCACCCGCACGTCGTAGCCTGAGACCGGCTTCGTCGGCGAGCCCGGCTTCACCGGTAGCATGCCCAGGCCCACACAGTTCGCGGCGATGGGCCAGGCCGTTTCGGTCTGCCACCAGTGGTCGACCACGGGCACCCGCAGGCGCTCCTCGGCCCAGTGGAGCGTGTCGGGATCGCAGCGCTCGCCCGCGAGGAAGAGCGTGCGGAATCGCGAGAGATCGTACTTCGCCATGTACGTCCCTTGGGGATCTTCCTTTTTTATGGCGCGAAACGCCGTCGGCGCCGTGAAGAGCGCGCTCACGCCGTGGTCGGCGATGACCCGCCAGAACGCACCGGGGTCGGGCGTCCCGACCGGCTTGCCTTCGTAGAGGATCGTCGTGCAGCCCTTGAGCAGCGGCGCGTAGACGATGTACGAATGGCCGACAACCCAGCCGATGTCCGAGGCGGCCCAGAACGTTTCCCCGGATCCCATGCCGTAGACCGCGTTCATCGACCACTTGAGCGCGACCGCGTGGCCGCCGTTGTCGTGGACGACCCCCTTGGGAACGCCCGTCGTGCCCGAGGTGTAGAGGATGTAGAGGGGGTCGGTGGCGGGGACCGGGACGCACTCGGCCGGCGCGGCGCCGGCGAGCGCCTCGTTCCAGTCGATGTCGCGCCCGCGCACCATCGGCGCCGTCTCCTGCGGCCGCTGGAAGATCACGCAGCGGTTCACCGTGTGCTGCGCCAGCGCGATGGCGCCGTCGAGCAGCGGCTTGTAGGGGATGACGCGATTGACCTCGATGCCGCAGGAGGCCGAGAGAATCAGCTTCGGCTTGGCGTCGTCGATCCGCTTGGCCAGCTCGTTGGACGCGAAGCCGCCGAAGACCACGGAGTGGATCGCGCCGAGACGCGCGCACGCGAGCATCGCGATCACCGCCTCGGGCACCATAGGCATGTAGATGATCACGCGGTCGCCCTTCTCGATCCCCTGACGTCGGAGCATGCCGGCGCAGCGCGCGACCGCGTCGCGCAGCTCGAAGTAGGTGTACGTCCGCACCGTGCCGGTGACCGGGCTGTCGTAGACGAGCGCCCGCTGCTTGCCGCGCCCGCGATCGACGTGCAGGTCGAGCGCGTTGTAGCAGGTGTTGAGCTCGCCGCCGGTGAACCAGCGATAAAAGGGCGGGCGCGAGTCGTCGAACACCCGGTCCCAGCGCCGGTCCCAGTGGATATCCTCCGCGGCCGCGGCCCAGAAGCCCTGAGGGTCCCGCATCGACCGCGCGTATGTCTGGTCGTAGATGCTCTTCGCCATATCGATCAGTCCTCCTGCGAGCCCCCCGCCCTGGCGGCCCGGGAACGTTAGCATGGCCTGCGCCCGCGCTGGCAAGCTCAAAGCCCTCTTGACAATCTCGATCGACAATGTGTATTTTGCCATCGATTCGCGATGGCGACGCAGACTGAGCCTACGACGTCGACCCGTTGCCCGGTGTGCCGGGCCAAGGTGGTGGTTACGCTCCAGAACGAGGTCGTGATCCACAACGCGATCATCAAGGTCGACCCCCCCACCGGCCGCGTGAGCGCCAAGTGCGCGCGATGTAAAGCGTGGGTCCAGGTTCCCCTGCGGTACACAGGGGAGATGACTCCCTCATAAGGCGGCGTCGAGACCAAGGACACAAGCCGGGAGGAGAGCCGAAGCGGGCTCGCCTTCCGGCTTTTTCGTTTTCTGGAGGTAGCAATGAGTGAGGCCCTGAAAGAGACGAAGGCGCAGCGGGTCGAGCGGCTCAAGCGCGAGCAGAATCCCTGGGAGGCCTACGCCGACATCCAGCGCTTCGCGCGCGAGGGCTGGGACTCCGTCCCGCCAGAGTGGCTGGGCACGTACTTCCGATGGTGGGGGATCTACACGCAGGGCGACGGCGTCGGCGCGATCGGCGGCAAGGGCGGCGAGGGCAAGGCCGTGCGGCATTTCATGGTGCGAATCCGCATTCCGAACGGCGTGCTCGAGTCTCGCCAGGTTCGCACGATCGCCGACCTCGCCGACCGGCACGGCCGCGGCGTCGCGGACATCACGGTCCGCCAGAACTTTCAGCTCCACTGGGTGATGCTCGACGCCCTGCCGGACGTCTTCCAGGCGCTCTGGCTCCAGGGCGTGACCACGATGGGCTCGTGCGGCGACGTCACGCGCAACGTGACGGGCTGCCCGGTGGCCGGTCTCGACGCGGAAGAGCTGATCGACGCCTCGCCGCTGGTGCTGGAGGCGACCGCGCTCGTGAACGGCAACGCCGCCTTCTACAACCTGCCGAGGAAGTTCAAGGTCTCGATCTCCGGTTGCCGCGCCTGGTGCGCGTATCCTGAGATCAACGATATCGGCCTCACGGCCGTGCGCCATCCGTCGAGCGGCGAGGTCGGCTTCGCCGTCCGCGTCGGCGGCGGGCTCTCGACCGATCCCCATCTCGGGGTCAGGCTCGACGCCTTCGTTCCGCGCGCTCGCGTGCTGGACGTCTTCCGGGCGATCGCCGAGATCTTCCGCGATTCGGACGTGCTGCGGCAGAACCGCGAGCGGGCCCGGCTCAAATTCTTGTTCCTCCAGCACGGCTGGACGGCCGAGCGCTTCAAGGCGGCGATCGAGGAGCGTCTGGGCGCTCCGCTCGCACCGGGCGTCCCCGACGATCCGCCGGACGATGCGTACCGCGACCACGTCGGCATTCACGCGCAGCAGCAGCCCGGCTACTGCTACGTCGGCGTCGCCGTGCTGCGCGGTCGCGTCACGGCGGACCAGATGCGGATCGCCGCCGACCTCGCCGATCGCTATGGCACGGGCGCGGTCCGGACGACCAGCATGCAGAATTTCCTGATCCCGAACGTCCGCCGCGAGAGGGCTCACGCCCTGGCGCGCGAGCTCGAAGGCGCTGGCTTCGCGCTCGAAGCCTCGCCGTTCCGGCGCGGCACCGTCGCGTGCACCGGCTCCGAGTTCTGCAAGCTGGCGCTCACCGAGACGAAGGGCTTCGCGCGCGGGCTCGTGGAGAGCCTCGAGCAGCGCCTGCCGGGGTTCGACCAGCAGCTCAGGATCAACGTCACGGGCTGCCCGAACAGCTGCGGGCAGCACTGGATCGCCGACCTCGGGATCGAGGGCAAGAAGGTCAAGGTGGACGGCGCGATGGTCGACGCTTACTACTTCTGCGTCGGCGGGGCGGTTGGGCGTCATCAGGCGGTCGCGCGACCCATCGGGCTTCGTCTGCCCGCAACGGCGGTGGCGGCGGCGATCGAGCGGCTGCTGCGAGCGTTCCAGGCTGATCGCCGGCCGGCCGAGAACTTCCGCCAGTTCGCCGCCCGTCACACCGACGAGGAGCTGCGCGGTCTGCTCGCCGGCGAGCTCGTCGAGGCGGCCGGACGAGACAGCGCCGCCGAGCGTCCGCCGCACGGGGTCGACGGCTGAGATGGGCTACTACCCGGTGCTCCTCGACCTGGCGGGACGGCGCTGCGTCATGGTGGGTGGCGGTCTCGTGGCCGAGCGGCGCGTGGACGGCCTGCTGGCGGCGGGCGCCCACGTGATCGTGATTAGCCCCCGCCTGACGCATGCGCTCGCCGGGCTGGTCGCCGAGGGGCGCGTCGAGCACGAGCCGCGGGGCTATCGCGACGGCGATCTCGCGGGGGCCGATCTCGCCTTCGTCGCGACCGACGCGGGCGAAGTGAATGAGGCCGTGGCCCGCGAGGCGCGGGAGCGCCGAATCTGGATCAACGCGGCAGACGACCCGGTGCGCTGCACCTTCATTCTCCCGGCGCTCGTGCGCCGCGGCGACCTCACCGTCGCGGTCGCGACCGGAGGCGCGAGCCCCGCGCTCGCGCGCGCGATTCGCGAGGAGCTCGAGGCCTACCTGACCGACGACTACGCGACGCTCGCCTCGATCGCCGCCGAGGCCCGGCGCGAGGTGCGCGCCGCGGGGAAGCCGGTCACCGCCGACGCCTGGCGCCGCGCGCTGGGCCCCGAGGTGCGCCGGCTCATCGTCGAGCGCGGCCGCGACGACGCCAAGCATCGGCTGCTCGAGATCCTCGGAGTCGAATCGTGAGGATCGGCACGGTCGCCCTCGTCGGCGCCGGCCCCGGGGATCCCGGTCTCATGACGGTGCGCGGGCTGGAGCTACTGCGGCGCGCTCAGGTGATCGTGTACGACCGGCTCGTCGATCCGCGGCTCCTCGACGAAGCGCCGCGGGCGCGCCGCATCTTCGCGGGCAAGGCCTCCGGGAATCACGCGCTGCCGCAGGAGCAGATCAACATGCTGCTGATCACGCACGCGCGGCGCGGACGGCGCGTCGTGCGGCTCAAGGGCGGCGATCCGTTCGTGTTCGGCCGCGGCGGCGAGGAGGCCGAGGCGCTGGCGGGTGCGCGCATTCCGTTCGAGGTCGTCCCCGGAGTCAGCTCGGCAGTCGCCGTGCCCGCGTACGCCGGCATCCCGGTCACGCATCGCGGCGTCGCGTCGTCGTTCACGGTGGTGACGGGCCACGGCAGTGCGTCCGGGCGCGAGTCGAGCGTCGACTGGGCGCGGCTCGCGCGGGCGTCCGACACCCTCGTGGTGCTGATGGGAGTCGAGAGCCTCCCGCGGCTCGCGCGCGAGCTGATCGCGCACGGACGGGCGGCGACGACACCCGTCGCCCTCGTGCGCTGGGGGACCACGAGCGCCCAGGAGACGGTCACGGGGACCCTCCGCGACATCGCGGCGCGCGCCGCGCGCGCGCGGCTCGAGCCCCCTGTGGTGATCGTGATCGGCGACGTCGTCGCGCTCCGCGAGCGCCTGCAATGGTTCGACGACAACCGAGCTCTCATGGAGGTTGCCCAGTGAACGCGCGACTGTCAGCGCCCATCGGCATTCTCGACGAGCATCCGGAGTGGTCGGCTCGTCTCATCGCCGAGCTCGAGCACCGGCGGCTCCCCTACGAGAAGATCGACCACTCGAACCACGGCTTCGATCCACGCGACCGCGCCCGGCGCTATGCGGTCATCGTCAACCGCACCAGCCCCTCGTCGCACCGGCGCGGACACGGCGGCGTCCTGTTCTACGCCGAGGCGCTGCTCGCCTACTGGGAGTCGCTGGGCGTGCCCGTGATCAATCCGGTTCGCGCCTATCGCTTCGAGAAGTCCAAGGCGCTGCAGATCGGGCTCTTCGAGCGCCTCGGCATCAACTACCCGCGGACGGTCGTCGTCAACCATCGCGATCAGGTGCTGAAGGCGAGCGGGGAGCTGCGCTTCCCGATCCTCCTCAAGCCGAATATCGGCGGCTCGGGCGCGCTCATCGAGCGATTCGACACGCGCGGCGACCTGGAGGCGCGGGTGTCGGCGCTCGACTTCGGGCCCGACGGGACCGCGCTCGTCCAGGAGTTCGTCGAGTCGCGGGACGGCGCGATCGTGCGCGTCGAGGTGCTCGACGATCGCTACCTCTACGCGATCCGGATCGTCCGGCCCGCGTCCGACTTCAACCTGTGCCCGGCCGACATCTGCCGGCTCCCGGAGGCGCCGCCGAGCGCCGACCTCGGTGCCTGCCCCGTCGAGGCGAAGCCCGGGCTGCGAGTGACCCGCTACGATGCGCCGCCGGCCGCCGTCGATCAAGCGCGCGCCCTGGCGCGCGCGGCGTCCATCGACGTGGGCGGCATCGAATATCTGGTCGGCCGTGACGACGGCCGCGTCTATTTCTACGACGTCAACGCCACGTCCAACTTCGTCGCCAACGCGCCGGCGGTGCTCGGGTTCGACCCGTTCCCCGAGTTCGCAGACTACATCGTCCGGGTGGCGACGCAGGCAGAGCATCGCCCTACCTCCGCCTGATCGCGCTCCCGCCAACGCCTCACGCCGCGACAGCGTTCTGGTCGAGCGCGGGCTTTGCCCGCGCCATCCGATCTGGGGGAGGTATCGGAGGGGGCCGTCGAGGCCCCCTCCGACTAAAAATCAGGGTGCCAGCGCGATCGCTCTCAGCGGCGAGCCGCTGGCGCCCTGGATCTTGAGCGGCGTCAGGATCAGCAGCGCGACGTACGCCTTCGCGTCCGCGAGCGCCTCGAGATTGGCGTTCTCCACGATGTAGATGCCGCTGTCGGCGAGCAACATCATGTGCACGCTGAACAGCTCCTTGCCGTAGGCCGCCGGCCGCTTCTCGAACGTCGCGGTATCGTCGCCCGCGAGCCGCACGCCCTTGTCGATGATCCAGCGCGCGCCGGCCTGGCCCGGGCCGGGAGACTGCTCGCCCAGGTACTTGCCATTGTCCTTGGCGAAATACTGACCCCAGCCCGTGCGGATCATCAGCGAGTCGCCCTTGCGCACCTCGACGCCCTGCGCCTTCGACGTCTGCTCGAGGTGCACGCCGGTGATCTCGAAGCCGGGCGGAAGCGGATCGGGACGGCCGTTCGCCATCTGCCGCGCGACGTCGAGGAGCACCATGCGGTTCACCATCAGGTCGGCAGGAAAGCTGTCGATGCCGAGGTTCGCCCCGATGCCGGCCGGCGTGGACGTCGCGGCGACCGCGTCGACCCCGCCGTGGAGCTTCAGGTCGCGTCCGATGTGGCCGATGGCGTCGATGGTGGGCGCGCCATGCTGGCCGCTGAAGTACATGATGTCGGACGCCCAGGACACGCGGCTGCCCGGCGCCTGGCCGAAGATCTCGTGCGTCATCTTGTGGGTTCGGTTGAGCGCAAACGAGTAGGGCGGGTTCAGGCTGAGGATCGGCGACTGCTCGTTCCACGTGAAGGACAGGTCGAACAGCCTGGCACCCTTCACGGTCCGGATGAGATCGTCGGCCGATGGACGGCTCTGCGCCGTCGCCGTGCCGGCGAGCGCTGCCGCGAGACCGAGAGTTGCCGCCGAGCCGAGCCACTGCCGCCGGGAGACGTCGTTCATGCGCTTCTCCTTGTCAAAGGCGCGCCTCGGCCAGCGGGGCCCCAGCCCCGCGACGGCCTGTCGCGCGCACCGCGTATGGGCGAGAGTCCGCAGGGAGCGTAAGCGCCGCGCCCGTCCGGCGCAAGCGCGTCATGCGGTAAACTCTGCGCAAGTGTGTTCGAAGGAGCGCCCATGAGCGAGTTTCGCCACGTCTATCGCACGGAGCTTTCTCCCGTGAGCTTCCTCACGCGCAGCGCCTACGTCTTCCCCGACAAGACCGCGGTCGTGCACGGCGCGCGGCGCTACACGTACCGACAGCTCGAGGAGCGCGTGAACCGGCTCGCCTCGGCGCTGCGCGCGGCAGGGCTCGGCAGGCACGATCGGGTCGCGTTCCTCTGCCCGAACATCCCGCCAATGCTCGAGGCGCACTACGGCGTGCCGGCCGCGGGCGGCGTGCTCGTCGCGATCAACACGCGGCTCAGCTCGGACGAGATCGGGTACCTCCTCGACCACTCGGGCGCCAAGTTCCTCTTCGTCGACGCCGAGCTCGAGCCGCTGGTGAAGCCGCTGCCGCTTTCCGGGTTGCGCGTGGTGCGCGTGGACGACACGGGCGCCGCGGGCGATCCCTACGAAGACTTTCTGGCCGGCGGCTCCCCCGCGCCGGTCGAGAGCTGGCTCACGGACGAAGATGAGATGCTCGCGATCAACTACACCTCGGGCACGACCGGTCGGCCCAAGGGGGTCATGTACTCGCACCGCGGCGCCTGGGTCAACGCGCTCGGCGAGGTGCTCGAGTCGCAGATGGGCTTCGACACGAGCTACCTCTGGACACTCCCGATGTTCCACTGCAACGGCTGGTGCTTCACGTGGGGCGTGACGGCGGTCGGCGGCACCCATATCTGCCTGCGACGGGTCGAGCCCGGGCGCGTCTGGGAGATGATCGACAAGGAAGGTGTCACCCACTACAACGGCGCGCCGACCGTCCACATCGGCGTCGTCAACGATCCGAAGGCGCACAAGCTCACGCGGCCGGTCACCGTGTGCGTCGCGGGCGCACCGCCTTCGCCGACGCTGCTCGGCCGCCTCAAGGAGCTCGGCTTCCGCCCCGTGCACGTCTACGGGCTCACCGAGACGTACGGGCCGCACACCGTGTGCGCGTGGCACCAGGAGTGGGACGCGCTGCCGCTCGACGAGCAGTCGCGGCTCGCCGCGCGCCAGGGGCAGGGCTACGCGATCTTTGACCTGGTGCGCGTGGTCGACGGCGACATGCGCGACGTGCCGCGCGACGCCGAGACGCTCGGCGAGGTCATCATGCGCGGCAACAACGCGGCGATGGGCTACTTCCGACAGCCCGAGGCCACCGCCGAGGCGTTCCGCGGCGGGTGGTTCCACTCCGGCGACATCGCGGTGTGGCATCCCGACGGCTACATCGAGCTGCGCGACCGGAAGAAGGACATCATCATCTCGGGCGGCGAGAACATCTCGACGATCGAGGTCGAGCAGTGCGTCGCCCGGCATCCGGCCGTGCTCGAGTGCGCGGTGGTCGCCGTCCCCGACGACAAGTGGGGCGAGCGGCCCAAGGCGTTCGTCACGTTGAAGCCAGGGCAGCAGGCCACGGAGCCGGAGATCATCGAGTTCTGCCGCCGGCACATCGCGCACTTCAAATGCCCGGCGGCCATCGAGTTCGGCGACCTGCCGAAGACCTCGACCGGCAAGGTGCAGAAGTTCGTCCTTCGCGAGAAGGAGTGGAAGGGCCGGGAGAAGCGGATCAACTAGATGCTCCAGCTCGGCGTGCTCGACCAGTCGCCGGTGCGAAGCGGCGGCTCCGTGTCCGACGCCCTCCACGAGACGCTCGAGCTCGCCGAGCTCTGCGACCGGCTCGGCTACCACCGCTACTGGCTCGCCGAGCACCACTCGACGCCCGGGCTCGCCGGCTCGAGCCCGGAGGTGCTGATCGGCCAGGTGGCCGGCCGCACGTCGCGGATCCGTGTCGGCTCCGGCGGCGTCATGCTCCAGCACTATAGCCCGCTGAAAGTTGCCGAGAGCTTCCGGGTGCTCGAGACGCTCTTTCCCGGCCGCATCGATCTCGGTATCGGCCGCGCGCCCGGGAGCGATCAGCTGACGGCGCGCGCGCTGCGCGACGGCGGGAGCCCCGAGTACTTCCCTCAACAAGTCTCGGACCTCGTGGGCTTCCTGCACGGCACGCTGCCCCCGGGCCACGTCTATGGCCAGGTCCTCGCGATGCCGACCGGCCCGACGGCGCCGCAGATGTGGCTGCTCGGCTCGAGCGATCAGAGCGCGGCGGTCGCCGCGCACTTCGGCACCGGCTTCTCGTTCGCCCACTTCATCAACCAGGACGGCGGCGCCGAGATCACCCGCGCGTATCGGCGGCAGTTCCGCCCCTCCCAGTGGCTCGACGCGCCGCGCTCGAGCGCCGCCGTGTTCGTCGTCTGCGCCGACACCGAGGCCGAGGCGCAGCGGCTGGCGAAGAGCCGCCAGCTCTTCATCGTGCGCCTCTACACCGGACGACCCGGCCGGTATCCCTCGATCGAGGAGGCCGAGACGTATCCGTACACGGAGCGTGAGTTGGCCATCCTCCGTCACGCCCAGCAGCGCACCGTGGCGGGCAGCCCCAAGCAGGTGCGCGAGCGGCTCGAGGCGCTCGCCGCCGACTACGCGGCCGACGAGCTGATCGTCGTCACGATCACCCACGATCCGAAGGCGCGGCGCCGGTCGTACGAGCTCCTGGCCAAGGTCTTCGGACTCGAGGAGGCGCCCTCATGACCCGCATCCTCGCGCTGGCGGCGCTGGTCGGCCTCGCCCTCGGCTTCGCGGGATCCGCGACGGCCCAGCGGCCGGGCGACGGGCAGGCGCCGCGGTTCCAGGTGGATCCGTGGTGGCCCAAGCCCCTGCCGAACAACTGGCTCATGGCCCAGGCCGCGGGCATCGCGGTGGACCGCCACGACCATATCTGGGTCATCCAGCGGCCGAAGACCTTGACCGAGGACGAGCGCGGCGCCACCTTGCATCCTCCCCGCTCGCTCTGCTGCGCGCCGGCGCCGCCCGTGCTCGAGTTCGACGCCGACGGCGTGCTCGTGCGCTCGTGGGGCGGCCCGGGCGCCGGTTACGACTGGCCGCTGAACGAGCACGGGATCTTCGTGGATGATCAGGACAACGTGTGGATCGGCGGCAACGACGCCAAGGACCACCAGGTGCTCAAGTTCACGCGGGAGGGCAAGTTCCTGCTGCAGATCGGCAAGCACGATCGGACCGGCGGGGACAACGACACCACGCATCTCGGCCGTCCGGCGAACATGAACGTCGATCCGGCGACGAACGAGGTGTTCATCGCCGACGGCTACAAGAACCACCGGGTGATCGTCTTCGACGCCCAGACCGGCGCCTACAAGCGGCACTGGGGCGCCAACGGCCGGCCGCCGGGCGATCCGGGTGTGAAGCCGTTCGGCAATCCGGTGCACTGCGCGCGCCTGGCGAAGGACGGGCTGCTCTACGTGTGCGACCGTATGAACAACCGCATCCAGGTCTTCAAGAAGGACGGGGCGTTCGTGAAGGAATTCGTCGTCGCGCCCGCCACGCGCGGCAACGGCTCGGTGTGGGATCTCGACGTCTCGCACGACGCGCCGCAGACCTGGCTCTACAACGCCGACGGCGAGAACAACCACATCTGGACCTTGCTGCGCGACAACGGTCAGATCGTCGGGAAGTTCGGCCGGAGCGGGCGGCAGGCCGGCCAGTTTCACTGGGTGCACAATCTCGCGGTAGACTCCAAGGGCAACGTCTACACGGCTGAAGTCGACTCGGGCAAGCGGGCCCAGAAGTTCGTGTTCAAGGGCGTCGGTCCCGCCGAGAACTGACGCCGGCGAGTCGTGACGATGGACATCGCGGTCAACGGCCTCGGCTGCCGGATCCCGGCCCTCGGCTGAACCATGGCGGTCAAGATCGGCTTCTCGCTGCAGGGGCGCGGCGCGCTCGCCGACCGCGACGCGATCACGACCCTCGCCCAGCGCGCCGACGCGCTCGGCTGCGACTCGATCTGGGTCACCGATCGGCTGCTGATCCCCGTCAAGAGCGCGTCGCCGTATCCGTACTCGGTGACCGGCGCCTTTCCGCTCGGGCCCGATGAGCCGTGGCTCGAAGCGCTGACCGCGCTCACGTACCTGACCACGATCACGCGCCGGATCAAGGTCGGGATCAGCGTGCTCGTGATTCCGTACCGGAATCCGATCGTCACCGCCAAGGCGCTGGCGACGGCCGACTATCTCTCGGGAGGCCGGGTGATCCTGGGCGCCGGTGTCGGGTGGTGGCGGGAAGAGTTCGACGCGCTCGGCGTCCGCTTCGACGACCGTGCCGACCGTACGGTCGAGTACCTGCGCCTGATGAAGGAGATCTGGACGCGGCCGCGCGTCACCTTCGAAGGCCGCTTCAGGCGCGTCGCCGAGGCGGGCGGCGTGCGCCCGCAGCCGGCGCAGAAGCCGCACATCCCGATCTGGATCGGCGGCCACACCCGCGCGGCGCTCGCGCGGGTCGTCGACGTCGGCGACGGCTGGCATCCACTGGGCCTGAGGCCGCCCGTGAAGCTCTACCCGGCCGAGATGGCGGCCGCCGTGCGGCGGCTACGCGACATGGCGGCGACGGCGCGGCGCGATCCGGCGACGATCGCCATCTCCTTCAAGGGGCCGCTCCGCTTCCAGGACGGCGCCGGGCGCGACCGGACTCCGCTGACCGGCTCGGCGGCGCAGATCGCCGACGATCTGTCGGCGGCCTACGTGGCCGCCGGCGTCGAGCACTTCGTACTCGACTTCTCGGTCGGCACGGTGCCCGAGATGATCGCCGCGCTCGAGCGGACGATGACGGACGTCAAGCCGCGGATCCGAGGCTGACCATGCTCCGACACCTGGCACTCAAGACGCGCGATCTGGCCGGCACCGAGCGCTTCTACATCGACGTCCTCGGTCTGAGGCCCGCGTTCCCCCACGAGGGCATGCTCTTTCTCGAGACGGCGAGCGGGCAGGATCTCTTGAACTTCGTGGGTACCCGGGCGCGGTTCGACCCTGATGCCGGCGGCCTCGACCACTTCGGTCTGCGCTTCTCGCGGCCCGAGTGGAAGAAGGTCTGCGCCCGCGTGAAACGGGCGGGCGTCCGGATCCGGGGCCGCCGCCGCAACAGCGCCATCTATATCGAGGATCCGAACGGCTACACGGTCGAGCTGTATTGCGACTGAGGGCGGCGGACGCGGACGCGCTCGGCTAGTCTCGCCCGCCGCTAGGCCGGCGCGTGGACGAAGGGCAGGACCGCGTAGCGCGCTCGCTCGACCTCGATCGCGAGCACGACCCGCTGCGCGGGATTGTCGCGGAACGGAAACGGCTTGCCCGTGTACTTGCGCGAGATCCGATCCATCGTCTTGAAGTCGGCGTCGGGCCGGCGCTCGACGACCCGGCCGCGGATCTGAGCTTCGCGATACGGGTTGTCCATCGCGACGATCGAGAGGCCGACCCGCGCGTCGCGCCGGCTGTTCTTCGCCTTCAGCGATCCCTCGCCGGTGCTCACGAGAATGAGCTCGCCGTCGAGGTCGACCCAGACCGGGGCGACCTGCGGCGACCCGTCGCGCATCAATGTCGCGAGGTGGGCGAAGTTCGCGCCGCGCACGAGCGCCTTGACGTCGTCGGAGAGCTTGAGCGCCATGTCGGAGCCTCCTGAATTGGATGAATGCTCGTCGCGCCTCGACCGGCGGGGGCCAAGGCCCGCGCCGGCCTGCGGCGCGAGCCGCCTATGTCTCGATCGGGGTGTCGGCCCGCCCGCCCCACTCCGTCCACGAGCCGTCGTAGACCGCGACGTCCGGGCGCCCGACCACGTGGAAGCCGAGTGCCAGCACCGACGCGGTGACCCCGGACCCGCAGGCCGTCACGACGGGCCTCGTGAGATCGATCCCTGCGCTCTCGAGCTTGCCGCGGATCGCGTCGCCCGGCAGGAGCGTGCCGTCCTTCTGATAGAGCTCGTCGTACGGCAGGTTGAGGCTCCCCGGGATGTGCCCGGCACGAAGGCCCGCGCGCGGCTCGGGCTCCGTGCCGGCGAAGCGGCCGCGCGAGCGGGCGTCGAGCACCTGCGCCGTTCGCGTCTGGAGATTTCGACGCATGCCCGCGAGATCGCGCACGAGACTCCGGTGCAGGCGGGCGATGAAGCGGCGCGGCTTCGGCGTCGGCGCCCCCGCTTCCACGGGGCGGCCCTCGGCCTGCCACCGCGGAAGGCCGCCGTCCAGCACGAACACCTTGTCGTGACCAAAGACGCGAAAAGTCCACCAGACGCGGGCGGCGCTCACCACGCCGCGCGTGTCGTAGACGACCACACGGTCCCGGCTGCCGACCCCCAGGCGCCCCACGCTCCGGGCGAACTCCGCGGCGCGCGGCAGCATGTGCGGAAGCGTCGTGCGCCGGTCGGCGATCGCGTCGATGTCGAAGAACACGGCGCCCGGGACGTGCGCCTGCGCGAACTCCGCGCGAGCGTCGCGCTGGAGGTGGGGCATGTGCCACGAGCCGTCGACCACCCGGACGTCGCGCCGGCCGAGGTTCCGGGTGAGCCACGCGGTCGTCACGAGCGCCGACGTCACCGAATGGCCTTCCGCGCGGGCCGGTCTTCGAGCCGGAGGGTCTTGATGTCGTTCACGATGACCTCGGGAAAGAGATACGCGGTCGTGTAGATCTCGCGAACGATCGCGCGCTCGTCGAGCAAGAACACCTTGAGCACGTGCGCGAGCGGTCCGGCCGGGCGGCCGCGCGCGTCGACCTCGATTCGCACGTCTTGACCGAAGCCGTCGAGGAGCGGCACGAGCCGCCCCGGGCGCTCGGTCGTGAGAAACGCCCACTCGACGCCGTTCGGCGCCGCGGCCGCCGCGTAGTGACGCATCACGGCCGGCGTATCCCGCGCCGGATCGAAGCTCAGCGAGACCAGCCGCACGCGGTCGCGCAGCGCGGCGTCTTCCGCGACCCGGTGGCGCACGGCGTGAAAGACCTGGTAGGCGAGGGGACAGCCGCGCGCGTCGGCGCACGAGGTGTAAATGAATCCGAGCAGCGTGATCTTCCCGGCGGTGAAGCGAGACAGCGGGAGCCTCCGGCCGTCAGGGTCGAGTACCGGCCCGTCGGGCGCCGGCATGATGGCGTGCAGTGCGTAGCTGCCGGCCGGCGGCGGCACGAAGTCCATCGTGACGGCGGCCGGCACCGTGTCGTCCGGCTCGTGCGCGGCCGCGACGCCTCCGGCGACGACGTCGCCCGCGGCGGCCGCAACGGCCGCGAGGAGCAGCGCGCTCAGTGTGCGTCGCGACTCAGCGAAGCGTCGCGGTGCGCTCGAGCCCATACGCGGTCTTCATCGCCTTCGAGCCGAGCTTCATATGGTGCGCGCGGCCGAGCTTCTCCTTGTAGAAATCGATCTCGAAGGCCGGCTTGAGCTCCTTGCCGTCCCAGGAAAAGCCGCGGACGAACTGCTCGTCGTCCGCGCCGCCCTTGTCCCAGTTCGCCAGCAGGGAGGACGCGATGTAGACGCGCGTGCCGTCCCAGCTCTGCGAAATCATGTTGACCTGCTTGCCGGTGACCCGCTCGTAGGTCTGCTTGGGCTGCTCCGGGTTCGACAGGTCGAAGTACCGGGTCTTGCCGTCCATGAACGTGTTGACCCAGAGGCCGGTGCCGTCCTTGTTGATGCTGATGTCCACCGGCAGGGGGATCTTCGCCGGATCGCCGATGACGGCGACCTCCTTGGCCTGCCACTCGCCGGAGGCGTCCGGCTTGACGAGCCAGAGCTTGGAGGTCAGCGCCGAGGCCGTGATCGCCCAGCTGTCGCCGTCCTTGAGCGACCAGCGGATCTCCAGCGGCGCGCCGGGCACGCTGAGGACCTTCTTCGGCTTCATCGCCTTGAGGTCCCAGACCACCATCGTGCTGCCGAACTTCTTCATCGCCTCGGCGTCCTTCACCAGGTCTCCTAGCGCCCGCATGTAGTTCTTGCGACCGGTGAAACTCGACGTCAGCATCACGTTCTTCTGCGGATTGATTGCGACGTCGTAGCCGTAGCCGTCGCCGCCGTCGGTCGTCGGCATCGGGTAGGTGGCGATCAGCTCCCCCTTGTTGCTGTAGAGCGCCATCCCCGTCACGCCGCCGCCATCCTTGGTGTTCGACAGACCCTGGACGATCATGCGGCCCGGCATCGCGTAGAAGGTGTGCGGGCCGACGTAGCCGGTCTTGGCCGGCATGTCCGAGATGGTCCGCACGAGCTTGGGCCGCGCCGGATCGCTGCCGACGTCGAAGAGCGAGATGCGGCTGTTTTCGAGGCCGCCGGCCCAGAGGTAGCGGCGGTCGTCGGCGAAGCCCATGTGGTGCGCCTCGCCCTGCCCGCGAACGGAGACCTTGTTGAGCACCTTGCCGTAGCGGCTCGACGCGGGGTTCACGTCGATGGTGACGAGCTTGTCGGAGCCGTCGCCCATGCCCTTGACCCCGAGCGCCCACACGTAGAGGTAGTCTTCCTGCCCCTTGATCAGATTGCCCATGTAGGGCGAGTTGCACGTCTCGTCCGCGGCGGCCGGGAGCGCGGCGACCCCGGCGAGAGCGACGAGGCCGGCAACCACGCCGGCGCACGCTGCGCGAATTCGATTGCCATGCATGCATGGTCTCCTTGTCGGCTTCGGGTGAACGGCTGGCTGGCTTACTCGCGCGTGATTCGGGCGCCGAGTGCCTTCAGGCGCGAGTCGATCCGCTCGTATCCGCGGTCCACTTGCTGCACGTTACGAATGACCGAGCGGCCCTGCGCCGTGAGCGCCGCCGCGATCAGGGCCATACCGGCGCGGATGTCGGGCGAGACGATGGTCGCGCCGTGCAGACGGCTCGGGCCGATCACGAGCGCGCGGTGCGGGTCGCTGAGGAGGATGCGCGCGCCCATCGCGATCAGGCTGTCGACGAAGAAGAGCCGGCTCTCGAAGAGCTTTTCGTGGATCAGCACGGTGCCCTCGCACTGCGTCGCGAGCACGAGCGCCAGCGGCGTCAGGTCGGCCGGGAAGCCTGGCCACGGGGCGTCGTCGACCTTGGCGATTCCGCCGTCGACGTCGGGAGCGATGATCCGCTTCTGCGCCGCGGGCACCTGAAGGCTCGTGCCCTCCACGAAGGTCTCGATGCCGAGCCGGGCCAGCACGAGCCGGATCATCCGGAGATGGTCGGGCGCCACCTGGCGCACGCGAAGCGCGCCGCCGGTCATCGCGGCCACCGCGACAAAGGAGCCGATCTCGATGTGATCCGGGCCGACCTGGTGTCGGGCCGGCTTGAGCTCCCGGACCCCCTCGATCTCGAGGACGTTGCTGCCGATCCCGCGGATCCTGGCGCCCATCGCGTTGAGGGCATGACAGAGCCCTTGCACGTGAGGCTCCGAGGCGGCGTTCAGGAGCCGGGTGCTTCCGCCGGCCGTCGCGGCCGCCATGACGGCGGTCTCCGTGCCGGTCACGCTGGCCTCGTCGAGGAAGACCTCGGCGCCGCGGAAGCGGCCGGAGAGCTCCAGGCGGTAGTAGGCGTCGTCCAGGGTGATCCGGGCCCCGAGCTCGCGGAGCGCCAGGAGATGGGTATCGAGCCGCCGGCGCCCGATCTTGTCGCCGCCGGGACGAGGCAGGACCGCGAGGCCGGTCCGCGCCAGCAGGGGCGCGGCGAGAAGGAACGACGCCCGGATCTCCGCCGCCAGCCCGGCGTCGGGCCGCGACTCCCTGAGACCCCCGGCGTCGACCGTGACCGCGTGCTCGCCCGACCAGTCGACGGACACGCCGAGGGCTCGAACCAGCTCGATCAAGGTGGTCACGTCCCGAATACGTGGCACGTTCTCGATCACCACATTGCCGGACGCGAGCAGCGATGCGGCGAGGAGCGGCAGAGCCTCGTTCTTGTTCCCGCTCGGGATGACCTCGCCCCCGATCGGGTGGCCGCCTTCGATTACGAAGCGGTCCGCCGCCGTCAAATCCATAGAAGGGTTGCCAGGAGGAGTCTACGTTAAAGGCAGCGGCCGAAGCCCAAACAATGTCAGGCAGTCGCAGGCCGGCTGACATTTCCGTCATGGTCCCGGTCCGAAAGGCCCGATTTGCCGCCACCATGTAAGCCCTTCACTACGGTAAGGACTTTCCCAGGACTTCCTGCCCGGGTGCATCAGCTTGAAATCGCTGGCTTCGGGACGATTGGCCGCTTCGGCCGCATGGCACTCTCGGCGGTTTAATTTTTGCAAGGAAGAGCTGCTGGCTACTCTATTATGAGAAAGGATTGGCGATGCAGATTCTCGCCATAAACCGGTGACGGATTACCTTCCGGACACCCCTTGTGTCGCCCGCGCCTACTGTCCCGGTTGTGAGCCCGAAGCCGACCCCAGCCAGGAGATTCTCGACGTGCGCTGGTGCGAATCCCACTCTCCGGCGCGTGATGGCGCCGATGACGAAGTGGTGACCGCCTCCGCGTACCTCTCGGGAAGCGCCGAGGCCGGCGGCGACGACAACCGGCGCTGGTGCGACATCCTGCACGGCCGCCGCTTAGCTCCTCGCTAGCTCCCGGACGCCCCTCAGCTCGTCGAGCGAGCGGATGATCCGGTGCGGCTGGACGGCGCTGCCGTGCGGCAGGCCAAGCCCACCGCGATCCATCCACACGCCGGTGAGTCCGAGCCGTTGAGGCGCCGCCACGTCCCACTCGAGGTGATCGCCGACCATCAGCGCCTCGCCTGGAGTCATGCCGAGCGTCTTGAGCGCGTGCCGGTACACGGCTTCGTCGGGCTTGCCGACCCCGAATTCCCCTTCGATCACGATCGCGTCGAAGAAGCGCGCGAGGTCGTGCCGCTCGATCTTGTAACGCTGCTGGCTGGCGTCGCCGTTTGTCACCAGCGCGAGCGGGATGCCGCGCCGGCGGAGCTCCATCAGGCAGGCGAGCGAGTCGGGGAACAGGCGCATCACCGCCCGCCGACGGGCCGCGTAGTCGCGCGCGATCGCGGCCGCGAGGTCCGGAGCGGGCCGGCCGAGGCGTTCGAGGGCGAATTCGACGATGTGCTCCCAGGCCCCGAGCATGTTCACACGCTCGCGGCGGTGGCGCACCGGGTCGTCCCAGAACCACCGCCGCGTCTCGGCGATTGCGGCCACGAGGGTCGCGGGGTCGATCCCGTCTGGAGCCTCTGCGCAGCACGAGGTACAGGCTTCGGTCCAGCTGCGGTCGACGCCGCCCGAATAGTCGAGGAGCGTGTCGTCGAGATCGAAGAGTAGCGCCTTCACGTTCATGCCGGGTCGAGCTCCACGACGAGACCGTTGCCCCAGCCGTATTTCTTTTCCGACATCTTCCGCACCGCCCGGGCCAGCTCGGGCTCGGTTTTCGCATCGACCACCCGGGCGAGGGCCGCGAACGAGCGGCGGCCGACGCGCACGGCCACGCGCGGCGCCACCCGGAGGTTCTGCACCCACTGCGCCCGCTCGCGGAGCTCCGCGACGAGGTAGTAGCGGCCGCCGCGTTGCGTGAACCAGATCTCGATCTCGCGCGGCCGGCCCGTGCGTCGCCCCGTCGTCGTCAAGTAGAGGTACTGGGTGTTCCTAGACCCGGCGGGCCTGGCCATCGCCGTGCGCGATCACACCCAGGATCGTCTCGACCGCCCGGAGCATGAGCGGGAAGTCCATGCTCGGCTGCTCGAGTCCCGCGGCCGCGACCATCGCCGGGAGCAGCGGGAAGTGGACGAAGCCGACCCGGGGCGGGCGCGGCGTGTCGCGCACCGCGTGGAGTGTCCAGTAGAGCGTCTGATTGCAGAGAAAGGTGCCGGCCGTGTTCGACATGTAGGCGGGAATGCCTTCGTCGACGAGCGCCTTCAGCATCGCGGGCAGCGGCAAGGTCGAGGAGTACGCCGTCGGCCCGCCCGGCACGCATGGCTCACCGCTCGCCCGATAGCCCGCGTTGTCGGGCACTTCGTAGTCCATGACGTTGATGGCCACGCGCTCGAGCGCGATCCGCGCGCGCCCGCCGGCCAGGCCGAGATGAAGCACCGCCTCGGGGTTGCTTTCCGCGAGCAGCGGGCCGAGCCGCGCCGCCGCGTCGGCGTGATGCACCGGCAGGACAACCGACAGCACGGTGAAGTCGCCGACGCGCCGCCCGTCGACCGCCTTCGCGAGCCCTTCGGTGGGGTTGACGGAGTGAGCGCCGAACGGCTCGAAGCCGGTCACGAGAATCGTTCTCACGCGCTTAGTCTGCCACATCGGCCGTCAGCCGCGCTGCACGAGCGGCGACAGGCGTGGAAGCGTGAGGACCACCGCCAGCCCGACCGCCGTCAGGACGAGCCAGGACGCCGCGTAGCCGCCCGTGGCTTCGAGGACCAGGCCGAAGATCGGCGGACCGATGAGCGTGCCGCTCCACGAGCAGGCCGTGGCCACGCCGGTGAGGAGTCCGGCATGACGCGACCCGCCGATCTCGGCCACCAGGGCGAAGTAGAGCCCGACCCAGCCGAAGGCGCCGGCGCCGGCGACGAAGGCGAGGGGGTAGACGAGCCACTCGGGCAGCTGGCTCCCGAGGGCGAGCGCGGTGTAGGCGGCCGCGCCGATCGCCGCGCTGGCCACGACGCCGGGCCGTCGCCGGCCGCCGAACGATCGATCCGAGACGACGCCCCACAGGATGCGGCTGACGGTCCCGCCCACCTGGGCGATCGCGAGAAACTGAGCCGCCCGCACCGCGGAGACGTCGAAGGAATCCTTCGCGTAGAGCACGAGATAAGCCATGAGAGACGACTGGGCGATCGAGAGCGCGAGCCCACAGCCGAAGACAACGAGGATGGGCGGACGTCGGAGGAACTCGCCGAGCTCGGAGAGGCGCGGCCGCTCGACCGGGCCCGCCGTCGAGGGAGTGGACCGCGAGCGGTAGAGGATGGCGACGAGCGTCGCGGACACCAGCGAGAGCAGCCCCGCCGTGGCGAGCGCGTGCCGCCAGCTCCAGGCCCGCGCGATCGGCGGCAGGAGCAGCGCCGCCGTCAGCCCGCCCAGGGTGAGGCCGGTCTGCTTCACGCCCATCGCAATCCCGCGCTCGCGCGGCGGAAACCACTCCACCACGGCCCGGCCGGTCGCGGGATTCAGCACGCTGAAGCCGAATCCGCCGAGCGCGAGCAGGACGAGCAGCAGGCCGTACCCCGAGCTGCACGCCGCGAGCGCGATCATCGCGCCGACCAGCAGCTGGCCGAGCGCGAGCGTCCAACGGACCCCGAGATGGTCGGTGAGCCAGCCCGCAGGCAAGGCCATCAGCACGCCGCCCAGGTAGACCGCGGGCAGGAAGAGCCCGACCTGCACGCGCGAGAGCGCGAGCGACTCGAGCAGGAACGGCGCGAGCGGCGCGACCGCCAGAGCGGTGAGCGCGCCGAGGGCGTGGGCCAGGGTCACGAGCGCCAGGATCGGCCAGCGCGAGGTCACGAGCTCGAGGTCTTCTCCTCTTCTCATCCTGCTCTCACCGTTGTTTCATCTCGACGCCGCACACTGCAAGAAAGTCCGACCGAGGTGAGAGATGCGATCGGGAATCATCGTTGGCGCCGGAGCCGGGCTCGGCGGCGGCATCGCCGCGGCGGTCGTGCTGTCGATCCTGGCGATCAAGGGCCCCCACGGCGAGATCACGCGCGCGATCACCCTCGTCTCGCACACGATTCGATCCGACAGCCTCGCCGTGGGCGGGCTCGTCCAGGTCGCGGTGGCCGCGGCCCTCGGCGCGCTCTTCGGCGTCCTGTACGACGTGGTCGGGCTGCGTCGTGAGTCGGTGGCCGCCTGGGCGACGTTCTACGGCATCGCCTGGTGGATCGTCGGCTGGTTCGCGGTGATGCTGCCCCCGCTTCGGTTCGCGCCGTGGGCGGCCGTCGAGGACCCGGCGCTGTTCCAGCTCGCGATTGCCGGGCTGCTGGCGTGCCTGGGCTTCGCGGCAGTGCTCGCTGCCGCGTTTACGCTGTTCGGACGCGACCGCGCCTCGGCGAGCGATGGGCGTGCCGGCGTGGCGCGCTCCGTGGCTCGTCCAGCGGCGCGCTGACCGTGGGCCGGCGCTGATCAGCGCATCCCGTCGGGCTCGCTCGCCTCGATCCGCGAGAGCAGCGCCACGGGAAAGCGCGCCAGCAGGTCGGCCAGGCGCACGACGCCCTGGGCGACGTCGCCGGCGAGCTCGTTGCGCCACCGGCCCGGCGGCAGCTCGAGCGTCGTGCTCATCCAGTTGCCCTCGAGCCGCATCACGAGCCGCGGCGCCACCGTGACGGCGGCCTCACCGCGCACGAAGGCCACGACGTGATCCGACCGGGCGCCGGTCGCCGCGAGCGGGCGATAGGCTCCCTCCGCGCCGAACGGCGCCGGGCGCAGACGGCGGAGCCGCAGGGCCTGGCGGATGACCCAGAGCTTCGGCAGGCCCTCGTCGCTTCTCGCCATGATCTCCTCGGGCGTCGCCCGATCGAGCGCGGCGAGCAGACGGCGGCGCAGCGCGTAGTCGACCGGCCGCCGGTTGTCCGGGTCCACCAGGCTCAGGTCCCACAGCTCGGTTCCCTGATAGATGTCGGGGATGCCCGGAGCGGTGAGCTTCAGCAACGTCTGCGCGAGCGAATTGACTCGGCCCGCGGCGATCAGCGGCGCGACGAAGGCCTCCACGTCGACGGTGAAGGCGCGGTCGGCCATCGAGCTCTCGACGAAGGCGCGCAGGGCCGCGTCGTACGCCTGGTTCGGGCTCGTCCACGAGGTGTGGGCCTTGGCCTCGCGCGCGGCCTTGGCCATGTACGCGGTCATGCGCTCCGTGTCGATGGGCCACGCGCCCACCAGGGTCTGGTAGAAGAGGTACTCCGTGTTGCGGTCCGGCCACTCGCCGCGGTGGTGCCGCGCGTTCAGCGCCGCCCAGCGGCGCACGGCCTGGCCCCAGCGTTCCGGCATCTCGGACAGGAGATCGAGCCGGGCGCGCACGTCCTCGCTGCGCTTGGTGTCGTGGGTCGAGGTGGCGAGCATCGTCCGCGGCCACAGCTCCTGCGTCTCCTCGCACGCCTGGTGGAACTCCTCGACGCCGACGCCGAAGCGCGACGGATCGCCGCCGACCTCGTTGCGCGACACCAGGCGGTTGAACGCGTAGAACGCGGTGTCCTCCACGCCCTTGGCCATGACCGGCCCCGAGAGCTGCTGGAAGCGCATCGTCAGCTCGGTCTCGAGGTCGCCGACCAGGCGCCGCCGCAGCAGGTCGCGGAGGAACTCGAAGAGCTCGCCGTCGAGGTCGGGCCGGTGGGCGCGCGCGGTCTCGGTCGCCTCGACGATCCGGCGCGCGTCGTCCTCGTCGACGGCCGCGGGCTCGGGGCGCACGTAGGTGCGATAGACCGGAAAGCACGCGAGCGTGTCACGCAGCGTCTCGTGCAGCTCGTGGCGCGTGTAGTCGCGGTAGCGTCGCCGCCGCTCGCAGATCTCAAGGAAGAGCGCGGTCAGCCGGTTGAGGTCGCTGCCCATCGTCTCGCGCATCACCTGGTGCTTCCGGGCGCGCGCCACCTCGGCCCAGTCGGTCGACTCCCCGGTGAATTCCGCGCAGAGCTCGGTCAGCGCCTTCTCGCCCTCCGGGTCGACGAAGAGCCCCGAGAGGCGGTTCAGGAAGTCGTACCCGGTGGTGCCGTCGACCGGCCAGGAGTCGCGCAGCGCCTCGCCCGGCTCGAGGATCTTCTCGACGATGATCCACGCCTGGGGCCCGGCCTCGCGCAGCCGATCGAGGTATGCCTCGGGATCGCGAAGGCCGTCGGGATGATCGATGCGAAGCCCGTCGAGCGTGCCGTCCGCGAGCCACGCCAGCACGAGCCGATGCGTGTCGTGAAAGACGTGCTCGTGCTCCGCGCGCAGCCCGACGAGGCCGTTGATGTCGAAGAATCGCCGGTAACCGAGGTCGCGCGCCGCCGCGCGCCAGTGCGCGAGCCGGAAGTTCTGGCGCTCGAGCAGCGAATCCAGCAGGTCGACGCTGGCGTTGACCTCGGCCACCACCGCGTCGATCGCCTTGGCCGGGAGCGGCTGCTCGGCGAAGAGCCGCGCCAGCGATTCGTAGAGGACGCTCTTGTGCCGGTGCCGGCGCTCGACGCTCGCCCGGTCGGTCGTCGTCGGCGAGGGGAGCTCGCTCAGCGCGTCGGCGATGAACGCGAGCGCCTGGGATCCCGTCCGCTCGGCCGCGGTCGCCAGCAAGAGGTCGAGTGACTGCGGCGAGACCGGGAACACGTGGTCGTGATACCGGATCGTGAACGCCACGCCGTCTCGAGCCAGGCGCAGATGGCCGCGCTCGAGCACGCGGCCGTAGTGGTCGGCGAGCACCGGCAGGAGCACGACGTTGCGCAGCCGCGTCTCCGGAGGGTCCCAATCGACGTCGAAGTACGACGCGTAGGGGCTCGCGGGCCCATTTTCCAGCACGTCCCACCACCAGGGGTTGTCGGCGCTGATGGCCATGTGGTTCGGGACGATGTCGAGCACCTGGCCCAGACCGGCGCTGCGCAGTGCCTCGGACAGACGGGCGTGGCCGGCCGCGCCGCCGAGCTCGCGGTTGACGGCGCGCGGATCGACGATGTCGTAGCCGTGCGTGCTGCCCTTCGCGGCTTGCAGGTACGGGGAGCAGTAGAGATGACTGACGCCGAGCGCCGCGAGATAGTCCGCGATCGCCGCGGCCGCGGCGAAGTCGAAGCCGGCATGGAGCTGGACCCGGTAGGTGGCGCGGAGCTGTCTCTGCACGTCAGCGCGGCCGGTCGGCCGGCGCATCTGGACGCCAAGACCGGTCCACGCGGAAAGCGTAGCCCGGTCTCGTGGTCTGGACAACACGGGTAAACGCCGCTGGGTCTTTCAGGTATTTACCGCGCGTGTCGTGGCCCTCGAGCGCAAGTTGAGCGATACTTCCCGCGTCATGCTGATCGCCCAGATCACCGACACACACATAAAGCCCCAAGGGGCTCTCGCGTACGGGCGTGTCGACACCGCGCCGTACCTCGCGCGCGCCGTGGACCACCTGCAGGCACTCAGGCCGCGTCCCGACCTGGTGCTGGCGACGGGCGATCTCGTCGACGGGGGGCGCCCCGACGAGTATCGCCGGCTGCGCGAGTTGCTGGCGCCGCTGTCCATGCCCGTCTATCTCATCCCCGGCAACCACGACGAGCGCGAGGCACTCGCGGCGGCCTTCCCCGACCATGCCTATCTCCCGCGCGGCGGTCGGTTCATGCAGTACGTCGTCGAGGGCTATCCGGTACGGCTCATCGCGCTCGACACCCTGGTACCCGGCCGGGTCGGCGGCCTCCTCTGCGCGGAGCGAATGGGCTGGCTGGCGGCGCGTCTGGCGGAAGCGCCCGCGCGCCCGACCGTGATCTTCATGCACCACCCGCCGTTCGTGACGGGAATCGCGCGGATGGACGAGCACGGTCTCGCGAACGCGGGTGAGTTCGCCGAGGTCGTCGGCCGGCACCGGAACGTCCAGCGCATCGTCTGCGGCCACCTGCACCGCCCGATCCAGGCCCTCGTGGGCGGCACGCTCGCCACGACCGCTCCGAGCACGGCGCACCAGGTGGCGCTCGACCTCGAGGACCAGCCCCTGGCGTTCACGATGGAGCCACCCGCGTGCCAGCTCCACGTCTGGGCCCCCGAGACGGGGCTGATCACTCACACGAGCTACATCGGCCAGTTCGACGGGCCGTACTTGTTCGCCAACGGCGCCAGGCGAGCCGGGTAAACGCTTCGCGCCCGGCGTCCGTCCCGAATCTCGTCGAGGGCGAACCCTCACCTTCTGGAGATGCCTGTGCTGAAACGACTCTTCGTCGCATCGGTCGTGATTCTCGGCGCCGTCTCCCCGGTCCTCGCCGCGGAGTCCGTCGCCGTGACCCCCGTGGTCCATGACGAGCTCAACCGCGCCCTGGACGACCTGGTCGGGCAGGTGCACGGGCTCGGCGAGCGCTGGCGCGACCACTTCCGGCGCGTTGACTCGCCGGCCGAGCGGCCGCTGATCACGCTCATGCTCAACTGGCGCCAGGAGCTCGCCTTGAGCACCAGCCAGGTTCAGAGCCTCGAGAAGCTACGCGCCGACTTTCAGCGTGAGGCGACCCGGCGGGAGGCCGACCTGCGCGCGGCCGAGACTGCGGTGACCACCACGCTGCAGGCGGACCCGGTGGACCTCGCCGGTGTCGAGGCGCAGGTGCGCGACGTCGAGCGGCAGCGCGCGGATCTGAGATTGGCTCGTATCAAGACGATCGAGGAGGGGAAGGCCCAGCTCACGCCGGAGCAGCGGACCAAGCTCTCGGCCCTGCTGGCGAGCGCGTCCCCCCGCCGGGGCACGCCGACGACCTTCGACGTGACGCCGCGATAGGCCGGGTCAGCGAGGCTCTCGCAGCAGGGACTCGGCGGCCTCCATCAGGCTCTCCGACAACGTCGGGTGGGTGTGGATGGTGGCCGCGAGATCCTCGACGGTCATCGCCGTCTCGACGGCGAGCGCGCCCTCGGCGATGAGCTCGCCCGCGCCGGGCCCCACGATCCCGACGCCGAGCACTCGGCCGGTGTCCGGATCGGCGATGACCTTCGTCAGGCCGTCGGTGCGGCCGAGGGTCAGGGCACGTCCCGAGGCCGCCCACTCGCGCCTGGCGATCTTCACGGGGCGCCCCTCGCGCTCCGCGTCGGCTTCGGTGAGCCCGCACCAGGCGACCTCGGGATCGGTGAACACGACCGCCGGCACAACGACGTTGTCGAAAGCCGCCGGGCGGCCGGCGATCACCTCCGCGGCGACCTTGCCCTGGCGCATCGCGCGATGGGCGAGCATCGGCTCGCCGGTGACGTCGCCCACGGCGTAGATCGCCGGGTCGGCCGTGCGGCAGCGATCGTCCACGGTGAGGAAGCCGCGCGCGTCGGCGCTCGCCCGCGTGTGCTCGAGCCCGAGCCCGGCGCTGGCCGATCGCCGGCCGACCGCGACCAGCACGCGATCGAAGGTCTGCGCCTCGCCGGGCTCGAGGCGCGCCTCGACGGCCGAGCCTTTCTCGCGGAGCGAGGTCACCTTGGTACCGAGGTGGATCTTCGCGAAGAGCTTCTCGCAGCGGCGCGCGAGCGGCTGGACGAGGGCCCGGTCGACGCCCGGCAGGAGCCCGTCGGTCATCTCGACGACGGTCACCTGGCTGCCGAGCGCGGCGTAGACCTGACCGAGCTCGAGACCGATGTAGCCGCCGCCGATCACGAGGAGCCGCTCGGGCACCTCGGTGAGCTCGAGCGCCCCCGTCGAGTCGATGACGCGATCGCCGGGGAGCGACAGGTCCGGTAGCTGCGCCGGCGCCGAGCCCGTCGCGACGATCGCGTGCTTGAAGCGCACCTTCTGCGGCTCGTCGCCCTCGACGTAGAGCTCGCGCGAGCTCTCGAACACGGCGCGGCCGCCGATGACGTCGACGCTCTTGGCCTTGGCGACGGACGCGAGGCCGCGCGCGAGGCGGCCGACGACGCGCTCGCTCTTCCATTTTCTCAGCGGGTCGAGCGAGACGCGCGGCTCGCCGAAATCGACGCCGAGCTCGCGGGCGCGCTCGGCGTCCTCGATGAGCGCCGCGACGTGGAGCAGTGCCTTGGACGGGATGCAGCCCTCGAAGAGGCAGGCGCCGCCGAGCCGCTTGCCCGCGTCGACGACGACGGTCTCGAGCCCCAGCTCCGCGCAGCGAAACGCCGCCGAGTAGCCGCCGGGCCCTCCGCCCACGACGGCCACGTCCACCTCGACGACGAGATCGCCCATCACCACGGCGCGATCCTTCCTACTCGACCTGGCCGCGCACCGCCCACGCGCGGGCGATCAGATGGATGCTGCCGTCGGGCTTGGTCGGCATCGTCGACCTGATTCGCTCGCGGAGCGCGGCGCGGCGCTCCTCGGTGAGCGACATGCAGTAGCCGGGCGCCGGCGCCTGGCCGCCGAGGAACGGCTTCCAGTAGTCGTCGAAGTCCTTGAAGACCGTCGGCACGTCGATCGCGAGGACACGGACCTGCGTCAAGCCGGCCGACTCGAAGAGCTGGACCAGCGGCCCCGGCCGGGCGTTCTGGAATCGCCGGCCCTCATCGAGCTCGAGCGCCGGCGGGTCGAGCGCGACGGCCGCGTCCCAGAAGCGGCGCATCAGCTGCATCTCGCCGGCGTAGTCCCAGACGTACGCCGCGACGGTGCCGCCGGGGGACAGCGCCCGCTTCATCTCCGCCAGGGTGTGCGCCTGGTCCGGCACGAAATTGAGCATGAGCCCGGAGACGACGACGTCGTGCTCGCCGTCCTTGACGGGCAGCGCCTGCGCGTCGCCCGGCCGGAAGCTGACGCGCGGATCGGTCACGCGCGCGCGAGCGTACTCGAGGTACTCTTCGGACCGGTCGACGCCGACGACGGCGTCGGGCGAGCAACGCGCGACGATGGCCTCGCTCAGCGCGCCGGTGCCGCAGCCGACGTCGAGCCAGCGGAGGCTCTCGGGCGGGTCGAGCCAGCGCAGGAACTCCCGCGCGACGAGACCGCTCCAGCGCCCCACATAGGGCTCATAGGCGTTGCCGCTCGACCAGGTGTCTCGATGGTCGGGCATCAGGGTCTCCTCCTTCTGCAGTTGCACAACCAGACCAATCACCGCTCCAGCAGATCCAGCTACCAATCCAGCAGAAGCTGCTCGGGACGCTCGAGGCGCCGCACGATCGCGGCGGCGAAGCGCGCGCCGTCGGCGCCGTCGGCGACGCGATGGTCGAACGTGAGCGAGATCGGCAGGAGCATGCGGGGCACGATCTTGCCCTCGTGCACCACCGGCTCTTCCCGCCCGCGGGCGACGCCCAGAATGGCCACCTCGGGATAATTGATGATCGGGATCGCGCCGGTGCCGCCGAGCGCCCCGATGTTCGTGATCGTGAACGTGCCCCCGCGCAGGTCCTCGAGCGTGGCCTTGCCTTCGCGGACCCGCTGCGCGAGCGCCGCCAGCTCGCGCTGAACCTCGACGAGGGGCTTGTGATCGACGTCGCGGATGACCGGCACGATCAGGCCCCGTTCGGTCGCCACCGCCACGCCCAGATGATGGTAGCGCTTGACGATCAGCTCGCCGGCCGCCGGGTCGAGGCTCGCGTTGAACTGCGGGTGCTCCTGCAGGGCGAGGGCGGCGGCCTTCAGCAGAAAGCTCGTCAAGGTGAGCGTGAGGCTGCGCTCGCGCGCGGGCTCGACATTGCGCCGGATGATCGCGTCGAGCTCGGTGATGTCGGCGCGGTCGAAGTGCGTCACGTGCGGGATGAGCGTCGCCGAGAGCGTCATGCGCTCGGCGATCGTACGGCGCAGGTGCGACAGCGGCTGCCGCTCCACCGGCCCCCACTGCTCGAACCGCGGCAGCGCCGGCGGCTCGACGCCGACCGCGGCCAGAGGCCTCGCCACCGCCGGCCGCTCGGGAGCCAGCCCATCGGCCCCCGCCGCCGCCCCGGGCCGGCCCGCCGCGCCGACCGCCGCCTTCACGTCGTCATCCATGATGCGCCCGCCCGGCCCCGTACCCCGAACCGCGCGCAGCTCGACCCCAAGCTCCCGCGCCAACCGCCGCGTCGCCGGAGTCGCGGGCACCGGGCCCGCTGCGACCGATCCTGATGAGGGCGCCATTGCAGTCGAGCGAACCGTCGCGTTTGCCGGCGCCGGCCCGCCCCCACCCCCGGGCTCCGCACCGACCGCGTCCTCGAACGTGACGAGGACGTCCCCAACTTTGACGCTCTGCCCAGGCCGAACGTGAATGCGCGCCACGCGTCCGGCAAACGGGGAAGGAATCTCGACGGTAGCCTTGTCGGTCTCGACCTCGAGCAGCGGCGCGTCCTCGGTGAGGACGTCGCCCTCGTTGACGAGCACCTTGACGATCTCGGCCTCGGTGAGCCCCTCGCCCAGATCCGGAAGCGCGAACGGTCGGGGCATCCGGCTACGAGCTCCTCACCGGTTCAGAACGCGAGGGTCTCGCGGACGGCGGCGACGACACGGGGCACGTCGGGGACGTTCGCCTTCTCGCGCGCGAAGCCGACGAACGGCACGTCGTGCGCGGTGACGCGGCGGATGGGCGCCTCCAGCGACAGAAAGGCGCCGTCCATGATCGAGGCGGCGATCTCGGCGCCTGGACCGAAGCTCTTCGGCGCCTCGTGAACGACGACCGCGCGGCCGGTCTTCCGGACCGAGGCGACGAGCGTTTCGCGATCGAGCGGCGAGATCGTGAGCAGGTCGATCACCTCGACGGCGACGCCGTCCTCGTCGCGGAGCACGTCGGCGGCCTCGAGCGCCACGCGGAGCATGGCGCCGTACCCGATCAGGGTGAGGGCATCGCCCTCGCGCGCCACCTGCGCCCGACCGATCGGCATGACCTCGCTCTCGTCGGGCACCTCTTCCTTGGCCGCGTGGTAGAGCGACTTCGCCTCGAAGAAGATCACCGGATCGGGGTCGCGGATGGCGGCGGCCAGCAGCGCACGCGCGTTGCGCGGGCCCGACGGCACGACCATCTTCAGCCCGGGGATGTGCGCGTAGAACTGCTCCTCGGACTCCGAATGGTGCTCGAGGGCGCGGACGCCGCCGCCGTACGGCATGCGGATCACGATCGGGATGTGGAAGCGCCCCTGCGAGCGCATCCGGTAGCGCGCGCAGTGGTTCTCGATCTGGTGGAAGCACTGGAACGCGAAGCCCGAGAACTGGATCTCGCAGACGGGCTTGAGGCCGTAG
This sequence comes from Candidatus Rokuibacteriota bacterium, assembly GCA_003220685.1. Taxonomy (GTDB): domain Bacteria; phylum Methylomirabilota; class Methylomirabilia; order Rokubacteriales; family CSP1-6; genus AR31. The sequence continues at coordinate 113,987 of QHTE01000054.1, forward strand.
AGCGCCATCCCGACCGCCGTGCCGATGATGGCCGCCTCCGCGAGCGGGCTGTCGATGACGCGCTGAGAGCCGAACTTCCGCTGCAGGTCGTCGGTCACGCGGAAGACGCCGCCGTCGACGCCGACGTCCTCGCCCAGCACGAGCACGTCGCCGTCGCGCTCCATCTCCTGGAAGAGCGCCTGATTGAGCGCCTTGACCATGTTCAGCTTGGCCATGGCGTCAGCGCCGTGTCAGCCGCTGGCCCCGCATCGGCGTGGCCCCCGGCTGGGTGGGGGCGGTCGCGCCCTCGCGCGCCGGCACGACGGGATCGCTCGCGGCCATCGCGTCGCGCTGGGCCGCGAGGTCCGACGGGAGCTCGGCGTAGACGTGGTCGAACATCGTGAGGGGATCTGGAGGCGGCGTGGCCTCGAAGCGGCGAATGGCCTCTGCGATCTCCTCGTCGACGTGCTGCTCGAGACCCTCCGCGAGGAGGTTGCGCTTCTCGAGATAGGCCTTGAAGCGGGTCAGCGGGTCCTTCTGCTCCCACATCGCCACTTCCGCGTCGCTCCGGTACTTGGTGGGATCGTCGGCCGTCGTGTGCACGCCGAGGCGATAGGTCACGCACTCGATCAAGGTCGGGCCGTCCCCGGCGCGCGCCCGGTCGACCGCCTCGCGTGCGGCGGCGTAGACGGCGAGCATGTCGTTGCCGTCCACCTGGAGACCGGGCAGCCCATACGCCAGCGCCTTCTGCGCGATCGTGCGCGAGTGCGTCTGCTTCTTCAGCGGCACCGAGATCGCCCACTGGTTGTTCTGACACACGAAGACGACCGGGACGTGCCAGACGCCGGCGAAGTTCAGGGCCTCGTGGAAGTCGCCCTCGGAGGTCGCGCCGTCGCCGAAGTAGGCCATCACGACCACGTCGTCGCCCCGGTACTGCGCGGCGTAGGCGAGACCGACGGCGTGGGGAAGCTGGGTCGCCACCGGGATCGTGATCGGCAGGTCGTGCTGGTCGGGCTCCGGCTGGCCGCCTTCGAGGTGGCCCGCGAAGAAGCGCAGGAGCTTTTCGATCGGCCAGCCCCGCCAGATCATCGCCGCCGTCTCGCGGAAGGATGGCACCATCCAGTCCGTCGGCCGCAGGGTGAAGATGCTGCCCATCTGGGCAGCCTCCTGGCCCTTGGTAGGCGCGAAGGTCCCGATGCGTCCCTGGCGCTGGAGGCGCACCATGCGCTCGTCCAGGCGGCGGCCGAGCAGCATCGCGCGGTAGAGCGACTTCAGCTCGTTGTCGGCGAGCTTGGGCTCGAGCGCGGTGTCGAGGTTCCCGTCACTGTCGAGGATCGACAGGTATTCGACCTGGAAGCGTGGTTCGACGGCGATTCTGGGCATTGGGGGCCCAAACCCATTCTAACGCCCGGGCCCCCGAACGCTACTTCTTCGCGGCGGCTCGTTTGGGGGGTGCGGGGGCGGCTTCCTCGGACCGCTTGGCCTTGGCCAGGGGCCGCTTCTCGCCCGAGGCCACCCGCTTGGCCAGGCTCTCCTTGAGCGCCTCCATCAGGTCGATCACCTGGGCCCGCGGCGCTTCGGCGGCGGCGACGGTGACCTCCTTGCCCTCGACCTTCTGATTGACCAGATCGAGGACCCGGTGGCGATACTCGTCCTCGTACTGCTCCGGGTGGAACTCGTCGTTGGACAGTCCGTCGATGAGCTGCGAGGCCAGCTCGAGCTCTCCCGGCCTGATCTTCGCCGACTGCCCGCGGTCGATCTCGCCGAAGTCGCGCACCTCGTCGGCGAAGTACATCGTGTGGAGCATGAGGCCGCCCTGCGCCGGCCGGATGAGCACGAGGCTTTCCTTGCCGCGCATGACGAACTTCGCGAGGGCGACGCGCCCCTGCTTGTCCATCGCGTCGGCGAGGAGCCGGTACGCCTTGTCGCCGCCCTTGTCCGGTCCGAGGAAGTAGGTCTTCTCGAAGTAGATCGGATCGACCGACTTGAGCGGCACGAACTCGGCGATGTCGATCATCTTCGAGGCCTCGCCCTCGAGCCCCTTCAGCTCGTCGTCGGCCACCCGCACGTACTGGT
>QHTE01000129.1 GCA_003220685.1 Candidatus Rokuibacteriota bacterium
CGAGAGCGTCCCGTCGACGTCCATCACCATGAGCTTCGCGTGGAAGGCGTTGTTGTCGTCTGCGTCATTCCAGTTGATCGCGCTCGGCGGCACGTAGCCGTCGCGGTAGGCGCCACCAAGGTAGGCGGTCGCCTTGATGGCCGCTTGCCTGACCTTCGGGTCGTCGAGATGCAGCTTGCCGTCCCTGGTGACGATGTCCTGACCGCCGTGGGCCAGGAGAAACGCCATGAAGAGGTTATAAGGGTCAACCCCGTTGGCCGTCACCTGGAAGCCCAGACCATAGACCTTGCGCTCGCCCTGCTTGCGCAGGTTGTCCTGCACCTTCTTGAAGAAATCGAAGTACGCGTCCCACGTCTTCGGGATGTCCTCGATCTTGAGGCCGGCCTTCTCCACTAGCGGTCGCCAGATATGGCAGGGGACGACGGCGGCCCGCACTGGCACACCGTATTGGCTGACCTTCTTGGTGACGTTGTTGTAGGCCTGACCGGACACAAGAGCGGTCTCGCTGAACTGGGCCTTTTGAGGCTCCACGATGTCGCTGACGTCGACCCACCTGTCTTGCCAGGCGTATATCTGTAAGATCTCGGCCGGGTTGTTAGCCATCACATCGGGGACGACCCCGCTGGTGAGCGCCGCGATGATCTTCTGCCGTTCCGGCGCGAATGGGGTAATGCTCAACTCGATCTTGTTACCGCTCGCCTTTTCGTAATCCGCAACGGCCTTGCGCAGCGCCACGTCTTCGTCCTGGACGAACCCCTGCGCGAACCACACGCTCGCGGTGGTCGCCGCCGCCCTGGCGATATGGGGTCCGACAAACGGGCGAGTCGCGGCAAGAGCCAAGGATCCACGCAGCATCGAACGCCTCGTGAGATAGGTCACAGTCGCCTCCTTCAAGCTCGCTAACGTCGACCCGACTCGCGCGTCCGTTCTTGGTGTTCCCGGAGGGACCCCGCCGGCCTCGCCCCGACTTCGGGCGCTCCAGGAGCCCATCAAATTTCGGATACGACATCTGACGACACCTGTCAAGGAGATGAAGGACGCGAACCTTTCGGTGTGAGCCGTGCCTCCTCGTGAGGGCGCTGCTGAGACGTCGCTCAGCGCGCGCTCGGCCGTCGATCGGCCGACGCCGACCCGGCCTGCCAACCGAGCCACGCGACCACGAGCGTGAGCGCGACCAGGACAAGGGCGCTGAGGACGCGTGAGGCGCCGGACAGCAAAGCGAGTGTTCCGCTCGATAGGCCCGCGAACACGAGACCGACGACGGGGAGCACGGGGGCGCCGCAGCCCACCACGCTGCACGGGCCCGTCGAGAGCCCGAGAACACCGGCGAAGGCGCCGACGATGCCGCCGGCACGGCTGGTGGAGGCGCGCCAGCCGGCCAGCCGCTCCGGCTGTCGGCGAGAGAGCACGAGCGCGAAGTAGGCCGCGACCAGAAGGGACATGGCGAGGAAGCGCACGAGATCCATCGCGGCCACGGCAAAGCCCCACTCTGGGAATCCGTATGGGCCGTCGGCCGTGAACCAGAAGACGGCGACACGGGACAGGAAGTCGATTTTCTGATCGAGCGACGCGCTGGAGATCAAGTACCGCGGCAGCTGCGCAAGCCACGGGTTGAAGGTGAAGTAAGTCCACGGCTTGCGGGTTATCGCGAGTAGCAACGGCGGCAGGAAGACGTGAAGCGCGAAGACGCCGCCGACGACCGCGAGCGTGGTACCGGGTCGCGCTCGCACGGCGGTGCCGATGCCCCGCAAGGTCGTCGTGACCACCCGCGCCATTCCGGTCGCCATCTTCCCGAATCGGGAACGGAACTCGTCGGCCATTGATTATAGTCCAGGAGGCCGTGAGCGCTCGCTCAGCGTTCCTTGACTTTTGCGCGAAGGATGCTACAGGCTCAACGCGTGAGGCCCACGGCTCGCGAGACGTCCACCCCAATGGAGGGATCCCCATGGCAGGCGAAGTGAATCGTCGGAGCTTCCTGAGCTCTCTCGGCGTCAGCGTCGGCGCAGCGGTCGCAACGGCCGGGGGGGCGATCCCGGTTGTCGGCGTCGCGCACGCGCAGGAAAAGCCGAAGGGCAATATTCCCGACAAGCCCTACCGGATCGGCCACATGACGTTCTTCACCGGCCCGGCGGCCGTGCTCGGCGAGCCGATGTTCAAGGGCCAGCAGCTGGCCGCGGATGAGATCAACGCGGCCGGCGGGCTCCTGGGCAAGCGGAAGATCGAGCTTCTCAAGGCCGATGAGAACGCCGGGACCGACGCGAACGTGAAGGAGCTCCGGCGCCTGAAGCTGTCCGAGAACATCGACTTCTTCTGCGGCATCACCTCCAGCGGCAACACGCCGGCGCTCGGGCCCGTCGCCGAAGAGGTCAAGGTGCTCACGATCTTCGTCGACGGCTGCACCGATTTCCTGTTCGACAAGGCCGTGCCGAACCCGCACTACATCTTCCGCATCACCAATCAGCAGTCGGCCGACGGCGTGACCTGCGCGCTCGGCATCGCGCAGACCTGGCCCAAGGCCAAGCGCGTGGCCCACATCCATCCGGACTACTCCTACGGGCGAAACGCCTTCGACCACGTGAAGATCGTCATGAAGAAGCTGATGCCCCAGGCCGAAGTCGTCTCCGAGGGATGGCCGAAGCTCGGCACGACCGATTTCGCCTCGCACATCACGAAGGCGATCGCGGCCAAGCCGGACCTGATCGTGTCGTCGGTGTGGGGCGGCGACTACGTCGCGATGTACAAGCAGGCGCTGCGGTACGGGATGTTCCAGAAGGCGAAGTTCGCGAGCACGATCGCCTTCGGCGTGGCGCCGCACGCGATCGGCAAGGACCACCCGGAGGGCGTCCTCGCCGGCGTGCACTCCAACTATCACTTCACGTATCCCGGCGGCGACAAGTG
>QHTE01000074.1:0-13129 GCA_003220685.1 Candidatus Rokuibacteriota bacterium
CTTCGTAGTAGGGCCAGTACGCGGCGAAAATCTCGTAGGTCTTGCGGCCGAGCAGGAGGTCGAATTTCTCCGTGAAGACGCGATCGATCTCTTCACCGAACTCTTGATCGAAATAGGGCATCGCCCAGCCGCCGAACTTGAAGCCCTCGGTCGGATCCTCGGTCGGCCCGCCGGGCGCTTGCATGACGCCATCCATGGAAACCTGGGCGGCGACGATAATCTTCCGCATGTTGCACTCTCCCTGTGTGAGCCTAGGACGAACGGCCTGCTTCCGCTCCGACATGTTCCCACATTAAAACGTCTTGGCGAGCGGTGCGGCGCGCACCGCATGTGAGATCCGATCAAGCATTTGCTTCCACGAGCGGATGATCGAAGCGGCCGGTTTCATCCAGATGAAGGGAGTCGAGTCGTTCGTTCCAATGCCCGATGTACGCGTCGATGTGCTCGCGGAGCGCGACCTTGCTCGGAGAGTGCGCGACGCCGAGCGACTGCTTTCCGAGGATGCCAAAGAAGCTCTCGACTTGGTTCAGCCACGACGCGCTCGTCGGCGTGTAGTGGAAGTGCACGCGAGGAATCTTCGCGAGCCACTCCTTCACCTCCGCCGTGCCGTGCGTCGACGAGTGGTCGAGCACGATGTGCAGCTCCTGCCGCGGATGGCGACGCGCGACATGCTTCATGAAGCGGAGAAACCCCTTGGCTGCGTGACTGTCCGTGCACCGGTGGGTGACCTCGCCATTCGCAACGTTCAGCGCTGCGTACAGGTCGACGACGCCGTGAGGCTTGTAGTCGTGCGTGTGGCGTCGGGCGCGTCCTTCGCGAAGCGGCAGCGGACGGTGCGTACGCTCGAGCGCGTGAATCTGCGTCTTCTCGTCGACGCTCAGCACGATCGCGTTCTGCGGCGGGTTCAGATACAGGCCGACAACGTCGGTGACTTTCGCTGCGAATTCGGGGTCGCGGCTGACCTTGTACGTTCGAACCAAGTGAGGCTTCAACCCGTTCGCGCGCAGCACCTTGCGACCGTCGCACTGGTGAGATCGACATCATCGCCGATCAGTCGCGTCGTCCACCGCGTGCGCCCCGCCGGCGGCGGCGACAGCGCCATTTGTACGATGCACTTGACGACCTCCGGCTTCACAGCTTGATCTTTTCGGCCGGCCTTCGGTTGATCGGCGAGCCGCTCGACGCCGTGCTCGACTAATCGCCTTCGGATGCGCGAGACGACCTCCGGCGCGATTCCGACCATCGACGCGATCTCCGCACCCGAACGCCCTTCGGCCGTCAGCACGATCACACGCGCGCGCCGCGCGTGGCCCACCGTAGTCGTACCGTGTCTCGCTCCAGAGCGGCGGGCTGAGGCCGTCCATCACTCAGGTGTGGCGATGAATCACCCAAGATGCTGCCAGTACTATCGACGCACCCCTTCGGTACCGTCGCGGTATCGGGATAACGGACGCCACGTCGCCTATATCGCGTGGATGTGCCCTGGTCAACTCATCCCCTTCGACCACGCTGCCTGGAGCTGGGGGACGACAGCAACGGTATCCTCCGGCTCCGGCCGCATAGCGTAGTCGCGGTTGACCTCTGCTGCCCGGGTCCGTCGCTCCTGGTCGCTGACCTTCGAACCGCTGACCGAAGATCAGTGGGCGCTTCCGGTGCTCTGGAGCGCCCGTGATCATTGGTGGGCCGTCAAGGACTCGAACTTGGACCCTCTGATTGAGAGTCAGCGACGTAATCGACCTGCGCCTGATCGTCATAGTCTGGGTGCCGCTATTCGGGAATCACGCGGCAGCGAAACGACGAATGTCGTCCGTCAACCGAATAACCGTAGCTTTGTTCCCGACTGGGGCGAACCAATCCCATAGCTCGAGGGCATGATAGAGCTTGTACAACTGGATTCGCTCTCGCCAGTTCATCGATAGCCGTCCGTACCCTGCGAGGAAGCCTTCCCGCTTAGCTTCATTTGCCCTGATCGCGTAGTAGTCGGTCTTCGCGATATCGAGCAGTGGATCCGCGGACACCGCGTTTTCCACGTCAATGATTCCCGTCACGCGCCACTTGCCCTCCTCCTCGGCCACCAGGACATTGCCTTCGTGGTAGTCATCGTGACAGAGGACTGGAATGCGCGCCTGCGTCAGGAGATCATTATGCGTTTCGACGTACTCCTCGACTGTGCGCCGAAGCGCTGGGTCGCCACCGTACGCATCGAACTCCACCAACTTCTTCTGGAACTGGGAACGCATGTAGGCCTCGTTCGTCGGGTGCGAGGCGATGACACCAATGGTGATATACCCGAACGCCTCGAGTGTCACGCCGTGAACTTTCGCCAGCAGCGTGCCCATCTGAAAATAGATGTCTCGGAGTTCGCGCGCGGACAGCGAGGGCGCCAAATGGGAAAGGAGTTGGCCCTGGAGTGTTGTCATCAACACGTAATTCTGGGGCAGGAGCTCTTTGGAATTGTCCGACCACAAGATGGACGGCGTAGGAAGTCCTTCGGTTCGGCCAAGGAGTCGATAGACGTACAGCTCCTTTTCCATCTTCCAGTGGACCCAGGGCCTGGACCTGCCGAAGCGCGTCCGCGCCCGTGGGGTGACGACACCCGTGCTCATCATGAGCGCGGCCTGGGACACCCAGAAGGAAGCCGAGGCGTTGCGCGAAGGGGCCGTGGAGTGTCTGCGCAAGCCGTTCGAGCTGCACGAGCTGGATCGTGTCGTCGCTCGCGTTCTCGCGCCCGCGTCTGGCTGACGAGCGGCGCGGTCATCAATCGGCAGCAGCGCTGCCTGACCGCCGCGCGTCAGCGCCGCCCGGGGCCCACCGGCGCCACCGCCGGGCGACGCGAGAGGTACCGACGACAATCTGGCTTACCGTCTGCTATCTTTTTCGTAGCGCAAGAACCCGATTCAACTCAGATGTGAACGAGGAGTGTCGCGGCGATGGTGAGGGTCCCGGTCGCCAGAATCCTCGTGATCGACGACGACCCCGAAGTGGTCGACATCCTAGTCACCCATCTCCGCGGGGAGGGTTATGGGGTCTCGGGCGCGCTGACAAGCGATGAGGGCCTGAAGTTAGTCATACTGTCCCGTCCCGATCTGGTCTTGCTCGATGTGCTGTTACCCGGCGGACTGAACGGGATCGAAGTGCTCAAGCGCATCCGCTCGATCAATCCGACCGCCAAAGTGATCATGGTCACCGGGAATACGGACCCCCTGCTCGCGCGCGAGGCGCTAGAACTCGGTGCACTCGCCTACGTCGACAAACCGTTCGATTTCGATTATCTCAAGCGCGTAGTAGCCGTGGCGCTCCGGCCGGAGATCACGCAACCAGACGATCACCCGAGAACCTGATCAAGACCGTCATCTGGTGACCATAGCGTTGGGACTGGTCCAGGCGGCGCTGACCCGCGTACGGTGCGAGGGCGACAAGTGAGCAGAGGATGAGTCGGGGGCCGCGGGCGAACCGTCCAGGCTCCGCCCACGGCGTCCCCTTCGTAGGTATGCGCGGCTCATTGCCGCGCGCTCCGGCATGCGCCGGAGCCCGTTTCAGCGGCTCGCGGCGCCGATCGCGGTTGCTAGCAGGCCCGCTCCGGCGCGGCTGGCGTCCCCGGTGGCGTGGTCTCCATTCGCACCCCCTTTTGCTCGCGGTGTGCGTTCCGACGGGACGGGATCCGCGTCCCGTCCCGTCCTATTTACCCTCGCTGCAGCCGGGAGTCAATCGCCAGTGCGGAGGGAGATGTACCGCGCTTCATGAGCCCCGCAACCGCGGGGCGAGCACGTCGCACAGCGCCTTCGAGCAAGTGGGCGGACAGCAAACGCTGCGATCGGACTTCCGGCTGGTCGCAGCGACCAACCGGATTGGCGCGGGCCATCGGCGAAGGGCGGTTCCGCGAAGATCTGTTCTATCGACTCAACGTCGCGCGCATCGAGGTGCCATCCCTCCGCGCGCACCGCAGCGACATCCCCGATCTCGCCGAGCACATCCTCCGCCAGCACGGCGTCAGCAGGCCCGACGCGCCGTCAAGCTTCACTGACGAGGCCATGCGAGCCTTGCTCCTCCACGACTATCCCGGCAACGTCCGCGAGCTGGAGAATCTGATCGAACGCGCCGTCGTCCTCGCCCGTGGGCCGTTGATCACGCTGGAGGACTTGCCGGCGCTCGCCGGCAGCGCCGCGGGCGCCGAGGGTGAGCCGCCTCGCCGAGCTGCTCGCGATGCCGATGGAGCAGGCGATGCGGGAGCTGGAGCGCCTCCTCATCACGCGTGCCCTGGTCATGGCGGGCGGGAACAAGACGGAGGCGGCGCGCTTGCTGCAGATGCGCCGGCAACAGCTTTACGCCCGGATAGCCGAGTTGCGCATCGAGTGAATGTGTTCGGGCAGATAAGAAGAAGGTTGAGAGCCAGCGAGTAGAGCAAGGTCAGCCCGGCCCCACCAGCGTAGCGTCGGTGGCCCTCCGCTCCAGCGGCACGAGTCGCCGCGCCACTCATCATTGGCCTTCGATCGCGGCGAGCACTTCGTATAGCGTCACACAGGCCGTCTCCCGGTTCGTCTCTTCGTTCATGACGGACACCTGGGCCTTGGCCGGGGTGCCGTCAGCACGGAATGGGCCGATCGTATGTCGAGCGCCGATCACGGCATACACGTTGTCGCCGGTATGCTCGAAGATACCGTCGACGCACGCGAGGATTTCCGAGGCTGTAGGCAAGCGCGGGGCTTGGTTGATGGACGACCCCCTAGAAACTAGACCGCCCGGACTCTATGGCCGTCGCACGCAAGAGGTCTTCGGAGTGGTGAGTGCTTTCCCGGCCTCCCATACAGAGTCGCTCGGACCACAGTACAGTCACAAACGCACTGTCCTCGGTCACAACCGTGCCGCGCGTCATGGCCAGGTTGCCGCGGAGTCGAAATTGATGATCCTCGACTCTGGCTGCTCCGGAATCCGCGGGCGAAGATACGGCTTATCCGACGCCTTGTGGCACGTATAGCAGCCCTCGAGGGTACGGCGATACGCACCGCCGAACGCCTCGGTGTTCTTTTCGGTGATCGCCTTGCCAATATCCGCCAGGCCGGTGCTGTCGACGGCCTGAAGCAACCCGCGGAGGTCGATCTCCCCCACCCGGGTACAACCACGGCTTCCCGCAGCAACGGCAGGACAACGTGCCCTCCCCCGAACACAAGCGCCCGGAACGGTAAAAAGCCTCCATCATCGCGATGGCCTGAGATGTCGTGAGCGCGCGCAGCAGCGGCAACCCGAAGAACGCCGCAAGCGCCGCCACGCCCACCCGGCGCGACACCTTGATGGGCGTATGTTCGCGCGTATCAACCCCGTATGGCGACAGAGCCACGCGCCGGCAATGGCCCCGAACAGGATGGCGCTCAGTTGCGAGAACGCAGACGTGCTGAGCAACACGATGCTCCGATCTACGTGCCCACGATGGGCCGAAACGCGCACAGATGCTGCTCGCCGATCACCACGACATCGTCAGAGCGGGCCCGTCGGACACTTTGGGCTTATTCGGTCGGAAAGCCTTCCTTCGCTATACAGATCATCTCGGCCTGTTCTTCCGGAGCGACGTCGTTCAAGCAAACTCGCCCTCCCAAGGGGCGGTGTTCAAATTGCTTTGAAACACCGCTCTCATCTTCGGAACCGCTCGATGACCGTGTCGCTAAGTTCGGGCGAGGTCGAAGCGATCGTTGCTCATCACTTTGTTCCACGCCGCCACGAAGTCACGCATGAACTTTTCCTTCGAGTCCTCTTGTGCGTAAAACTCGGCGAGGGCTCGGAGCTCGGAATTCGAGCCGAAGGCCAGGTCGACGGCCGTGCCGGTCCACTTGACTTCGCCGGTGGCGCGGTCGCGACCCTCGTACACCTTCTTATCCGAGCCGGATGCCTTCCACTCCGTGCCCATGTCGAGCAGGTTCACGAAGAAGTCATTGGTCAACGTCCCGGGCCGCTTGGTGAAGACACCGTGTTTGGACTGCCCGGTGTTGGCATTCAGGGCGCGCATGCCGCCGACAAGCACCGTCATCTCGGGCGCAGTCAAGTTCAGCATGAATGCTCGCTCGACGAGCAGCGTCGGCGCCGGCAGCTCTTCTCCGGCGCGGAGGTAGTTGCGGAACCCGTCGAACGTGGGTTCGAGCACAGCGAACGACTCCACGTCGGTGCGATCCTGCGAGGCATCCGTGCGCCCCGGCGTGAAGGGGACCGTGATGCTGTGGCCCGCATTCTTTGCCGCTTGCTCGACGGCCGCGCACCCGCCAAGGACGATCAGGTCGGCGAGCGAGACTTTCTTGCGGCCGGACTGTGAGCCGTTGAACTCCTGCTGGACCTTTCCGAGCGTCTGCAGCGCCTTCGACAGCTCGGCCGGGTTGTTCACTTCCCAGTCCTTCTGAGGCGCGAGGCGGATCCGGGCCCCGTTCGCGCCCCCACGCTTGTCGGTGCCGCGATACGTCGCCGCCGACGCCCAGGCGGTGAAGACCAGTTGGGAGACGGACAGCCCAGAGGCGAGGAGCTTGCCTTTGAGGGCAGCGACGTCCTTCTCCCCGACCAGTTCATGGTCGACCGCGGGGACAGGGTCCTGCCACAATTGCGGCTCCGGAACCCACGGGCCGAGGTAGCGTGAGACGGGTCCCATGTCGCGGTGCAGGAGCTTGTACCATGCCTTGCCGAACGCATCGTCGAGCTGGTTCGGATGCTCGTGGAAGCGCTTCGAGATCGGCCCATAGATCGGATCCACCTTCAATGCAAGATCCGTCGTGAGCATCATCGTCGTCTGCCGCTTCGACCGATCATGAGCGTCGGGCGCGGTGGGCACTGCGCCAGCGGCATTCGGCTTCGGAGCGTACTGCTTGCCGCCGGCCGGGCTCGTCGTCAGCTCATAATCGTACTTGTAGAGATTGTCGAGGAACCCGTTGTCCCACTTCGTCGGTTCGGTGGTCCAGGGGCCCTCCAGCCCGCTCGTGATCGTGTCGTTGCCCTTGCCGCTGCCAAAACTGTTCTTCCAGCCGAGACCTTGCTCCTCCAGACTGGCGCCCTCCGGTTCGGGACCGACGTACCGGACGGCGGCGGCGGCACCGTGAGCCTTGCCGACCGTGTGGCCGCCGACGATGAGCGCAACCGTCTCCTCGTCGTTCATCGCCATGCGCGCGAACGTTTGTCGAATGTAACTCGCCGCAAGGGCCGGGTCCGGCTTGCCGCCCGGGCCCTCCGGATTCACGTAGATCAGACCCATGTGATCGGCGCCGAAAGGCCCCCGCATCTCCCCGCCATTGACGTGACGCTCGTCTCCAAGCCAGGTGTCTTCGGGCCCCCAGAAGACCTCGTCGGGCTCCCACCGGTCCTCGCGCCCGAAGCCGAAGCCGAACGTCTTGAAGCCCATCGATTCATACGCACAGTTGCCGGCGAAGATGATCAGGTCGGCCCAGGAGATCTTGTTGCCGTACTTCTGTTTCACCGGCCAGAGCAACCGGCGCGACTTGTCGAGGCTCGCGTTGTCGGGCCAGCTGTTGAGGGGAGCAAAGCGCTGCATGCCGCTGCCGCCACCGCCCCGGCCGTCGGCGATGCGGTACGTGCCCGCGGCATGCCAGGTCATCCGGATGAAGAACGGCCCATAGTGGCCGTAGTCGGCCGGCCACCAAGGCTGCGACGTCGTCATGACCTTGATGACGTCCCGCTTCAGAGCTTCGACGTCGAGGGTCCTGAACTCTTTTGCGTAGTCGAAATCCTCGCCCATCGGATTGGACCGGGGAGAATGCGCGCGAAGAATTGAAAGCTCCACCTGATCCGGCCACCAGTCCCTGTTCGACCTGGGCCGGGTTCGCTTGGGAGTCGGCGAAGAGATTGCTGGGTTCTCGCTTTCGCTGACGCTCGCAGTCGAGTTTTTCTTATCAAACGCATCCTTTTCAGGCATATCGATCCCTCTACTTTCTGGCTGATTCGCCGCGCTCATGGCAGAGAGCGAGGCCTATTTTGCCGCTAGCCCATCCGTCACCATGCCCTCATGCCGCTCACCGCGCGGAAGGATGCGCGGCGAGCACTGGCGGCCGCCGCCGGGCGACGTCTGCCCGGCCGAGCGCGCCCCTGCGCCCGGCACTGCCGGCAACGACCGAAGAAGTCGATCCGGTGATGCATGATCGTGAGACCTGTGCGAGCCTCCACGCGTTTTGAGAGCGCCCGAGAGTGCGGTTCGGCAATCGATGCCTCGACGTCCGCGATGCGCCCGGAGCGGAGACACGTGAAGTGATGGTGGGCCCGCGTGTTGGCGTCGAAGCGGGCTCGTGGCCCGGGCAGTTCACCGATCAGCCCCGCGTGGCCGAGCAGCCGGAGGTTCCGATAGACGGTGCCCAGGCTCACCCGTAGCGCTCGGCGGATGACCAGTCGGTGGACTTCCTCGGCGGTGGCGTGCGTCTTGATGCCGCGGACCACCTCGAGTAGCGCGTGGCGCGGAGCGGTCAGCCGGAATCCCCGGTCCCGCAGTGCGACCTCGGCACGCTCGAGGCCCGGTGGGCGGGCTTCACGCGCTGCCCTTCCACCTCGCATCTCCCGAATGATTCTCATTTCCAACAACCTCGCCCGACGATAGTCAGGGTACGAGGCTCGCCATTCGTGTCAAGAAGCGATGCGACGCGCTGGGCCCGTGTCGAAGCGCGGAGAGGTCGGCCGCCGTCCTGATGCTCATGATCAGGAGATCATGTCCACGATGGCATTGAGCGTAGGGCTGGGACGCATCGCCTTCGCCACCACACCGGGGTCCGGCCGGTAGTACCCGCCGAGGTCGACCGGTTTTCCTTGCGCGGCGTTCAACTCGGCGAGGATCTCGGCTTCGTCCTGCTTGAGCTGCGTGGCCAGTCTGGAGAAGCGTGCCTGGAGCTCCTTGTCCTGGGTCTGGGCCGCCAGAGCCTCCGCCCAGTACATGGCGAGATAGAAGTGGCTCCCGCGCGTGTCGAGCTCACCCACCTTGCGGGACGGCAATCTGTCACTGTCCAGAAACTTGGTGTTGGCCTGGTGGAGCGTCTGGGCGAGCACCTTCGCCTTGGCGTTGTTGGACACCCGGCCAATGTGATCGAGCGACTCAGCCAGGGCGAGGAACTCGCCGAGCGAATCCCATCGCAGATGTCCCTCTTCGACGAACTGCTCGACATGCTTGGGCGCCGAGCCGCCCGCGCCGGTCTCAAAGAGGGCACCGCCGTCCATTAGCGGCACGATGGACAGCATCTTCGCGCTAGTCCCGAGCTCGAGGATCGGGAACAGGTCCGTGTTGTAGTCGCGCAGGACGTTGCCGGTCACCGAGATCGTGTCCTGGCCGGCCCGCATCCGCTCCAGCGAGAAGCGCGCGGCCTCGGCGACGGACATGATGCGGATGTCGAGCCCGCTGGTGTCGTGGTCTCGGAGGTACCGGATCACCTTCTCGATGAGCTGCGCGTCGTGCGCCCGCCTCTTGTCGAGCCAGAACACCGCCGGCGCGCCCGCCATCCTCGCCCTGGCCACGGCGAGCTTCACCCAGTCCCGGATCGGCGCATCCTTCACCTGGCAGCCCCGCCAGATGTCGCCGGCTTCCACGGCGTGCTCGATCAGGCTCTTGCCCTGCGCATCGACGACGCGAACCGTCCCGGCCGCGGAGATCTGGAAGGTCTTGTCGTGGGACCCGTACTCTTCGGCCTGCTGCGCCATCAACCCGACGTTCGGCACCGAGCCCATAGTCCTCGGGTCGAACGCCCCGTGCTGCTTACAGTGCTCGATGGTCTCCTGATAGAGCGGAGCGTAGCTGTGGTCAGGGATGACCGCCTTCGCTTCACGGAGCTTGCCGTCGGGTCCCCGCATCTTCCCGGAGTCGCGGATCATCGGAGGAATCGAGGCGTCGATGATCACGTCGCTCGGCACGTGCAGGTTGGTGATCCCCTTGTCGGAGTTCACCATCGCCAGGGCGGGCCGCTTGGCGTAACACGCCTGGATGTCCGCTTCGATCTCGGCCTGTTTGGCCGGCGGCAGGCGCTTGATCGCCGCGTACAGGTCACCCAGGCCGTTGTTCGGATCGACGCCGATCTCCTTGAAGACCGCCGCGTGCTTGTCGAAGACATCCCGGAAGAACGTCCGCACGGCGAATCCGAAGATGATCGGATCGGAGACCTTCATCATCGTGGCCTTGAGGTGGATGGAGAACAGCACGCCCTGACGCTTGGCGTCCTCGATCTGAGCCTCGAGGAAGCTCACCAGCGCCCCGCTGCTCATGAGGGTGCCGTCGATCACCTCGCCGGCCTTAAGGGCGATCTTGTCCTTCAAGACCGTGACGGTTCCGTTCTTGTCGGTGAACTCGATCCGAACGGTGGTCGCCTCGGGAACGGTCACCGATTTCTCGTTGGTCGCGAAATCGCCGCGACTCATGGTGGCCACGTGCGCCTTCGAAGCCGGCGTCCACGGGCCCAGCTTGTGGGGGTGCTTCTTCGCGTATTCCTTCACCGCGGCGGCGGCCCGCCGGTCGGAGTTCCCCTTCCGCAGCACGGGGTTCACGGCGCTTCCCAGGACCTTCGCGTAGCGTGTCTTGATCGCCTGCTCCGCCGGGCCCGTCGGATTCTCGGGGTAGTCGGGAACCCGGTAGTCTTGCCCTTGCAGCTCTCGAATCGCGGCTTTGAGCTGTGGGACCGACGCGCTGATATTCGGCAGCTTGACGATGTTGGCTTCGGGACGCTTCGCGAGCTCGCCCAGCTGGGTCAGCCAGTCCGGCACCCGTTGAGCCGCGGTCAGGCCCTCCGGGAAATTGGCGAGAATTCTCCCGGCCAGGGAGATGTCCGCCGTCTCGATCGTTATGCCGGTCCCCGCGGTGAACTTCCGGATGATCGGTAGGAGCGAGTAGGTCGCCAGCGCGGGCGCTTCGTCGACTTCCGTCCACACGATCTTCCCTGCTTCAGTTGGCATGTTGCGGCGCAGCCCCTTGTGACTATGCGCGTCACGTCGACGGTGACGGCGACGAGGTAGGAACGTGATGCGGCGACTCAACGACGCACCACGATCTCAACGTCGCCGTCACGCGCGAGCAGCTCGATGGCCGCACCCTCGCGGCCCTGTGCGGCCCGGAGGGCCACCCGCGACTTGCCGAGCCTCAGATCGTGGAGCTCCAGCCACTTGAGCCAGGCCGGCAACAGCGGACGATCGAGAGTGAGCCGGTTCTCGGCTGCCGCGGGCACGAGCCCGAGCATCCCCGTGATCAGGTGGAAGACCACGCCGGCCGACCAGGCTTGAGGCTCGCACGCGACCGGATAGCGCGTCGGGCCGTGACCCGAACGACGGGCGAAGCCGCAGAAGAGTTCCGGCATCCGGTAGCCGGGGAAGTGCCGGACGGCCTCGAACAGTGCTGTCGTCAGCGTGAGAAACGGCTCGATCAGCCCGTACCGGCGCATGCCGAGCGCCACGATCGTCGTGTCGTGCGGCCAGATCGAGCCATTGTGGTAACTCATCGGGTTGTAGAGGCGTTCGCGCGCGGCGAGCGTCCGCAGCCCCCAGCCGGCGAACACGTCGTCTGCCATGAGGCGATGGGTGACCGCCTCGGCGCGCGCGTTGGCGACGATGCCCGTCCACAGACAGTGACCAGGATTCGAGGAGATGACGCGGCACGCCGCGCCATGGCCGTCGAGGGCCAGCGCGTAGAGGCGCTCGTCCTCCATCCAGAAGTCGGTCTCGAAGCGAGCGCGCAGCCGCGACGCGCGCGTGCGCAGTCCCGGGGCGAGCTCGGCGAGCCCAATCGCCTCGGCGACGGTCGCCGCGCCGCCGAGCGCCGCGTACTGGTACCCTTGCGCTTCGACGATCGCCGTTGGCATACGGGCCAGCGCTCCAGAGGCATGCATGACGGCATCGTGCGAGTCCTTCCATCCCTGGTTCTCGAGGCCCCGCGACGAGCGCCGCTCGTAGCGCAGATATCCCGGCTCGTCCCCCGCGCCGTGCGACGCCATCCAGGCGAGCGCATGCTCGGCAGCCGGCCACAGATCCCGCGCAAAGTCGATGTCGGCTGTCCAGCGCACGTATTCGGCCAGCAGTATGACGAACAGCGGCGTGGCGTCCACACTCCCGTAGTACGGGACGAAAGGGATCTCGCGGCAGGATGCGAGCTCTCCGTGGCGGTACTCGTGCAGGATCTTGCCAGGCTCCTGGTCGGTGAACTGATCGTCAATCCGCGCCTGGTGGCGCGCCAGGAAACGCAGTGTCCCCCGGGCGATCTCCGGGGCGAACGGCAGGGTCTGGAGCGCCGTGATCAGGGCGTCGCGACCGAAGGGGGCGACGTACCAGGGGATCCCAGCGTAGGGCACGACCCCATCATCGGTGGCTGTCACAAGCAACTGTAGGTCGCTCTGCGAACATTCGACCCACCTGTTGAAGCTCTCATGGTCGGACTCCACGCGTGCCCAGTCCCGGCGGAGGCCGTCGATGACTGCCGATCGCCGTGCCAGCGCCTCATCCCAGGGCAACGGCCGCGACTCAGGCGGCAGGCCCACCGCGGCCGAGACACTCAGCGCGACCTCGGCGCGCCCATGTGGATCGAGTCGGAGCTTATACAGAGCCCTTGCGTTCTCGAGCTGCGCGGGCGCCGGTTCGAAGTCGAGCCGCGTCGTGCGCACCACGCCGTCGCGGCCGCAGTATGAGAGCTCGATCGCTGACGACTCGAGCCTCGGTGTTTGCATGGTGCCGCGCTCGAGCCGCCGGTGTCCCCGGACCTCGAAGACGTCGACGAAGTCCGCCGCGAAGTCCCATGAGAGCGTGATCTCGTGCGCCTGTCGCGCGAAGCTCTCGATCACCGCGACCTGGTAGAGCCGGCCGTCCAAGACGGTAAGACGCCTCGAGATTCTAAACGTTCGGCTCGGAACGACCACGCGGCCTCGCTCCACGACGTCCGCGTTCGTCAGGTCGATTGCGCTCTGCCAGCTCTCCCCGCCAATCGTGGCATTCAGCAACAAGGGCCGCCGGCCCTCGAGATGAAGCTCGAGTCGCCGGAGAAACCGCGTGTCCTCAGCATAGAAACCGAACGCGCCGTCCGGGATCCCCGGCACATCGCCCAGGCGGTTGGCCACCAGGAACGCACTATCGTGCTTGAGAACGAGCTTTGGGATGTCGGCGACCTCACTCGACGCCCGGATCGAATACTCGCTGTCGA
>QHTE01000074.1:13162-20498 GCA_003220685.1 Candidatus Rokuibacteriota bacterium
ACCGAGAATCGCTGCTCGACGTGGCGCCGGCAGACGACGCGGTCGATGGTATCGGCGCGCTTGACCGCGTCCACGAGATCTTCGAGCGTATCGGCGAGGAACCCCGTCCGGCCAGGCTCCACGATCTCCGGCACGGAGCCGCAGGCCCGCGCGATCACGGGCGTGCCACAGGCCATCGCCTCGATCATGCCAAGCCCGAAGGGCTCGGGCCAGTCGACCGGGAACAGGAGCGCCAGCGCGCCGCCGAGGAACGCCGCTTTCTCGGCGTCGCCGATTTCACCTACAAACTCGATCAGGGGATGGTCGAGGAACGGGGTGATCTCCCGCGTGAAGTACCGGCTGTCTGCAGCGTCCACTTTCGCCGCGATCTTGAGCGGAAGCCCGACCTGCTTCGCGACCTCGATGGCGAGATCGGGACGCTTTTCGGGCGAGATTCGTCCGAGGAAGGCCAGATAGCGTCCGCCCTCAGGCGAGAAGGGAAACGCGGCGAGCGGAAGTCCGTGGTACACGGTGCCCGCCCACGCCAGGCGCAGATCGCGGAGCGGGGCTCGTTGCGCGTCGCTGATCGATGCCAGCGAGATGTCCCGGAAGTGACGGAACAGTGCGGTCAGGTGGGGCAGGTCGAGCCGGCCGTGTAGCGTGTGGAGTGTCGGCGTCCGGACGAGGCGCCCGGACGTGACAGTGGATCAGGTCGAACTCGTTCGCCCGCTCGAAGACCTGTGCGAGCTCGATGACGCGCGGGCTCAGCGTGTCCCCAGCGTTCAAGTCCAGCCGGAGCGCTTTCGCGGTGGCGGCGGTCAGGCGCGCATCGGTGACCGAGTCACCGCTCGCGAAGAGGGTAACGCGATGGCCCCGTCGGACGAGCTCCTCCGTGAGGTAGGACACGACGCGCTCCGTGCCGCCATACAGGGCGGGCGGGACGCGCTCGTAGAGGGGGGCGACCTGTGCGATCCGCATGGCCGAGTCTGCGTCTCTGGAATGGATCGACCGGAGCAAAGGCCGGGATGCCTCTCGGCCTTTGCTCCACGAGACGTCCCGCCTACTTCTTGGGCTCTCCGAGCTGCTGGACGCCGGCTGCCGGAGGATTCGCCCCTGCGGGGGACGCCGCGGGACTCGCGGGCGCGCCCGAGGTTGGCTTGACCTCCGCGCCAGATCGGGTCCCCGACCCGGCGGTTTTTGCGCTGTCGATACCGAGCTTCCCGACCGTCGCGGGATCGATCCGACCCGTGACTCTCAGGCCTTCCTTTTTCTGAAAGTCCCGGACCGCTGCCCGCGTCTTCGGTCCCATCGCGCCGTCGACCTCGCCAGGGTCGTACCCCTTATCCTTCAGCGCCTGCTGCACCGCCGTGACCTGCTCACGGCTGCTCCCGGTGCGACCGCCCCCCTTCCGCTTGGCAGGGGCTTTCGAGGATTCCTGCGTGGTCGTACCGGTCCGGGTCGGCGAGTCTGCGGGACTCGGTGCGGGAGACTGCGCGCTCACCGACGGGGCGACGAGTAGACACGCCAGGCTCAGAGCTAGGACATACCTCCAGAGCTTCATTGCCATTGCACCTCCTGCAGAACGTGATATCCGCGGCCCCGCGTAAGTGCGGCGCCGCGCCCGTGCGTGTTGCGACACGCCGAAGTCGTGCTGCTTGGTACGCTGCATCGAGCACTTCTCCTAGAACACTTCATCAACGGTACCGACGGTCCGCTCCATTGGCGCCGTCCATCCGCCGGCGACTCGTGTCGGCACCCCGCCTGCTCGACGCGGGTGACGACGACAGGACTCGCCGTCGCTCCGACCCGGAAGCGAGCGTCCCCGGGACCGGCCCTCCGGCAGGTCGCCGGTGGGTTCGGGGCGCGAGGCGCCCCGGCGTGTCAGCGCTAAGCTGTTGCGCGCGCAGCTGGCGTCTTGCGGACGCAGCGCCACGGGTCTCCACCTGCGGGGCATCCTCAGCACGCACCGACTGCTCCGTGGTCGCAGCGGTTGCCTCGGGCGAGGAGCGCGGCCGCGCCCCTGTCGATGGGCTGATGGCGCATCTCCAGCGGACGGGCGGCAACTGTCAGCTCATGGCGTTCCTGGCATGCGACACACGTCGTCGCCTCTGGGAGCGCGCACAGCCGCGCCCCGCCGATGGCTGCTCCACACTCGACGCACTGGCCGTAGCCGCCGGTTTCCAACCGTGCGAGCGCGGCGCGGAGACGTTTGATGCGGGCCAGAAGACGCTCGCGGGACGCGAAGAGCGCTTCGCGGGTCGCGTTCGCCTCGGCCTCGTCAAGGACGTCGCAGCCGCTTTGCCGCCCGAGGGAGGACTGCGCGCCGTCCGGCGGTACCAGATCGACCTGCCTCAGCCGATCAGCGGTGTCGTTGAGCTTCCTTTCGAGCTGAAGACGAACATCGTCGGCCCCGGCAAACGACGCCTGCGAAGACTTGTGAACGTCCGACACCCGGTCGTCACGCGCGCGTCCGGCCAACATCCGCACACCCTGCTCCGTCGACGGAAGAATGCGCCTTCGACCCATTCGTTAGCACAGGACATTGGACCGTCAAGATTTCCAGCGTCATCGCGCAGTCGCTGAGCCACCTCGAAACGGGGTCGCCCTGGCGGCAGGGCTTTTCACCCTGCCGCCTTGCGTAGCGGTCGGTCGTCATCGTGGAGCCCTCAGGCGGCTTTCGACGCTGGCCCGCGAGTGTCGCCGAGACGCGACCACGACGCGAGCCTCGGCGACTTCAGATCCAGCGCGTACCGCTGCGGCCCCAGGAGCGCCAGCGCGACGAACGCAGCGAGTGCCGCCAGGCGAAACTCGGCGTTCGTCAACTGCCAGGCGCCGATGGTCGCGACGAGCGATTCCAGCGCGAGAACCAGTGCCGCCCATCGCGTGAGGAGACCGAGAACGATCGCCGCGCCGCCAAACAGCTCGAGCAACCCCACGATCCACGCCCAGAAAGTGCCCGGCGTGAGACCGCCAGAGGCCATCAACTCGGCGGTCTTGGCGAGCCCTGGCCCGTCGAAGTAGCCGCCAAGCTTTTGCAAGCCGAGCACGACGAACGAACAACCGAGCACGATCCTCAGCGGGAGCGCGGCGTAATGACTCCATCGTTCCAACATCTGCTCTTCACCTCCTTCTACGACACCTCGATCTTGATTTCCTTCGGTCTGACCTCCTCGGTCTTCGGGAGTCGAACTTCGAGCATCCCGTCGCGGCACGTTGCCGACACTCGGTCAGCTTGGACTGGCATCGGCAGTCGAATCGAGCGCTCGAACTTCCCGTAGACTCGTTCCATGTGAAGGCAGTTATCGTCTCTCAGCTGGTGGTTGAACTCGCGCTCGCCTTTCACCGTGAGTAGATCACCAGTGATCGACAGCGATATGTCCTTCTCCCGTACACCCGGGATCTCGAAGTTCAGGACGAGATCGTCGTTCGTTTCGTGCATGTCGACGATCGGCACCCAGGTCTGCCTGTCCGGTCCGGTCGCGGTGGCTGGCTGACGGCCCAGGAACCTGTCGAAGAGGCGATTCATCTCGTTCTGAATGTCGCGGAAGGGATCCCGATCCATGAGTGTTCCGAACGGACGCCAACGCTCGATCGCCATGGCTAAACCTCCTTGCTATTTGATCTCGCCAGCCTCCCTTGCTGGCCTGTATCGGCCCGGGCCCTTCCGCGGGCCCGGGCCGTCGCCCGCGCATCGCGCGGGCTCAACGTTTACTCTTCGCCGACAACCGGGTTAGAGGGTCGCCCCTCGCCCCGGAGCTTAAAAATCTCCGTGCGGCATGGGCGGCGCCGCCGGCTTCTCCTCCGGGAGCTCCGTGATCAGCGCCTCCGTCGTCAGCAGCAGCGACGCGACCGACGCCGCGTTCTGCAGCGCCACCCGCTCCACCTTGGTCGGGTCGATGATGCCCGCCTTCAGCATGTCCACAAACTCCATGCTGTCCGCGTCGTAACCATGCGAGGGCGACGTCTCATTTTTCACCCGTTCGACAATCACGCTTCCTTCGAGACCGGCGTTCTCGACGATTTGGCGGATCGGCTCCTCGAGCGCCCGCTTGACGATCATGCAGCCGACCTTCTCGTCACCGTCCAGCTTGAGCCCGTCGATGGCCTTGGCCGCCCGAAGGAGCGCGACGCCGCCGCCGGGGACGATGCCTTCCTCGACGGCCGCGCGCGTGGCGTTGAGCGCATCCTCGACGCGTGCCTTCTTCTCCTTCATCGCCGTCTCGGTGGCCGCCCCGACCTTGATCACCGCCACGCCGCCGGCCAGCTTGGCCAGCCGCTCCTGCAGCTTCTCGCGGTCGTAGTCGGACGTCGTCTCCTCGATCTGCGCCCGGATCTGCTTGATGCGGCCCTCGATCGCCTTCGGCTTGCCGTCCCCCTCGACGAGGGTCGTATTGTCCTTGTCCACGACCACTTTCTTGGCGCGCCCGAGGTCGTCGAGCTTGATGTTCTCGAGCTTGATCCCCAGATCCTCGGTGAGGGCCTTGCCACCGGTCAGGACCGCGATGTCCTCGAGCATGGCCTTGCGACGATCACCGAAGCCTGGCGCCTTCACGGCACAGCCCGAGAGCGTGCCGCGGAGCTTGTTGACCACGAGCGTGGCCAGCGCCTCGCCTTCGACTTCTTCGGCGATGATGAGCAAGGGCTTGCCGGCGCGCGCGACCTGCTCGAGCAACGGCAGCATGTCCTTCATCACGCTGATCTTCTTCTCGTGGATCAGGACGTAGGCGTCTTCCAGCACGCACTCCATGCGCTCGGCGTCGGTGACGAAGTAGGGCGAGAGATAGCCGCGGTCGAACTGCATACCCTCGACCACGTCCAGCACGGTCTCGGCCGACTTCGACTCCTCGACCGTGATGACGCCGTCTTTGCCGACCTTCTCCATGGCCTCGGCGATCAGGTTGCCGATCGTCCTGTCATTGTTCGAGGCGATCGTCGCGACCTGGGCGATCTCCTTCTTGTCCTTGGTCGACTTGGAGAACCCCTTGAGATCGGTTACGACGGCGTCAACAGCGGCCTCGATGCCCCGCTTGAGGCCCATCGGATTGGCGCCGGCGGTCACGTTCTTGAGTCCCTCACGGAAGATCGCCTGAGCCAGCACCGTCGCCGTGGTCGTCCCGTCGCCGGCGACGTCGGAGGTCTTGGAGGCGACCTCCTTGACCATCTGGGCGCCCATGTTCTCGTACTTGTCCTTCAGTTCGATCTCCTTGGCGACGGTGACACCATCCTTGGTGATCGTGGGGCTCCCGAACTTCTTGTCGATGACCACGTTGCGGCCTTTCGGCCCCAGCGTCGCCTTCACCGCCTCGGCCATGATGGTGACGCCCCTGAGCAGGGAGCTCCGAGCCTCCTCGTCGAACTTGAGCTGCTTCGGCATGGGTCTCGCTCCTCCTTACTCGAGAATGGCGAGGACGTCCTCCTCGCGCATGATGAGGTACTCCTTGTCGTCCAGCTTGACCTCGGAACCCGAGTACTTCCCGAAGAGGATCTTGTCGCCGGTCTTCACGTCGAGGGGAATCTTCTTGCCGTCGTCGTTGACCTTTCCGTTGCCGACGGCGATCACCCTGCCCTCCTGCGGCTTCTCCTTCGCCGTGTCCGGGATGATGATCCCGCCCTTCTTGAGTTCTCGCTCCTCCAGGCGCTCGATGAGCACGCGGTCGTGCAGCGGGCGAATCTTCATTAGCCTGAATCCTCCTTGATCGTTATTGTCTGAGCAACCCACTCTGTAGCACTTGTAGACGACGAGTGCTAAGCAGTCAAGTCTTGCGGTATTAATCAATTAAATCAGTATTTTGTCAAATAATGCCTCATAGACTGGCCAGATTGCCTACAACTTAGGCAGGCAAAATAGCCGGTGAATATGAGTCTACACGGCTCATATTCTAGAAGGGGCCGCGGGCCGGCTCTGACGAGCTTCCCAGGCAAGGCTTGTCGTGGGATGGCGAGCTTCCGGCGACGCCGCCGTGCCCCTGAGCGCGTGGTCGCCAGCGCCTGGGAAGCTAGGAGCACGAAGTCGTGTCGATTCAGCCGACGTGGGGCGTCAAACGCATCTCATCCGCGGGGGACTGCCTGACTCGGCGGGCGCTGCCCGGATGGACGCTCTCATCGCCATCGCGAGGTGCCACGGGAACCTACATGCGCGGACGCTCGAGGGAGCGTGACCGGGTCCTTGTATCAGTTCCAGAAGATGATTCGCTCGCCGCGCGCATGTCCGTCTACTCGTTCATCACCTCCGCGATCAGGCGGTCTGAGAGTGTTCAGACAACTGCCGAGCCGTTCCGGTAGAGCGCCTCGATCACGGGGCAGTCAGACGGCCGACCCTCAGCACGTCTCGCCACTGTTGCTCGCAACACCCTTTCCATCCGCCTGAGGTCCGCGATCTTGGCTCGCACTTCCTTACGGGCTGCCCGGAACGACCTCCTGCACGAACACGCCATCCAGTTGGTTGCGCAGCGCCATCGATTCGGGAAGGGCCGCGATCCCGATGCCGGGCACGACCGGGCGGCGCCGCGCGATCAGATGCGGAACGAGCCGCTTTACCACGTCGACCGGAATGGCGAAGCCGATCCCGGCCGACGCACCACTCGGGCTGTAGATCGCGCTGTTGACCCCGATTAGGCGGCCGCACGAGTCGAGGAGCGGCCCGCCTGAATTACCGGGGTTGATCGCTGCATCCGTCTGGATCACGTCGTAGATCTTGCGGCCACCTGTGATCTCAGCTCGCGGCCCAAGGCACTGACCACCCCAACTGTCAGTGAGTGATCGAGTCCGAAGGGATTGCCAACTGCGAGGACCGTCTGCCCGACAGACTAGGAGGCGCTGCGAGACCCCAACAGGCAACGGCCTCAGCTTCGAGGCCGGAGCGCCGCCCACTCTCAGCACGGCGAGGTCCTTGTCCGGCGCGTATCCCACGACCTTCGCTGCGTATTCGGACTGGTCGGCGAGTCGCATCTTGAAGCTGTCGCCGCCGTCGATGACGTGGAAGCTAGTCACGATATGGCCGTTCGTGTCCCAGACGAACCCACTCCCGGTGCCCTGCTGGATCTGCAGCACGTCGAAGGAGAAGAGGCCCTGCCGCACCGCGATGTGGCGATATGCACGACCGAGGCCGAGGCTCGCCGGAAGATCTCGACCCTGCGCTGCTCGTCGGCGGTGAGGTCTCCGGCGACCTCCGGCGCCGCCGGCACTATGAGTAGCGTGCGGTTCACGCTGCTCCTCACCGTGATCCTCATGATCAGGGTCATCATGACGTTCAGCACGGCCAGCGGGCTCCGCAAGGAGCTCGAGGGCATGCCGAAGCCGTCGCTCGTCTTCCTGATGTTGTTCACATCGACAGGCGCGCTGTTCTCGTTCGCGCAGT
>QHTE01000012.1 GCA_003220685.1 Candidatus Rokuibacteriota bacterium
GTGCTCGATCGCGCTGTCCTGCGCGGGTGGCTCACGCGGAACCCCGCGCGCGCCGTCAGCAAGCTGCGAGAAGACCGGGCGGCAATCGATCCGTTCTCGTTCGACGAGGTCAAGACGCTCCTTGAGCACGGGTTCCGGACACCCGAGGACCGGCGCTACTTCACTGTCGCGTTCTTTACGGGCCTCCGGCCAAGCGAACAGATCGCGGCCGAGTGGGAGGCGGTGGATTGGATCTCGCGCCCGCCGCTGATCGGAGTCCTGGCTGCCGTCAGTCCGCGCGGCGGGCGGGGCCGGACCAAGACCGAAGCCTCGAAGCGCTACGTCGAGATGGTCCCGATGGTCCAGCATGCGCTTCGCGAGCAACGGGCCGCGAGCCAGCTGCGGAGCAGCTACATCTTTCCGAGCCGCACCGGTGGGCCGCTGAACATCACCAACGTCCGCGAGCGCGTGTGGAAGCCCGCGCTCCGGCGCGCGGGTCTTCGCTACCGGACGATGTACCAGACCCGGCACACTTTTGCGACGCTCGCGCTCCAGAGCAGCGAGCAGATCGGGTGGGTCTCGAAGCAGCTCGGCCACACGAGCGACGAGATGGTGATCCGGCACTACGCAAAGTTCATCCCGAACCTTACGCGGCAGGACGGGTCTGCGCTCGCAAAGGTAATGCAGGAGCAAGGCTTGGCATAGGGAGATCGGCGTGATAGGTTTAATGGCGACTTGCCCCCCGCTCGACACGCCGAAAGGCCTCGGGCGGGGTTATTTTTTGCCCGGAGCACCGCCTGCCGCCTGAGCCGACCACCAAACGCGCTGTTATCTTCGTCGATGGCCAGAACCTCTTTCACGCCGCCCGCGAGGCGTTCGGCTACACCTACCCCAACTACGACGTCCTCGCCCTGGCCGATGCGGTTTGTCACCGTGGCGAGTACGACGTGGCCGTCATCCTGAGCCAGGACCAGGACTTCTCAGAAGTCGCGGAGGAGATCAGGGTGATTGCCCAAGAACGGAGCTGGTGGATCAAGGTTGCCTCCGCGTATCCCCTCAGCCCCACCACTCGAAACCGGCGTGGCATCAACAGGACCGATTGGCTCCCGATCAACCGCGTAATGTACGACGGCTGTCTCGATCGCCGCGATTACCGCCCACCCAGGTAGTCGGCAGAGAGCCCGGGCCCAGGACTCACAGTGAGATTCGACGACGGAATGTCAGAAAAATGTCAGAAACTCAACAGGGGGTTACGGGTTATTCCCGTAACCCCCTGAAGAATTGGAGCGGCCGACCGGATTCGAACCGGCGACGTCCAGCTTGGGAAGCTGGCATTCTGCCACTGAATTACGGCCGCCCGGCGCCTCCTATCTTACACCGATCGATCCCGCGCTATTTGCCGTCCTTGAGCGACATGGTGTACGCCTGCAGCACCTCGTCGCTGCGCGCCTTCCAGTTCAGGCGCTTGGCGACGCCGTAGAGGTCGATCTGCTGGTAGAGCGGCACCGCCGGCATCTCCTCGACCCAGAGCCGGTTGATGCGGTGATACTGCTCCAGGCGCTTCTTTTCGTCCATGATCGCCTGGGCCTCGTCGACCATCCGGTTGAATTCCTCGTTGTGCCAGTTCACGAAGATGCCCGGCGACTTGAACAGCGGCCCGTAGATGCTGTCGGCGTCCATGGTCGGGCTGCCCCAGCCGATCAGCCACACCGGTCCCGCCTTGTGGACGTAGACCATGTTGTTCAGATAGGTGACGAAGTCGTACGTGCGCAGGGTGGTCTTGATGCCGGCCTTCGTGAGCTGGCCGGTCACCGCCTCGGCCACCTCGGCATCGCGCACGTAGCGGCCGCGCGGGCCGTGCAGGGTGATCTCGACGCCGCTCGCGAAGCCGGCGTCGGCCAGGAGCTTCTTGGCCAGGGCCACGTCCTGCTTGATGGGCTGGAGCTTGGGATCGTAGCCGAAGTGCATCGACGGCAGCATCGTCGCGACCCGCACGCCCTTGCCGTCGAGCACCGTCTTGATGATCTCGTCGGCGTCGATCGCGTAGGCGATGGCCTGACGAACTCGCTTGTCGGCGGTCGGCCCGTTGTAGGGGCCGGTCGGCTTGTGCTGCGCGTCCATCTGGTGCACGTAGAACATGAGCTGGATCGTGCGGATCGACGGCGCCGTCGAGAGGAAGAGCTTGGGATGCTTGTCGATGATCACGCCGAGGTGCGGCGGGATGTTCACCGCCAGATCGATCTCGCCGTTCTGTAGCGCCGCCACCCGCACCGCGTCGTCGGGGATGGGGCGGAAGACGACCGTCTTGACCTGCGGAGCGCCGCGCCAGTACGCGTCGTTGGCCTCGAGGACGAGCTCCTCGTCCTTCGACCAGCGGACGAACTTGTACGGGCCGGTGCCGATGGGCTTCTTCGAGAAATCCGCGGTCTCCTTCCCCGCCGACTCCTTGGGCGGCAGCATCCCGCTCTGCGGGAACGTCATCACCGGAACGAACGTCGGCCAGGGTTTCTTCGTATGCACGCGGATCGTGTACGGATCCACGATCTCCACCCGGTCGATCGGCGCGAAGAAGGTCGAGCCGCGCAGCTTGCCCTGTCCATGCCCCAACCGCTCGAGGGTGAATTTGGCCGAGTCGGCGTTGAACTCTTCCCCGTTGTGGAACTTGACGCCCTTGCGCAGCTTGACTTCCCAGGCCGACGGCGGAATGAACCTCGGCATCTCGGTGGCGAGGCTCGGAACGATCTTCAGATTGGGGTCGCGCTCGTACAGCGTGTCGAAGATGTGGCGCCCGACGTTCGAGGCGGGCGTCTCCGACTGATTGGCCATGTCGAGGGTTGTCGGATCGACGCCCTGGGCGATGACGACCTTGCCGGCCGGTGCGGCGCCGGCCGGCATTGGCAGCAGCAGGACGGCGACGGCCATGATGGTTGTCCACGCGATCATCTGGAGCCTCCTCCAAGCCTCTCGGAACGAGAGGTGAGATTCCTCAAGGTCCCGCTACTCTAGGGGTTCGCTCGCGGGCGAGTCAAGGTAGGCGAGCGCCTGCTCGCGCGTGGCGACGAGCCCGAGGCTCTGGGCCTCGCGCGCGCGCTCGAGCAGGCGGCCCACCTCGGGACCGGGCGGAATGCCGAAGTGGGCCATGACGTCGTCACCCCGCACGAGAGGCGCCGCCGCGGCCCCGGCGCGCGGCGTCTCTTCCCATCCTTCGAGGAGGTCGCGCACGACCGTCGCTCTGCGCCAGACGGCACGCGGCGACACCCCCGTCACGGCGGCGGCGTCGACCAGGGTCAACAGCAGCAGATCCCGCGTCTCCTCGCCGAGATCCCGGTAGAAGCGATAGCGCGCGCGCGGCGTCACGCCCCCGGACGCCGCCAGGTGTCCCGGGCGCAGATGATGGCGAACGAGCTTCTCCAGGACCCCGCGGGCGCGCCCGGGAAGCCGGAGCCGCTCGGCGATGTCGCGCGCGCGCGCGGCGCCCCGCACGTCGTGCTCGAAGAAGCGGATGCGGCCCTCGATCAGCCGGCGCGTCTCGGGCTTGGAGACGTCGTGGAGCAGCGCCGCCAGCTTGAGGATCTGGGCGCGCCGCACGCCGCCGCCGAGCTCCTCGGCCGCGTGCGCCGCGAGCTCGTCGCCGAACGGCCGGAGCTCGCGCAGGCGCTCGAGCAACGCGTCGGCCCCGGCGACCGCGCGCAGCGAGTGCTCGAGCACCGGGAACCGGTGCGGCGCCGGCTGCGTCGAGCCGCGCATCGCGTCGACTTCCGGCACGATCACGCGCAGCAGACCGAGCGCGTCGAGCCGGCGCAGGGCAAGCGCGGCGCGCGGCAGTGCGAGCAGCGCGAGCAGCTCGTCGCGTACCCGCTCGGCGGCGACTCCGGCCAGCCCCGGCGCCGCGGAGCGGATCGCCCGCGCCGACTTCGCGGTCAGCCGGAATCCGAGCGCGGCCTCGAGCCGAACGCCGCGCAGCGTGCGGAGCGGATCCTCGGTGAGGACGCGCGGGTCGTGGACGCGGAGCCGGCGCGCCCGGAGGTCGGCGAGCCCGCCGGTGGGATCGATGATGGCCGCGCGCCCTCGGCTCAGGAGCTCGCGCACCGGGACCGCGAGGGCGTTCACGGTGAAGTCGCGCGCGGCCAGGTCGGCCTCGAGGGTCGGCGCGCGCCAGTCCGTCACGTCGAGGCACGTCCCGCGCGCGAGCACGCGCGCGGCGCCGCGCTCCGGGTCGAGCGGCACGAACGCGCCGCCGAGGCGCGCCGCCACACGGGCGGCGAGGTCGAGCGCGCCCGATTCGACCGCGACGTCGAGATCGGCGGGCCCCGCGGCTCGGGCCGGCGCGAGCCTCGCGTCGCGCACCGCGCCTCCGACGAGCATCGGCGACCGCGAGCGGCCGGCGGCCGACTGGACGGCGCGCAGCAATGCGCGCGCGGACGGGGCGAGGCGCTCGAGCTCGAAGACGGCCGGGCTCACGACTCGAGGTCGCCGGGGCCGGCGGCCGGGCACGCCAACCACGCGCTACCCGAGCTCGATGCCTCGAGCTCCGATCCGGTACTCGACGATCTCGTCGCTCATCGCGCTGCCCCGATGCTTGACGACGCAGAGCATGCGGGCCAGCCGGTTGCCGACCCGCTCGCTGCCGAGGACCAGGATCGTGTTGGCGGTGGCGCCGATGTCGCCGGTGGCGACCTTACGCGCCAGCAGGTCCTCGAGTCGCGTCTCCTCCGTCGTCACCAGGAGCATGGTCGTGAGCGCGCTGTGGTCGTAGCGGTGCGAGTCGATGAACTCCCGATGCTTCCACACCGGCAGGCAGATCTCTATCCCGAGCGTCTCGGCGTCCCGATGGATGGTCTTGCGGTAGAGCTCGTCGAAGACGAAGAACTGGATCGAGTCGGCGGGTGAATCCATCGGCTCGACGCCGTCGACCACGATCCGCCGCGTGCCGGCCGCGCAGTGGAAATAGACGAACGGCCGCACGGTGTAGAGGGCGTGATTGTAGGTGGCCTTCCAGTTCCAGTCGAACTCCCA
Organism: Candidatus Rokuibacteriota bacterium; assembly: GCA_003220685.1. Classification (GTDB taxonomy): domain Bacteria; phylum Methylomirabilota; class Methylomirabilia; order Rokubacteriales; family CSP1-6; genus AR31. Next base: position 4,996 of record QHTE01000012.1, read on the forward strand.
GCCGCCGTCTTGTGTGGGCACCTGGAAGTCGCGGACCCGTCCCACCCACCTGAGCGTGTTCGAGTAGCTCGCGTCCATCTGACCCGGCGGCGGATAGGGATCGGTCATCGGCGTGACGGTGTGCGTCCACGGCGTGAGCGACCAGTTGAAGAGGCGCGCCGCGTACTCGTCGTGCTGCTGCGAGTCGCCGCGACCGTTCAGGTCGAGGATGACGCCGCGCGCGCCGTCGGCGATCCGCCCGTGGTCGGCGAACGTGAGCCCGAGGTGGGTCTTGCCGATTCCGGTCGCGCCGTACACGACGGTGAGCGTGCCGGGCCAGAGGCCGCCGTCGAGCATCGCATCGAGCTTGGGAATGCCGGTCGAGACGCGCGGGGTCACGGGCGCCGATTCTACACCGAGCGGCCCTTGGTCGCGAATTGCCGCTCGTAGAGCAGGCGCAGCTCCTCGAGCGTCGTGGCCTGGCCGGGCGCCTTGTCGTCACGGATCCGCGTGATCCGCGCGAACCGGAGCGCCATGCCGGAGCGATAGGTCGGGCTTTTCTGGATCTCGTTGTAGGCGACCTCGACGACGACTTCCGGCCGTACCCGCACGGTGTAGCCGTCGTCGCTCACGGCCAGCGCCCAGAGACGCTCGGTCATCTCGACGAACTGCCGGTCGGTGAGCCCCTTGAAGGTCTTGCCCACGTCCGCGTACGTGTCGGCATCGCGCACCGCGAGATGGTAGTTGGAGAGCCACTGACTGCGGCGCCCCGAGCCCCGGTCCACGGCGATGATCACGCAATCGACGGTCTCCGCGACCTTCAGCTTGAACCATCGCTTGCCGCGGCCGCCCGGCTCGTAGCTGCTTCGGAGATCCTTCGCCACGACACCCTCGTGGCCCGCGGCGAGCGCCCGGGCCCGGAACTCGCGCGCCGCCTCGGCCGCCGTCACCAGCGCGCGCTCGGCCAGATAGCGACCGCCGGTGATGGCGGTCAGCGCCTCCCAGCGGCGCGCGTAGGGCTCGTCGAGCAGCGAGCGGCCGTCGGCCATGAGGCAGTCGAAGAAATACAGGGTCAGCGGCATCTCGCGGACGAGCCGCTCCACCTCGTGGACCCGGCGGAACCGTCGCATCAGCTCCTGGAAGGGCAGCGGGCGCCCGGCGCCGTCTAGCGCCAGCACCTCGCCGTCGAGGATGAACGGCGCGGCCACCAGCTCGCGTCGTGCCGTCTCGACGACGTCCGGCAGGCTGCGCGTGACGTCGGAGAGACGGCGCGTCCAGATCGACACACGCTCCCCGTCGCGGTGGAGCTGGATCCGCGCGCCGTCGTACTTGTACTCGAGCGCCGAGGTGCCGCCGTGGGCCTCGAGCACCTCGTCGAAGTCTTCGCCGATCTGCGCCAGCATCGGCAGCAGCGGGACCCCCGGGCGCACGCTCGCCGACGTGAGTGCGGCCACCCCGCCCCGCGCCGCCAGGGCCGCTACCGCGGAGAGGTCGCCGAGCCGGAGCGCCGCGCGCCGCGTGCTCTCGAGCGGCGCCCCGAAGGCGCGCGCGACGGCCTCGAGCACGAGGCCGTCGGATACGCCGGTGCGCAGCTCGCCCACCATGATCCGCTGAATCGTCTCCCGCTCATCGGCCGATGCTCGTTTCGCGAGGGCGCGCAGCAGCTCGGCGCGCGTCCGGCGCGAGCCCGCGCCGGACGCCTCGGCGATGTCGGCGAACGCCGCCGCGACGTCCGCGAGGCTCAACGGCGGCCCCGCGCCCGCCGCCGCGTCGTCGACCGACGGCAGCCAGCGGACCCCGAGCACGCGCGGGTCCGACTGCGGAAATGCCCGCCCGGTCAGGAACGCGACGGCGGTGGCCACTGCATCGGCAGGCAGCGCCCGCAGGTAGTCCGCGAGCAGCGCGAGCTTGTCGAGCCGGCCCGGGCTCGTGCGCAGCCGCCGGCAGAGATCCGCGAGCCGGGAGAGCTCGATCATTCCGAAAATCATTATAAGTATTCTTGACTTGGCCTCCGCCGCGGCCCTACTTTCGTTTTATGCGTCGCCGCCGTGTCCTCTACGACGCGACTTCGCGAGCGGCGGCGACTGCCGCCGAGAGTCTCCGCGCCGAATTCGACGTGGCGGGGCTGTCCGTGGCGGCCGATCCGACCGCGGAAGGGCCCGTCGTCGTTCTGGTCGGCCGCGACGCCGCCGAGCCGCGCTGGGGCGAGGCGGCGCCCCTCCGCGTGGTCGCGCTGATCGACAGCGACGGCGCCGGTCCGTGGCCCGCCCACTGGTACGCGGTCCTTCCGGAGAACGCGAGCGCCGCGATGCTGGCGCGCACGATCGACAACGCCTTCGCCGATCTCGATCGGGCTGCCGAGACGGCGCGGCTCGAGCGCGAGCTGTCCGAGCTGAACGCGATCGGCATCCGGCTCTCGGCCGAGCGCAACCCGCGGGGCCTCATCGAGACCATCCTGACCAAGGCGCGCGAGATCACGCAGAGCGACGCCGGCTCGCTCTACCTGGTCGAGGAAGAGCCCGACGGCACGCGCGACCTTCGCTTCGTTCTCGCTCAGAACGACTCCGTGGACATTCCGTTCCGCGCCGCGCGATTGCCGCTCACCAGCGAGAGCGTCGCGGGGCACGTGGCGTTGACCGGCACCATCCTCAACCTCGAGGACGCCTACAGCCCGCCGCCCGGCGCGCCGTTTCACATCAACCGCTCGTTCGACGAGGAGACCGGCTATCGCACCCGTTCGATGCTCGTGGTGCCGATGCGCACCCCCGAGGGCGAGACGATGGGCGCGCTGCAGCTGATCAATTGCAAGCGCGATGTCGCGGCGCGGCTCCGACCGGGCGATTCGATCGAGGGCACGGTGCAGCGATTCACCGCGCGCCACGAGCAGCTCGCGGGCTCCCTCGCCTCGCAGGCGGCGGTCGCGATCCAGAACCGGCGGCTCTACGAGAACATCCGCCAGCTCTTCGAGGGCTTCGTGAAGGCCTCGGTCACCGCGATCGAGTCGCGCGACCCGACGACCTCCGGACACTCCGCGCGCGTCGCGAGCCTGACCGTCGGCCTCGCCACCGCGATCGACCGCTGCGCCGCCGGCCCGCACCGCCTCACACACTTCACCGCCGAGGAGATGACGGAGCTCCGCTACGCGGCGCTCCTACACGATTTCGGCAAGGTCGGGGTCCGCGAGCAGGTCCTCGTGAAGGCGAAGAAGCTCTTACCCGCCGAGCTGGACCGCATTCGTCAGCGCGTGGAGCTGATCAAGCACGGCCTGGAGCTCCGGTACTCCGGCAAGAAGGTCGAGCACCTGTTCGCGAAGGGCCGGCGGGGCTACGCGAAACAGGCCGCGGCCTTCGACGCCGAGCTCGCGGCGCACGTCGTCAGGCTCGACCAGAGCCTCAAGCGCATCGTCGCGGCCAACGAGCCGGCCGTGCTGCCGCGCGACTTAGCGGCGGGCATCGAGCGGCTGGCGCTCGACGTGTTCGAGGACCACCGCGGCAATCGCGAGACCGTCATCACCCGCGAGGAGGCGGAGATCCTGGCGATTCCTCGGGGCAGCCTCACGCCGGCGGAGTTCAAGGAGATCCAGTCCCACGTGATCCACACCTACGAGTTCCTCGCGCGGATCCCGTGGACGCGGGAGTTTCGCCGCATCCCGGAGATCGCCCGCTCCCACCACGAGAAGCTCGACGGCACCGGCTATCCCGAGGGACGGCAGGGCGGTGAGATTCCCCTGCAATCGAGGATGATGACGATCGCCGACATTTACGACGCGCTCACCGCCGGTGATCGGCCCTACAAGAAGAGCATCGCGCCGGCGGAGGCGCTCGACATCCTCGAGCACGAGCGGCGGGCCGGGCACCTCGACGGCGCACTGCTCGACGTCTTCGTGGAGGCCAAGATCTACGAGCAGGCGCAAGCTCCGGTCGTCAGCCCCTCAGCAAGAGACAGACGCCGCCCCAGGCGATGAGGGCCCCGAGCGCGACGAGCGCTCGCAGCACCTCCCGGACGCCTCGCAGACTCTGCACGTGTTGAGTAGTCCGAGCCAAAAAAAACGCGCGCGATCCACGACGGTGTAGCAGCGCGTACGTCATTGCGTGCGAGCTCATCTCGACCTCCTTCGACCGCTTCGTCACTTCGAGCCACGACGAGCTACTCGCCGTGTCCGAGCGCCGGCTTTGCCGGCGCCTCGAATCTAACTATTTCACCGGAACGCGATCCCGGTGGGGGGTTCGGGGGGGAGCGGCGATCGCTCCCCCGAAGACGATCAAAATCCGCGGAGCAAGCCGATGACCTTGCCGAGAATCGTGACCGCGCGCCGGGACGGATCGACGACGATCGGCGCCATCGTGCGATTCTCGGGCTTGAGCACGACGCGCGAGCCGTCGCGCAGGAAGCGCTTCACGGTCGCCTCGGTCTCGCTGCCCGCTTCGGACTCGACCATCGCGACGACGATGTCGTTCGGCTGGGCGGAGTCCTGGCGCCGGACGAGCACGAGGTCGCCGTCGCAGATGTGGGCCTCGATCATCGACTCGCCCCGGACGCGGAGCGCGAAGACGTCCTCGCCGCGCCCGGGTAGTGACGCCGCGGCAATCGGCACTTCGCCCTCACGATTCTCCTGCGCCAGGAGCGGGGTGCCCGCGGCGATCCGGCCGAGGATCGGCACCGAGTGATGCGCTCGCCCCGAGCCGGCCAGGTCGGGAAGCGTCAGCGCCCGCGAGGTCCGTCCCGCGCTCGGGCGCCGCTGCAGCTCGCCCTTGCGCTCGAGCGCCCGCAGGTGATCGAACGCGGCGCGCGGCGTGATCCGGAACCGCTCGCCGAGCTCGCGCACGGTCGGCGGCAGGCCGTGCTTGACCTGGAAGCTGCGCATGAAGCTCAGGACTTCCCGCTGCCGGCTCGTCAGCTCGCGCATCCTCTTTAACCTCCCCGTATCGGGGAGTATTACTCAACTGGTGTTGACTAGTCAACAAAAAGCGAGTGCCCAGGCAACCCCTCATCGAGACGGGATCAGGAGGCTCGGGCTACGCCGGCTCCCAGGGCTCGCAGACAGGGCAGGTCGTGAACCCCTGCTCGCGGGCTTCCGCGACGTGCTTGAAGTAGGCGCGCTCACTCTCCGGAATGCGGGCAACCCAGGCGCAGTCGCTTTTGTGGAACAGACGCGAGGTGCGCTGGGCGCAGTACGGCTCACCCGGCTCGACCGCGACTGTGGGCACGGGCTCGACCGACGTGCTCACGGCTCCAGTCTCGGCGGGCAAGGTCGCCGTCGGCACCGGTTCGGGCGCCGTCGCCGGTGGAATGATCGGATCGGGATCGTTGAGGTGCAGGTTCGTCTCGACCGTCGACCTGAACTCGTCGCTCGCCCGGCGGAACTCGCGGAGGGCGCGCCCGATCATCCGTCCGAGTTCGGGGAGCTTTCCGGGGCCGAAGACCAGCAAGGCCAGCACCCCGATGACGAGCATCTCCTGAAAACCGATATCGAACATCGCGGCTTAGAGTAACACGCGCTCCGAGGCTAGCCGACGCCGGCGAGCCGCGCGAGCTCGGCGAACGAGCTCACGACGACGTCGGCGGCGTCGCCGGGCGCGCCGCCTCCGGGCGCGTAGAGCACGGCCGGCATGCCGACCGCCTGGGCGCCGCGGATGTCCGACGGGATGCTGTCGCCGACCATCGCGGTCGCCGCCGCCGTGAGGCCGAGCCGCTCGAGCGCCATCCGGAAGAGCGGGGGCTCGGGCTTGCCGACGACGATCGGCCGTACGCCCGCCGCGACGGCGACGGCCTGGACGATCGAGCCGCAGCCCGGCAGGAAGTCGCCGCCCTCGATCGGCAGCCGCGGATCCACGTTGGGGGTCACCAGCGACGCGCCGCGCGCGACGGCCCGCGCCGCCGCGGTGAGCCGCTCGTAGCTCAGGTCGAAGTCGTTGCCGACCGCGACCACCGTCGCCGTGCGATAGTCCTTCACGTCCACCAGCTCGTGGCCGGCCCGCGCGATGACGGCGCTCATCTCGGGCGCTCCGATGGCCAGGACCCGCGAGAGCCCGCAGCGCTCCCGGATCACCTCGCCGATGATCTCGAGCGGCGTCAGGACGTGCTGCGCGACGCCGACGCCGAGACGGTGCAGGCGCCCGCGCAGATCGGCGCCGGTCGCGCGCGAATTGTTCGACACGAAGGCGAGCGCGCGTCCGTTCCGGTCGAGCGCCGCGAGCGTCTCGGCCGCGCCCGGGTTGAGGAGGTCCCCGCTCCAGACGCAGCCGTCGAGGTCGAACACGAAGCCACGCAGCGTGGACAGATCCGGCGCGGGCACGCGCGCTAGCTCTCCGCTCGGGCGAAGTCGTCGATCGCGGCGGCGTACACCTCGCGCGTCCGCTCGGCGACGCTGGCCCAGCTGAACTGCGCCTCGACGCGGAGCCGGCCGGCGCGCCCCATCGCGCGGCCGCGCGCCGGATCGGCGAGCACGCCGCGGATCGCGGCGGCCAGCGCCTCGGGGCGGCCCGGTTCGACGAGCACACCGGTCTTGCCGTCCTCCACGACCTCGAGGATGCCGCCGACCGCCGAAGCGACGACCGGCGTCTCGCACGCCATCGCCTCCAGGTTGATGAGGCCGAACGGCTCGTAGACCGACGGGCACGCGAAGACCGCCGCGTGGCTGTAGAGCTGCACGACCTCGCTCACGGGGATCATCTCGTCGATCCACCGGACGTTCGGATGCTCCGGCAGCGCACGCTTGAGCCGCGCCTCGATCTCCGGCGTGTCGGGCGCCGACGCGCACAGGACCACCTGCACCCCGGCCGGGAGCCTCGCGGCCGCGTCCAGCAGATGGAAGATCCCCTTCTGGTCCGTGATGCGCCCCACGAACAGCACGTAGGGCTCGCGCACGCCGCGGCGCGCCAGCACGTCGCGCGCCGCGGTCCGCCGAAACTTGTCCGGATCGATGCCGTTGTGGATGACGACCACCTTCGCCGGATCGACCTTGAAGTGCTCGAGGATATCGTCGCGCATGCGCCGGGAGACCGCGATGACCCGGTCGGCGGCCTCCACCGCCGTCTTCTCGATCCAGCTCGAGAGGAGGTAGCCGCTGCCGAGCTGATCGGCCTTCCACGGCCGGAGGGGCTCCATGCTGTGCAAGGTCACGCAGAGCGGGACCCGATGGAGCGTGCGGATCCAGAGACCGGCCATGTCGGCGTACCACGTGTGCGCGTGAGCCACCTGGGCGTCGACGGGATCGCGGGCCATCGCGAGCGCGATCGAGAGCGTCTCGAGCGCCGGCGCATAGAGCGGCTTGTCCCGGCCGGCCCCGACGCGCTCCCAGGGCGCATAGCCGCGCAGCGCGATGCGATCCGTCGACTCGGCCGCGGCGCGCTCGCCGAAGCACCGGACCTCCACCGGCATGAGCCGGGCGAGCGCTTCGGCCAGCTGTCCGACCACGACTCCCGCGCCGCCGTAGATGTGCGGCGGATATTCGCGGGTCAAGAGAAGGGCTTTCACGAGCGGTCGGTGCCCTCGGCCTGATCGTCCTCGCGCCGCTCGAGCTTGCGCGCGACGGTGCGCACGTCGATGCCCAGAAGCTTGGCGGCCTGCGTCTTGTTGCCGCCGGTGATGCGCAAGGTCTCGTCGAGCAGTCGCTGCTCGACCTCCGCGAGCGGCGTGCCGACCAGCTCGAGAATGGCGTCGCGCGGCGGCCGCTTCACGCCCGCGACCTCCTCGGGCAGGTCCTCGGCGTCGATCCGGTCCTTGCGGGCGAGCAGCACCGTGCGTTCGATGAGGTTCTCGAGCTCGCGCACGTTGCCCGGCCACGCATACGACTCGAGCCGCTCGAGCGCCTCGTTCGAGAGGCCCTCGAGCTTGCGCCCGTTCTTGGCCGCGTAGACCCGCAGATAGTGCTGGGCCAGCAGGCGGATGTCCTCGTGCCGCTCGCGCAGCGGGGGCACGCGCACGGTGATGACGTTGAGGCGGTAGTACAGATCCTCGCGGAAGCGTTTTTCCCTCACCATCTCCGTCAGGTCCTGATTGGTGGCCGCCACGATGCGGACGTCGACCTGGATCGTGCGCGTGCCGCCGAGGCGCTCGAACTCGCCCTCCTGGAGCACGCGCAGGATCTTGGGCTGCGTGACCAGCGAGAGGTCGGCCACCTCGTCGAGAAAGAGCGTGCCGCCGTTCGCCAGCTCGAAGCGCCCTTCCTTGCGCCCGGCGGCGCCGGTGAACGCGCCCTTCTCGTAGCCGAACAGCTCAGATTCCAGGAGGGTCTCGGGCAGCGCCGCGCAGTTGACGGCGACGAAGGGGCCGTTGCGCCGGCCCGAGCGCTCGTGGACCGTGCGCGCCACCAGCTCCTTGCCCGCGCCGCTCTCGCCCTGGATGAGGATCGTCGCCGAGCTGTCGGCGATCTGCTCGACGAGGGTCAGCATCCGCCGGAACGCGGGGCTCGAGCCGATCATCTGGCCCTTGGCGCGGATGTCTTCCAGCTGCTTCTTGAGCGCCTTGTTCTGCTCGATCAGGTCGCGGCGCTCGAGGGCCTTGTCGACCAGCTTGATGAGCTGCTCGCGCCGGAACGGCTTGGTCAGGAAGTCGTAGGCGCCGTCCTTCATCGCCTTCACGGCCTCCTCAACGGTTCCGAACGCGGTCAATAAGATAACGTCGACGTCGGGCATGATCGCCTTCGCCGCGCGGAGCAGCTCGAGCCCGGTCAGGCCGGGCATTCGGAGATCGGTCACGATGAGGTCGACGCCGCCCGCCTGGACGCGCTCCAGCGCGGCGCGCCCGTCCGAGGCGAGCACCACGCGATAGCCTTGGCGGGTCAACGTGCGCTCGAGGCTCTCGCGCAGTCCGGGATCGTCGTCGGCGACCAGCAGGGTCGCGGGCTCAGCCATCCTTGACTCGCTTGATCGGCAGTCTGATCGTGAACGTCGCGCCCAGCGGAGCGCGGTTCGTCCAGGTGACCTCGCCCCCGTGCTCCTCGGCGATCTGGCGCGTGATCGAGAGACCCAGTCCGGTGCCCTGCGGCTTCGTGGTGAAGAACTGCTCGAAGAGCCGGGGGCCGACCTCCTCGGGAATGCCGCCGCCCGTGTCGGAGACGGCGATCTCGACCGTTTCGCCGTCGAAGCGGCTGGCGATCGTCAGCTCGCCGCCGCTCGACAGGGTCTCGAGCCCGTTCTTGACGAGGTTCAGCACCGCCTGGCGCAAGAGCCCGCGGTCGATCTCCATCATCGGCACGGCCGGATCGACTTCCACCCGGAGCGTGAGCCCCTGGCGGGTCGCGACCGGGCGCACGAAGTCCGCGAGCTCCTGCACGAGATGGTTGATCGACTCTTCCTCGAAGTGGGGCCGCGGAAATCGCGCGAAGGCGAGATACTCCTCGGTCAGCGCGTCGAGCGTGGTGACCTGGTCGCGGATCGCGCTGACGAGGCCTGCCGCTTCCTTCATCTCGACGTCGTTCCGCTCGCGCACGATGTCCTCGAGCAACTCGGCGTTGAGCTCGATCGCGCTGATCGGGTTGCGCACCTCGTGAGCGATCCTGAGCGAGAGGCGCCCCACGGTCGCCATGCGCTCGGCCACGACCAGCTCCTGCTGGGCCGTCTGAAGCCGGCTCAACGTGCCCGTGAGCTCGTCGTTGAGGCGCTCCACCTCACCGCGCGCCCGGCGCTCCCGATCGGCGACGAGGCCGACGGTCACCGCGGGTAGCCCGGAGAGTGCTGCGATGATCAAGTGGGGCGTCCAGCCGACCCACGGCGGAACCAGGACCGTCGACCAGGCGTACAGTCCCGCCGCCACCACCGCCGCGCCCAGCCCGACCCACGGCCCGAGATAGTAGGCGTTCACCGCGACCAGCGGAATGAAGAGGAGATAGAAGACGCTGTCGCCACCCCCCGTGAGGCACACGAGCGCGAAGACGAGGAGCAGATCGATCGTCAGCGCGGCGATGAAGTAGGCGCGGGTCGCGCGCGGATTGACCGTCACCAGGGCGAAGATGCCGACCTTGTAGGCCGCGAAACAGAAGACGAGCCAGTAGAAATCGATGTCGCTGTAGCGGGGCCGCAGGGGGAAAGCAGCCAGGGCCGCCAGCCCGCCGACCATGACGACCGACAGCAGGACCGCGAAAACGCGCTCGTCGCGCTCCAGCAGCCGAAAGCTGGCGTGCCACGGTTTTCGCTCGGCGGCGGTCGCGGCCATCTCCACGCCGACTATAGCATTGGGACCAATCAGGGCCGCTGGCTGCGGCGCCGAACAGTGACGGTGACCCACACCGCGACGATGACGAGCGCCGCCAGAGCCAGCCAGCGCTCGACGCGGTGCACGTCGGCGAAGACCTGCTCGACCTGGTCCGCGAAAAGGAACGCGAGGAAGAAGCCGAAGGGGACGCTGACGAGCGCGGCCAGCGCGTCGGCGGCCAGGAATCTCCAGAAGGGGACGCGGGCGATCCCGGCCGTCAGGAAGGCCGCCGCCCTCAGGCCCATCACGTGTCGCGCCGTGAAGACGATCTTGATGCCGTGGCTCCGGTAGGCCGCCTTGAGCTGTTCCTCGCGCTCCGGGCTCAGGACCCAACGGACGGGACGCCACCCGACCACCCGCTCCCCCCAGTGGTGTCCCACCCAATAGAGGGCAATGTCACCCGAAAGCACCCCTACAAAGCACACCGGCAGCGCGATCCACCATCTCAGGACGAGTTGATGGGACAGGACGCCGCCGGCGACGATCGGCAGCTCCTCCGGGATGGGAACCCCGAGGCCGGCGACGAAGAGGATCAGGAACAGGCCGACATACCCGAGCTGCTCGATGAGCGAGGCGACCAGATCGCACCTCGGGGGCAAGATTCGATTTCCGGAAGATGGTGACCAGTGTATACTCTGATAGCCCTGTGCGGTCAGAAGGAGCCCTTCCATGGCGGTCAAACTCTTCGTCGGCGGTCTCTCTTTCTCCACCTCCAACGAGCGCCTGCGCGAAGCTTTCGCGGCGGTCGGCAGCGTCGAATCTGCGAGTGTCGTGACCGACCGGGACACCGGCCGATCGCGCGGCTTCGGATTCGTCGAGATGGCGACTCCCGAGGAGGCCGAGCAGGCCATTAGCCGCCTCAACGGCACGAACCTCGACGGCCGGACGATTCAGGTCGAGAAGGCGAAGGCCCCAGGGTCAGGCGGCGGCGGCGACCGGCGCGGCGGCGGTGGCGGCAGTCGTGGTGGCTTCGGCGGTGGCGGCGGCGCCGGCCGCGGCGGCGCCCGCGGCGGTCGCTGGTAGCGCCGCTCAGCTCCAGTAGTTGGCGCGCCTCGGCCGGTGCGGCCCCTGCCCCGCGACGGCCTGCAGCGCGCACAGCCAGAGTTTTCTCGCTCGAGCGCGCCGGGCGGTAGTCTGCCCCGATGGCGACCGTCCTGCACACCGAGTCGTCCAGCGGCCACGGCGGTCAGGAGATTCGCACGCTCGCCGAGGTGCGCTGGCTCCTGGGCCACGGCTGGGGCGCGCTGATCGCCTGTCAACCCGACAGCCCTCTCTTCGCCGAGGCGAAGGCATCGGCGATCCCGGTCGAGCCCGTTCGGATGCGAAGCGCTACCGATGTCGGCGCGCTCCTGCGTCTGCGCCGGCTCATCCGCGACCGCGACGTCAGCCTCGTCCACACCCATAGCTCCATCGACAGCTGGGTCGCGGGGGTCGCGGCGAAATCGCTCGGCCGGCCCGTCGTGCGCACCCGGCACGTCTCGATCCCGATCGGCCGGCGGCGCGCGCTCGTCTACCGGCTCGCCGATCGCATCATCACCAGCGCCGAAAGCGTGCGCTCGATCGTGATCGCGGCGGGCATCGCTCCCGAGCGCGTGCTGACGATCGCCGCCGGGGTCGAGGGCGACCGGTTTCATCCCGGCGTGTCCGGCCGTTCGGTCCGCCGCGAGTTCGGGCTGGGCGACGCTCCCGTCGTCGGGCTCGTCGCCAACGTGCGTGGCTCGAAGGGCCACAACGTCTTCCTCGAAGCCGCGGGCGCCGTGCTCGCGAGCAAGCCCGACGCGCGCTTCCTGATCGTCGGCGACGGGGTCGGCTTCGACGAGGTGTGCCGGCGCGTGCGCGAGAAGGGTCTCGACCCGAGCGTCCGCCTGACCGGCTTTCGCCGCGACATCCCCGAGGTGATGGCGGCGCTCGACGTGCTGGTGCTGCCGTCGATCAGGTCCGAAGCGATCCCGCAGGTGATCCCGCAGGCGCTGGCCGTCGGCACACCGGTCGTGGCCTCCACCGTCGGGGGCAGCCCCGAGCTGATCCGCGACGGGGAGAACGGGCGCCTCGTGCCTCCCGGCGATGCGCGCGCCCTGGCCGACGCGATCCTGGCGCTCCTCCGCGAGCCCGCGCGCGCGCGCGCGATGGCCTGCGCCGGCCAGGCGACGGTCCGGGAGCGCTACACGATCGACGCGACGATGGCGCGGACCGCCGGGGTCTACCGCGGGTTGCTCGGGATATAGAAATATCCTGATATTCTAATCGTCGTGAGTGCGGCGCCCTCGCCTGATCTCCAGTCGTTCAAGGCCGAGTTCTTCAAGGCGCTGGCCCACCCGATCCGCATCCGGATTCTCGAAATCCTCCGCGCCGGCGAGCGGAGCGTCCAGGAGCTCCAGATCCGCCTCGACGTCGATCAGTCCACCGTGTCGCAGCAGCTCGCCGTCCTGCGCACCAAGAACATCGTGGCCGCCCGCAAGGAGGGCACGACGGTGCGCTACGAGGTCCGCGATCCGCTCGTCGGCGACCTCCTCGACGTGGCGCGGCGGATCTTCAACAACCAGCTGACCGGCACGCAGACCATGCTGCGCGCGCTCCGCCAGGAAGCGCGCCGGCCGGCGCGGCGCTGATCGTGTTCCGCCAGCTCCGGACCGCGCTGCGCACGGGCATCGCCACCGAGCCGGTCGCCGCCGCGGGAGAGATCGAGCGGGTCGGCGCGCGCCTGGCCTCGGAGGTCGCGCGGCTCTTCGGCCGCTCGCTCGCCATCCGGCAGGTCGACGCCGGATCCTGCAACGGCTGCGAGCTCGAGATCACCGGCCTCACCGGACCGCACTACGACCTCGAGCGGTTCGGGCTCCGCTTCGTCGCCTCACCGCGCCACGCCGATTGCCTGCTGGTGACCGGCCCGGTGACCCGCAACATGGCCGAGGCGCTACGGCGCACGTGGCAGGCGACGCCGGACCCGAAGTTCGTCGTCGCCGTCGGCGATTGCGGACGGGACGGCGGTCTCTTCCGCGGATCCTACGCGGTCGTGGGCGGTGTCGCCGACGTCGTGCCGGTCGACGCGGTTATTCCTGGATGCCCGCCCTCGCCGGCGGCGCTCCTCGCCGGCCTGCTCGAGGCGATCGGTCGCCCGCGGCGATGAACCGCCTCGTTTACGGAGTGATCGCGGCGATGGGCATCGTCGCCGCCGGACTCGGCGGTTACGGGATGGCGGGCGGCGCGGGAACGCTCCGGCTGGCATGGCTCGTGCCGCTCGGAGGTCTCGAGCTGACGCTCGATCCTCTCGGCGGACTCTTCCTCGGGTTGATCGGCTTGGCCGCGGCGCCGGCGTCGGTGTACGGCATGGGCGACCCCGACGGTGGCGGGCGAGGCCGGCTCGCGTACGCCGTCTTCGTGGCGTCGATGTGCCTCGTGCCCCTCGCCGCGAACACGATGACCTTCCTGATCGCGTGGGAGCTGATGTCGCTGGCCTCCTACGCTCTGGTTCTCCACGACCGAGAATCCGAGGAATCGGTGCGGGCCGGCTGGATCTACGCCGTCATGACCCATGCCGGCCTCGCCTGCTTGCTCGCGGGCATGCTCCTGCTCGGCGCGGAGGTCGGAAGCCAGCGATTCGCGGACTGGCGAGCGGCGGCGCCCGCCCTGGCCCCCGCGACGCGCGACCTTGCGTTCGTCCTGCTGGCGCTCGGCTTCGCGGGCAAGGCCGGCGTGATTCCCCTACACGTCTGGCTGCCGCTCGCGCATCCGGCGGCCCCGAGCCACGTGTCGGCACTCATGTCGGGGGTCATGATCAAGCTCGGGATCTACGGGCTCCTGCGCGTGAGCCTCGACTGGCTCGGCGTCGGTCCGCCCTGGTGGGGCGCCACGCTCCTGGTCGCGGGCGCCGTTTCCTCGGTGATCGGCGTGCTCTACGCGCTCGTCGAGCACGACCTCAAGCGTCTGCTGGCGTTCCACAGCATCGAGAACATCGGGATCATCTTGCTGGGCATCGGCAGCGCCGCGCTCTACCGGGTCGCCGGGCTCGACGCGCTGGCGCGCCTCGGGTTGATCGCGGCGCTCTATCACACCGTCAACCACGCGGCGTTCAAGGCGTTGCTCTTCCTGGGAGCCGGCGCCGTCGTGCACGCGACAGGTACCAGGAACATGGAGGCGATGGGCGGGCTCATCAAGCGGATGCCGTGGACCGCCGGCTGCTTTCTGGTCGGCTCGGCGGCGATCGCGGCGCTGCCGCCCCTCAACGGCTTCGTGAGCGAATGGCTCACGTTTCTGGCCCTCTTCCAGAACACGCGACTGGACGCGGTCGGACAGAACCTCGTCTTCACCCTCGGCATCGCGAGCCTCGCGCTGACCGGGGGTCTGGCGATGGCGTGCTTCGTCAAGGCGTTCGGCATCACGTTCCTGGCTCTTCCCCGGAGCGACGCCGCGGCCGGCGCCCACGAGGCGAGCCCACCCATGCGGCTGGCGATGCTCACCCTCGCGGCCGCGTGCGTCGCGCTCGGACTGGGACCGACGCTCGTCGTTCCGGTGTTCGGGTCCGTCGCCGCAGCGATCCTGAAAACCCCGCCGTCGGCGACCGGAGGCGACTGGCTCACGCTCCGCGTCGCGGGCGAGTTCGCGAGCCTCTCCACGGCGGCGATCGCGGTCGCGCTCGCCGCGTCGCTCCTCGTCCCCTTCGCGGCCTTTTGGATCCTCGGCGCTGCGCGCCGGACGCGGGCCTACGAGACGTGGGGCTGCGGCCGCATCGTGCAGACGGCGCGGATGGAGTACACGGCCACCGCATTCGCCAATCCCTTCAAGCGCGTCTTCGACTTCTTCTACCGGCCCTCGAAGCGCCTCGACATCGAGTTCCATCCGGAGTCGCGCTTCTTCGTGGAGCGCATCGAATACGAGAACCCGACCCGCTCGATCTTCGACGACTGGCTCTACCGGCCCGCGCTCGAGCTCCTCCAGGCCGCGGCGCGCGCCGTCGGGGCGCTGCAGTCGGGCAGCGCGAACCAGTATCTCGCCTACATCCTGGTCGCCCTCTTGCTGATGCTGGTGCTCGCGTGATCGCCAGCCTCGCGGTCGCGCTCGTGCACATCGCGGTCGTGGGAGCGGGCGCGCCGCTGCTGATCGGCGCGCTCGGGACGCTCAAGGCGCGCCTGGTCGGCCGGCGCGGCCCGAGCCCGTGGCAACCCTACGCCGACTTCCGCAAGCTGCTCGCGAAGGAGGTGGTCGTCTCCACGACCACCTCCTGGGTGTTCCGCGCGACGCCGTATCTCCTCGTGGCGACTTCGCTGGTGACGGCGCTGATCGTGCCGGTGGCGACGGTGCGGCCGCCGCTGGCGTTCGCGGGCAACATCATCCTGCTCGTGTACCTGTTCATGCTCGGCACGTTTTTCCTGGCGCTGGCCGGATTGGACGCCGGCAGCGCGTTCGGCGGCATGGGCTCGAGTCGGGAAGTCGCCGTCGCGGCGCTCGCCGAGCCGACGGTCATCGTCGCGGTGTTCGCGCTCGCGCTGCGCGCCGACACGATCGACCTCGGACGCATCGTGGAGCGTTTCGGAAGCGAGCCGCACCTGGCGCTCAACCCGGCGCACCTCCTCGCGTTCGCTGCGTTCTTCATCGTCATGCTGGCGGAGACCGGACGGCTGCCGGTCGACAACCCGGCGACCCACCTCGAGCTGACCATGATCCACGAGGCGATGGTGCTCGAGTACTCGGGCCGGTACCTGGCGCTCGTCGAGTGGGCGTCGGCCATGAAGCTGTTCCTGTTCATGACCTTACTGGCGAACCTCTTCGTCCCGTGGGGTCT
This sequence comes from Candidatus Rokuibacteriota bacterium, assembly GCA_003220685.1. Taxonomy (GTDB): domain Bacteria; phylum Methylomirabilota; class Methylomirabilia; order Rokubacteriales; family CSP1-6; genus AR31. The sequence continues at coordinate 20,945 of QHTE01000012.1, forward strand.
GACGGAGCCCACGGGGCCCGTCGCCGTGCTCGGGGGCCTCCTGGCGCTGGCCGGCAAGCTCTCCGTGCTCACCCTAGCCGTCGCGGTGCTCGAGACCGCGGTGGCGAAGCTCAGACTGTTCCGGGTCCCGGAGCTGCTCGCCGGCTCGTTCGCCCTCGCGTTCCTCTCGCTCATGGCGGTCTTCCTCGTTCGATGACGACGGCGTCGAACCTCCTGGCGTTCCTGGGGCTGGTGGTCACCTTGCTGATCGTCTGGAGACAGAGCTGGCCGGCGCGCCTGCGGCTCTTCGCCGCTCAGTCGCTCCTGCTCGCGGCCCTGGCGAGCACCGTCGGCGTCCTGGCCCAGCGCCGCGGGCTCCTGCTTGTGGCCGCCGTCGTCGTCGTCGTCAAGGGGTTGGTGATCCCGCGCGTGCTCGCCCGGATCGGCTCGGGGGCCCCTGTGCGACCGATCACGCCCGGCCGGTCATCGGGCATCACGCTCCTGGTGGTGGGCGGGCTCGTGGTCGCGGCCTACGTGATCATGCTGCCGGTCACCTCGTCGGTGGAGCTGCCGACCGAGGGCGCCATCCCCCTGGCGTTCGCGATGGCGCTGATCGGGCTCGCGCTCTGCGTCACCGGCCGCGACGCGCTGGGCCACATCCTCGGGTTTCTCGTCTTCGAGAACGGGATCTTCGGGCTGGCCATCCTGGCGACCTACGGGCTGCCCGGCATCGTAGAGGCGGGCGTCTTCCTCGACGTGCTGGTGATCGTGCTCATCATGGAGGCCGTGGTCGTCCAGGTCCGCCGCGAGCACGACTCGATCGATGTCGACCGTCTCCGGGAGCTGCGCGGATGATCCTGGCGGTCCTGGCCGTCCCGCTCGTCGGCGCGCTCCTCACGTGGCGCGCGGTCGGTCGTCTCGCGACGGCGCTGCACGCCGCGACGGCAGCGCTGACGCTCGTCGGCGCGCTCGCCGTCGCGGTGACGGTGAACCGGGCCGGGCCGCTGATGGCGTTCGACGGCTTCCTCCGCGCCGACGCCCTGTCGGCGTGGATGATCGCCCTCATCGGGATCGTCGGCGCGCTGGCCGCCTCGGAGGCTCCCCGCTACGTCGCGCACGCGCCGGGCCGGTTCTATCCACTCTTCCACCTGTTCGTGTTCACGATGCTGCTGGCCGTCTCGACCGACGACGTCGGACTCATGTGGGTCGCGGTCGAGGGCACCACGCTCGCATCGGTCTTTCTCGTCAACTTCGAGCGCACTCGCGCCTCGCTCGAGGCGTCGTACAAATACCTGCTGCTCTGCTCGGTCGGCATCGCCATCGCGTTCTTGGGGACCGTCCTCGTGTACTTCGCCGGGATCCAGCAGTTCGGAGACGAAGTCCACGCGCTCCGCTGGACGACGCTCATGCGGCTCGCGCCCGGGCTCTCGCCGAGGGTCATCGAGCTCGCGTTCGTGTTCCTCGTCGTCGGCTATGGCACCAAGGCCGGACTGGCGCCGATGCACACGTGGCTGCCCGACGCCCACAGCGAGGCGCCGGCGCCGGTGAGCGCGCTCATGTCGGGCGTGCTGCTGAGCGTGGGCGTGTACGCGCTCCTGCGATTCAAGCCGGCCGTGGACACGGCGGCCGGGCCCGGATTCGCACGCGGCATCATGCTGGCGCTCGGCGTGCTGTCCGTTGCCATCGCCGCCGCGTTTCTGTGGACCTCGCCCAACTACAAGCGCATGCTCGCGTACTCGAGCGTCGAGCACATCGGGCTGGTGTGTCTTGGCCTCGGCTTCGGCGGAACCCTCGGCACCTCGGGCGCGCTCCTCCACGTCGCCAACCATGCCCTGGCCAAGTCGGTCGGCTTCCTGCTCTCGGGCCGCATCCGCGCCGCGTACGGCTCGGCCGAGATCGCGGCCGTCGGCGGCCTGATGCGAGGCATGCCGCGGACCGGGGCGGCCTTTCTAGCGGCAGTGCTCGCGCTGGTCGGCTTGCCGCCGTTCGGTCTGTTCGTCAGCGAGGTGATGATCTTCAGCGCCGGTTTCGCCCAGGGATTCGCGGCCGTCGCAGGGGTCGTGCTGTTCCTGCTGGTGATCGCCTTCGCGGGCCTCCTCCGCGGCGCCCACGCGATCCTGTACGGACCGGCGGTGCGCGAGCCGGCCGCGGAGCCGTCCGGGTGGCGCCCGGCGCTGCCGATGGCCGCCGCGCTCGCGCTGCTCGTGCTCACCGGGCTCGCGTGGCCGCCGGGCCTCGGCGCCGCGCTCGACCGCATCGTCGCGATCGTGGTGCCCTGAGATGCTGCCGGCGACCACCACGGTGGAGCAGCTGCGGCGCGCCGCCCTCGAGGCCGGCGCCGCGGGCGTCGCTGAGTCCTCGCCGAGCGCGATCCGGTGCCGCGTGCCCGCCTCGGAGGTTCCCGCGCTCGCCGACCGCCTCGCGGCGCTCGGCGCCCGCTGCCAGTTCCTCGCGGCCGCGGACACGCGCGTCACGGGCGGAGACTTCACGCTGGCCTACGTCTTCGCATCGGCGCAGCTCACGCCGTCGGTGACCGTGCTCGTCTCGGTCCCGGCGGCGGCGGCTCGCTTCGCCTCGCTCGCGACGCGCTCGTTCGCGGCCAGCCGCTTCGAGCGCGAAATCCACGACCTGTTCGGCCTGGTGCCCGAGGGGCATCCCGATCTCCGGCGACTCGCGCTCCATCAATACTGGCCCCAGGGGTATCACCCGCTGCGCCGCGACGTCGTGTCGCGCACGGACTTCGTCGATACGGGCGAGGCGTTTCCGTTCCGGCGCGTCGAGGGCGAGGGCATCTTCGAGATCACCGTGGGGCCGGTCCACGCCGGAATCATCGAGCCCGGCCACTTCCGTTTCAGCGTCGAGGGCGAGACCATCGTGAATCTCGAGACGCGACTGGGCTTCGTCCACAAGGGCACCGAGAAGCTGTTCGAGGGCCTCGCCCTCGACGCGGCACGCCCGCTCGCGGAACGCATCTCGGGCGATACGAGCGTCGGTCACGTCCTCGCCTACTGCCAGGCGATCGAAGCGCTGGCCGGCTGCGCCGTGCCGCCGCGGGCGGCCCGGCTGCGAGTCGTCCTGCTCGAGCTCGAACGGATCTACAACCACGTCGGTGACGTGGGCATGATCGTCAACGACACCGGATTCGCCTTCGGGCATGCGCACTGCTTTCGGCTCCGCGAGGAGCTCCTTCGACTCAACGAGCGCCTGACCGGTCATCGGCTGCTCCGCGGCGCGGTGGTGCCGGGCGGCGTCACGGGGCCGATCACGACGGCGCGGTTGGCGGCGGCCGCGACGAGGGTGGAGACTCTCGTCGCCGAGTTCGCCGCGATCGTGCGGCTCTGCCTGGACAACACGACGGTGCTCGAGCGGCTCCAGGGTACGGGACGACTGACCGAGCAGACGGCGACCGAGATGCAGGTCGTCGGGCTGGTCGGGCGGGCGAGCGGGATCGATGCCGACCTGCGGCGCGATGCGCCATTCGCGGCGTACGGCGAGACGGGCGTGCACGTATCGGTCTACGGGACGGGCGACGTCTGGGCACGGACGATGGTGCGCCTCGACGAGGCGCGCGAGGCGGCGCGGCTCGTTCGCGAGGTTGCTCGCCTCGACACGCCCGGGATCGTGCACGTCCCGGTGCCGCCGCTCGCGCCTGGCGCCCACGCCTTCGGTCTCGTCGAGGCGTGGCGTGGACCGGTCTGGCACTGGGTGGTGGCCGGCGAGTCCTCGACGCTCGGCCGCGTGAAGGTGGTCGATCCGTCCTTTCGCAACTGGCCCGCGCTCGAGCACGCCGTCCTGAAGAACATCGTCCCGGACTTCCCCCTCTGCAACAAATCCTTCAACCTCTCCTACTCCGGCAACGATCTCTAGGAGATCCGGGCGGGCGAGTCGGCGGCGCGCGCCGAGAACCGCCGCATGTCGGCCATCTCAGCTCGATCCTCGGCGTCGATCACGAAGCCGGCGGCCTCCACCGCTCGCTCCGTGTCGCGATTGGGGTGACAGCCGCCGCTGGCCCAGGTCCAGAGCGGTTGCACACGATCCTGGAAGGCGGCCTTCCACGCCCGGCGAGAGCGGACGTGCTCGAGCATGCGCAGACGGCCGTCGGGCCGCAGCACGCGCTTGACCTCGGCAAGCCCGCGCGCGGGATAGGAGACGCTGCAGAAAACCAGGCTCGCGACCACGGTGTCGAAGGTCCCGTCGCGAAACGGCAACGCCTCGGCGCTCCCTTGCACCAGCGGGACACCGGGCGCTCGCCTGCGCGCGCGACCGAGCGAGTCCCAGGTCGGATCGAGACCGATCGGCCGCACGCCCGGACCGTAGAGCGGCAGCCCCCGACCGGTGCCACATCCGACGTCGAGCGTCCGCCCGTGCGCGCTGCTCGCAAGCCACCGGCGCCACGGTCCCAGGCCCGTACGCTCCAGCACCGCGCAGAGCCCGTCGTAGAGCCACGGGATCTGTTCGAGGCCGCGCATTCAGGCCTCGGGGAAGATCACGAGGGCGCCCGTGTAGTTGTGGAAGAAGTTCCGGCGGCCGATCGGAGCGAACTCGCCGTTGCCGAAGAATCCGAGCAGGGGAAATTCGCCGAGGCGCTCGCGGATCAGGGTCACGTCGTGGTCGGGCACGCCGAAGAGCCCGCGGCCGCGCCCGGCGCAGTCGAAGTAGCAGCCGAAGGCCGGCCGCCGACCGTCGAGGCGCTCGGCCAGCTCGTCGAGCATCTCTCGGAGGTCCTCGCGCGACGCCTGGGCGTCGCGGATCTGAAACTGCAGCGTCTGTCCTACCCGCACGCGCTCGGCGACGGCCAGGGCGCCGCTCGACTGGTCGGCGCCGACGAGGTTACGCACGAGGAAATCGCCGCGCTCCAGCGGCGACTTCGCCGGATCCATCGCGAGCCCGGCGAACACGCCGGCCCGCCGGATGCGCGCCTCGATGTCGGGGTTGGCGCGAATGGCCTCGGTCAGCATCTCGAGGGCCGGCCGGCTGCCGATCCGCTGGATCACGTTCGCCTCGGCGTGGGTGATGACGTACGGCTCGCCGATCGGCGTGCAGCCCTGCGTCACGCCGATGACCGGCGCCAGCCCGGAAAGCGCGACACCGACGAGCGCGCCCTCGACGGCGTCGGTGTTGTACAGCTCGAACATCGGGCCGCCCGCCGCGACCGCGCCGAGCACCGGCACGAAGCCGAGCGCGTCGTGGAGCTCGGTCAGGAGCGCCGTCGGATTGCACCCGATGGCGTCCGGCAGCACGAGCGCGCACCCGCCCTCGGCGACGGTCGGGCCGATCCGCCGCGCCAGCTCGGCGCCGAGCTCGCGCCGCTCGCCCTGCCGCTCGAACGAGAAGGGCGTCGCGACCAGGCGCTCGCAGCGCACCGCGAGCACCGCCACCGCCAGCTCGTCCTCGACCTCGCGCCGCTCGGTGAGGATGCCGGTTCCGCTGCAGCCGACGACGACGGGCGCGCCGGTCACGCGCCGGACGGCGTGGAGCGCCTCGTGCGCGCGCGAGTGGGCGTCGCCGGTGACGAAGACCAGCGCCAGGTCGGCGCGGGCGGCACCGCTTCGCTCGATCGCTTCGAGCGAGGCCTCGAGCGCGGCGTTGTCGGCCGCGCCGCCGACGGCGAGGCCGGTTCCGGCGGCGATCATGCCGTGACTCTAGCACCTTTGCTGCTACACTTTTCGTCGCCGTGGGCCTCCGGATCACGCAGGTCGACGCGTTCACCGACACGCCCTTCGCGGGCAACCCCGCGGCGGTATGCCTCCTGCCGGCGCCCCGCGACGAGGGCTGGATGCAGAGCGTCGCGCGCGAGATGAACCTCTCGGAGACGGCGTTCCTCGTCCCGCAGGCCGACGGCTACGCGCTCCGGTGGTTCACGCCGGCGGTGGAGGTCGCCCTCTGCGGCCACGCGACCCTCGCGAGCGCGCACGTTCTCTGGGAGGACGGCCACCTGCCCTCGGGTCGGCAGGCACGGTTTCACACCAAGAGCGGTCTCCTCACCGGCGACCGCGCGGGCGAGTGGATCGAGCTCGATTTTCCAGCCAAGCGGGAGGAGCCTGCCCCTGCGCCCGCCGGTCTGGCCGAAGCGCTCGGCGCCGCGCCTAAGTACGTCGGGCGAAACCAGTTCGACTATCTCGTCGAGGTGGACGGAGAGGCCACCGTCAGAGGCCTCGCGCCGGACCATGGGGCACTCGCCGCCTTGCCCGTGCGCGGCGTGATCGTCACGGGCCGCGCGGAATCGCCCGGGTACGATTTCGTCTCGCGATTCTTCGCACCGGGCTCGGGCATCCCCGAAGATCCGGTGACGGGCTCGGCCCACTGCGCGCTCGGCCCGTTCTGGCAGTCGCGCCTGGGCAAGAACGACTTCGTCGCCTATCAGGCTTCGCCCCGAGGCGGCGTCGTGCGCGTCCGCGTCGCCGGTGAGCGCGTGAAGCTCGGCGGCAAGGCGGTCACGGTTCTCCGGGGCGAGCTGCTCGGCGCGTGAGACGGCGCGCGGTGTGCCGTCCCGGCCGCCTGGGCCGCGGCGGATTCGAGCGCATCGGGTCCTTTCTAGGCGGCGCAGTGGCGGCGCTCAGAGCCGATAAAGCATCCAGTAGACGAGCACCCCCGTCACCGACACGTAGAGCCAGATCGGCAGGGTCCAGCGGGCGATGCGGACATGCCGCGCGAAGCTCCCCTTCAGCGCGCGGTAGACGGTCGTGAGCGCCAGGGGAACGATCGCCGCCGCCAGGACGATGTGCGAGACGAGCATCGGATAGTACACGAGCCGGATCCAGCCCGTTCCGGCGAAGGGCCGCGAGCCCGCGAGGGCGTGATAGGTCACGTAGGAGACGAGGAACAGGATCGAGACCGCGAGCGCGGACAGCATGCACGTCTTGTGAGCGATCACCCGCCTGCGGCGGATGAAGAGCCAGCCGGCGGCGAGCAAGGCGGCGCTCGTCGCATTGAGGCACGCGTTGAGCAGCGGGAGCGTGGCCACGACGGGACCGGCGCCGGGCGCGGGTCGGTGGCCGAGCAGCAGGTAGCCGACGACCAGCACGACCGCGAGCGAGACCCCGCCGATCGCGACACGCGCCGACCGGTCATCCGGAGCCGTCGTCTGTTCGGGTGCTGTCACAGCGCGGTCGCGAAGAAGGCGACGGCCGCGAGGAACATGACGGCCGTCGCCAGCCAGCCGAGCAGGTTGAGCCACGGACCGTTGGCGTGCTGGCCCATGATCGCCCGGTTGTTGCCGACCAGCATCACGAGCAGGAGGAGCGGTGGCGCCAGCAGCCCGTTGAGCACGGCGGAGAGAAAGAGCATGCGGATCGGATGCGTTCCGCCGAGGTTCAGGGCCATGCCCGCGACGACGGCGCCGCCGAAGACCAGGTAGAAGCGGCGCCCGCGCCGCGGAGTCAGGTCGAGCCCCGCGCGCCATTTGAAGACCTCGGCGATCGCGAACGACGCCGATCCGGCCAGGACCGGCACGGCCAGCAGACCCGTCCCGATCAGGCCGATCGCGAACAGGAGATACGCGCCGTCGCCGGCCAGCGGCCGCAGCGCCTCCGCGGCCTGCCGCGCGCTCTCGATCCGGGTCTGTCCGGCGACGTGCAAGGTCGCGCCGGTCGCGAGGATGATGAAGAACATGACGAGGTTGGAGAAGAACATGCCCGTGACGACGTCGAGCCGCGCGTCGGCGAGCTCGTGCGCGGTCGCGCCGCGCCGCTGGGCCACGGAGCTCCGGCCCTGGGCCTTCTCCTGCTCGACCTCGTGCGAGGCCTGCCAGAAGAAGAGATACGGCGAGATCGTCGTTCCGAGCACGGCGAGGGCGGTGGTCAGGTAGAACGAATCCCAGCTGAGGCGCGGCACGAGGGTCGCGGCCGCGACCTGCCGCCAGTCCGGCCTGGCCAGGAACGCGGTCACGACGTAGGCGAAGAGCGTCGCGGTCAGCCACTTGAGATACTGAGCGAACGTCGCGTAGGTCGTGTAGATCGTCGTGAGCATGATGACCAGACCGAGCACCGGCACCGACACGAGCGCCGGCACGCCGGTGAGCATGTGCGTCACGTCGGCCATGCCCGCCAGATCCGCAGCGATGTTGAAGACGTTGGCGACCAGCAGCAGGAGACACGCGACGTACAGGAACGGCCGCGGATAGTGGCGGCGGATCGCCGCCGCCAGACCGCTGCCCGTGACGAGTCCGATCCGCGCGCAGATCAGCTGCACGGCCGCCATCAGCGGGAAGGTCGCCAGCGCCATCCACAGCATGCCGTACCCGAGCGAGGCTCCGGCGACCGAGTACGTCGTGATCCCGCTCGGATCGTCGTCGGCCGCGCCGGTGACGAGGCCGGGCCCGAGAATCCTGAAATAGCGGACGAGCGGATTGTGGCTGTGGCGGTCGCTGTCGTGGAGATCGCTCATGAGGCCGTCTCATTATGCCCGGACGGGCGCCGGCTGATTCGGCTAACATGACCGGCCGTGAGCCGAGGAGCGCCGGCATGAGCGGATTCGCCGAGTACGAGCGGTACGACGCGAGCGGGCTGGCCGAGCTCGTGGGCGGCGACAGGTCTCGCCGCGCGAGCTGCTCGAGGCCGCGATCGAGCGGGTCGAGTCGCGCAACGGGGCGGTCAACGCCGTGACGATGCGCCTCGACGACTACGGCCGCCGGGCGATCGCCGCGGGGGTGCCCGACGGGCCGTTCACGGGCGTCCCCTTCCTCATGAAGGACCTCACGGCGTCGATCGCCGGCGTCCCGATGACGCGCAGCTCGCGATTCTTCGCCGACGCGCCGGCCCCCGCGGCCGACAGCGAGCACGTCGCGCGGCTCGAGCGCGCCGGCCTGGTGATCTTCGGCCGCACGAACACGTGCGAGCTCGGCCTGTCGCTCACGTGCGAGCCGCGCATGCACGGCCCGACCCGCAATCCCTGGGACCCGACGCGCATCTCCGGCGGCTCGAGCGGCGGTGCGGCCGCCGCGGTCGGCGCGCGCATGCTCCCGATGGCGCACGCCACGGACGGCTTCGGCTCGATCCGCGCGCCGGCGGCGTGCTGCGGGCTCGTGGGGCTCAAGCCCACGCGCGGGCGCAACACGATGGCGCCGGGGCTCGGCGAGGGGCTCGGCGGCTGCTCGGTCGAGCACGCCGTCACCCTGTCCGTGCGCGACTCCGCGGCGCTGCTCGACGCCACGAGCGGCCCGGGCGCCGGCGATCCTTACGTCGCGCCGGCGCCGGCGCGACCCTTCCTACAGGAAGTCGGCGCCGAGCCGGGCGCCCTGCGCATCGCCTTCACGAGCCTCGCGCCCAACGGCGCGAAGGTCGAGGCGGACAGCCTGCGCACGCTCACCGAAACGGTGAAGCTCTGCGCGGGCCTGGGTCATCGGGTCGAGGAAGCGGATCCGGCGATTGACCGGCCCGCGGTCGTCTCGACATTCCTCACGCTCGCCGCCGCGAATACGGTCGTGAACCTGGCGAGCCACCCCACGAAGGGCCGCTCGGCGCGGGCCGACGAGGTCGAGACGGTGACGTGGGCGACGGCGAAGCTCGGCGAGAAGATCAGCGGCGCCGACTACGTCCGCGCGACGCAGGCCGCGCACCGGCTCGGGCGGCAGATGGCCGCGTTCCACGAGGGCTGGGACGTGCTGCTCACGCCAGGCCTCGCGACCCTGCCGGTGAGGCTCGGCTGGCTCGACATGATGATGGATGACGTCGACGAGTACTGGCGGCGCGTGTTCGCCTTCTCGCCCTTCACCGTCTGGTTCAACCTCACCGGCCAGCCGGCGATGATGCTGCCGCTCGGGCGCTCGGCCGACGGGTTGCCCGTCGCCGTCCAGCTCGTCGGGCGCTTCGGCGACGAGGCGACGCTGTTCCGGCTCGCCGCGCAGCTGGAAGCCGCGCGTCCGTGGTTCGAGCGCAAGCCCGCGCTCGCGTCCTGACGGTCTCGTCAGCCCGGAAGCGTGAAGCGGTAGCCGCCGGCCTCTTTGACGATGTAGCCGGGATGCGGGAAGTGCCCGGCGAGCACCAAGGTGCCCGAATCTGCGTGACGCTCGACGAACGCGCGCCGCGTGTCGCGCGCCTGGGCCGGATCGTAGCAGAAGCGGCTCGACCACTGGGGCTCGGCGACCTGCACCGTGCGGTGCATGAGATCGCCGGAGAAGATCGCGGTGCCGGCCGACGTCGTCAGGCGCACGCACACGTGGCCGGGCGTGTGGCCGACCCACGGCTCGAAGCGGAGATGCTCGCCGATCTTGAAGTCGCTCTCGACGAGCAGCGCCTGGCCGGCCTCGACCACCGGCACGACGCTGTCGGCGATGCAGCCCGATTCTTCCTTGCCCGCGTCGTTCTCGTACTTCCAGAACTCCCACTCCGCGCCGGCGATGACGTACCTGGCGTTCGGGAACGTCGGGACCCAGCGCCCGTCCTTCCAGCGTGTGTTCCAGCCGACGTGGTCGACGTGCAGATGCGTGCACACGACGAAGTCGACCTGCTCGGGCTTGACGCCCAGCGCGGCCAGATCCTCGAGATAGGTCCCCGTCCGCATGTTCCAGGCCGGCGCGAGCGTCCGCGCCTTGTCGTTGCCGACGCCGGTGTCGATGAGGATGGTGTGACGCGGCGTTCGCACCACGTAGGTCTGGATGCGAGAGGCGAGGTCGCCCGTCCGCTCGTCGACGAAGTACGGCTTGAGCCAGCGGTGATGGCGGGCGATCACCTCCGTGCTCGAGCCGGGCAGCATGGACGCGGTCGGAAACGAGGACCGGTCGATCTCGATCACACGGGCGATCGTCACCTCGCCGAGCTTCATTGTCTGCACTGCGGCGCCTCCTCGACTGTGAGTTGGTGATAGGGTAGCCGCAAAGGAGGCCGAAGCTGGCTAGGAAGTCGTCCTCTTCGCCATAGCCTCGCGGAGAAGACGCTGCCGCTCGAACAGCGCGGCCTCAGCCTCTCGGATTAGCACGTCGGATCTCTCACGCACTTGCTGGCTCTGTTTCACGAGGTGCTGCGCAGCCTCCCGAACCTCGTGCGCTCTCCGTCGTACTTCGGCCGGCAGCATCGCGCAGCCGAAGAGATGTGCGCGGACGTCTTCGGTGAGGTCCCGACGACACCGCGTGCACAGGTTCGTACGTCCGGTCATCGGGTCCGCGCCGAGTTTTGCGAAACGGAAGCCAAGGTCGCAGACCGGGCAGTGAGCGACGTTGTGCTCCGAGCAATAGATGAAGACCAGCGCCCGCTCTTCCGGCGTCAGAACTTGGGGTCGCTTGCAGTCGGCATGCGACAGACAGCCCTCGGACGACTGGATGATGTCGGTAAGTGCGATAGCCTGAGAGCACTTCGAGCACTCCACCTGCATGGATACTCTCTGCGGTGTCGAGCGTTTCTCGGCCGCGAAACGTCCCCACCAGGGGTGAGGAGCCCAAACCAGTCGGAGAGTACCATCGTCAGCGACGGAGTGTCGGATAATTACGGGCACGCTCGCGAGCTCGACGTCCCCACGCCCGCATAAAGCGTGGCGTCCTGACGCTACGTCTTGCCGTCGTATGCCGCGATATGCAACATGTGCCACTGTAACTCCAAGTACTTCAGGAGGTTCTCGATATGCGTGGCGTCGTTTTCCTCGGTGGCCGGAAGCTCGAGCTGCGTGAATTCCCCGACCCGACGCCGGGACCCGGCGAGGTCGTCGTCGCCATGAAGGCCTCGGGGATGTGCGGGAGCGATCTCCATCCCTATCGCGCGGTCGGCAACGCGGCCGCGGCCCTGGGCCTCGGCGGCAGCGGCAGGCCCGTCATAGCCGGCCACGAGCCGTGCGGCGTGGTCGCCGCGCGCGGCGCCGGCGTGAGCGAAGCCGACGCGCCGACGGGCCAGCGCGTGATGGTCTACCACTACAAGGGCTGCGGGCGCTGCAAGCACTGCCGTGTCGGCTGGGCTCAGCTCTGCCGCCAGGGCATCGTGGTCTACGGCATGACGGGTCACGGCGGGCACGCGGCCTACATGACCGTGCCCGCATTCACGCTCGTTCCCCTGCCCGACTCGCTCAGCTTCGAGGAGGGCGCGGCGATCTCGTGCGGCACCGGCACCGCGTACGGCGCGCTGAAGCGGCTCGACGTGTCGGGCCGCGACACCCTGGCGGTCTTCGGCCAGGGGCCGGTCGGGCTCAGCGCCACCCTGCTCGGCCGCGCGATGGGCGCGCGCGTGATCGCGATCGACGTCGCCCCCGAACGGCTGGCGCTGGCTCGCGAGTTCGGCGCCGAGGCGGTCGTCAACGCGAAGGAGATCGATCCGGTCGCGGCGCTCCGCGATCTCACCCACGGCGAGGGCGTCGAGACCGCGATGGACTGCACGGGCAACCCCGAGGCGCGCGTGGCCGCCGTGCGGAGCGCCGCCACGTGGGGCCGGGTGGCGTTCGTCGGCGAGGGCAACACCACGACCTTCGACATCAGCCAGGACATGATCCGGCGGCAGCTCACGATCCACGCCTCGTGGACCTTCTCGAGCGTGGGCCAGGCCGAGTGTGCGCGCTTCATCGCCGACCGGAAGGTCGGGTTGGGGCGTCTGCTCACGCACCGCTTCCGGCTCGAGCAGGCGGACGAAGCCTACCGGCTCTTCGACACGCAGACGACCGGCAAAGGCGTGTTCGTGTTTTGAGCCTTCGTCGGCGATGCGCCGCCGGCGTTGACGCGTCCGGACGCGCGAGGTTATTCTCGCATTGAAGTGGTTCCGTTTTGGTACCACTTTGGATACACGGGAGGCCTCGATGGCGAACCTGACGATCAAGAATGTTCCCGGACCGGTACTCCGCCGACTCAAGGCCCGCGCCGCCACGCACCGTCGGAGCCTCAATCTGGAAGTGATCGCCTGTCTGGAAGCGCTGGTCCAACCGGCGCCGGTGAACACTGACGCGCTCCTCGCTCGCGTCCGAGAGGTTCGGCAGACGCCCAAACGCCTGAAGCTCACCGATCGGGTACTCAATCGCCTCAAAACCGCGGGACGGGCGTGATCGTCGTCGACACCAATCTCCTGGTGTACCTGTATGTCCACGGCCAGTGGACGGCGCAGGCCGAGGCCGTACTCGTACGCGACTCGACGTGGACGGCTCCGCTCCTCTGGCGCTCCGAGTTTCGCAACACGCTGGCGGGGCTTGTCCGCGCTCGTGCGATCGATCTCGACGACGCGATCCGAATCAGTCACGAGGCCGAGCGCCGTATGGGCGGCGCCGAGTTCAGCGTGCCGTCACAGCAGGTGCTTCAACTGGCGGTCCGATCGAGGTGCTCGGCCTACGACTGCGAGTTCGTCGCGCTCGCGCAGGATCTGCGGGCGCCGTTCGTCACGGCGGATCGACAGGTTCTCGCCGCCTTTCCGTCGACCGCCGTGTCACCCAGCGAGTTCGTCGACTCTTGAGATCGGGGGGAGCGAGCGCCGTTCCCCCCGATTGCCCGCCGACTGTAGGCGCCGCCGCTACCGCTTCGGCAGGGCCTTCAGGATCGGCTCCAGGTTCTTCGGGTCGGGCTTGAGCTGGCCGACGCCGTAGCTGCGTACCGTCTCGACGATAGCGTCGTTGACCGGCGTCTTCACGCCGCGGCGGCGCCCCTGGTCGCAGACGTAGCCGTTCAGGTAGTCGATCTCGGTGCGGCGGCCGCGCATCACATCTTGAAGCAGCGAGGGCCGCCCGCCGCCCCGGCGCGCGCCCTCCGCGGCCACGTCCGCCTCGACCTCGGCGAGCCCCCGGCCTTCGTACGCGTCCACGAACCGCTGCGCGGCGATGCCGTAGATCGGCTCGACCTCAAAGCCGCAGACCCGTCCGACCTTCACGACCTCGCCACCCACGTAGATCGCGATCAGCCGCGGCTCGGGACGCGTGCGCACCTCGGCGGTGCCGAGGCCCGAGAGCCCCGCGATCGGGTTCGCCATGCAGTTGACGGTCAGCTTCGACCACCGCTCGCCGAAGAGGTTCGTCGTCACCTTCGCCACCGCGACGTCGCTCATGATCCGGGCCAGCTCGCGGGCGCGCTCGGTGTCCTTGCCGTCGAGCTCGCCGATCTTGAACCCGATCGCGCCGGTGTCGGTGCGCATCGCGTGGCCCGGCTCGTACATGCCGGCGCCGATCGTGATCACGCTGCCGAGCGTGCGCTCGCGCCCGGCGATGGCCGCGACGCGCTCGTCGTTGATCCCGTTCTGGAAGTCGACCACCACGCCGTTTGGCTTCTTGAGGTACTGGACGCCGAGATGGGTCGCCCACTCGGTGTCGTACGACTTGACCGAGATGAAGACCGCGTCGAAGGGCTCGCTGATGGCCTGAGCCTCGTAGATGTGCAGCGCCTTGACCGGGATGACGTGGTCGCCGCAGGTCCCGCTGAGGCGGAGACCGTTCTTCCGCATCGTCTCGACGTGCTCGGGCCACTGATCGATCAGCGTGACGTCGTGTCCGGCCTTGGTCAGCATGCCGCCGACCACGCTGCCGATGGCTCCGGCCCCGATGATTCCGATTCGCATTGCCATGGGTCTCCTCCGTTCATAGGCGCGCCCAGGCCGGCGGGGCCCCAGCCCCGCGACGGCCTACGGCGCACTGCGCCGGCCATGATAACGTGAACCGCCATGACCTACGACTTCGATCGTCTCGTCGACCGGCGGCACACCGACAGCTCCAAGTGGCAGAAGTACGGTCCAGACGTGTTGCCGCTCTGGGTGGCGGACATGGATTTCCGGTCGCCCGAGCCGGTGATCCGCGCGCTGCGCGAGCGGGTCGAGCACGGCGTCTTCGGCTACCTGGCCCTGGAGCAGCCGGAATTCCACGAGCTGTTCGCCGACCGGCTGCTGAAGCGCTACGGCTGGCGCGTGTCGCCGGACGCCGTCGTGATCATTCCGGGGATCATTCCGGGATTCAACGTGGCCGGCCGGATCCTCGCCGCCCCCGACGACGGGCTGATCCTCCAGACGCCGGTCTACCCGCCGATCCTCCGCGCGGCCAGCAGCATCGGGCTCACGCGCGAAGAAGCGCCGCTGGCGCGCCGGGCCGACGGACGCTACGAGGTCGATCTCGACGCCTTCTCGGCGGGGATCCGCGAGCGGACACGCTTCTTCCTGCTCTGCAATCCGCACAATCCGGTCGGCCGCGTCTTCACGCGCGACGAGCTCACGGCCCTGGCCCAGATGTGCCTGCGCCGCGGCCTCGCGATCGTCGCCGACGAGATCCACTGCGAGCTGACCCTCGGCGGCGCGCGCCACACGCCGATCGCGTCGCTCGATCCCGAGATCGCCGAGCGGACGATCACGCTCATGGCGCCGAGCAAGACCTTCAACCTGGCCGGGCTCAAGTGTTCCGTGGCGGTCATCCCGAACGCGACCCTGCGCGAGAAGTTCATCGCCGGACGCGTCGATCTGGTCCAGACCGTGAACGTGCTCGGCTATACCGCGGCCTTCGCCGCGTACCGCGACGGCCAGCCGTGGCTCGACGAGCTGCTGCGCTATCTCGAGGCCAACCGCGACTTCGCCACCGAGTACGTGCGGACGCGCCTGGCCGGCGTGGCGATGTATCCGCCCGAGGCGACCTATCTCGCGTGGCTCGACTGTCGGAACGCCGGCGAGGCCGGCCGCGACCCGTACACCTTCTTCCTCGACAAGGCGCGCGTGGCCTTGAACGACGGAGTCCTGTTCGGCCCGGGCGGCGCCGGACACGTCCGCCTCAACTTCGGCTGCCCGCGCTCGATGCTGGCGAAGGCGCTCGACCATATGCGCGAGGCCCTCACGGCCGACCGTCCAGCGCGCGTCTGAGCTGGTCGAGGTGACCGAGGACCACGCGCTCAGCGAGCCGGAGCACCCCGCGCCCGCGCCAGCGCCGCGCGCGCGAGACCCGACGCCGGGTCGAGGCCCACCGCGCTCTCGAGATACGGAAGGGCCTCGGCGGGCCGGCCGAGGTCGATCAGCGAAATGCCGAGGTGGGTCAGCGCGCCGGCGTGACGCGGATTGTCCCGGCGGGCGTGCTCGAACTCGCAGCTCGCCTCGGTCAGCTTTCCTTGCTCCGCCAGCGCGAGGCCGAGCCGGATCCGCGTGTCGACGTCCATCGGCTCCTTGGCGAGGATCTGCTCGAACTGCGCAGCGGCTTCGGCCGGGCGATGCGCCTTGAGCAACGCCAGCCCGAGGTTCCGCCGGTGATGGACGTTGCCCGGCCGGAGCGCCACGACGCGCTCGAAGTGAGCGATGGCGGCGTCGAGGTCGCCGCGGTTGCCGGCGAGCGCGCCCATCTGTCCGTAGCAGAAGGCGCAATCGGGTTCGACCGACAGCGCGCGCTTCCAGATCTCATCGGCATCGCGCCAGACCGGCAGCTGCTGGAAGGTCAGGACCGCGAGCCCGACGATCCACGCGAAGCCGGCGAGGACCACGCCCGCGCGCACGGGGCGAGCGATGGTCGAGCTCGAGACTGCGGCGGCGATCCCCGCCCCCACCAGCAGCGCCATACCGAGGCACGAGAGATAGCTGTAGCGATCCGCGACGAGCTGCGGGCCGTTGTGGACGATGCCGCTGACGGGCGCGAGCGTGAGCCCGTAGACGAGCCACACGGCCAGCGCCGCCGGCCACGATCGCCGCGCGAGCAGGAGCCCGACCGTCAGCCCGACGGCGACGAGCGCGGGAGCCAGGAACCTGAGACTCGTCGGCTCGACCCGGGCGGGCAGCTCGTACATCGGCGACAGCAGCACCGGCGCGAGCGTCTTGCCGAGATAGAAGGCGAGGCCGTAGAGCGCCATGGCCGCGCGCGCGGGCGGCGGATACGCCGAGGGCGACGTGAGGCCGACCTTGGCGATCACGACCAGCACCGAGATCACCGCGGCCGCGATCGCCAGGAGGAGGTACGGGAGCTTCTCGAGGAGCACTCGCCGCCAGTTCCCGCGCGCCCGCCGCAACGGGTAGACGTCGAGCACCAGCAGGACGAACGGCAGCGACATGATCAGCGATTTCGAGAGCAGCCCGAGCGCATAGGCGCCGAGCGAAGCGAGAAGCCAGCGCCGCCGCGGCGGCCCGTGTACCGCGCACGCGCGGAGGTACGCCAGTACCGTCAGAAGGTAGAACAGCGCCGACAGGACGTCGCGCCGCTCGGTGACCCACGCGACCGACTCGACGCGCAACGGATGCACGGCGAAGAACAGCGCCGCCACGATCGCCCCGAGCCCGATGGCCCCCGCACGCGACGCCGGCGAGCCGAGCCGCAACAGGCGGAGCGCCAGCAGGTAGAAGAGGGCGGCGTTGGCGGCGTGCAGCAGGATGTTCGTGAGGTGATAGCCGAATGCGTCCATCCCCCAGAGCGCGTGGTCGAGGCTGAACGTGAGCCACGTCACCGGGATCCAGTGGCCCATGACGGCGCTCGTGAAGGCCCAGCGGACCTGAGCCCAGCCGAGGCCGCGATAGGACGGGTTGCTGAGGAGATTGCGGTCGTCGTCCCAGAGGACGAAGCCGTACTGGAGCGCGGGCGAGAAGACCACGAAGGTAATGGCCGCGATCGCGAGGGGCGCGATCCAGCGGGTCAGCGAATCGAGCGTCGGGGCGCGAGGCTCTCTGTCGATCGCCTCTCCACTATATGGCGCCCGGCGCCGGCGACAAAGAGAACGGTCAGCGCTTCAGCAGGTAGGGGACGTCGGCCACCACGGTGTTCTTTCGAAAGAGCAGGGCCCCCTTGACCAGGAGGGCCGTCTGGTTGTGCAGGGCGTGCTGCCACCAGTGGCGCGGCAGGAACTCCGGGAGCACGATCGTGACCATCTGCTCGTCCCCGCGCGACTGGATCTGATCCAGATAGTCCAGCAGCGGCCGCAGGAGCGAGCGGTACGGCGACGTCAGGACCACCAGCGGAACGCTGAGGCCCCACTTGCCCCACTTCTCCTCGAGACGGGCCGTCCGCGTCGGGTCCGTCTCGACGTAGACCGCCCGCACCACCGCGGTCGGCGCGAGCGTGCGAGCGTACTGCACGGCACGGACGACGCCCCGGTGCACGTCGCCGATCAGCACCAGGACCGTGTGCTGGAAGTCCGGCGGGCGCTCGAGGCCTTCGAGCGACAGCTCGTGCGCGACCTCGTCGTAGTGCCGGTGCATGACGACGAACGTCGTGACCAGGACCGGGACGACGACGACGACGATCCACGCGCCCTCGACGAACTTCGTCACCGTCAGGGTCAGCAGCACCACGCCCGTCACCAGGGCGCCGCCTCCGTTGATCCACACGCGCCAGCGCCAGCCCTTCTCGCGAAGGCGCAGCCAGCGGCGCACCATGCCCCCCTGCGAGAGCGTGAACGAGATGAAGACGCCGATCGCGTAGAGCGGCAGGAGCGCGTGCGTGTCGCCCTGGAAGACGACGATCAGGAGGATGGCGAAGCCGCTCAGGATCAGGATGCCGTTGGAGAAGACCAGCCGGTCGCCCTGGTTCGCGAACTGCCGCGGCACGAAGCGATCGCGCGCGAGGATGGACGACAGACGCGGAAAGTCGGCGTACGACGTGTTGGCGGCGAGGACCAGGATGAGCAAGGTGGCCGCCTGGACCAGGTAGTACGGCACGCCGTCGCCCCAGACGCGGCGCGCGATCTTCGACACGACCGTCTCGTCGCCGCCCGGGACGATCCCGAAGTCGTACGCGAGGTACGTGATCCCCAGGAACATCACGATCGAGATGATGCCGAGCGCGGTC
>QHTE01000082.1 GCA_003220685.1 Candidatus Rokuibacteriota bacterium
TGAAGCCGTCGCCCTCGTAAAGGTCCTCGGATGAGAGCTCCAGCTCGTCGAGCAGGGTGGCCAGGATTTCGGATGGCAGATCTGCGTCGTACTGGAGCCGGACGGCCGTGCCGAGGCGGCGCTCACGCACGCCCTCTTCGATGCTGGCGAGCAGATCTTCGGGCCCGCCCCGCGCGTGCAGATCTGCGTCGCGCGTGACGCGGATGGTATGGCTCGACCGGACGTCGTAGCCGTTGTAGATGCTCGGCAGGTGCTGACGAATCACGTCCTCGAGCAGCATGAAGGCGTGCTTGCCGGAGGGATCGGGCAGCGCGACGAAGCGCGGGAGGACCTGGCTCGGGATGTGGATCACGGAGAGCGAGCTCGCCAGGAGCGCCGAAGGCGTCGACGGTCGGATGGAGACCACGAGGCACGGCGAGCGGTTGCCGAGGTAGGGGAAGGGATGGCCGGGGTCGACGGCCAGCGGCGTCAGGACGGGCAGGAGCGTCCGGCGGAAGTACTCCTCGAGGAAGCGCTCTTGCTCGCTGCTGGTTTCCTTGGGACGCAGCAGGAGGATCCCCTCGGCGGTGAGCAGCGGCTCGATTTCGCCGAGAAAGCAGCGGCGCTGAGCCTCCACGAGTTCACGGACTCGCGCCGACACAGCCTTTGTCGTCTCCGCGGGCGTGAGCCCGTCCGGCCCCGGCATCTGATCGCCCGAGTGGATACGACGCTTCAGCGCCGCCACGCGCACCATGAAAAACTCATCAAGGTTGGAGCTGAAGATGGCGAGGAATTTCACCCGTTCGAGCAAGGGCACGCTCGGATCCTGCGCCTCCTCGAGCACGCGCCGATTGAACTCGAGCCACGACAGCTCGCGGTTGACGAACGCGTCCGAGTTCACTCAGCCTCTCCCGCGAAAGGTCTCGCGCCGGAGAATGGCGTCCCGAATCCCCCGCGTGCACACTGCGAGCGTCAGGTAACCGCCGAAGACCATGACCTCCTCGATGACGATGGCCCCGGCCAGGATGATGTCGACGCGCTCAGGCTTGAGGCTGCGGATCCTCAGGCGCTTTCGTTGGGAGAGACCTTCCAGTCGCTCGCGGACTGCCGTGACGTCGGACTGATGAAGCCGCAGCCCGTGGCGGCGCGTGCCGTCGCTATGGGCACCAAGATGGATGCCGGCCAGAGTGCGGACGGTGCCACCGAGGCCCACCACGATCTCGCCACGCGCGGCGGGCGGCAGGCCGACCATGAGCTGCGTGCGGATCTCGCGGCGGAGCGCTCGCAGCTCGCGCGGCGTGGGCGGATCGTGGCGAACAAAACGGCGCGTGGTCCGGACGGCGCCGAGCGGCAGGCTGGCCATAGAGACGACCGTGCGGCGCCGCACCCGGCTGAGCTGGAGGCTGGCGCCGCCGAGGTCTACGACGAGGCCGTTGTTGAACGATAGGCTCTCGAGGGCGGCGTCGACGCCGAGCCGTGCCTCGTCGCGCGCGCTCAGGACCTGCACGTCGATGCCCTCGTCGCGCCGGAGTGGGTCGAGCAGCCGCTCGCGGTTCTCGGCGTCCCGCACCGCCGACGTCGCGACCGCGACGATGCGCGGACCTCGGCCGTTCGGCGAGTACCGCGTGAAGAAGCGATGCACGGCCCGGAGGGTCTCGTCGATCGCCGCCTGGGGCAGGGTGCCGGAGGCGCCGCCGCCCAGCCGCGTCGGCACTCGCTCTTCGGCGAGCACGCGATAGCCCTCGGCGGCGACTCGGGCGAGCAGCAGGCGAACGGCCGTCGAGCCCAGATCGACGACCGCGACCAGCTCGGCCATCTCAGGGGCCGGCTTGCGGTGCACCGCGCTCGGCTGGCCCGGCGAGACTCCTGAGGATGCGCGGCTTGAGGAACCAGCGGAGCCGCCCGCCGCCTGCGGGACCGTTGGGAAGGTCCACCAGGGCCGCGCCGCCCTTCTCGAAGGCGAGCCGCTCGCCCTGGGCGGCCCCGAGCAGGCGCGCGAGAAGCGCCCCGAGGAGCGGCTCGTGGCCCACGAGCGCGATTCTGGCGCCGGGCGGATGTGTCTTCAGAGCGGCAACGATTCCGTCGACGCTCGAGTGCGCCAGTGCTGGCTCGATCGCGGGCGCGACCTGCTCGAAGGCGAGCGCGGCGATTTCGGCGGTCAGCCGGGCGCGGGGAAGCGGGCTCGTCAGCAACACGTCGGGCCGACGAGTGACCCGAGCGAGCCCGCGAGCGGCCACGCGGAACTTGGCCTTGCCCTGGGGCGTGAGAGGACGCTCGGCGTCGGGGACGCCGGGCGTCCCTCTGGGCACCGCCGCGGCATGGCGGATGAGTAAGAGCTTCATCGCTCGAGCGCTATCTCGGCCGTCCGGTCCCACCGCGTCGGTGCCTCACGGTCACAGCGACTCGCGTAGGCGCGCGCGGCATCGTTCGCATCGTCAAACTCGACGACGACCTCGATGGAGGGATTGAAGTCGGGTCCGGAGCGCCGGACCCGGAGCTTGGCGCCCTCGGGCTCGGCGCCGACCGTGTGACGCAGGAGGTCTATGAAGCGCCGGCACTGCCAAAACGCACGCCCCCCGTAATCGATTTCGCTCGCGGCGGCCGGCGTTTCGCCGGAGGGAACAGTTCCCAGAGCGATGAGGTCAAAGGCCATCTCGGTTGCACCCTTTCTTACGAGATCTGTGACGTCAGTTCAGCCGACCGCGTAGGCGATGAAGAATTCGCGCCGCGCGCACGTCGCGCGGCGCGAGCCGCACAGCCTCCTCGAACTCGCGGAGCGCTTGCCTCCAGCGTCCCTGCCGTACATAGATCCGCCCCAGGTTCAGGAAGGGGAACTGCCCTCGCGGCGCTCGTTGTGGCAGCAGGTTCAAACAGCCTGAGCCCCGAACGGTCTGGAAGCATCAGCGAGAAGTACATGGCCAGCTGACGACCCTCGAGGCTCCGAGCCCGAGGTGAGTCTGACTCGAGGAGCAAGCGACACTTGAGGCCCGGCTCGGTTCCTGCCTCGTCGATCGTGAAGTGCCGTCCTCGAGCATCGTGAGAGAGACCGAGAAGCACGCTGGCTTCAGGTCCGGACATCGCGACCTCCTGCTTGCTCCGGGCGATTCCGAAGCCAGTAATAATTTATATTTCTTTTAGTTGTTATATAACTTATATCATGATATACGTCAAGTCAAGCGGGACGTATCAGGGTGAGGTGAGGATCCCCGCGCCGCGCGCCGCGAGCCGCGCGCCGCGATGCCGAGAACGATCGAAGTCAAGGCCGCCTGAGCGCCCGGGGGACCGAGGCCGACCAGAACGCGCCTCGACCCCTCGCTGGCGCGCGGCCACATTCGAGAAGATCGCGAGCTGTTTGACGGAGGGTTCGTCGCATGACGAGAGAGCTCAGGTGCGCCGATCTGATACCCGGCTGCGACTTCGTGGCTCAGGGCACGAGTGACAGCGACGTGATGAAGAAGACCGCCGAGCACGCCAGGCGCGCTCACAGGATGGTCGCGATTGCGATGGAGGTCGAAAAAAAGGCGCGAGCGGCGATCCGGAATGTCGCGGCCTCAGCCGGAGGTAAGTCTTTGGCAGGAGAGCAGAATGCTCGAGAACAAAACACGGCTCCTTCTCATTCTTTCTCAGGATTCGCTGGATCAGGCTCGCGTCATCGCGGGCAGGGCGACGACAGCGTTCAAGCTGCCAGTGAGCCTCCAGATCGTCCTTCGTGCGCTCATCTGGGTAGGGCTGAAGCGCGAAAGTCACTCAGCGCTTTTTGCCAGCATCGAGAGCCAGGCCAAGGCCGTTCGCGAGAAGCGGAGCAGAACGCGTCGTGCAGGTGAAGGCCGGCACCTGGCGTCTCGAAGTCGCTAGGTGGGGACCACCGGAGTGCTGAGTGTGCGGGACTCGCCAAGGAGGCGACCATGTTGAAGTGTATAGGGCGGACAGCCTTAGCCGCCGCGGTGGCGTTGACCCTCGGGAGGCTGGTGTCGCCGACGGCAGCTGCCGAGGACCAAATCTACACGGCGGTGCCGGTGCCGGCGGAGGTCATTGCGAGCGAGGTCACGGTTCTGTGGCGCGACATCGGCATCTACCGCGCCAGTGGGCCGCTGCGGATGGCCGGCCCAATGTATCAGGTGAGGTCGTACCAAACGAAGGCCGAGTGCGAGGCCGCGCAGCGGGCAGCGATGGCCAACGACGCACTATCGCGTGTGGGGTCGACGACAGAGCAGCTGTCCGACGGGATCAAAACATGGGACTCGGACCACCAGCACTACACGACCTTCCGCTACCTCTGCCGGCTCGCTGGCACGGGTCTCCGGTAGACCCTATCCCGAGGATGTCCCCGTCACTCGCGGCCGAATGGTGATTGCGTTCAGAAAGGCAGGTACGCTTTCATGTTCGAACACATCATACAGATGGGTCCAATGCTCGTTCTCGCCGGCCTGATCGCCGGGTGGGTGGCCGAGGCCGCCTCACGCGCGAGAGGCTATGGGTTCGTCATCGACATGTTTCTTGGTTTCGTTGGGAGCGTGGTCGCAGGCGCGATCGTCTGGGTCTTGACTCCGGGCGACATAGGGATGCTGGCGATGTTGCTGATCGGATGCGGCGGCGCAGCGCTCACGATCGCCGCTCAGCGGGGGCTGTGGCGCTCTGCCCGGCTCTGACACGAGCTGCCCCTGTTACCGACCGACGCCGAGGGGGGGTTAGGCTGAGGCGTGTTCCTCGTATGAGCGGCTCGCGACGAGCTGTGTCCACGCCTTCGCGTTGAAGTTGTACTGGTAGACGTTCCCTTTCTTGTCGAGAGCGAAAAGGTCGTTTTGCGATGCGCAGATTTGGACGAACTTTGGGCGGACCGACCCGAGCTGCTGTAGATCATCGTCACGGTGTTCACTGGTGTTCATTCAACGCCTCTGTGGCGGCGCCGCCGCCGGGTACCCGCCGCAATCTCCCGCGTTGCTGGCGCTGCTCAATCAGCTTTCGCCGCCGTCGTCCGTGTACGGATCACGCTCGAGGCTGCTGAACGCGTGCACCCTGCCACACGCCACCGGCCGGCTGGAGATTTCTGCCGGCTCGTCGTCATCGTCTCGCGCTTCCACTCTTGGAAGCCATCCCTCGAGAGCGCCTCCACGACGTCGCCCGGCGCGGCGGCCCACCCGTGCCGGGCGTCGATCCAGGTCATCCGGCCCTGCGCCTCAAGCTCATCGAGGCCGCGTATGAGTGCTCGCCATTCACTATCGGGGCTCAGAAGGCTGAATCGGAGGTGGCTCCGAGAGCCACCTCGCGCGACTCACCACTTGCCCGCGCCGATCGAGACGGGGAAGTTGACCGTCTCCTCTCGGTAGGGTGACGGGATATACGCGAACTCGAGGCGGATCTCCTTCAGACTGTTCGGCTTCAGGGCCTCGGCGGGGAATTCCACGTCCAGGGACTGGATGGCTTCCTGCCCGGGATCGAGGCGCTCGCTGCTGCCGTACGTGGCGAATTTGAAGGTCGGTTCGGTCCGCGCGTCCTCGAGCTTGATGGGTTGTCCCTTGGCATCGATGTAGCGCAGCTTCCCTTCGAGCAACCGCACCGTCTGATTGGCAGACGTGTTCTTCAGCTTGAGCATGCCGGTCAGCTTCGCGGCGGTGACGATCCGGTCGGACCCTTTCTCCACCCGCTCCGCGACCTTCATGTCGGTGACTTCGCCCGTGACGATCCCGGCCCTCACCTTTACCGCCGCTGGCGTCACCGCGTACGTCTTCTCCTCGATCGGCGCAGCCACGGCAGCCGGCTGCTGCACGGGTCCGAAGGTCATCCATGCCACGAGGGCTACGAGCGCGGCGCCTAGCCCCCACCGCCAGAAAGCATCCTTCTTCTGGATCGGACGCTCAGTCGCCCAGAACTTGCGCTGAACGACGATCGGGATCACCGCCACGATGAACGCGACGACAGCCGTCGCGACGATCCCTGCGCTCGGGTAGAACCCCAGCGAGCGAAGAAGCCAGCTCCCCCCGATGCTCCCGACGAGACCGAGAGTGATGTCCCAGCTCAGTCCATAGCTTCCGCGCTTCATAACCCACCCGGCCAGCAAGCCGGCTAGCAGTCCTGCGAGAATCCACGTCAAGAACGTCATGACTCTTCCTCCTTCATCTGGTTACGGGTCACTCGCATCACTTCCCCAGTACCGTCGCATGCGTTGCGCGCTCTCGCGATTTGCGTCGACCGGACGGGCGAGACCTCGGCTGCTTCGGCACCGGAGCGGCTGTCGGCCGATCGCCGTTTTGTCGCACCAGCAGGGCCGCGAGCATTTCGATCGCCCGCTGGTCGAGGGCCCGGTCGTCGATCATCACCTGTACGGTGGAACCCGCGAGGCCCCGCACCCGCTCGGCCGCCGCGGAGGAGCAGACGACGACGTCCGCTCGCCGCACCAGGCGGCCCAGGGCGGCTCCTTCGGCAGGGCAGACCCCGACGAGCGTGATATTTGGCAGGTTGGCGTTCGCGATCGAATGCTCCAGGTTGTGGGCCGTCTCGACGGTGGTCGAGGCGACGCCCACCCGTGTCCCCGACGGGAACTGGGCCAGGCGGTGGAGTGTCTCGAGATGCGCCTCGGCGAGGAGCGCGATCACGGGAACCCCCTTGCCCTTCAGAAGGCGTTCCACCTGCGGGAGATGACAGAAGCTCGTGACCGCCGCCCGCCAGCGACCGGATTGCTTCGGGCGCCGCGTGACCGCCACCAGCTCGGCGAGGAGCATTTTGTCGACGCGGACCGGCAGGTGGGCCTCGAGTTGCCGGGCGAAGAAATCGAGCTCCGGCGGGCTGCACTCGACCAGCAGGATCTCGACGGCCCCGCGGATGGCGGGGGGCCGGATCCCGGCCAGGCTCAGAACGCCCACCGACAAGTCGTCGGCCGTCATCCCGAGGGCCGCGGCCCGGATCACCGCATCCTGCAAGAACGTCTCGCGGAGGTGAGGGGAGGGGCGGGCGGGCGGCGCCTCGGCCACGAACACGCCCTTCCCCCGCCGCGCCTCCACGTATCCGCCTCGCTTC
Source organism: Candidatus Rokuibacteriota bacterium (assembly GCA_003220685.1). GTDB lineage: Bacteria > Methylomirabilota > Methylomirabilia > Rokubacteriales > CSP1-6 > AR31. Next base: position 6,994 of record QHTE01000082.1, read on the forward strand.
AAATCGTCGATGACCCGTGCGACGGTATTCGGATTGACGCCGAGGAATCCAGCCAACTCCCGGATGCTGGGGAGCGCTTGGTCGCGCGGCACGCCTCCGCCCTCGATCACGTGGCGGAGTTGCTCCATGAGCTGACGCCGGATCGGGATCGGACTGTGCCCGTCTACCCTCAGAGTCATCGCATCCATACTTACTGTATCCCTACAGTAATACAGTAGGTCTCTATAGTCAACGTCAATGTGTACTACCTTAGTGGTACACCGACGCCTAACTAGACTTCGGCGGACGCCAGGAGCGCGGTGAGATCGTCCCGGCTCACGACTTCCTTCTCGATCAGCAGCTTGGCCAGCGAGGCGAGGACCTCTCGCTTCGCCGTCAGGGTCTGGCGGACTCGCTCGTGGGCGGCCTCGAAAAGGTTTCGGATCTCATCGTCGATGCGCCGAGCGGTCTCTTCGCTGTACTCTCGCTGCGCCATCGACGGCACGTTGAGGAAGAGCGCCTGACGGGGCGGCTCGAAGGTCGCCAGCCCCAGGGCTTCCGTCATCCCATAGCGGGCGACCATGTGGCGCGCTATGTCGGTGGCCCGCTGAAGGTCGTCCTGGGCGCCGGTCGAGATGTCGCCGAAGACGAGCTCTTCCGCCACGCGACCGCCAAGCAACACGTCGAGTCGGTCCAGGAGCTCGGCGCGCGTCATGAGGTACCGGTCCTCGGTCGGTTGCTGCTGCGTGTAGCCGAGCGCGGCCACGCCGCGAGGAATCACGGAGATCTTCGCCACCCGGTCTGCGTGCTGGCGCGACTCCGCCACCAGCGCGTGGCCGGCTTCGTGGTAGGCGACGATCTCTTTTTCCTTCGGGTTGATCACGCGCGATCGGCGCTCGAGACCGCCCACGACACGATCGATGGCCTCGTCGAAGTCCGTCAGATCCACGACCTCCTTGCCCTTGCGGGCGGCAAGGAGGGCGGCCTCGTTGACGAGATTGGCGAGATCGGCGCCGACGAAGCCGGGCGTCCTGGCCGCCACGAGGGAGAGATCGAGGCCGGGGGCCAGCTTGACGTCACGGACGTGCACGTTGAGAATTTTCTCCCGCCCTCTGAGGTCCGGACGGTCGAGGACCACCTGGCGATCGAAGCGACCGGGCCGGAGCAGCGCGGGGTCCAGGATCTCCGGGCGGTTCGTGGCCGCCAGGATCATGACGCCCAGCTGGGTGTCGAAGCCGTCGAGCTCGGCGAGGAGCTGATTCAGGGTCTGCTCGCGCTCGTCGTGGCCGCCCACGATCGGGCTGACACCGCGCGCCTTCCCCAGCGCATCCAGCTCGTCGATGAAGATGATGCTCGGGGCCTTCTGCTGGGCCTGGGCGAAGAGATCGCGGACGCGCGCGGCCCCCACGCCGACGAACATCTCGACGAAGTCCGAGCCGCTCAAGCTGAAGAACGGCACGCCCGCCTCCCCCGCGACGGCCTTGGCCAGCAGCGTCTTGCCGGTGCCGGGCGCGCCGACGATGAGTACCCCTTTGGGAATCTTCCCGCCGAGGCGCCGGTAGCGATCGGGGTTCTTGAGGAAGTCCACGACCTCCATCAGCTCGCCCCGCGCCTCGTCGATGCCCGCGACGTCGTCGAAGGTGACCCCGGTCGTGTGCTCGACGTAGACCCGGGCCTTGCTCTTGCCGATGGTCATCATCCCTTGCTGCGGGCCAAAGCGGCGCATGACGAAGATCCATACGCCGGCGAACACCACGGCGGGAAGGATCCAGGACAGGAGGGTGGAGAGCCACGCATTGTCGACGTGCCCGGTGAACTTGACGTTCGCCTGCTCCAGTTCGGCCACCAGCCCGGGATCCTCGACGCGCGTCGCGACGAAGCGGTGCTTTTCACCACCGGATCGCTTCAGCTCCTCGGCCCTGTCCCTCGGCAGTAGCGTCTCGAGCCCTTCGGCCGAGAGCGTGCCGCTGACGGTTTCTCGGTCGAGCGTCAGATTGCTGACCTTGCCCTTCTTCGCGAGCGCCTTGAACTCGCTGTACGAGACGTTCACGGCCCGAGGCCCGAACAGCGGGAACTGAAATATGAGAATCGTGAGGAGGGCGATCCCGAGATAGCCGATCGCGAACTTTCGCTGTTTGAGCTCCATGCTCGCGGCCTCTATGCCGCGTGCGCGGACACGGCGTCGGGTGGTGCTTGCGCACTGTCCTTCACGATTCGGTAGAGGACCCACCCGCTTGGATCTTGCCCCCCGGTGCGCTCGGCCCGCTCGAACAAGCTCCGGCGGCCCTTGCCGGGAGGAGCGGGATACTCGGCGATCGCCGCGTTCAGGCCCAGCCGGGCCGCCGCCACCGGGAGCGGCGCCTCGATGCTGTAATGCGCGAGGATCCCCCGTCTCTCGTTGTAGAACTCCATGAGCCACCTCATCGCCGACCTCCTCACGCTGTCGCCATCCTGTTGTCAGCGGGAATCATGTCTCGCCTGCCGTCGCAGCCCGGGGGCGCGGCGGGTGGCTGGCGAGCGGGCACGCGGTCTGTATCACTAAAATAGTACACCAGATCAATTCCAGCAATGTGTACTAGATTAGTGGTACACTGCGTGCGCTGGACAATTCCACCAGCCGCGCTCACCACCCACCTGGAAGACGAGGGAGGCACCCGCACCATGGCTCAAGCAACCACGACGAAGCTCCGCCCGGTCCCCGACCGCGCGCCGGCCCGCCCGATGGCTCAAGCACCGACGATGAAACTGCGTCCGCTGCACGACCGCGTGCTCGTCCGGCGCGTCGAGGAGCAGGACGACAAGCACGGCCGCATCATCATTCCCGACACCGCGAAGGAGAAGCCGCAGGAGGGCAAGGTCATCGCGGTCGGGACCGGCAGGGTGACCGAGGACGGTAAGAAGCTCCCCCTCGCGCTGAAGGAGGGCGATCGGATCCTCTTCGGCAAGTACTCCGGCAGCGAGGTCAGGCTGGACGGCCAGGAGTACCTGATCATGAAGGAGGAGGACGTCCTCGGCGTCGTCGGCTCGTGAACGGGCGGCACAGTCGCTGTCAACCATTCGCACACACTCGAGAGGAAGGTCGTCATGCCTAAGCAACTGCTGTTCAGCGAAGAAGGCCGCGCCGCGCTGTTGCGCGGCATCAACACGATGTCGCACGCCGTCAAGGTGACGCTCGGCCCGAAGGGGCGGAACGTCGTCATCGGCAAAAAGTTCGGCAGCCCCACCCTGACCAAGGACGGCGTGACCGTCGCCAAGGAGATCGAGCTCAAGGACCCCTACGAAAACATGGGGGCGCAGATGCTGAAGGAAGTCGCCTCCAAGACCTCCGACACCGCGGGTGACGGCACGACGACCGCGACGGTCCTGGCCCAGGCCATCTTCCGCGGCGGTCTCAAGAACGTGACCGCCGGCGCGAACCCGATGGCGCTGAAGCGAGGGATCGAGCAGGCGGTCGACACGGTGGTCGAAGAGCTCAAGCACATGTCCAAGGCCACCAAGGACAAGAAGGAGATCGCCCAGGTCGCCACGATCGCGTCGAACAACGACAAGACCATCGGCACCCTGATCGCCGAGGCCATGGAGAAGGTCGGCAAGGATGGCGTGATCACCGTCGAAGAGGCCAAGGCGATGGAGACCAGCCTCGACGTGGTCGAGGGCATGCAGTTCGACCGCG
>QHTE01000083.1 GCA_003220685.1 Candidatus Rokuibacteriota bacterium
CGCTGAGCTTCTTCTCGTGGATCAGAATGACCGCGTCCTCCAGCACCACTTCCATCCGCTCCGGATTCGTCACGAAGTAGGGCGAGAGATATCCGCGGTCGAACTGCATGCCCTCGACCACCTCGAGGCTGGTCTCCATCGCCTTGGCCTCTTCCACCGTGATGACGCCGTCCTGGCCGACCTTCTCCATGGCCTCGGCGATCAGGTTGCCGATGGTCTTGTCGTTGTTCGACGCAATCGTGGCGACCTGGGCGATCTCCTTCTTGTCCTTGGTGGCCTTGGACATGTGCTTCAGCTCTTCGACCACCGTGTCGACCGCCTGCTCGATCCCCCGCTTCAGCGCCATCGGGTTCGCGCCGGCCGTCACGTTCTTGAGACCCCCCCGGAAGATGGCCTGGGCCAGGACCGTCGCGGTCGTCGTGCCGTCACCCGCGGTGTCGGAGGTCTTGGAGGCGACTTCCTTCAGCATCTGCGCCCCCATGTTTTCGTAGGGGTCCTTGAGCTCGATCTCCTTGGCGACGGTGACGCCGTCCTTGGTCAGGGTGGGACTGCCGAACTTTTTGCCGATCACGACGTTCCGCCCCTTCGGGCCGAGCGTCACCTTGACGGCGTGCGACATCGTGGTGAGGCCGCGCAAGAGCGCGGCGCGGCCTTCTTCGCTGAACAGCAGTTGCTTAGGCATGCCGACCTTCCTCTCGAGTGTGCGCGAATGGTTGACGGCGGCGGGGCCGCCCGTTCACGAGCCGACGACGCCGAGGACGTCCTCCTCCTTCATGATCAGGTACTCCTGGCCGTCCAGCCTGACCTCGCTGCCGGAGTACTTGCCGAAGAGGATCCGATCGCCTTCCTTCAGCGCGAGGGGGAGCTTCTTCCCGTCCTCGGTCACCCTGCCGGTCCCGACCGCGATCACTTGGCCCTCCTGCGGCTTCTCCTTCGCAGTGTCGGGAATGATGATGCGGCCGTGCTTGTCGTCCTGCTCCTCGACGCGCCGGACGAGCACGCGGTCGTGGAGCGGACGCAGTTTCGTCCTCGGTGCCTGGGGCATCGAGCTGCCAGGAGCGCGGTTCGGGACCGACCGCAGCTTCGTCGGGGTTGCCTGAGTCATGGTGCGAGTGCCTCCCTCGTCTTTCAGGTGTGGGGTGAACGCGGCTGGTGAAAATGGCCGGCGGAGCGCAGTGTACCACTAAACTAGTACACACTTCGAAAATTGATCTAGTGTACTATGCCTCTAGTACAGCGTGGACCCAAACGAGCGGCGATGACGGGAGGAGAGCCGGGGGTGAGATGGCTCATGGAGTTCTACAACGAGGGGCGGGGAATCTTCGCGCGTTACGACATCGAGGCGCCGCTTCCGGCAGCGGCGGCCCGGTTGGGCCTGAACGCGGCGCTCTCGGAGTATCCGTCGCCTCCGAAACGGGGTCGGCCGAGCTTGTTCGAGCGCGCCGAGCGCATCGGGGGGCAAGACGCCAGCGGGTGGGTCCTCCACCGAATCGTGAGGGCGAGTGCGCCCGGATCACCCAACGCCGTCGCACCGCATGCGACGTAGAGGCCTGCGAGCATGAACTTCAAACAGCGGAAGTTCGCGATCGGCTATCTCGCGATCGCCCTCCTGACGATTCTCGTCTTTCAGTTCCCGCTCTTCGGACCTCGGGCCGCGACCCTGTCGTACAGCGATTTCAAAGCGCTGGCCAAGAAGAGCAAGGTCAGCAACCTCACCCTCGACAGAGAAACCATCAGCGGCACGCTCTCAACTGAGGGGCTCGAGACGCTGCTCCCCAAGGAAAGGGTCGAGGAGCTGAAGCGATCGAGTGGTGAAACGCACCGCTTCGTCACGGCGCGCGTCGAGGATCCGGGGCTGGTCGGCGAGCTCGAGCAGGCGAATGTTAAGTTCGCCGGGCACGTCGAGAACCCCTGGCTCTCGACCCTTCTCTCCTGGGTCCTTCCCGCCGTCGTGTTCGCCGGCGTGTGGGTCCTCCTCATGCGGCGCTTCGGCCCGCAGCAGGGGCTCATGACGATCGGCAAGAGCAAAGCCCGCGTGTACGTCGAGCACCAGACCGGCGTCACCTTCAACGACGTCGCGGGCATCGACGAGGCGCGCGGGGAGTTGATGGAGGTCGTGGACTTCCTCAAGAACCCCGATCGCTACCGGCGCCTTGGGGGAAAGATCCCCAAAGGGGTGCTCATCGTCGGCGCGCCCGGCACCGGGAAAACGCTGCTGGCCAAGGCGGTCGCGGGAGAGGCCGGCGTACCGTTCTTCAGCTTGAGTGGCTCGGACTTCGTCGAGATGTTCGTCGGCGTGGGGGCCGCGCGCGTCCGCGATCTCTTTGCGCAGGCCCAGCAGAAGGCCCCGAGCATCGTCTTCATCGACGAGCTGGATGCGTTGGGAAAGGCGCGAGGGGTCAGCCCGATCGTGGGCGGCCACGACGAGCGAGAGCAGACGCTGAATCAACTCCTGGCGGAGCTCGACGGCTTCGACACCCAGATGGGCGTGATGATCCTGGCGGCCACGAACCGCCCGGAAATTCTGGACCCCGCGCTGCTCCGGCCCGGTCGCTTCGATCGGCAGGTGGTTCTCGACCGTCCCGACCTCAGAGGGCGGGAGAAAATTCTCAACGTGCACGTCCGTGACGTCAAGCTGGCCCCCGGCCTCGATCTCTCCCTGGTGGCGGCCAGGACACCCGGCTTCGTTGGCGCCGATCTCGCCAATCTCGTCAACGAGGCCGCCCTCCTCGCCGCGCGCAAGGGCAAAGAGGTCGTGGATCTGACGGAGTTCGACGAGGCCATTGACCGTGTGGTGGGTGGGCTCGAGCGCCGATCACGCGTGATCAACCCGAAGGAAAAGGAGATCGTCGCCTATCACGAAGCCGGCCATGCGCTGGTGGCGGAGTCGCGTGAGCACGCGGACCGGGTTGCGAAGATCTCCGTCATCCCTCGCGGCGTGGCCGCGCTCGGCTACACGCAGCAGCAACCGACCGAGGACCGGTATCTCATGACGCGCGCCGAGCTCCTGGATCGACTCGACGTGTTGCTCGGCGGTCGCGTGGCGGAAGAGCTCGTCTTCGGCGACATCTCGACCGGCGCGCAGGACGATCTCCAGCGGGCCACCGACATGGCGCGCCACATGGTCGCCCGCTACGGGATGACGGAAGCCCTTGGGCTGGCGACGTTCGAGCCACCACGCCAGGCGCTCTTCCTCACCGTGCCGTCCATGGCGCAGCGAGAGTACAGCGAAGAGACCGCCCGGCGCATCGACGACGAGATCCGTAATCTTTTCGAGGCTGCCCACGAGCGAGTCCGCCAGACCCTGACGGCGAAGCGAGAGGTCCTCACTTCGCTGGCCAAGCTGCTCATCGAGAAGGAGGTCGTAAGCAGGGACGATCTCACCGCCCTCCTGGCGTCCGCGGAGGTCTAGGCAGTATGGGGACCGCGATCAACCTCAAGATCGACGGGGATAGCCCGATTCCGATCCGACGGCAACTGATGGAGCAGCTCCGTCACGTCATCGAGGCCGGCGGCGTTCCGCCGGACCAGGCGCTACCCAGCATCCGGGAGCTGGCCGGTTTCCTCGGCGTCAACCCGAATACGGTCGCGCGCGTCATCGATGATCTGAGGCGGAGCGGGTATGTGGAGGCGCGACGGGGGAAGGGAGTGTTCGTAGCCCCAGCTCCGCCCGCCCGCCCGTCCCCTCACCTCCGCGAGGCCTTCTTGCAAGACACGGTGATCCGCGCCGCGGCCCTCGGGATGACCGCCGACGACTTGTCCGTGGGCGTGCTGAGCTTGGCCGGGGTCCGGCCAGCCGCTGTCCGCGGGGCCGTCGAAGTCCTCCTCGTGGAGTGTAGCGCGCCGGAGCTCGACTTCTTTGCCGGACAACTCGAGACCCACCTGCCCGTCCACGTCGAGAAGGTTCTCCTCACCGAGCTGGCGGCGGTCACGCGGCGTCCGAAGCAAGCCGGTCGATGGCGGGCGGCGGTCACGAGCTTTGCGCATCTCCCGCAGGTGGAGCACCTTCTCAAGGGCAAGAGGGTTCCCGTGATCGCGTTGCTCGCCGAGGCGCATCTCGAGACGCTCCATCGCCTGGCCCAGTTCCCGTCGGGGACACGGGTGGGCGTGGCCTCAACCACGGTCGAGACGGCCCACAATCTCGAGCACTCGATCGCGAACGCCGGTCTGCCAAACATCGCGCTCGTCGGAGTCTGCCCGGCCGAGGGGGCCGCACTGGGTCGCCTGGTTCGGCGAGCTGACGTCATCGTCTGCTCCACCGCGGCGGCGGAGCGCGTCCGGGCGCTCGCGGGCTCCACCGTGCAAGTGATGATCGACGATCGGGCCCTCGATCAGCGGGCGATCGAGATGCTCGCGGCCCTCCTGGTGCGAGAAAACGGCGACACGCCGACGACCGCTCCGGCTCCGAGACGGCTTGGTCGTAGTCCATTCATTGGAGGTAAATCGCGTGGTGGACGGTGTCGAGGAAGTGATGCGACTGTGCGGTAACCAAATGCGGGAGGAAGAGTCATGACGTTCTTAACGTGGATTCTCGCGGGAGTGCTAGCGGGCGTACTGGCAGGCTGGGTCATGAAGCGCGGGGGCTACGGGCTGAGCTGGGACATTACCCTCGGTCTCGTCGGCAGCATCGGCGGGAGCTGGATTCTGCGGTCCCTGGGGTTCTACCCGGGAGCAGGAATTCTCGCGACGGCTGTCGTCGCGTTCATCGTGGCGGTGATCCCGATCGTCGCTCAGCGCAAGTTCTTCGCGACTGAGCGTCCTATTGAAAAGAAGGATGCTTTCTGGCGGTGGGGGCTGAGCGCCGCGATCGTGGCCCTCGTGGCCTGGCTGACCCTCGGGCCGGTGCAGCAGCCGGCGGCGATTGCGACGCCGATCGAGGAAAAGACGTACGCGGTGACGCCCGCGGCGGTGAAGGTGAAGGCCGGAATCGTCACTGGCGAAGTCACCGAGATGAAGGTCGCGGAGCGGGTCGAGAAAGGGTCCGACCGGATCGTCACCGCCGCCAAGCTCACGGGGATGCTCAGGCTGAAAAACACGTCGGCCAACCAGACGGTGCGGCTGCTCGAGGGGAGGCTTCTCTATATCGATGCCCAGGGACAGCCCATCAAGCTCGAGGACGCGCGGACCGAGCCGACCCTCAAATTCGCCATGTCCGGAAGTGAGCGACTCGACCCCGGGCAGGAGGCCTTCCAACAGCTTGACGTGGAGTTCCCTGCCGAGGCCTTGAAGGCCAAGAAGCTGAAGGATATACGCCTCGAGTTCGCGTACATCCCGTCCTTGTATCAGGTGGAGACGGTCAACTTCGCCGTCTCGATCGGCGCGGGCAAGTGAATTCCGCGAGGTGGCTCGGTCGGCCGAGCCACCTCCGCCCGACGTTCAACGTCGGTGAACCGACCATCAAAGGCGGGTACGTCTCATGCTTGAGCACATCATGCAAATGGGTCCCATGCTCGTCCTCGCCGGGCTCACGGCCGGGTGGCTGGCCGAGACGGTGTCACGAGCAGCACACTACGGGTTCATTCACGACATGATTCTCGGTGTTATCGGGAGTGTGGTCGTGGGCGCGACGGTCTGGATCGCAATCTCCAGCGAAGCTGGGATGTTGGTGATGTTCCTGATCGGGTGCGGAGGGGCGGCGGCCGCGATCGGTGCCCAGCGCATGTTCTGGCGCTCAGTTTGCCTCAGCGGGCGGAGCGCACTGGAGGACATGACAGCCGCGGGTGGATCCTCTACCGCGCATCGTGCAGGATGATCCAAGCCTTCTTCGGACGGATTGGGAGCGCCTCATCGGTGGTGACACGGTGGCCCCGACCCGATTGACCCGTCCGGCTGTGGCTTTTAGTCGTCCGCTTCGAAGCGATCGCCCTCCCTACCCCGCGGAGGGCGGCGTTGACCCAATTCCAAAGAACTCGGCGGGCGCACCCTGACGCCGTACATTCACGGTATGGACGTCATCATGGTGTTGCCCTCGCGGTGCTGATCGTGGCGAGGGGCGCTTTGTGCTGATGCTCACGCTCTACTAGCGACGCCCGCGCTCAGCAGCGCTCTTCGCTGGCCGTTTGCGCCCACCTGGCGCAGACCCACAGCCGGATGGTAATGGCCCCAACGGGACGCGAACCCGTGTTCCCACGCCGCCGCGCACTTCTGACACTGAATCAACGACTTGCGGCGTGTTGAGTCAACGACTACGGCCGGGGGGACGGAAACCCAGCCGACCATTGGTTGCGGGGGGCGCAATGTTCCGACGGCAACAGGTTCGGCTCCGCTCGAATTCAGTGTCCGGGTGCTGTTCTAAGACGTTCCTGGTCGGCCTTACGCGCCAGAGGCTTCGCTCCGGGAGGGCATAAGCTTCAAGTATTCGCGGGCCAATTCGAGCGAAATCTTGGCGGCCCGGGCATCCTGCGCGACCAACACCACAGCGAAGGTTTCTGCGTGAGTCGAATATCTGGCGATGGGCCGGCCTTTGAAGCAAGAGCAACTTCCTAACGCCGCTTTCGCGAATGTCTTGCCTAATGTCTTGCCTAGAGACCGATGGCAGCCCGGGTCTCGACCGCTTGACGATGTATGGCGGATCAGCGAACATGGGCCGCTTCTACACCTGAGAACCCACATCGAGGTCGGGTCATGCCGGAGGGAAAAGCGATGAAATGTGCGATGAGACAACTCGGTCTGGCGGCTCTCGCCGCTGGCGTCCTGACGCTAGCGCTGTCGAGCGATGCCTCGGCCCAGCGCAAGCTCAGCTTCGCCTACGACCAGCCGGTGACGACGGCCTACGGCATCGCCGCGAACCTATTCGACGAAAAGCTGAAGGCGCTGAGCGGCGGCAAGCTCAGCATCAATCAGTTCCCCGGCGCGCAACTGGGCACCGAGCCGCAGACGCTGCAGAAGCTGCGCGCGGGTGACATCGACCTCGTCATCACGGCAACCGCGAACGCAGCCAGCGTGGCGCCGCAAGCCGGCGTGTTCTCACTGCACTTCATCTTCCGCGATGAGGACCATCTGTCCAGGGCGCTGACCGACAAAGCGGTGTCCGACGCCTTCCGCGCCATGATCAAGGAGTCGACGCAGGGCGCCCAGGTCCTCGGCCTCATGACGATGGGCTTCCGTAACATGTACAGCAAGAAGGAGATCAACAAGGTCGAGGACATCAAGGGCATGAAGGTCCGCGTGCAGGCGACCAAGACCGAGGACACGCATTTCCCGGCCTATGGCGCGCAGACCGTGCATATGCCCTTCGGCGAGGTGTATGTGTCGCTCCAGACCGGAGTGGTGAACGTGGCCGAGAACGGCATCAATGTGTACGAGCAGAACAAGCATTATGAAGTAGCGCCGGTGCTGAACATCACCCAGCACGAGGCCAACAACAACTGCATTTGGGTCAGTGACAAGGCCTGGAACAGCTTCAGCGCCGAAGAGAAGAAGTGGGTCCAGGAGGCCGCCGACGATGTGAGCCGGCGCGAGCCTGCCATGGCCTTTAAGCTCGAGTCGGATTCCGCCGCGAAGCTTCAGAAGATCGGTGTGAAGGTTAACACCAAGGTCGACAAGTCCGGCTTCATGAAGGCCGCCGCGCCCATCCAGGACCAGCTGGCCACGGAGCTCGGGCCCCATGCAGTCAAGATCCTGGGTCTCGTCCGCGCAGTGAAGTAGCCCACCGATCTGACGCGGGGCGGCGGCGCACGTGGCCGGTGTTACGGATTTTACCGCAAGCAGAGCGCTGATCCTCCAGCGTCATCGCCACCTGAAATGGAGATGGCTGGACCCGCTCGAGGCCGGCCTGATGGTCCTGTGCGGGGTCTGCCTCGGCAGCTTTACCCTGTGCGTCTTTCTCGACGTGGTGACACGGACCATCGGCCACCCATGGCTGTGGCTGCAGCAGGCAACCACGGCATTCTTCGCCTGGGGCGTGTTCATCGGTATTGCCGCCGCGATCCGGCGCCACGATCATATCTACCTGGCCGAGATCACCAAGCGTATGACCGGCAACAAACGCCGGGCGATCGAGACCTTCAACCGGCTCGTTGTGCTGGTCGTGGCCGGATTCATGGCCTGGTTCGGCTACAAGAATGCGGTGCTCGACCTGGGCAGTTTCCGAATGCCCTGGCTCATTCCCTTAACCGTCTATACCGGCGTTGTGCCGATCTCCGGCATCCTCGTGATGCTTTTCTGCGTCGAGCAGATCGTCAATGGATGGCAGAAGGGCTTCGAGGGTCCCGAGGACGACGAATTCCTGCCGGACCTTGTGGAATGAGCTCCGGCATGATCCTGGTCGTGATGGGAGGCCTGTTCCTGCTGTTGGGCTACCTGGGCGTGCCGGTGGCGTTCGCGATCATCGCGGGCGTGCTGGTGGCGACGGCGTTCACCCCGGTCAGCTTCCAGTCGATGGTCGGTCAGTTATTCCACGGCATCGACTCCGAGACGCTCCTGGCCATCCCCTTCTTCCTTCTGGTCGGGGAGCTGATGTCGTCGGCGAACGTGGTTTATCGGATGATCAATCTCGCCCAGGCGCTGGTGGGGCACTTACGCGGCGGGCTGGCCCAGGTAGTCACCCTGTTCAGCATGTTCTTCGCCGGCATCTCGGGTTCCTCGGCCGCCGACGTCGCGGTGCTGAGCCGCACCGTGGCGCCCGAGATGGACAAGGAGCGCTACGACCGCGCCTTCACGGCGGCGCTGATCGCCTCAGCCTCAACCATGGCAAACCTGATCCCGCCGTCGATCATGGCGGTGGTCTACGGCGCCACCGGCAACGTGTCGATCGGCGGTTTGTTCCTGGCCGGTGTGGTGCCGGGAGTGATGATCGGCGTGGGCCTGATGATCTACAGCTATTTCTTCGGGCCCGTGGGCACGATGAAGAAGCGCGCAGGCGCCGTGGACATCTTTGTGGCGGCGCGCGGCTCGGCCCTCCCGATGGTCATCCCGGTCATCATCATGGGGGGCATCCTGACCGGCTGGTTCACGCCGACCGAGGCCGGCATGGCCGCGGCGGCCTACATCCTACTCGTGCTCATCCCGGCCCTGAATCCTCGCCACATCCGCCGTCTGCCCGGGGACTTCATGTACACCGGCCTGCTGTACTCCCTGCCGCTTGCGGCGGTGGCCGGCGCCTCGGCCTTCGGCTGGATGCTGGCCTACTTGCGCGGTCCCGACACGGTCGCCGAGTACATTAGCTACTACGGGGGCACTGATCCGAGGACGATCATGCTCCTCCTCGTCATACTGTTCGTAATCCTCGGCGACTTCATCGACGCGATCCCGGCCATCATCATCTTCATGCCGATCATCAACAAGCTGACGCAGGTGGGCAACATCAACTCCGTGCACATGGGCGTAGTCATCATCACCACGCTGGTGTTCGGATTGATCACGCCGCCCTACGGGCTGTCACTGCTGATCGCGTCGAAATTCGTCGGCGTGCCGTTCTACCGCGCGATGTTCCGATCGCTCCCCCTCTATATCGTGTTCTTCATCACCATCGCGTTCACGGTGCTGTTCCCCGACGTGGTGCTGTGGCTGCCGAAGCAGCTCCTGCCGCAATCGGTCGGCTGTTTCCCCAACCCCAGCGGAGCCGGCTGGATCTGCCCCAAGTAGCTCACGAGGCAGGCGCCTTTATTCACTACGAGCGCCGAGAGGAGCCCGATCCCTCAGCCATAAAATCAGGCAGCAGGACTCTATGGCTGCACCACGGCCAGGGCGTGGCCGTCCGGGTCTCGGATCAAAAGCCCCTTCGTAAACCAGAGCGCTCTGTCGGCCGGGGCCACAACGCCGGACGACAGCATCGCGCAGGAGCTGCCGCGAATCGCTTGCGCCACCGCTCCAGCGTCCTGGCTGACCAACGTCGTCTGCCAGTGGGCGAGATCGTTGGCACGGGCATCGGCCGTCACTGGCCGCCCGTCCCGCGGGGTCACATACTCGAGGAACTCGACGCCGGGACCCCGCGGGCGCCCGGAGCGTCGTGATGCGGAGGCGGGCGCCAAAGACGTTGTTCAAGCGCTCCTGCTCCGGCCCGTAATTCTCGCTCTCACCTGCCACTCGAAGGCCGAGCGTATCCCGATAGCAGCGGAGGCTTTGCGCGGTGTCGCTGACGACGATCGCAGTGTGGTCGATGCCGAGGAAGAGGCGATCGCTCGGCCGGTGCCACTTCGGATCGCCCTTGCCCCCCGGGAACCACAAGATCTCGAGCGGGTGGCCGTCCGGATCC
>QHTE01000013.1:0-36019 GCA_003220685.1 Candidatus Rokuibacteriota bacterium
CCGACACGGTCAGCACGTAATCCACCAGCAAGGCGGCGGCGGCGACCAGCGCCGGGTAACGCCCGAGATTGTCCTTCGCGACGAGATAGGCCCCGCCGCCCTGCGGGTACGCGGCGACGGTCTGGCGGTACGAGACGACGACCACCGCCAGCAGGGCCGCGATGCCGAACGCGACCGGCAGCGAGTAGCTGAGCGCGGCGGCGCCGCCGAGCATGAGCACTAGCAGGATTTCTTCGGTCGCGTACGCGACGGAGGAGAGCGGGTCCGAGGCAAAGACGGCGAGGGCGACGGTCTTGTTGAGGCGCTCGTGCCGCGCTTGAGCGAGCGGCATCGGCGCGCCGAGCAGCAGGCGCTTGACGAGAACCAGTCGCATACCGTCGACCGACTCTACGCCCGGCCGGGCCGACTGATGCCGCCTCGCCGCGATTTTTACGAGTTTTTAACGCGCGGCGGCTGTCTCTTGACGCGGGCTTGAGGCCGGCCGTGCCAAGGTGGTGTCGGTGTCGCGATGTGCACGAAAGATGGCGCCCGAGGGTCGAAGACGCCCCCGCGACCGGGCTGGGTCGGGCTCTACACGCGCGCCGGGCTCATGCTGGGCGCGCTGCTCCTGGCGCAGGCGCTCGTCGCGGCGGGCGCGGAGCGCACCGCGCTCCAGTGCGGCCTCGTCTTCGGCGGCTTCGCCGCGATGGTCCAGTGGATACGCCGCAATCGCGCGGCGCTCGACCATCTGGAGTGGTGCGACTGCGCGAGCTCGCAGGTGACCATGCGCGTCATTCCATCGCATCGCGAGGAGCCCATACGTCCACAACGGTTCGGCGGGCGGCGGCCTAACGTCATAGAGCCGGCGGAAACGCCCTTCGAAAAGGTCGCGCGCTAGCCCCCGGCGCCGTCGGCGCTCAGCTGATCCAGTGCAGCAGCAGTGTCGCCAGCGACAGGAAGATCGTGACGCCCAGCACGTCCTGTAGCGCGGTCTCGAACGGGCCGGCCGTGATCGCCGGATCGAACCCGAGTCGCTTGGAGAGCATGGGGATCATCGTCCCCGCGAAGCCCGAGAGGTTCACCGAGGCGAACATCGAGACGGCTACCACGAGCGCGAAGGCCGCCGAGTGCCAGAGCCAGCCGACCGATCCGACCACGAGCGCGCACACGCCGCCCAGGATGCTCGAGGTCTGAACCTGCCGGCGGAGCGGCTCCCACCAGCGGCTCAGCTGCACCTGGCCGGTCGCGAGCCCGCGGACGACCATCGTCACCGACTGAAGCCCCGTGTTGCCGGAGATCGCCTGGATCACGGGCATGAACGACGCAAGCAGGATGACCTTGCCGAGCGTCTGATCGAAGTAGTGGATGACGGCGCCCGCCCCGAGCTCGATGACCAGGGTCGCCAGCACCCAGGGCAGTCGCATGAGGGCGATCTGGCGCGGGGAGCGCCGCTCGAGCTCGGCGGCGTCCGAGCCGGCCATGCGGAAGATGTCCTCCGTCGCCTCCTCGCCGACGATGTCGACCACGTCGTCGGCGGTAATGGTGCCGACCAGCCGGTGGCGCTCGTCGACGACCGGCACGGCCACCAGGTCGTACTTGGCCACGATGCGAGCGACTTCCTCCTGATCCATCCCCGTCGGCACGCTGACGACGTTCTCGTCGCGGATCGCGAGCACCGCGGTCGCTGGATGGGCGATCAGCAGGCGACGCAGCGGCACCGTCCCCACCAGGTGGCGATGGCTGTCGACGACATAGAGCTCGAAGGCCCGTTCGTTGGCGACCGAGTCGCGGATGTGCTTGATCGCGTCCTCCACGGTCGCGTCTTCCCGCACGGCCACGAAGTCCGGCGACATCAAGCGGCCGGCCGAATGCTCGGGATGCTCGAGAACCTCCTGGACGTCCTCGGATTTCTCCTCCTCCATGAGCAGGAGGATCTTCTCGGCCTCTTCGCGCGGCAGCTCCTCGACGACGTCGGCGGCGTGCTCCGGGGGCATCTCGTCCAGGATGCGGGAGACCTCGACCTCGTCGAGGGCGCGGACGAGCGTCAGCAGCGTGGTGTCGTCCAGGGCCGGCAGGACGTCGCCGGCCCGTTCGGCGGAGAGCCGCCGGAAGAGCGCGACCTGCTGCTCGAGGGGCAGGTGCTGGAGAATCGCGGCGACGTCCGACGGGTGGGCCGCCTCGAACGCCTGGTCGTCGCGGCCTTCCTTGCCGCCCTCGAGCAGGCGCCGCGCGGCGTCGAGCAGCCGCTCCTGATCCTGCTCCTGATCGCTCATGGCCACAGAGTACGCCCGGCGCCTAGTTTCGCTTGCATCGGGCTCAGAAGAACGAGTAGTAGGTCGCGCTGGAGCTGGCGACACCGGTACCTGGTTCAAGACGCAGCCTTTGGAGTGCGGGCGGGCCCCGGGCGCTACACTAGGGCCGTGGGCACCGACCGGCCAGACCCCGAGGCACTCCTCGCCCGTGTCAAGGCGGAGGAAGCGCGCCAGCGTCGAGGAAAGCTGAAGATATTCCTCGGCGCCGCCGCCGGAGTCGGCAAGACGTACGCGATGCTCGAGGCCGTGCGCGAGCAGAAGGCCGACGGGGTTGACGCGGTCGCCGGGTACGTCGAGACGCACGGCCGGGCGGAAACCGACGCGCTGCTTGCGGGCCTCGAGATCCTGCCGCCGAAGACGGTCGACTATCGCGGCACCGCGCTGCGTGAGTTCGACCTCGACGCCGCGCTCGCGCGCCACCCCACGCTCATCCTCGTCGACGAGCTGGCCCATACGAACGCGCCCGGCTTGCGACACGCCAAGCGGTGGCAAGACGTCGTCGAGCTGCTCGACGCCGGCATCAACGTCTACACGACCATGAACGTCCAGCACCTCGAGACCCTCAACGACATCGTCGCGAAGATCACGGGCGTCGTGGTGCGCGAGACGGTGCCGGACTCGGTGTTCGAGCAGGCCGACGAGGTCGAGCTGATCGACCTGCCTCCCGACGAGCTCCTGGAGCGCTTCAAGGACGGCAAGGTGTACATACCCGACCAGGCCCAGGAGGCCGTCAAGAATTTCTTCCGCAAGGGCAACCTGATCGCGCTGCGCGAGCTCGCCCTGCGCCGCACCGCCGAACGGGTCGACGCGCAGATGCGTCTGTACATGCACGAGCACGCGATCGGGAAGGCCTGGCCGACGGCCGAGCGGCTCCTGGTGTGCATCAGTCCGGGACCCGAATCGGCGCGGCTCGTGCGCGCGGGTAAGCGGATGGCCGACCGGCTCGGCGCGCCGTGGGTCGCCGCTTATGTCGAGACTCCGGCGCAGCTCCGGCTTCCGCCGGAGGTCCGCGACCGCGTGACGCAGACGCTCCGGCTGGCCGAACAGCTCGGTGCCGAGACGGTGAGGCTGCCGGGACAGAAGATGAGCGAGGCGATCCTGGCCTTCGCCCACGACCGCAACGTGACGAAGATCGTCGTCGGCAAGCCACGGCGCCGGCTCTGGACGCGGATTCTGATCGGCTCGATCGTCGACGCCCTGGTACAGGGCAGCGGCGACATCGACATCTACGTCATCAGCGCCGAGCGCGAGCAGCACGGGGTGCCGCCGGCGCCCGTGCGCCGACGGGCGATCCCGTCCGACTGGGTGCCCTACGGCTGGGCGATGGCCGTCGTCGCGCTGGCCACCGGCGCCGCGTGGCTCACGTTGCCGTTCTTCGAGCTCGCCAATCAAGTCATGGTGTACCTGCTCGGCATCGTCGTCGTCGCCACGCGTTACGGCCGGGGTCCATCGCTCATGGCCTCGATCCTGAGCGTCGCCGTCCTCGACTTCCTCTTCGTGCCGCCGGTCTTCACGTTCGCGGTCTCCGACGTCCGGTACCTCTTCACCTTCGTGGTGATGCTGATCGTCGGGCTCGTCACCAGCAGCCTGGCTGCGCGGATCCGCATGCAGGCGGAGGCCGCGCGCCAGCGCGAGCAGCGGACGGCGGCGCTCTACGCGATGAGCCGAGAGCTTGCGAGCACGCGCGGCCTGGAAGAGCTCCTGAAGATCGCGGTGCGACACATCAGCGAGGTGTTCCGGAGCCAGGTCGTCGTGCTCCTTCCCGGCACGGGCGGCGAGAGCCTGGTGTCGTCGAGCTGCGGTCAGTTCACGGTCGACTCGAACGAGCTCGGCGTGGCCAAGTGGGTGCACGAGCACCATCAGCCCGCGGGACTCGGCACCTCCACCCTGCCGGGCGCCACCGCCCTCTATCTGTCGCTGCAGGCGCCGCGCGGGCCCGTGGGCGTGCTCGGAATCCGGCCGGCCGATCGTCACGCGCTCGATTCGCCCGATCAGCTCCACCAGCTCGAGACCTTCTCCAACCAGACCGCGCTCGCCATCGAGCGGGCGAATCTCGCGGACGAGGCGCAGCAGGCCCAAGTGCGCATCGAGACCGAGCGCCTGCGCAACTCGCTGCTCAGCTCGGTCTCGCACGATCTGCGAACGCCGCTGGCCACGATCAAGGGCGCGGCCACCACCATGCTCGACAGCGGCTCGAAGCTCGACGCGCCGACGCAGAAGGAGCTGCTCGAGTCGGTGCGCGAGGAAGCCGATCGGCTCAACCGTCTCGTCCAGAATCTTCTCGAGATGACCCGGCTCGAGTCCGGCGCGCTCCAGCTCCGCCGGGAGTGGCATCCGCTCGAAGAGGTCGTCGGCTCCGCGCTGAGCCGGCTCGGCAAGGAGCTCGCCGACCGGCGTGTGGACACCCACGTGCCGCCCGATCTGCCGCTGGTGCCGATCGACGACGTGCTGATCGAGCAGGTGCTGGTCAACCTGCTCGACAACGCGGTCAAGTACACGCCGGCGTCGAGTCCGATCCGCATCCTGGCGACGTCCACCGATGAAGCGGTGACGGTCGAGATCGCCGACCACGGGCCGGGCCTGCCGCGGGGGGACGAGGACAAGGTCTTCGAGAAGTTCTACCGCGGGCTGCCCGGCGGCCGTGGCGCCGGGCTCGGGCTGGCGATCTCACAGGGCATCGTCAAGGCGCACGGCGGGCACATCTGGGCGCAGAACCTGCCCGAGGGCGGCGTGGCATTCCTCTTCACGCTGCCGCTCGCCGGCAAGCCGCCCGCCTCCGTGCCCGCCGATGCCTGATCCCGTCGTCGTCGTCATCGAGGACGAGCCCCAGATCCGCAAGTTCCTCCGCGCCACGCTCGAGGGTCAGGGCTATCGGCTCTTCGAGGCCTCGACCGGAGCCGACGGCGTGGTCGAGATCGGCTCGCGCCAGCCGGACGTCGTCATCGTCGACCTCGGCCTGCCCGACATGGACGGCCTGGAGGTCATCCGGCGCGTGCGCGAGTGGACCGCCGTCCCGGTGATCGTACTGTCGGCGCGCGGTCAGGAGCGCGACAAGGTCACCGCGCTCGACGCGGGCGCCGACGACTACATGAGCAAGCCGTTCGGCGCCGGAGAGCTGCTCGCGCGGGTCCGCGTCGCGCTCCGCCACACCGCCGGGGCATCCCACGAGGGCGACGACACCGTTTTCGTGGTCGGCGGCCTACGGGTCGACCTGCTGCACCGCCAGGTTCAGGTGGACGGAAAGGAAATCCATCTGACGCCGATCGAGTACCGCCTGCTGACGACACTCGTCCACTATGCCGGGAAAGTCGTCACGCATCAGCACCTGCTCCGGGAGGTATGGGGCCCCTCGCACACCGAGCAGGCTCACTACGCGCGCGTCTACATGGCTCACCTGCGTCATAAGCTCGAGGTCGAGCCGGCGCGCCCACGTTATCTGCTCACCGAGCCGGGCGTCGGCTACCGGCTGGCCGCCGAGTAGCGCACGCCCACGTCTCACTGCACGACGCGGTCGGCTCGAAGGACCAGCGACGACGGAAGGGTCAGGCCCAGCGCCCGGGCAGTCTTGAGATTCACGACGAGCTCAGACCGGGACGGTTGCTCGATGGGCAGGTCGCGCGGATGCGTGGGGCCAAGGATTTTTCCGATATAGGCGCCAGCCCGGCGGTAGATCGCGGGAATGCTCGGCCCATACGCGAGGAGGCCGCCCGCGTCCACGAACTCACTGGACCCGTAGACGGTCGGCACCCGCGCTCGGCCGGCGAGATCGACGATTCGCCGGAGGTGGACCAAGCTCGAGGGGCCTCCAGGCACCACGATCGCCTCGGCCCGGTCGGCCGCCGGCCCCGCGAACATGGTTCCAAGAGCGTCTCCCTCCTGAAGCGTGTAGGGCTGCACCCTGACGCCCGCATCCGCGGCGGCGTTCTGAAGGGCTGTCAATACCGCTTGGTTGGCCGGGTCTGCGCTGAAGAGAACGGCGACGCGAGAGAGCGACGGCCGGATCTCCTTCAGGAGGCTCACCCAGCGGCGCGCCAGCTCCGCCGACGAATAGGTGACGCCCGTGATGTTTGCGGTGGATTCGTCACGGCGCGCGGCGTCGGAGCCGACCATGACGATCGGGATCGTGCTCGTCGCCTGCTTCGCCGCCTCGATCGCAGGGTTCCCGACGGCGAACACGACATCGACCTTGAGCTGTACGAGCTCGGCCGCGAATTCCTGCAGCCGGGCGGTCTGCCCGTCGGCCGATCTGTACTCGAAAGCAACGTCCCTGGGATAGCCGACGAGAGCCTGCTTGACGAGGTCCTGATACGGGACGGTAATGCGGCCGGAGTCCAACCAACCCACTCGGTACGTCTTCCGGTGCGCCTGCACCAGGGCGGCCGAGGGGGGCGCCGAGCCGACAGTGCTGGACGGGGCTGAAGCGACCCTGGCAGCGGGCGGCGGCGCGGCGGGTGGCGTCGCCGGCGTCGTGCGTACCGGCGGCGGTACGGGTGCGGCGGGCGGCCCGGGTGGTGCGGCCGGCGGCCCGGGTACGGGCGGCGCCACCGTCACTGTCGGTGAGGGCACCGTTGGCGGCGCGGGCAGTTTGGTCGTGGACTCTGTACGCGTCGGCGCGGCTGGCTCGCTCACCCGCGGGCTCGTGATCGAACGTGCGCCCACCGGCGCTTGTCCCGCTGGCGGCACCGTCGGCCGTGCGACCGAGCCAGCACCCGGCGGCCGCGGTGCGAGCACCCCCCCGATCGCGAGGGCGATGATCGCGGCGCCGAGCGCGGCGCCGCCGCCGATGGCGATCGGCCGCATCCAGCGCCGGCCCACCGGGACGTTGGCCTCCTCCCAGAGGCCGTTGAGCATCTCGTCGATCCAGGGTCTGAGCTCCGGATCCTTTTCGAGCGCTTGCATGACGACGCGCTCGCCCGGTGCAGGCGTCGCGTGCCGTCGACCCATTGGCGGGGGCGGCTCGTTGAGCTGTTTGGCGATGACGGCATCGCGGGTGGCAGCCTCGAACGGCGGCGTTCCGGAAAGGAGCTCGTATGCCATCACGGCGAGTGCATAGATGTCCGTCTTCTCGGTCGACCGCTCTCGACGGATCTGCTCGGGCGAGACGTACTCCGCCGGGATCCTGTCGAGGATGCTCTGCTGCGTGGGCGCAGCTCGGAGGCCGGCAAGCTCGACGTCCATCAGCTTGACGTATCCGTCAGGGAGGATCATGACGTTGCGGGGGCGGAGCCCACCGTGGACGAGACCAGCGTTGTGCAGCGCCTCGACGCAGGCGCCGAGGTCGAGCGCCCAGCGTCGCGCGGTGACCGGGTCAACCGGCGTGCCTCCGGACAGGAGCTCGCTCAGGTGGCGCCCCTCGAGCAGCTCCATGACGACGAAGGGCTGCCCGGGCTCGGCCTCCCCCAACTCGAGGACGCGGACGAGTCCCGGGTGGGTGATCGAGCCGGCCGCGATCGACCGTCCCATATTCTGGACGGCCCGGGCAGCGCTGGGCACGGCGGCGAGTGCGCGCGGCAGGAATCGGACCGCCACACGCCGCGTCGTTACCTCGTCTTCGGCGAGATAGACGGTTCCGAAGGCGCCGGATCCCAGCTCGCGGACGATCCGGTAGCGATCCAGAAGCCGCTGCCCGACTTGAGTGCGCTCGCTCACATCACTGCTCACGTCGTCCCTCGGCAGAATCGGTTACCCGCCCCGGTGCGGCATCTCAATAGGGAATCTTCAGCCGCTGGGCGACATCGCGGTGGATGTCGTAATCGAAGTCGTTCGACACGACGATCTCCTTGTACTGAATGGACGCGAGGATGTCCTTCCCCTCAGGAGCCCAGTTGAGCTTGAGGAGCGCCCGCTGGATCTTCGTGACGTAGCTCCGGTAGAGCCGTGGATGAACCGCAAAGGGCTGTGGCGCGACTTCTTCGGTTCGCGCGAGGACGACGAGCTTTTCGCGCTGCGCCGGGTCGAGCGCGTTGAAGCTCCGGGGGACCCCGCCGGCCGCCGACGCCTTGCCCTCCAGGACTGCACGATAGGCCGACTCGTGGGAGCCCGTGTAGATCGTCTCGACCTGATCCGGCGCGACGCCGGCGCGGGCAAGTAAGCTCTGAATGAGCAACGTGCCCCCGATCGCGTCGGGGGCCGAGTAGGCGATCTTCTTGCCCGCGAGCTCCTTCGGTGATTTCGGCCCGTCTTCCTTGAGCGTGACGAGCAGGCCCGCGATCCGCGTGGTGTCCCGCGCGATCGCCGCGTAGCCGAGGCGCTTGCTCGCCTGGACGTACGTCAGCGGGTTGCCCCACCAGATGTCGTATCGTCCTTCGAGGACGCGCTTCTGAAACTCCTCGATCGACGGGGCGGTCTCGAAGGCGAACGGGTGGCCGACCTCGCGATCGAGATAGCTCAGGAAGGGCCGCCACATCGCGCGCACCTTCTCCGGCTCTTGCTGCGGCGCGATGCCGAAGATGATCGGCTCGGCTCCATGGGGATGAGCGAGAAGCGCGGCCGGGGCAACGAGCAGCATCGCGACGCACACGATCGAAATCGTCCGTCCATATTTACTCATTGTCTGACCTCCAATGCGCGGGTCAGGGCCGGAGATAGATGTAGCCCTGCTCTTGAAGCTCCATGATCCGGACAACTCCGCCCTGCGGAAGAATGAGCGACTTGGACGGCAGCTGCTCGGCCGTGATGCTGAAATTTTTCATCGTGTTGCCACATGCGCCGAAGGTCATCCCTTGCCCCTGGAGCGCTTCCAGCGCCTGCGCGAGTGCAGGATCGACCGAGCCCTGAACGAACGACTTCAGCGCGGGGCCGAAGACCACGAGCTCGACGGATTCGACGTTCTGCCATCCGCCGACTCCGGCCACGTGATTGCGGATGTTCCCCAGGACGAACTTCGCCTTGTCGACGCCCGCGTCGTCGAGCTGGTAGACGATCTTGTGCTTGCGCGGATTGTCCTTGAGATGGGCCGCGTCAGCCTTCACGAGCGGCAAAAGGAAAACGGCCATCGTGAGAACGGGAAACAAACTGCGCCAGATGCTCATTCGACCTCCTCGTATAGGGGAAAGTCCCGATCGCGAACTGGCAAGATGTGTGCCACCAGGTTCAGGACCGGCGCCCGCTTGCACGAGCCCGCATTTCCTGGGGTTATCCCGGGACCGGAGATGCTCGAGGTCGCCGGGTACCCCGTGGTTTCGCGTAGCTCTGCAAGTTTCTGCATATCGGATGCAAAGCGCCTGCATGTGGCCGCCTATTCGGGTCCAGGCTCCGGTAGAATTACAGGCCATCCGCGCCCTGAGGAGGATCGGGATGCCGGGCTATCTGAAAGTCGCTGCCGCGCAAATGGGGCCGAATCAGGACGGGACGCCGCGCGAGGCGATCGTCGAGCGGATGCTGGCGCTCCTCGACGCGGCGGCGCGCGACGGCGTCGAGCTGATCGTGTATCCGGAGATGGCGCTGACGACGTACTTCCCGAAGCGGATCCGTTCCGACTTCGACCAGTTCTTCGAGACCGAGGTGCCGCCGAAGGCGCTCGAGCCGCTGCTGCGCCGCGCCGCCGCCGCGCGCGTGGCCGTGCACGTGGGCTTCTGCGAGAAGGCCGACGGCAAGTACTTCAACGCCGCGCTCCTGACCGACCGCGACGGGCGTCTGTGCGGCACGTTCCGCAAGATCCACCTGCCCGGCACGAAGGCGGTCGACGGCTTCGCGCAGGTCTACGAGCCCTACTACTTCGCCCACGGCGACACCGGCTATCGCGTGTTCGACGCGGCCGGGGCGAAGGTCGGCGTCGCGATCTGCCAGGACCGGCGCTATCCCGAGAGCTATCGCTCGCTGGCGCTGCAAGGGGCCGAGATCATCCTGATCGGCTACAACACGCCGATCTCGGCGCTGGCGCTCGACCTCAACGAGCTCTGCATGCGCGCCGGCGCCTACGCGAACCTCTGCTTCGTGGTCGGCGTCGCCAAGGCGGGCGTCGAGGATGGCGTCGAGCTGATCGGCGGCTCGTGCATCATCGATCCTCAAGGCCAGGTGCTGGCGAAGGCGGCGACGCGCGGCGACGAGCTGGTCGTGGCGCGCATCGACCTCGAGCAGATGGGGCCGCTCCGCAAGCGCTGGAACTTCCTCGGGCGCCGGCAGCCGCAGCACTACGGCGAGCTGCTCCGACCCGTCACCGAGAAGGAGCCGCATCGATGAGCGCCGCCGGCGTCGACGTCGTCATCCGCGGCGGCCGCGTAGTCACGAGCACCGACGTGGTCGAGGCGGCCGTGGCCATCCGCGGCGACAAGATCGTGGCGATCGGGCCCGATTCGCTCCTGCCGAAGGCCGACCGGGTCATCGACGCCTCCGGCAAGCTCGTCTTGCCCGGCCTCATCGACTGCCACCTGCACGTCGGCCCGGAGTACGACGACTGGCGCACGGCGCCGATCGCGGCCGCGCGCACCGGGCTGACGACGCTCCTGCCCTTTGTCACCTACGAGGAGGGGGAGACCTTGCCGAAGGCGACGGCGCGGCTGCGCGAAGAGGCCGGGGCGCTCTCGGTGCTCGACTTCGGCTTCCACTTCATCCTGAACCACGAGCCGTACATCCTCGAGGGCATCCCCGAAGCCTTCCGCATGGGCGTGTCGTCGATCAAGCTCTTCATGACCTACAAGAAGCGCGGCAAGCGCATGGTCTCCGACCAGTTCATCGCGCAGACGATGGAAAAGCTCGCCGAGCTCGGCGGCCTCTGTCAGCTCCACTGCGAGAACGGCGACGTGCTCTGCTATCTCGAGGACAAGGCGATCGCCGAGGGGCGTACCGCGCCGACCGACTTTCCGCCGACCTGCCCGGACTGGACGGAAGAAGAGGCGATCAACCGCGCGATCCTGATCGGCCGGCTCACCGGGTGCCCCGTGTACGTCGTGCATCTCTCGACGCGGCTCGGGCTCGAGCGCATCAAGCGCGCCCAGGCCGAGGGCCAGCGCGTGTGGTGCGAAACCTGTCCTCAATACCTGCTCCTCACGGACAAGGAGATGGAGCGGCTCGGGCCGTTCGCCAAGATCGGCCCGCCGCTCCGCCCCGCCGACGGGCCGGACCGCGCGGCGCTCTGGGAGGGCTCGGCGCAGGGCTTCATCGCCAACCTTGCCAGCGATCACTCCCCGCGCGTGCCCGCGGCCAAGGAGCCGGGCCGGAAGAACATCTTCGTGGACCCGCAGGGCAAGCCGATCCCGTTCGGCGCGCCGTCGCTCGAGACGCTCGCTCCACTCGCCTTCAGCGAAGGCGTCGCGAAGCGCGGACTGCCCGCCACCTGGCTGGCGCGCGTGATGGCCGAGAACCCGGCGCGCGTCTTCGGTCTCTGGCCGCAGAAGGGCGCGATCCGGCCCGGCGCCGACGCCGACCTGACGATCTGGGATCCGGCGCCGGAGTGGACCATCCAGCAGTCACAGCACCTGGGCATCGCGGGCTTCACGCCGTACGAGGGCTGGAAGGTGCGCGGCCGCGCCTGGATGACGCTCGTGCGAGGCCAGGTGATGCTGAACCCGGCGGGCGAGCTCGAGCAGAAGCCGGGCTACGGCCGGTACCTGCCGCGCCGCGGTCCCACACCGCCCATCGCCGGCGCGGTCGCCTGAGCGGCGCCGATCCCGTGGACTATCTGGACCGGCTCGCGGCGTTCGTCGCCGCGACGCGCTTCGACGCGCTTGCCGCCTCGACCATCGCCGCCGCGAAGCTCGTGCTGCTCGACACGCTCGGCGCCATCGTGGCCGGCAGCGCGCTGGACGAGAACGGCGAGCTTGCCCGGTTCGCCGCCGCGCGCGCGCCGCACGGCGCCGCGACCCTGCTCGGTCATCGCGGGAAGTCCGACGCGTTCTGGGCCGCGCTGACGAACGCCACCGCGGGCGTCGCGCTCGAGGTCGACGAGGGCAGCCGGCTCGGCGGCGGTCACCCCGCGATCCACGTCGTCCCGGCAGCGCTCGCCGTCGCCGAGGAGCGCCGCCTGGACGGCCGGCGCCTGCTGGAGAGCGTCGTGGCCGGCTACGAAGTCGGCTCGCGGATCGGCGGAGCGACCACGGCGCGGGCGAACGTCCATTCGCACGGCACGTGGGGAACGATCAGCACCGCGGTCGCGGTCGCGAAGCTCGGCGGCGCGAGCGCCGAGACGGTCCGCGCGGTCATGAATCTGGCCGCCTCGATGAGCCCGGCGAACACGTGGACCCCCGCGCTCGAGGGCGCGACGATTCGCAACCTCTATCCCGGCCGCTCGGCGTTCCAGGGAATCCTCGCCGTGGAGCTCCAGCGTTGCGGGTTCACGGGGCTCGGTGACGCGCCGTCCGACGTCTACGGTACGATCCTCGCCGACCGGTTCGAGCCCGAGCTGGCCGTCGCGGGGCTCGACGCGCTCACTCGCGCTGGCGGTGCGGCATATCGGATCGAGCAGAATTACTTCAAGCTTCACGCCTGTTGCCGGTTCAATCATTTCGCCCTCGACGCGGTCATGGCGCTGCGGAGCGCGCACGAGCTCACCGCCGGCGACATCGAGAGAGTCGAGATCGTCACGATTCCGTTCGCGGTACGCATGGGCGCGCGCGCGCCGGCGAGCTCACTGGCCGCGAGGTTTTCCATCCCCTGGGCCATCGCGGCGGCGCTGGTGCTCGGGCGCACCGATCCGACCGCGTTCGACGCGAAGGCGCTCGCCGACGAGCGCATCCGCGCGCTCGCGCAGCGAGTCGAGCTCAGCACGGACTCCGCCATGACGCCCCGGCGTGCGGACGCTCCGACCGCGCACGTGCGGCTCGTGCTCCGTGGCGGCAAGACGCACGAGCGGACGACATCGGTCGTACGCGGCGACGCGCTGAGCCCGGTGCCGCGCGACGAGATCACGACCAAGTTCGTCAGCCTCACCGCCCCGATCCTCGGCGAATCCCATGCCCGCAAGATCGTCGACCTCGCGGAGGACGCGGACACGCTCGACGACGTCGGCAGGCTGACGGCGATGCTCGTCTCGTGAGGGCTCGTCCCTGAACGCGCGCGTCGCCGTCGCGCTGGTCGTCCTGGCCCTCGGCGGACCGCGGGTCGCGACCGCGACGTGCATCCCGATCGCGACCGGCCTCGACGTGCCGACGGCGCTGATCCTTACCGGAGGTGGCGCGAAGGGCGCGTACGAGGCCGGCGCGGTCGCTGCGCTCGCCGAGGGCGGACTGTCGATTCGCCTCGTCGCGGGCACGTCGGCCGGCGCCCTGAGCGCGGCGATGATCGCGGCCGGACGCGCCGACCAGCTCGAGGCGACGTGGCGCTCGTTGACCCGCGACCACGTCTACTCGCTCCGCGCGCCGACGTTCTTCGCCGGTCTCCTCCCGGGCTGGCTCACCTTGCGGGCGTTGGGCAACGCCAGCTCGCTGCTGGACTCTCGGCCCTTGCGCGAGCTCATCGCGTCGTCGGTCGAGCTCGATCGGATTCGGAGCTCGCCGATCGGGCTCCTGGTCACCGCCACCGACCTCGTCAGGCGCCAGTCACGCGTCTTCGACAACCAGACCGTCACGGTCGACGCGCTCGTGGCGGCGGCCGCGGTGCCCGGTCTCTTTCCCGCGGTCCGGGTCGACGACGCGCTGCTCGTGGACGGCGGTCTCACCGGGCGCGCGCCGGTGCTCGAGGCGCTCGAGGCGGCGGCGGTCGGCCGCGCGCTGGTCGTGCTGAGCTACGCGCCGGACGACCACGCGGCGCCGCCGACGACGATCCGCCGCTCCATGGAGGAAGCGTTCGAGACCGCGATGCTTCACCAGATCCGCCGCGACGTCGAGCTCGCGCGCCTCAAGCATCCCGGCACCGACGTGCAGCTGCTGACGCCGTCGGCTGCACTCAAGCTGCGCCCCCTCGAGTTCGACCGCGACGGGATCTCGAGAGCTCTCGCGCTCGGCCGCGCCGACGGCGAAGCCTGCCTCAGCGCCCTGGGGAACTAGCGCTAGGAGCTCCGCGGCGGCCACGTGATGCCGAGCGCGTCCAACCGCCGCAGCCGATCCTGACCGAGCGCCGAATCGTAGACGTCGGCCAGCGCCTCGGGCGTCCATCCCTCCTGGCGCGTGATCGCGCGGATCTGGACCGGATGCGACCACAGCGACACCTGGTTGCCGCGCACGTGCAGGATCTGTCCGGTGATGTGCGCCGCGCGATCGCTGGCGAGGAACGCGACGACCGGCGCGATCGCCTCGGGCGGCGCGGCCGCCTGCGCGCGGCGGGTGTCCGGCAGCCGCTCGGTCATGCGCGTCTCGGCGGTCGGCGAGATGCAGTTCACCGTCACGCCGTACTTGGCCATCGCCAGCGCCGTCGAGCGCGTCAGGCCGACGATGCCTTCCTTGGCCGCCGAGTAGTTCGGTTGGCCCGGGCTTCCCTCGAGCCCGGCGGTGGACGTGAACGTGACGATCCGTCCGTACTTGTGCTCGCGCATGTGGCGCGTGGCCGGCCGCATGACGGTGAAGTGGCCCTTCAGGTGCACGGCGACGACGGAGTCCCACTCTTCCTCGCTCATGTTGAAGATCATCCGCTCCTTCAGAATGCCGGCGCAGCAGACGACGATGTGGAGATCGCCGAACGTCTTGAGCGCGGCGTCGATCATCGCCTGGCCGCCGGCCATCGTCGCCACGCTGTCAGCGTTGGCGACCGCGTGGCCGCCGCTCTTCTCGATCTCCTTGACGACCGCCAGCGCGCGCTCGCTCGACGGATCGCGGCCGTCGACCGTCACCCCGTAGTCGTTGACCACGACGCTCGCGCCCGCCGCCGCCAGCCCGAGCGCGACGCCTCGACCGATCCCGCTGCCCGCCCCCGTCACGACCGCGACCTTGCCGTCCAAGAGACCCATATCTCGCCTCCGCGATGGATTTCTGCCGCAAGACTAACCGATTTAGCTCATTTGACCTCGATGAACCCGCTCACCCAATTGCCGTGCAAGCGTCCCGTAGAGAATGTGCTTCCGGTAGTCAGGGAACGCGACCTTGCTTTGTCCGGCAGGCTGAGTAACCGCTCCGAGCAACACCACCAACACGACTAGAAATCCAACCCACGAGCCCTTCCTCGTCGGCAACCATTTCCCTCGCGAGACATCGCCCGTTACCCTGGCACCTGCGCTTCAGCGCAGTCCATGCGGAGCGTAACAGATCTGCCAAGTCCCCGGCGCGCTGCGACCTCCGGGCGTAGCCGGGACCCCGCGGCGTCAGGCAACGCCGATGAGCGCGGCCAGACGATCGGGGTCGGCGCTGAGCGCGGCCGACGGGCCGTCATACACGATGCGACCCTTGTCCATCACCACCGTGCGCGACGAGAAGGCCAGCGCGACGCGGCTGTTCTGCTCGACCAGCACGATCGAGAGCGCACCCTCGCCGCGCAGCCGCCGCAGCATGGCGGCGAGTGCCTCGACGAGCACCGGCGCCAGCCCCTCGGTCGGCTCATCCATGAGCAGGACCGACGGATTGGTCAGGAGGGCGCGGGCAATCGAGAGCATTTGCTGCTCACCGCCGGAGAGTTGGTTGCCCATGCTCGAGAGGCGCGCGGCCAGGTTCGGGAACAGCTCGAAGACGCGCTCTGGCGTCCAGTGTCCCGGCCGGGCGCCGATGGTCAGGTTCTCGCGCACGCTCAGCGACGGAAAGATCTCCCGCTCCTGCGGGACCCACCCGAGGCCGCGCCGGGCGCGGCGGAAGATCGGGACGCGCTCGAGGCTCGCGCCGCCGAGCGTCACCTCGCCGCGGTGCAGGGTCGTGTGACCCATCACCGTCGCCAGCAAGGTCGTCTTGCCGACGCCGTTACGGCCGATCACGCTGAGGCTCTCGCCGTGCGCCAGCACGAGATCGATGTCCTCGAGCACGACCGTCTCGCCGTAGCCCGCCGAGACGTGCCGCAGGGAAAGCGTCTCAGCCATGCGCGCGCTGACCGAGATAGACGGCGCGAACGCTCGCGTCGGCGCCGATCTCTCGCGGGCTCCCGGTGGCGAAGACGGCGCCGCTCACCATCACCGTGATCCGCTCGGCGAATCGGAATACCAAGTCCATGTCGTGGTCGATGATGAGCACGCCGATGTCCCGCGGCAGGCCGTCGATCGCGTCGAGAATGATGTGGCTCTCGGCGCTGGGCACACCGGCCGCCGGCTCGTCGAGCAGCAGGACCTCGGGCCCCAAGCCGAG
The DNA here is from genome assembly GCA_003220685.1 of Candidatus Rokuibacteriota bacterium. Lineage (GTDB taxonomy): Bacteria > Methylomirabilota > Methylomirabilia > Rokubacteriales > CSP1-6 > AR31. Next base: position 16,424 of record QHTE01000013.1, read on the forward strand.
CGCGATGGCGAGCTCGACCAGGCGCTGGCGGCCGTAGGGCAGCTCGGAGATGCGGCGACTCGCGTCGCCCGTCAGCCTGACCGTCTCGAGCAGGCGCATCGACTCTTCGACGACGTCGCGGCGGGTCCCGGCCGGACTGAACATTGACGGCGCCGCGCCCACCCGCTCGGCGACCGCGATGTAGACGTTCTCGAGGACCGAGAGCCGGCGGAACAGGCGGTTGATCTGGAACGTGCGGGCGATGCCGAGCTTGACCCGCTCGGCCTGAGCGACCGCCGTGATGTCTCGCCCTTTCATCAAGATGGTGCCCGAGGTCGGCGTGATGACGCCGGTCAGCAGATTGACGAACGTCGTCTTGCCGGCGCCGTTGGGGCCGATCAGCGCGTGGCGCGCGCCCGCCTCGAGCGTGAAGTCGATGTCGCGGGCGGCCGCCAGCGCGCCGAAGTTCCGGCTGAGCGCGCGGGTCTCGAGGAGCGGCGCGGTCACGGCGTCGCGCGCGTCCGGAGCCGATGCGCGGCGGCTTCGGCGATGCCCAGGATCCCGTTGCGCGCAAAGAGCGCGATGACGACGAGCAGGAGCCCCAGGCCGAGCTGCCACGCGGTCGGATAGATCTTCGACAGGAAGTGCGAGAGCGCCATGTAGGCCACCGCGCCGACGAACGCGCCGTAGAGACGGCCGTACCCGCCGAGGACCAGGATGATCAGGACCGTGGCCGCCCGATCGAGGCCGAGCGTGCCGAGGTTCACGTAGGCGTTCGCCTGCGCCCAGACGCCGCCGGCCACGCCGGCGATCGCCGCCGAGAGCGCGTAGCAGAGCACGAGCCGTCTGCGCACGGGCGCGCCGACCGCGTGCATCCGCAAGGTGTTCTCTCGGATCCCAGTCAGGCTCTGGCCGAACGGCGAATAGATCAGGGTGCGCACGAAAACGAAGCAGACGAAGAGCACCGCGAGCACGTAGAGGTACTGGGTCGTCGGATAGAGCGGATTGAACTCGAACCGCCCGAGCAGCGGCGCGATCGGCAGACTATCGAGCCCGTCGAAGCCGCCCGTGTAGTCGTGCGCGAGGTTGGCGGCCTCCTCGAGCAGCGCCATCGTGCACAGGGTCAGCATGAGCAGGGTCAGCCCCTGCGTGCGCAGGAGCACCAGCCCCGAGCCCAGGCCGACGGCGGCCGCCACCAGCGCCGCGAGGATCAGGCCCGTGATCGGCTCGTTCCAGATTCCGCGCTTGGCCAGCATGCCGACCGTGTACGCGCCGGCACCGAAGAAGGCCGCCTGACCGAGCGTGACGATCCCGGCGTAGCCGAGCACGAGGTCGAGCGAGATCGCGAAGAGCACCGTGATCAGGAGCTCGGTCCCGAAGCCGAGATACTTCGGGAAGAGGAAATAGAACGCCAGGGCCGCGACCCAGGGAATCGGCTCCCACGCGCGCAGTCGGTGGCGGCGGGCCATCGCCGCCGCCGCCGGATGCTCGGACCAGTCGACCGGCGCGGGCGTCACGTGGTCTTGGTGCCGAACAGGCCCTGGGGCCGCCAGAGCAGGAGGAGAATCGTGAGCGCGTAGATGAAGGCGGTGCCGCCCTGGGGCACATATTTCTTGAGCGTGAAGTCGAGCACCCCGATCAGGAGCGCGGCGTAGAAGACGCCGGTCACCCGGCCGAGGCCGCCGACCGCGACCACGATCAGGAAATACACGAGGTACTTGAGCGCGTACTGAGGATCGAGGCCGAGAAACTCGGCGCCGAGCCCGCCGCCCAGGGCCGCCATACCGCTGCCGAAGGCGAACGTCAGGGTGAACAGGCGCCCGATGTTGATGCCGAGCGACTCGGCCATGCGCCGGTTGTCGACGGCGGCGCGGATCTGCGCACCGATCCGCGTGCGCTCGAAGACGAGCCAGAGACCGCTCACGATCACGATCCCGACCACGATGAGGACGACGCTGTAGGTGCGATAGTGCGTGAAGCCGAGATTGACCTGGCCCTGGAGCAACGCCGGTAGCCTCAGCGGCTGGTTCTCGGGCCCGACCAGCAAGGTGACCGACGCGATCATCATGAAGACGAGGCCGATCGTGAACAGCACCTGATCGAGCTCGCTCGCGCGGTAGAGCCGCGCGTAGAGCAGCCGCTCGAGGACCGCGCTGGCGAGCGCGGTGATGACGAATCCGAAGACGAGCGCCGGCACGAAGCCGACGCCCCAGAGCTTCATCGCCTGCGCGATCGCGTAGCCCCCGAGCATGGCGAAGCCGCCGTGGGCGAGGTTGACGAACCCCATCAGGCCCATCGTGACCGAGAGGCCGACGGACACGATGAACAGCACCATGCCTGCGGCCACGCCGCCCAGGAGCATGCTGGCGACGTCGGCGCCGAAGATCACGAGAGCGTTCGGTGGACGGCGCTCAGATCAGCTCGTCGCCGGAGCGATCATTTGGCGGGGGGAGCGCACGGCCCGATCTTCTGCTCCTTGCAGGCGTCCTTGACCCCGTCGATCTTGCCGATCACCTTCTGGTAGACTCGCCCGTCCTTCATCACCGCCTCGGACAGGTACTCGTTCATCACGATGTCGCGCGTCACGGGATCGATCGTGATCGGGCCGCGCGGGCTCGCGAACTTCCAGCCTTTGAGCGCCTCCAGGGCCGCGTCGACCTCGATCTTGCCCTTGAGCGCATGGACGACGTGGACGATCGCCGCCATGCCGTCGTAGCCGCCGACCGCCATGAAGTCGGGCGTGGTGGCGGCGCCGTACTCCTTCTTCCACGCCTCGACGAAGCGCTTGTTCTCCGGATTGTCGAGATCGGCGTGGTAGTGATGCATCGTGATCAGACCGACCGCCGCCGAGCCCATCGCCTGGAGCTTCGTGTCCTGCGTGATGTCGCCCGGGCCGATCAGCTTGATGCCGGCCTCGCGCATGCCGAGCGCGGCATAGGTCTTCACGACGGCGGCCGCGTGATCGCCGGCCGGGACGAAGACGAAGAACAGATCCGGCTTCTTGTCCTTGGCGCGCTGGAAGAACGGGGTGAAGTCGGGCACCGCGCCCGCGCCCCCCATCGGGATCTCGTCGATCACTTTGCCGCCGTTGGCCTCGAAGCTCCGCTTGAACGCGGCGAGGCTGTCCTTGCCGGGCGGGAAGTCGGTGTAGCCGACGACGGCCGTCTTCGCGTTCAGGATCTTCGCCGAGGCCTCGCCGAGCGCGTAGCCGGCGTGCCACATGCTGAACGAGGTGCGCACGTAGTACGGCGACAGGTTCGTGATGTGCGCCGTCCCGGCGTTCATGATCACCGCCAGCTTCTTGCCGGCGGTCACGATCGGCGCGGACGCGATGGCGTTCGGCGAATAGATCCAGCCGGCCAGGATATCGACGTTGTCCTGGGTGAGCAGCTCCTGCACCGCGATCTTCGCGTTGGCGCCGCTCGGATCCTTCACGTCGCGCCGGATCAGGGTGATCTTGTACGGCTTCACACGGTCGGCGTTCAGCTTCAGGTAGAGCTCCATGCCCCGATCGACCAGCTGGGCGAACTCGGCGCCGATGCCCGTATACGGCAGGTTGACGCCGACCTTGACTTCCTGCGCCTGCGCCGACGCGACGCCGAGGGCGAGCGCGCCGGCGACAACCGCGATGATGCGCTTGATCATGGGAGGTTCCTCCGGAGGATTCGGCTATGGGCGAAATACTAGGTCAAGAGTCGGAAACCGCGCAAGCGTACGGGTGGGCACGGCGCCGGCCGGCCCGGCCGATGAAAGCGTGCAGACTGTGCGATGATCGGGAGCCAGGGCAGCCGGGATCGGCGACGCCCGCGCGGCGCCGCCTGTGCGACAATGCGCTCGCGCCACCCGGCGTGTCGGACCGAGATCGACGAACACGGAGGAGGAGGCGAGCGTGGCGAAGTTCAAGGTGGTGACTCCGAGCGGGGCAAGCTTTTCGATTCCCGGTGTGGGCTACAAGCTCGAGATGGAGGCCCTCGCGCCGATCGACGCCGAGATCGTCGAGATCGCGGCCAAGACCGATGAGGATTTCGTCAAGGAGGCGCGCGACGCCGACGCGCTCTATGCGAAGGGGCGCCGCTTCACCAAGCGCCTTATCGACGGGCTCGAGCGGTGCAAGGTGATCGCGCTCGGCAGCGTGGGCGTCGACTCCGTCGACGTCGAGGCGGCCTCCGCGCGCGGCATCCCGGTCACCAACGTGCCCGACACGTTCATCGAGGAAGTCGCCGACCACGCCATGATGCTGATCCTGGCCACCTACCGGCGGGTCATCACGATGGACCGGATGGTCCGCGAGGGGCGCTGGGCGGAGGGACGGCCGCTCCTGTCCCAGTTCCCGCGCCTGATGGGCCAGACCCTCGGCCTCATCGCCTTCGGGCACGTGGCCCGCGCCGTCGCGGTGCGGGCACGCGCGTTCGGTTTCCACATCCTGGCGTACGATCCGTATGTCGAGGAGCTGGTCGTGAGCCAGTACGGCGTGGAGCCCGTCAACCTCACCGAGCTGCTGCAGCGCTCGGACATCGTGTCGATGCACGCGCCGGCCACCGCCGACGCACACCACCTGATGACGGAGCACCATTTCCGGCTCATGAAGCCGGAGGCCCTCTTCATCAGCACCGGGCGCGGCCCGACCACCGACGAGACGGCGCTCATCAAGGCGCTCAAGGAGGGCTGGATCGCCGCCGCCGGGCTCGACGTGCTCGAGCAGGAGCCGCCCGACAACGGCAATCCGCTCTTGAAGATGGACAACGTCATCCTGACGCCGCACGTGGCCTCGGCCTCGGCGCGGTTCGACCCCGTGCGCAAGCGGCGCGTCGGTCAGGAGATCGCCCTCGTGTTGAGCGGTCGCTGGCCGCGGAGCTGCGTGAATCCGTCGGTGCTCGAGAAGAGCAAGCTGGTGCGCTGGCAACCCTATTCCATGGAGCGCGGGCCCGGCGCGTAACGGCAGGGCGCGCCGCAGGCCGTCGCGGGGCCGGGGCCCCGCCGGCCGAGGCGCGCGTATAATCCCGAAGAGGGAACGCGATGGCGCGTAAGCGGCTCGTCCTCAAGAACACGGCGCTATTCAACGATCCGGCGAACCTCAGCTGGGAGCGCTACGTCGTCATGCAGGCACGCGAGCGCGAGCGGTATCTCGCCGAGCGCGCGACCATCTCCGACGACGCGCTGAACTACAGGACCGTCAGCCCGCGCTACCTCGCGAACGCCGTGGACCAGTTCGCCAACAACTACTACTCCGAGCTGTCGGCGACGCACTACGTCGCGACCGCCGCGGCCAACGCCCCGTTCGACGAGCTAAAGAAGTCGGCGCTGTTCCAGCTGGCCGACGAGCAGCGCCACCTCGAGATGGACCGCGAGGTCTTCGAGCGCGCCGGCATCCCTGAGCGGGACTGGCTCGCCGCCTGGGAAGCGCCGGGCACGACCTGCCGCTTCTTCCGGCACCTGCTCGAGCTCGAGGACTCGATCGAGATCCTCGTGAAGGGCAACTTCGTCGCCGAGGGCGCCGCCGGCCCCGGAACCTTCACCGTCCTGGCCGACGGCGCCGAGGCGCGCGGCGACGTCCTGTCCGCGGTCAACCATCGGGCGCGCATCCGCGACGAGACGCGCCACATCAGCTACGGCCGGGCCCTGGTCAAGGCGCTGATCGAGGACGACCCGGGCAATCTCGACACGCTCCAGCAGTGGCAGGACGACAGCCTGCGTCTGTTCTCGGAGGTGGCGCGCGGCGGCGAGCGCCAGGCGTGGTGGGAAGGTTTCCTCGCCTCGTACTACAAGATCGCGCTGCCGATGGGGCTTCGCCCGATCTCCTTCTGATCTCGTCGTTGGGAGCGCGACGCTCCCGGACCGTGGGCAGAATCGGCCAGCGCTGACCCCGGATCATCCATTCCCCGCGGGTCGTAGTTTCAGGAATTACCGTATTTATCAAACAGTTGTCCGTCAGGTGCCCATGGTATGCCAATTGCTGGAAGAAGGGACAGCCTTTAGCCGGCAAACACAATATGCGCATCCTGGTCATCGACGACGATCACTCGGTGTGCGAGGTCTTCGGGGAGTTCCTCCACGAGATCGGGCACGATCCCGTGATCACGCACACGGCCGAGACGGCGCTCGACACCCTGCGCGCCGAGCGTCCCGACGCGGTCCTCCTCGACGTGTGCTTGCCCGGCATGAGCGGGCTCGACTTCATGCGGCACGAAGCGGTCCGCAGTCTGCACGTCCCGATCCTCGTAATCTCCGGACGCGCGACCGAGAGCCAGGCCCAGGAGGCCATGCGAGCGGGCGCGTTCGACTTCATCGGCAAGCCCGTCGCGCTGCGGCGGCTGCAAGAGGCGCTCGCGTGCTTCGAGGCTCCCGCCAAGGCGTCGACCAAGGACGCCAAGCGCAAGACCGAGGAGGCCGCGCTCGATCGTCGGCGCGCGCCGCGGGCGGTCCTCTCGCTGCCGGTGCGGATCCGCGAGCAGAACGGCGCCGAGTGGGAGTCGACGTCGGTCGACCTGAGCGCCTCCGGCATCAAGGTCCGCGGCAATGGCTCGCGCCGCGCCGCCGGCACGGCGACGCTCTCGATCACCCTGCCGGAGAGCGAGACGCAAGTCGAGGTGCCGTCGATCCTCGTGCGCGCCGACGACGAGGGCTACGCCTTCGCCTTCAAGGACCACGGCGACGAGCGGCTGCGGGAGCTCCACGCACTGGTCCGGCGCACGATGGGGGCGTCGACCGTGGACGCCGAATCGCACGTGCGCATTCTGCACCGCATCGGCGAGGCGATCAGCGCCACCCTCGACGTCGACGAGGTCTTGCGCATCGCGCTGGACGCGCTCACGCACGTCACCGGCCACGAGATCTCGAGCCTCCACCTGCTCTCGGCCGACGGCTCGACCCTGCACCTGCGCGGAGACCGGGGCCTGCGGCCGCGGCTGCGCGAGATCAACCGGACGCTCGCGATCGGGCAAGGGCTCATCGGCGGCGTGGCGGCCACGGGCAAGACGCTACACTGGGCGCACGTCAGCGAGTCCGCCGATCTCCTGCCGGCGGCCCGCGCCGCCGTCACTCAGGAAGGGATCCACGCCTTCGTGTGCGTGCCGATCCACAGTCGGGGCCGGATCCTCGGCGCGCTGTCGCTCGGGCGCCGCACGCGGGAAGCGTTCAGCGAGTCCGAGATCGCGCTCGTCGAAGCGTGCGCCAACCAGATCGGCCTGGCCCTGCAGAACGCGCAGCTCTACTCGGCGACGCGGCGCCAGCTCGAGGATCTCATGTCGGCCGAGGCGCAGCTGATCGCGGGCGACAAGCTCTCGACGGTGGGCAAGCTGGCGGCGGGTCTCGCGCACGAGACGCGCAACCGGCTGACCGCGATCCTCGGCCAGGCCGAGCTCCTTTTGATGGGATCGGACGATCCCGCCAAGAGTCGCGAGCGCCTGCACACGATCGTCCAGGAGACGTCGCGCGCGGCGCAGATGCTCCAGAACCTCCTGCGGTTCACGAGCGGGCACGCCGCCGAGCGTCACCCCTGCCGCCTCGAGGATCAGGTCCAGTGGGTGGTGGAGCTCAAGAGTCACCAGCTGCGCCGCGACGGCGTCAAGGTCGTCACCGACTTCGGAAAGGTCCGGCCGGTCATGGCCGACGAGGGTCAGATCCAGCAGGTCCTGCTCAACCTCGTTCAGAACGCGCATCAGGCCATGGCCGCGCACAAGGGCGAGCGGGTCATCACCGTGCGGCTGTCCGAGCCCGGCGGTCAGAACGTTCGCCTGGAAGTGCTCGACTCCGGACCCGGTATCCACCCCAACGTGCTCCCGCGCATCTTCGAGGCGTTCACCACGACGAAGGCCCCCGGCGAAGGCACGGGGCTCGGCCTCTGGGTGTCGTACTCCATCGTCGAGCAGCACCAGGGATCGCTGCGAGCCGTCAACCGCCCGGAAGGCGGCGCGGCCTTCATCGTCGAGCTGCCGGCGGCCACCGCCTGAGGGCGCCCTCAGCCGATCTCGGGCGGCGATCAGCGCGTTGAGCCGGTGCGTCACCTCGGCGACGTCGTCGGCCGTGACGGGCAGCCCGAGGGCCGCCGCGAGCGCGCCCACCTGTTCGGTCGTCAGGTCGGTCACGGGAGCGCGATCCGGTTGCCGAGCCTCAGCAGGCCGGGCGCCGCAGCACCTCGGGCGAGATCTTGCGCGCGACCAGCTTGCCGTCGCGGCTGTCGGATACCAGGCGCCGGTTCTCCACCACGACGCGCCCGCGCAGGACCGTGGTCACCGGCCAGCCCTGGATCGCCCAGCCTTCCCAGGGGCTGTAGTCGCTGACGTGGAAATCCTCGCGCGTCAGCGTTTTGCGGATCGCGGGATCGATGATGGCGATGTCCGCGTCGCTGCCGGGGGCGATGACGCCCTTCTTGGGGTAGAGGCCCAGGATCTTCGCGGCGTTCGTGGCCGTGACGTCGGCGAACCGCTCGAGCGACATCTTCCGCTTCACGACGCCCTCGGAGTAGACGATGCCCATGCGCGCCTCGGCGCCCAGGTTGCCGCCGGTGACGTTCTCGAGGTCCTGCCCCCGCAGCTTCAGCTCGAGCGACGTCGGGAACTCGTCGGTCGCGGTCGTCGACACGCCGTCGCGCACGAGCCCGTTCCAGAGCGCGGCCTGGTCCTCGGGATACTTGAGCGAGGGATAGGTGTGGTAGCAGAACCCGCGCGGGCTCCTGTAGTCCTCGGCAGTGAAGCAGGCGTAGTGGTGGAGCGTCTCGGCGTAGATCGGATACCCGCCGGCGCGCGCTTCCGCCACCGCCTCCACGCCCTCGCGCGCGGAGGTGTGCACGAAGTAGACGCCGGCGCCGGTGTGCGCGGCGAGCTGGATCGTGCGGCGGAACGCGAGCTTCTCCGAGAGCTTGTTGTGCACGAGGGGCAGCAGCCAGCCGTCCGTCTGCTTCTCCTCGCGGAACTTCTCGTACATGAACTGCACGATGTCGTGGTCCTCGGCGTGCACGACCATGATGCCGTCGTGCGGGGCGATCTTCTCCATCGCCAGCTGGATCCGCCCATAGTCGAGCCGGTAGGTGTGCCGCCTGGGATGCGGCGGCAGCACGTCGACCGTGAAGACCTTGAAGCTCGGGAAGCCGGCCTGGACCGCCTCCGGCAGCTGATCGAACAGCTTGATGGGCAGGGCGCCCTGGAGCGCGACGTGGAACGAATAGTCCGCGTACGAGTTGCCCTTCCAGCGCGCGGCGCGCGTCTCGATCACCTGCTGCACGTCCGTCCCCGGCCGCACGAAGCAGAAATCGACGTGGGTGGTGGTCCCGCCGAAGACCATGCCCCGTGTGTCCTCTTCCGGGCCGAGGGTGTGGAGGTTCTCCTCCGGCTGCATCGAGATGAAGTGCGCCAGGTGCGTGTGGGGCTCGATGCCGCCCGGCACGACGATCCGGCCGCTGGCGTCGATCACCCGACCCGCTTGGAGCCCGTGCTCGGGCAGGCCGAGGGCGACGATGCGCTCGCCTTCGATGGCCACGTCCCATCGGCCGACGCCCTGCGGCGTCACCACGTCGCCTCCGCGAATCACGAGATCCAGCATCGCCGTCCTCCTCTGGTGGTGGAGCACGGGGTACCATGCGGCGGGCCGTCGGGTCAATATTGACAGAATCAATCCACAGCTGCGCCTGCTGCTGGTCGAGCCGGGCGCGCGGGGGATCGGCATCGGCGAGCGCCTGGTGGCCGAGTGCGTGCGCTTCGCCCGCCAGGCGGGCTACCGGAAGACTCCAAGGGCGAGCTGGTCCTCAAGGGCCGGAAGGCCACGTACCGGATCGCGGACAAAAAGCCGGTCTTCTACAGCACGTGGTCCGCGAACGACGCACCGCTGGTGAGGCTCAAGCCGGGCAGCGACCACGACGACCGCAATCTCAAGATCTCCAGCGGATCGTTCGCGCCGTTCGGCGGCTCCGTCAAGTACGGCGTGCGCAGCGAGGACAAGGTGGACATGGAGGCGGCCGAGCGGGACGCGCGCGGCCTCTACAAGCTGACGCCAAAGGAGCCGCTGAAGCCGGGCGAATACGGCTTCGTCCTCACCTACGGGATGGCCACCGGCGCGTCCGGCCGGGTGTACGACTTCGGAGTGGACTAGGAGCGCGTCAGGCCGGAATCGCGACTTTCCTCAGGAGCTCGAGATCGTCGAGCGCCCGGCCGGCGCCGCGCGCGGCGCAGGTGAGCGGGTCGTCCGCGACACGCACGGGCAGCTGCGTCACGTGCTGCAGGAGCCAGTCGAGCCCGCGCAGGAGCGCGCCGCCGCCGGTCAGCACGACGCCCTTCTCGATGATGTCGGCCGCGAGCTCGGGTGGCGTCCGCTCGAGACACGTCCGGACCGTCTCGACGATGGTCATCACGGGCTCGCGCAGCGCCTCGCGGATCTCCTCGTCGGTGATGACGAGCGTCTTCGGCACGCCGTCGACGAGATCGCGCCCCTTCACCTCGATCGAGCTGCGCTCCAGCGCCTCGGGGTGTGCGGAGCCCAGCGCGATCTTGATCTCCTCGGCGCGGCGCTCACCGACCAGCAGGCGGTAGTGCTTCCGGATGTGCTGGATGATCGCCTCGTCCATCTCGTCGCCGGCGATCCGTACCGAGTTGCAGTACACGGTCCCGGACATGGAGATGACGGCCACCTCGGTCGTGCCGCCTCCGATGTCGACGACCAGGTGACCGCCCGGCTCGTGAATCGGCAGGCCCGCGCCGATCGCCGCGGCCGTGGGCTCCTCGATCAGATAGACGTCGCGCGCGCCGGCCTGGAGCGCCGCGTCGCGCACCGCCCGCTTCTCGACCTGGGTGATGCCCGAGGGGACGCCGACGACCACGCGGGGCCTGTCGAGCACCCAGGCGCGCTTGCGCCCGGACGAGATCTGCCGCGCGCGCTCGATGAAGTACTGCAACATCCGCTCGGTCACGTCGAAGTCGGCGATGACACCGTCCTTCAGCGGCCGCAGCGCCTGGATGTGCTCGGGCGTGCGGCCGAGCATCGCCTTGGCCTCGTGCCCCACCCCGATGACCTCGTTGTCGGTCCGGCGGATCGCGATGATCGACGGCTCGTTGAGGACGATGCCCCGACCCTGGACGAACACGAGCGTGTTGGCCGTGCCCAGGTCGATCGCCAGGTCCGACGAGAAGAGCCCGAATAGACGGTCTGATAGCATCGACGCCACAGCTAGCAATCCCCGCGCCACACGCGGCGTGTGCTCGAACTGCGTGATTCGACTGGTCGCGCCATCGCCGGACGCTGGCCTCCTGTGATCGGGCGGTGACGGCAGCGACGCCCGGTGGACAGCGCGCGAACGGCTCGAGCCATCAGCCGCACGGTGCTCCCATCCCTACACCTTGCCCCAGTACGCTCGATCCGCCGGGAAGACGGTCTTGCACCGGGTCGGGGCGGTCGGTCCGTCCAGGGTGTCGGCCGCGGCACGCCAGGTCGCATAGTGAGGCGCCGCGCGGTGAGCTTCGAGGGCCGCCGCGTCCTTATAGACCTCGTAGAAGTAGTAGACGTTCTCATCCTGATCGTCCTGGAGGACGTTGAACTGCAGACAGCCCGGCTCGTCCCGCTCGGAGCCGAGCGCGTCGATCTCGATCGCCTCGAGGAACCGCTTCTTCTGGTCCGGCTTCACCCGCACTTTCACCCAGATCGCAAGCATCGAGTCCTCCTCGGTTGACGGCACCTCGATCGGTCGTCACGCGGGATGGTAGCGCGAAGTGGCCGCCAGCGTCGGACTAAAGCGTGCGCGCGCGGGACGCGAAAGAATGCCGGGCATTTCTTACGTGGTCCCGCTCCGTTGTGCGGTGCGCGCGCCGCTGAGACGCTCGGCACGCTTGCCGCAAGCCTACGCGATCGCGTCGTCTATCCAGAGGGACGCGGGCAGCACTACGGTGACGGCGGCGCCACCCCTACTACTGGGTGTGGATCCCGAGCGGCACGACGCCGCCGACCCCGCCGATACCGCCGCACGCTGGCTAGATCCGTCGATGCCGATGGAGGGGCCCCGACGGTCCCCTCCACTCCCTCTTCGCTTCCTCGTCGCGAACCTCCCTGGCTTGAGTGAGAGCGCCGCAGTATAGTTCGCGGTACCCGGCCGCGACCTCCGAGGGGGTGACCTCATGTCCGACGGTTCTCTCGAGCTGGTCAACGACGCAAACGCCGCCCGACCCGCTCACGGGCCGCTGACGCGGCGCTGGACCGAGCAGCGCTGGCTGCTCGACAACATCATCCGCTCGGTCGGGATGGACTGGGACCAGCCGCGCTCCATCTATCTTTCCGTGCCCTGCGGTCCCGAGGCCAACGCCGACTTCGCCGCGCTCCGCCAGCGCATCACGAAGCTCGCCGACGCCTCCCCTGCGTTCGAGGCGGTCGCCCGCCGTCGTGAAGCCAAGGCCCGTGCCGCCGAGGAGAGCCAGGGTTTCGTCACGGCGCGCGAGAACTACTTCATGGCGAGCATCCACTGGGGCGCCGCGCAGTGGCCGATCGACGAGAACAACGAGCAGAACCGCCTCTACAACGACAGGAAGCGCGAGTGTTACACGAAGTACGCGAGGCTCGCCGACCACCACGTCGAGGCGGCGTGGATTCGCCTGCCCGACGGTCGGTCGCTCCCGGCCTGGCTTCATCTGCCGCCCGGCCACCGCGGCGAGCGCGTCCCGGTCGTGATCTCGCTCCCCGGCATGGACAGCTTCAAGGAGATGGGCGTGGCGATGTACGGGGATCGGTGGCTCTCGCGCGGTCTGGCGGTGCTCGCGCTGGACGGGCCCGGCCAGTACGAGAGCCCGGTGCTCGACATCTACTTCAGCATGCCCGCGTGGATCGCGACCGGCACGGCGGCCGTCGACTGGCTCTCGGCCCGCGCCGAGATCGACGCGAGCCGCATCGGCCTGGCCGGCAACAGCTTCGGCTCGTTCTTCGGCACGATCGCGGCCGCGCACGAGCCGCGCATCCGCGCCGTCGCGGTCTCGGCCGTTTGCCACGAGCCCGGCTTCCACACGATCTTCGAGGAGGCGTCGCCGACGTTCAAGATGCGCTTCATGTACATGTCCGGCCTCACTGACGAGGCGCGCTTCGACGAGCTCCGCCCGAGCATGACGTGGGAGGGACACGCCGAGCGGATCCGCGCGCCGTACCTCTGCGTCGCGGGTGAGTTCGACGAGCTCTCGCCGCTCGAGCACACCGAGCGCCTGATGCGATCGCTTCGCGGCCCCAAGCGCCTCGTCGTCTATCAGGATTCGCGCCACTCCGTCGGCAACGTGCCGGCCGCGAACCTCGGTCCATTTCCGCCGATCCTCACCGCCGACTGGATGGCGGCAACCCTCGGGGGCAAGACCTTTGCGAGCGAGAAGTGGTACGTAGAAGCGAACGGACGAATCGTCAAAACCCCGTTCTAGGATCAGAGGTCAACGATGCCCGACTATCGCACCGTGGAGCGGCAGCTCACCGGAGCCCTCGGCCTCCAGCGGAGGCCCGTCGCCGTCGCGTTCCGATCCTCGCCGCCGCCGGGGGTCCCGAAGTTCGCCGGAACCGAGCCCTCGGGCTGCAGCTTCTGGCGGCTCGCCGCCGCCGAGCGGACCTTCTACACGGTGCCGGCCGATCACCACAACTGCCCGATCGGCAGCTACACGCACAACATCCCGTTGCCGCCGGAGCGCGCCGCGGAGCTTCCGCAGACGCTCGCGCTCATGACCGAGCTCGGCTATCTGAAGATGAACGAAGTCCCGGGCATGCCGCGAGTGGCGCGGACGCCCGGTGTCGTGATCTACGCGCCGCTCGCCGACTCTCCGGTCGATCCTGACGTGGTGCTCGTCGCCGGCAGGCCCGGCCGCGTGATGCTGCTGCAGGAAGCCGCGCTGCGCGCGGGGATCGCGGCGCCCGCGCCGCTCCTGGGCCGTCCCACGTGCATGGCGCTGCCGGCGTCGATCGCCCAGGGGGTGATCGCGAGCACGGGCTGCGTCGGCAATCGGGTCTATACCGACCTCGGCGAGGACGAGCTCTACGTGATGATCCCCGGTCACGCCGTCGCGCGCGTGGCGGCGGAGGCTCAGACGATCGCCTCCGCCAACCTCAAGCTGTCCGACTACCATCGGGAGCGGCGGCGCGCCCTGGCGACCGACTAGCGGGATCGTGGTGCGCGCTGCAGGCCGTCGCGGGGCTGGGGCCCCGCCGGCCGCGGCGCGATTACAGTCGAGGAGAACGTTCATGTCCGACACGTCGGAGGCTCCGCTCCAGTTCCAGCTGCGCAAGCTCGGCCACGTCGTGCTCAACGTCACCGACCTCGAGCAGTCGGTGCGCTTCTACACCGAGGTGCTCGGCCTGGCGGTCAGCGATCGGTACCCCGACAGCATGGTGCCGGGCGGCATGGTCTTCATGCGCTGCAACGCCGACCATCACGGCGTCGCGCTGGTTGGTGGCGCCCGCGCGAGCGACCGCGGCAGCCTGAACCACTTCGCGTTCGAGGTGGCGTCGCTCGACGAGGTGTTCCGCGCGCGGGCGTGGCTGCGCAAGCACGGCGTCCCGATCGTGTTCGAGGGGCGCCGGCGGGCGGGCTGTCAGATCGCCGTCGAGTTCCAGGACCCCGACGGCAACAACCTCGAGATCTACTGGGGCATCGATCAGGTCGGCACGAACGGCTCCGTGCGGCCGGCGAGCGAGTGGCGCCAGGCGCGCACGCTCGAGGACGCGGTGGCCAATCTGCCGCCGGGCCAGCGCTTGCCTCTCTACTCCGCCTGAGAGCCGCGCGCTGCCCAGCCTGAACCTGATCGGCCAGTCGCTGCTCGCGGGTCTGTTCACCGGCGGGCTCTACGCGCTGCTCGGCCTCGGGCTCAGCCTGACGTGGGGCCTGCTCCGCGTCATCAACCTCGCCAACTTCGCGCTGGCGTTTCTCGGGGCCTATCTCACCTACCAGCTGGCGACCGCGCTCCGCCTCGATCCGATCCTCACGCTGGTCGCGATCGTGCCGGGATTCTTCGTGGTCGGGGTCGTGCTCGAGGAAGGATTCCTGCGTTTGAGGATCGACGAGCTCACATCGCTGATCGTGACCTTCGGGCTCACCGTCATCCTCGAGAGCCTGATCCAGTGGATCTGGACCGCCGATTTCCGCCGGCTCGAGTCGCCGTACATGCGCACGTCGCTCAAGCTCGGGACGATCTACGTGGGACTCGGCGGGCTCCTGGCGTTCGTCGCCGCGGTGGCCTTGACCCTCGCCACCTGGGCATGGCTCCGCTGGAGCTATCTGGGCAAGGCCGCGCGCGCGTGCGCGCAGGACGGGCCGATCGCCGGCGCGTTCGGCGTCAACCGCCGACGCGTGGCACTGCTGCTCGCCGGCCTGAGCTCGGCGTACGCGGCCGTCGCCGGACTCTTCATCGCCCTCAACCACACCCTGGCGCCCGCGCAGATCTACTCGTGGATCGGCGTCGTGTTCGCCGCGGTCATCATCGGCCGGCTCGGCAACGCGCTGGGGCTCCTCGCCGCCTCGATCTTCATCGCCGCGAGCGAGGCGCTGACGATGGCGGTGACCGCGCCGGGCTGGGCGCCGCTGGTCTCGTTCACGCTCCTGATCGTCATCCTGCTGCTGCGGCCGGAGCTCTGAGGGTGTCCCGGATCCCGCCGGTGGTCCCCCTCGGCGCCGCCGCCCTGGTACTGGCCCTCGTGCCGGCGCTGAAGCTGCCGGCCTTCTACGAATCGTTCCTCTACCTCGTGTTCTTCTGGGTGTCGCTGGCGACGAGTTGGAACATCCTCAGCGGCTATGCCGGCTACTTCAGCTTCGGCCACGCCGCGTTCTTCGGCGCGGGCGTCTACACGACGGCGACCCTCGCGACCGCCCTCGGGGTCCCGTTCCTCTGGACTCTGCCGGCGGCCGGACTGGTCGCGGCGCTCCTCGGCAGCGCGATCGCCGCGGTCGTCTTCCGCGTTCGCGGCGTGCGCGGCGAGCTCTTCGGCCTCCTGACGCTCGCGGTCACCTTCGTGCTGTCGACCATCGCCCTCAACACGCGGCTCGACGGCGGCCCCGGCGTCTTCCTCGCCGCGGTCCCCGTCCCGGCGCTCTTCGGTGGGCCGCCGACGACGCTCTACCACCTGGCGCTCGCCGTCGCCTTGCTTTCGACCTTCGCCGCGCTCGCGATCCATCGGTCGCGCTGGGGCATGGGGCTCTTCGCTATCCGCGACGACGAGGACGTCGCCGAAGTCCTCGGCGTCCCCACCTACCGCTACAAGCTCATCGCCTTCGCGCTGAGCTGCTTCATCGCCGGGCTGATCGGCGGAATCCACGCGATGTTCGTGACGTACGTGACCGTCGCCGAGAC
This sequence comes from Candidatus Rokuibacteriota bacterium, assembly GCA_003220685.1. Lineage (GTDB taxonomy): Bacteria > Methylomirabilota > Methylomirabilia > Rokubacteriales > CSP1-6 > AR31. The sequence continues at coordinate 32,683 of QHTE01000013.1, forward strand.
GTTCGCCGTCGGGCTCGCGGTCGACGCGATCATGATGGCCGCGCTCGGCGGCACCCGCTTCTGGTACGGTCCGGCGCTGGGCGCCGTCATCGTCACCGCGCTCACGCAGTCGCTCACCGGCGGCGAGAGCGCCGTCCTGAACCGGGCGCTCATCGGCGCGAGCCTGATCGCCGTCATCGTGTTCCTGCCCGACGGCGTGGCGGGAGGCCTGAGTCGCGCGCGGCGCGCGCAGGTCGCGCGCGTCGAGGCGCCGGCGCGCGGCGCCGCGTCGGTGAGCGTCGAGGCGCCGGTGCGGGTGGCGGCGGGCCCGCTGCTCGGGTGCACCGACGTGAAGAAGGCCTTCCGCGGCCTGCAGGCCCTGGCCGGCGTGACGCTCGAGGTCCGGGCCGGCGAGATCCTCGGTCTCATCGGTCCGAACGGGTCGGGCAAATCCACCTTGATCAACGTGGTCAGCGGCTACTACCGGGCGGATGGCGGCCAGGTCGTGCTCGACGGCCTGGACATCGCCCGGGTGCAGGCGCACCGGATCGCCGGCCTCGGCGTCGCCCGCACCTATCAGATCCCGCGCTCGTTTCGCCGGCTCACCGTCGCCGACAACGTTGCGCTCGCGGCCATGTTCGGGGGCGGGCACGGCCGCGCGGCCGGGCGAAGCCTGGCGCGCTCCTGGCTCGCCTTCACCGGCCTCGAGGCCAAGGCCGACGTGCTCCCCGACGAGCTGAACTTGCTCGAGCGCAAATTTCTCGACCTCGCGCGCGCGCTCGCGTCGGAGCCGCGGCTGGTGCTGCTCGACGAGGTGCTCTCGGGGCTGACGCCGGCGCAGATGACCGACGCGCTGCGCCTCGTTCGCCGGATCCGCGACCGCGGCACGACCGTCGTCTTCGTCGAGCACATCATGCGGGCCGTCCTCGACCTCGCCGACCGGGTGGTGGTGCTGAGCGGGGGGCGGGTGATCGCCGAAGGCCTCCCGCCTCAGGTGATGCGCGACCCCGACGTGGTCCGCGCGTATCTCGGGAAGGCCTATGCTTGAGGTCGAGCGCCTCGAGGTCGCCCACGGCGACGCCGTCGCGGTCTGGGACGTGTCGCTCGTCGTGGGCGCGCGCGAGCTCGTCACCGTGGTCGGACCGAACGGCGCCGGCAAGACCACGCTCATCGACGCGATCGCCGGCCTGCTGCCGATTCGCGGCGGCCGCGTGCGGCTCGACCAGCGCGATCTGGCGTCGGTCCCCGCGCACGAGCTCTGCGGCCGCGGGATCGCGCTCGTCCCCGAAGGCCGCCGCCTCTTCCCGGCGATGACGGTCGCGGAGAACCTCGAGATCGGCTGCTACGCGCCCGCGGCACGTCCGCGGCGCACCGAGAGCCTCGAGCGCGTCTTCGCCACTTTCCCCGTCCTGCGCGAGCGCCGGCGACAGCTCGCCGGCGCGCTCTCGGGCGGCCAGCAGCAGATGGTCGCGATCGGGCGGGCGCTGATGGCGATGCCGCGCCTCCTGCTGCTCGACGAGCCCTCGCTCGGCCTGGCGCCGCAGATCGTCGACCAGGTCTTCGAGATCATCGCCGGGATCCACGCCGAGGGCGTCGCGGTCTTGCTGGTCGAGCAGAACATCGCGCAGGCCTTCGCCATCGCGGCCCGCGCCTACGTCCTCGAGCAGGGGCGGATCGTGGCCGAGGGCGCGCCGTCGGAGCTCGCGCGCGACGCGCGGATCCGCGAGGCCTATCTCGGCCAGCAGTGAATCAGCCGGTCTGGCTCCAGACCCGGAAGTGCTGCTCGGGCACCGGATAGCGCGCCGAGCTGAACGAGTCGCAGATCATCCGGTTGGTGTCGAAGTAGACCTGTCCGTAGTGCGCGTGGCTGCAGTAGGGCCGGATGGCGAGCACCGGGCCCGCCAGCGTGAACTGGAGAATTTCGACGTCGGGGGCCGGCTGGGCCAGCACGTTCGGGATCCGCGCGAGCCGCTCCTTGAGCATGGCGACCGCTTCTTTCACGTCGACCCCGTGGGCGAGCTGGGCCGTGAGATCCACGCGCCGGTACGGGTTGGCCGAGAAGTTCTGGATCGTGTCGCCCACGACCTTGTTGTTGCCGACGATCGTCCGCACGTTGTCAGGCGTGTCGAAGGTGGTGGCGAACATCCCGATCTCCTGCACGATCCCGGTCACGCCGCCCGCGCTGACGAAGTCACCGGTCTTGAACGGCCGGAAGATCACGAGGAACACGCCCGCCGCGAAATTGCCGAGCATACCGCCCCATGCCACGCCGATGGCGACGCCGGCCGCAGCGATGAGCGCCGCGAAGGTCGTCGTCTCGACGCCAAAGATTCCGAGGATCGCGATGACGAGGACGATGTTCAGCGCGATCGACGCAGCCGAGGCGATGTAGCGGCCGAGCGTGGGGTCGAGGTGCTGGTGGACAAGCCAGCGGTTGATGATTCGCCCCACGAAATTGATGGCCCAACGTCCGATGATCCAGAGCGCGATGGCGCCGATGATGCGGATGCCAAACCGTACGCCAACGTCGATCGCGACCTGCAGCGTGTCTCGCAGTTCCATTCTTCGGCCCTCCCGCCTCGGCCCCGGGGCCTTCGCCGGGGCCTCCGGCGGCGCCTAGTAGACCAAAGTCCCACCCCCTTGCGGCATCCGACTAAAGTCTCATTGTTAGCCGCTCCCGGCCCCCCGATTCTCTGAGCGCACGCTGGGGTTCGACCGAAACCGGCCCGGGGACACGCCCGACCTGGAGGGCGGAAAGGCACGTCCATGCTACAAACGCTGGCACGGAACTGGTGGGCGATCGTCCTGCGCGGCATCTTCGCGGTGCTCTTCGGTCTCGGCACATTCTTCTGGCCCGGTATCACCCTGGCGGTCCTCGTCCTGCTCTACGGGGGCTATCTCTTCGTCGATGGAATCTTCGCCATCCTCTGGGCGCTCGCGAAGCGTCACGAAGGGTCATTTTCGTGGGAGGTCTTCCTGGTCGGCCTGGCGAGCCTCGCCGCCGGTGTCCTGACGCTCCTCTGGCCGGGTGTCACCGCGATCGCGCTCTTATATTTGATCGCGGCGTGGGCCATCGTGCGCGGGATCTTCGAGATCCTCGCGGCCTTCCACTTGCGCCGCGAGCTGAGAAACGAATGGCTGCTCGCTCTGAACGGCGCGCTGAGCGTCCTGCTGGGCGTCGTCCTCATCGTCGCGCCGGGCGCCGGGGCCCTCGCCGTACTGTGGCTGATCGGCTCGTTTGCGATCGTGGTCGGAATCCTGATGATCGCCCTCGGCTTCCGGCTCAAGGGCCTGAAGGACGCAGGCGCGCGGCGACTCGCCTACGGCCGGTAGCACGATGCTCAACGGAGAGCTCATG
>QHTE01000013.1:36051-82292 GCA_003220685.1 Candidatus Rokuibacteriota bacterium
CCCCGGCCCCACCGCCTCCAGCTGCGCAGCCCGCGCAAGCCCAGCCGCCGGGCGACGACGACGTCCAGCCCTTCAAGCCGGAGGAGCTCGAGGCGATCGTCGCGCCGATCGCGCTCTATCCCGATCCGCTGGTGGCGCAGGTGATGATGGCGGCCACCTACCCGCTCGAGGTGATCCAGGCCGCCCGGCTCATGAAGGGCAACCCGAACTTGAAGGACACGGCGCTCAACGAAGAGCTCAAGAAGTACGACTGGGACGACAGCGTGAAGTCGCTGTGCAGCTTTCCCCAGACTCTCGAGCTCTTGAACGAGAAGATCGACTGGATGCAGAAGCTCGGCGATGCCTTCCTCGACCAGAGGAAGGACACCATGGACGCCATCCAGCGTATGCGGGCGAAGGCGCAGGCGCAGGGCAATCTCCAGTCCAACGAGCAGCAGAAGGTGATCGTCGAGGCAGCCGCGGCGCAGCCGGCAGCGCCGGGACAGCCGGCTCCGCCCGCGGAGCAGACAGTCATCAAGATCGAGCCGGTGAATCCGCAGGTCGTCTACGTGCCGAGCTACAACCCGACCGTCGTCTACGGGTCCTACCCGCCGGCCTATCCGCCTTACTACCCGTATCCGCCGGCCTACCCCTGGGGCGCGGCGGCGATCTCGTTCGGCGTGGGGATGGCGGTCGGCGCGGCGGTCTGGGGCGGCTGTAACTGGGGTGGCGGCGACGTCGACGTCGACGTCAACAAGTCCAACAACTTCACCAACAACGTGAACCGCGGGGACAAGGCCACCCAGATCAAGAACGAGCGGAACAGTCGCCAGAGCCAAGGCGGCAAGCAATCGTTCAATCACGATCCGTCGCACCGCAAGGGCGCCCAGTATCGCGACAAGGGCACCCAGCAGAAGTACGGCCGCGGCAACAGTCCCCAAGCCGGTTCGCGCGACGCCTACCGCGGGCGCGGCGATGAGCACTCGCGACGCTGGGGGTGGGCAGCGTGGCGCGTCGGCGAGCACTCGCGACGCCGGGGGCGGGCAACGTGGCCCGTCGGCGGGCACTCGCGAGGCCGGCGCCGGCGGAGCACAGCAACGCGGTGGCGGCGGGCGTGAGGCCGGGGGATTCGAGGGCATGGGGCAAGGTGGTCAACAGCGCGCCAACAGCCAGCGCGGCCAGTCCAGCGTGAGCTCGTCGCGTGCGAGCGGCTACAGCGGTGGCGGCGGGGGCAGCCGAGGTGGCGGGGGCGGCGGCGGTGGTGGTGGCGGCGCCAAGGGCGGTGGTGGGGGCGGCGGCGGGAGAGGTGGAGGCGGAGGCGGAGGGCGGCGATGAAAGCTCTGAGCATCGCGCTCGTGCTCGCGATCGGTTTGCAAGGCGCGGTATTCGCTGATCCGCCCGGGCAGAAGAGCTTCGATTCCCTGGACGACGCGGTCAACGCGCTCGTTGGCGCCTTTCGCTCCGGGGACCGAAAGGCACTCGTCCAGGTCCTTGGCCCCAAAGGGGTCCCAGTTGTCTCGTCCGGTGACATCGTCGCCGACCGCGAGGCATACCAGCGGTTCGTGGCGGCCTACGACCGTGCTCACCGGCTCGAGGGCGGCGGTGGCAAAGTCGTCCTCTACGTCGGCGACGACGACTTTCCGGTTCCCATCCCTCTCGTGCCCGACGGCCCGCGGTGGTTCTGGGACACCGACGCGGGCGACGACGAGATCCTCTTTCGGCGGATCGGACGGAACGAGCTCTCCGCGATCCAGGTGTGCCTGGCCTATGTCGACGCCCAGCGCGAATACTATTCGAGGGACCGCGGCACCGGGCTGCTCGAGTACGCCCAACGCCTGGAGAGCACCAAGGGCAAGCGCGACGGTCTCTACTGGGAGACGAAGCCCAGCGAGAGACCGAGTCCGCTCGGCCCGCTCGTCGCCGAGGCCAGGGCGGCCGGCTACGCGAGGCCCGAACCTGGCAAGCGGTCGCCGTATTACGGCTATCTCTATCGCCCGCTGTTTGTTCAGGGCCCCGCTGCGCCCGGCGGAGCCTACGACTACGTCGTCAAGGGGCACATGATCGGGGGGTTCGCGCTCGTGGCCTACCCGGCCAGCTACGGCGTCTCGGGCATCACGACGTTCATCGTGAGCCACGACGGCGTCGTCTACCAGAAGGACTTCGGGCCGAAGACCGCGCAGGTCGCGAACGCGATGAAGACCTTCAACCCCGACAAGACGTGGACCAAGATCGCCGACGACACGAGCGCACGATGACCACCCGTCGAGGCCTGCTGATGGCAGGGCTCTGCGCGAGCCTGCTCGCAGGTTGTACGTACTACGAAGTGGCGCCCGGCGTCTCCGCGACGCCGCCCGCGAACACGTTCGATCGCGCATGGGGCGCGGCGCGCAACGCGATGCAGGAGCAGGGCGTGCGCATCGTCCAGGAAGACCGCTCGACCGGCACCCTGCGCGGCAACTACAGCGGGATCGACGTGCTCGCGCTGGTGCGCACGCAGGCCGACGGAAGCGTCCGCATCGAGTTCAGGACGGTCGGCGCCACGACGGTCGATCCGCAGCTGATCGAGCGCATCTCGAGCTCGTACGACCGGCTGATGGGTCGCTGACCGCCTCGACTCCGCTCCGCGCTATCCGCGCTTCTTGCCCTGGGATTGACGGTGGTCTAGCATGGCCAGCGTCTCAACACAGGAGGACAGGGCGATGGCACCGATCAAGGCGACGGATCTGGCGTTCGGGCGGCTCCGGTCCCCGGACCTCGACATGGCCGAGGAGTTCCTCACCAACTTCGGCATGGTGCGCGCGGCCAGGACGAACACCGCGCTCTACATGCGGGGCACCGATGCGCCCCACCACATCCACGTCACGGAGAAGGGCGATCCCGGCTTCGTGGGGATCGCCTACTACGCGGCCAGTCTCGACGATCTGAAGAAGATGTCCAAAGCGCCGGGCGCCTCGAGCGTCGAGGACATCGACGAGCCGGGCGGCGGCAAGCGGGTACGGCTGAAGGAGCCGAACGGCTATCAGATCGAGGTCGTCTACGGGATCAAGAAGCTCAAGCCGATCCTCGTGAAGCACCAGCCGCTCAACCTCGGAGCGGAAGGGCTCAAGCGCGCCGGCAAGGTGATGCGGATCCACATGGGCTCCTCGCGCGTCAAGCGGATCGGCCACGCGGTCATGGCGTCGCCGAAGGTCGTCGAGACGGCGCGCTGGTTCCGCGAGACGCTCGGCTTCATCTGCTCGGACGACGTCTACGCCGGGAGCAAGGACAACATCATCGGCTCGTTCAACCGGCTCGATCGCGGGAGCACGTACGTCGACCACCACGTGTTCTTCTGCGTCAGGAACGAGCGCGCCGGCCTGAACCACTTCTCGTTCGAGGTGGCGGACATCGACGACGTCTTCACCGGCCACGAGCACCTGAAGAAGCTCGGCAAGTACGAGCACATGTGGGGCATCGGGCGCCATCTGCTGGGCAGCCAGATCTACGACTACTGGTCGGATCCGTGGGGCCGCGTGCACGAGCACTGGTCCGACACGGACCGGCTGAACGTGAAGAACGGCTCGAACCTGATCTCGGCGGAGGACGGGCTCATCTCGCAGTGGGGCGAGCGGCCGCCGGAGCGGTTCCTCAACCGGGTGATCGCGTAGCGCGGGGGCGCCACCGCGCGCCCCCGCCGCGACGATGCCCGCCCGGCTGATCGATCTCCCTCGAGGAGGACCCCATGACCCTGCAGGAACAGCTCGACAAGCTGCGCGAGGCGTCCAAGGCACGGATCCCGGCGGAAGCGCGGGAGATCATGGCCCGCAGCGTCGAGGACCTGCGAGCCTCCGGCATCATGAGCCGGATCACGAAGGTGGGGCAGCCGGCGCCGGACTTCACCCTTCCCAACGCCGGCGGACGCCAGGTGAGCCTGGCCGAGCTGCGGGCGCGCGATTCCGTCGTGCTGTCCTTCTACCGCGGCCGGTGGTGACCCTACTGCAACGCGGAGCTGGCAGCTCTGCAGCGCGCTCTGCCCGAGATCACCGCCGCCGGCGCGAGCCTCGCCGTCATCTCGCCGCAAGTGGCGAGGACGCCGCGCGAGACCCAGGAGCCCGAGACATACGCATACGAAATGCTGCGCGACTTCGGCAATAAAGTCGCCGAATCGTACGGTCTGGTATTCACCCTGCCCGACGACCTGCGCGAGATCTACACGAAGTTCGGGATCGATCTGCCGCGCGGCAACGGTGACGGCACGTGGCGACTCCCTGTCCCGGCCCGATTCGTCATCGATCGGCAGGGCGTCGTCCGCGCGGTCGACGCCGATGCGGACTACACGCGCCGGCCGGAGCCGGCCGACACGGTGAAGATCCTCGAGCCGCTGCGGCGGGCCTGAGGAATCACGATGGCCTCGGTGCCCGAAGGCTTGAGCCCGAGGATCGAGACCCGAGAAATCGTGTTCGAGGCCGACGTCGATCTCGTCACGCCGTTTCTCAAGCTGGCCACCGTCAGCCGCGCTGGCGCGGGCCACATGACGTTCGCCTCTGACGAAGGCCCTGGCCTGGGCGGGCTCGGCTCGGCGCCCACCCCGCTCATGTACTTCAGCGCCGCGCTCGCATTCTGACTGATGACCCAGGTGTCCCGGTACGGGCACATGCTGAAGATGACGGTGAACGGAATGCGCATGCGCGTGACGGCGCGCTATCGCGTGGACGGCTCGGTGTTGAACGACACGATCCAGGGCCGGATGCTGGGCGCGGAGACGACCCTGGAGATCGATTCGCCGGACCCACCGGATCTGGTCGCCCGGGTCGTGCGCAACGCCGAGCGAGGGTGCTTCGTCATGCAGGCGCTCCAGAATCCGGTGCCGGTCAGCGGGCGCACCCTGTTGAACGGCGCTCCCCTGAGCGACGGCGGCGGCTCCGCGAGCCGAGACTGACCGTGCCGGGCACTGGAATCGAAATCATCGGGATGATCTCGACCACGCTCGCGTCGGAGATCTACGGCAAGTCGATCATCACCGGCGCCGTCGACCCGAGCTTCATCGCCGACTTCGCCCGCGCGCACGAGGAAGGCGGGTTCGACCGCGTGCTGGTCGGCTACGGTTCGACCGGCGCCGACGGCTTCGTGGTCGCCGCGCACGCCGCGGCCGCGACCACGCACCTGGGTTTCCTCATCGCCCACCGCCCGGGATTCGTGGCCCCGACCCTCGCCGCGCGCAAAGCGGCCTCGCTCGATCACGTGACCGGCGGCCGCATCGCGCTCCACATCATCACCGGCGGCAGCGACGTCGAGCAGCAGCGTGACGGCGACTTCCTCGACCACGACGCCCGCTACCGCCGGACCGACGAGTATCTCGAGGTGCTACGCCGGACCTGGACGAGCGACCGCCCGTTCGACTTCGACGGCGAGTTCTACCGGGTGCGCGGCGCCTTCTCGGAAGTCAAGCCGCTCCAGCGGCCGGCGATTCCGATCTACTTCGGCGGCGCCTCCGGGCCGGCCCTCGCGGTCGGGGCGCGGCACTGCGACGTGTACGCGCTCTGGGGCGAGCCGGTGGCGGCCATCCGCCGCTCGATCGCGGAGGTCAGCGCCGCGGCGCCGCCCGGACGGGCGCCGCGCTTCAGCGTCTCGGTGCGCCCGATCCTCGGCGCCACCGAGGAGAAAGCCTGGGCCCGCGCGCGCTCCATTCTCGAGCGCATCGTCGAGGTCCGCCGCGGCGCGGCGACGCCGGCGCGGCCTCAGAGCGTCGGCTCGCAACGCCTGCTCGATCTCGCCGCCCATGGCGAAGTGCACGACAAGCGGCTCTGGACGGCGATCGCCGCCGCCACCGGCGCAGCCGGCAGCACCACGGCGCTGGTCGGCACGGCGGAGCAGGTCGCCGAATCGCTGCTGGACTACCACGACGCCGGCGCCAGCACGGTGCTGATTCGCGGATTCGACCCGCTCCAGGATGCGATCGAGTTCGGACGCGACCTGGTGCCCCTCGTGCGAGCCGGCGTCGAGCGCCGCGGACAGCGTAGCGTTCCCGCCGGCTCGCGCGCCACGTGACGGCCGTGCTCTCCGCCCCCCTCAAATCGGACGGTCGCGCGGCCAGGGCCGAAGCGCGATACAGTATGGCAAGTGCCGGGGTGAACGGATTGCAGCGGGGGCCCTATCGGTGCTCCGTGGGAGGGACACCATGATCCAGGCGAAGCGGCTCGGTCACGTCGTGCTGAACGTGCGCAATGCGGAGAAGTCACGGGACTTCTACACGCAGACCCTGGGCCTGAAGGTGGCCCACGAAAATCTGGAACGCGGCGCCGTATTCCTCAGCTTCGGCAAGGAGCACCACGATCTGGCGCTGTTCCAGCAGGCGACGGGCGAGCCGCCGGCGAAGACCCAGCCGGGCCTGCATCACGTGGCCTGGCGGCTCGACAACTTCGAGGAGCTGAAGGCCGCCTACAAAGAGCTCAAGCGCATGGGGATCCCGCTCGACAGCACGGCGGAGCACAACGTGACGCGCAGCGTCTACTTCTTCGATCCGGATGGCAACCGCGTCGAGCTCTACTGTGACATGGTCGAGGACGGGTTCGAGACCATGAAGACGGTGGGGCCGAAGCGCGACCCGCTGGACCTCGACTAGAGCCCGCCCTCTCCCGCGCTCGACGACGCCGGTCAGCACGCCGCGTGCTGGCCGGCGTCGCGGTTCTGCGGCCGCGTCACCGCGCGTCGCGGGGCGCCACGCCAGGAGCGCGGCGGCAGCCCGTTGGGCGATCCGCGAGACCTATCTGGTGATCGGTCTCCCACCTCGCGGCGCCGCCGGCGCGGCCGACGAGGTTGACGAAGTCTCGCCGGCTGACCTGCGACGTCACGGTCGGGACGAGAGCAGCTTCACCAGCCGATAGAGGTACTCTTGCCCCTCGTAGAGGGATTGCACGAGCATCCGCTCGTCGCGACCGTGAGCGCGGATGTCGTCGATGTCGCCGAACATCCCGGAGGTCCCGTAGGCGGGTATCCCGGCGGTACGGAGGTATCGCGAGTCGGTGGCGCCGGTCGACATCGTCGGAATGACGGGCACGCCGGGCCACAGCGCCTGCGTCACGCGCTCCACCGCGCCCATGATCTCCGCTGTGAGCGGCGACGCCGGGCTCGGAAAGAACTTGTTGACCGGCGTCACCTTGATCGGGTCGTTGGCGAGGACGCGGATCAGGGTCTGGCGCACGTCCTCTTCCGTCTCGCCCGGGAGCACCCGGCAGTTCACCACGGCGCGCGCCGTCTGCGGGAGCGCGTTGTCGGCGTGGCCACCCTCGAGCCTCGTCGGGACGCATGTCGTGCGCAGGCGGGAATTGAACACCGGGCCGACTGCGGCGACCCGCGCCACGACCGCCGGATCGCGATTGCCGTTCGCGACCGCGCGGAAGTCGTCACCGAGGGATCCGCCGATCAGCGCGGCGGAGCGCTCGAAGTACTGCCGGTTCACGTCGTCGAGGTTGACCGGGAAATCGAACTCGGCCAACCGCGCCAGACCGCCGGCCAGATGCCAGATCGCGTTGTCCTTGACCGGCAGCGAGCTGTGCCCGCCGCGGTTCGTCACCTCGAGTCGATAGGTCTGGAAGATCTTCTCGCTTGCCTGGATGCTGTTGGACACGCGCCGGCCGTTCTTCAGCGAGCCGCCGCCGCCCTCGTTGAGCGCCAACTCCGCGTCGATGAGCGCGCGATGCTCCTTGAGGAGCCAGGCCACGCCGTTGTGCCCGCCGCCCTCTTCGTCGGCGGTCAGCGCCACGATGAGATCGCGGTCGGGCACGAAGCCCTCCTGCCGGTAGCGGATCAGGTTGGCCACGAAGGCCGCGGCCATGGCCTTGTCGTCGGTGGTGCCCCGGCCGTAGAAGTAGCCGTCCTGCTCGAGCAGCTTGAAGGGATCGACGGACCAGTCCTCGCGGTTGGCCTCGACGACGTCGAGGTGCGCGAGCAGCAGCAGCGGCCGTCTGGCCCCGGTGCCGCGTAGTCGCGCTACCATATTGCCCTTTCGCGGCGCGGGCGCGAGCACCTGGACGTCGGCGGCCGGAAAGCCGGCGTTGAGCAGGCGCCGCGCCATCGCCTCGGCCGCCTTCGTGTTGTCGCCGACCGAGTTGGTCGTGTTGATCTCGATCAGCTCCTGATAGATCTCGCGCAATAGCTGCTGGTGCGGGGCGAGGGCCGCGGGCTGGGCGCCGGCGCCAGATCTCGATCCCGGAGAGACGACGACCGCGGCGGCGACGACCGAGAGGACGAGGACCCGACGGACAGTACGCGCGCTAGGCATAGGACCCTCCGCGAGCCGAGATACTACCGCGAAGTATCATGCCGCGGATGCGCTTCCTTGACCGGCGCCGGACGACGGGCGTACCGTACCGGCGTCGCCGAAATCACCGCTTCGCGAGAGGAGATTCCTCATGGCCCGTCTCGCCGCCTCGTCCAAGCTCCAGGACAGTTACGTTCACGCCCTGCCCGCCTCGCGCGCGCTGTACGAGCGCGCCCGGCGCCTCTTCCCCGACGCGGTGACGCACGACAACCGCCGCATGCAGCCGTTTCCGCTCTACGTCGCCCGGGCCGAGGGCGCCTACAAGTAGGACGTCGACGGCAATCGCTACGTCGACTACTGGATGGGCCACGGCGCCCTGCTCCTCGGCCACAACCCGCGACAGGTGGCCGACGCCGTGCGCGAGCAGGCGCTGCGCGGCACGCATTACGGCGCCTGTCACGAAAAGGAAGTCGAGTGGGGCGAGTGGGTCTGCCGCCTCGTGCCGAGCGCCGAGCGCGTGCGCTTCACCGCGTCGGGCACCGAGGCCACCCACATGGCCGTGCGGCTCGCCCGCGCCTTCACGGGCAAGCGCCACGTCGTCAAGTTCGCGGGCCACTTCCACGGCTGGCACGAGGGGCTCGAGATCGGCGTGCGTCCGCCCTACGAGGCCGCGCCCGAGGCGGGTCAGCTGCCCGAGGTCGTCGATCTGGTCACGGTGCTGCCGCCCAACGACATCGCCGCGGTGCGCGAGCGCCTCGCGAAGGGTGACGTGGCCGCGGTGATCATCGAGCCCACCGGCGGCCATTTCGGCTCGGTGCCGGCGCCGGCGTCGTTCGTGACCGCGCTGCGCGAGGAGACCCGGCGCGCGAACGTCCTCTTAATCTTCGACGAGGTCGTCACCGGCTTCCGCGTCGCGCCCGGCGGCGCGCAGGCCATGCTCGGCATACGGCCCGATCTCACGACGATGGCGAAGATCTTGTGCGGGGGGCTGCCCGGCGGCGCCTGCGCCGGGCGCGAGGACGTGATGAGCTATCTGGCCACCAAGCCGACCGCCGAGGAGAACCGCCGCGCCAAGATCGCCCACGCGGGCACGTTCAACGCCAATCCGCTCTCGGCCGCGGCAGGCGTCGCGATGCTTTCCTCCGTGGCCGACGGCCAGGCGATCCGCCTCGCGAACCAGCAGGCGGCCAAGCTGCGCCACGGCATGAACGAGATCCTGGCGCGCGAGAGCGTCGCCTGGAAGATCTACGGCGACCACAGCGACTGGAAGATCTTCTTCGGCGCCGGGGCGCCGCCCCGCGGCGGATCGGATCAGTCGGTCGAGGACGTCGACTGGCGGAGGCTCGACGCGAAGAACGCCGAGCAGAGCCGCGCCCTCCGTCAGGCGCTCATCCTACATGGCGTCGACTTCAACGGGGCGCGCGCGCTCGTGGGCACCTGCCACACCGACGCGATCCTCGGCGAGACCCTGACCGCATTCGAGGCGGCGATCCGTGACATGAAAGAGGAGGGCCTCGCATGATCCCCGAGGTCTATCGCAAGCTCGGCGTCCGTCCCATCATCCACGGCTCGGGGACCACCACGCGCTACGGCGGCTCGCGGCTCCGGCCCGAGGCGCTCGAGTCGATGCGCCAGGCGTCGACCGTCCTCGTGAACATCGACGAGCTCAACGAGGCCGCGGGCGCCGCGATAGCCCGCATGCTCGGCACCGAGGCGGCGTTCGTCACAGCCGGCGCCAGCTCGGGGCTGATATTACAAACCGCCGCCTGCATCGCCGGCGACGATCCGGCGAAGATCACGCGCCTGCCCGACACACGCGGGATCCGCAACGAGATCGTGATCCAGCGTGCCCATCGCTTCGCCTACGACCAGGCCTATCGGGTCGCCGGCGGCGTCCTGGTCGAGATCGGGCTCGCCCGCCGCACGCAGCCGTTCGAGCTCGAGGACGCGATCACGGAGAGGACGGCGGCGGTCGCGTACCTGATCTCGCCCTTCACGAGCCCGCCCGGCGTGCTCACCCTCGAGCAGGTCGTCGCGATCGCGCATCGCCGCAGTGTGCCGGTCATCGTCGACGCCGCGTCGATGCTGCCGCCGCGCGAGAACTTGACCAAGTTTCTTCGCCTCGGCGCCGACCTCGTCAGCTTCAGCGGCGGCAAGGGGATCCGCGGGCCGCAGTCCACCGGCATCCTGGCCGGGCGCCGCGATCTCGTGCGCGCTGCCTCGCTCAACGCGAGCCCCAACCAGGCGCTGGGCCGCGCCGCGAAGACCTCGAAGGAGGAGATCTGCGGCCTGGTGACGGCGCTCGAGCTGTTCATCGCCGAGGACGAGGCCGCCGAGATGAAGCGCTACATCGACGTCTGCACCACGATGGTCGAGGCGCTCTCCGACATCGCCGGCCTGCGGTGTGTCGTCGAGCACGACCAGACGAACCGCGTCATTCCCCACGCCGTCATTTATTTCACGCCGGATTGGACGGGGCCGTCGGGCAACGCGGTGCAGGTGGCGCTGGCCAAGGGCGAGCCGCACATCTACGTGCAGCAGGGCGTTCACCAGGGCGGCTACTTCGACGAGATCGCCGTCGATCCGATCAACCTCCTGCCGGGTGAGGAGCTGATCGTCGCCGCGCGCCTGCGCGAGGAGCTCACGCGGCGTTAGCCGTGTGAGGCGACACCATGTGTCGAAACATCAAGACGCTGTTCAACTTCGAGCCGCCGGTCACGGACGAGGAGATCCGGGCGGCCTCGCTGCAGTTCGTGCGGAAAGTCAGCGGCTTCAACAAGCCCTCGAAGGCCAACGAGACCGTGTTCCTCGCCGCGATCGACCAGATCGCGGCGGTCTCGCGCAGCCTCCTGCGCTCGCTCGAGACCACTGCGCCGCCGCGGAGCCGCGAGGAAGAGGCCGCCAAGGCGCGGGCGCGCGCGGCGCAGCGGTTTTCCCGGTGAGCCGCGCCGCCCCCCGCCTGACGTGGAGATCGGGTTCTTCTTCTGGCCGTATCACGTAGCCCTCGTGCGCGCGATGGCCGAGGCGGCCGACTCGCTCGGGTACGACATGGTCGGAATCGCCGACACGCCCGGCCTCGCCATGGATCCCTGGGTGGCGACGGCGCTCCTGGCCGAACGGACGCGGCGCGCCCGTGTCGCGGTTTGCGTAACCAACCTCGTGACGCGCCATCCGGCCGTCGCGGCGGCTTCGATCGCGTCGGTCGATCTGCTGGCGCCCGGCCGCGCGGTGCTCGGGGTCGGCGTCGGCCACAGCGGCACGCGCAATCTGGGCGCGGCGAGCCTGCCGGCGGGCGAGCTCGCCGAGGGTGTGGCGTTCGTCAAGGAGCTCCTGCAAGGGCGGCCGGCCTCGTATCGCGGCGGCACCGCGCACCTGCCCTGGGTGAAGCGCCCGAGCCCGGTCTTTGTCGCGGCGTCGCATCCGCGCTCGCTCGCGGCGGCCGGCGCTCACGCCGACGGCGTCTTCATCAACTACGGTCTAGCCGCCGACAACATCGTCGAGTCAGAAGGCGCGGTCGTCCGGGCCGCCCGCGCGGCGAGTCGCAATCCCGACGAGGTCGAGATCTGGCAGATTGCGTGCCTCGACTGCGGCGCCGACGGTGCCGCCTCGCGCCGAAAGATCGGCGCGATCCTCGCGTTCGTGTCGGCGTACGTCATGGGCGGCGGCGATCTCGCCCGGCGGGGCGTGCCCGCCGAGCACCGCGCGGCGCTTCTCGAGCTGCGCCGCCGCTACAGCACGCGCCCCGGCGAGGCCGACGCCGCGCTCGTGACCGAGCTCGGGCTGTTCGACTATCTCAGTCGGCGTCTGGCAATCTGCGGCACGCCCGAGGAGTGCCTGGCGCAGGTGCGCGCCGCCCGGGCGGCCGGGGTCCGACGGCTCATGTTCTCGGTCAGCCTCGCGGTCGATCCCCTCGACACCGTACGGCTCTTCGGCGAGAAAGTGCTCCCGGCGGTGCGCTCGTGAGTGCGGCTATGACAGGATCGCCGGAAACGGCAAGAGACGACGGGCGGCGGTATGTCGTCGTGGGGCTCGTCTGGCTCGCGGCCGCGATCGGCCTGGGAGTCACGGGTCGGACCGCGAGCTGGCGGCCACCGACTCCGCAGCTCGTGCTCGCCGGACTGACGGTGCTGCTGCTGGCGGCGGTCGTGACGCGTCCGCGCTTGCGCCATTGGCTCGCCACGCTCGATCTTCGCTGGCTCGTCGCGGTTCACCTGACGCGCTTCGTCGGATTCTATTTCCTGCTTCTCTATTATCGAGACGGCGCGCTACCTCGCGCGTTCGCCGTGCCCGGCGGCTGGGGAGACATCGTCGTGGCGATCCTGGCGCTGGGTCTCCTGATGGCGGGCGGAGAGCTGCAAGCACGGCCGCGGCTGGTCGGCGCCTGGAATGCGTTGGGGCTGCTCGACATCCTCTTCGTCGTCGCGACGGCGTCCCGCCTGGCCCTGGCCGACCCGGACTCGATGAACGCCCTGCTGAGACTCCCGCTGAGTCTGCTCGTCACGTTCCTCGTGCCGATCATCATCGTCGATCACGTCGTGGTCTTCTGGCGGATCGTGAGGCGAGCGAGAACGTAGCTGTTTCCGCGGCCGGTCACGTAGAATCGCGTGGATGCCACGTGGCAGGTCTTCGTGCGCCGAGGCCGACCTCTATCCGGCGGTCAAGGCCTTCCTCGAAGCTCAGGGCTACGACGTCAAGGCGGAGGTCCGCGGCTGCGACGTCGTCGCGATTCGGGGCGACGAGCCGCCCGTGATCGTCGAGCTGAAGCTCGGCTTCAGCCTCGCCCTCGTGCTCCAGGGCGTCGACCGGCTCACGATGACGGATCGCGTCTATCTGGCCGTGGGCCGGCCCGGCAGCCGACGGAGCCGACGCGGATCGGTTCTCCGGCGCGACGTGCGGAATCTCTGTCGGCGGCTCGGCCTCGGCCTGATGACGGTCGCTCAAGGACGCTCGGCTCACTGCGTCGAAGTGCTCGTGGATCCCGTCCCCTACCGGCCGCGACGGCGCACGGCCAGCTTGACCCGTCTGCTCGGCGAGCACGCGCGGCGCGTGGGCGATCCCAATTGCGGCGGCGTCACGCGGACGCCGATCGTCACCGCCTACCGGCAGGAAGCGCTCCGCTGCGCGATGCTGATCGAGCGCGGCGGTCAGGCGAGCCTCAAGGCGCTGCGCGAGACCGGCCTGGTGCCCAACGCCTCGCGCATTCTCCAGCGCGACGTCTACGGCTGGTTCCGTCGGCTCCAGCGGGCGACCTATGCGCTGACCGATCGCGCGCGCCAGGACATCGGCCGCTTCGCCGCGTCGCGCGCGTTGCCGGATCCCGCCGGTGGAGCGATTGCCGGTGGGGCGACGATTGCCGGCGGTGCGACGATGAAGGAGTGAGGGGAGCCGCCATGTGGAAGCCGAGGAAAACCGTCGGGCAGATGGTCGAGGAAGCGAAGACGCGGATCGAGAATCTGTCCGTCGAGCAGGTCGAGGCCGAGATCGCCCGCGGCGACGCGCAGGTCGTGGACATCCGCGACGTCCGCGAGCG
Source organism: Candidatus Rokuibacteriota bacterium (assembly GCA_003220685.1). GTDB lineage: Bacteria > Methylomirabilota > Methylomirabilia > Rokubacteriales > CSP1-6 > AR31. The sequence continues at coordinate 49,800 of QHTE01000013.1, forward strand.
GCGCAAGCTCGGGTTCATTCCCGGCTCGACCCACGTGCCGCGCGGGATGCTCGAATTCTGGCTCGACCCGACCTCGCACTACTACACGGGCAAGATCGACCCTACGAAGCGCATCATCGTGTATTGCGCCGGTGGCCAGCGCTCCGCGCTCGCGGCGGACGTGCTGCGCGAGATGGGATTCCCCAACGTGGCGCACCTCGCGGTCGGCTTCAACGGGTGGGCGGAGGCTGGCCGCACGGTGGAGCGCGAGGCCGAAGGCCGCTCCTGAGCGCCGCGCCTACGCGAGCGGCTTCGTCATGAAGATCCGGCTGGTCCCCGGCGGCAAGCACGGGACCGTCCCGAGTACGCAATAGCCGTGGCGCTCGTAGAAGCCCGGCGCCTGGAAGCTGATCGTGTACAGGACCGCGCCGACGCAGCCGCGGTGCCGCGCCTCGTCCTCGGCGAGCCGCAAGAGCCGGCTGCCGAGCCCGTCGCCCCGCAGATCGTCGGGAAGAAAGAAGAGGTCGATGAACAGAAGGCCGAGCGAGGTCCGTCCCGTGAGGCCGCCGACCGGCTGCTTCGTCCGGGGATCGCGGACGATCACGGCCAGAGGCCGACTGTCCCGGATCCCGCTCTGCTGCTCGTTGAAGCCCGCGAGCCCGGCGCCGACCGCATGTGCCTCCTCGGTGGTCGGCGCGTCGGTGAGCGTGACGATGGGCGGCAGACGATCGGCGTCGGCCATGGGGGAAGTCTACCTCGGCGGGCACGGGCCTCGCATGCCCAGGGATCGGCACGTTGACGTCCCACACCGTCTGACGTAGGGTCCCATCAAATGACGACGTACCCGGTCCGCACGCGGCGCTGGACCCGCGCGGAATACGACCGTTTGATCGACGTCGGCGTGTTCCTTCCCGATGAGCCCCTCGAGTTGCTTGGCGGCCCGCGATCGGCCTCGTGGAAGATGCTCTCCGGGCGGCGCTGCCTACTGGCAGGCTCGTAAGGTCGCAGGGTCCCGTCGCGCTCGACGACGAGTCGGAGCCTGAGCCCGACGTTGCGGTCACGCGCGGGGACCGGCGCAGTTACAGCCGTCGGCATCCTGATCGGCCCGCGCTCGTCGTCGAGGTCGCCGATTCGAGCCTGGCCTTCGACCGCGAGCACAAGGGTAGCCTCTACGCCCGCGCGGGCCTGGACGATTACTGGATCGTGAATCTCGTCGACCGCGTCGTAGAAACCTACCGACGGGCCGAGCCGGATCCGTCGGCACCGTTCGGCTGGCGCTACGCTGCAAAGGAGGTCCTGAGCGCCGAGTCGTTCGTCGAGCTCCTAGCCGTGCCGGGAGCCCGTATCCTCGTCAGCGACCTCCTGCCCCTAGAAAGGAGCTGTCCATGAAAGCCGCGGTATTTCACGGTCCCCACAAACCCCTCACCATCGAGAACGTTGAGGTCGCGAAGCCGATCGGACGCGAGGTGCTCGTGCGCACCGTCGCGAGCGGCGTGTGCCACAGCGATCTCCACTTCGTCGACGGCTATTACCCGTTCCCGACCCCCGCGATCCTCGGCCACGAGGCCGCCGGTATCGTCGAGGCGGTCGGCCCGCACGTGACCGAGTTCAAGGCCGGTGATCACGTGATCGCCTGTCTCTCCGTCTTCTGCGGCCATTGCTCGTATTGCCTGACCGGCCGGACCCACCTCTGCCAGTCCCGGCCGGCCCGCACGCCGCAAGAGCCGCCGAAGCTCACCTGGAACGGGGCGCCGGTGAACCAGTTCGCGAATCTCTCGGCCTACGCCGAGAAGATGCTGGTGCACGAGAACGGGCTCGTGAAAGTCCGAGATGACATGCCGCTCGACCGCGGCGCGCTGATCGGCTGCGGCGTGACGACAGGCGTGGGTGCCGTGCTCAACACGGCGCGCGTCGAGGCGGGCGCGACGGTCGCGGTGTACGGCGCCGGCGGTGTCGGCCTGGCCGTGATCCAGGGCGCGCGCATCGCGGGCGCCGGCATGATCATCGCGATCGACGTGTTCGAGAGCAAGCTCGCGAAGGCCAAGGAGCTCGGCGCCACGCACACCGTGGACTCGTCCAAGCTCGACCCGGTCAAGGCCATTCGCGAGCTGACCAACGGCGGCGTCGAGTACGCCTTCGAGGCGATCGGCTTGAAGAAGGCCGCCGAGCAGGCGTTCGAGTGCATCCGTCCGGGCGGCACCGCCACGGTGATCGGCATGATCCCGGTCGGTCAGAAGCTCGAGCTCGAGGGCAGCGTGTTCCTCCGCGAGAAGCGCATCCAGGGCTGCAGCATGGGCTCGAACCGCTTCAAGGTCGACATGCCGAAGTACGTCGACTTCTACCAGCGCGGCCTGCTCCGTCTGGACGAGATGATCACGCGGCGCGGCCGGCTCGAGGACGTGAACGAAGCGTTTCGCGCGATGAAGGCCGGCGAGGTCGCGCGCACCGTCCTGATGTTCGATTGATTTCATGGGGGCCTCGAAGGCCCCCCCCAAGACCGGACGTCACCGCTTGGAGGTGGATGCGGACACGGGCCGCAGGACCGGCGGGTCGTTCTCGATCTCGAACGTGACGCTCGTCGTCCTCGACGGACAGCAAGAACAGCGTCTGGTAGGTGGTGAGGGCATAGTAGGTCGCCGCGATGCTGCCGCCCGAGACGCTCGACACGTGCGTGATCCTGTCGATCACCGAGGCGCCATCGGCCGTCCGCAAACCGGCCAGAGCTTCCAGGCCTGCCGCGCCGAAGAGCGCGGCACGACTTCCCCCGCCCGAGAGCGCGACCCCGAGGAGAACGTCGCGGTCAGGTACCGCGGTCAGGCACGGTCCGACCACGTCCGAGCGCTCCACCCGGATCGCGGTCGCGCTGGCGCACCGCGCCAGAATGAACGCGCAGACGAGCCCGAGTCCGCTACGTATCGCCACCGTTGGTGCTTTACCAAGTGACGTGACTTCTGAGGATTGGACCTTGGTCCGGGGGGCTTCGCCTCTTTGGTCCTCTGGCGCTCGGCGCGCTCCTCCTCGATGAGCTGGTATGCGAGGTAGTACTTGCAGGTCACTGTCTCGCGCCCCGCGGAGCCCACCCTAGCCGCGCTCCAGCGGGTCGACGGTATCCGGGCCCACCCACTCGATGCCGGCGTGCGCGCCCTTCACCGCGGCCACCTCGACCTCGACCAGCAGCTCGGGCCGCGCGAGGCCCGCGATGCGGCAGCCCAGCGACGCGGGACAGCTCTTGGCGAACCATGCCGGGCCCTCGCCGTGCGCCCGATTCATGGCGGCGCCGTCGACGGTGAACGTGCGCCGGCGGACGACGTCGTCCAGGCTCGCGCCCGCCTGCTCGAGCGCCCAGCGCGCGGTCTCCACCGAGAGATCCGATTGCGCCGCCCAGTCGCCCGCAGCCTGCGGCTCGCCCGCCGCATTCATCGACGTGCAGCCGCTCACCCAGATCCAGTCGCCGACCGCCACGGCCCGCGCGTAGCCACGCGGCTTCTCACGCTGCTGCTGGGTGTAGATGTCGCGGCGGGTCTTCGCGGCCCCGACGATCGCCTCGGCCTCTATCTCGATCAGCATGTCCGGCAAGACGAGCGCCGGAATGCCGAGCAGGGTCGACGTGGGCCGCACGTCACCCAGCGCCTCGAGCCAGGCGCGCGTGTAGTCCGCGCTTCGGGAGAGGTCGGTGAGGAACGTCTTGGTGTAGACGATGTCCTCGCGCGCGGCCCCTGCCTGCGCGAGGGCCGAGAAGATCGTGTCCATCGTGTGGCGCGTCTGACGGTAGAGATCGCCCTTGCCTTCGACGATGCCGCGGGCGCTGAGCGCCGTGGTACCGGAGACGAACACGCGGTCGCCGACCCGCACCGCCCGCGAATAGGCGTACTCGTCCTCGATCGCGCGCCCGGACGAGATGCGGCGGGCCGAGGCGCCGGCGCCGTCGACGGCGTCGAGCTCGATCTCGACCAGCTGCTCGGGCCGCGCGAGCCGGTCGACCTGGACGAGCGTGGCCGCCGGCCGCGCGTCGCGCAGATACCGGGCGAGCGTCCGCGCGGCGCGGTCGCCCACCTGGATGTCGGTGACGTAGATGCGGCTCCGGACGACGTCGGCGAGCCTGCCGCCCGCTCGGCCCATGCTCCACTCGGCGATCGTCATGATCGTCTCGACTTGCTTTGCGACGTCGTCGACGCCGCGCACCGTGCCCGCCCGATCGATCGCCGTCGTGCCCGACTGCAGCACCGTGTCGCCGACCCGCAGCGCCCGTGAATAGTGGGCGAGCTTCTCGAGCGATCGTCCCGACGCGACGTTGATGCGGCGATCGGCTGCCATCGGCTCCTCCTCAGTCAGCGGGCGCGGGCCCGCGCGCGAGTCCCCGTCAGCGAGAGCGCTGCACGATCGGCGGGACGTGGGCCGCCCAGGGCCGCGCCACCTCGAAGGCCGCCGCCGCGCGCAGCACCGCCGCCTCGCCGCGGCGGCGCCCCACGATCTGCAGGCCCACCGGCAGGCCCTGCCGCGTGAAGCCGCACGGGATCGAGATGGCCGGCAGGCCGAGCACCGAGAACGCGTAGGTGAGATACGAGCGCTGGAGCATCCGGCCCACCGGCCGGCCGTTGATCTCGACCGGGTGCGGCTCTCCGATCGGAAACGGCGGCGTCGCCGACGTCGGGGTGATCAGCAGGTCGCGCGTCTCCAGGAATTCGCGGACGCGCTGCCACTGACGCGTTCGCAGGAGCTCGCCCCGCGCCACGTCGCGCGAGCTGAGCGCCAGCCCTTGCTCGGTATTCTCCACGAGCCCTTCCTGGAGCACGGCCCGGTGCTCGGCAAGCTTGTCCGCGTGACGCGCGACCATCAGGAGCCCCCGCGTCAGCCGCACGATCTCCGGCACGTCACCCAGATCGGGGCTGGCCTCTTCCACGCGGGCGCCCCCCGACCGGAACGCGGAGATCGCGCTCTCGAACACGCCGCGAACCTCGTCGTCGATCGTCATGAGGCCGCCGAGGTCGGACGTCCACGCGACCCTCCAGCCCTTCACCGACGGCATCTTCGTCGCCTGCACGAGCTCGCGCGGATCGACCTCGTACGAGATCGGCGAGCGGTCGTCGGCGCCCGCCATCACCGACAGCATCAGCGCCGTGTCCGCGATCGTGCGCGCCATCGGCCCTTCCACCGAGTACGTGTCCCAGGCGAGCCCGGAGGGGTAGCGCGGAATCAAGCCGGGCGTCGTCCGGAACCCGACGACGCCGCAATACGACGCGGGGCCGCGCAGCGAGCCGCCCAGATCGGTGCCCTCGGCCAGCGGGCACATGCCCGTCGCCAGCGCCGCCGCGGAGCCGCCGCTGGAGCCGCCCGCCGTGAGGGCCAGGTTCCAGGGATTGCGCGTGGCGCCGAACACCGCGTTCACGGTGTTCGGGCCGAACGCGAACTCGGGCGTGTTGGTCTTGCCGATCACGATCGCGCCGGCGGCGCGGAGACGCTGGACGACGAGCGCGTCCTCGTCGGGCACGTGGCTCTCGAAGAGCTTCGAGCCGTGGGTCGTGCGGATGCCCTTCGTGGGCGTGACGTCCTTGATGGCGACGGGGACGCCCAAGAGGGGCGGCAGCGCGGCGCCCCTGCGGAAGGCGGCGGTCGCGCGGCGCGCGTGCCGCAACGCCTCCTCGCGCACCAGGGTGACGATCGCGTTCACGTCGGGGTTCACCGCGTCGATCCGCGCGAGCACGGCCTGCATGACCTCGAGCGGCGAGGCGCGGCGCGACCGATAGAGCTTCGAGAGCTCGACGGCGGGCGTGAAGCAGAGGTCGCGGGCGGTCATGCGCGCACAGTCTACACCGTGTGAGCGAGCGCGCGTCGGCGCCCGCCGGCCTGCGCTGTCCCGTCCGGCGACCCGGGTCTATCGGGCCCGAGCGCTCCTCACGACCGAGGTACCGAGGACGCGCCGGCCGTCGGGAGAGACCGTTCCAATGACCGCAACCCGGTCCCGCACGCCCAGACCGGCGTACTCGTCCTGCGGGACGCCCGTGAGATCGACCCCGACGCTCGGCCCGGTGTCTGCCTGAACGACCATCTGCTGGCCGCCGATCCACTGCACGAGGCCATCGACGCGTACCACCTGCTCCTGAGCGGCCGCGACCGGAGCGATCGGGCCGGCGAGGCCCAGCATCAGGGCGAGGATCATCAGCGCGACGGAGATGCCTCTTCTCATCGTGACTCCCTCCACGATTGCGACGCTCGCACGGGCGGGCGGGTTTCCATCTCGGGAATTCGCCTGATCGGCAGCACGTGGAAGCCCGGACGCAACTCGTTGCGACGTCGCGTGGCCTGCTCTAAGCTGTCGGCCATCCCGTCGCCGCTTCAGAGGAGGGGGACATGCCAACTATCGCGTCCATCGACAAGCTCTTCACTCAGGCGACCGAGTCGAAGGCCATGCCGGGCATGGTGGCGGTGGCCGCCACCGACAAGGGGACCGTGTACGAGGGCGCCTTCGGCAAGCGCGAGCTCGGCAAGGACGCTCCGATGACCGTCGACTCGGTCGTCTGGATCGCGTCGATGACCAAGGCCATCACGGCGACCGCCGCCATGCAGCTGATCGAGCGGGGCAAGCTGAGCCTCGACCGCCCGGCGAGCGAGGTGGTTTCGGGCCTCTCCGCGGCCAAAGTGCTCGAAGGGTTCGACGCCGCCGGCAAACCGCGCCTGCGCTCGCCCAGGCGTCCGATCACGCTCCAGCATCTACTGACGCACACCGCCGGCTTCGCCTACGAGATCTGGCGGCCGGAGATCGCGCAGTACCAGAGCGTGACCGGCACGCCCGGGATCACCACGTGCGCCGACGCCGCGCTGACCACTCCGCTGCTGTTCGATCCCGGCGATCGATGGGAGTACGGGATCAGCATCGACTGGATCGGCAAGATGGTCGAGACGGTGAGCGGCCAGAAGCTCGACCGCTACTTCCAGGACAACATCTTCGGGCCCCTCGGCATGAAGGACACCTCGTTCAAGCTCTCGGCGTCACAGCGGGCCCGGCTCGCGAGCGTGCACCAGCGGGACGACAAGGGCGGGCTCGCGCCGATCGAGTTCGCGCTGCCCGAGGACCCCGAGTTCCTCATGGGCGGCGGCGGTCTCTACGGCACCGCGCGCGACTATCTGGCGTTCACGCAGATGATCCTGCAGGGCGGCAAGCTGGGCGGCGCGCAGGTCCTGCGACCCGACACGGTGGACCTGATGGCGCAGAACCACATCGCGTCGCTCGACATTCCCTTCATCAAGACGGCTGCGCCGGGGCTCTCCAACGACGTCGATCTCTTCCCGGGAATGCGAAAGGGCTGGGGGCTGAGCTTCCTGATCAACACGCTGGAGGCGCCGACCGGGCGTGCGGCCGGCAGCCTCGCGTGGGCCGGCCTGGCCAACACCTACTTCTGGATCGATCGCGCCAAGCGTGTCTCAGGCGTCTTCCTGTCGCAGCTTCTTCCGTTCTACGACCACACGGCGATCGACCTGTTCGGGAAGTTCGAGACGGAGGTGTATCGAGCGCTGCGCTAGCCGGCTGCCCTCACGCGCGTGGTGAGCGGGCCCGGAGCGCGCGCCAGACGCGCTCCGGGCTCAGCGGCAGGTCGCGGAGCCGAACGCCGGTGAGCCGTGCGAGGGCATTCGCGACCGCCGGGCTCACCGGAATCAGGCTGCCCTCGCCCGCGCCCTTGGCGCCGAAGGGACCGCTCCCGTCGGCGTTCTCCACGAAGCGGCACTCGAGGTCTTCCGGCGCGTCGTCGGCGCGCGGCACGCGATAGGTGAGCAGCGTGCCGTTCAGCAGATGGCCGTCGGCGTAGAGCATCTCCTCGAGGAGGGTGTGGCCGAGTCCCTGGACGACGCCGCCTTCGTCCTGGCCCTCGAGCAGCAGCGGATTGATCGCCCGGCCCACGTCGGCCACGGAGACGTAGCGCTCGACCCGGATCGCGCCGGTCTCCTCGTCCACGCTCACCTCGGCCGCTCCCACCGCCATTTCCCAGAACGGCGTGCTGCCGCCGAGCGGCGCCGCGGTGCGGCCCGGCGCGATCACGCCGCGGCCTATCAGCTCGCCGCCGGTCATCCCGAAGTTCAGCGCGAGCGCCTCCGCGTAGGTCAGGCGGCGCGCCGGCGCGACCACCGCGCCCTCGGCGAGCGCCAGCTCCCGCGCCGCGACGCCGAGGTGCCGGGCCGCGATCGCGAGGAGCTGATCGCGCACGTCCTCGGCGGCCACCTGGACCGCGCGCCCGGTCATCGCCGTCGACCGGCTCGAGCTGGTCGTCTGGTCGTACGGCGTCACCGCGGTGTCGGGCTGGACCACGGTCACCCGCGCCAGCGGCACGCTCAGGACCTCGGCCGCGATCTGCGCGAGCACCGTGCGCGTCCCCTGCCCCATCTCGACGGCGCTCGCGAGCACGGTGACGCTGCCGTCGGCGTGCAGGCGCACGATCGCCTCCGACACGCTCGGCGCGACCGAGGCCTTGAGCATCGCGGCCACGCCGCGCCCGCGGCCGGCCGCGGGCGCCTGCATCCATCCGATCGCCTCGGCCGCGCGGCCCAGGCTCTCCTCGAGCTTGCCGTCGATCGGCGTGTCACCGGGCGCGAACTCCTCGCCATGGGCCAGGAAGTTCTGGCGCCGGAGATCGACCGGGTCGCGGCCGAGGCGGTCCGCCGCCGTGTCGAAAAGGGATTCGAGCGCCCACGCGAGCTGCGGCACGCCGAAGCCGCGAAACGCGCCGCCCGGCGTCGTGTTCGTGTAGACCGCGCGGGCGTCGAGCTTCACGTGCGGAACGCGATACGGACCCGTCGCGGTGTAGGTGCCTTTCTGCACGACGCGCGGACCGATGTCCGCGTACGCGCCGACGTCGTAGTCCGCCTCGCACTCGACGGCGACCAGCGTGCCGTCGCGCCGGAACCCGGCGCGCGCGGCGACTCGCGAGGCGCAGCGCCGCACCGTCTGGAACGCTTCGGGGATCGAGGCCGCCAGGCGCACCGGACGGCCGGCCGCGCGCGCGAGGGTGGCCGCCAGCGGCTCGAGCTTCGCGTATGTCTTGCTGCCGAAGCCGCCGCCGAGGTGCGGGACGACGACGCGGATCCGCGCGAGCGGGACGTCGAACATCTTCGCCAGCTCGACGCGCACCGAGTACGGGTTCTGGGTCGAGGCCCAGAGCGTCAGGGCGCCGGTTTCGTCCCACGCGGCGACGACGGCGTGGGGCTCGAGGGCCACGTGCTGCACGGGCGGAAACCGATACACGTCCTCCACGACGACGTCGGCGCCGGCGAGCGCCGCCGCCGCATCGCCGCGCGCGAACTGGAACTGATGGCAGACGTTCGTGCCGGGCCGCGGCCGCAAGGTCGCCAGATCCGCGAAGTGGCCGGCCGGCGGCTGGCCCGCGTGGACCAGCGGGGCCCCCGGAGCCAGCGCCTCCTCGAGCGTCATCGCAGCCGCGAGCGGCTCGTAGTCGACGTCGACCAGCTCGAGCGCCTCCTCGGCCGTCGCCTCGTCGACGGCCGCGACCGCCGCCACCGGCTCGCCCTCGTACCGCGCGACCTCGATCGCGAGCACCGGCCGGTCGCGATATGCCGGGCCGTAGTAGGGATCGCACCAGGTCAGATCGGCGCCGGCGAGCGCGGCGAAGACGCCGGGCCGGGCGCGGGCGCGCGTCACGTCGACGCGCGTGACCCGCGCGTGGGCGTACGGCGAGCGGAGCACCTTCGCGTGAGCCATGCCCGGCACCGTCAGGTCGGTGACGTAGCGCGCGCGGCCCGTGACCTTCTCGATCGCATCGACGCGCGGCACGGGATGGCCGACGACGCGCAGCGGTCTCGCGCTCATGACCGGGTCTCCGCCGCGGCCAGGACCGCGTCGACGATCTTCCGGTAGCCGGTGCAGCGACAGAGGCTGCCGCGCAGGTAGTGCAGGACGTCGGCGCGGGTGGGCCGGTCGTGCTCGGAGAGCATCGCCTTCGCCGTCAGCAGCATGCCCGCCGTGCAGAAGCCGCACTGCACGGCGCCCGCCTCGACGAATGCCCGCTGGAGCGGATGGAGCGACTCGCCCTCGGCCAGACCCTCGACGGTCAGCACGGAACGGCCGTCCGCCTCCACGGCGAGGTACGTGCACGCGCTCACCGCGAGGCCGTCGACCAGCACGGTGCAGGCGCCGCACACCTGGGTGTCGCACGAGCGCTTGGCGCCCTTCAGGTCGAGCGTGTCGCGCAGCACGTCCAGCAGCAGCGCGTGCGGCGCCACGTCGAGATCGTGGGGCCGGCCGTTGACGACCGTGTGAATCGTCACGAAGCCGCTTTCACGCGACCACCGCGTGGGGAAACCGCGTCGCGGGCGCGACGCCGCGCGCGCGGGCGGCCGCGATCCCGAGCGCGCGACGGACGAACACCGCCACCATCTCACGCTTGTAGTCGGCCGACCCGTAGAGATCGTCCGCCGGATCGACGCCGGCGGCGGCGATGTCCGAGGCGGCGCGGGCCGCGTCTTCGAGATCGGCGACCGAGGCGCCCCTCAGGCACGCCTCGGCGGCGGCCGCACGCTCGGGCTTCGGGCCGACGCAGCCCACCGCGACGCGCGCGTCCACGATTCGATCGCCACCGCGGCGTCCGGCGCCGACCGGACCGTCGAGCCGGAGCGCCGCGGCCACGGCGAGGGTCGGGCGCTCGTGCACGCCGAACTTCACGTACGCCGCCGCCGTGTCGCCGGCCCACGGTGTGAGCCTGACCGCGGCGAGAAGCTCGTCGGAGGCGCGCGCCGTCTCCCAGGGCCCTCGGACGAAGTCCGCGAGCGGCAGCTCGCGGCGCCCGCGCGGGGACACGAGCTCGACGGACGCAGCGAGGGTCAGGAACAAGGTCGCGAGGTCGCTGTGAGGATCGGCGAAGGCGAGGTTGCCGCCGACCGTTCCCACGTTGCGGACCCGCACGTTGGCCACGTGACGGGCGACCGAGCCCACCAGCGGGCAGCGGGCGCCGACGAGCGCGGACCGCTCGACGGCCCGATGGGTGACCGCGGCGCCGATCGTGAGCCGCGTACCCTCGCTGTTCGCGCCGCCGGCCGTCGCAGGGCTGGGGCCCCGCGGGCCGAGGTGCGATTCCAAACCGATCTCACCGAATCCGCGGATGCGCTTGACGTCGACGAGATGGCGCGGACGGAGTAGGCCGAGCTTCATCATGAGCAGCAGCTCGGTTCCACCGGCGTACGCGGCCGAGTCCTCGCCGAGCCGGGCCAGGAGGGCGCACGCCTCGTCGGCGGTCTCGGGGCGGTGGAGCGTGAACGGCCTGAGCACGGTCAGCGGCCGAGCGCGGCCGCGGGACGGACGATCTCTTCGGCGATCATCCGGAGGTACTCGATACGCGCCTTCACCTCGCGCGGCAGGCTGTAGATGGTGAAGCCGATCCCGTCGAGGCCCCGCTCGCGCGCCCGCGCGATCGTCTCCAGGCACTCGCGCGGCGTGCCGTTGATCGTCCAATCGTCGAGGCTCGTGTCGAAGTCGAGCTCGAGCCGGACCATGCTCGGCTCCTGCATCTGCCAGCTCCGGTACATCGCGAACGTCCGTTCGAGATAGCCGCGCGCGGCCGCCCGCGCCGCTTCCTTGCTGGCCCCGACGATCAGGCTGCGCGAGGCATAGGCGGTGCCCGGCGTGGCCTGCGCCTGCTGCGCGCGCGCCTCGCGATAGACGCAGACCAGGCGCGCGACGTCGGCCCAGGTCACCTGGGGGCCGAAGAAGACCGCGTCGACCAGGCGCGCCGCCCGCCGTGTCGCGCCGACGCTCTGGGCGCCCATTTCGAGCGGCGGGTGCGGACGCTGGAGCGGCGGCAGCCCCAGGCGCGCCGCGCGGAGCGTCGTGTAGGCGCCGTCGAAGGTGACCTCGTCGCCGCGCCAGAGCCGCTTCATCACCACCAGCGACTCCTCGAGCTTGGGCACGCGGTCCTTGCGCCTGAGGCCCGCCGCCTCGAGCTCGCGCTCGCGATAGCCGATCGCGACACCGACGTCCAGGCGGCCGTGGCTGATGTGATCGAGCGTGACGACGCTTTCGGCGACGTCCACGGGGTTCAGCAGCGGCAGCAGCAGCATCGAGGTCTTGAGCCGCATCTCGCCCGCTTCCGGCGCGAGCCGGCTCAGCATCGCGATCGGGTGCGGCCACACCGTCGGGTGCGACAGCCAGTGGTGGCCGATCGAGACCCAGGCGAAGCCCATCCCCGCGGCGGCGCGGACGACCTCGATCGCCTCGTCGATGATGGCCGTGGGCGCGCGGTCCGTCGGGCTCCAGAACGGTGTGAGGTGGAAGCCGATGCGCACGGGCGTATTCTACCCGCAGCATGGCCTCTGGAAAGGACCCCCTCATGACGACGCTCGACGAGCTCCTGCGCACTCGCGTGGCCCGCTTCGTGGATCGCCAGCCCGACTGGAACGCGTTCGCCGACGCGCGCGTCGAGGGCTACCGGCGCGCCCAGCACCGGTACATCGGCGCCGGCGCCTCCGGCAAGACCGACTCGCGCGCGATCCCGGCCGAGCAATTCACCTTGAGCGTCATGTTCGTGCCGCCGGGCCAGGGCAACGCCGCGCACACGCACGAGGTCGAAGAGGTGTTCTTCATCCTCGACGGCAAGGTGAAGGTCTTCTTCGAGGACGGAGCCGGACGCCGTGTGGAGACGGTGCTCGGGCGCTGGGACTGCGTCTCGGCCCCCGCCAACGTGATCCACGGGTTCGAGAACGTCGGTCTCGAGCCCGCTTACCTTCAAGTGATGCTCGGCCGCGCCCGGCCCGACCTCATGAGCTACTCGGACCCCGGGCTCCAGGCCGAGCGCGACGCCCACCTCGGCCGGGCCCGCGCGTGACCGCCCGCACCCGGCTCCGGTAGATCGCGGCGTGGCCGATGACGCGCTCGCGGAGCACGTGCGGCGCAACCGCGCCCGCTGGAACGCGGAAGCGCGCAACTACGTCGCGAGCGGCGAGCGCGCGTGGGCCCGCGAGGAGCCGACCTGGGGTATCTGGCGCGTCCCGGAATCTCAGCTCGGCCTCCTGCCGAAACACCTCGCCGGCAAGGCGGGCATCGAGCTCGGGTGCGGCACGGCCTACGTCTCGGCGTGGCTCGCCCGCCGCGGGGTCGCGGTCGTCGGGCTCGACGCGTCGCCGGCCCAGCTCGCGACCGCGCGTCGCCTGCAGCGCCAGCACCGTCTCGAGTTCCCGCTGATCGAAGCCGACGCCGAGCGCGTGCCCTGCCGCGACGAGGCGTTCGATCTGGCGATCTCGGAATACGGCGCCTGCCTCTGGGCGGCCCCGGATCGCTGGGTCGCCGAGGCGGCGCGTATCCTGAGACCGGGCGGCGAGCTGATCTTCCTCGTGAATTCCGTCCTCTTCGCGCTCTGCGTGCCGGCCGAGGACGGCGCCACCGGCGAGCGTCTCCTCCGCCCGGCCTTCGGCATGCGGCGAATCGAGTGGCCCGGTGATCCCGGGGTCGAGTTCCACCTCTCGCACGGCGACTGGATCCGCGTGATGCGACACAACGGGTTCGAGATCGAGGACCTGATCGAGGTGCGGCCGCCCGAGTCGGCGACGACGAGCTACGATCACGTCACGCTCGAGTGGGCGCGCCGGTGGCCGTGTGAGGAGGTCTGGCGCGCTCGCCGCCGGTGACGGCCATGCGGCTCTCGATCCCCCATGGAGGAGTGATGGACGATCTCTTGATCCGAGGCGGTCACGTGATCGACGGCACCGGCGCGCCCGGGTTCGACGCCGACGTGAGCGTGGGCGCCGGCCGCATCGTCGCCGTCGAGCGCCGCGCGTCGCGCCCGGCCCGCCGCGTGATCGACGCGCGCGGGCAGGTCGTGGCGCCCGGGCTCATCGACATCCACACCCATTCCGATTTCACCCTGCCGCTCAATCCTCGCGCCGAGTCGAAGATCAGGCAGGGCGTCACCCTGGAAGTCGTGGGCAATTGCGGCTTCTCGGCCGCCCCGGCGCTTCCCGATCGCGTGGAGATGCTGCGCGAATACCTGGCTCCGAGCGCGCCGTCGCTCCCGTTTGCGCAGGCGACCTTCGCCGACTATATCGCCGGCTTCCCGGCGACCTCGGTCTCGAGCGGCTCGGCCGGGCCGAGGCGCGCGCGCGGATCCGCGCGGACCTGGCGCGCGAAGGCCTCACCAACTTCGGGCGCATCCCGGCGTGGGACGTCGTGCGTGTCGCCATCGCGCCGAACCAGCCCCAGGACGCGGGCCGCACGCTCGGCGAGATCGCGCGGCGCCGACGCGTCGATCCGCTGGACGCCGTCTGCGACTTCCTGATCGCCGACCGCGGGGCGACGCGCATCCTGATCACGTCGATGAGCGAGAAGGACGTCCACGAGATCAGCGGCACCCCGTGGGTGCTGGTGGGCTCCGACGCCAACGCGCTCGCGACCTCCGGCGTGACCAGCCAGGGCAAGCCGCATCCGCGCTCGTACGGGACGCACGCTCGCCTGCTCGGCACCTTCGTCCGCGACCTCGGCCTGCTGAGCCTGCCGGCCGCCGTGCACAAGACGACGGGCGCGTCAGCGGCGGCGCTCGGACTTGCCGATCGCGGCGTGTTGCGAGCGGGATGCTGGGCGGACGTGACGGTGTTCGACCCGGCCCGCCTCGCCGAGCGCGCGACCTACGACGACCCTCACCAGTACTCGGTCGGTGTCTCCACCGTTGTGGTGAATGGCGACGTCGTCCTGGATCGCGGCGACCACACGGGTGCGCTCCCCGGGCGGCGGCTACGACCGCGGGATTGATGCCGTCGACCGTTTGTTGACAGGAGAGGAATCTTGTAAAGTAGGCGCGGCTTCGACCCCGTCCGCTCCAGCATTGGGGAGGAAGACACCATGCGTGCACGATGCCCCCTGCCACGTCTCGCATCCGCACTGATCGCCCTCGCCGGCTTGCTCGCCGTCCTCCCGATCGCGGCGGACGGCCAGGCACCCAAGCGGGGAGGAACCCTGCGGGTCGCCTATGGCAACGACATCCTGGGCATGGACTTCTACACCACGCCCGGCTACGAGATGGTCTGGGTCGCGACGAACGTCGGGTGCGGCCTCGTCAGCATCACCCCCGACGGGAAGTTCATCCCCGACGCCGCCGAATCGTGGCAGATCTCGCCCGACGGGCTCCTGTACACGTTCAAGCTCCGGAAGAACGTCCTGTTCCACGACGGCACTAAGGTCGACGCGGCCGCCGTGAAGTTCACGTTCGACTTCGTGCTGGACCCCGCGAACAGGTCCAACATGCGGCAGTTCCTCGGTGCGGTGCACTCCGTCGAGGTGGTCGATCCCTCCACCGTTGAGATCCGACTCAAGCAGCCGTACGCGTTCATGATGCACGTGCTGGCGGTCTACCGGATGGGGATGATCATCATCTCGCCCACCGCGACGCAGAAGTACTCTCCCGAGGAACGCCGGGCCGGAAAGCCCGAGGCCCTGGTCGGATGCGGGCCCTTCAAGCTCGTCGAGTGGGTGAAGGGAACCCACCTCGTCATGGACCGCTTCGACAAGTACTTCGAGCCGGGGCTCCCCTATCTGGATCGGGTCGTGATCCGCACGATCAAGGACCCGGTGACGCAGCTCGCGGCCTTCAAGGCCGGCGAGATCGACTTCATCGCCGACTTCTCGGCCGATCACGTCGACACCCTTCGGGCTCAGAACCCGCGCGCGCTGGTCATGACCGGGAAGGAGACGACGCCGATGGTGGCCATGATGAAGGTCACCATGCCGGCGGACGGCAAGCCGATGTCGAAGGACCGCGCGCCGCACGCGATCTTCAGCGACATCAGGGTTCGCAAGGCGGTTGCGTGCTACGGCATGGATCGCAAGGAGATCGTCAAGATCGCTTACAAGGGCCAGGCCACGCCGTGGCTCGGGATCATCCCGCCGGGCACGATGGACACCGTGGACGTCAATCACATGTGTCCCTACGACCCCGCGAAGGCCAAGACGCTGCTCGCCGAGGCCGGCTATGGACCCCAGAAGCCGCTGACCTTCGAGCTGATGACCAACACCGAGAAGTCGGTGTTCAACGTGATCGCCACGGTGATCAAGGAGCAGATGGCGCGGATCGGGGTGACCGCGAACATCCGGCTGGTCGACAAGCCGAGCTGGATGACCACCGCCACGCTGGACGGCGTGTTCGACATGTACGTCGAGGACCTCGCGTCTCTCTTGACCGTGGACCAGAATTCCTACCTGTCGGCCAGCTCGGCGGCCTGGAACCATTCGCGCCACACCGATACCAGGATCGACGACTTCTACGCGCGCTACGCCCGCGAGATGGATCCCGCGAAGCGCAAGGCCATAGCCCGGGAGCTCCAGGAGTACAGCGCCGACAAGCTCTACTGGAATACGATCTCCGGCTCGCCGTTCTATCAGGCTGCGCAGCCGTGGATGAAGGACTACGTCTACCAGGCGGAGTTCAAGGTCAGCTACAAGAAGGTCTGGCTCGATAGGTAGGGGTGGATCGCTTGTTGACAGGCGCGGACTCCTGTAAAGTAGGCCGACTTTTCGACGGGACGAGGAGGATGATCCTCATGCGCTCGATGCGTCCGCTGCTCGGCCCCATCCTCGGAATCAGCCTGCTCCTGAGCTTGACCGTCGCAGCGGCGACCGAGGCGCAGACGCCCAAGCGCGGCGGAACCCTCAGGGTCTCGTACGGCAACGAGATCGCGCATCTCGATTTCCACACCGCGCCCGGCTACGAAATGATGTGGGTCGCGATGAACGTCGGCTGCGGTCTCGTCAACATCACGCCCGACGGCAAGTTCGTGGGCGACGCCGCCGAAACGTGGCAGATGTCTTCCGACGGGCTTCTCTACACCTTCAAGCTCAGGCCGAACGTCCTCTTCCACGACGGCACCAAGGTGGACGCGGCAGCCGTCAAATTCAGCATCGAGCGCCTGATGGACCCGGCGACCGGCTCGGGGATGCGGACGTTCTACGAATCGGTGCACTCGGTCGAGGTCCTCGATCCCTCGACGGTGCAGATCCGTCTCAAGCATCCTTACGCCTTCATGCTGCACATGCTGGCCGGCTACCGTACGGGGCTCATCCTCTACTCGCCGACCGCCACTCAGAAGTTCACGCTCGAGGACCGCAAACAGGGCAAGCCTGGCGCCGTGGTGGGCTGTGGGCCGTTCAAGCTCGTCGAGTGGGTGAAGGGCGGGCACCTCGTCATGGATCGGTTCGACAAGTACTTCCAGCCCGGGCTGCCTTACCTGGACCGCGTCATCATCCGTGTCATCAAGGATCCCGTTACCGAGATGGCCGCGTTCAAGAACGGCGAGATCGACTTCATCGCCTCGTTCTCGCCCGAGCACGTCGACACGATGAAGGCGCAGAACCCCAGAGCCCAGATCATGACCGGCAAGGAAACGACGCCGATGGTGGCGCAGATGAGGGTCACCGTCCCGAAGGACGGCAAGCCCATGTCCAAGGACCGGGCGCCGCACCCCATCTTCAGCGACGGTCGCGTCCGCAAGGCCGTGGGTTGCCACGGGATCGACCGCCGGGAGATCGTGAAGATCGCGTTCAAGGGCCAGGCCACGCCGTGGGTCGGCATCATCCCGCCGGGCACCCTGGACACGGTGGACGTCAATCAGATGTGTCCGTATGATCCGGCCCGTGCGAAGGCGTTGCTCGCCGAAGCCGGATACGGTCCGCAGAAGCCTCTGACCTTCGAGCTCATGACGAATACCGAGAAGAGCGTGTTCAACGTCATTGTCACGGTCATCAAGGAGCAGATGGCGCGGATCGGAGTGACCGCGAACATCCGGCTGGTGGACAAGGTCACCTGGATGGCCGCGGCCAACCAGGACGGGCCGTGGGACATGTACGTCGAGGACCTGCTGTCGCTGTTGACGCTCGACAGCAACGGCTTCCTGTCGACCACGGGGGCGGCCTGGAACCACACGCGCCACACGGACACCAAGGTCGACGACTACTATGCCCGCTACGCGCGGGAGATGGACCCGGTGAAGCGCAAGGCGATCGCCAAGGAGTTCGCTGAGTTCAGCGCCGACAAGCTCTACTGGAACACCATCTCCGGCTCGCCGTTCTACATGGTGGCTCAGCCGTGGATGAAGGGCTACACCTACAACGCAGAGTTCGAAGTGCACTACGACAAGGTCTGGCTGGACAAATAATCGGGGCCACGCGATGCGAACCTACATCCTGCGTCGGCTGCTGCAGATCATTCCGACCGTGCTCATGATCACGCTGGTCGTATTCCTCATGATGCAGTCGATTCCGGGTGATCCGGTGGTATCGCTGCTCGGCGACGCCTACACCGAGGAGAATGCGATCAGGGCGCGGCAGGAATACGGACTCGACAAGCCGATCATGGTGCAGTACTTCATCTGGCTGGGCAAGCTCGTGCGGGGCGACTGGGGCGCCTCGATCCTCAGCGGGCGCCCCGTGCTCCAGGACGTCCTCGTGCGGCTGCCGGTGACACTCGAGCTGATCGTCCTGTCGATGGCGGTAGCGCTCGCCATCGCGATCCCCGCCGCCATCATCGGCGCGCTGCGCCAGAACACGTGGGCCGACTACACGGCGACCTCCGTGGCCATGGTGGGAGTCTCCGTCCCGGAGTTCTTCCTGGGTGTCCTGCTCTTGCTGGTCTTCTCGGTCGGGCTGGGCGGGCTGTTGCCGAGCTCGGGCTGGGTGTACTTCCCGGGCACGTGCCAGACGGTGGTCTGCGCGGCGAGCCTCTGGGGCAACACGCAGCACGTCCTGATGCCCGCCATCGCGCTCGGGGTGGGACGCGCCGCGCTGCTGACCCGGCTGCTCCGCGCCAGCATGCTCGAGGTCATCCGCACCGAGTACGTCACGACCGCGCGCGCCAAGGGCCTGAGCGAGCGGCCCGTCGTGCTGAAGCACGCCCTCAAGAACGCGCTGATCCCGACCGTGACCGTCATGGGCCTGCAAGTCGGCTTCCTCATCGGCGGGGCCATCGTCGTGGAGACGCTCTTCGCGATGCCGGGTCTCGGGACCTTCGGGATCGACGCCATCATCGCGCGCGACTACCAGCAGGTGCAGGGCTTCGCTCTCATCACCGCGATCGCGTTCGTCGTCATCAACCTGATCGTCGATCTCACCTACACCTTCCTCGATCCGAGGATCCGATACGCCTGAGGGCACGATGAGCGACGACACGGACGCTCGCCGCATTCGGAGCATCAGCGGAGGGAGCCTCCAGGAAGCCGAGATCGGGGCGGCGCCGGAGGTCGCCTGGCGGGCAAAGCGCGATCGCGCCGAGTCGCCGTTCGCGCAGGGCGTGCGCCGGCTCCGCCGCAGCACGACCGCGCTGATCGGCGCGGCCATCGTCGCCCTGCTGCTCCTGGTCGCGCTCTTCGCGGACGTGCTGGCGCCCCAGAGCCCGATCGCGAGCGATCAGACCCACACGTTCGAGCGCCCGAGCCGCGACTACCCGTTCGGGACGGATCAGCTCGGGCGCGACATGCTGAGCCGCATCATCCACGGCAGCCGTATCTCGCTCGCCGTCGGGGTCTCCTCCGTCCTGCTCGCTCTGTTCGTCGGCGTGCCGTTCGGGATGATCGCCGGCTACTACGGCGGCCGGGCCGACTCGCTCATCATGCGGACGATGGACCTGATCCTCGCGTTCCCGATCTACCTGCTCGCAATCATCCTGATGGTCATCTTCGCGCCCACCGCCGGGCTCATCGGGACGATCAAGGTCACCGGCGCCATCGCGATCGTGCGCATCCCGATCTACGCGCGGCTGGTCCGGGGCAGCGTGCTGTCGATCAAGGAGAAGGAGTACATCGAGGCGTGCCGCGCCGTCGGCGTGCGCGATCCGCAGATCCTGCTCCGCCACGTCCTGCCGAACTGTCTGGCGCCGATCATCGTGACGACGACGCTCGGCATCGCGACGTCGATCATCGTGGAGGCGACCCTGTCCTTCCTGGGGCTGGGCACGCAGCCGCCCACGCCGAGCTGGGGCTGGGACCTGAAGGCCAACGTGGCGTTCATCCAGTCGAACCCCTGGATCTCGCTCTTCCCGGGCCTCGCGATCTTCGTCACCGTGCTCGGGTTCAATCTGTTCGGCGACGGCCTGCGCGACGCGCTCGACCCGCGGCTCAAGTAGACTAGTCGATGTGGTCGGCCGATCGCGCGTCGCGCCCGTAATTCTGTCGCTGCTGCTGATGGGGGCGACGAGCGCTGTCGATGCTCAGAGCGCGCAGCGTCCGGAGTCGACTCCGCCGTCGCAGCCCCTGCCGCCTTCGCGACCGCTTCCGCCTCCGCGACCCGTGCCGCCGCCGGTGGCTCCGCCGGCGAACATCTGCACGACGCAGTGGGGCTGGTGCCAGCTACCGACCTGGTCGGCGCCCCCGGGCGTCGGGTGCGCGTGTCTGACGGCCGACAACCAGGAGGTCCCGGGGACGACGCGCTACTTCCCGTATACGGGTCCAGCCAGCCCGTATCTGCAGCCGCACTCCGGGCCGCCGTCGACGATTCCGTGAATCGGCGGCCGGGTTGCGTCGGGGGCGGACTCGCCCGACGAGAGGCTCTTCCGCTGGCTCAGCGTTGCGGCAGGAAGCGATCGACGTGCCGGGCGAACTCGGCGAAGTCGTCGAGTCCGGCGTTCAACAGCTCATGAACACGCGCGGGGTCGATGCGGAGGTAGCCGTGAACGAGCACGTTCCAGAACCCGGCAACGCCGCGGAATCGACGCGCGAACTCGGTCGGTAGAACGCCCAGCTCAGCGAGCACGTCGACTCCCTGTCTCAGGTTCCGGGTCTGAGGTCTGGACCAGAGCTCCATGGGCGACGATCAGGTTGCGCGGGATCGGCCGGCGACGGAAAATCGCGCATGCTCGAGTTCTCCCAGTTCGACCGGCGCAACTATCCCACCGTGCCCGCGCGCGAGGGGTACCGCGCGTGGCTGCCCTCGTACGAGACAACCGTCGAAGACGAGATGGACCTGGTCCTGCTCGCGGCCCTCGAGTCGGTCGTATGGACCGCCGTCGGATGCGCGGCCGATCTCGGATGCGGAACCGGCAGGACCGGCGCCTGGCTCCGCGCGCACGGCGTGGCCCGACTCGACGGGATCGATCTGACGCCGGAGATGCTGGCGGTCGCTCGGAGCCGCAATATCTACGATCACCTGGCCGAAGCCGACGTCGCCGCGACAGGCCTTGTTGGCGGCGTCTACGATCTCGTCGTCACGTGCCTCGTCGACGAGCATCTGCGCGATCTGCGACCGCTCTACCGCGAAGCGTCGAGGCTGCTGCGGCCGGGCGGCACCTACGTGCTCGTCGGCTATCACCCGCACTTCATCATGACCACCGGAATCCCCACGCACTTCGACCGCGCCCCCGGTGAGTCCGTGGCGATCGAGACGTACGTTCATCTCTTCGGCGATCACGTCGCCGCCGCGCGCCCCGTCGATCTCACGCTCATCGAGATGCGTGAGCGTCTCGTCGACGACCGCTGGATCGCGCTCAAGCCTCGGTGGAAGCAGTACCGGAACCACCCGGTAAGCTTCGCGATGGTGTGGCGGAAGACTACCGGCCCGCGTTGACAGCCGACGGCCCGTCCGCCATAGTCGGGCGCCCATGAACCTGGCGCCCCTGATGAAGCCCGCGAGCATCGCCGTGGTCGGCGCCTCGCAGCGGATGACCCGCGCGACGCGGGTGGTCGCCAATCTCCAGCGCTTCGGCTACGCCGGACGGATCTTCCCGATCAATCCACGCTATTCCGACGTTCTCGGGCTGCCCTGCTATCCCGACCTCGCCTCGACGCCAGAGCGCGCTGACACCGTGGTCGTCGCGATTCCGGCCGAGCAGGTGCCGGGCGTGCTGAGGGCCGCCGTCGCGAGCGGCGTGCGCGGGGCCGTCGTGCTCTCGAGCGGCTTCGCCGAGGCGGGCTCCGCGGGCCAGAAGCGGCAGGCCGAGCTCGAGCGCCTCGCGGCCGACCACGGGCTCTTGATCTGTGGACCGAACTGCTACGGCGTCTTCAACATCCGGCTCGGCGCGGCGACCTTCAGCGCCGACATGGCCGAGCCGCTCCGGCCGGGCGCCGTCGGCGTCGTGTCGCAGAGCGGCGGGTTCAGCCACGCGATCGCCGAATACTTGATGCAGCAGCGGTGCGTCGGGCTGAGCTACATCGTGGCGTGCGGCAACCAGGCCGGGCTCACGGTCGAGGACTATCTCGCGTACCTGGTCGAGGACGACGACACGGCCGTGGTCGGCGCGTTCGTCGAGGGCTTCAAGAAGCCGGAGACGTTCCGTCGGGCGGCGGCGACCGCGCGGGAGCGTCGAAAGCCGATCGTCGTGCTCAAGGTCGGCCGCTCGGAGAACGCGCGCCAGGCCATGCTGGCGCACACCGGGTCGCTCGCCGGCACGCCCGAGATCATCGAGGCCGTGCTCCGGCAGAGCGGCGTCGTCCGGGTCTCGAGCCTCAACGAGATGATCGACACGCTCACGCTCCTGTCGGCCGCGCGCCAGCACGCGCCGCGCGCCTGGCGGGTCGGGGTCCTGAGCGGCCTCGGAGGTGAGTGCGGCCGCACCGCCGACGCCGCAGACCGTGCCGGCGTCGAGCTGCCGCCGCTGTCGGCCGCGTCGGTCCAGACCATGAAGGGCTTCATGCCCGACTTCGCCAATCCGCGGAATCCGCTCGACGGCACGGGAGCGATGTACGAGGACGCGCGCCTCTTCCCGCAGCTCTTCGACGTGATGCTGCGCGAGGAGGCCGTCGACGTGGTCGCGGTGAACCTGCGCGCCAACGTGCCCCGCCCCGGCGGCAGCGCTCCATCGCGACAGTTCTGCCGAGCGATGATCGAGGCGCTGCCGAGGAGCCCCGGTCGCCTCGTGGTCGCCTTCAGCTCGTTCGCGGGCGGCGACCTGGATCAAGAAGTCGTCCGGCCGCTCGCCGACGCCGGCGTCCCGTTCCTCGAGAGCACCGAGACGGCGATGCTGGCCCTACGCTACGCGCGCGAGCATCGGCGCTTCCTCGACCGGACCGACCTCCCGCCCGCGAGCCCGGCCCGGCCGCGCTCGAGCGCGCCGGCCCCACGTGCGAGCGTTCGACTCGGCGGCGCGCTCGGCAACGCGGACGCGATGCAGCTCCTGCGCGAGTTCGGCATGCCGCTGGCCGAGACGATCGCGGCGAAGGACGCGGACGCGGCGGTGGCGGCCGCCGACCGTCTCGGCCATCCCGTCGTGCTCAAGATCGACTCGCCCGACATCGCGCACAAGACGGACGTCGGCGGCGTTCGCGCGGGCTGTGCCGACGCCGCGGCGGTGCGCGCCGCGTTCGGTGACATGCTCGACGAGGTCCGGCGCCGGGCGCCCGCGGCGCGACTCGACGGCGCGCTGGTCCAGCGCATGGTCGCCGGCGGCCGCGAGCTGATCCTCGGCGTCAAGACCGATCCGCTCTTCGGCCCGGCCGTCGTGTGCGGCTTCGGCGGAATCTTCGTCGAGCAGCTCCGGGACGTCTCCCTGCGCGTGCCGCCGATCGGCCCCGCCGACGCGGCGGCGATGATCGCCGAGCTGCGCGGTGCGGCGATCCTGGCGGGCGCACGCGGCCGCGCGCCGGCCGACACGCGCGCGTTGGCGGACGCGATCGTCAGGCTCGGGGCGCTCGCCGAGGCGTACCGGCACTCCCTGCGCGCTCTGGACATCAATCCGCTCCTCGTGCTCGACGACGGGCACGGCGTGGTGGCGGTGGACTGGCTGATCGAGCTGGCGTGAACCCCAGGAGGTGACGAGATGGCCTACGAGACGATCGTCTATGAGAAGAAGGGTCCGGTGGTCACGCTCACGCTCAACCGGCCCGACACCATCAACGCCATCAATCCACAGATGACGGCGGAGCTCCACGGCGCGCTGGACGAGGCCGACGCCGACGCCGAGGTCCGTGCGATCATCCTGACCGGCGCGGGCCGCGGGTTCTCGGCCGGCTTCGACATCGCGCGACGCCCCGACGGCCGCTCGTCGCTCGACGCCACCGGGGTCGAAGTCGCGGAGTACATCAAGCGGTGGTGGGCGCGAGACCGCGATTCGGTGACCGAGCTGCTGCACCTCTGGCATCTCACGAAGCCGGTCATCGCCGCGGTGCACGGCTGGGTGATGGGCGGCGGCTTCTGGTACGCGCTCGCCTGCGACATCACGATCGCCGCCGACGACAGCGTCTTCGCCCAGCCCGAGGTCCGCCACGTGTCGAACACGACGTTTCTCTTCGCCGCGCTGGCCGGCTGGAAGGCGGCGCATCGCTACGCGCTCACGGGCGATCACTTCGACGCGGTCGAGGCGCTGCGCCTGGGCATCGTCAACGACGTCGTGCCGGCGGCCGAGCTCCTGGCGCGCGCGCGGGCCCTGGCCGAGCGGATCGCCAAGGTGCCCGAACCCTCCGTGCGGCTCAACAAAGCCGTCACCTGCTACGGCCTGCTCGCGATGGGGCTGGGCGCCGGGATGCTGATGAACGTCCCGTTCTCGAGCATGGCGCACGCCTCGTACAACGCCCAGCGAGCCGAGCTGATCGCCGCGATGCAATCGGGGGGCCTCAAGGCGTTCCTGGAGGCCCGCGACGGCGGCTTTCGCCCGGAGCCCTTCGGCCCGCGAGCGGCCCCGAAGTCCTGATGGGCGTCGAGCTCCCGCGAGATCCGATCGCGTGAGTCGACCCGTTTCGGTCGGCATCCACGTCCCGAGCGCCGCGGTCACGGCGCTCGATTCGCCAGAGGCCTACCTCGAGTTCTTCCGCGAGGTCGAGGCGCTCGGCCTCGACGCGGTGTGGACCGAAGATCGGATCTTCCACCACGCGCACATGCTCGACCCGCTGATGCTCCTCGCGTCGGCGGCGGCGTGCACGCGCCGCATCGAGCTCGGCACCGCCGTCCTCGTCGTCACCTTGCGCGCAGCGGCCGTCGTCGCCCGTCAGGTATCGACGCTCCACCATCTCTCTCGCGGCCGCGTGGCGCTCGGCGTGTCGCTGGGCGGCCGCCCGGAAGAGTACCAGGCCGTCGGCGTACCGATGAACCGCCGCGTGACGGTGTTCCAGGAGAGCGTGGCCGTGATCCGGCGGCTGCTCGCCGGCGAGCCGGTGG
Organism: Candidatus Rokuibacteriota bacterium; assembly: GCA_003220685.1. Lineage (GTDB taxonomy): Bacteria > Methylomirabilota > Methylomirabilia > Rokubacteriales > CSP1-6 > AR31. The sequence continues at coordinate 74,830 of QHTE01000013.1, forward strand.
ACCACGAGGGCCGGTTCTTCCGTCTCGAGAAGGCGATCGTGCGCCCGCCCGCGCGAGTGCCGCTCTACGTGGGCGGCCACGCCGAAGGAGCGCTGCGCCGCGCCGGCGAGCTGGCCGACGGCTGGATCATGAGCCCGTTCGGGACCGTGCGCGATTTCCCTCGCCTCTGGCAAGCCGTCCAGGACGCCGCGCGCGCCGCCGGCCGGAATCCGGACGCGCTCGTCGCCGGCCGCCTCGTCTACGTCGCGGTCGACGACGATCGCGACCGGGCCCGGAGCGCGCTGCGCCACTTCCTCCACGGCTACTACGGCGCACGCTTCGACGTCGAGCAGCACGCCGTGTTCGGGCCCGCGCGCGAGGTCGCCGCGCGGCTGGCCGAGCACGTGGAAGCCGGTATCACGAAGCTCATGCTGGGGGTGCCGAGCCTCGATCTCGCGCACCTGCGCCGCGTGGCGCATGAGGTCGCGCCGGCCGTCCGGGCCCGAGCGGTCACCGCGCAATGAGCGCGCCTCGCACGCCGCCCGCTCGTGAGAGCGGGGCCCTGCTCGCGCGCTGGGGCCGGCTCGTGCACCGGGCGCGCTGGCCCGTGCTGGGCCTGTCCGCGCTCTCGCTCTGCGCCTCGTTGTGGGTGATCCACGTCGGCGGCCGGCTCGATCCGCCCGACCTCCCGGCCGACACCGAGTCGGGGCGCGCGCGGCGTCTGCTCGAGAAGGAGCTGCCGGGACAGCCGCCGTCGTTCGGACTGATCTTCAGCAGCGAGACCCGGCAGGCGCTCGATCCGGCGTTCCGCGCCGAGGTCGAGCGCGCGCTGGCGCCGCTCCGGCGCGATCCGCGGGTGGCGGGCGTCCGCACCGCCTACGATCCGCCCGGCCCGGTACCGGCGTCTGCGCCGCTCGTATCGCGCGACGGGCGGCGCACGCTCGCGACCGTTGAGCTCTCCGGGACCGGGGTCGGCTTTGCTTCGCTCGAGTTCTCCGGCCTTCCGCCCGATCTCTATCCGTCGCTGCGCGGCCTGGTCCGCACCGAGAACCTCGAAGTGGTGTCGGTCGGCAACGTCGCGCTCAACCACGACTTCACCGAGGTCGCCCGCAAGGACCTCGGCCGCGTCGAAGCGCTGATCCTACCGGTGGTCGCGGTGCTGCTGCTGCTCGTCTTCGGCTCGGTCGTCGCCGCCGCGCTGCCGCTGGCGGTGGGCGCCCTGGCCATGACCGGCGCGCTGGCCACCACCCTGGTGCTGGCGCGCTGGGTCTCGGTCTCGATCTACGCGCCGAACATCGTCAGCATGATCGGGCTCGGTGTGGCCATCGACTATTCGCTCTTCGTCGTGAGCCGTTTCCGCGAGGAGATCCGGGCGCGATCGCCGGTCGAGGCGCTGGGGCGCACCGTCGCCACCGCCGGGCGCGCGATCCTGTTCTCCGGCCTGACCGTGGCGATCGGCCTGCTCGGCATGCTCACCCTCGGGCTGGGCAACCTCGGCTCGATAGGATGGGCCGGAACGAGCGTCGTCACGCTGGCCGTCGTCTACGGTCTGACGACCCTGCCGGCGCTGCTGGCGGTGCTCGGCCCGCGCGTCAATTCGCTGCGGGTCCCGTTTCTCCACGCTGAGCGCGCCGGTGGGGGCTTCTGGCATCGCCTGGCCTCGACGGTGATGGCCCATCCCTGGCGCGTATTCGTGCCGGTCGTCTGTCTCTTGCTCCTCTTCGGGGTGCCCTTTCTCCACTTGCGAGTCGGCTCGGGCGACGCGACCTCGCTGCCACCGGAGGCCGAGTCGCGGCGCGGCGACGAACTGCTCCGGCGCGAGTTCCCGGGCGGCGACGCCGACCGCGTCGTGGTCGTGCTCGACGCCGGCCTGGCGTCTCCGCTCGAGCCCGGGCGGCTCGCCCAGGCCTACGCGTTCAGTCGCTGGCTGGCCGCGCGCCCACACGTGCAACGCGTCGACAGCTTCGTCGATCTCCATCCCTCGCTCGACCTCGCGACGTATCAGCAGATGGCCGGGCTGCCGCCGGCCAAGCGGCCACCCGAGCTCGTCTGGGCGCTCCGGCACACCCTTGGAGATCACGTCGCGATGCTGGTCGCGACCACCCCCCTGCGTCCGGCCAGCGACGAGGCGCGGGCGCTCGTCCGCGACATCCGGCGATCCCATCCGCCCTACGACGGCGAGGTGCTGGTGACGGGACAGACCGCGTTCGATCTCGACTTCATCGGGCTCGTGATTCGCCACGCGCCGCTCGCGATCGGCCTGGTGGTCATCGTCACCTACGTGGTGCTGTTCGTGCTCCTCGACTCCGTGCTGCTCCCGCTCAAGGCGATCGTGATGAACCTGCTCTCGATCACCGCCTCCTACGGCGCGCTCGTGTGGATCTTCCAGGACGGCCATCTGGCGAAGTGGCTCGACTTCACGCCCGGGCCGATCCAGACGGCCACGCCTCTCATCATGTTCTGTCTCGTCTTCGGCCTGTCGATGGACTACGAGGTCCTGTTGCTGAGCCGCGTGCGCGAGGAGTACGAGCGAAGCGGCGACAACGCCGGCGCCGTCGTGGTGGGCCTGGAACGGACGGGCCGGCTGATCACCGGCGCGGCCGCGATCATGGCTTCCGTGTTCTTCGGCTTCGGGCTGGCGCGATCGGTCGTTATCCAGGCCGTCGGCGTCGGGATCGGTGTCGCGGTCGTCGTCGATGCGACCATCGTTCGCGCGCTGCTGGTGCCGGCCACGATGCGCCTGATGGGACGCTGGAACTGGTGGCGGCCGGCCTGGCTCGGTCTTCGGTCGTCGAGCCGTACGCGGAGCGTGGTCGCGGACCGGAGCTGAGTCCTCCACGAGCGCGCCGAGCGAGCGCTGGCAATTTCGCGGGTCGTGTCGGATACTTTGCCCCGCGACGCGGCGGACCGCCGCGATCCATTCACGTATGCGCGCCGCGGGCCGTCGCGGGGACGGACCCCGCGGGGTCGAGGCGTGGCTCTTTCCCAAGGCGCGGTTCGTTCAGAGGAGGATGCGATGGCGATCAAGGTCGGCGACCGGCTTCCCGAGGGCACCCTGACGGAGATGATCGATACCGAGCGGCCGGGCTGCACCGTGGGCCCGAACGCCTTCTCGGTCGGCGAGATCACCAAGGGCAAGAAGATCGCGATCTTCGCTGTGCCCGGCGCCTTCACGCCCACCTGCTCGGCGAAGCACGTCCCGAGCTACGTGCAGAACTTCGACAAGCTCCACGCCAAGGGCGTCGACGAGGTGTGGTGCATCGCCGTCAACGACGCCTTCGTCATGGGCGCCTGGGGCCGGGACCAGAAGGCGGGCGGCAAAGTCCGCATGATGGCCGACGGCAGCGCCATCTTCACCAAGGCGCTCGGTCTCGACATGGACCTGACCGCGCGCGGCATGGGCGTGCGCTCGCAGCGCTACTCGATGCTGGTCGACAACGGCGTCGTCAAGGCCGTCAACGTCGAGCAGCCCGGCAAGTTCGAGGTCAGCGACGCCGAGACAATGCTGAAATCGCTCTGAGTCCTCGAAAGGCCCGCAGATGACGGCGATCGCCGAAGGCAAGAAGGCGCCGAATTTCACCCTGCAAGACGACGCGGGCAAGCGCGTCTCGCTCGGCGATTTCAAGGGCAAGCACGTCGTCGTCTACTTCTATCCCAAGGACGACACGCCGGGCTGCACCAAGGAGGCCTGCGGGTTCCGCGACCTCTGGAAGGAGCTGCAGCGCGCCGGCGTCGTCGTCCTCGGCGTCTCCGCCGACGGCGCCGAGTCGCACACGAAGTTCGCGGCGAAGTACAAGCTCCCCTTTCCGCTCCTCTCCGATCCGGATCGCAAGCTCATGCAGGCGTGGGGCGCCTACGGGGACAAGCTGATGTATGGCAAGAAGACCAGGGGCGTGATCCGGTCGACCGTCTGGATCGGGCCCGACGGCGTCGTGCGCCGACACTGGGCGCGGGTCGCCGACGCCGCCAAGCACCCCGCCGCGGTCCTCGAAGCCATCCGCGGCGAATAGGCTCGACAGGAGACCCCACGATGGCTCCGCCCTCGTGATCAAAGAGGTCGGGCTGCGCGCCCGCGCGGAGCGTGGGACAATCGAGTCATGGGCCGGGGCCTGGCACTCCTCATGGTCGTGACGATCGCGAGCGTGAGCTCGATGCCCGCCGCGTTCGGCCAGATGAAGTCGCCGCCGGGCGGAACCACCCCCGGTGGCGCCATCTTCGACCGCCTGAATCAGTCCTCGACGCGGCCGGTGCCTCAGACCCCCGCGCCCACCGTTCGCCCGCCCGACTCGCTCTGGGTTCCCGATCGGTTCGTCCAGGTCCCCGGCGTCGACGGTCAGGTCCTCGTGCCGGGGCATTGGGAGCGAAGGCTGGCTGACCACGAGGTCTATACGCCGCCGCTCACCGGCCGGACCCCGCAGGGCGACGTGACGATCCAGTTCCCCGCGGGTTCGCGGCCGCCCGTCAACGAGCGGCAGTTCCCCTGATCGACGCCCCTCGAGGGCTTCGGGTGTCAGCGGCGATTGCCGACCTCGTCCAGAGCTTCGAGCGACATCTGCTGGACCATCGTGAGTGCGTCGGCCTCACCGGCAGCATCCTCGAAGTGGCCTCGGACGGCGCGCGCTGGGGCGTGGCCTGGATGCGCTGCCCCGACTGCGGCGTGCGATGGGAGCGGCGCCTGGCCTTGAATGGAGCCGCATAGCCCGCCGCTCGCACTTCGGGCTTGACTCGGTCGTCGTCGGCGCTGTATCCGGTCTCGATGGGGACCACCGGGTTCGTCACGTCGGCCGCGCAGCGTCGCCTCTCGCGCGACCCGGTGATGCGCCGACTGATCCGCGCTCACGGTCCCTGCGCGCTGGCTCCGGACCGGTGGTCGCCCTACGAGGCTCTCACCCGCGCCGTCGCCCACCAGCAGCTCCATCGGCGCGCCGCGGAATCGATCCTCGCCCGCTTCGTCGCCCTCTTCGACAACGGGCGCTTCCCGTCTCCCGCGGATGTTGCGGCGGCCCGTGCCGACAGGCTCCGCCGGGCGGGCTTCTCGCGAGGCAAGGCGCTGGCGATCAAGGACATCGCCCGGCACGCCCTCGCGGGCACGGTACCCACCCGACGGGCCGCCGCCCGCCTCGACGACGAGGCGATCGTCGAGCGCCTCACGCACATTCACGGGGTCGGGCGATGGACCGTCGAGATGCTCCTGATCTTCACGCTGGGACGCCCCGACGTGCTGCCCGTGGACGACTTCGGCGTGCGCGAGGGCTACCGGCTCGCGTACGGACTGCGCGAGCGTCCGACGCCGAAGGCCCTGCGCGCGCTCGGCGAGCGGTGGAAGCCCTATCGCTCGGCTGCCGCCTGGTACCTCTGGCGCGCGGCGAGCGCCGCGCGCCACAACGCCAAATCGTGAGGAGGCTCACATGAACGGTCTCGTGCCGCGAATCCTCCTCGGATTGTTCCTCGTCGCCATGGGGGCCGGCGCCGCCGCAGCGCAAGGTCAGCCCGAAGGGCAGCTGACCGTCGCGTTCGACACATCGATCGCGCCGACCTTCCTCGATCCGGCCGAGACGCCCGGGATCGGGACGCCGTTCGTGTTCCTCTACGCCATGCACGACGCACTGATCAAGCCGCTGCCCGGCAACGACATGTCGCCCTGCCTGGCCGAGTCGTGGAAGGAGAGCCCGGACGGGCTCAGTTACGAATTCAAGCTGCGTCCCGGGCTCAAGTTCCACAACGGCGATCCCTTCACCGCGGAGGACGTGAAATTCACGTTCCTGCGCTACAAGGGGGCGTCCGCGAAGCTGCTTCGCGACCGCGTCAAGTCGATCGATGTGCTGGAGCCGCTGCGCATCCGGTTCGTGCTGGACAAGCCGTGGCCCGACTTCCTCCTGTTCTACGCGACTCCCGCCACCGGCGCGGCCTGGATCGTGCCGAAGAAGTACATCGAGAAGGTCGGCGAGGAGGGCTTCCGCCGCCAGCCCGTCGGACTCGGACCCTATCGCGTCCTGCGCCAGACGCCCGGCGTCGAGCTCGTCCTGGAGGCCAACGAGCAATACTGGCGCAAGAAGCCGTCGATCAAGACGCTCGTCATCAAAGGGGTGCCGGACCGGACGACGCGCCTGGCGATGCTGAAGACCGGCGAGGCGGACATCGGCTATCTGATGGTCGGCGTCGAGGCCTCGACCATCAAGGCCGACTCCAAGCTTCGCCTCGCCCGCGTAATTTCGCCGGCGTCGTGGTGGCTCGATTTCCCGGAGCAGTTCAATCCCAAGTCGCCGTGGCACGACCGCCGCGTCCGGCTGGCGGCGACCATGGCGGTCGACAAGCAAGCGCTCAACGAAGCCGAGCGCCTCGGCTTCTCACGCCTGACTGGCTCGATCATCCCGAGCGTCATGGAGTTCGCGCTGCGCGTCGAGCCCTATCCGTACGACCCGACGCACGCCAAGCGCCTGCTCGTCGAGGCCGGCTATCCCAACGGCTTCGACGCCGGCGAGATCACACCGTTACCTCCGTTCGTCACCATGGGCGAGAGCGTGGCGAGCTATCTCGGCGCGATCGGCATCCGCGGCCGCGTGCGCAGCATGGAGCGAGCGACCTTCATGGAGGCGTGGCGCACGAAGACGCGCACGGGCGTGTTCGTGACGGTCACGGCGGCGCCCGGGAATGCTGCCTCTCGCATCGAGAACTTCGTCGTCAGCACCGCCCCGTACGCGACCGGCGGGCATCCGGACATCGACGACCTGTTCCGGCAGCAGGAGCAGGAGCGCGACCGCAAAAAGCGCGAGGCGCTCTTGCATCAGATCCAGCGCCTGATGTACGACCGCGTCATGTACGGAGGCATCTTCGAGCCGGCCACCCTGCACGGGATCGGCCCCCGGGTTGAAGAAGCGGGCGTCGGCCTGAGCGCGCAGCTCTATTTCACGTCGCCCTGGGAAGACATGCGCCTGAAGAAGCCGTAACGTTCCATGCTGTCGGAGGTGCGCTCATGAGTATCCAGCTCGACCACGTCATCGTGCCCTCGCACCACCGCGTCGCCTCGGCGAAGCTCCTGGCCGGCCTGCTCGGCGTGGCCTGGGAGGAATCGCGGGGCGAGTTCACGCCGGTGTACGTCAACGAGTCGTTGACCGTCGACTTCGCTGACCGCGAGCAGTTCCAGCGCTACCATCTCTGCTTCCGCGTCAGCGACGCCGATTTCGACGCGATCTTCGGCCGCATCCAGTCCGCAGGGCTCGCGTACCGGAGCCGCCCGCGCGGCGACAACGACATGCTGATCAACCGTCGCCTCGGCGGCAAGAACGTCTACTGGGAAGACGGCGACGGACATCTCTGGGAGATTCTCACCGTCAGCTACGCTCGCTCGGATTCTCCACCGGTTGCTGCGGCCCGGTAAGCATATCGCGCTCGTGGAGTCGGCGGGCGGCGGGGGGTGCGGGAGGGGTCGAGGGACCCGTTGCCGACAAGCGGCGGCGGAGCGCCGCGCGCCCGGATGCAGCCCA
>QHTE01000013.1:82312-84987 GCA_003220685.1 Candidatus Rokuibacteriota bacterium
CCCCCCGCCGCCCGCCGACTCCCCGTCCCGGTCAGCTTGCCGAGCCCCTCACCCTTGGTGGTGCTTCAAGCGCGCGGCGCGACGCCTCGTTGCGCCTAGGTCGACCGGAGTGGCTGTCTACGGCCGCTGAGCTTGATCGTGACGACTCGCGCGCTGTTCGAGCTTGTTGTGCGGTCTTGTTCAGCGCTCGTGGGTGCGGGGGTCGAGGAGGTCGCGGAGGGCGTCGCCGACCAAGTTGAGGGCCAGGACGACGACGAAGATCGCGAGGCCCGGCAGCAGGACGACGTGGGGGCTCAGGACGACGAATTGGCGGCCGGTCGCCAGCATGCTGCCCCAGTCGGCGGTCGGCGGCTGGGTGCCGAGGCCCAGAAAGGACAGTCCGGCCGTCGCGAGGATCTTCGCGCCCACGTCGAGGCTGAAGGCCACGATCACCGGCGACAGCAGATGCGGGAGAATGTGGCGGCCGAGGATGAGCGGGTCGGTCGCGCCCAGCGCGCGGGCCGCCTCGACGAACTCGCGCTCGCGCAGTGACAGGACCACGCCGCGCACGAGACGCGTGTAGATCGGGAAACCCACGATCGCGATGGCGATCATCGCGTTGCGCAGGCCCGGCCCGAGGCCTGCGACGATGGCGATGGCCAGCAGGATGTACGGGAACGCCATCAGGATGTCGGTGAGCCGCATCACCACGGTCTCCACCCAGCCCGTGTAGAAGCCGCCGAGGATCCCGAGCGTCACGCCGATCGCCATCGCCGCGGCCGCCGTGGCCACGCCGGCGAGCAGGGACACGCGCGCGCCCCAGACGAGGCGCGCCAGCAGGTCGCGGCCGAACTCGTCGGTGCCGAGCCGATGCCCCGGCGACAACGGGGGCCGCAGGCGGTTCGGCGTGTCCAGGGCGTCCGGATCGGGCAGCGGCAGCCACGGCGCGAGCAGGGCCACGAGCGCCGCGCCGACCAGGACGAGCGCGGCCGCCAGCGCGAAGCGATCCCGGCGCGCGGCCCGGCCGATCCCGCGCCGGAGTCGAGACGTGTCGGCGGCCCGCACGACCGGATCGGCGACCCCCGCGACGCGAACGCTCATCGTCCGGTCGTCCCTACTCGTAGCGGATGCGCGGATCGAGCCACGCGTAGAGCAGGTCCACAATCAAGTTGATGACGACGAAGCTCAGCGCGACGACCAGCACGCAGCCCTGCACCAGCGGAAAGTCGCGCGCGAGAATCCCCTGCACCATCAAGGTCCCGACCCCCGGCCAGGCGAAGACCGTCTCGGTGAGCACCGCGCCGCCCAGGAGGTAGCCGGCCTGGACGCCGACGACGGTGACGATCGGAATGAGCGCGTTCTTCAGCCCGTGGCGCAGCACGACGGCGCGCTCGACCACGCCCTTCGCCCGCGCCGTCCGGATATAGTCCTGGCCGAGCGTCTCGAGCATGGTGCTGCGCGTGAGGCGCGCGATGATCGTGACGGACGCCGCCGCCAAGGTGACGGCCGGCAGCGCCAGATGCGCGAGCAGGTCACGCAGGTCGCCGCCGCCGTAGGGCGCGAACATTCCCGAGGCGGGCAGCCACCCGAGCCAGAGCGCGAAGATCACCATCAGCACGATCCCGAGCCAGAAGACCGGCATGCTGGCGCCGAAGAGCGAGGCCATCGCGCTGAGCCGATCGAGCAGCGAGTTCGGGCGGGTGGCGGACGCGATGCCGAGCGCCACACCGCCCGCCGTCGAGAGCACGAGCGCCGCGCCGGTGAGCACGAGTGTCGCCTTGAAGCGCCCGAGCACTTCGTTCAGCACCGGCCGTTTCATCCAGATCGAGCGTCCGAGATCGCCGCGCGCGACCAGGCCGAGCCAGTGGACGTACTGCACGTAGAGCGGCTCGGTCAGGCCGAGCTCGGCGCGCAGACGCTCGAGATCGGCCTGGGTCGCCTGGGAGCCGAGCATGATCTCGGCCGGGTCTCCGGGCGCCAGGTGGAGCACCATGAAGATGATGACCGACACACCCAGCAGGACCGGCACCAGGAGCAGCAGGCGGCGGACGACGTATCGTCTCACCGTCCGGCGGGCCTCACTTCAGCGAGATCGTCTCGACGCGGAGGTCGAAGCTCGGGTGGAGCTTGAACCCCTGAACCCGCTTGGAATGCGCGGCGGTCTGGATCTCGTGGTCGATGAAGATCCACGGCGGATCGTCGACGAGAATTCGCTGGGCCTCGCGGTAGAGCGACGCGCGCTTGCCCTGGTCGGTCGTGAGCCGCGCCTGGTGCAGGAGCTCGTCGAAGCGCTCGTTCTTGTAGAGCGCGCGATTCGGCCCGGCCGGGGTCCACTGGCTCGAGTGGAGCAGCGGGTACATCACCATGTCCGGGTCCTCGTTGCCCGCCATCCACGAGAGCGCGAACAGCTCTTGCTCCTTCGTCCTGAGCTTGGCCAGATAGGCGCCCCACTCCATCGTCTGCAACGTCACCGTGACGCCGACGGCCTTGAGGTTCGACTGGATCACGGTCGACATCGGCACCGGCGCCTGCATCCCCGAGCCCGATTCCGGCACCCAGAGGGAAGTCGAGAATCCACTCGGGTAGCCGGCTTCGGCCAGGAGCTTTCGCGCGCGCTCCGGATCGTAGGGATAGGGCTTGAGCCCGGAATCGGCGCCCCACGTGGCGGGTAGCACCGGGCCGCGGGACAGTGAGCC
>QHTE01000084.1 GCA_003220685.1 Candidatus Rokuibacteriota bacterium
AACCGAGATCTCGAAACAGCCATTCGGGAGAACCGATTTCGGTCCGACCTTTACTATCGCCTCAACGTCTTTCCAATTCGCCTGCCGCCACTCCGGGAACGGACGGAGGATATTCCCCTCTTGGTGCGGTACTTGACGCTGAAGTATGGTCCCCTCTTGGGGAAGAGGATCTCGAATGTCTCACCGGCAATCATGAGGATGCTCCAGACCTATTCCTGGCCTGGCAATGTTCGCGAGCTTGAAAACGTGATCGAGCGGGCGACGATCCTCAGCGCGGGCGCCGAGCTCGACCTGGGCTGGTGGCCAATGAGGACCGGCAGCACGGGCCGTGCGGCGGCTACCCGGACGCTCGAGGAGGTCGAACGTGAGCATATCCTGGCCGTGCTCGAGCTGACAGGGTGGCGCGTCAGCGGTGAGCGTGGAGCCGCAGGACAGCTCGGCATGAAACCGACCACGCTCGAAGCGCGAATGAAGAAGCTCGGAATCACACGGAAAGAGTGAGGCGTCCCAACATATCGTGACGCTCCCAAGATGTTGGGAGTGTGCCCGTGCTGCCGAGCCTGCAACGCGATCTCTTCCTCGCCGGAAGCTGTCCTACCGATGAGTTAGCGCGCTCTCCCAGCGTCGCCGAGGCATGGCACGTCCGATGCTTCTGTGATCGGTGTTTGATCGATTCATCATTCACCGATCACGAGGAAGGTGAGCGTGCTCCGGATCAGCAGATCTGCTGCAAGCCCGTCACTGGCGACGCTGCTAGTCGAGGGGCGCGTTGTGGCGGAATGGGTGCCCGTGTTGGAGCGAGAGTGTTGGCTGGCGCTTCAGGAGAATGGCCACGTCCAGTTGGACCTGTCGGCGGTGACGTTCGTCGATGGCCGCGGTCTGGCGGCCTTGAGGCGCCTCGGCGCGAACGCCCTCGAGATCATCAACTGCCCGGAATTCATCGGAGAGTTGTTACGAACACCATGATTCGTTCCGAACGGGTCGGGATACTCGATCGACCGCAAAGCCGAAGCGAGGACACGTGGGATGCAGGCAAGCTGGGGCAAGCAGCCCTGAGGTATGCCGACGTGCTCCATAACCTCGCCCGCTACCTCACCGGCAAGGACTCGGACGCGGACGACCTCGTCCAAGAGACCTACGCGCGGGCGATTCAGGCGGCCGGTCAGTTCACGCCTGACACCAATCTCAAGGCGTGGCTCTTCCGAATCCTCCGGAACACATTCATCAGCCGGTACCGTCGGGAGCGCAACAACCCAATCGTGGGCGGATTCGAAACGACGGCGCCGGCGGTGGCCGTCGCCGAGGAGCACTGGTTCAGGGACGACCCCGAGCTCGATCGCCTCCGAAAGGTCGTCGCCGCGGAGATCGAGGCAGCACTCATGCGGCTGTCGGAGGACGCACGCACGGTCATCCTTCTGGATCTCGAGGGTCTGACCGAGGGCGAGGTTGCCGAGGTCATCGGCTGCCCGGTAGGCACCGTCAAATCGCGTCTCGCCCGCGCGCGGGCAGCGCTCAGGCTGAGACTCAAGGATTACGCGAGGTAGGAGCCGTCCGCGCCACTCATGGGGTAGCGGCAGCGGCGGTGAAAAACCAAAGCGCGGAAGTCAGCCAGAGTCCCAGGAGGATTGAGAACAAGAGGCTTCCAGCCACGAGGAGCACCCAGGGGGCGAACCCCGTCGACCGAACGATTAGCACCTTTGCGACGACGGCGTCGTAGAGGGGCCGACCCGAGCAGCAAGTGAATCAGACGCGCGGGCTGCGGGTACCGAATCCGAGCAGGAAAACACAATGGTAGGCGACCGGAAGCGTAAACACGATCGCATCCCGTCCGGGCCAGCGATGGACGCTGTGATAGAAGCGCCCCTTGGGTGGAAAGTGGAGCAACTCGTAGATGCGTGCGGCCGTCAGTAACTGACCACATGCCAGCACCACCGCCGCCGTCACCAGCCACGTCTTCATCTGGAGGGTATCTGTGAAAAAAGGATGGAAGAAGGGAGTCGCATAGGGGAACCGCCAACCAAGCTGGATTCGCCCCACTGGGCTCCCTCAGACTCAGCCTCTCACTCATGCGTGGACTCCTTTTTCACCCTCCGCAACGCGTACGTAGACCACTCGTTCCCGGCAACCGTGATTCGTTCCCTCAAGTCTTTTCGGAACGGCGTGGAACGGCGCCTGTGGTGGAGCGTTCGGACATGCGAGGAGGGCAAGGAGAAAACCATGAAAGACGACACACGAGCGCTGGCGTGGCACAGGCGTGGCACAGGCGGGGGGGAGTCGCCGTCGGCGTGGTGACTCTGCTCATCGGTGCCCACGCACTGGCCGCGACGCCATCAACGATCGGGATCATGCAATTCAAGTATGGACCGTCCATGCTCACCGTTCCAGTGGGCACGACGGTGACGTGGGTCAATCACGACGAGGAGCCGCACACCATCACATCAGGGACGGGCGCCTTTAGCTCGGCCGGGCTCGTGAATGACGACACGTTCGTGCGGACCTTACGAAACCCGGCACCTACCAGTACTTCTGCTCGATTCATCCCTATATGAAGGGCACGCTGGTCGTGAAGTAGCCACGCCGAGCAGTCGGCTAGGTTTGCGACTTGCTTAGCGGACTGGGGATCTCGACCGTTTGGGCAGTGAACACCCACAAACCTGCCGGCTCGTTCCGGCAGAGCAGGAGAGGGTCATGCGACGAATCACGTGCTTCTTGACGGTTTTGACGTTCATGTTCGTGACGGCCGTTACCGCGTCCGCCGCCTCATTCTTCTTCACCACCGGTGCTCCGGATGGTCGGATCGCCACGGCGTCACGCCCGGAGAGCCATCGCAAGATCGAGATCGAGTCAGCCGACGATTTCATTCTCGCGTCGCACACGGTCCTCAACGAGGCGACCTTTACCGGACTGCTCGACCAGGGGGGACACGGCGAAATCCGCGAAGTGCGCGTAGAGATCTACCGGGTCTTTCCGGCCGACTCGAACACCGCGCGCACGATCCACGTACCCACCCGAACGAACTCGCCTTCGGATGTCGCGTTGACGGACCGGAGCAACACCGATGGGACCCTACGCTTCACCGCCCGGGTGGTCGACCACCATGTCGTTGTCGCGAACTCCGTGATCGATGGCATCCACCCGTCGCCCGACCAGCACACGGGGGGAGATGGTGCGGTCGCAGGGCAAGCCGTCGAGTTCCACATCGTGTTCACCGAGCCGGTGGACCTGCCCGCCGGTCACTACTTCTTCGTGCCCCAAGTGAGGCTGCGCGGTGTTGGCGGTAACTTCCTGTGGCTGTCCGCACCTCACCCACAGTTTACCGGCGACCTGCAGATGTGGATCCGCAATGCCGACTTGGACCCGGACTGGCTGCGCGTCGGCGCCGACATCGTGACCGGCACGACGTTCAACGGCAGCTTCTCTTTGAGCGGCGACACGATCCCCTGAGTGACTCATGTCGTAGCGCTTTTTGAGGCCTAGATTCCGACTCCGATTGGTGGGGAATGCGCGGTGACGCCTCTGAGCGCCCGCGTATCCCCCAACCTCACGCTAGCGTCTACGGCAGCAGCCGGGCAATCGTCGCGCCCCAAGGTCCCAGGCAAATCGATTACCGGCGAAGGCACCGCGGCCTCCTTGAGGTCACGGACCACTACAGCCTAGCCATTGTCATCGGGCGGCACCCAGATAAAGCGACATGAAGCGATCTCGCTCCGATTCGAGAGTCTTTCGTCGCTCGCGTTCGAGGGTCGTCTTTATCTTCGGACTCCAGCGAGCCAGACACGCGTCGTAGTAGCGCCTGAGGCCGTCGATGCCGCCTGTCGCCAGCGCGCTTTGCGCTTGCTCCTTCAGGTCCCAGCTCGGGATCACGTCCTTGCCGCCTTCGTAGACTTCCATGACCACCGCCAGCATCGCTGTCGCTCGGTCCATTTCGGCCTCCTGGTTTCATCGACCCGGTCAGACATGGCACGAGTCGCCATGGACGCCCCGACGTCCGCCGGTCAGCCGATGTCGCGGCATGGAGGGAGGTCGCCGGAAGAGGAGGGCGCGGACCTACCGCGGCGAGCCTCTTTCAACTCGGCTACGCGACGTCGCCTCGCCAGTCGTCGGAGTCGTTGGACAGCTCGATTGGCTTTCGAGTGCGTGGCCATAGCGCCTCCATCCACTGATAGACACGTACGCGTGGTCGGAAACGTACGCGCTGCCGTCCAGGTGGACGCTATGTCTTGGTCTTTGCGAGTTCCTCGGCGCATGCGGTCGCTACTCCGGCGTGAGGCGTCTTGTCGCCGCGCGGCGTGGCCCATCCACCGGCTTCGATGAACTCCCGCTGTTTCCACGACTCGATCTTCTGAAACTCGGCGAGCTTTGCGGCCGCGCCGGGCTGCTGCATGAATCTCGTGACGCAGGAGGGCGTGAGCGCGACGACTACGGCGGCGTTGGTTCGTTCCGCCGCCATGCGCTCCGCGGTGCTGCCGAGGGTCCAGCCCAACCAGGCGAAGCCGACGAACATGGTCGCGATGGAGCCGAGGACCGCGCCCCAAGCCGCCGGTCTGAACCACGGTACTTGCAGCTTCATGTGACACCTCTCTCCGGTTCTAGGAGTAAGACTTCTTCGCGCGGGTGTAACGCACCGGCCGCCGGGTTGCTCCCCCATTGGCGGTCGGCGGCGCAGCTCTGCCACATGAACACGCGCTGACACCTGTCGCCCCCGCAAAGGCGCTGGGAGACGTCGGGAAGGTCGGCGCCACAGATCTGACACTTGGCCATGCGTGGGTGAGCCAGACCGTGCTACCAGCGACCGCCGCGCGAGGATGCACCGAAGCCCCGCGAGCGTCCTCCACCGCCGTCGCGCGTGCCACCGGCCGAGGCCTTCTCCACCCTCAGTTGCCGGCCGTCGACGTCCTTGCCGTTGAACTGCGCGATCGCCTGATCGGCCTCCTCCGCCGTCGCCATCTCGACGAAGCCGAAGCCGCGCGAGCGACCGGTTTCACGATCGGTCACGACTGCAGCCGACTCGACCCGCCCGGCCGCCGCGAACACTTCACGAAGCCGTTCCGTCGATGTGGAGAACGCGAGACCGCCGATGAACAGTTTTTGCGCCATGGCCAACTCCTTGCTGGTTCCACACTGTGAGTTTCATGCGCTCCAGAAGGACGTGAACGGGCGCTGGAGTCATGGCCCGGGTTAAGCACCGGCGTGCCGGAACGCACTAGCCGCCAGGCGAATAAGATAATAGCATAAATTATATAAAAAATAGATCATATACAATTTAAGTGGACACGAGGTGGAGCAGTCCCGAGCTCGCTTGAGCTGCTATCAGCCGCGCTCGGCCGTGTATACTGGGGCCCGCCTTCGCCGTCGTTTTTCGGGTTGACGCGTCAGGCGTCGTGGCCGCGGCGATCAGGGTCTCCCGCAACCGTCGTATCTGCGCCGCTCGGCGAACGGGCTCGGATCGCTGAGTCCTTCTTTCCGGCATACGCGGCTTCGGCGAGACGCGCAGGCAAGGGCAGACGCACATGAAGAAGCTCATCCAGATCTGCGCATCCAAAAATGATCTGTTCGGGCTCGACGGCGACGGGGTGGTATATCACTACAACTTCAACACCAACAGCTGGATGAAACTTGGCGGTGGGAAGCGTGACGGTACAGGAGCGGCCGAAGGCCAGATAAACGGCCGATTCGCGACCGAGCCGGTCTCTCGGCGAGACGCATGATCTCTCGCGCGCTACTGTGGCCGATGCGCCGCGTCGCCATCGTTCTTGGCGTGGCGCTTCACCTGGGCTCAGTCATCGTTCACGCCGATGTTCCGACCATCGCCGACATGACCGCTTGTAATCAGGAAGCGCGGGAGGAGTCCCGCGACCGTTCCGCTTCGCCGAACTCGAAGGACCAGGTTGACGCGGAGGCCGCTCGCCGGCAGCGTGCTGGCACAGCGGCCATTCCAGGGGCGGCAGGAGCCGTCACGCAGTCGGAGGATCCGCAGATCCACGGGATGGATGCCCACGGGGCAACCGACGCCGCGTATCGGGCAGCGTACCGTGTGTGCATGCGAAAAAAGGGATTCTAGCGCGGAGGGAGGAGGCCGTTCACTCGATTCGCGGGCGCGGTCGCTCGTACGATTTGCGACGTCGGCCGGCGGGCTCCACGGGTATCGCCACGAGCACGCAGCGGCAGCCCGGATGAAAGGGTGGCATCGTATCGGGCTCGGTCCCCACTTCGCGCGTATTGAAGGGCTCGCACGCGGGGCATGGCAGGCGCATGTCCTGGCGCGTGACCCGGGCTCGGATTCCCTGACGGGCGAAGTGCGCGTGCACGGTGGGCCGGCGGGCAAGCATATCGAGCCACTCCACGAGCAGACCGAGTTTGCGGAGCCGGTACGCCTCCGCCTCAGGCGTGTGCGCCGGAGGGACTCGATGAAGGCCCTCCCACCGAGCTGGAAAGACGCGGGCGGCGGCAAAGGCGGCTTGCCAGCGATCGAAGTCAGGCCACGCGAAATCCGGAGTGTTCGTTGCCATCGCAGCCCGTTCGATCAGCCGCGGCGACGCCATGGCAGTTGCGGCGGAGGCGGACGATCGCGGTCGATGCAGAGTTGAAGTCGCTCCGCCCCCGCGGCGATGGCTTGCGCGATCGTCGGGAAGCTCGCCGAGGACTCCTCCATAGTCTCGCCCTTCAGATCGACGATGCGCCATCGCCAGTCCGAGAAGGCGAAGACGTTCATGGCGTGCTCCGGGCACGCCCATGCTGCGGTCATGCGCCGGATCTCGATCGCTGCCGGCTCGCCTGGCGGTGAGGCTGCTTCGGCGCGATCGGCCGGCGGCGCGCCTCGCTTCTAATCCGGCGGACCGTCTCGGCCTGGCGGCTCACATTCGCCAGGAGCTCGGGATTCGTCGGCCGCCTCAAGCCTTCCTCGATCAGCGCTCGGAGCACGATCTGTAGGCTCACGGGGAGCTTCATTGCGATCGTCGCCCGGCCGGCGAGACCTCGGGACCGATCGACCAGGTCACGGGGCAGGATGATGAGGACACGCGCCTCGCTCTCGAACATTCGACCCTCGGCCTCCTCCACGCATATATATCATATATCTCACATATAAACTATGGGATGGCAGCGTCCCGAATTCTGGTATGCTCGGTGGCGTCGGCATCATTGCGCGGGATCTTCGCGGCGAAGTCATTCCCATTTTCTTTTGGCGCAGGGGGCCTTGACCACATGGCACGTGGCAGCGGGAGGTCCGAGTGAGGTGGCAGCTCGAGTTCTACAGCGAGGGGCGACAGATTCTTGCTCACTATCGGGTGGAGGCGCCGACGCCGGCGACGGCGCTGGTGCTTGGCCGACGGAGGGTGCTTGACGAGTACCCACCAGTTCTGGCGCGCCGGCCGCGAAGCCTGTTCGAGCGAGCTCAGCGGGTCGCCAGTCAGGACGCCGACGGGTGGGTTCTCTACCGGATCCAGAGGGACGAGTAGAAGGGGCGACGGGACAGTTGACGTGTCGAGGAATGGATCCCGTGATGTTATCGATGCATTCTTGCGCCAGGCGAACGGGCAGCCCTTCTGTGACGGCTGTCTTGCCGTCGAGCTGCACGTCCGCCGTCTCGACGTGCAGCATGCGCTCGATGTCGACGCCGGACAGATGGACCGCGGACACGGACGCTGTTCTGTCTGCGGTCAGACGTTGACGGTGACGCGCGCACCGACGCCCTGACGTCGCAGCGGGCGCCCGTGGCGAGCGGGAGACGGCCGGCCACCTCTAACGGAAGGAGTCGGGGCTATGCGTGTCGCGGCGTTCAACACTTCGAGGGATGCTGATTGGCGATGGCGGATCGTCAACTATGCGGGCGAGACAATCGCCGAATCTCGCGGGCGATTCCCGTCCATCGGCGCCGCAGTGGCGCAAGGGGAAAAGAGGCTCGCTGCGATGAACGTGATCGACCGATCCGAACCCGTGAGCTGGCGATGGTCGACCACTCATCTGCGGCGGCGCTGAAAGTGCGCTGAACATCTGTGCTATGCCTCGTGAGCCTGCACCTTGGCCTCAGGGGTTGACGCTTCTGGCGTCGGGACTCTGGTGAATCTGGCGGAGCGCCCTCCGATACCCGCGAGGTCACAATGAACGACGAATCTCGGCGTTTCTTCATCACCGGTTCAGCCGCCGAACATGGCCACGCTCTCCGCCTGTTGGTACGGCACAAAGTCCACGATGGTCGTCTGCCGCACAATCGGATCGGGAGAATCTCGAGTGGTCTGGGAGGCGGGGAAACATGCGACGCCTGCGAGACGTCGATAACGAAAGAACAGTTGGTGACCGAGGTTGCTCTGGCGGGTGGCCGTGGCGGCAGGGGCACCGTTTCATTCCACGCCCTATGTTTCCAACTCTGGGATGCTGAGAGGAAGGAGCCTCGGGCGTAATTGCCAACGCCGTCGTGTTCGTCGGCAATGTTCATCCCTGTCGTTCAACGGCGCCGCCATTCCTCTCTGCCGCACGCAGGCGCGTGTCAGCGGGCACGATCTTAGATCGCGTGCACGCGCGAGCGGGTGCCGGTCGGCACCCTCCTGCGCGTGGCCGGGATTAGTTAACCCCTCTCGTTTACCCAGACTTCACCCAGGAATTGGTTTCACAGCTGTAATGCTTCAGACCCGCGCGGCAGGCCTCGGCGTTAGTCCGACCCAGCTCCCCTGGTCCGCCCTGCACACACGCCGCGCGGGCTGCACGTGTCGGAGGTTGGGCCTTACGATGACTCGACGGCGTTGATCACGCCTTTTTCGGAGTCCAGCCATACGCCTTGGCGCAGGCACCGCCCATCAGCATTGAGCGTTCACTGTCGCTCAGGCGGTCGGTTTGGCGGAAGGCCTCGACGGCCTGTTCGTAGTTGACGACTGCGAAGGCGCGAGTCCAGTCGGTGCCCCACAGGCAGCGTTCGAAACCCCAGGCGTCGAACACGCGGGCGAGGGGGTCCCAGATGTCCGGGAAAGGATAGGGTTCGCGGGACAGCGTGCAGGCACCGCTGACCTTGATCACCGCGTTCCGGCGCCTGGCGAGGTCCAGCACCTTCGGCAGATCGGCCCAGGGCTGCGGCGCCGCGGGCGGCGTTCGGGGCTGCATGATGCCCAGATGGTCGATGATGAATCGCGTGTCGGGGTGGCGGTCGATCAGCGCCGCTCCCGCGTCCAGGTTGCCCCAGCACAGTATGTTGACCGGAAAGTCGTGGCGAACGGCTTCCCGCAGGAGCCGGTCAAGGCCCGGGTCGTTCGGATCGCGTCCAGCTTCTTTCGTCATCATGATCCGGATGCCGACCGCGCCCGGTGTCCTCGTCCAGTCGGCGATGACATCGGCGATCGCCGGATCATCCGGATCGACCGGCTTGACGAGGGCGAAGCGGCCGGGATGAGCCCGTTGCACCTCCACTGCATAGCTCGCGTCGTAGCGGTACATGGAAAAGGCGGAGATGAAGATCGCGCCGTCGACGCCGACCGTGTCCATGGCCGCCACCATTTCGTCACCGGTGACGTGATCGGGCCAATTCGGGACACTGTGCCAGGACCGTTTCGGGGTGTTCGCCTCATAGGAGTGGACTTGGGAATCGATGATCGCCATCGGGACGCTCCTCCGTGCCAAGCGGGTTCATCACCTATATCTTCCTCGCCCTACTTCAGGGGCGGCGTGACTCCGGTGGGCAGTGGCACCTGCGCGACGTTCAGCGTCATCGACACCCGGCTGTAGTAGCCGACGGCACCCACGAGATCGACGACTCCGCGCTCGCCGAAGGTGTCATTGACTCGCTGGAACGTCCCGTCCGAGACGCTGCCCGTCGCCAGCAATTCCGAGACGAAGTCGTAGACGGTCTCCTCGTCCTTTGCCATGCTCGCGGGGCGCTGGTTCGCTGCGATGGCATCGGCGATGGCCGGGCTCAATCCCGCTTCGAGGGCGAGCCGGCGATGCGCATAGAACTCGTACTGCGCGGTCCACTTACGACCGGCCATGATGATCGCCATCTCGTTCAGTCGCTGGGGCATGGAGGTCCCGAACCGCACGAAGGCGCCGAGGCGCTGGACGAGATCGCAGAGCTCGGGGCTTCGCAGAAGCGCATTGAAGGGACCGCGGAGGCCGGCGCCACGTGGGCCTGACTGGATCGCGTCGGCCACGCGCTTTTGATCCGCGGTCATCGTCTCCGGCGTCAGCGTCGTGAATCTCGGCTCACTCATCGCGTTCCTCCCTGATGGTTTCGACCCGACCCTCGGGCCGCTGCGAAGCCCGGTCGCCCTGGCGCCGGCAGAGTAGCAGGCGGACGGAGTCGCCGCTGACCTCTTTCGGTCCCCGGACGTCCGCCGGACCTCTCCCTCTTCTCGGCAGACCGCGCGAACCACACCGCCGCCCCAATCGCGAGCCTGATCACCGGGATGCGCGGGCGCCGGCCCAGACATGTTAGCGTTGACGCCCGGACCAAATCGGTCGGGCTTTCTGACGGAGCGGTACAGAGCGGTGTGGATGCGGCGGTGACAGCAAAGACCGGGGAGGGTGTGACCGTGGACGCTTCGGACCAGGAGCTGCAACAGTACCTTTTCGATCTTCAAGGCTATTTGGTGATCCACAACGTCCTGGGGGCGGCGGAGGTGGCCGAGCTGAATC
>QHTE01000130.1 GCA_003220685.1 Candidatus Rokuibacteriota bacterium
AGGAGCAGGCCGTCATCACCGAGATCGACGGCCGGGTCGAGATGGGCGGATTCGTGAAGGGCATGCGCAAGATCGTGATCCGGGCCGACAACGCGGAGGTCAAGGAGTACTTGATCCCGCGCGGCAAGCACATCAGCGTTCACGAGGGCGACCGCGTGCGAGCGGGCGAGGCCCTCATGGACGGGTCGCCCAACCCGCACGACTATCTGGCGGTGCTCGGCGATCGCGAGCTGCAGCGGTATCTGGTCAACGAGGTGCAGGAGGTCTATCGCCTGCAGGGCGTGACCATCAACGATAAGCACATCGAGATCATCGTGCGCCAGATGCTCCGGCGCGTGCGCATCGAGGAGGTCGGCGACACAGAGTTCGTGGTCGGCGAGCTGGTCGACAAGTTCGTGTTCCAGGAGGAGAACGACCGGGTCCTGGCGCAGGGCAAGCGCGCCGCGACCGCCAAGCCGGTGCTCCTGGGCATCACGAAGGCGTCGCTCTCGACCGACAGCTTCATCTCGGCGGCCTCGTTCCAGGAGACCACCCGAGTGCTGACGGAGGCGGCAATCTCCGGAAAACAGGACGACCTCCGCGGCCTGAAAGAGAACGTGATCGTCGGCCGGCTGATCCCGGCGGGTACCGGGCTCTCGAACTACACGCGGGTCGAAGTGCTGACGCCGGGTGGCGAGGCCGTGAAGTCGCTGGACAGCGTCCTCTCGCTGACGCCGCCGGTCGCAGACACTGGAGACGCGGACGAATCCGTCGCGGTGGCCGGGTAACGGCTAAATCATTGACAGAACAGGGTGTCTCGGTTATAACGTGGGGGTTTTGTCGCCCTCTAGGGCGGCGGTGAGCCATGCCGACTATCAATCAGCTCGTCCATAACGGCCGCGAGGCGGTGCGACGGAAGTCGAAGACGCCCGCGATGCAGGGGTGTCCGCAGAAGCGGGGCGTGTGCATTCGCGTGTACACGACGACGCCGAAGAAGCCGAACTCCGCTCTCCGGAAAGTGGCGCGGGTACGGCTGACCAACGGGCTCGAGGTGACGTCGTACATTCCGGGCGTCGGGCACAATCTCCAGGAGCATTCGATCGTGATGATCCGCGGCGGCCGTGTGAAGGATTTGCCGGGCATCCGGTATCACATCATCCGCGGCACCCTCGACACCGCGGGTGTCGCCGGCCGCAAGCAGAGCCGCTCGAAGTACGGCGCCAAGGCCACCAAGGCCGGAGCCTAGCGCAATGCGACGGGCGGGGGCCGCGAAGCGCGAGGTATTGCCTGATCCGAAGTACGGGAGCCGACTGGTGGCGAAGTTCGTCAACATCATGATGATCTGCGGCAAGAAGTCGACGGCCGAGCAGATCATGTACGCCGCCCTGGTGTCGGTCGAGGACCGGAGCAAGCAGGACGCCCTGAAGATGTTCAAGTCGGCCATCGACAACGTGAAGCCGGCCGTCGAGGTCAAGTCTCGGCGGGTCGGCGGCTCGACCTATCAGGTGCCGGTCGAGGTGCGCCCGGATCGACGGACGTCCTTGGCCATGCGGTGGGTCATCGGAGCCGCCCGTCGGCGTGGCGAGCGGAGCATGGCGGAAAAGCTGGCCGGCGAGCTGCTCGATGCCGCCGGCAATCGCGGGACCGCGGTGAAGAAGCGAGAAGACACGCACAAGATGGCGGAGGCCAACAAGGCGTTCGCGCATTATCGCTGGTAGCCAAGCATCGGAACGAAGAGGGGGGCGCAGGCTGACCCCCCTCTTCGCATGTCAGAGATCGCAGAGAAAGCAGAGGATTGGGCGGTGGAACGGCAGTACTCACTGGAGCGGACGCGCAACATCGGGATCATGGCCCACATCGACGCGGGCAAGACCACGACGACCGAGCGGATCCTCTATTACACCGGGCGCTCGTACAAGATCGGCGAGGTCCACGAAGGCACCGCGACGATGGACTGGATGGTGCAGGAGCAGGAGCGCGGCATCACGATCACGTCGGCCGCGACGACCTGCTTCTGGCGTGATTGCCGCGTCAACATCATCGATACCCCCGGGCACGTCGATTTCACGGTCGAGGTGGAGCGCTCCCTCCGGGTCCTGGACGGTGCCGTTGCGATCCTCGACGCGGTGTCGGGCGTCGAGCCGCAGACGGAGACGGTGTGGCGCCAGGCCGACAAGTACCGGGTGCCGCGGATTGTCTACGTCAACAAGATGGACCGCGTGGGGGCGGACTACTACCGCAGCATCGAGATGGTGCGGGAGCGTCTCGGCGCCCACCCGGTGCTGCTGCAGATCCCGATCGGTCGCGAGGACCAGTACCGGGGGCTCGTCGACCTGATCGACCAGGTCGGGCTCGTGTGGAACGACGACGACGAGTCGCTGGGCAAGGAGTACACGAAGATCGAGATCCCGGCGGACATGGCGGAGCAGGTCAAGGAGTACCGGGAGAAGATGATCGAGGGGCTCGCCGAGGTCGACGAGCACCTCATGGAGAAGTACGTGCACGGCGAGCCCATCACGCCGGCCGAGCTGAAGGCGGCCGTGCGCAAGGGCACCATCAGCATGAAGCTCTTCCCGGTCCTCTGCGGCGCGTCCTTCAAGAACAAGGGCGTCCAGCCACTGCTCGACGCGGTCATCGATTACCTGCCGTCGCCCCTGGACATTCCGCCGGTCCAGGGCATCAATCCCGAGACCCAAGAG
>QHTE01000031.1 GCA_003220685.1 Candidatus Rokuibacteriota bacterium
CATCGACAGCGAGCGGATGGGCACGCAGCGGCTGCACGTCGTCGCCGAGGTGCGCGGCGAGGACGCGGCGCCCGACGACTTCCACGATCTCGTCCGCGAGATCACGGGCCGCGTGCACCGCGCCAGCGGGCACCGGCCGGCGCGCGTGATCCTCGTCCGCTCGAGCACCATTCCCAAGACCTCCAGCGGTAAGATCCAGCACTCGCGCCTCGTGCAGATGATCCAGGACGACTCGATCGCCGAGCGCGTCGTCTACGGCGACGACTAGCCGCCAGCACACGCCGGCGACCATGAACTTCGGCTGTCACCTGCCCGTCTACGGCCCCGCGGCCACGCGCGAGGTGCTGCTCGGCTTCGCGCGGCGCATAGTCGCGGGTCCGCGACCTCGACGACATGATCACGATCTACGAGAAGTTCGCTCGCGGCGTGCGGCCGCGCGTCTGAGACTCCCGACGGGCCTCCCTGCGACCTTTGGCGGGGTTGTTGTCGTCCGCGGGTGGCGCGTACGATACGGCGCCGGTGCCGCTGCGTGGCGCCGAGCCGGGGGGATGGCGTGAATCGGGGCACTCTGGTACTCGGGGCGGCATGCCTGGCCTTTGCGGCCGCGAATTCAGCGCCGGAGCGGGCGCCGGCCCAGGTGACGCTCACGCCCCGCGTCATCCAGATCGACCAGGTCAAGTGCGCGGAGCTGCAGTCGTCCTCTGACCAGAAGAAGGACCGGCTCCTGGTGTACTTCAACGGCTACGTCGACGGCATGCGACGCCACACCGTCTGGGACGAGCGCCAGGTCGGCGAGCTCGTCGAGCGGGCCATCGACTACTGTAAGGCGAACCCCGGCGAGTCGCTCCTCTCGGCCTTCAGCCGAGCATCGCGCTGACGAGGCGTTCGAAGAACGACGTTCCCACCCTAAGGAGAAATGGGATGAGCAAGGCTGCGCGACGGATGATCGTGCTCTTGATGGCACTCGGACTCGCGGTGTCCGTGGCCGGCGGGGTGGCGGCGCAGCAACCGACGGCGCCGGCTCAGCCCGGCGCGAGCGCGCCGCAAGACGCCGACCAGGAAGATCTCACGAGTGACATCGCGCTGACGCGGGCCTCGATCCAGCTCCGCCGTCAGGCGATCGTGACCGCGGTGATGGATCTGGCGCCCAAAGAGGCGGAAACGTTCTGGCCGCTCTATCGCGAGTACCGGACGGAGATGGCGAAGGTGGGCGATCGCGTCTCCAAGCTGCTCGTCGACTACACGGGGCAGTACGATACGCTGACCGACGAGCAGGCCAACCAGATCATGAAGGAGTGGATCAGCATCGAGAAGGCGAAGACGAGCGTCAAGGACAAGTACGTAGCGCGCTTCAAGAAGATCCTGCCCGCGCGGAAAGTGATGCGCTTCTTCCAGGCGGACAACAAGCTCGATGCCGTGCTCAATGCGCAGCTCGCGTCCATCGTGCCGCTCGCGCGCTGACCATGGCCGGCCGCCAGCGATTCGAAAAGAGCGTTTCACATCAAGGAGGACGGACATGAAGAGATGGACCACGACAATCGTTACCGGACTCGCCGCCTGCGCGCTCGTGAGCGCGGCGCAGGCCGAGGTCTTCGTTTATCCCAAGCCGGGACAGAGCCAGGACGCGTTCCAGAAGGACCAGTACGAATGCCACAACTGGGCCACGCAGCAGACCGGCTTCAATCCGGCCGCGCCGCCGCAGACCGCCGCGGCGCCGCCGCCTCAGCAGGGCGGCGCGGTGCGGGGTGCGGCGCGCGGCGCCGCGGTCGGCGCCGTCGGCGGTGCCATCGCCGGTGACGCGGGCAAGGGGGCCGCGGTGGGCGCCGCGGTGGGCGGCACCGCGGGCGTGATGAGGCAGAACCAGAACAACCGCGCGGCGGCGCAGGCGTCTCAGCAGGCACAGGCCCAGCAGCAGGCCGCCTACGGCAACTATGACAAGGCCTATGCGACGTGCCTGTCGGGGCGCGGATATTCGGTCAAGTAAACTCCCCGCGCTCGTCGCGCTGATCGGTGTCCTGCTCCTGGCGTCGGCGTGTGCCACGCCGATCGGCGTCTCGCTCTCGCGTCCGGAAGAGATCCACCGCGCCGTCACGCGGAGCGTGCTGACCAACGGCAAGCCCAGCGCCGCCACGGAGCAATTCCTCCATCGCCTCGGGCTCGCCGAGCGTTTCGACGAGGATCCCGCGGCCACGCTCGCAGAAATGCGCGGTCAGGGCACCGGCCTCAGCCGCGACCGCCTCTTCGCGCTGGCCGAGCTGTCCTTCATCTACGCCCAGCGGGAAAACCGCCAGGACCACTACCTGGCCGCCGCCGTCTACGCCTACGCGTTCCTGTTCCGGAAGGACGGCGCGGTCGACGACCCCCTCGATTCGCGCACGCGGCTCGCCGCCGATCTCTACAACTTCGGCCTGGGCCTGGCGCTCGCCCAACCGTCTGCGCCGGCCGCGACCGACGGTCGCCCGATGGTTGCAGGCCGCACCGCGGCGGAAACCAAGGCGATCGAGGTCATCCTGACTGATCGGACGCTCACCCTGCCCTTCGGCCTGCTCGAGCTTCACGGCGAGTCGGCCGACCGGATGTGGGGCGGCCTCAGCATGAAGCGCTTCGTCTCGGTCGGCGAGTTCAGCATTCGTGGGCTGCGCAATCGCTATCGCCAGCCGGGCATCGGCGTCGCGCTCGCCGCGGAGGTAAGTCAGGACGGAAGCGGGCACGAGGTCGAAATCGCCCGGAAGTACATCCCGAAGCGGGTCAAGGTGCCGGTGACGGCGTTCGTCAGGCTCGAGAACGTGGTGCAGGGAATCGCTGACGGCCGGCTCCGCGGACGTCTCGAGCTCTATCCGTCCGACGAAGCGTCGACGGTCGAGGTGGAGGGTCGCAAGCTCCCCCTCGAGCAGGAGTTCAGCGCGGTGCTCGCCTACGTCCTCGAGGGGGCGCCGGTGTGGGACACGGAGCTCGGCTCCTTCCTCGCACCCCGAGACCGCGGCTCCGGCATGAATCTCGCCATGCTTCATCCCTATCGGCCGGGGCGGGTCCCGGTCGTGCTCGTTCACGGTACGGCGTCGAGCCCCGCCCGCTGGGCCGACATGATCAACGAGCTCGCGAACGACCCGTTGCTGCAAGGGCGCATCCAGTTCTGGCTCTTTACCTATTCCACCAGCAACCCGATCCTCCTGTCGGCGAGTGAGCTGCGCCACGCGCTCCTGGAAATCGTCAAGCACCTCGATCCGGACGGCCGTGACCCGGCCCTGCGGCGGATGGTGGTGATCGGGCACAGCCAGGGCGGGATGTTGACGCGGCTCATGGTGACGGAGAGCGGCGATCGCTTCTGGCACAACGTGTCCACCGTGCCCTTCTCCGAGATCAAAGGGCCGCCGGAGACCCTGGCGCTCTTCCGGGATGGGATGTTCTTCGAGCCGGTCCCGTCGGTGAAGCGGGTGGTGTTCATCGCGACCCCGCATCGCGGGAGCTTCCGGGTCTCGTCGCTCGTCCTGGATCTGGTGCGGCGCGTCGTCACGCTTCCGGCCGACCTGGGGAAGGGTGTGAAGGACCTGGCGACGCAAAACCCCGACCTCGCCGCGGCGAGCAGGGCCGTCAACAACATGCCGACGGCGGTCGACAACATGCGCCCCGGCAATGGCTTCGTCCGGACCCTGGCGGCGAGCCCGATCGCCCCGGGCGTCACCGCCCACTCGATCATCGCCGTGCTCGGTGAAGGGCCGGTAAGCGGCAAGACGGACGGGGTCGTCGCCTACGAGAGCGCCCACCTCGACGGTGTCGAGTCCGAGAAGATCGTGAGGTCCCCGCACTCGTGTCAGGCCGAGCCCGACACGATCCTCGAGGTCAGACGGATCCTGCTCGAGCACCTCAGATCCAATTGAGGTGCCTGGCTACCCGCTCGCTTCGGGTCGTACTCTCGGTCGTCATCGTCGCCGTCGTGGCGTGGAGCGTCGCGGCGATCTGGATCGACGGGCCGAAGAACCGCGTGCTGGCCGCCGCGCTGTGCACGCTGATCGCGGCGGGCTCGCTCGTCCTGATGCTCGTGGTGCGTCCGTGGTGGTGGGGATGTATGGGCGCGGTGGTCGCGTTCGTGATCGTCCTGGCGTGGTGGCTCTCCATCGCTCCCCGCAACACGCGGGATTGGCAACCCGAGGTCGCCCGGCTGCCGAGCGCCGTGATCAACGACAACCTCGTGACGCTCCGCAACGTCCGGAACTTCTCCTATCCGTCTCCGACGGCCGTCGTCGAGCGCTGGGAGCAACGCACCTACAGTCTCGACCGGGTCGAAGGCTTCGACATGTTTCTCTCCTCCTGGGGCGCCCCCGGCATCGCCCACACGATCTCGAGCTGGGAGTTCTCGGACGGCCAGCACCTGGCGATCTCGATCGAGACGCGGAAGGTGAAGGGCCAGGAGTATTCGGCGCTGCTCGGCTTCTTCCGCCAGTTCGAGCTGTACTACGTCGTCGCGGACGAGCGCGACGTCATCGGCGTCCGGGCGGGCCCGCGTCGGGAAGACGTTCACCTCTACCGGATCCGCGGCAGCCACGCGGTTGCCCGCGCTCTGCTGCTCAACTATCTCGCGGAGGTCAACGAGCTCGCGCGCGCGCCCAGGTGGTACAACGCGCTCACGCACAACTGCACGACCGAGATCCGGCACCACGTCCAGCAAGTCGGCGCGGGAAATCCGTTCGACTGGCGCATCCTCGCCAACGGATACATCGACGAGCTGGGCTACAAGCGGCACCAGATCAACACGAGCATGCCGTTCCCCGAGCTTCGCCGGCGGAGCGACGTCACGGCGCGAGCGAGAGCCGCCGGCGACCGCGGAGACTTTTCCCAGCTCATTCGCGAGGGTCTGCCCGAGCGGCCCGCCGCAGCTCGGTGAGGATCTTCCGAACGACTGCGCGGCCCCTCAGGGCGAGCGTCCGATCGTCCCCGCGGTCTCGGGCGGTATCAGATAGAACATCGTCGCCAGGATGAGATAGAACGCGACGAGCTGGACCCCGGGGAGCGCCGTCGGATGGATGCGGACTTCATGCTGTGGAAAGGGAATCGATAACCCGGCCTCCTGGAGCGCGGCGTACACGGCAACGCCCAGCTCACTCTTGACCAGAGGATGCCGGTCGAGTCGGTTCGTCCACGCCCGGAGCTGAAACTGGAGCGCGCTGTCGCCGAAGCCCAGGAACAGCGCGACCGGAGCCGGTGACGGGACGACGTCGCGGTGGTTCTGGGCGACCTCGATGAGCACCCGCAGCACCTTGTCCGGGGCGCTGCTGTATGCGACGTTGACCGGGATGTCGAGGCGTCGCCGGTAGTCGGTGGGCGTCCAGTTCGTGACGCGCTCCGCCACGAGCTGGGAGTTCGGCACGATGACCTCGGCGCCCTCCCACGCACGCACCGTGGTGGCGCGGATGCCGATCCGTCGCACCTCACCTTGAACGTCGCCGATCTGGACGGCGTCGCCCACGCGGACCGGTCGCTCGAACAACAAGATAAGGCCCGACACGAAGTTGTTGACGATGTTCTGCAGGCCGAAGCCGACGCCGACGCCCAGCGCGCCGCCGAGCACCGTGACCCGATTGAGATTCACGCCCAGGGCCAGCAGGGCCAGGATGAACCCGATCGAGACGATCGTGTACTTGGTGAGATTCGAAAGCGCGTAGGGCAGGCCGGGTCGGAGGTTCATGCGCGGGAACACATCCTCCGCGAGCACGAACTGGATCAGCGACGACACGACCGACGCGAGGTACACCGTCAGCACGAATGCCAGGACGTCCCCGAGCGAAAGACTGAGCGCGCCGATCGTGAGATTCGCATCGAGGGCCCGTCGAGCGAGATCGACGGCCGGCACGAGCGCCCCGAAGTAGTCGAGCGTCCCGACGACCCACACGACCACGCTGACCGTGTGCAGCAGCCGCTGAGCGCGTCGCTCGAGCCAGGCGCCGTGATGCTCGACCATGCGGAGCCGAGTCAACGGCCGGACCCGGAGCGCGAACGTGACGAGCCCTTCTGCCAATCGGCGTCCGGCGACGAGCACCATTGCGAGATAGCGGCTCGACAGGATGCCCGATCCGACCAGCCGGGCCAGGCTCACGTTGCCGACGATGTCGGCCGCCAGCGCGACGAGGACTCCCGCCAGCGCCAGCTTGAACAGATCCTTGCGTACGCGGGGCGCCGACCCGCCACTGGCGGTGATCAGGTCGTCCAGGCGTCCCGACCGGGCGAACCAGCCCAGCAGCGCGGCGGCCGCCAGCATCTCCAGCACGAAAAGCCCGCGCTCGAGCAGCGGCCGCGGGCCCAGGAGATCGCGGATGACGTCCACCGGAAAGAACGCCGCCATCACATAGAGGGCCGGACGCACGGGCGGCGTCACCAGCTGGCGCAGGATCAACACCATCGGTGGAAACACGCCGATCTCGACGATCAGCCGGGCGGTGCGCGGCTCGTCCGCGTAGATCCAGAATGCCGCCAGCATGCCCAGCACGAGCGCCGCCGCCACCGGCTGATCGAGCGCGATCGCCGGCGAGTGCCCGGGCCCCTCGGGCGCCGGCAGGTGGCGGGCGCGGCGACGGATCAACCAGAGAAGTGCGACGAGCGTCGCCAGCAGAGCCAGCTGAAGAGCGATCCTATCCGAATGGTCGGCGACGAAGCCGCGCACCGACGCGTTCAGGGCCTCGAGGGCTGCCCCGACCGGCGCGCGCGAGCCCGGTGGAGGAATGCGGAGCTGCCAGATCGGTGGGCTGTCCCGTACGAGAAGGCCGCCGGCGGCCAGCCGGCGGGCTTGGCCGATCTGCGCCAGTGCGCGGTCGACGCGGTCGAGCTCCCGCGCAACACGATCTTGCAGGACGAGGGTCGCGGCGCGCTCCGCCTCGACCCTCGCCTGGGCGCGGGTCAGCGCCGCGAGGACGTCCGTGATCCGTTCCGAGAGCTCCGGCGGCGTCTTCGCCGTGCGAACTTCGGCACGAGTCCGCGACCACGTCGCACCTAACTTCGCGAGCTCCGCGCGTCGCTGCTCGAGTCAGTCGGCCCGCTCGGTGACGGTCGCCATCCACGTCGCGAGGCCGCCGCGGCTCGATCGCCAGAAATCCACGAGGGCGTCCAGGGTTCCGAGCGCGGAACGCGATTCGATGGTCTGCTGGGTGTGCTGGAACCGATCGGTCAGGCGCTCGCTCAGCGACGGCAGCTCTCGCTCGATGCGCTGGATCTCCGGGCTGGCCGCGAGCTGCTCGTCGAGGGCGCGCAAGAACGTGCCGGCCTCGTCCGCGCGCCGTGCGACCTCGGCCACCGGGATCGCCTGCGGCGCATCAGCGGAGGCTTTCGGCCCCTGGCTCACGGGAGGTTGTGTCTGCGCATCCGCCGGTCGCGGGGCCGGCGCGCCCGAGCGAAGGAGCGCGAACGCGAGAAGCGCGACTTTCATGCCGGGAAGGACCTCGTCGGCTTATCTCCCCTTCCGGTCCTCGACCACTGCGGTCTCCGCGCCCGGCCCGCGAGAGGACGCTGGCCGAGGCTGGTCGACCTTCCAGCCGCCCCCGAGTGCGCGGTAGAGGCGCACCACCGCGAGCAGCTCGTCACGCTGCGTCCGCGCCAGATTCAGCTCCGCATCGAAGAGCTGGCGCTCGGTGTCGAGCACTTCGAGGTAGCTCGTCACACCGCCGCGATAGCGAACGTCGGCGAGGCGCGCGGCGTCGCGCAGCGAGACGACGAGCGCCTCCTGCTGGACGCGGGACTCGCCGCGCTTGCGATGCTCGACGAGGGAGTCGGAGACGTCGCGGAAGGCCTGCTGGACCGTCTGCCGGTAGCGCTCGAGCGCCTCCTGCGCCTGCGCCGTGGCGGCATCCACCCCGGCGCCGATCCGGCCGGTGTTGAAGATCGGCAACGTCACCTGCGGGGCGATCACCAGGATCCCTTGCGGGCCGAACCAGCTGCCGTCGATCTTGATGCCGCCGGCTCCCGCGGCGCCGGTCAGAAAGACACGGGGGAAGTAATCGGACTTGGCGACGCCGATACGGGCCGTGGCCGCCGCCAGCTGGCCCTCGGCATCCTGGACGTCGGGCCTCCGCTCGAGCAAGCTCGACGGCAGCCCGGCCGGGATGGCCGGCAGCGCGAGCTGCTGCAGCAGCGGACGGCCTCGCGGCACCGCGTCGGGATTCCGTCCGAGCAGGATCGAGATCTGGTTCTCCGTCTGCTCGATGCGGCGCTCGACGTCGGGAATCGTCTCGGCGGCCGTGTAGAAGAGGACTTCCGCCTGCCGCACGTCCATCATGGACGCGACGGCGCCTTGCTGCCGCAGCTTGACGAGGCGAAGGGAGTTTTCCCGGCTTGCGAGCGTCCGCTTGGAGATCTCGAGCTCGAGGTCGAGCTCGCGGAGCTGGAAGTAGGCGGTCGCGACGTCGCTCACCAGGGTGGTGACGACGAAGCGCCGCGCCGATTCCGACGCGAGCAGATCGTCGCGGGCGGCCTCGGTGCTCCGCCGGAACCGGCCCCAGAAATCGAGCTCCCAGAACATGTCGAACGACCCGACAGGGTTGAACGTCTCCCTGAACTGGGACGGTGCGCGATCGCCGGGTAGATACGTGTACGGCGCGCTGCCGGAGGCGCTGAGATCCGGGAACTGGAAGGAGCGGTTGATCGTGACCCGGGCACGGGCGTCGAGGACACGCGCCGCCGCGATGCGCAGATCGTAGTTCTCGGCCAGCGCCGTGCGGATCAGCAACTGCAAGGTCTCGTCCTGGAAGATCTGCCACCAGCCGACGTCGCCCAGGGACTCGGCGCCAGTCGGGGCGTCCGGCGCCCGTCCCCGGAAGTCGTCTGGAATCGAAAGCTCGGGCCGCTTGTAGTCCGGGCCCACGGAGCAGCCGACGAGCAGGAGCGCCGAGAGGACGAGGGCTCGCGACCTCATGCGTGCTGCTCCCCGCGCACGTGGGCCGGTGGGCTGGGCTGAGCCTTGGGAGCCTTCGACAGCGCCTTCCTCCGCCCGAGCGCCTCGACGAAGGTGAAGTTACCGGGAATCAGGAAGACGCCGAGCCCGGTGGCGATCAGCATCCCCCAGAACACCGCGGTGCCCATGACGTTCTGGGCGCCCGCGCCCGCGCCGCGCGCGAGCATAAGGGGCACCACGCCGAGGATGAAGGCGAAGGCCGTCATCAAGATCGGCCTGAAGCGCAGCCGGGCGGATTCGAGTGCCGCCTCTTCGAGCCCCTTGCCCTCCTCGTGCTTGGCCTTCGCGAACTCGACGATCAGGATCGCGTTCTTGGCGGCGAGCCCGACGAGCATGATCAGGCCGATCTGCACGTACACGTTCTTGTCGTAGCCGGCGAGCCACACGCCGAAGAACGCACCGAGCGCTACCAGCGGCGAGCCGAGCAGCACGGCCCACGGCAGGCGCCAGCTCTCGTACATCGCGGCCAGGAGCAGGAAGACGAACACGATCGCGAGCACGAACGTCGGCGTGGCCGGCGGCGCGATCTTTTCCTGATACGACAGCGACGAATAGGCGTAGCTCAGCTCCTTCGGCATCGTCTGCTTGAAGACGTCCTCGAGCGCCGCCAGCGCCTGCCCAGAGCTCACGCCGCGCGCGGGCGCGCCGTTGATCTCGACTGACCGGAGCAGGTTGAAGCGCGTGGTGATCTCGGTCCCCGTCACCGACGTGATGGTGACCAAGGTCGAGAGCGGAATCATCGTGTTGGTGGTCTTGCTGCGGACGTAGACGTCACCGATGTCCGAGGGCTTTCGGCGGTAGTCGGCCTCGGCCTGGACGTAGACGCGGTAGAGGCGCCCGAAGCGATTGAAGTCGTTCACGTAGCTGCCACCCATCGCGGTCGACATCGCCTGGAAGACTTCGTTCACGGGCACCCCGAGCGTTCGCGCCTTCTCGCGGTCGAGCTCGACCCTCACTTGCGGATATGTCGGATCGAAGGCCGTGAAGATCGAGGCGAACTCGGGCCGCTGCCGCGCCGCCGCCAGGAAGTCGCGCGTCCGCGCGCCGAGATCCTCGACGGTCAGCGAGCCGCTCCGGTCCTGAAGCAGGAAGTTGAAGCCCGCCGAGGCGCCAAATCCCGAGATGGTCGGGATGTTGAACGGGAACGCGATCGCCTCGGGAATCGTCGCCAGCTGCACCGCCATCGTCCGCATGATGCCGAGCACGTGCAGCGACTCGCCGTGCCGCTCCTCCCACGGCTTGAGGCGGACGAAGATGCTGCCGAAGTTCGGCTGGTACGTGCTGGTGACGGCGCCGTATCCGCCGATCGTCTGGAACGATTCGACGCCCTCAATCTTCTTGAGCATCTCCTCGATCCTGCGCAGCACCGCGCTCGTCCGCTCGAGCGAAGCCCCGGGCGGGAGCTGGACGTTGACGCCGAAGAGCCCCTGGTCCTCGTCCGGAATGAACCCGGCCGGCAGGGCGCGGCCCAGCACGGCGATCCCCCCGATCACGACGCCGATGATCACGATCGTGATGATGCCGTGGCGGATCAGGTGATGGGCCAC
>QHTE01000055.1:0-222410 GCA_003220685.1 Candidatus Rokuibacteriota bacterium
AACTGGGCCGCAAAACTCCCCAGGTACTCGTGAAGTTCCATGACTCTGTAGGCCCTTAAGTAAGCGCGAGAGACTTCTGGGAGCAACGCCCCGGCCGGGGCCTGAGCCGGGCGTCTATGATCTCGGGCCGCTGCTACCTCTTTGCTTGGCCATTTCTTGGCCCTCACCATCGTGCGTCATCGGTCGTCACCGTACTTTCACCCCAGCGAGCGCGCCTCGCAAAGGCACGATAAGTAACGATGACGACCGATGACGACATGGTGAGGGCAGGGGCCGCGCGAACTTGAAATCCACCGGGCCGCGAGGCCCTTGGGGGTTCGAATCCCTCGCCCTCCGCCATCTATCAACTACTTAGGCGACCGTATCTTCTGAGCCTCGATCGTCCTCGCGGGCTCTTTACCTGATTCTTGTACTGAGCCGTTCAGAGCCTCGACGTAGTCGGCGAAGGGCCCTGGACGATGGTCCTATTGTCACCCCGCCGCAGGCGAAGCTATGGGCAGGGCAATAGTTAGCAAAGCCATCGTTTCGCCAATTTAGCTTCATCGCGGCGGGGAGATCGCATTCCACTGCCGCCAGGAGGTCCAAAGCCATGACACAACAGACGGGCAGTGATAAGACCGCCATTCGTCCGTTTCATGTGAATGTTCCGGAAGCGGAACTGACCGAATTGCGCAGGCGTATCAACGCGACCCGGTGGCCCGAGCGGGAGACGGTCGGGGATGCATCACAGGGCGTGCAGCTCGCGACGACTCAGCAACTCGCGCGCTATTGGGCGACCGAATACGATTGGCGCAAGTGCGAGGCGAAGCTGAACGCCCTACCGAACTTCATCACCGAGATCGATGGGCTCGACATTCACTTCATTCACGTTCGCTCGAAACACGACAATGCACTGCCGCTCATCGTCACGCACGGGTGGCCCGGCTCGATCGTCGAGCAGCTGAAGATCGTCGATCCACTGACCAATCCCACGGCCCATGGCGCGAGCGCATCGGACGCGTTTCACCTGGTGATTCCGTCGATGCCGGGCTACGGGTTTTCGGGCAAGCCGACCACTCCCGGCTGGGACCCCTCCCGCATCGCGCGTGCCTGGGTCGTGCTGATGAAGCGCCTTGGCTACACGCCATTCGTTGCGCAAGGCGGCGATTGGGGCGCGATTATCACGGACGTAATGGCGGCACAGGCGCCTCCGGAACTGCTCGGCATCCACTCCAACATGCCGGGCGTGATTCCACCCGACATTGACAAGGCTGCGCAATCCGGCGCTCCGATACCGCCCGGGCTCTCAGCCGACGAGAGACTCGCGTACGAGCGACTGGCCTTCGTATATGCGAAGGGCGTCGCCTACGGCTACCAGATGGGGTTGCGACCACAGACGCTTTACGGGATTGCGGATTCCCCCGTCGGCCTGGCCGCTTACCTGCTCGACCACGACGCGCGCAGCTACGAGCTGATCGCACGCGCCTTTGCCGGACAGCCCGGCGGCCTCACACGAGACGACGTTCTCGACAACGTCACGCTCACCTGGTTGACGAACACGGCGATTTCCTCGGCCCGTCTCTACTGGTCTCGCGTCCATGGCGATGGAGCAGGCACGTTCGGCTTTTTCGGTGTCAAGGGCGTCTCCATCCCGGTTGCCGTGAGCGTCTTCCCGGACGACCTGTATCCAGCCCCGCGGAGTTGGGCAGAGCAGGCATATCCCAGACTCATCCACTACAACAAGCTCGATAAAGGTGGCCACTTCGCGGCGTGGGAGCAGCCGCAGCTCTTTTCAGAAGAGGTTCGTGCGGGCTTCAGATCACTGCGTAAATAGCGGACACAGAAAGGGCCGCGCCCGTCCCGGCGTTCAGGAACGAACGCGGCCCGGTTCTCAACTTGTCTTTCTTGGCCATGTCCGCGTTTTGCGATCCGCGAGCACGACGACAACCTTCGCGGGAACGAGCCAGCACTGCCGCCCCGAAAACGATGGCGCCGCTCATGCGAATCCAATGGGGCTCGGTCAGATCGCGGACTATCAACTTCCGACGGATCTCGCCCTCCAGACCGGCGGCGCCCTCATTGCAATCACCAGATGAACCGAGAGAACGGGAACCCCTTCTTAGGCCACACTTGGTCAATCGCAAGTTTCCCCGCTCCTGTGAAGAACAGTGTGATTCCGCCGGCGAGCAGCACCCGCTCCAACTCGCTGCCATTCCAGCCCTTCGCTGGCATCTGGACCCAGAACGTCGCGACCAGCATCTCCATCGCAAACAGGAGCCCTAGCCATCTGGTCGCCCAACCTAGGACAAGCAGAATGCCACCAATCAGCTCTAGGACCGCGATCACGGGTCCCATCAGCTCGGGCAATGGGATCGAGACCTTGGCGAAGAACGCCGAGGTCTTGCCAAGGCCCGCAGCGAACTTCGCGTAGCCGTGGACAGCGAAGACGAGACCGATGGCAATGCGCAGAACGGTGAGGCCCCATCCCGGTTCGAGTCCGCCGATTGCCCGCATCGTCGACCTCCTGTTAGCGTTGCCTGATCGTAGGCCGCGCGTCGTAACGCCTGCAAGGGGCAAGGAAAGGTTCGGACGCAGACGGGATCGTCAACCGAGACATCCCATGAGATGTCAAGACCCAATCGTCGCCGGCGCGACGAGGAGACGTGAGGGGTTGTAGGGCTGCCGGTGCTTGAGCATGGCGGACACCGCATGAAGCAGCTTGACGGCGACCACGACCAGCGCTTGCTGGGCCGTTTTGCCCTGGGCCTTCTTGCGGAGATAAATGGTGCGCCACTCGCCACTACGGCGCACGGCATTGACGGCGGCGAGGTAGAGAGAATGGCGCGCAATGCGAGATCCCACGGGCGACAAGCGGGGAGTCGCCGCCCGGTCGCCGCTCTCGTTGATGACCGGGTAAAAGCCAACATACGCGACGAGCGCCCGAGCATCGGTGAAGCGTGTGAGCGCGCCGAGTTCGCCGATCAGGGTGGCGGCCGTCTGAGGGCCGATGCCCGGGATGGTCTGCAGCAACTCGGCGTCGGAGGGCCCAGTTCCCCCAGGCCTCCCGCGTTGCTGTCGTCAGTATTCCGCGGCGAAGCCAGGGCTTGGCTAACCAGTGGAGCGAAGCCGGGCTGCAGCCCCCACTCTTCGCCTGACGCTCTTACCAGTAGAGGTACAGGGCCCTGAGGACTTCGAGCGCGGTTTCGCCGCAATGACGCAGGCACGGACCCAGGCGCTCATTGTCTTGGGTGATCCATCAGTCCGGCTAAATGCAAGACGGTTTCTCGATCTCGCAGCCAAGCACCGGCTACCGGCCATGTACAACGGGAGCAGCCTCGTTGAAGCCGGGGGCCTGATATCATATGCGCCGAACGACCTCGACGGGTGGCGGCGCGCCGCGACCTACGTGGACAAGATTCTCAAGGGCGCGAAGCCCGGCGACCTGCCCGTCGAGCAGCCCTCCAAATTCGAGCTTGTTATCAACCTCAAGACCGCGAAGGCACTCGGCCTGACGATCCCGCAGTCGGCGTTGGGGCGGGCCGACCAGGTGATTGAGTAGCCCATGGCCCGACCCACGCGGCCAGCTCCTACCGGCAGCACTCGGATGCGCGAACTGCTCCATGCCCTCCTACGACCGTGACCTCCACGCCCTCCTCACCGTGCCTGGGCAATGGCCAGGAGTGGTCGAGCCGTTGATGCATCCCGCGTCGCGCATGACCTCATCCGTCCGCGCTGTACTGCTCATGCTCGCTATGTGCGCAACGCTCGTGATGCCCAGCACGGTCGTCGCCCAGAACAATTTCGAGATTCAAGTCTACGGCTCCGAGACCGTAGCGCCTGGCAGCACGATGGTGGAATTGCACAGCAACGTGGCCGCGCAGGGCAGCACGAAGACCACGGACCACCTTCTCCGAACACAGGGTGCTTTCCACGAGACACTGGAAATTACCCAGGGCTGGGCGTCCTGGTTTGAGACCGGCTTCTATGTCTTTACGAGCATCCAGCCTGACACCACCTGGGAGTGGGTAGGCGACCACATCCGCCCGCGCGTGCGCGCACCCGAGAGCTGGGACCTGCTAGTGGGTCTCAGTCTCTCGGCGGAGGTCGGCTACCAGCGGCGCGCCTTCTCTACGGATACCTGGACCCTGGAACTCCGCCCGATCATCGACAAGCAGTGGAAGCGCTGGTATGTCTCGATCAATCCAGTTCTGGATCGGGCCATCAAGGGCGAGAGCATCGGCCAGGGCTTCGAGTTCTCACCCGCTGCCAAGATCAGTTACGAAGTGGCCCCAAAGGTGGCCGTGGGGCTTGAGTACTATGGCGCGCTCGGCTCGGTCACTCACTTCAACCGGGCGCACGACCAGCAACACCAACTCTTCCCCGTGATCGACCTCGACCTGGGGCCCAAGTGGGAGTTCAACTTCGGCGTCGGTTTCGGCCTCACGCCCAGTACGGACCGCTTGATCGTCAAAATGATTCTGGGTTACCGCTTCGATTGGGCCGGGGGTGCGCGGAAGTAACCACGCACGCCGTGGCATGCGGTGCAGAGCGCGGCGCGGGAGCGTTGCAGAAGGTGGTGGCGAACAACGACTAGCGTCTAGCGGATCACACGCATCGAGCGGGCGCGTTGCTCGTGGTCGGTGGCGCCGGCTTCTACTTGAAAGGTGCCAAGCCTAGCGTTCTCCCCGTCGAGCAGCCCACGAAGTTCGAGCTGGTGATCAATCTCAAGACCGCCAAGGCGCTTGGGCTGACGATCCCGCAGTCGATCCTGGAGCGGGCGGACGAAGTCATTCAGTGACCGGGACCCGGAGGTGAGTATGGGCGCTGAGAGCGTCGCGCCGAAGAGCGTCAGGTTCCCCAAGGGCGAGGACGGCTGGACCCGAGCGCAAGCGAATCGACTCCTGCGCGTAGTGGAAGACATGTTTCACCGCGTCGATATCGACGCCCTGGTGCAGGGCTTTACTGAAGATTGTGTCTTCCGGTTCGCCGAGCAGCCGGAGCGTCGTGGTCGCCAGGCACTCCGGGAATTCTTCGCCTTGCGCCTGGCTCGTCAGAAGAACTATCGGTTGAAGAAGACTCTGCTTGCGCTTGACGGCAACGTGCTGGCGAACGTCTGGGAAGGCACGTGGGAAGACCGCGACACAGGCAAGGAAATGGCTGGGCGCGGGATCGAGGTCTGGCGGATGCGCGACGGAATGATCGCTGAGTGGGACGCGGCCTTCAACGTATGGCGCGAGGGCGGTCCGCGGACGTCGCCGATCATGTGAGGATCGAACTCACTGTGTCAGAATGGTGCCAGAACTATCCGCCACCATCGGTCATCAATGGGCACAGAGTTTCTCGAGTCGTGCCGCCCCCACGGCCCTGACCGCCGACGCCACGGAGCCCGCGTGGAATGGCTACCTGCTCCAGGTGGCGTGTCCGTGTGGGGCGGTGTTTGGAAGATGGATCACGCCAGATGAAGCGAGCGGACGCGGACCTGACTTCTGGTCCGCCATCAAAGCCAGCAGAAACTAGGCGACGTTTGCATGAATTGACACCTATTTGCCCCGGGGTCTACCCTCCTGGGTGTAGTGAGGTAGTCGAAATGCGAAGGGTAGTGGCGGTCTCCCTCCTGGCCGCTTCGTTCCTTCTCGTCCCGGCAGCGCCGAGCTACGCATGGAGCCACGGGGGCCGTGGAGGCCACGGCATCACGCAGGTCTACGAGAAGTCCGGGGAGCCGCTCGAAGTTCGCCTGATCGAAGGCTGGTGGTTCACGTTCGTCGAGCTGACCGCCATCCGCGCTGAGCCGCACGCTACGAAGTAGCGAGGAGTCTCAGGGGCGCGGGTCGCGGAGGTCCCAAACCGCGGCTCTCTCCCGGCCAACAAGCCCCTGCCACAATCGCCACGTAAGCGGTCAAATCGTCGCCCACGGCGCTGGAGCCGATAGCGCAGGTCGTCATCGCCTCATCAGTCGTCGTCGTCCTTGCGCTTGCCGTAGGGGGGAAGCGTCACGACCTTCGCGGTTGCTGGGTCGACCAGGACGCTGTGCGTGATCAAGTCCTTGACCATGGCGACCTCGAATAGTGTCGAGCCGTACTGGCTCTTCACGAGGGCCTTGACGGCTCGGCCACGAGTCTCCTTCTCAGCCGCCTCGACAGCGCTCGCGAGCGTCATCGGAGACGCTTCGAGCTGGACGAAGGCGGCTTGATCCTTCCGTCGGTCGTCGCGGTCGAAGATATTGGACACGAACCCCGGCTCCTGCACTCGCAGGATGCTCCCTGAGGCAGGGTCGACGTGGACCTTGCTCGACCCGTCCTTCGAGACGGTCTTGATCTCGTACACGTAAGTACCCTTCTCGCGGTCCATCTCGGCTTTCCTGGCACGTCCGCCGGTCTGCCGTTCGGCGACGCGGATTGCCTGGGCCAACGAGGTCTGCGGCTGCGGGCCACCGCCGCTCCGCGACTGCTGCGCTTCAGCCGGCGCGACGCCGATCGCCGTGTCCAGTACGGCGGCGATCTCGACCACAGCCGATGCATCCGCGAGCGTGGTCACTCCGGCGAGAAGCCCGCCCCGGAGCAACGTGCGACGGGACAGGGGGCATTCACCCCTCGCTGGCTTCGGGGTCTTCATCGCTGCGGCCCCTTCACGATCTTCACGAGGTTCATCGATCCGTCGCTCACCATGCCGATGCCGGGGGCGTAGTACTTGTACTCGGTGGTAAAGCGGGTCAGGGGACTGGTCTCCTTCACCTTCACACAGTTCTTGAACTCTCCCGCCGGAGTCTTGACCGTCTCGGTCACGCTGACGATCGTGGCGCGGTCCATCGCGATCTTCGGGGCGACCTCCTGGTAGTACCTCGAGTGCATTAGCACTCGGCCCGGCATCATGAGGCCGAACTTGCTCCCGTTGACACCCGAGAGCCACGACCCGTCGTGATTGACCACCTTGCCGTCCTTGTACATGTCGACGTCCTCCCCGAAATAAAAGACGTCGTTGGTCCGCTTGCTGATCGCGAAGTAATTTCGCGCGACCTCGATCAACTTGCCATCCTTCGTCTCCCGCTCCTCGACCACCCGCGTCTCGATGCCGTCGACCTTCTTGGTCTCGTTCAGGACCGTGATGGTCAGCCGGGCGCCCTCTCCCTCCAGAACGAGCGTGTAACCGGGTTCCAGGATGAAGTAGGGGTTGCGCCCGGTCGAAGCCAGCTCGTTCGGTTCGACCTGGAACGCCGAGGTCCAATCCGCGGACGTGGCACAGGCCGCGAAGATCCCCAGCCCGGCTACGACGACGATGAACGGTACGGCGAGCCGCAAAACTCTCCGCCTGAGCATGAATAGCCTCCCTTCGTTGATTGTGTGAGCTGCTGACCACATGACAGTGCCTCCTTGAATTCCTGCCTCCGACCATAGCGGCTCCTACCTG
This sequence comes from Candidatus Rokuibacteriota bacterium, assembly GCA_003220685.1. GTDB lineage: Bacteria > Methylomirabilota > Methylomirabilia > Rokubacteriales > CSP1-6 > AR31. Next base: position 7,384 of record QHTE01000055.1, read on the forward strand.
AACTGGCCGTGAGCCCGGCATTCATCTGGTGTTCAGGAAGTGCCGCCACGCACTCCGCCGCCGCGTCGATGAGGTGCCCCCGCGCATGACCGTCGGCTAACAACGTCGACGCCGTTTTCCGCTTGCATATCGTCACGGACCGATCTATCTCGTGAGTCATGTCCCGTCGTTCCAGCCAACGGAACCTCCAACCAGCAAGGAGAGCACGATGACCGCCGCCGCCGATGCCATCACGAACCGGGGCTATCACGCCCATATCTACTACGATCCGGAGAAGACGCGTCCGAGCGCTGAGCGCCTGTGCGCCGTTATCGGGGAGAAGTTCCCGGTCCAATTCGGCGGCCTCCGCGACCAGCCGGTCGGGCCGCATCCGGTCGCCAACGCTCAGGTCATCTTCAAGCCCGAGCAGTTCCAGCCCGTCATCGAATGGCTGATGCTGCACCGCGACGGTCTTGACGTCTTGATCCACCCGCTGACCGACAACTCGGTCGACGACCATAGCATCTACGCGATGTGGCTCGGCTCGCCGGTGCCGCTGAAGCTCGACGTGTTGCGGCGGAATTACCGCGCCGAGCTCCTGCCAAGCGCCTGAATCGCCGCGCCAACACGGACGAACACCTCGCGGCGGACGACGATGTCCTTCTTGAGCGCTGTCACAGACGTCTTGAGACCGCGGTCGGCGGCCGGTGACCTCGGCATCGGTCCCCGGGCGATCGCAAGAGAGCAAGAGCCGAGCACTCGGGAAAAGCGAGCGATGCTCCACTTGAGCAACGTCTCGCATGCCGTCAATCACTTCCAGAACCAGATGATGACGATGCTGTACCCGTACATCATGGCCGACCTCGGCATGAGCTACACGGCCGTGGGTGTGCTCTCGGCCATCTGTTCGGTGCTCAGCAGCGTCTGCCAGGGAGCCTCCGGGTTCCTGACGCCCTTCTTCTCACGCTGTAAGCTCCTGGGCTTCGGCAATCTCGGCATCGCGCTCGGGACGCTGATGAGCGGCCTGGCCCCTTCGTATCTCGCGATGATCGTGGCCCGCGGTGTCGCGTCGATCGGATCGAGCGCCCAGCATCCGGTCGGCTACAGCATCCTCTCGAGCTACTTCCCGAAGAACCGCGCGGCCGTGATGGCCCTGAACACGAGCGTCTCCAACGTGGGAACCCTCGTGGCAACGCCGCTCGCGACCGCGCTCCTGCTGGTCATGGGCTGGCGACAGATCTTCTTCGTCGTCACCATCGCGAGCGTCGTCATGGGCCTGGTCTACTTTTTCTTCCGCGATTACGGGATGCCGGGTCGATCGGGTTCTGGACGGGCTCGGCTCGTCCAGGGCTTCGGAAGCTACCGGAGAGTGCTGAAGGACCGCAACATGCTACTCATCGCCTGTGTGTTCATGGTCGGCGGCGCCGGCCGTGACGGCGGGGTGAACCAGATCTACTTCGCGCCACACCTGGCGAACGATTTCGGCTACTCGAAGCTGACCATCGGGATCCTCATTACCGCGATCAGTGTGGGGAGCATCCTGGGTCCTCTCTTCTTCGGCTGGCTGTCCGACAAGTTCAGCCGCGTTCGCATGCTGCAGGCTTCTCTGGCGCTCTCCTGCGTGGGAACCTTGTGGGTCGCCCATCTTGGACCCGGCGAAGTGATGCTGTTCATCAGCCTGCTCCTCTACAGCGCGTTTACCGCTTCGCGCGGAACCCAGACGCAGGCGATCGTGGCCGACGCCACGTCCAACGAAGACCGCGATGCGGCGTTCAGCCTCTACTTTTTGCTGGGCTTCCTCTCTCAGCCGTTCTGGGTGCTGGTCACGGGGTTCCTCATGGACACCGCGGGATTCGCGACCGCGCTGACGCTGCTGAGCGGCACGTACATTGTCGGGATCTTCGTTCTGTCCTTCATGAAGGAAGAGCGACCGCTTACCTCTTGAGCTTCACGTCTTCGTACGGCGCCGAGAAGATGTGACCGGCGTGCCTCGCACCGGAGGACGGGCGCACTCGTAATGGCGTCCCCGTCCGGCCCAACTCGCGGTAACCAAACATTGCGAGTTCCGAGTAGGCCAGATCGCCGAGACGCGGTGGGTGGGGGCCCTTGAAGTATTTGGGAGATGAGCCGGAATACCTGCCGATGAGGCCCCTGATCGGGCCGTTCGAGTCGAGCATGACGAGCGGGCATCCCCGCAAGGCGAGGAACCGACCGAGCGGCCCAGCAAACCGGACGAAGTCCTCGAGAGCCCGGCAATAGACGAGGTACGCGACGGACACGAGACCGAGCCGGAGGAGCCTGAAGATGAAGGGGTGCCGTTGGCCCGCCGAGTTGCAGACCAAGCTCACACACCCATACCGCGCGTGGGCCAGCAGTAGCTCGATTTCGGAAGGCGACAGGCCGTCTCGCGCGCCCGGCTCAGATTCGACGGCTTGGACTCGAGCGCCACACGACTGGGCCGAGAGCGCTGCGACGGCCACAAGCCGCCCGCTGGAGTACGGCATGTAACCCTGCGCTTCGAGTATGGGGAGCGTATGAGGCGCAGGCGAGATATTGAAGTAGGTGACGTGCCTAGGCTTCAACGCTTGGGCCGCCAGCATCGCCGCGTAGCTCCGGAATGCGGGCTCCACGTACCAGCTGGACAGATTACATCGGATGCGCACGTCTGCGTTGACGTGGATGGCCGAGTGGATTCGAAGAATGACTCCCACCGGAGCGCCGGCGCTCTCGAGCAGATAGCCATACTTCGAAAAACCAGACGGCGTGGGATGTTGCGACAGTCGCTCGAGCGCGCGCCGAAAGTAGTGAGGGTCGCGGCCAGGGAGGCCGCGTTCGAGCAGAGCGATGATCCCGTCGGTGTCGCTCTCGCCAATCTCACGACAGCGGATCCGCTGTGGCGGTGGCAGCCCCATCAAGGGCAGCGTTAGGGGCCGCCGGCTCGCCCACAATACTGAAACCCCCTCCGGGCCAGGGCGGGAATTCCCTGAGCGAGGCGCTCGCGATCCTTGGCCGAGGGTTACTCGTTCACCACCGGACCCTTAGCTGAGCCCCGCCTGTCTCGCCCGTCGCACACGACGCACCCCACGGCACCCGCCCGCGGTATGATCCCCCTACGGGAGGAAGCCCATGAGCACAGCGCTGAACGGCATCCGCATCCTGGACCTCACTCAGTTCGAAGCCGGCACCTCGTGCACCCAGATGCTGGCGTGGCTGGGCGCCGAGGTCATCAAGGTCGAGGAGCCCGGCAAGGGGGAGCCCGGGCGCTACGGGCGCGCCGAGAAGCCGGGCGTCGACTCGAGCTACTTCCTCCTGCTCAACTCCAACAAGAAAAGCGTCACGCTGAACCTCAAGCATCCGCAGGGCAAGGCCATATTCCTCGACATGGTCAAGAAGGCCGACGTGGTGGCCGAGAACCAGGCGCCGGGCGGGATGGAGAAGATGGGCCTCGGCTATGACGCGCTCTCGGCCCTCAACCCGCGCCTGGTCTATCTCTCGGTGAAGGGCTTCGGCAACTACGGGCCCTACAGCGAGTACAAGAGCTTCGACATGATCGCGCAGGCCACGGGCGGCGCGATGGCGTTGACCGGCTTTCCGGGCTCGCCCCCGCTCAAGCCGGGGCCGACCATCGGCGACTCCGGCACGGGCATGCACGCGGCACTCGGCGTGATGGCCGCGCTGTGGCAGCGGCAGGCGACCGGTCAGGGCCAGAAGGTCGAGTGCTCCATGCAGGACGCCGTCGTCAATCTCTCGCGCGTCGCCATGCGGCTCGCGTACGCGGGCGGCGATTTCGAGCCGCGGCGCGGTAACGAGATCGCGAACACGTCGCCCTCCGGCATCTTCCGCTGCAAGCCGGGCGGCCGCGACGACTACGCCTACATCTACTGCCAACCGGTGCGGCCGCACATGTGGGAGGCCCTGCTGAAGACGATCGGACGCCCGGACCTGATCGGTCATCCGGAGTGGTCGGATCCGAAGTGGCGCGCCGCCCACAAGGACCAGGTCAACGCGCTCGTCGAGGCCTGGACGATGACGCGCACGAAGCACGAGGTCATGGCCAACCTCGGCAAGGCCGGCGTGCCCACCGGCGCCGTACTGGTGCCGCAGGAGATCCTGAGCGACCCGCACCTGATCGCGCGTGGCATGGTCACCACCATCGACCATCCGGGCTGGGGTCCGTTCACGATGCCGGCGAACCCCGTGCAGCTCTCGAAGTCGCCCACCCGGGTACGCCCGGCGCCGCTCCTGGGCCAGCACAACGCCGAGGTCTACAAGGAGTGGCTCTCGCTCGGGCCCGCGGACCTGGAGCGTCTCAAGGCCGATAAGGCGATCTGAACCCCCGCGGCGAGGCCTGCGACACCCGGCTCACGCCGGCCGGGTTCGCCGGCCTCGCCGCGCTCGCCCTGATCCTCGCGATTCTCTCCTACGCCGTTCAGGGCGACGTCGGGCTCAACCTGACGGACGAGGGCCTGTTCTGGTACGTCACCGAGCGGACCGCCGCCGGCGACGTGCCCCTTCGCGACGTCCGCTCCTACGAGCCCGGCCGCTACTACTGGAGCGCGGCATTTCTGCGTATCCTCGGCCCGGGTGTGAAGGCGCTGCGCGTCTCGCTCGCCGCGTTTCAGGGCGTCGGGCTCGTCCTTGCTTTCCTCTTGTTGCGTCGCATCGTACCGTCCGTGGGAGTCCTCGCCGCGTTGGGGCTGATCCTCGTGGTCTGGATGTGGCCGATGTACCGCAGCTTCGAGCACGTCGCCGTGCTCGCGCTGCTGTTCGCCGCCGTCCGGGTCGTCGAACGGCCGATCCCCTCGCGGTGGCGCGCGGCAGGCGGCGTCGTCGGTCTCGCCGCTTTCGTCAGGATCGATCACGGCGTCTACGGAACCCTCGCCCTCCTGCTGTTGCTGATCTTCAGCGCCATCCGGCTCGACGGGGTCCGACCGGGGCGCGCGCTCGCGAACTGGACGCTCGGCGCGATCGCGGGCTATTCGCCCATGCTCCTCCTCGCCATGCTCGCGCCGGGCTTCGTGCACGGGTTCACGGCCAACCTCGCGTACATGGCGCGGACGACCTTGTGGGCGGGCACCGTCAGCCTGCCGCGGCCGGCGCCCTGGCTCTGGACGGTGCTTCCCAAGCTCGGCGGCCGCTCGTTCGCCGACGCGGCCGCGCTCGTGACATTGGGCTCGCTCTTCACCTTGCTGCCGGTGGTGCTGGTGCTCGCGGGCTACCTCGCGTTCCGAGTCCGCGGCGCGGCGACGCCACAGCAGGCGCAGCTCGCCGCCGCCGCGATCGTCGGTCTGCCCTATCTCGCGCACACCTTCGCGCGCGCCGATCTCCAGCACCTCACGCCGACGGCCATGGCGCTCGTCGTGGCCGTCACGGCATTCGTCGCCTCGCTCCCCGCCGCGGCCCGGAGGATCGCGAGCATCGCCGCGCTTCCCCTCGCACTCGTGGCCACCTATCTGGTCGTGGTGACCGAGACCCCTTACGGCATTCGCATGCGGCACCCGGAGACTTACGTTCGCTCGAACGTCGCCGGCGACACCCTCTGGTTGAATCGCGAGACCGTCGAGATCATCGACAGCGTGAAGCACGCGACGGCGGCCCACGTCGGCGCCAGGCGGCTGCTCGTGATCCCGCTCTGGCCCGGCATGTATCCCATCCTCGGCAAGCAGGCTCCGCTCTGGGAGGTCTACTCGCTGTTCCCGGAGCCGGAGTCACAGCAACACGAGGCGATCGCGCGACTCCGACGTCTGGGCGTCGACTGGGTGGTCCTGGCCGACATCGTGCCCGAGCCCCGAGAGGACCTGCGCTTCAGGAACACCCATCGCGTCCTGTGGGAGCACTTCCAGCAGAACTTCGACTGGCTCGGCGTCGATCCTCGTCACCCGTGGATCTACCTGCTGCGACGCCGGGCCGCTGCGTAGCTTTGAGTCCCGCGCGGCTCGATTCACGGGGTCTGATTGCCGAACGGCGGCCCATCCCAGCGCTCGCGCTTGGCGAATTCGGCCACTGGCCTGCGCTTGAGCCGGGTGAGCGAGCGCACCGGCCGCCCAAGGGGCATGACCGCGCAAACGGCGACGTGCGGCGGGATGCCGAGCAGCGCTTTGATCTGCGGCTCTCGCGCGGTGGCGAGAGTGGTGAGGGTGCCGGCGAAGCCCTCCTGCCGCGACGCGAGAAGGATATTCCACGCGAAGGGGTAGATCGACGCCCCGCTGATGATCCCGACGCGGTCGAGGTCCTGGTCGATCGAGGCCACGACCTTCAAATCCACGCACACCACCAGCACGACGGGCGCGGTCGCGATCGATTCGGTGAGGCGCGCAGGCACCGGCGTCCGTTCGATGATGGCGGCGTCGACTCGGGGCGGGTCGATCGTGTTCCAGGGGTTCTCGCCGTTCGCCGCTTGCGCGGCGTAGCGCCGGCCCGCGAACGCGCTGAGATCGGCCAGCGCGCGCTTCGTCGCAGGGTCGCGGACGACGATCACGCGCCAGCCCTGACGGTTGCCTCCGCTCGGCGCGAAGCGCGCCTGATCCAGGATCCTCGCCAGCACGTCGTCGGGCAGGGGATCGGCGGTGAACTCCCGGGCAGCGAAGGTCGTGCGCAGCACCTCGTACAGTTCCATGGAAGCTCCTTGGGGGTCGTGAGTGACGCACCAGCGCGCGATAGAGTCTCACGCGGCATGAGCGATTGTCATGGGCGGTGAGCCGGGGGTCGACAGTGGCGCGGCCAAGATTCGCTGGTATACCAATCGAGAGCGACGCTATCCGTTCGGCGAACGCTCGCCCGATCCCGAATGGTTCGAGCCGATCGGGTTCCCGCCTCCGTGGCCCGATCGCCCGTGGATCTACGGCGTGGTCGTCGTGTCCGCGAACGGCGTCCTGGCCTGGCGGCGCGCGAGCCCGGACGACGATCCCGTGCTCGCTGTGCTCGGTGATGCGACCCGGCCGGAGCGCATCGCCGACGGCTGGCACCTGCGCCACCTTCGGTGTTTTGGCGACGTCGGGCTCGGCGCGCAGACCTTGCGCGATCAGCCCCGCCTGGTTCCGAGTCCCCGGGAGCTCGGCGATCCTCCGGCGCCCGCGCTTTACCGATTTCGCGAAGCCCACGGCATACCGCACCATCCGCGGGCGATCGTCTACTCGCTGCGAGGGAACCTCGAGCTGACCAGCCCTATCTTCAATACGCCGGGGATGGACGCCATCGTCGTGACAGCGCCCGCCGCCGCCGCGGCGCTGTCGGATCGCGCCGTCCGGACGCCGGCGGTAGGTATCATCGCCGAAGAAGTGCTGGAGCCGGCGGGCCTCCGACGCGCGCACGAGCGGCTGTTCGCGGAGCGAGGAGTTCGATACCTCGCGTGCGAGGGGGGCGAGAAGATCCTGCGCGCCCTCCGGGCTGCCGAGCTCCTCGACGAGGTCTTTGTGACCGTGACGGACCGGATCATCGACGGGACCGCGCACGAGGGCGTAGTCAAGATCTTCGATTTCGAAGCGGAGGGCGCCGACTTGATCGCGGAAGGCAAGATCTCTCCGCCGAGCGGCTGGACGTTTCGCCGCTGGCGATTCAACGGCCGCTGACGATGAAACCGGCGAGCTGGACCCGGGCTCCGCTGCTCGTGGTCTTGACCGTGTTCGGAGCGGCGTCCGCGCAATCTCCGGCCGTCGTTCCGTATCCCCAGGCCTACAAGACCACGCTCGTGCGATATGCCGTGGTGGATCGCTCCGACGGGATGTCGAGGGATCTCTACGTCTCCCGCGACGCGATCGAGGCGCTGAGGGGTGATCCGCGCCTCAAGGAGTTTCCGGCGGGCGTGCTGTTCGCGCTCGACGTCCATGGCGCGAGAGCGATCGGCCGCGATGCCAAGACCGGCGCGCCCCTGTTCGAAGTCACGCCGCAGGGTCGGCTCGTCCGCAGCAAGCACGAGCGCACGCTGCACCTGATGCAGAAGGTCCGCCCGGGGTTCGGCAGCCAGAACTGGGCTTTTGGAGGCTTCGATCCCACCACCGCCGAGCCGTTGAAGCTCCAGCTGCCCGGCGACTGCCACCTCTGCCATCAGGCGGCGGTGATGAGCGACATGACGTTCTCACTGAATCTGCTGAAGCATTTCGTCTCCAGCGGTACAGTGCAATACAGCCTCTGCCGGCAACCAGGACGACAACCGTGTCCGTTTCAATGAGCCGCGCCACGATCGGTCGGCCACCTACGTGGACAAGATCCTCAAGGGAGCGTCACCCGGCGACCTTCCGGTGGAGCAAGCCTCCCGGTTCGAGCTCGTGATCAACCTCAAGACCGCGGCGGCGCTCGGCCTCACGATCCCACAGGCGCTCCTGGTCCGCGCGGACGAGGTCATCCGCTGACTCAGGTTGTGACGAACGCGGAGTAGTGATCGCCTTTCGAGATCGGCGCCAGCCCGGTGACGATCTCCGTCCAGTGCTCGCCGCCGTCGTCGCTCGACCACACCTCACCCGTTGCCGTGGCGGCGAAAAGCGAGAACGAGTCGCCCCAGTCCTCGAGGCACATCGCCTCGAACGCCGGCCGGATCCGATCGGGGAGCCCCGCGCGCAGGATCTGCCAGGTCCGGCCGCCGTCGGTGCTCTTCGAGACGCGGGAACCGGCGAAGTGGCTCTTCCGCCACGAGCCCGGACCCTTTTCGGCCGACGCGATGAACATGAGCTCGGGCCGGCGCGGATGGAGCACGAGGAGATCGGGATAGCCGCCGATCTCGTGCTGGAGGTCGGTCCACTGCTCCCACGTGGCGCCGCCATTGCTGCTCACGTACATTCCGATGCCCGTCGTGATGTAGATCCGATCGGGATCGAGCGGATTGATCACCGTGCGGTGGACGTCGTCGTCCATGCCCGGGATCACCCGGAACGTCTGCCCCGCGTCGGTGCTCTTGAGAAGCCCACCCTGCTCGATGCCGATGAACAAGGTCGCGGCATCGCGCGGATGGAAATTGATGTGCTTGGTGTGCGCGACGTTCGGCGGGGCCGGGAAGCTCCACCGCGACGTGTCGACCGACCGGAGCGCCGGGAGCTCGGTCCACCCGCGCCCGAGGTCGTCGCTGCAGAACAGATGCGCGGGCTCCGTCCCGGCGAAGACGCGGACGCCCCCGCCCAAGCGGGCGCAGGCGAGGCTGTACACATTGTGCTCGGTCAGGCCCTTGTCGCGGCGCTCCCAGGAGCGGCCGCCGTCGTCGCTGGCGAACAGCGAGCCGTGCTTCATCCCCGCGAAGACCGTGCCGCTTTCCGACTCGATCAGGATGGCGTGCACGTGCTTGTCGGTCAGGGCGCGGTCGGCGACGTGCCAGCCCGAGCCGGTGGCATCGCGCTCGATGCACACCACGCCCTCGATCGTGCCGACCAGAACCTGTCGCGAGGGAGCAGCAGAACGATAGATCGTAGGCCCGCCATGCGAGAGCGTGATCGCCATGTGCGTCTCCTTCCCTTCGAGAGGATGAAGATCTGGATGCCGCAGACAGTGCGCCCAGGAGCCCCGCGTGTCAAGGCGGGCGAGACCGCCGGTCCGCGCGGCGCGTCGTGCATGGTTCGCTTGAAGAAGTAGCCCCTCGGGCGTTATAAGGGGGGCCATGAAACCGAACACACCCTCGCGCCCGCATTTCCAGAAATCGATCCCGCTCCGATTCGGAATGGCCGTCGGGATCGGCCTGCTATTGGTGGGCTGCGGGAAACACTACTGGAACAAGCCGGGTGCCGGCCCGAGCGACTTCAACAGGGACAGCGCCGAGTGCGCCCGCGAGAACTCGGTGCAGATGACCGCGAACAAGGAGTACGGCATCGTCATCGCCGACCTCTACAAGATGTGCCTGAAGTCCCGGGGCTGGAATCGGGCGCAGCAGCTCGAGCCTTCCCCGGCCGAATGGTTCCGCGGAATCGAGGAAGACGGCCCGATGCGGTTCGCGCCGCCGACGTCGGGAGCATCCGGCCTCGCCACCAACAACACGATCTATCGGCTCTCATTTCAAAAGCGCTAACCGCTTCCCGCCGCCGGCCGGGCGCGCTCGTGCACGATGCGCCCCCCGACGATCGTGATCTCGGCCGTGATGTCGCGGATCCGCGCCTCGGCGCACGTCATCGGATCGTCGGACAGCACCACCAGATCGGCAAGCTTCCCCGGTTCGATCGAGCCTTTCTGATCCTCCTCGAACGTGAGGTAGGCGCCCTCGATGGTCGCGGCCCTGAGGGCGTCGGCGCGCGACAAGCGCTGCGCGGGCCCGATGACGCGGTTTGCCAGGCGGCCGACGCGGGCGACGGCCTGCCACACGGGCCAGAACAGCGAAGGCGGGACATTGTCGGTGGCGAGCGCGACGTGGACGCCCGCGGCTTTGAGGCGGCGCAGCGGGACGATCGTGTCCTCGGCGGCGGGTCCCACCTGCGCGCGGGAGAGGTCGCCCTCCTTGTACAGATATCGATTGGTGTGCGTGGTCAGGACGACGCCGAGATCGCGAATCCGTCCGATCTCGTCGGCGGTCAGGATGCCGATGTGCTCGATCACCCAGCGCCGGTCGCGAATGGGCACCAGGCGATTCACGTGCTCGTAGAGGTCGAGCAAGCCTGGCCCCATGCTGAGGACCCGGATGTCTTCCCGGGCCGCCGCCAGCAGCACCGCGCGTAGCTGTTCGCGCGGCAGCGCCGCGTCGTACGAGAAGCCGGCCCAGCCGGTGTAGGGCATCGAGCGCGCGCGGAGGGCGCCGTCGGCGCTCGGGTTGGTCTCGGCGACGAGGCCCGCCACCCGAAGAAACGCGTCGCCGCGGCCACGGCCGGCGATGCGGGGCTTCCACGCCGCCAGCCGCGACTCGATCGTCGCCGGGTCCGCGGCGCCCCACGATGGGCTCACGGTCAGATGGGCCCGGACCGTGAGCTCGCCGCGCCCGGCCGCGTCGTCATAGACCCGCATCACCTCGTCCGCGACCCCGTGACCTTCGACGATGCTGGTCGTGCCGGTCGCGTTGTAGATCTTCATCGAGTCGCGCAGCCCCTGCGCGCGGTCCTGGTGGGTGAAGCGGGGCGCCGCGGCCATGAGCGAAAGCTCGACGACCGGAATGTACGTCTGCTCGACGAACACTCCGGTGGGCTCGCCGGTGGCATCGCGCTCGATCTGGATTCCGTCCCACGGCGGCACGGTCTGACGCGTGATGCCCGCGAGCCGAAGCGCTTCGCTGTTGGCGATCGACACGAGCGGCAGGGTGTGACGCCAGTAACCCCAGATCGAGCGGATGTAGACGGGATTTCGCGGCGCCACCCGGTCGAGGTCGCGGCGCGTCGGAAACCGCTTCTCCCGAAGGTTCCCGGGGACGTCGAGGTAGTAGGGCGGGTCGCCAAGCGGCATCGTGAGGATCCAGTCGCCGGGCGCGGCCGCCTTCACGAGGCGCTCGATGCGCTGGAGCACATCGTCGATCGAGCGCGCGCCGGCCAATGACGGATTGAGCAGCTTGAGCCCTTCGCGGTCCATGTGCGCATGCGCGTCGACGAGCCCGGGCACGACGGTGCGCCGGGCGAGATCGATCAAGCGCGTGTCGGCGCCGGCGAGACGGCGAATGTCTCTGCTGGCGCCGACTTCCGCGATGCGGTCGCCCGCGATCGCGACGGCCTCGGCGGTGTGCAGGGCCGGATCGAGCGTGACCACGCGCCCGCCGTAGAGGACCAGGTCGGGCCGCGTCATGAGTAATCGCGCGGGTTCATGGGCCCCCCCATGATAGAACTTGAAAAGGTGATCGATTTTCACACCTTTTCCATCACTGCGCGCGATCGGGAGGCCGGCGCATTCGGCGTCGCCGTCACCACCGCGCGACCCAACGTCGGCAGCCTCGTGCCGTGGGTCTCACCACGCGGGGCCATCGCCACGCAGGCGCGCGTCAACACCGATCTCGGGCGCCAGGGGCTGGCGCTGCTCGCCCAGGGCGTGCCGGTCGACGTCGCGTTGAGCGCGCTCCTCCGGAAGGACAGCGAGCGCGAGATCCGCCAGTTACACGGGCTGGACGGTGAGCGCGCGTTCTGCCACACCGGGGCGAGCTGCGTGCCGTGGTGCGGTCACGAGCAAGCTGACGAGTTCACGATCGCCGGCAACATGCTGGCCGGTCCCGACGTGGTCGCGGCGATGGCGCGCGCATTTCGCGAGAGCGCCGGCGAGCAGCGCGATCTGTCCGAGCGTCTGCTCCTGGCACTCGAGGCCGGGCAGGCGGCCGGCGATGACAAGCGTGGCAAGCAATCGGCGGCGCTCCTCGTCGCCGCCATCCGCGAGCCCCGCATGTACCACAACCTCCGCGTCGACGATCACGCCGATCCGGTCACCGAGCTGAGACGCGTCTGGGCGGTCGTCGTGGCGCACACCAAGCAGATCGAAGCCGAATACGGCCCCGCGGCGTTCCGGCTCTTCGGCCGGGTCAAGTATTGAGGAGGATCGCCATGGCGCTTCGCGCGATTCCGTGTCTGGTCGGGCTGGTCGCGCTGGCGATGGGCTCTCTTGCCGAGGCGAAAACGTACCGCTGGGTAAACGATCAGGGCATCGTCACCTACTCGGACCAGCCCCCTCAAGTGAGACCGGTCGAGGGCGAACGCGAGGCGCTGATCACCGAGGCCCTCGACATCTCGGGGACCAAGAAGGCGCTGGAGACGATCCCGGCCCACATCCGTGCGCAGTTCGAGGCGCGTCAGACGCCGCTCAAGCCCGAGGAAAAGGCGCGCGTGGTCAAGATTCTCGGCGACGCGTTTCGAACCGAGGTTCTCTACGGCGCCGTCCGCGGCGCCTTCAGGACGAACTACGATCCGTCGCGCATGGGATTCGTGATCGGGCAGCTCCGGACGCCGCTCTTCCGGAAGGTCGCGGCGCTGGAGGTCGCGGCCAGCGAGCCGGGCGCGAGACAGGATCTCGAGCGCTTCACCATCGGGCTCCAGGGGGACATCCCGAAGCCGGCGCGCGTCGCCCTCGTGCAGCGGCACGAGGCCTCCATGCGGAGCGCGGAGCTGCAGATCGAGATGGGCGTCGTCGCCTACCGGGCCGTCACGCGCTCGCTCGAGCCGGTGCTCCCGGCCGAGAAGCGGCCTACCGCGCGCGAGACCGACTTCGCGGAGCGCACGCTGCGGGCGCAGCAGGACCGGCTGGTCCGCGAGGCCCTGGTGCGGTGGCTCTACACCTTCCGATCACTGACCGACGAGGAGCTCGCCGAGTATGTAGCGTTCGGTGAGACGGACGCGGGGCGCTGGTTCATGGGCACCCAGCGCAAGGGGTTGCTCGACGCGATGCGTACGGCGATGGACGCGGCGGCCCGGCAGATGGCGGCCGCCTTCCCAGCCAAGCGCTAGCGAGCCGGCCGGCGCTCCTCCAGGAGCTTCAGGAAGCGCGGGTCCTTCTTCAGGCTCACCAGCGAGGGGTCGAGGCTCAAGTAGTCGAACTGGTCGTAGCCGAGGTCGAGGGCCTTGTTGAGCCACGCGAACGCCTGATCGGCGTCGCCGAGCCGCGCGTAGACCCGCGCGGCGTTGTACGCGGCCTGCGGATCCTGGGGCTTCGAGTCGGCGGTCTGCACGGCCGAGGAGGCCTGCTCCTTCTTCTCCTGCGAGATCGTCTTGTTCTTCAGCACGCTCTCGAGGTTGGCCTTCGCCGTGGCATTGGCCGGATCACGCTGGACGACGTCCTCGAGCTCTCGCGCGGCATCGTCGTAGAGCCCCTGCTTGCTGTAGAGGTTCGCGAGGTTGTTGCGGGCGCTCGTGTTCGCCGGATCGAGCTCGAGCGCCTTGCGATAGGTGGCCACCGCCTCGTCGATCCGGCCCTGGCGGTCGTACGCGTAGGCCAGGTTCGACTGGATGACCGCCGACTTCGGCGACGCCTCAGCCGCCTTCTGCAGCTCGACGGCGGCCTCCTCGAACTTGCCTTCCTTGACGAGCGCCGCGCCCCGCGCGTTCTGCTGGGCGGCCGCGTCGGCGGCGGCCTTGTCCTGGCCGCAAGCGGCGCCCGGCAGGAGCGCGCACAGCGTCAGCGCGATGAGCGCGAGCTTCTTCACTGGATCCGCTCACGCCAGGAGCGGACCTGCTTCAGGAACGGGGGCGCCGGGATCGGATTGTTCGGCAGCTGCTGGTTCGTCGTAGCCGTGATCGCCGAGGCCGTGGCCGATCCCGAGCCCTGCGGTGGCGTCACGATGACGACCGGCATCGAGGCGATTCCTTGGCCGATCGTCGTGGAGCGGGTGCTCGACGCGCCGGTCGAGGTGAGCGCGGTGCCCGTGCTGAAGTCGATCGCGGCATAGCCCGTGGTCATCTGGACCGAGTAGAGCTTGGCCGTCCCGCCGCCGCCGACGCAGCTGGCAGTGCTATTCGGCGTGAAGGTCGAGAAGAGGACATCCGCGTTGAAGACGTTGGCCGGGTCGAGCACCTTCTCGTTGCTGCCCAGTCTGAAGAACCATCCGGCCGCCGCCGTCCCGTTGGTCGACGTCACGTCGAAGAGGTTACTCTCCGCCAACGCCGCCCCGTTCGACATGTCGGCCGGGTTCGTCTCCTTGACTCCATAGAAACGATTCGAGGCCGTGCTGTTGGGATGGTTCCGGTCGCCGGTGCCGAGGAAGACCCAGAGGTGCATGGAGGTGTCGTATGCGAGCACCGGGGCGCCGTAGAACCCCTGAGTCGGATAGAACTCGCCGGCCGCCGGTGGATTCGCCTGACTCGGGGCCGCCGTGAAGAGGCGCTTGCCCGCCCAGCTCGTCGTGGCGGTCGCCGACACGTCGAATTTCCAGAGCTGGCCACCCGTATCGCCGACGTACACGTGGTCGACGAAGCTGTCATTGTTCAGGTCGACCGCGGTGGAGTTCTCCGTGAGGCTGAAGTTCATGTACTGACGGTCGTCAGTCGTCCCGTCTTTGTAATACTCCCAGATCTTCGAGCCGTTCGAGAGGTCGACCGCGAAGAACGCCTTACCGTGGGCGTTGTTGGTCGCCGTGTCGTACCCGCCGCCGAAGAACGCAACGAAGCTGCAGGGCGTGTTGTTCGGGTAACACAGGGTCGAGGAAGAGCTCATCTTCACCTTGCCGATCGAAGGCTCGGACCACGTCTCCGCGATCTTCGAGTCGGTGAAGCGCCACATCCACTGAGGGTCGGTCGGGTTCGTGATGTCCAGGGCGTAGTACTGGGGGCCGCCGCGTCTCAGCCCGAACACGACGATCGTCTTCCACGTACTGCCAACCTTGATGTCGGCCGCGATCGGGCTCGAGTCCACGAAGAACTGGTGGTCCGCGCCGGTGTCGGCCAGGACCTTCAGGGTGTCGAGGACGTCCGGCGGGATGAAGGCCCAGAGCTCGACGCCGTTGCTCTCGCGGAACGCGTGGAGCATCCCGTCGTTCGCGCCGGCGATGAGCACCTTGGTCCGGTTGGCCTGCGCGGTCTTGAACGCCTGGTAGGTTGGATCGGCCGACGCCAGAACGGGAGCCGTGACCAGCACCGGCGTCGAATGGAAGATGTCACCGAGCTTCCACGCGCGCTCTTCGGTGACGTTGCCGTTCGCGTTTTCGTCGTAGGAGTCGATACCCCGGATGAAGTCGATGATCTTATCGCGCTCGGTGCTGCTCGCCGCGTCAAGCATCGTGGACGTGATGGCGGAATTGCTCTTCGTGAACGCCTGTCGGTTTCCACTGGAATCGACCGTATAGATCGTCCGGTTCGCGGCCGGCGTCGTGCTGAGCACCTGGCCGGCCTCCCAGTCCAGGGCCGAGCTCAAGGGCACGCCATTGCCGTCCACCGGCACCAGGCCGTTGGAGTCGCGCTGGTAGGCCTTCAGGTAGCCTCGCCAGAACGGGATGGACGGGTCGGACCGGAACGCGGCGAGATACGCCTTGGTGCTGCCCGTCGTGCTCGTCGTCGGCACGACCGGTGTGGCGAACGTGAACGTGGCCTGGACGATGCGACGGATCGCGTCCTGAAGTGCATGCTGCAGCTGGGTCTCATTGTCCGAGATGTAGAACTGACCACCGCCGTTCTTGGCCGCTGCACTGAGGGTGTCGTACGCGGTCTGCGTCTCGGCCGCCGTGGTGTTGACCGTGACGCCGAAGCCCACGGTGTGGACGATCACGTTCTGCACTCCCGTGAGCGAGCTCGCGTGGTCCTGGGTGAAGCGGTTCGTCGCCTCGGCGGGCATCTGCCGCGTCCCCGCGGTCTGCATACCGTCCGTGACGAAGATCACGAAGTTGGGCTGGCACTCGAGCTGGATGGGGCTCGAAAACGGCCCCTGGGTCCCGTTCGCCGTCTTCTCCCCCTTGTAGTACTGGCCAATGTCATAGAGGGCGTCGCCAAGCGGCGTGAGTCCGATCGGGGTGAGCCCGTTTACCGCGTTCTTCAGCGTCGCGGTGCTCGCGCCGATCGTCGCCCACTGGCCGTCGCTGCCTGCGACCTTCGCGCCCAGCGGGATGAAGCTGCTGTCGTAGTAGAACGTCATGATTCCGAACCGGACGCCCTGCACGCTGTCGAGGAGTGAGTTGACGACCTCCTTGGCGATAGCCATCTTCGGCTTACTGCAGGCGCCGCCGCTCGCGCAGGTCCCGAGCAGATAGTTGAGGTAGTTGCCCGTGAAGAGGTTCACCGTCGAGCCGTTGATCTTCCCGGACCAGTAGCCCGCCGAGTTCAAGGCGGTCCGGGCGGCCGAGCTGTTGGTCCCGGTGACCGATGCGACGTCGTCGGCGTAGGTCGAATATATGGAGCTCGACGAGCCGCTCTTGTACACCTTGACCGACGCGCACGGCTGGAAGGTCGGATTTTTCTTCCCGGCCGGATCGCAATTGTTGAGAACTGGATAGTAGGCCGCGGAGCCATTGGGTGGGGGAACGGCGAAGGAGTTCGACGGAGCGCTGTCGGCCATACTGCCCGAGTTGTCGATCATGATCACGACGTTCGGCTGGATGTTGGAGCCGAAGATGTCGCTGTCGTCGGCGAACACCGCCGTCGGCGCTGGAGCCACTAAGAGAGCGGCGATGGAACCACAGCCAATCAATCGCGTCAGACTGTTCATGATGGACCTCACTGGGCAATTGGCCCGTACGAGACTTGGGCGTCGATGGTGCGCTGGGCACTCCGGGGGCCCGTCCCTGAGCCGGTGATCGCATAGTTGTAGAAAACGAAGCCGCCTGGGTTGTATCCAGTGCCGGAACCGATGGAGTATCCGGAGCGCTGCGTCGTCGTCAGGAAGCAGTTGGCGTCGGCCCCCGGCCCGGCCGCGACCGAGTACGCGAACGCGCCGAGCGCGGTCGACGATTGCACGCACGTCGGGCCACCCGGCACGATGGTGTCGATGCCGACGTTGATTGCGGCGTCGGCGGCGAAGAAGCTGCCTTCGGCCCACATCGTTCCGTACGCGATGTCGCCTTCCGTGCTCGACATGCGCACCAGGAAGATGCCGGACACGAGCAGCAGGACCATGATGAAAATCGCCATCACCGAGGCGATGCCGCGCTCGTCGGTGAAGTGACGCCACAGTCCACGCATGTCACGAGCCTCCATCAGGGATTCCGCAGCCTCACGTCCGAGGCGAGGGTGTACGTCTGAGCCGGCTGGTTCGGTACGTTTTCCCGGGCCGTCACCGTGATGACGATGCGCCTGACGGCGGACCGCTCGGTCACGCTGGCGAAGTTCGGCGCGCCGCCGAGCCCCTGGGCATCGAGGTTGTAAGTGGAGGGCGGCGGATTCGGGACCGGATTGTTGGCCGAATCGAAATAGGCGAAGCGCAGTGCGGTGACGCTCTCGGCCATCAGATCGCCGTTGGCGCAGATGTAGGAAGCCCCGGTACCGATCGTGCCGCGGACTCGTCGCAACCCGGTGTTGTCCAGGCAAAAGGTGTAGGCGCTGCTCGCGCCGGTCATATCGAGGTCGCCGGAGATGGAGAGAGCGGACTCGGTGGCCACCTGAATCGAATTCGAGAGGTCGTTGGTGTTGTCCGCGTCGATGTTCTCGGGGAAGTAGCCAGCCATGCGAATCTGCCGGCTCATGCGATCCATCGCGACCCGGGCATTCTGCTGGACGCCCAGCTTCCGCTCGCTGACCTGGTACGCGTTGCGGCTCGGGTCGAAGACCTGGAAGATCCCGACCAGAATGAGCAGGAAGATGCTCATGGCGACCATGAGCTCGACCAGGGTGAAGCCGCCTTGTCCGCGGAGCCAGACGGGGCGCATTAGAACATCCTCACGACGACTGTGCCCATGGTGATGTTCGTGGGAAGACCGGGTATCGTGACGGTGACCGTCACCGTACGCAAGGTCGTGCTCGTGTTCGCGACCGTCACGACCGCGCGGCCCGCGTAGGTCTGTGGGGTGCCCCACGCGGCGGTCTCGGCGGCCGTGAAGGTGAAACCGTTGCCCGGGCCCGCCAGCATGTATCGCCAGCGCCGAGCGATTGCGGATTCCGTGCCCGTCAAGGCGGCGATGACTCCGGTGTTGCTCGCCGTGTCGACGCCGTTCAGGTTGCTGACGTTGGCGAACGGAACGTCGCCGACGTCCTCCAGAATGTGGCGCGCGCCGGTCACGGCTATGGTCATCCGGCCGGCGTCGGCGATCTGCTTGTACCCCATGGGAAACATGCTGGCCACGGTCAGCAGCGCGACGACGAGGATCATCGACGCGACGAGTACTTCGACGAGCGTGAAGCCGCGGTGATCGCTGAGCGCCCGCGCGATCCTCCGGCTGATGTTCATGACGCTCCTCAATTGGGTGGGCAGGCCGTTCCCACGGCCTGGACCCTGATGCGGCCCGATGGGGCCACGCACACGTCGAGCGAGCCGGTGGCCGACGAATTCTGAACTCGGAGAATGCCGTTGGCGGTCGCCGCTCCGAGCGAGCTGAATGTGATCGTCGGCCCCGCCGTGATGCGGGAACCGTTCTCGAGCGTTCTCCACCCGTTGGCGTCGGTCCCGGCCTCCGTGTACACGTTCCCGCCGGGGCACGGCACGACGGTGCCCGAGCAGAACCGCATCCGGTTGTTCGGGTTCGTCTGCGTCTCGGCGCTGAAGGAAACGCCGCGCGTGATGGCGAGCTGCCGCGCCTGGTTCAGCGCCACGACGATGACCCGCGCGGCACCGTCGGTCTCCTGAGCTCTCGAGTAGCTCAGGTACATCGGAAAGCCGATCGCGCAGAGAATCGAGATCACGGCGAGCAGCAGGCCCAGCTCGAGGACAGTGAATCCGGCCGAGCCCGGCCGGAAACTACGTCCGAGGAGCGCCGTATTCTTGGTCATATTCGACTCGCGTTCGAATGCATAGGGCATCACAGCAATTCCGTCCGAGAACGGTTTGGAGCAATGGATGTGCCACGGCCCGCTCGCCGTGGAAACGCGGAGTTAGCAGACCGCGGGGAGGGTCAGTGACAATTTGCTAAGCCCGAGGTGACAAAGATCGGCCATTTCACTCGAGAATTCGCCAACGATTCCGGAAAGCTACGAGGCGCTCCTGCGGCGGCGAGACCCCATCATCTTATAGGGTTTATGGGGTCGAATGGCGAGCCTCCGCGTCGTCCGGGTCGCTCGTGCGGGGAGTGTATACTAGGCGCGCTTGATCCTTGGAGAGGTGGCCGAGTCGGCCGAAGGCAGCCGCCTGCTAAGCGGTTACAGGGTTAAAAGCTCTGTCCCGGGTTCGAATCCCGGCCTCTCCGCCAAATTCCACCGCCGGGCCTGAAAACATCACGAGCGCCGAGTCACCTCGGCGCTCGTGTCTGCGTCGACCGCGGGCGCGGCCGCTACTTCTTCTTCTCGAGCGTGATCCCGGCCGCCTTGGCGGCCTCGTCGTACTTCTCCTCGGACTCCGAGTGCTTGCCCGATACGTGCAGAGAGTTGGCCTGCGCTGCGATCGAGCGGGCGTTGGCCGCGCCCGGATCGAAGCGGTTCCCGATTGCCTTGTCGATCTGAGCCTGCAGCATTGGGCACTGACTTGCCAGTGCGGGAGCGGCTACCCAAGCGACCAGGACGAGGGCGGTGACGAGTGTCTTCATCTCTCTCCTCCTTGGGGGTCGGACCGGATCAGTCGCCGGGGATGATCGTGGCGATTAGGCGCGATGTCAAGACGCGACGCCCCTGGGTGGCGGGCGCCCTCGTAAGTACCCGTTGCGCCCTTAGCTCAAGTGGACAGAGCGTCGGACTACGAAGCCGACGTAGTACTCCATCGCACGTCATCGTCGTTCCTCCGCGCACTTGCAGCAATCGACACACCGTACTCGTGCGACCGCTTGGGACTGAGCGCGATGGAAGTTGACCTGCAACTAGCCCGTAACTAGGCCTCGTCGTCGCGGCACGCGAATAGAGGGACCAATGGGTCCCATCGGCGGGCGGGAGTGGACCGTTCCATTCGTCAATGGGGGATCGAAGCGAACTTTTTCGACAGTTTCGAAGTCTTCGTTCAGCGCACCCGATCGCGATTCCACACTGCGAGCAGCGCTCGATGAGCGAGCACGCCCGAACTCCTCGTCCGTCGGATTCGGTGGTACCAGCGCTTGACAGATCTCGCACCGTCTTCCCCGCGCTGACTAATTTCGTCCGGTCACTGGCCCAGTAGCGTGCAATCTGGCGGGGGCCCCCTCGTAACCACTCGAAATCGCGGGGTCGCGCTTTGGCAAGTGTAATGCACCGTTTTTCAGCGGCATGGAAGATTCAGGACTCGGTCGCCGGAGCGCACGCATCGCGGTGCTGTTGTGCGCTCTCGTGCTGCTCGCATCGGCCGAGCGCCGCTTGGCGTATCTGGACTTCGACACCTCCAGCGACGTACGGATCGAGAACAACGAGAAGCCCGACGGGGACGAGATCATCAACCGACTCGTCTTTGTCGGCGACGCAACCGAGCCGATCCTACCGGGGGTTGGCGAGGCCTGCCGTGCTGCTCTGGCCTCGCTCCCGGCGTGCTCGCTCGGCCTCGTCGTAGTCCGCCTCACGGAATCTCGCGGCCCCCCGCTCGCCTCTCCGTCACAGGCCTAGTGACGCTCCGCCGTTGAGGCGGAGCCCGGCAGCAGTCTGAAGAAAGTTCGAAGCCAAGGAGGAAACGTATGCTTCGCTTTGGGAATGCTCGACGTCTGAGCTCTCGCAACCAACACGGCTTCACTCTCATCGAGTTGATGATCGTCGTCGCGATCATCGGCATCCTGGCGGCCATCGCCATCCCGCTCTACGCCAACGTGCAGGCGCGTGCGCGGATTGCCAATGCCCAGGCCAGTTCCCGCGCGCTCATGTCGGCCATCTCGATCTACGGCGCCCACATGGGCAACGTGCCCACCGGCCTGGCCGACCTCACGGTAGCTGCCACGAACAACCAGGGGCAGGTGGCCGGTCCGTTCATGGCCCGCGTCCCGCTTCCGCCGTCGGGTTGGGGGGCGTACGCCTACGCTTCCGCCACGAACGGCCTCTTCACCGTCTCTGCGACGGGGGACGGTACCTCCGTCCACATGCCGTAGCAGGCCGTCACTCGAAGGATCCACGAGGAGTCCGTCCCTGCTCCTCGTGGGTCCTCGGGGCGACGCGCGTTCATCCTGTGGATCGAAGATACGTCACACTCCGGGCCGTGAGGTGCCCTCCGCCGTCACGACGCCTGACTGACACGGCGGTTTCGCAAACGAGATGATGTGGACGGCCTCGATGCCGTTGCTGGCTCGAGTGTTGCGCGCCGGCGGCCGCGTACTCTAAGCTCGCGGCATGGCGAGCGCGTCGCGGCGCAGGCCCGAAGTCATTGTCGAGTTTCTGCTCGACGACGAGCTCCTGTTCCTCGCGGTGCGGAACATCGGCGACGCGCCGGCGATGCGGGTGCGCGTGCGCCTGGAGCCATCCATCCGGGGGCTGGCCGGCCAGCTCGACGTCGGTGGCCTCGCGCTGCTGCGGCAGCTCGAGTTCCTCGGACCCGGACGCGAGATCCGGGCGCTCGTGGACTCGCTCGCCTCCTATCTCGAGCGCCAAGAGCCCCGGGCGGTCTCCGCGACCGTGTCCTACGCTGACCCGGGAGGCCGCCGCTACCGGGCCATCATCAGGCACGACCTGGCAGTCTTTAGCGATCTGCCCGCCGCGGTCCGGCGGAGCTGACGCACACGGTCGTATCGCGACCGACGACACGAGGAGGTAGCGGCATGGCCGTAGAGCGGGATCAGCCCTATCGCAACGGCAACTTCCGGGTCGACCTCGGCGCCGGCGAGAGCGAATCGCTTCGATCCCAGTTCAGCGTGGTGGTGCTGCCGGAAGCCTCGATCGAGGCGATCGAGTACCGGACCGGGGGCGATCGTAGCAACGAGCCGCACAAGCTGCCGGGCCGGATCCGCTACCGCGACGTTGTGCTGCGCCGCGGCCTGATCGGCTCGCTCGATCTCTACCGCTGGTGGAGCCAGGTCCGCGACGGCGACGTCGTGGGGGCCCGCCGCACGGTAACCATGCAGCTCCTCAACGAGGACCACAGCGAGGTGGTCATGACCTGGCGCCTCGTCCACGCGTGGCCCACGAAGTACGCCAGCCCCACCCTCGACGCGACGGGGCAGGACGTGGCGATGGAGGAGCTGGTCCTGGCCTACGAGCGGCTCGAGATCGAGTGATCAGAGGCAGGGATTGAGATGGAGAAGGACTCGGCCCTTTAGCGCGCAGCTTTGTCAATGTGTGGCGACGATCGGCACATCCGATAGGGAGAAAACGATGGCGGTGACATCTTGGTACAAGAAGGTGCAGGAGGGCGGCGCCCTTACCGTCACTGCCGGCAGCGCCTTCAAGGGCGGCCATTGGACGAGTGTTCTCGATGGGGCGATAAGTACGTTCAACAAACTCATGACGGAAAACGGGGTGAAGCTGGCGCTGAGCAAGGCAGGCGACGCCAAAAATGCGCACATCGTCGTCGAGGCAGCGGGCACGAAGGCGGGTTTTAGCTACGCGGGGACTTCGTACTCGGCGACGTTCGACGGAAACGGATTGCACGGGAGTACAACGCCGGTTGCCGATGGAAGAGGCTTTTTCGAAAAGGCGTTTGTGTTCGTTCCCGCAACACCGCGCGTGAGCCCGACGGACAAGCGATCTCGCGAGGCGGGGCCAGAGGTGCGTCGGTTCATCCTTGTGCATGAGTTCATACACGCGGCGGGGCTCAGCAATGACGAGCACACCAACGACGACGTGTTCTGCTATCCAGGCCAAATCGATGGAGGCAGCCGAGCTGCCGACGACAGGATCGAGCCTTGGGGCGGTCTTGGCAAACCCATGCCGCCATACACCCTTATCGCCAAAACCGTCACGAACCTGAAGAAGGCGTGGCCGTGACGAAAGGCGCAGCTTATTTGAAGGACGGGCGCCCCTGGACGATTGACTCGGACTCGCTTGTCGGCAGTGCACATCGTCGCCTCCACGAAGAGCTGCTAGATCTTGCGCGCGCGTCTACGTCCTGACTACGTAGGAGTGCTTTCAACGTAATGGGCAGCCAACGGCCGCCGAAGCCACCGCAGCAGCTGGGTGGTGAGACGTCGTGAAGTCCTGGTCGCCGTATACCAGGTTCACACGAGCCGAGTGGGCTCGGCTCCGCGCGGATGCCGCGCTGACGCTGACTCCCGAAGACATACTGCGTCTCCAAGGACTCAACGAGCGGGTGGGGATGGACGAGGTTGTCGCCGTCTACTTGCCACTCGCCCGCCTGCTGAGCCTGTACGTCGAAGCCGAGCAGGTCCTCTACCGGGCTCGGGCTACCTTCCTCGGGGACGACACGGCCAAGGTGCCCTACGTAGTCGGGATCGCCGGCAGTGTCGGGGTTGGCAAGAGCACAACCGCGCGGCTCTTGCGCGAACTCCTCGCGCGTTCGGCGAAGCATTCAACGGTAGACCTCGTCACGACGGACGGCTTCCTCCATCCGCGACGCATTCTCGAAGAGCGTGGCCTGATGGGGCGTAAGGGCTTCCCGGAGAGCTACGACCGTCCGCGCCTCATTCGGTTCCTGGCCGACGTGAAGGCTGGCCGATCGCCCGTGTCATGCCCGGTGTATTCCCATCTCACTTACGACATCCTCCCCGAGGCAACGGTCGTCATCGACCGGCCCGACATGGTGATCCTTGAGGGCCTGAACGTGTTGCAGGCGGCGACCGATCGGCCGGGCGACGCGCGCGCGTTCGTCTCGGACTTCTTCGACTTCAGCATCTACGTAGACGCATCGGAAGCCGACATTCGACGCTGGTACGTTGAGCGATTCCTACTCCTGCGGGCCACCGCATTTAAGGAGCCGGAGTCCTATTTCCATCAGTACGCTGCTCTATCCGACGACGCGGCCGAGCGAACAGCCGAGACCATCTGGGACGCGATCAACGGCCCAAATCTCCGGGAGAACATTCTGCCGACACGCGAGCGGGCTCATCTCGTCCTCGTCAAGCGCCACGATCACGCGATCCATGAGGTCTGGCTGCGGAAGCTATAGTCGGTCTCCCGAGGTGCCGCATGGGCACCTCAGTAGGATGGCGCCACGCGCATTCCCTCTAGCGGAGCGCAGGGAGAAGTCAGTCTCGCTCAGATCCTTGACGCCCCTGGTCGCGGTCGCCTAGACTTCAGCACGTTCCTCGGTAAGTCCCCGAAACGCCTTCAGCCGCAGGAGGTCAGCTATGAACGAACTCGTCTTTGCTCTGGAGTTCAAGGGCAGCGCAGCGCCAGTGCCCGGCTCGGACAAGAGATTGCACGCCAAGACCTCAGCCACCAGTCAGACCCTCCGCAGCATCCTGAAGCCTGACGGGATTCAGGCGAGTGTTGAATCCGCTGGTGGAGGGTCGGCGAGCTTCGAGTCAGAGGTCGAGATCGTGGGTGAGGGCATGTTCGTCGAGTCAGGGAGCATCCGGTACGGAGAGGCCGGTAATGTCTCTTTTAGGACAGTAGGGCGCGGGATCCTCGGCCCGAGCCCACTCGATGGAGTTCAGCGGGGGTCGGTCATGTGGGAGGTGACAGGAGGCGAAGGGCGTCTCGCGGGCGCACAGGGTCTGATCACATCGAACTTCACAGTCGGCTCACGCGGAGAGGTAGTGGACGACCAGTTCGCCCGACTGTTCGTTCCGTAGTCAGTTCTGAGGCATCGCACGAGCGTCGGGTTAACCCTCGGCGCTCGTGGTGTCTAGGCTTCAGCGCCGTATGAAGGGCTCCAGCGCCCGGCCGGTGCTCCTGGAGGAAGGCGGCCAGAGCGTGGAGGAGGTGACTTAGGTCAGTCCAAAGATCGGAAGGCCCGTAACTAGCCCGCTCGCACCCGAGGGCAGCGTAGTGTATCGTAAGTCCCCGTTGCGCCCTTAGCTCAGGTGGACAGAGCGTCGGACTACGAATCCGAAGGCCAGAGGTTCGAATCCTCTAGGGCGCACCACCTAACCAGGAGGCCTTCGTGACCTTCAAGCGGTTTGTGTGTGTGGTCCTGCTGGTCGCGCTGACCGCAGTCGTGGTGCGGCCGGCGCGCGCCGAGGCGATGGATCCGAATGTGATCCTGATCATCGTCGGCGTCGGGATTGCGGTCGTCGCGGTGATCGCGGTCGTGATCATCGCGAACGCATCGGAGGGCCGGCGCCGGAGCGCCGCGGCGGCGGCCACAGCCAGCGGCCCCGCGGTGGTGGTATTCCACACGACGGCGGTCGAGAGCCCCTGAGCTCCTGAGAGTTGGACGCCGAAGCATTCATGCGGGCGGCGCTCGCTGAGGCGCGCGCCGGCCTCGCGGCGGGCGAGGTCCCCGTGGGCGCTGTCGTCGTCCTCGACGACGTGATCATCGGGCAGGCGCACAACGCGCCGATCGCCCACGGGGACCCCACGGCCCACGCGGAAGTTCTCGCGCTGCGCGAAGCCGCGCGCAAGGTGGGCAACTACCGGCTGCCACGCGCGACCCTCTATGTGACGCTCGAGCCGTGTGTGATGTGCTGCGGCGCCGTCGTCCATTCGAGGATCGCCCGCGTCGTGTACGGGGCCGCGGACCCGAAGGCCGGCGCGGTCGCGTCGCGCTATCGGCTGCTCGACGACGGCCGGTCGAACCACCGCGTCGAGACGCTCGGAGGCGTGCTCGAGGCCGAGTGCAGCGCGCTGCTGAAGGAGTTCTTCGAAACCCGGCGCGGCTGAGCCGCTAGAGCGACGCCACCGCCGGAATGACCTTCGCGCCCATCAGCTCGATCGAGCGCATCGTGGTCGGATGGTCCATGCGCGACTCCTGGGCCTCCAGGAGGAGATGGCCGACTCCGAGCTCGCGCTGCACGCGGGCGAAGCGGTCGATCACCTCGTCGGGCGTGCCCGCGACGATGAACTGCCCCTCCACGAGCTCCTCGTAGCTCATCGTCGCCAGCGATCGCGGGCGCGCGCGCAGCGCGAACTGCGACCCCGCGCGCGACCGCATACCGACCGGCGCGAACCACTCGGCGGGCGCCCGCAAGGTCGGCCCCATGCGCCACACGAAGTGACGTCCGGCCTCGAGCGCCTTCGCCTTCGTCTCCGCGGTGACCGCGCAGATGAGGAAGCCGAGATTGTCTTGTGTCACGGTCCGCCCCGCCTCGGCGGCGCCCTGGCGGTAGAAGTCGAACAGCTCGCGCGCGATCTCGAACGGCACCAGGAACGGCACGTAGGTGTAGCCGCGGCGCCCGGCCCACACCGCCGTCTCCGGACTGGCGGTGCCGGGGATCCAGATGGGCGGATGCGGCTTCTGCAGCGGCAGGCACCACGGGTTGACGTGACGGAAGTGGTAGTGTCGGCCCTCCCACCGGAACGGGCCGGGCTCCGTCCAGCACTTCAAGATCAGATCGTGGCATTCCTCGAAGCGCTCGCGGTTGTGCACGGGATTGGAGTTGGCCCACCAGGTCTCGACCCCGACACCGCGTACGAATCCGGAGAGCACACGGCCGCCCGAAATGAGGTCCGCCATCGCGAGCTGCTCGGCCATCCGGACGGGGTTGTCCTCGATCGGCAGGATGTTGCCGAGGAGCAGGATCTTCGCCCGCCGCGTGGTGCGGCCGAGGACCGCGGCGGTCATATTCACGCCGACGTTCACGCACGACGGCGTCGAGTGGTGCTCGTTGATCATGAGGCCGGCGAAGCCCGCCTGGTCGGCGAACTCGTACTCGGTGAGGTAGCGCCGAAAATTGGCCGCGGCCTTCTCCCGGTCGAAGAAGCGGTTCGGGAACTCGAGCCGGAGCGACGGGTACTTGTCGCCCTCCTCGTCGGGGAACTCGTGGTGCGGCATCTCGCTGAAGTAGTAGAGCTTCATCGCCGCGAATCTCCTCCGAGGAAATCGAGCACCAGGCGCGCGAAGACGTCTGGCTGCTCGATCGGCGGCAGGTGACCGCACCCCTCGAGCACGGTGAGCGTCGAGTTCGGCAGCCCACGGCGATACTGCTCGCCGCACTCGACCGGCACCACGCGGTCCTCGCGACCCCAGACGATCAGCGTGGGATTCGTCACGCGCGGCAGGAAGTGCGCCAGCCGAGGGTTGTGCATGTACGGCTTCCACGTCAGGCGCGCCGCCATCTCCCGGTTGCGTGTCGCGATCTCGATCTCCTGAGGCGTCGGCGGGCGGCCGTAGAGCTCCTGCCATTCCGGGACCGTCTTCGGGTCGTGAACCGTCATGGTCAGGAGTTGCGCCGGCGAGTAGTAGAAGACGTCGAGGATCTCGGCGGTCTCGGGCTTGATGCCGACCGGCGCGACCAGGACGAGTCTGGCGAGCGCGCCCGCGCTCATCGTGGCCATTTCCGCCGCCGTCCAGCCCCCGATCGAGTGACCCAGGAGGTGCGGCCGCCCCAGTTTCGCCGCCTCGATGAACCAGAGATAGAACCGGGCGAGGTCGTCGATGCCCTCCATCCAGTCGGCGTCGTCCGAGCGCCCGAAGCCGGGATGAGTGGGTGCCCACACCGTGAAGCGCTCCGAGACCTGGTCGAGCCAGCGCGTCCATCCGCGGTTGCCGCCGGCGCCGTGGAGCACCAGCAGGGGCTCGCCGTGCCCGCCGACCCAGGTATGTACGCCGATGCCGCCGACCGAGATCGTCTCCTCACGTGGCCGCATGAGCCGTATTATGCTCCACCGGTAGTGCGCGGCGCAGGCCGTCGCGGGGAGCGGCTTCGGCCGTACCGCGTACATGCTCGCGTACACCTTGATCGCCGGCGACTACCCGGTGCTGGAAGCGAACGCCGAAGATCCGCGCGATGCCGGCGCCTCGACCGGGGCGGAGCAGGCCGCCCGAGTTGCCGCGCTCCAGCGCCGGGTCGAGATCATGGGCGCGGTCGGCCGCGAGTGCTTCGCGCCACGCCTGACCGTCGCGCTGCGGGACGGCCGGCGCGTCGTCGGCGAATACCAGGGCCGCGAGCTGATGTGGGACTTTACGCGGGACGCCCAGGAGCTTCGGCGCTTCGTGCCCGGGCTTCCGATCTCGGCCGAGCGCTACGAGCGCTTCGTGGCCGCCGTCGCGGACCTCGACAAGGCGTCGTCGGTCGACGAGATCATCCGACTCACGCTGCCCGGCTAGGGCGCGCCGGGCTCCCCGGCCTTTCTCATGGTCGGCGCAGCGCCTCGCGCAGGGACGCCGCGACGTGGGAGGTGGCGCGGTTACCGGTATCGATGAGCCGCCCCATCGGCATGAACCCGTGGATCATCCCGCCGTAGTTGATGTAGTCGACGCGGACGCCGGCGTCCGAGAGCCGCCCCGCGTAGGCTGCGCCCTCGTCGCGGAGCGGGTCGAAGCCCGCGGTGACGACGAGCGCCGGGGGCAGGCCGGCGAGCGAGGCCGCGCGCAGGGGCGAGACGCGCCAGTCCTGCGCTTCGCCGGGCGACTTCAGATAGTGGTTGGTGAACCAGCGCATGCTGTCGCGCGTCAGCATGTAGCCTTCGGCAAAGTCGCGATACGACTTCGACTCCGCACCGACGTCGGTCACGGGATAGACGAGCACCTGCAGGGCGATGGCCGGTCCGTCCGCATCGCGCGCGATGAGCGCGACGACCGCGGCGAGGTTGCCACCGGCGCTGTCCCCGCCGACGGCGAGCTTGCCGCCGTCGACGCCGAGCTCGCGCGCATGCGCGACAACCCAGCGCGTGGCCGCCCACGCGTCGTCCACGGCCGCGGGGAACTTGTGCTCGGGCGCCAGGCGATAGTCGACGGCGATGACCGTGATACCAGCCTCCGCCGTGATCTGGCGGCACTGCACGTCGTGCGTGTCGAGGTCGCCGATGACCCAGCCGCCGCCGTGGTAGAAGACGAGCACCGGCAGCGCCGCGCCCGCCGCCACCCCCGCGGGCCGGTAGACCCGCAGCGGGATCAGCCCGCCGGGCCCGTCGGCGGTGAGGTTGCTGACGGAGCCGATCTCTGCCGGCGTCGGCGTCGAGGCGGGCCGGGTCTCACGAAAGAGCTGCCGGGCGTCCTTGGGCGACAGCGTGTTGTACGCCGGACGCCCCGACTTGATGACGAGGTTGATCACGTCCTGGGCTTGAGGATCGAGGGCCATGGCACGTCTCCTTGTCAGAACACGTCGTCGCGGCGTCCGCTCTCGAACTCGCGCGTGCGCTCGGCGAGCGCCCCGTCGTCGAGCAGGCCCTTGTCGGCCAGGAGCTGCTCGAAGGCGCGGAGCCAGCGCTCGTAGTAGCTCGAGGTCTCCCCCTCGCGCTCGGCGTGGGCGATCTCGTCGATGAGGTGGGACTGGAACTCGCGCCACGCGAAGCAGGCCTCATGGCTCATCGCCACGGTCATGCCGAAGATGCGGCCCTGCCACGCCTCGTCGAAGATCAGCTCGCCGTTTTTTCTCGGGAGCGCCGCGGCGCCCCTCATGTCGGCGATCTCTCGGCTCGGGACGGGTTCCATCCGGCCCCCCCGGTCAGCGGCCCACCGCCGGCGGCTTGACCGCCGCCACGCCGATCATCGCGTCGCGCGTCACCAACGCGGCCAGCTCGGCCTCGCTCAGGCGCTCGGTGCCGGCCGGACGCTCGGGGAGCACCAGGTAGCGGAGCTCCGCGCTCGAGTCCCAGATGCGAATCTCCGTCGTCTCCGGCAGGTCGAGGCCGAACTCGCGCAGGACCACGCGCGGCTCACGCACCGCCCGCGAGCGGTACTCGAACGACTTGTACCAGACCGGCGGCAAGCCGATCAGCGCGTGCGGGTAGCACGAGCAGAGCGTGCACACCACCAGATTGTGGAGGCCGGCTGTGTTCTCGACCACCCGCAGGTCGACGCCGCCGAAGCCGAGCTCTTCGATCGCCGCCGTGCCGTCGGCGAGCAGCCGCGCGCGATACGCGGGATCGACCCAGGCGCGTGCCACGACCTTGGCGCCGTTGTGCGGGCCGATGTCCTGCTCGTAGGCGCTGACGAGGCGATCGACCGCCTCGCTCGACACGAGCTTCTTCTCGACCAGCAGCGACTCGAGCGCGCGGACGCGGAGCGAGAGGACGGACTCCGGCTCGCGGTGATGATGGCCGTGCTCGTCGTGGGCGCCGCTCATCAGGTACTCCTTTGGGGAGCGGCCGGCAGTAGATAGCGCTCCCAGAGATCGATGTGGACGGGCGCGTGGGGCTCGGCCGACTCGCCCCACAGCGCGGCGGCGTCGAAGCGCACGCTGTAGAGGGCGTGAGGCTGCTCGCCCTGCCCGTGGGCGTTGGTGTCCGGAAAAATGAAAGTCCCGTGCACGCGGACGATGACGCCCGGCTTGCCGCGGGCGTAGCGCGGCAGCCGCGTGTGGCCGACCGGGACGTCGTGACGGGTCAGGACCCGGTCCCCGAGCGCGAATTTCGGCGGCGGCCCCGGCCGCCGATACGGTGTCCGCTCCCGGGTTACGCGCAGCATGCGATCGAGCAGCCTGGGGTCGGAGTGCGGCGGCGCCGGATCGGTCCCGCCGGCCAGCTGGGCCACGCGTCGCGCCAGCTCCTCGCGCGTGATCACGCCCTTCTCGACGAGCAGGCGCACGTTGCGATCGAGCCAGCGCTCGTAGTAGCTCGAGTCGAGATAATCGACGGGCGCCATCCGCTCGATCGCGTGACGGCTCTCGTCGATGTTGAAGATCCCCTGCACGCCGCACGCGCGAGTGATCCCCAGGACGCGCCCTTCCCACGGCGCGTGGAAGACGGGCTCGTTCTCCTCGCGCTCGACGCGCCCGAAGCCGTGCATGCCGCCCATGTCGTGGATGCCGTTCACGTCACGACGCCTCGCGTGGCACTGTGCAACGGAGCCGCGATCCTGTCAAGAAACCGGCGCCAGCAGCAGGCGCGTCAGCTCGTCGGGCTGGCTCAGCATCGGGTAGTGGCCGGTGTCGAGCTCATGCCAGGCGGCCTTCAAGCGCTCCGCCGTGCGGCGCTGGTGCGCCTCCGGGGGGTTCGCCGCGCGGCGGCAGCGGATAACGGTGGTGGGCCAAGCCTGGGTCCAGAAGCTGCCGAGCTCGACCGGCGCCTCGAGCGCCGCCACCGGGTGCGGCGTGTACCGCGCCAGGGCCCAGGCGCGCAGCTCGGGATCGAGGTCGGCGAAGAGACGCTTCTGCGCGTCGTCGCGCGTGGGCCCGGTCGTGATCGACGTCGTCTCGTTGGCCGACACGCGCTTGACGATGTCCCCGACGCGCTCGCCCGGCATGAGCGCCAGCGCGTCCACGAAGGCGAGGTGCGCGATCCGGTCGCGGGCCAGCTCGGCGGCCTTGCAGATGACCATGCCGCCCGAGCTCGTCCCGACGAGCACCACGCGCTGGACGTCTTCGTAGAACATGAGCTGCGCGATCTCCTGTGCGTGCGTGCCCACGGTGATGCCCGGGCGCACGAGGTGGTGGCGCTCGGCGCAGCCGTCGAGCGTCGGCGCGTACACCTGGTGCCCGGCCGCCCGCAGGCGGTCGACGACCCGCTTCCAGATCCAGCCTCCTTGATACGCGCCGTGAACGAGGACGTACGTGGCCATGGTCGCTCCTTGATCCAGAGGCGTCGGCGATCCGCAGTGTACACGGCGGGGGCGCTCTGCGATACTCGGCGGGCGCGGAGGATCAAGAAAGGAGAGGATTATGAGGCTGGCGGGAAAGGTCGCGCTCATCACGGGTGGAGCGAGCGGTATGGGCCAGAGCGAAGCCACGATCTTTGCGCGGGAGGGGTCGAAGGTCGTCGTCGCCGACATCCTCGAGCTCGAGGCGCGTCAGGTCGTCGAGAAGATCGCGGCGTCCGGCGGCCAGGCGCGGTTCGTGAAGCTCGACGTGACGAGCGAAGCGGACTGGGAGGCGGCCATCAAGGCGACCGTGAGCGCGTTCGGTAAGCTCGACCTGCTCGTGAACAACGCGGGGATCAGCGGCACGTTCGACCCGGACACGCTGAGCACGTCGGCCTGGGACACCCTGCTGAACGTGAACGCGAAGGGCGTGTTCCTCGGCATGAAGCACGCGGTGCCCGCGATGCGCGCCGCCGGCGGCGGCTCCATCGTCAACATCTCGTCGATCTCGGGCTTCGTCGGTCAGGACCGCATTCACATGGGCTACAACGCGTCGAAGGGCGCCGTGCGCATCATGACCAAGTCGGCGGCCGTGCAGTTCGCGCAGCACGGGATCCGCGTCAACTCCGTCCATCCGGGCATCATGCCCCCGATGCGCACGTCAAAGGCGTCGGCCGATCCGGCGTGGCGCGAGAGGTCGCTGCGGGCCGTGCCGCTCAAGCGCGAGGGCCGGGTGGAAGAGGTCGCGCACGCGGTACTGTTCCTGGCCTCGGACGAAGCGTCGTACATCACGGGGATCGAGCTCCCGGTGGACGGCGGCTACCTCGCGGTATGAGCCGCGGGCGGCCGCCGGCGTGGGCAACGCGTCGTTCGTGGTGCAGGACGTCGCGAAGCTCGAGACACGAATCCCGTTCGATCTCATCACTGCGTTCGACGCGATCCACGATCCGGCAGACCCGGCCGGCGTGCTGCGCCGGGTCCGCGCCGCGCTCGCCCCGGGCGGCACGTTCCTCATGCTCGACGTCTGCGCGTCGAGCGAGCTGGCCGACAACGTCGGTCTGCCGATGGCGCCCTACCTCTACACGATGAGCACGATGCACTGCATGAGCGTGTCGCTCGCGGCCGGCGGTCCGGGCCTGGGTACCGCGTGGGGTCACCAGGTCGCCACCCGGATGCTGCGCGAGGCCGGCTTCGACGATGTGCAGCTGTTCGAGCGGATCGATCCGGCGAACTCGCTGTACGTCGCGCGCTGCAGTCGCTGAGGCACCGGCGTGGGCGAGCGCTTGTTCGGCGCGCGGGTGCGCCGACGCGAGGACTCGCGGCTGGTCACGGGACAGGGACGCTACGTCGCCGACGTGGCCCTTCCCGGCCTGCTTCACGTTGCGGTCCACCGCAGCCCCCACGCCCACGCGCGCATCGTCCGGGTCGATCCGACGCCGGCGCGACGCCGGCCGGGCGTGGTCCACGTGCTGGTGCCCGCCGACGCCGCCGCGCTCGGGCGGCTGCCGTTGCTCGTGCCCCACGCGAGCCTGCTGGCGCCGGCGTGTCCCGAGATCCTGCCTCAGCAAATCGTCTCGTACGCGGGCCAGGCGGTCGCGCTCGTCGTCGCCGAGAGCGCCGCCGAGGCCGAAGACGCGCTCGATTCGCTCCACGTCGAGTACGAGCCCTTGCCCGCGGTCGCCTCGCTCGAGGAGGCGCTGCGGCCCGACGGCCCGCGCGTGCATCCCGGCGGCAACGTCGCCTCCCGATTCACCCAGCGGGTCGGGGACCCGGCCGGCGAGCTGGCGCGCGCGCCCGTTGTGCTGCGCGAGCGCTTCCATCTGCACCGTGGCGCGGGCATGGCCATAGAGACGCGCGCGATCGCGGCGCGCTGGGATGACGATCTGGGCCAGGTCACCGCGTGGTCGACGACGCAGGCGCCGCAGATCCTGCGCCGGCTGCTGGCGCGCTATCTCGCGATCCCCGAGCACGCCGTGCGCGTCGTCACGCAGGACATCGGCGGCGGTTTCGGCCCGAAGGGGATCGTCTACGCCGAGGACATCCTGGTGCCGTTCCTGGCGCGGGCGCTCGGCCGCCCGGTCCGTTTCGTCGAGACCCGCCGCGAGCATCTGCTCGCGGTCACGCAGGAGCGCGATCAGTGGCACGACGTCGAGATCGGGCTCACGCGCGAGGGCCGGATCGTCGCGGTCCGCGACACGTTCGCGCACGACTGCGGCGCCTTCGTCTCGTGGGGCGTCATCGTGCCCATCCTCACCTCGGTCACCGTGCCCGGGCCGTATCGCGTGCCGAACTACGAGGTGACG
Source organism: Candidatus Rokuibacteriota bacterium (assembly GCA_003220685.1). Lineage (GTDB taxonomy): Bacteria > Methylomirabilota > Methylomirabilia > Rokubacteriales > CSP1-6 > AR31. The sequence continues at coordinate 41,493 of QHTE01000055.1, forward strand.
TTGACCGCGGTCTACACCAACCGTGTGCCCGTCACGCCCGTCCGCGGCGCCGGGCGGCCGCAGGCGGTCTTCGTGATGGAGCGGATGCTCGATCTCGCGGCCGAGCGCCTGGGCATCGACCGGGTCCTGCTCCGCGCGCGCAACCTCATCCAGCCCGACGAATTTCCGTACGACGTGGGGCTGATCTCGCGCGACAACAGCCCGCGCCGCTACGACAGCGGGAACTACCCCGAATGTCTTCGGCGCGTGGCCGAGGCCGTCGGCGCGGACGACTTCCCCGCGGAGCGCGAGCGCGCCCGCGCGGCCGGCCGGGCGATCGGTCTCGGCCTGGCACTCTTCGTCGAGGACACCGGTCTCGGCCCCTACGAAGGCATCCGTGTTCGCGTCGATCCGCTCGGGCGGGTCTTCGTGTTCTCGGGCACGTCGAGCCAGGGGCAGGCGCACGAGACGACGCTAGCCCAGATCGTCGCCGACGGGCTCTCGGTGCCGCTCGAGCAGATCACGGTGGTCCCTGGCGACACGGCGGGCATTCCGTACGGCGTCGGGACGTTCGCCAGCCGCGTGGGCGTGCTCGCGAGCACCTCGGCCGCCCACGCGGCCGCGGAGGTGCGCAGGAAGGCGCTCGCGGTCGCGGCCGATCATCTCGAGGCCGCGCCCGAGGATCTGGCTCTCGAGGACGGGCGCATCACCGTGCGCGGGACGCCCGGGCGCGGTCTGGCGCTCGGCGACGTCGCGGCGATCGCGACCGCGCCGCGTCCCGGCTACGCGCTGCCCGGCGCGATGGATCCGGGGCTCGAGGCCTCGGGCTACGTCCACGTCCCCCAGTCGACGTACTCGAACGGCGCTCACGCAGCGATCGTCGAGGTCGAGCCCGAGACCGGCGCGGTGCGGATCCTCAAGTACGTCGCGGTCGACGATTGCGGCACGATGATCAATCCGCTGGTGGTCGAGGGACAGATTCACGGAGGCATCGCCCACGGGATCGGCAACGCGCTGATCGAGGAGATCGTCTACGACGCGAGCGGCCAGCTCGTCACCAGCACCTTGATGGACTACGCGCTGCCGCGCGCGGCCGACGTGCCGCCGCTCGAGGTGCACCACCTGGAGACGCCCTCGCCGCTGAACCCGCTCGGCGTCAAGGGCGCGGGCGAGGGCGGCACCTTGCCGGCACCGGCCGCGATCGCCAACGCCGTGGCGGACGCGCTGCGTCCCCTGGGCGTGGCGGTGACCGAGATGCCGCTCACGCGCGAGCGTCTCTGGCGTCGCGTTCGCGCCGCGGCGCGCGACTGACGGTCGCGCTCGGCGTCGATACGGCCGCGGCGTCACGCCTTTCGCAGGAAGTCGAAGTCGCAGCCGTGCTCGGCCTGGAGCACGTGATCCATGTAGAGCTTGGCGTAGCCGCGCGCCGGGGGCTTGGCGGGACGCGGCAGGGCAGCGCGGCGGCGCGCGATCTCGGCATCGTCCACGGCCAGATCGATCCCGCGATCATTGACGCTCAGGCGAATGCGGTCGCCGTTCTGCACGAGCGCCAGCGGCCCGCCGACCGCCGACTCGGGCGACACGTGCAGGACGATCGTGCCGTACGCCGTCCCGCTCATCCGCGCGTCGGAGATGCGCACCATGTCCTTGACGCCGGCGCGCGCCAGCTTCGAGGGAATGGGCAGATAGCCGGCCTCGGGCATCGCGTAGCCGCTCTTCGGCCCGGCGTTCTGAAGCACCAGGAAGTCGTCGGGCCGCACGTCGAGGTCCGGCGAGTCGATTCGCGCGGACAGATCGTCGAGGGAGGAGAAGACCACCGCCCGGCCCTCGCGCTCGAAGAGCGCCGGGTCGGCGGCCGAGCGCTTGAGAATCGCGCCGCCCGGCGCCAGGCTGCCGAAGAGCGCGACGAGCCCGCCGACCTTCTGGTACGGATCCGCGAGCGGGCGCACGACCTCGCGGTCCACCCACGTGCCCTCCGCCGCGAGGCGCTGACCCAGCGTCTGGCCCGTCACCGTCAGGCAGTCGAGGTGGAGCATCGGCGCCAGCTCGCGAAGCACCGCGCCGAGGCCGCCGGCAGCGTTCAGGTCCGACATGTAGTGCTGACCGGTCGGCTTGAGGTCGACGAGCACCGGCGTCTCGTCGCTCAGCGTGTTGAGGCGGCGCAGCGAGACCTCGACGCCGACGCGTCCGGCGACGGCCGTGAGGTGGATGATGGCATTCGTCGAGCCGCCGATCGCCAGCAGCACGCGCAGCGCGTTCTCGACGGAGCGCTCGGTGATGATCTGGCTCGGCCGCAATCGCGTCGTCGCCAGGGCCACGGCCTGGCGCCCGCTTGCCTCGGCCGCGCGGAGCCGATCGGCGTGGACGGCTGGAATCGCCGCGGTGCCCGGCAACGCCATGCCGAGCGCCTCGGCGATCGAGGCCATCGTGCTGGCCGTGCCCATCACCGCGCAGGTGCCTGCCGTCGTCGCCAGGTTCTCCTCGATGCGCTCGATCTCCTCCGAAGTGACGCCGCCGGCGCGGTACTTGGCCCAGAAGCGCCGGCAATCCGTGCACGCCCCGAGCCGCTCACCGCGGTAGGCCATCGGCATCATCGGCCCGGCCAGGAGCTGCACCGCGGGCACGTCGGCCGACGCGGCGCCCATGAGCTGGGCCGGCACCGTCTTGTCGCAGCCGCCCACCAGCACGACCGCGTCCATCGGCTGAGCGCGGATCATCTCCTCGACGTCGATCGCCATGAGGTTGCGGAACATCATGCTCGTGGGCGAGAGGAACACCTCGCCGAGCGAGATCGTCGGGAAATCGATCGGGAGCCCGCCGGCGGCGAGCACGCCGCGCTTCACAGCGTCGATCAGCTCGGGAAAGTGCCGGTGACAGTTGTTGAAGCCGCTCGCGGATTGCGCGATCCCGACGACCGGCCGTGCGAGCATCGCCTTCGAGTAGCCCATCGACGTCGCGAAGGAGCGCCGCAGGTAGAGCGCGAAGTCGGGGTCGCCGTAGTTGGTGAGGCCGCGCGCGAGGCCGCGCGGACCGTCCGGATTCGTCATGTCGTCGCCGCGGCTCACGCCGCTCCCAGCCGGACGCCCGGGCGCAGCCCGGCATTCTTGGCGAACGCCGCGGCCGCGACTTTCTGGCCGCCTTCCGGCCGTACGCGCGTCGCCTGGATCTGGCCGCCGTCCGCGGCGATCGTCAACCCCGTGTCGTCGACGGCGACGACTTCTCCGGGACGACCGTGCGTCGCGCCCGCGAGCTTCTTGGCGTCGTGAAGGAGCAAGGGCGTCCCCTCGTAGGTGGTCCACGCGCCCGGTTGCGGGTCGGCGCCACGAATGAGGTTCCAGACGGTCTGCAGCGGCTTCTGCCAGTCGATCTGGACGTGCTCCTTCTTGCACCATCCTTCGTACGTCGCCTGCGACTCGTCCTGAGCGATCTTCGGCGCCTTGCCGTCGCGCACCAGATCGACGGCCTCCAGCAGCGCCGCGACCCCCATCGGATAGAGGCGATCGAAGTAGAGGCTGCCCAGGGTGTCGCTGTCGCGGATCTCGACTTCCTTCTGCAGCAGGATCGGTCCGGTATCGAGACCCTGATCGGGCCAGAAGATGCTGAGCCCGGTCCGCGTCTCGCCCATGATGATCGGCCAGTTGATCGAGCTGGGACCGCGGTGGCGCGGGAGCAGCGAAGGATGATACTGGATGGTGCCGCGCGCGGGCTGGTTCAGCACCTCCTCGGGCACGATGAGCGTGACGTAGGCCATCACGCACAGATCGGCTTTGAGCCGCGCGAACTCCTCCCACACCTCCGGCTTGTTGCGAAAGGATCGCGGCTGATGAACGGGGAGACCCCGGGCGAGCGCGGCCTCCTTCAACGGATCGACCCGCCCTCCCGCCGGGTCAGGACCACAGTAGACGCCGACGACGTTCTCTCCGCGTTCCAGTAGCGCATCCAGCACGCTCTTGCCGAATGCCTGTTGTCCGTGGACGACGATGCGCATCTTGTCTAGCCTCCCGCGAGCGTGATGCTACCTCATATAGATCCTTCCCTCCACCGCGCTGACGTCCCTCGTCAGCCCCTCGCGTCTGGTTGTCACACTGCGAGGGCCGAGCGAGGCTGAAACGAGTCCTAAGCCATCGATTCGCAGATGGTTTGAGACGCTGGCACCCGGCGTGCACTCTCAGACCGCCAGAAGCGCATTGCGCGAAACGACAGAGTGTTCACGCAGGAACTACCAGGTGTTCCGGAAAGAGGGAGGAGAGTCATGAACACGCATCTGAAGTCGATGGCGCTCGGGCTCGCGTTGATCACGTTGCTGACCGGTCTCTCGGCGTGCGCGAAGCGGCCGCTAGTCGTCGGCGGCTCACCCGCGCCGGCGCCGTCCGCCGCCGTGACGCCGGTTCCGACTCGATAACCGCACGATCGCCAAGGTGCCGGGGCCGAGTGGGCCCCGGCACTTCTTCGCAGATCTCGCCTCCAGGATTCCTCTCGAACATCGCCGCGCGTCGGCGCGTTCTCGTCGTACGGTTGGTGCTACCGTGAAAGCCGGCGCCTGGCCAATGGGCGCACGTTCGACGTGCAGCGCGAGTCGACGCACCCGAGAGGAGGAAATATGGCGAGCCGCAGTGCAATCGTCGCCTTCTGGTGGTTCATGATCGTCTCGCAATTCCCCGGCGGCACTTTGAGCGCCGCGACCCAGGGCCCGTTCGGGACCCAGGCTCAATGCGAGTGGGGCCGGCAGCAAATTGGAGTGACGACCGGTCTTCGAGGAGGCCAAGGGGTTGGATGGGGCGTGACGTCGTGCTGGAGCGATGGACGGTGATCGGAGAGTCCCTAAGCGCACACTGAGGTGGTCGAGCACTCACCCCCACGAGGTCTGCTAGACTTCCTCCAGCCATGGCGCGCGCCCTCGGCATGCCGGTGACGGATCTGCTGGAGTGACCCCCGACGAATTCGGCTCCCTTGGCATGAACAGTGACGAGATGGATCGAGCGCATGTGGCGATCAGGAGGCTGACTAAAGAGTGCATCGACGTCACCCGTGAGCGACTCCGCCGAGGGGAACGGCCGAACCTCAGTGCGGTGTCGCGGAGCGCCGCGATCGGGATCCGAAGCGCACTCGTCGGTCTCGGTCTGTCGCTGAGACAGCGCGAAGTGTTCCTAGTCCTAGCCACCGCCGAACTGCTGAAGGCGCAGCTGCAAAACCTGGAGCGGACATCGACGAAGCGCCGAGTGAACTGAAACTCATCATGGCGGGAGTCGACCGGCTGACCGTCCAGACGTTGGGCGGCTGGCGCACGCCGGCCATGGTTCACCAGGTCGGCATCGCCTCGGAGAATCAGGAGACGGTGTGGCCTTCGTCCTGATCGACACGGCCAACACCCCGACGTTCTGGGCTGTGGGGGCTTGGGAAGGAGGTCAGCATGAGCACGCGATGTCACTCGCTGCGAGACGGTCTCAGTCTGAGTCGGCGTGATCTGCTGAGGAGTGGCCTCGCGGCCGGCGCGATGGTGGCCGCCGGGCCCCTCACGAGCCCCAAGCCCGGTGGGATCCTTCGCGTACGTGGCTGGGATCCACCGCACTTCGACCCGCACCTGACGCGAAACTTCATGACGATGACCACCTTGAGCTTCGTCTATAGCAAGCTGCTCCGCCACAAGGTGGGCCCGGGTGTGGCGCCGGGCAGCTTCTCCGTGGAGCCCGATCTGGCTGAACGCTGGGAGCAGCCGGACGACACGACCTATATCTTCCATCTGCGCAAAGGCGTGCGCTGGCACAACAAGCCTCCCGTTAACGGCCGCGAGCTCACGGCCGAGGACGTGAAGTTCACCTACACCCGTTTCCTGTCGGTCAAGGGAAACCCCGAGCGGTACCTGCTGGACTCGGTCGACCGGGTCGACGCGGTCGATCGCTATACCGTGAAGTTCGTCCTCGGCGAGCCATATGTGTGGCTTCCGCACAAGCTGGCCAACGCGCTCTGCATGTGGATCGTGGCGCCCGAAGTGGTGGAGCGGTACGGCGACCTGAAAAAGCCAGAGACCGCGATCGGCACCGGCCCCTTCACGCTCGAGCGCTATGACCGGAATGTGAAGGCGGTCTTCAAGAAGAACCCGCACTACTTCCGGCCCGGCCAGCCCTCAGTGGACGGCGTGGAGTGGATCGTCATCGAGGACGATTCCACCGGACTCGCCTCGTACCGCACCGGGCAAATCGACGCCGGGCCCTCGACCTGGTGGTCCGTGCGCCAGTCGGATCTGGACGCGCTCAAGAAGACTCACCCGCAGCTGGCCTACCAGGATTTCCTGGGCAACATGGTCCACGCTATCTCGCTGCGGACCGATCAGCCTCCCTTCACGGACGTGCGCGTGCGGCGCGCCATCTCCCGCGCCATCGATCGGCGGGCGCTGATCGACGCGGTGTGGATACGGGGCGAGCCGAGCGGGCCCCTGTCCCGTGGACTCAAGGACTGGGCGCTTCCCGTCGACCAGCTCGGCGAGGGAGCCAAGTACTATCGGTACGATCCGCGAGAGGCCCGGCGACTCCTGGCTGAAGCCGGCTACCCGAACGGCTTCAAGACGCAGCTCACGGCGACCCCCGGCTACGGCACCGATCTCATCGATGCCGCTCAGCTGGTGCTCGGCCAGCTCAAAGACGTCGGCATCTTGGCCGAGCTGAAGATCCAGGAATACGGCGCGTATCAAGCGACGACGATCCAGGGCAAGTTCGACGGCATGACGATGGGTCCGTTCGCTGTTGCGTGGGACCCCGACGACGCGCTCTATGGGCCATATGTCCCCGACCAGCCCCGCAACCGCGGCCACGTCAACGATCCCAAGCTGACCGCGATGATCAAAGACCAGCGCCGTGTGAAGGATGTGGACGTGCGCAAGAAGCTCGTCTTCGAGATCCAGCGCTACATGGCCGAGCAGCAGCATTACGTATGCCTCGTGAGCCCGATGTACACGGGCTCCTGGCAGCCGTACGTGAAGAACCACGCCCCGAACCCCACGTTCGACTACGGCAGCCGCGTCGCCGCGCTGTGGCTCGAGCGGTGACCGGGGGAAAAGGCGCAGCTTAGTGCTCAACCAGAACTTCGACTTTTCTTCGGCGGCCGATGACGCCGTGCGGGCACGCTAGCCGGATCGCACCCGCCTGATCTCTCGGAGGGCTTCGCTGGTCGACGCTCGGGCGATCATGCTAGAGCGAGCGTGTCGAACGACGTCGGATCGTGCGTCCGCCGAGCCCCCCCCGGATGCGCACGGTCCCCAGGGATCGAGGGGTCCCCCAGCGAATCGGGGGTGCATGCCCGACCGCGCTACCGCCTCGCTCGTCTTTTCCGGCTCTGCGAAACGCAGTCTCTCTATGAGTCGGCGAAGGGCGCGTTCATTCGCGAAATGGCCAAGGCCGGGTTCGTCAATCCACCGCGCGGGCGCGTAGAATCGCGAGACGTCAAAAAAACAGGTGGACGAGTGTGCCATGGCTCGGCTTGCGAGCTCCCTATCGCGACCAGAGAAGCTCAACGTCTAGAGACCGGGCGGCGGGCTTCAGCTATGAATCTGCCGCGACTCTGTCCCGCCTGCGGGCCGCGCAGGAGTGCCCTGTACGTTTCGATTTTGTTTCGGTTAGAATCCGCGCACTGATAGACCGAGCCGAACGTTATTGAGAGGGGGCAGTCTGTTGGGGAGCCGAATGGGTCCGGACGCCGCCAGTTCGGCTCCGTTGCGGCCATTTCGCGACCAATCGCCCCGTTGAGCAGCGCGCCGCGGATTCTTGATCTGCTAGTGAAGTCCGTAGAAACTACGTGATGTGCGAGACACCCACCGACAATTCCTGCCATTAGCCATCACCCTTGTCTGGCTCGCTGCCGGCGTGCACGCGGCAGCGGCAGAGTGGTTCGCTGACCTGTACGGTGGCGCGGCCTTCACTCAGAGTAGTCACTTCTCCCTCGACGGCCAGATTGATGGAGTGGCGGTGGCGGGCGTGGTCGATAATATCCGCTACGATACCTCCTTCTCGGTGGGCGCTCGCGGCGGGTACTGGTTCGAGTCGTTCAAGTTCTTCGGGCTCGGTCTCGACGTGGATCATTTTCGCCCGGATATCAGCTCCCAGACCGCCACGGGCCACGGGACGATCACCGACTCGCAGGACGTTCTGTTCGGGGTCCCGATCAACGGTTCAGGCTTAGGGCCGGTGAAGCTTCGCGAGGTCGACCTGTACATCACTGCGTTCGCCTTCGACTTGATGTTTCGGTGGCCGATGCTCGCGGGTCCGAACTTCCCGATGGGCCAGCTTCAGCCGTATGTAATGGCCGGCCCGGCGTTGTTCCTCCAGCATCTTGAGGGGTTCGATACCCGGGGAACCCACGGCGCGGAGGCGGGCGGCGGAGTGTTCTGGGCATTCACACGGAACATCGGCGTGTTCAGCGAGTATCGCTACACGTATGTACGGGCGGCGCTCGACTCAGGGGAGATCGTCTTCAAGACCCACCTCAGTACCCATCACCTGCTCGGCGGAGTCTCGTTCCGCTTCTGAACGCTGGGCCTGCACACCAAGGGCCCTGATCCATGGCAGGCGCTCCATCACGCACCGGACTGAAGCGTGCGGCGGCAAATAATCCACTCGCCTCAGAAACCATGCGGCACTGGATGCGTCTGGTTGTGGCGCGCCGCATGTTGCAGGTGCTCGCGGGCCCGCTGAGGCAGCCCCGAGGCTGACTGGGAGTAGGATCGCGAACCCGATCAGCCGCATGGGCACCTCGGTGGAGGATGGCTGGCGGGAGTCTAGCAGACCTTTTGGCTGCTGGGTCCAGCGTCCCCGCGATCTCTTGCACGGAACGGCTCGTATAGATCGGCCAATGACTTAATAGTTTCTTTCTGGGACATCCCGGGTTTTACCATCTTTTCTTGCTCGTCGGTGCCGGCGTTTGCTCTGATCTAGAGGAAGCCGAGAGAGACAACGATGGCGGGTTTGTTGTTGATTGTGTCACGCACGAAACCGGACACCTTCGCCTACCTGAAACTCGTCAGCGAGGGTGGGGATCTAGTGATCCTTGATCGTCGGGAATCAAATCGTCGCCGAATCCATCAGCGGGCGACGCCTGAGCGACGCCACGGCGAGCGGCGCCGCCGCGACGTCATGACGGACCTCCAGAAATCCGGCTGGGCGCTGGTGTGCCGGAGCAAATCCAGCTCAGCGTGGAGTCTAGCCGAACGCTACGACGCGCACCAGCACGGCGCCGCATACGGCGCTCGATGCCGCAAGGGACTCTTGGGCGCCTCTTGCCAGGCATTCGAGGTCACGCGGACTGACGACGGCGGTCACCTGGGCGCCAGAAGGACACCCCTGCGAACCATTCGGTCGCGCGACCAAGCTCGTAAGTTCCTGGTGTTCCGTGCCCTCTCTCTGGCACCGGTTCTGCACATTCAGAAGATCGCCCGACAGGATTTCCGGAGGGTGAGACATGACGGTGACAACGCTGGTCGCGCTTCTGCCGGCCGGTGGCCTGCTTGCTCCGGCGCCCGCCGACGAGAACATCGGCATCAACGTCGCGCCGCCGCCGGCGCTCGTCGTCGCGTCACTGCTACGTCTGAGGACCGTGCCCGGCAGCCCCGTCTTCTACGGACCCAGCGCGGACTACAACCTGTTCGCGTACGGCGGCCGCTACTACAGCTTCCACAGCGGCACCTGGTTCGTCGCGGCGAGCCCCGGTAGCTCATGGGGCATCATCGCGACCAACCGTGTGCCCCAGCCCGTGCTGGCCGTACCGGCGACGCACTACAAGATCCCGTCCGCCTAGTCGGGCTCGCGGGCCACGAAGGGCCGATACCCGCCCTTCTGGAGGAATTGGAGCTTCGGGACCAGCTCTGCTCGATTCGCGAACGGTCCGACTCGCACTCGAGAGAGGACCAGCCCTCGATGGTTCGAGGTCAGGGCCACCGAGTCGATCGCGACGGGCAGGTCCTGCTCCAGGAGCCGCGCCGCGAGCTCGCCCGCGGCGTCCGGAGTGCGGAAGGCGCCGACTTGAATCCAGTAGGATGACGTGATCACCGCGAGTTTCGCCTCCGGCGAGGGCCTCGCGGCCTCGGGTTCGGTGATGGCTGGTTCGCTCCGCTTCTCGGGGTCGGCATTCGCTCGTGAGAGGCTCGCGGCCGGGGGCTCGCCTTGGACGCGCGGCGCCTCGTCCGTGAGCGGCGCGGTCGCGACGTTGGCCCGCGCGACGCTCGCGGTCGGCGCCTCGGACGCCCGGGCCTTCACCTGAGCCACCAGCTCGCCGTACGACGACTGCCGGAGAATCCGGGTAAACTGCGCGTGATAGTTCTCGACGGTGCTGATGCCGTCGACGGCGACGTCGCACACCGCCCAGCGCTGGCCACGCGCGACCATCCGATACTCGACGGACAGCGCGCTTCCCTCGCGGCTCGTAATCGTGGTGAGGATCGTGGCCGTATTGCCTCGGACCGATTCGCTCAGATAGTGGATCGTGAGGCTGCCGCGCACGCTCGCGCGTGATGCGATTCGAGCGACGACGGAGCGGCCGAGGAGATCGGCGAAGAGCGCGACGAACTCGTCGCGCTCGGCCGGCGTCCGCGCCCACCATTCGCGGCCGAGCGCTCGTTGCGCCGCCTCCTGGAAGTCCAAGCTGCCGTCGACGACGGTGCGCATCGCCGCCAGGAGCTCCGTCGGCCGTTCCCGAAGCTCCGAGTCATCGAGCAGGCGATTCACGGCCGTGAGCGACTCGCGAACGGCCTCGCTCGGCGGGCCGGCCCCGGCGGCGAGTACGGCGACGAGTGAGGCGGCGGCGAGGACGGCGACGGGAATCGTCCGAATAGGTGGCATCGATGCCTTGATAGCGTGGCGGGCCTTGATTTCACGAGCTTTTTCGCCGTTCACCTGCTCCGAGCACGCAGCGAGCCGCCGAGTGCTCGCGTAATGGTCTCCCGTCCTGGCAGGATTTAGGGGGGCCGCCGATCCCCTCTGCGAAGGGAAGAGCCCGTCAAAGGGCCGGAGGCGAGCGAGGCGCTTACACGCAGAACGCGGTCTAGCCCTCGCCTTGTCTCTGGTTTGATGAAAGGCACACGAAGCAGTCGAAGTGACCGACTCTTGCGCTCCACGGGGCCTTCATGGCTCTCGGTCGCTCTTTTTAGAGCGCGAGCCGCCACGCCACCACACCGGCGAACACCGCGACAGCAATGAAAGCCGTGAGAAGAACAAGAACCTTTTCAATGGGCTCGCCCTTGTTGCGATCGCCTTTTCGCTTCGCTCCTATCTCGATTCGATAGTGGTCCAAAATGGCGGGGGGATATCCCGCCAGGAGAATCGTCGCGGCAGCACAGCTGGCCGCAGCGAACGCTAAGGCTTGCTTACCGGGTGAGGGCAACGCGACCAACGGCAACACCACTAATAACAGCGAGAGCGCGATCGATCCGATCACGAGATAGTCAGCCCACGCCAGCCAATTCGGCGAATCCGGGTGTCTCTCTTGCATATGTAGCTCGCGTTGGATGCGGAACATCAGTACGGCAATGCCGAAACCGGACAGGATGCAGGCGACCGTAAGGTACGCTTCCATATGGCCCACTTTCTGCGCCGATGCCGCGCGCGGTTGACAAAAGTTCATGAACGGGCGAGCCGCTATTCTTGGAGCTTAGCAAGGAGCAGGCGAACAATTGCTGCTAGTTACGCCTGGGCCTCGCCGTTCTTCCCGTGCCGCCGTGCGAGCGCGGATGCAGGGGCCTGTGTAACCAGGCAAGGGGTTTGCACCTCGATGTCTCGAAGAGTTCGACGCTGGACTAGTGCGAGGAGGATCACTCATGCTCTACGCTCTCGCGGTGCTGCTCGCGCTCATCCTGACGGGTCCAGCCGAGGCTCAGATCCACGTAGATATCCACTTGCCTGCGCCTCCGCAACTTGTGATTGTCCCGGGCGTCCCGGCGGTGCACTACGCTCCTGCCGCACCGGTCAACGTCTTCTTCTATAGCGGTCAATATTGGGCCTTCGCCGATGACGGCTGGCACGTGAGCCGTCACCAAGACGGTCCGTGGATCTTCGTTGGTCCCCAGTTTGTGCCCCGCCCCCTCCTGTCGGTGCCAGTGAGGTACTATCCCGTGCCTCCCGGTCACTGGCAGCAGTGGAATCACGCGGGGGCACCTCGATGGGGGCATGAGTGGGGACGTGAGTGGGCAGATAAGAGAGACTGGAAGGATCGCGACGATGATCGCGGGGATGATCGTGGCGATGGTCGCGGGAGGGGCCACGGCGACGGTCGAGGAAAGGGTCACGGCAAAGGCAGGGAATAGAACGAGAAGAGCAGGGCGCCCTTCGCGCGGGCCCGTCATTCGTTGCTCTCCTCCGCGTTTCTCAGCGCCCCCCAAGCCGCTCGCTGTGCCGCGTGCCAGCATAGAGCTGCGGACTCAATATCTCGCTGACCTCATCATCCACGCCCCCCGGGTGATCCGGGCACCAATCAGACCAAGCAGCACACCCGCGACGACCACTAGATCGGTCATTGGACGGTTCCTCCTTGTGTCATCGAAGCGTGCAGGAGTGCGATCCACGCTGCTCTTTGGACTGCCCGCCACGGCGTGCGCTCCCATCCGGTGCCCGTCGCGCTCGTGGGCGAGTGCTCCATTCCCGTCGTGTAGAAGGTTGCCCGCCAGCCCCGGTCATCGTACTGGATCAATTGCAGGTCGTAGCCTTGGCGGTGCATCCCCACAGCGACGTGCCCAATCCCGGCCCACGAGTCCAGCCACGTGCGGAGGGCGTGCAGGCTCGGTCATACGAGGGTATGGAACACCGGCGAAACCGACAGCAGCACGGAGGAGCTGGCCGCGTCGATCGAGCATGGCCTACTCGATCACCTCAGTCCGCCTGTAGAAGCAACACTGCGGAATCCTCAACGAGGAGAGGGGCGATTCATCTTCTCGGTGAGGCAGCGCTCGAAATCGGCCCCTCCAAATGAGCTGGTGTAGGTCTGGTAATATGCGCGGCCATCGGGATCGACGCGCATCAACTGCACATTCGCCGGAACCCGCCCCTCAGCACGACATTGGTTGTAGGCAGCCCACACGGCGTCCTGAGCCGGAGTGTTCTGCACGGAGGCGCATCCAACGATGGTAAGACCAATAAGGACGAACAGGGACCGCCTCAGCATACAATTTCCTCCTTCGGATAGGCACAATAGGGACCACCCCTCGCTGGATCAAGCAACTTACTGATGCGCTTCCAGAATTATGGAGCGAACCGCGAGCCCGATTAGTCGCATGGGCACCTCGCTGAGGATGGCTGGCGGGAGTCTAGCAGACCTGAACTATGGGCGGCGTGCAGGCTCCAGCGTGACGAGGAGCGGGCGGCCGAGGCCGGGCTTCTTTCTCACCGTTGACAAGGTCGCCGTGCGCCCCTATTATCCGCGAACCCAGCGAGCTAGGTAGCCGACGATCGCAATGTTGAGTGCAATGATCGCAAGCCGTGTCACCGTGAAGCGCTTGTAGACCTCGTAGATTTCCAGCGGGATGAATGAGCTGGTCACGATGATCGTGAAGTACTCTGCCCATCGACGTCTCAACCAGAGCCCGGCCGCTTCGGTCAAGAGCAGGGCGGCGTACATGAACGATCCCGCACTGATCGTTACGAGGGCGCGAGTGTCGGCGGACAAGAGTCGGCTGAGAGCTCCACCGATGTAACGATTCTGCGGGTCGATGTTGAGCCGATCGGCCCAAGAGATAACGAGGGGCGATACGTCGGCATGGAGGAGGCGCAGTGCGGCCAATCCCACGACTACGAGCAGCAGTCCCTTCAGCAGCTTGAAGAGCGCGATGAGGCGCAGGGCCATGTTCACGCCAGCGTAGCAGGACTCCCAGCGCCACGAGAGCGAGTGAACTAGCTACGTCTCCGTCAACGCCCCACGCAGGCACTGCACCGCGCGCCATGGCGCCGGCTCCCAGGCCGGTCTCAACTGCGCCGGTCGGGATGCTCCGTAAGCGCTGCCGCCAAACTGAGCGCCACCCCCTCGAGCCGGCTCGAGGTGCAGAGGCGGTGGGGTCTCAGGACCTGACGCGCAGCCACGCGCCCACTACAAACACCAGAACGGCCACGGCAAGGGCCCACTGCACTGACGGGCGCAAAGGCCACCGCAGCGCAGGCGCGGCGGCCACGCCCAGAGCGCCGCCGAGCAGGAGGCCGAATAGATGAGCGAGGAGGTCGGCGTCCGGGCTTGTGCCAAGGAGAGCGAGCAGGGCGAGGCTTGCCGCGACAACCATCCACCGCGTGCGCGCAGTTGGGCGCCGTCCAAGGGACATGGCTCGCGTGGCCGCGAGGATGCCGATGGCGCCGAACATCGCTGTCGAGGCTCCCACCAAGTGGTGGTGAGTGCCGTAGGCGACGGCGGTAAGGGCGTTGCCGCCGATGCCAGCGAGCAGGACTAGCCAGAGGCCCACACCCGGGCCGAACTGGTGACTCGCCGCCCCGACAAGCAGGGCGCTCGCCACCGCGTTGCCGACCACGTGGGGCGCGTCGGCGTGAAGCGTGAGCGCGGTGACGGTTCGCCACCACTCTCCGGCGACAATGCGTTCAGCGTCGACACTGCCGCGCTCGAACCAAACGCTGCGGTTGGCCCGAGTCCCTGTAGCGGCAAAAAACGCGATCAGCAGGAGGCCGACGGCGACACCGACCGCGGCCGCGCCACGAACGGGCGCCACCGAAGCGCTGCGTGCTCTCGTCGTGTCGGCAATGTTTTCCCTGTCATAGGCGTCGAGGGTCTCGCGAGCAGCGTCTGCATCACGGGCGGCAACGATGAGCGCCCAGCCATCGAGTCGGGAGCGGAGCCGATGGGGAATGCCGCCCGCTGCGAGCACTGTGGCCCATTCGTCAACCCTGTGGCGGTCAGGCGTCAAGCGGACGGCAGTTCCAGCGAGATCCTCCATCTGCCCGCCATGATAGACGCCCCCCACGTAGACTGGCGCAAATGACCACGTTTATGGTGGTAGTGGGGTCGGCCGCGGCCACTCATGAATACGAGGGCTTTGCACCGCGACGCTCGCGACGTTTCGCGACAGAGACGTACTATCGGATCTACCCGCCACAACACACCACAGCACAAGTCCTCGGGCGTGTAGCATTCGTGGTCGCCAGGAGGGGACGATTGAGCCATTGCGTCTGCGGTCACCCGGAAGAGGCCCACCTATTCGGTGGCCGATGCCGAGCCCCGGGGTGCGTGTGTGATCGGTTCTGGCCGATTCCGGAGGCGGTGGCGCTGGCCTACCGGAACTCCGCTTCCTCACCGTGCGTCTTGGAAAGAACGGACAGGCCCGCCGAGTGCCGCTGAACAGCTCGGCCCGGGGCGCGCTTATGGACCTAGCTGCCGAGCGCCGTCGTCCGAACGAGCCTCACGAGCCCGTCACCCGCGAAGCCTACCGCACAGTGAGCCGGGAGTTTGTGCGGGCCGTCGGGGCCGCGCAGATGACGCTGCGGGCTTCTGGTCGTCCGGACGAGGCAGCCCGCCTCGGCGGGGTGACGTGGCACGCGCTCCGTCACACCTTCGCTTCCCGTCTCGTAGCCGCCGGGGTAGACTTGCGAACGGTCCAAGAGCTTGGCGGGTGGAAGATCCTAAGCATGGTTCAGCGGTATGCCCACCTGTCGCCGGGCCACTTGGTGGCGGCCGTCGAGAAGATCGTGGCGGCCCCGAGGTGGCCGTCCGTGGAGCGGTGAGCGTTCCAGAGAAGTTCGGCGAAACTTCGACTCAGTTGAGACGGGCTCTCGAACACGAGGGACCAGACGCTAGGTCAAATAGTTGAGATACTTGTCGCGGAGGGGTGGCCGAGCCCGGTCGAAGGCGTCCGACTCGAAATCGGATAGGGGCCCAGAAGGTCCCTCGGGGGTTCAAATCCTCTCCCCTCCGCCAATTTTCCAGACGTCGTCGATGTTCCGATGAGCCAGAGACGAGGAGGGGTGACCGAGCGGCCGAAGGTGCGGCACTGGAAATGCCGTGCACGGGTAACCCCTGTGCCCCGGGTTCGAATCCCGGCCCCTCCGCCATCGTTTTCACTTGGCCGTGCTAGACGGGGAGTTAGCGGTGCCCTGTAACCCGCAATCCGCTTCAGCGGGGTTGAATTCCTTCTCGAGGGCGGATCGTGTTGAGTGAGCTTCACGGGGCGGCGTTGAAGGTTGGGCCCCACGCAACGGGAATCGTCGAACCCCGCCAGGCCCGGAAGGGAGCAACGGTAAGGCGACCCTCTCGTGTGCCGTGGGAGTACCTGGCCGGAGCAGGTTCCGGGGAGAGATCGCAGTACGGGCCGTTCGAAGGAGGGTGCACGGTCATCAACCCATGAGTTATCAGGTTCTCGCCCGGAAGTGGCGGCCGCAGACGTTCGACGCGGTCGTCGGCCAGGATGCGATCACGCGGACGTTGCGGAACGCGCTCGCGTCGGGCCGCATCGCGCACGCGTACCTGTTCGCCGGCCCGCGGGGTATCGGCAAGACCACGACGGCCCGCCTGCTGGCGCGGGCGCTGCTCTGCACCGCGCGCACGGGGCCCGAGCCCTGCGGCAAGTGCGCGGTGTGCGTCGAGGGCCTGGCCGGCACGCTCATCGACGTGATCGAGATCGACGGCGCCTCGAACCGAGGCATCGAAGAGATCCGCACGCTCCGCGAGAACGTGAAGTACACACCGGCGCGCGGCAAGTACAAGGTCTACATCATCGACGAGGTCCACCAGCTGACCGAGGCCGCCTTCAACGCCCTCTTGAAGACCCTCGAGGAGCCGCCGCCCCACATCGTCTTCGTGCTCGCGACGACGGATCCCCGCGAGATCCCGCCGACGGTCCTTTCGCGCGTGCAGCGTTTCGACTTCCGTCCGATCGCCCCCGAAGCCCTGCGGGCGTCGCTCGAGCGCATCCTGAACGAGGAAAAAATCGCGTTCGAGCCGGCGGCGCTGCCGGTCATCGTGCGGGCAGCGGAGGGCTCGCTGCGCGACGCGCTGTCGCTGCTCGACACGGCGATCGCCTACGGTGAGGGCCGGCTCGAGGCGGAGACGACCGCGAGGCTGCTCGGCGCGACGGCGCCGGTGACGGTGCGAGCGTTCGCGGCGGCGGTGGTCGGGCACGACACCGGCGCGGCGCTCGAGGCCGTCGACCGCGCGGCGCGCGACGGCGAGGATCTCCTCGCGTTCACGCGCGACGTGATCGAGCTCCTGCGGCTCACCCTCGTGCTCAAGGCCGCGCCGAACGCGAAGCCCGCCGACCTCACGCACACCGAGGGCAACGAGCTGCGCCGTCTCGGCGAGGGCGCCAGCCTCGACGAGATCCTCTACGTGCTCCGGGCGTTTCTCGAGGCCCACGCGCTGATGCGCGAATCGCCGCACCCGCGGGTCGAGCTCGAGATCGCGACGGTACGCTCGACGCGACGGCCGGTGCCCCAGGCGCTCGACGACGTGCTGCGCCGGGTCGACGAGGCGCAGCGCGAGATCCGCCAGCACGCGCTCACGACGCCGTCCGCCCCGGCCCCGGCGGCGCAGGCGAGTCTCCTGACGGGATCGGAGCCCGCGCCCGTCCGCGCCGATCCGCGCCGGCCCGGGACGACGGCCCCCAGCGCAGCGGCGCCGCCTCCGAGCCCGGCGCCGCCGGCCCCGAAGGCCGCGGCCCCAGCGCCCGCCCCCGCACAGCGCCCGGCCCCATCGGCGCCTCCACCGGCGCTGCCGGGGGCGCCCACGGTGGTCGCGGCGCCGCCCGCTCAGGATCTGGCGACGGCGTGGGAGCGGGTCGTGGACGAAGTCATGAAGCGGAAGCCGACGCTCGGCGGCGTGCTGACGCAGGCCCGGCCGAGCGGCGTCACCGATCGCGAGCTGACGATCGTGCTCCACGGGAATCATTTCCACCGAGAGATGCTGGCGGACGTCGCCAACCGCGAGCTGGTTGTGCAGGCGGTGCGGCGCTGCGTGGCGGGTGCCGAGCGCGTCAACGTGGTGTCGGGCGGCGAGGCCACCGGTGCCATCGCGGCGCACCCGGCGGTCCAGGCGGCGATCGCCGAATTTCAGGGCGAGGTGGTCGCGGTGCGGCCGCGCCTGCCGGAAGGAGAAGGTCAGTGAAGGGCTTCGGGAACATCATGAAGGAAGCGCAGAAGCTGCAGGCTCAGATGGCGGCCATGCAGGAGGAAGTCGCCAAGCGCAAGGTCGACGCCACCGCCGGCGGCGGCATGGTAACGGTCGAGGTGAACGGCAAGCAAGAGCTCACCGCCGTGAAGATCGATCCCGAGGTCGTGAACAAGGACGACGTCCAGATGCTCGAGGATCTGGTGCTCGCGGCGGCCAACGAGGCGCTCAGAAAATCGCGCGAGCTCGTGCAGCAGGAGCTCGGCAAGCTGACCGGCGGTCTCAAGATCCCCGGTCTGGGCTTGTAGGCGGAGCCGGTTGGCGTATTACCCCGAGCCCGTCGCCCGCCTGATCGAGGCCCTGCAGCGGCTCCCCGGCATCGGGCCGAAGACGGCCCAGCGGCTCACGTTTTTTCTGCTCAAGCGCCCGGTCGCGGAGGTTCGCGAGCTGGCCGAGTCGCTCGTGGCCGTCAAGGACCGCATCGTCTACTGTGGGACCTGCTTCAACGTGACGGACCAGGATCCGTGCCGCCTCTGCGCCGACCCCGCCCGCGACGGCCGGCTGCTCTGCGTCGTCGAGGAGCCGAACGACCTCATGGCGATGGAGCGCACCGGCGAATATCGCGGCCGCTATCACGTGCTCCTGGGCGCGCTCTCGCCCCTCGACGGCATCGGCCCCGACGACCTGAAGGTGCGCGAGCTCTTGGCGCGACTGGAAGGGAGCGGGACCGCCGAGGTGATCCTGGCGACGAATCCCAACGTGGAGGGCGAGGCGACGGCGCTCTACCTCGCCAAGCTGCTGCGCCCGCTCGGCGTGCGCCTCACGCGGATCGCGCGTGGGCTGCCCGTCGGCGGCGACCTCGAATACGCCGACCAGGTGACGCTCTCGAAGGCGCTCGAAGGTCGGCGCGAGATCGGCTAGCTTCCAGACGTCGAGCCGCCCGTGCGCGGCTCGAGCAGGAGCGTCTGGAGCGAGCGTCCGACCAGACCTCCCGTATCCCAGAGGCGCGCCCGCGCTAGCCCGATGCCGTGGCGCTCACCGGTCGAGGCGGCGTCCAGGCAGGTCCACTCGCCGGCGGGCGTGCGATGCAGGGCAATCGTCAGATCGCCGTTGACGAACGTCGCGACGGCGGGATCGACGACGACGGCCACGCCGCTCGCTGAGTCGGTGGCGACCACGAGGCACTCGAGCGGCGTCGGTGCCTCGCCGTCGACGAGCGCGACGCGGGGCCGGAGCCACACCGCCGTTGGGCCGCGTCCCCACGTCCCTTTCGCGAGCCGCCACTCCATCGCGCGGTGGTAGCCCTCGTTGCCGGACATGAACGGCAGCTCGAACGGAGCGCTCTGGGCCGGCGGCGCCGGTGGCGCCACCCTCTCGGGCGGGACGCTCACGCTGTCAGGGGCCACGCGCATCACGAGACACGTCGCCTCGATCAAGACCGCTCCGTCTTCGGCGATGACCGAGCCGGCGAGGCGCTGCAACTTCGCGCCGGCGCGCACGACCCGTGTCGCGACGGTCACCGGCGCGAGCGGCACCGGGCGGAGAAAATCGAAGGTGAAACGCGCGATCTGCACGCCGTTCCCCGCCTCACGAGTGAAGGCGCGCGCGAGCAGCGCGGCGGGCGGGCCACCATGCTGATGCCGCGCGCTCCATGGGCCGCGCGCCGACACGGACGGGATGAACCGCTCACCGTCGGCGGCGAAGAAGGGCGGCAGCGAGCTCACGCGTTCGCGTCGAGGCCGAGCCCGGTCATACCCCGCATGCTAGCATTCGCGGTGCACGAAAAAAGAAACCGGCCCGAGCCATCGACGGCCCGGGCCGGCGCTCGCGCATCGCGCGAGCTCGAAACCTAGAACTTGCTCGAGCCCCCCTGCAGCCGGGGGAGCTTGAGGGGGGTCTCCCCCCTCATCTCAGAAATCGCCGTGCGGCATCGGCGGTGCCGCCGCGGGCTTCTCCTCTGGGATGTCGGTGATCAGCGCCTCGGTCGTCAGCAAGAGCGCCGCGACCGACGCCGCGTTCTCCAGCGCCACCCGTTCGACCTTGGTCGGATCGATGATGCCCGCCTGCATCATGTCGACGTAGTCCATGCTCTCCGCGTCGTAGCCGCGGTTCGGCACGGTCTCGCTCTTGACCTTCTCGACGATCACGCTGCCCTCGAGGCCGGCGTTCTCGACGATCTGGCGGATCGGCTCCTCGCACGCCCGCTTGACGATCATGGCGCCGACCTTCTCGTCGCCCGACAGCTTGAGTCCGTCGACCGCCTTCGCGCTGCGCAGCAGGGCCACGCCGCCGCCCGGCACGATACCTTCCTCGACCGCCGCGCGGGTCGCGTTCAGCGCGTCCTCGACGCGAGCTTTCTTTTCCTTCATCGCGGTCTCGGTGGCCGCGCCGACCTTGATCACCGCCACGCCGCCGGCCAGCTTCGCCAGCCGTTCCTGGAGCTTCTCGCGGTCGTAGTCCGACGTCGTCTCCTCGATCTGAGCCCGGATCTGCTTGATGCGGCCCTCGATCTCCTTTGTCTTGCCCGCGCCCTCGACGATCGTCGTGTTGTCCTTGTCGCTGACGACCTTCTTGGCGCGACCGAGATCGGCGAGCTTGATGTTCTCGAGCTTGATGCCGAGATCCTCGGTGATCGCCTTGCCGCCGGTGAGCACCGCGATGTCCTCGAGCATCGCCTTGCGGCGATCGCCGAAGCCCGGCGCCTTCACCGCGCAGCCGGAGAGCGTGCCGCGGAGCTTGTTGACCACGAGCGTGGCCAGCGCCTCGCCTTCGACTTCTTCGGCGATGATGAGCAGGGGCTTGCCGGCGCGCGCGACCTGCTCGAGCAGCGGCAGCATGTCCTTCATCACGCTGATCTTCTTTTCGTGGATCAGGACATAGGCGTCCTCGACGACGCACTCCATGCGCTCGGCGTCGGTGACGAAGTACGGCGAGAGGTAGCCACGGTCGAACTGCATGCCCTCGACCACGTCCAGCTGGGTCTCGGCCGACTTCGACTCCTCGACCGTGATGACGCCGTCCTTGCCGACCTTCTCCATCGCCTCGGCGATCAGGTTGCCGATCGTCTTGTCGTTGTTCGAGGCGATCGTCGCCACCTGCGCGATCTCTTTCTTGTCCTTGGTCGACTTGGAAATGCCCTTGAGGTCCTTGACGACCGCGTCGACGGCGGCCTCGATGCCCCGCTTGAGCCCCATCGGGTTGGCGCCGGCGGTCACGTTTTTGAGGCCCTCGCGGAAGATCGCCTGGGCCAGCACGGTTGCGGTGGTCGTGCCGTCACCGGCGACGTCCGAGGTCTTCGAGGCGACCTCGCGAACCATCTGCGCGCCCATGTTCTCGTACTTGTCCTTGAGCTCGATCTCCTTGGCGACGGTGACGCCGTCCTTGGTGATCGTGGGGCTGCCGAACTTCTTGTCGATGACGACGTTGCGGCCCTTCGGCCCCAGGGTCGCCTTCACCGCCGCCGCCATCACGGTCACACCCTTGAGCAGCGCGCTCCGGGCTTCCTCGTCGAACTTCAGCTGCTTCGGCATTGATCGCGCTCCTCCTTATTCGAGAATGGCGAGGACGTCTTCCTCGCGCATGATCAGATATTCCTTGTCGTCGATCTTGACCTCGGAGCCCGAGTACTTCCCGAACAGGATCTTGTTGCCGGCCTTGACGTCGAGGGGGATCTTCTTGCCGTCGTCGCCGACCTTCCCCGTCCCCACGGCGATGACCTTGCCTTCCTGCGGCTTCTCTTTGGCCGTGTCCGGGATGATGATCCCGCCCCGGCGCACCTCCTGCTCCTCGAGACGCTCGACCATGATGCGATCGTGCAGCGGACGCACCTTCATCGGCCTGCTCCCTCCAGTTGGCGTGATGAGATTCGCGTTAGCACTTGTAGACGATGAGTGCTAGAGAGTCAAGAGCAGCCCGCAAAGTTTCCGCGCCAGAGCCGCGAGATCAGGCTGGCGCCGTCGCAGGCTGGTTACCACCATTCGGCGGATTACCTAGCGGCTGCCCAGTAACGGGGCGCACAGTCGGTGGGCATACCGCCCAGTAGTTGGGCGATTTCGGAGAGCCCACGCCGTTCCCAATTTGCCCCTAACGTCACGAGAACAGGCGCTTAGGCGCTCTTAGGTTAAGAAACGTTCATCTGGCTCGAATCGTGGTGCCAGAATTGCTGTCCTAACCCCGCCAATGAACGCCGCCGCGGTGCCGACGATGCTGGCTCTGGCGTTCGCTCAGGAAGGTAACAGCACAGTTTGTTTCTCAGCTAGGCGTGGCCGTGCGGGGGGACATTCATGACGCTACCGGACCTGGAAGCTCGATTTACTGGCGTGAGCGCCGAGCCTGCGTACCACCAAGATCAGCAGCTCGGCATGGTCGTCTGTCAAGAGGCGCTCGTGGCGGCGCGGTGCGGGAACTACGGCGTGGGCGCCGTGCTCGTCAACCCGCGAGGCGTCGTCGTCGCGCGCGGTCAGAACTCCGTGTTCTACCCGCGTTTTCGCAGCGACCTCCACGCAGAAATGGTGGTCATGAATGCCTTTGAGGAGCGGCATCCCGAGGTCGACACCATGCGCGGGTACACACTCCTCAGCTCGGTTGAGCCCTGTCCGATGTGCTTCGCCCGCCTCCTGGCGGCGGGGGTGCAAACGGTGAAGTTTCTAGCCGAGGACGCGTGGGGCGGCATGGTCAGCCATCGACAACATTTGCCCGCCTCGTGGCAGAAGCTGGGGCAACGTCAAGCAGTCTGCCAGGCGGACGTGTCAGAGAGCCTGAGGCAGTTCGCGCTGGACGTCTTTCTCGTCACCCTCGACGCGTGCCGCCAGAAACTATGGTCGCGCTGGAACGAAAATAAGGCCGTCTCCGGCACGCCGTCCCCCGGAAGATAACGCGACCGCCTCAGTCGGGGATGGTCACGACGGCGACGGAGCGGCGCCGAAGCTCCTCGCTGACGTCGAGCTGCTTGCGGCGGTCTGCTCGTCGGCGTTCGAGCGCCACACCAGCCTCAATTTGACGACGATTGCCGTGACGGCGATCCAGAATCACTTGGGCCTTCGGGTCGCCTGAGAATCGCTCGAGAAGGTCATCGACCAGTGCCCAGTGCTCCGCTGAGACGATGTACAGGTAGTAAGCCATGTTGTCCCAGGACGGCTCCGTCATCGAGACGGCGATAAAGCGAATGGGCCACGGCCCATTGCCGTGTAACTAGAATTGTCCGCGTAACGCAACTGCAGCAGTCCCGGCGCCTTCTGCAAATCAGGTAGATCCCGCAAAAATGGGCCGGGAATGGACGGGGGACGCCCAATGACGCGGATGGCGCCGCTTCTATCTCCATCGCCTCCAGACACTCGCCGAGGCGCGCCGCATCATCGGCGAGTTCATCGCGCGCTACAACACCGAGTGGCTCATCGAGCGACTCGGTCACCGGACGCCGGCAGGCGCGGGCATCGCGAAGGCGGCGCCGTGACCGATGAAATGCGATCGCACAGTAGCGTCAGGATCCGATGATCGACGCGGGGCGCGCCATCTTGTATCTCTCGCGCGTGTTCAAGAAACCGGGGCCGGTAAAGCCGCCCGGCACCCGGCACAAGCGGTGTAGAATCAACTAGTTCCCCGGTAGCTCAGTTGGTAGAGCGCCTGACTGTTAATCAGGAAGTCGCTGGTTCGAGCCCAGCCCGGGGAGCCAACTACTAGAGCGACCTCTGCAGCGCCCCCCGCCCGGCTGCGAGAGGCTCTTGCGTTCCAGGTTTGCGCTGAAACCTCGGTCGGCTGAGTTCCTACCGCGTTGTTGTAGACGCCCTCAGGCTCTGGGACAAGACTCACGAGTGCGCGGTGTGAGTCGTTGTCCAACGGCACTTCGCGCTACGGCGCCCCGACTTCGTGATCTCCAACCGGACCGCGCCCCTCAGGGCTGAGAACGATCACGACGCCGTGCATAGCTCCGCCTCTGTGGCGTCACCGCTTGGTGCTGCCACTCATGCGATCGCCTATTCATTTCTGAATTTCTGACTCGCGGCGTGGGCGGAGGTCCAGCGGCGAGGCTACGAGGGAGCGCCCCCGGGGCTGGCCGGACGCGGACTCGGCGAGAGACCCAACTCGTCGCGATCTCTTATGCAGAAGTGTGCACAATTGCGGGCTCGCCTGGATTGCTCTGTGCAAGCACATGCACGGCGCCGTAATCACCGAAAGTAATTCCCGTCCTCCGTAAGTGGCTTCTTGAGCATCTGTTTCCGAGAATCTATAGACGGATTTCGTCTCGGACAGACCATTTGGCACGGGAACAGCACTCATCACGTCACTTCCCTAAAACAAGCCCGACGCGGAGAACTCGCAAAACACGGGGGGTCGTATGAGACTGGACGGGCGCTTCGTTCGACTGTCGGTCGCGATCGCCCTGTTGGCATTACCGCAGTCTGCCACGGCAGCTCAGCCGCTCATCGTAGGTAATGGCACGCCGGCGAGCTGCACGGAGGCGGCGCTCCTGCGGGCTGTAGCGGTCGCAGCCGTGAGCGGCGGCGGCACGATCCGATTCAGGTGCGGCACGAATCCCGTGACCATCGTCCTGACCGCGGCCCTGACACCCCCGAACAACACGACGATTGATGGCGGCGGGGTAATCGCTTTGGACCGCGTAATATTCGAAGGAAGTCGCTTTTCCGTCTTCGTGGCAGCCCACACTACCGTAGTCCTGAAAAACCTGGGCTATAGAGCTTCGATTGCCATCTCCAACGAGGGCACGCTCGTCGTCAAGAACAACAGGTTCTCCGGCAACGGGATTGGCATCGATAACACCGGAACGCTCAAGATCGACGAGAGCACATTCTCCGGCATTGGCGCCGGGTTGGGGAGCGGGATTATCAACTCGGGCACGCTCGAGGTTAACAACAGCATGTTCTTTGACGGCAACAGCTTGGGCATCGGTCCGGCGATCAACAACGCAGGCGAAGCCATTGTGCATGCCAGCACGTTCTTCGACAACCGTGCCGAGGAGGGCGGCGCCATCTTCAACTGGGGCACGCTTACCATCGACCACAGCACGTTCGCCCGCAACGGCGCCGAGTGTGGCGGCGCCATCTCCAACTCGGGTACGCTCACCGTCAAGCAGAGCATGTTCTCCGGCAACGTGACCAGCGGCGCCTTATGCGCCAGCGGGATCGGCGGCGCCATCTTCAACTTTTCGGGCACGCTGACCATCTACAACAGCGAGCTCTTCGGTAATAGGGCGGGCGGTGGCCTCGGCGGCGCCATCGCCAACTGGACATCGTCGGGCACAGTTACCATCTACGACAGCGCGCTGTTCGATAACGGCGCGGGGGCGGAGCTGGGGGGCCCCGTAGTCAACGATTTTTATGCCAGGGGTGGGGCTGTCTACAACGCGGGCACGCTGACCATCTACAACAGCGAGCTCTTCGGTAACACGGCGGGGAACAAGGGCGGCGGTGTCTTCAGCGAAGGCGGCGCACTCACCGTCATCGATAGCGTCATCACCCGCAACACCGCGCTCGTCGATGGCGGCGGTATCTACACCTGTTGCGGCGGCACCTTGACACTCGAGGACACGGCGGTAACGGGTAACACGCCGAACGACATCGTCCCATAGGTCAGCGGTAAGCGAAGCGGAGACGCGACTCATTGGGCGGCGTCGCGAAATGCGCCGCCGCCGATCTGGATTTTTGGCGGGTCCGGCCGAAGCTTCACGCGCTCAGCTTCGCGATCGCCACCATGCCGATCGAGCTGACGGTCCGGAGGCGCGTCTAGCACATGTCAATCAATGCCCCGGAGGAGGCTGAGATCAATCGGCGAGAAGGGTCCTGTCGAGCAAGTCGAGGTCCTGCCCGCGGTCCGAGAGCCCGGCGAGCGTGTCCCGGTAATCGAGGAGGTCGAGGTCTTCGAGCCCGAGGTGGTGGCCGACGGCCGCGCCTTCACCGATCGCCCAACCCGTCTCGATGGAGCGCCGGCTGCTGCGTGCCGCAAAACAGGCGCCGATACCGAGTCACCGTCGCGGATGAATTAGCCGCACTTCGCCACACGGCTCAAAAGCGCTATTACGAATGGTGGGAAAACTGCAACGATGCCCCGCGTCCCGATCCGCCGCCTCGGCGCGGCGCAGCAGTTCCGCGACTTCCTGCCGCAGGCGTTGCTCTTCCTGCTGCATCCGTCCGTAGCTCATCGCCTTGTGCTTCGAGGCGTTGGCCTTGATCTTTGTGCCGTCGATCGCCACCCGGCCGAGCTTCACGAGCCCCGCACGTCGGCACAGCCCCAACACCTGCTCAAACAGGCCCGCCAGCGCGGCGCCGTGGCGCCGACGGAACTCGCTGATCGTGCGGAAGTCCGGCGAGTTGCCCGCCGCGCGGAAGCGGAATGCCACGCTATCGATCACCTGCCGGCCGATCTTGCGCGACGAGTACACCCCGGTGCAGTAGGCATAGAGCAGCAGCGTGACCATCATCCGGGGATGGTACGGCGGATAGCCCCGCTCTTCGGTGTATGTCTCCTCGATCGCCCGGAGGTCGAGGCTCTCCACCACGTCTCTCACGAAGGGGGCGAGATGGTCTTCCGGCACCCAGTCGGCCAACGACGGCGGCATCAGCAGCAGCTGGTCCGGCTCCGGCCGCGCAACAAACGCGATTACCGGGACGGACTCCTAGCTGGCGTGCAGCCTCATTGCTCTGTCATAGCCCAGTGAACTCTCCCGCCAACACTATCGAGATCGTGTAACCGAGCGAAGCAACCTCGCCCTGCCGGATCCGTCGCCTTCTCACCAGTCGGCGCTCGTCGGCCACGGGGTACTGCGCCGCTCGGCGATCCCCCGCCCGTCGCTCCATGATCACCTTCACACCACGCAGGCCGGTTCCGGATGAACCTCGTCGAGAAGATCCGGACATGTTTCGAGCGAACGCGGCTGCACTCCCGGCGTGACCAGCAGCCGCGAATCCTCTCGCGCAACACTAGGGGGTTTCCTGACGTTAATTCCGCGTTTTACCTGATTTCGATGTAGGGGTTTCGGCCTAGCCTTGGCGCCGCGTCTATCGCCCGACGGATCAACGACTCTCGCAGGAAGGGGGTGAGCGTACACATCGCCGACCGCGATTCAAGGTAAGTCGTCTTGCGACCTTCGGCCCAGAAAGGGCTAAGCGACCGGAAAGGAAAACGGCAATGCGAAGAATCTATCTTCCGCTGGTCCTGTCTTGGCTGCTGCTGGTTCAACCGGCGGGGGCAAAACCCTCCGAGCACCTCAATTTTGGGACGCAACTGAACGCAGCCGAGTGCAACACGACCGGAGCCAGGCTGGTGATCAACGTCATCCAGCGCATCATCGGTGACGCCGATTCTGGGGAGGCTGGCAACAACTGGGCCTACGATGACTTCCAGCGCCGAATCCAGGTCTGGCAGTTGAGCGACGACACGTTCTGTGCCGTTGTCCAGTACATGGGATCTTTCGTGACGGTTATGGGTCAGAGCCCCGGTTTTTTCGATCCGGATACCAACGATACCGTTGCGGCTGGGGTGACCGGGACGTTCGAAGGGGGCTACCGGAGTACGGTGTTTACCGGGACGCTCAAAGACCCCGCCGACTACCGAACCAGGGGGAACATCGGAACGTTTAACTACATGTGCGTCATCCTGCCTGGCGTTCCGGGTCCGGCTGTTTGCCCTGGTTACCAGGACTGGACGACCTTTTACTTCTCGAGCACAGTCGGATTCGACCTCGCGTGGTGGGGTTGGGTCTACCACGCCGGCGATAACGGTTCATGGGTCAACTCGGTCGATGGGAATTCGGGCGACATCAACTAGTCTCGGGTGACCATCACGGTCCCGCTGAATTCCTCCGCTGGATGCGGGCACGGGCGGGCCGCTGTCGCGCGCCGCGGAGGCGCAGGCGGCCGCCTGGTGCGAGTACTTGGCCGCCCACGCCCGGCGACTCTACGGGGCGGTCACCGACGCGGTGCGAGTAGCGGCCGACCTTCTGGCGACCCGGCTCGCCCTGCCCCTCTCCCTGATCGGGAGGAGGCGACCCCGCTTCGAGGAGCACGTCCGGAAGTATCCGCACATCGCGTTCGCTACCGGCTCTGGAATCCAACACGCCTCGCACCTTGCGGGCGAGGGCGTCCGGCGCAAACGGCTTTTGGATGAAGCGACCGTGGTTGAAGATCGCACAGTCCGTGTAGCCTGACATGTACAGGACGGCCATATCCGGGCGAAGAGATACGAGACGCTCTGCCAGAACGACGCCGTTCATCTGCGGCATCACCATATCCGTGAGAGGAGATGGATCGGCCCGGAATGGCGCTCGACGACCCGAATTGCGTCTGCAATCTCTCCAGCGCTCAGAACGACATACCCATAGTCACCGAGGACCCTTTGAACGAGAGCACGAACCTCATTCTGATCTTCGACGACCAGAATGGTTTCGCTTCCGCGCGCCGGCAGGGGGCTGACCGCCTCCACCACCTGCTCCGGGACACCCTCGATGCGAGGGAGGTAGATCCTGAACGTGCTTCCCTTTCCCGGTTCACTTTCGACCAAGATGTGACCGCCGCTCTGCCTGACGATCCCGTAGACCGTCGCCAAGCCGAGCCCTGTCCCCTTGCCCAACTCCTTCGTCGTGAAGAAGGGCTCGAAGATGCGCGCCAGGGTCTCCG
Organism: Candidatus Rokuibacteriota bacterium; assembly: GCA_003220685.1. Lineage (GTDB taxonomy): Bacteria > Methylomirabilota > Methylomirabilia > Rokubacteriales > CSP1-6 > AR31. The sequence continues at coordinate 70,166 of QHTE01000055.1, forward strand.
CGTTCATCGGTGCCCGTGTCACTGACCTCGAGCATCACGTAGGAGCCGGGACGGCACCAACGTGCCAGAGGGCAGAATCCTCGCTCACCTCGACGTTCGCCGTCTCGAGCGAGATTTGACCGCCGTTCGGCATCGCATCGCGGGCGTTGACGACCGGGTTGACGATGACCTGCTCGAGCTGTCCGGGATCGACTGCCACTCGTCCAAGACGCGGGGCCGGCCTGAACATGAGATTGATGTCCTCACCGATCAACCGCCGTTCCTCCACCGTTCGGATATGACGAGTCTCGCCCAGAGCTGGCCCAACGCGGGCCAACCTCAGAACCGGAGGGTCAGCCCTCCATAGACGTCCCAGTCGGCTGTGCCTTTCGACAATCCTCTGGTCACCGCCCCTGTTAGTTTCAGGGCCTTGGCCAGCTTCCATTCGGCTCCCACGCGAATGTCGAGAGGATCCTCCTGACCAGGGGCAATGGCCGTGGCACCGTCGAGGAACGCGAAGATGGCGAACGGTTGGGCAACTGCGTAGGTGGCCCCCACGCTCCAGCCGAAGGAGTCGTGGAGCGTCGTCCCCGGGGGCTCGCCGATGAACGTATAGGCGAGTGTGAGATACCCGGACAAGCTGCCGACAAGGAGCTTGCTGACGTCGACGCCAAGGGTTTCGTCGAACTCGCCCGTGCCGAGGCCGCGGTCCTTGTCCGCCGTCGGGAACTTCACCTTGAAGTACGGCGTGATCTCGGGAATGAACTCCTTCTCCTCGATCAGGACCAAGGAGGCCTTCGCCAGCACATCCCCGAGGCCGCTCTCCTTGGTGGAGGTCGTCGGGCGAGTCAGTTTTCCATTGCTCTTTTTCCCTTTCACGGCGACGCCACCGCCGGTGAGCACGACGTTCTGCCCGGTCTGGTAGAGGTAGGGGACCGTCACGTTGAGCCAGAGGCGGTCGAACGGTCGCACACCCAGGGTGAACGGCACGTAGAGGAGAGTGGTGTCTTTGCCCGTCCCGTAGTCCCCGACCGAATAATCGACTGAGGTCGAGAAGGAGACGCGGGGCTCGTCCTGGGCGACCGCCGGCCCGACGCCGACGACCGCCAGGACGATTCCGAGCAGTGTGGCTCGGACGCACCGAGCCTTCATGCCCCGATTAGCGGCCAGGCCGTTCCGGCTTCGCCGGCTTGTCGGGCTTCTCCACCTTGTCTGGCTTCGAGTGGTCCGGCTTGGCCGCGAGCTCTGGATGATGATGCTCGTAGCTGCTGACGACCTGGCCGAGGTTCTTGTCCTTCACCAGTCCTTGCTCTTTCATCTGCTTGAAGACCTGTCCCCACCCGTCATGCGCCGCCTTCTTCTTTCCTGCAATCTGGTCGAGCGTGAGCGGCGTGGTCCCGCTACTGGTGCTCTGCGCCTCGAACAGAGCTCGGGCAATCTTCTGATCCCCCGGTGAGAGCTTAGCGAATGCACCGGTGCCCGTCGTCTGGGCCCACGCGCTCACCGCGACGCCGAGCGCGACGACCACGGCGAGCCCAAGTCGGGAAGCGTGGATCACATTCTTCATTTGACCCTCCTGTCACGAGTTGACCCACGCTAACCGTGCATGCGGCGTACCACAGCCTTCGCGACACGAGGGTGTAGATGATTCTGCCGATCGAGTAGTAACTTGGCGCCCGTCTGAAGGAAATGTCATCCAGAAACTCGTCAGATTCTAGACAAACGCCAGTGCCAGACGTGGCAATCAGACCCAGGCAGAATCTACGAGCGCGGAACCGCCTAAAGTTCAGGCCTGCTAGACTCCCGCCAGCCGTCCCAACCGAGGTTGCGCATGCGGTTGATTGGGCTCCGGCTTGACCTCATGGGGATCCCGACCAGCATCGGGCCCGTCACGTGCCGTTCACACGAGGTGAATCATCGGCTCGTCGGGTGCTTCAGCACTCGCAGACTCCCAAAGGTGCTGACGACCGACACGCGACAGCACGAAGTCGTTCTCGATCTGTGCAATCTAGAAGGGTATTTCGGGGCTCCAGAAGGCGCTAGCATAGATTCGGCACCACGCGATAGCCTGCTAACATGAGCATTCAACGTACCGTCGCCGCGTTCCTCGTCCTCGCGATCACAGGCGGATGCGCCACCACGTCGCCCCGGCCAACTCGAAGCGAGTTCGAAGACATCCCGGTGCCGCAGGGGCTGACCTACCAGGTCAGCGAGTCCACGATCATTGAGTCGCCCGCGGTGAAGGCGGCGCGGCTCGTCTACCGCGGCCGGCTCGAAGTCTCGAGCCTGAGCGACGCGATGCGGGCCACGCTCGAGACGAACGGCTGGCGCTATGTCAGCAGCACCTCCGTAGACGATGTCACCAAGCTGGTCTACGAGAAGTCCGGGAGCTCGCTCGAGGTTCGCCTGATCGACGGCTGGTGGTTCACATACGTCGAGCTAACGGCGAGCCGCTCTCTGCAGCAGGCGACGAAGTAGCGAGGAGCCTCAGCACCAGTCTTGCTCGGCGGAATCTCGTTCCGCCGGGCAGGGGTAGGCTGGGGGGACTCTACCGGCGCACCAGCGCCCAGCCGGATTTCTGGAGGTCCATTATGACGTCGCGGTGGCGCCGCTCGCCCTGGCGCCGCTCGCCCGTCGTCGGCTGATGGATTCGGCGACGATCCCCTTGTCGGCGGTCGAAAAGCACGACGTCCTCGCTCTCGCTCACAAGTTTCATGTAGGCATAGGTGCCTGGCTTCGTGCGTGACACGATGAATAGCGAACCCGCCATCGTCGTCTCCCTCAGGTTCCTTCGTCCGAGCAAGCGTCGAACCGACCAGCAAGGCAAGATGGTAAAACCCCGGATGTCCCAGACAAAACTATTTGGTCAATGGCTGACCTATACGAGCGGTACCGTGCAAGAGATCGCGAGGACGCAGGATCCAGTAGCCATGAGGTCTGCTAGACGCCGCTTCTAGGCGTGCTCTTCATACGGTCTGGAGTGCTCGGGCCGTATCCAGCGCCGGTATCACGGGCTCGCTCTTGCTGCCCTTCGCCCTCGCCATCGGACGTGGCGAGCGCAATGCTGCGTGGATAACGAGTGGGCTGGCTATCGTTGTCGCAACCGCGCCATTGAATGGGCCACCGCGAGGCTAGGGATGTTCTGCGTCTCGGGTCGGATGTCTCGCTAGTAGTTAGTGCTCGCTGCCCTCGTACGACCGCGCGCTCTGGGCGCTACGCACGCGGCTCGACTCATGGGACGGGGATTGGGCACGTCGCGGTGCGAGCGGGTGCTCGACGGTGCCCGGGAGGCCTTCGGGCTCCTGATCGACCGGCATCGCGAGTCCGCGACCCGATTCGCCCTGCGGATCCTGCGCGTGCGGGCAGACGCCGAGGACGTCGTGCAGGAGGCATGGCTATCGGTCGCTCGCCGTACAATAGGTGGGTGTTGGAGATCGCCCTAACGATCGTCGGCGGGCTGATTCTCTTGGTGCTGACCTACTTCGTGGGCGTGAGGCGCGGCAAGAGGTATCGAGAGGAGGATCGGGTCGCTGCGGCCGAGCACGACGCGGATCACCGAATCGATAGGGTCGTCCAACGATACGTGCTTCTCGTTCGCACCAACCAGACCGGTGCGCTGCACGGCCTGCTCGTAGCGGGCGTCAAGAACCTTCGGTCTTCTGACGAGATCCGGTTGGCGCGGGAGCGGGCCACCGCGCAGACCGGCAACGATCCTCTACGCGAGTATTCGCTGGATGGTGGTGTGAATCTGAAGGAGTTCGTCGAAGCGTGCGACTTCGATAACGTGTCCCTCAAGAACGATCGGGACCTACTCGCACGGTACGGCAAGCGGCGAGATGCCTAGATCCCGTCCAGAGCAGAGGAGCCCTTGAGGTCGTCGGCCACGCGCTGAACGCCGCGTGCGCCGGAAGGCTCTCGCGTAGTCGCGCGTTGTACGCTCGAGGCGTGAGCCTCGGGGATTGGCTGCAGGAGCAACTCTTCGCGCGCCGCATCGTGCTCGTCACCGGTCGGCTCGACGATGCCGCGGCGGCCAACGCAGCGGCCGCGCTTCTGGCGCTGGACGCCTCCGGGAACCGGCCTATCGAGTTTCACCTGGACAGCCCCGACGGTTCGCTCGAGGCGGCTTTCGTCCTGGTGGACACGGCCGACACCTTGCGCTCAACGCTGCGTGTCCTTTGCCGGGGGCAAGTCGGTGGCCCGGCCATCGCGGTGGTCGCGGCCGCCGATCACCGCGCCGCCGCGCCGCACACGCGGTTCCACCTCTCACAGCCGACGGGGCGGTTCACCGGCACCCCGGATGAGATCGCCGCCCGCCGAGGAGATCGCCGAGGACATGCGGCGCGGGCGCTTTCTCGACGCACGGGAAGCGCTCGACTATGGCCTCATCGACGAGATCACCGCCGGCAAGTCGACGAATTGAGCTCCCGCGGCCTACCCTTGGCTGAGGGCGAGATCAGAGCGGTCGTACTCCGGGCTCGAGTCGGTGCCGGCCGGTTGCGCGTCCACGGGCTCGCGCCAGAGAGGCGTGGTTACCGCGCCGCGCGGCCTCGCGGGCCCGCTGACCGAGGTTGCGCCTTGCGTATGAGAGCGGCCGGACGCCTTCTCGAGAGCCCAGCCCGTACCCAGCACAGCGAGCATGACGAATGCACTGAGACCGATCGTTCGCTGAGTCCTGTTCATCATCCTGTCCTCCCTCCAAAATTCCGGAAGCCTCTCACAGCACCTGCCTCGACGAACTAAGTCGATCCGCAGGCCATGGCGACGATGTGCTCAAAGGGGGCGAAGTCAACCGGCTTGGGAACGTAAGCGAAGAGCCCGAGCCTGAAGATCGCTTCGGTCGCTTCGCGCTTTGTGCCCCTGCTCGCCGCAATGATCGGGATCGTGCGGTCGTGCTGGCGGAGCTTGCTCACGATCGGGAAAGAATCGAACCCGTCCATCTCGCGCTCGAGGATGATCAGATCCGGGCGCCCCTGGGTGAGCGCGGCCGCGACCACATCGTACTGACACCCGTGGTGGAACGGCGCGAAGCAGTCCTTCAGCCGTGGTATCTGCGCCTGGTCGTTATCGAGGATGAGCACTCGTTTCGATTTCACGGCTCCTCCCATTTTGAGCGCCGGCCAACTCCACCGCATACCTGGTGCCAGATCCGAGAATCACACCGAGGTACTATTCTCGGGCGTTTGGAAAGCACCGACGACACGTGGCAGGTAACTTTCTAGCCTGCCAGGTGGAGAGAATTGTTCAGGACGAGGTCACGCCGTTCCAGTTATCCAAGAAATGCGGACAGGCTACTTGTCTCTCCATGACGATGGTTCGATCGGCGAGGACGGAAGCGTAGTCCAAGGGCTGCAACGCACGAAGACGGTCAACCGACTCGAGTTTGGTTCCGCAGCTTTCACGGCGCTGACGATAGGCGTGCACGCTGCAGACAGATGGAACCGCTCCCTCCGTGCGTCGTCTGACAGGGCGACGAGCTCGGCGAATTCCTGGACGGACGCATCGAGCGTCAGAATGATGGCAATGACACCGACAGTCACGCCCTTGGCGAGCCCCATCAACATCGGAGTGGCTCGTCGCTGGGTTCACCGAAGGATCGTCCCATGTCGACCAGAGGTGCATAAGAGGTGCCGGGGCAGGAAGTGAGCGTGAGTGGGCGTTTGCATGCGGTCGTCGCCGGTTGGTTCGGGACAGAACGCTCCAGCTAGTCGGGCAACCCGCCCTATTATGGCGCTGGTGGCTCGGAAAGTTTCCGGAGACCCTCTTCCCCGTGGAGCTCCAACCCCCCCTGCCCTCCACCTTCTTCGCGGCTGTTCCCACCTGGCGGAACTCCTCGAAGCGTAGGTGCACCGGGTCGGCGTCACGAATCACGCGATTGGAGACCAGGTCCTCGCGACCGCTGGTGAGCGGGCCGTGATGGGCGGCACCACGCACGAACTCCCCTTCCCGCAAGAGGACGTTGCGTCATATGCCCCGCAGACCCGTACCGCATTCGTCGCGATGGTATCCAGCAATTCCGCCTCGCGCTGCAGCGCCTCCGCCAGACGCCTGGCTTCGACCTTCGCGTGCGCGCGTTTTGGACGCCGGCGCATCAGCCTCTCCTACAGAGGAGTAGGAGAGTCCTCGGCGCATGAATAAGCGGAGCGCGCCGTCAACAAAGCGCGCCGTCAGCTAGAAGACGCTGGACTGTCAGACGTGATCCAACACGGCACTCGTCGGTCAGCCGGGCTGTGCTGAGCGGCCTCACGTGTCCGAGTCGACCGCGCTCGGCCCTCGCGATTTCCAGGCTCTGTGATGAGCCTCCGTACCTGGCACTCCCTCTGCACTGGGCCCCCCGCGAAGCAATAGTGCTCGCGAACGCGCAAGAGTTGAGGAGTGCCAACGATGATGAGGGTGACGGTCTACATGGGATGGCAGATCGAATCGCGATCCTACAAGGCAGACTCCGATCGCTGGTGGCCCAGAGCGCTGGTGAGCATCTTCGAAGGTGGCAGGTTCCGCACGCACGACGTCCGCGCATTGCTCACCGTGACGTTCGACACGGCGCGAGACGCTGACGACTATGCCGTCAGGATGGCGAAGAAATGGATCGAGGACAGCTACTACCGACCGATCGTGTCTTCGGCCGCCGCGATAATGCCCGCCAGCTCCCTGGCCAGCGCGACACACGAGCGCGTGTCGTAGGTGCTCGCGAGCCGCTGCTTGTTGGTGGCGAGACTGCCCACGTTGTACATCTCGAACAGAAGCTGGCGCGAGCCGAACGAGTCGCACGCGTACTCCCAGGCCAGCTTGAGCAGACGGAAGCGCTCCGGCGCGCCCTCGTCGTGGGCGACGAAGTAGCGGTGCAAGTGCGGTCCGATGTCGGCGTTGTGGAGATCGGCCTGGCCCGGCGCCATCAGGAGACCGGGACCGCAGAGCTCGCGGATGTGCTGCAAGATGGACGGGTAGCGCTCGATCGCGAAGGTGCGCGCCGCTAGCGCCGTCGTCGGATTGGGCAACGCCAGGCCGGACGGTGAGCGCACCGGATTCGCCTCGGCCGCCTGAATGCAAGAGCGCAGCGTCTCGAGATAGACCATCGTATCGGCCAGGGCCGTCTGAACCGACGGCTGCGCCGCGCTGCCCAGCGAATCGGCAATCGCCGCGCAGATGCCGAGCAGCACCTCGGCCTTGACGGCCAAGCGCACCAGCACGTACCAGGGGCCGAGACCCACGGCGCCCTGAAAGAGCCGCGCTGCGAAGGCGAGATCGATGGCCGGGGATTGCCGCAGATAGAACACCCGCTCCCACGGGACGAACACGTCGTCGAACACCACGATGGAATCCATTTCGTCCCAGGACGGGCTGACGGGATGGTCCGCGAGGTTCGACGACGCCAGCGGCTCCCGACAGATGACGTGGACGCCTTCGGCGTTCACCGGCGTCGCGAAGTACACATCTTCCTCGGGCCTGAGGTCGGGTCGAGGCGGGGCCATGCAGAAGAGCTCGTTGGCGTACGGGGCCTGCGTCCCCACTCCTTTCGCGCCCCGCATGACGACGCCGCCGGGGCGGCGTGCCGTGACTCGCAAGGGCTCCTGCTTGGAGGCGGGGTGATTGCGATGATGCAGGGGATCGCTGAACACGGTCGCGATGCTGCGATCGTTCTCGCGGCAGTACTCGAAGTAGCTAGCGACGTGCTCGGCGAACGCGGGGTCCTCCTTGCCCAGCAGGTCGCGGATGTCGTAGAGGCCGAGCACCACCGTCGCCAGATGCTGGGGTAGGCGCGCCGCGACGCCGCCCGCCCGGCGCACGAGGCACTCGTACATGCGCCGCTGGAGCGCCAGGTCGTCCACGGACCGGGGTGGCAGATAGGCCCGGCTGACCGGCCCGCCTGTGCTGGGCGACGGGAACGTCAGGAGATCGCGGTACCCGGCGTCGTGCTGCAGGTCGTAGACCGCGGCCACGCTGCGAGCGCAGCCAGCCAGCGCCGGATGGGTGGTGACGTCCTCGACCCGCTCGCCCATCAGCCACAGGCGCCGCCCGTCCCTGAGGCTCTCCAGATATTCCTCCCCTCGACGTACCGGCATGGCGCCACCTCCTCGAAGAGCGAGACACGCCGATAGTACACAATTCACCGAGCGCGTGAGCCCACGCCGGCGAGACGCCGGCTAGGGCGCAGAGTCACCTCGTCGGGTCGACCGGCTATGTGCCGGGGATGGGAGGGGTGCCGGCGAGCGTGGTCCGGCGCACGTCGCGCACTTCCCGATAATCGAAGCGCCGGGCTCGGTGCATCGTCGCGCGGTTGTCCCACATGACCAGGTCGCCCGGCTTCCAGGCGTGGGAATAGACGAGCTCCCGCTGCGTCGCGTGTTCCGTGAGGTCGCGCAGGAAGATGCGTGCCTCGGGGACGGTCCAGCCCACGATGGCCCCGGCGTGCGCAGAAAGGAAGAGCGACGGCCGCCCGGTCACCGGGTGCCGGCGCACGAGAGGATGACGGACGGGCGCGAAGGCGGCGATCTCTTCGGCGGTGAGATCGACGAAGCCGATCGTCTCGCGCGAGTAGATGAGCGAGTGCTCGCAGATCAAGCTCGCTACCTCGGCCCTGGTGCGCGCGTCGAGGGCGTCGTAGGCCCCGCGCATGTCGGCGAACTCGGTGTTGGCGCCCCACGACGGGATGACGCGCCCCGAGAGCAGCGAGTACTTGGCCGGCGCCGGGCGGAAGGAGCTGTCGGAGTGCCAGAGCCGGTCGCCCAGCTTGAAGAACCAGACGCGATCCTCAACCGACATGATCTGGCCGTGGCGGTCCAGGTTGGAGAAGTCCGCGATGCCCGGACCGAGACGCTGGTCCTCGCCCTTGCGGATGTGGCCGGGCGTCTTGTAGCTCTCGAGCTCGCCGAAGTTGAGCGTGAAGGCGATCTGCTGCTCGTCCGTCAGGCGTTGATCGTGAAAGACGAGCACGGCGTAGGCGTCCATCCCTGCCTCGATCGCCGCCACGTCCGCGCCGTCGAGCGGCGCGGTGATGTCCACTCCCGAAACCTCTCCGGCGAACGCGCCGCGCAGCGGCCGGATCGACAGGGACACGGGTCACTCCTCTCGACGACGAAACGCGATCACGACGCGATCAGAGGCTGTCGAGGCCGTTCGACCATCGCCGGCAGATGTGATGCGCGATCGCGATCGGCGCCGGCAGCGACGCCTGGCCCTGGTCGTCGGTCCCAGCCGCCGCGCGCGCCACCATCTCGCGGATCTCGTCGCGGTGGAACCAGCGCGCCTCGGCGAGCTCCTCGGGGTCGACCGTGATCTCCTCGGTCAGCGCCTCGGCGAGGAACCCGATCATCAGGCTCGACGGAAACGGCCACGGCTGCGCGGCCAGGTAGCGCACACGCCCGCAGCGGACGCCCGACTCCTCCCGCACCTCGCGGCGCACCGCCTCCTCCAGAGTTTCACCCGGCTCGACGAACCCCGCCAGGCACGAGAACCGGGCACCCGGGCGCCGCCGGTTGCGTCCGAGCAGGCCGCGGTCGCCGTGGATCGCGAGCATGATCACGACCGGATCGGTGCGCGGGAAGTGCGACGCCTTGCAATCCGGGCAGCGCCGCACCCAGCCGGCCGACGCCACCCGGGTCGGCGATCCGCACTGAGCGCAGAAGCGATGTCGGGCGTGCCAGTCCAGCAGCGAGCGCGCCTCGGCGAGGATGGCCGCCTCGCCGGCGCCGATCGCCGGCGCCACGGCGCGCACGTCGATCAGCTCGGTGTCGATGTCGGGGGCGACGTTCGCGCCGGTCGCGTCGATCGCGAAATGCGCGCGCCCCTCGCCGAGGCCGAGGAAGATCAGCGCCGCGCCCGTCTCGATCTGATCGCGCCACTGCCCCACCGGTTGCCAGTCGAGCGCCGGCGTCTTGCCGCGCGTGAACGGCTTCAGGTCGCGCAGCGGTAGGATGCGAGTCGCCGAGGCGTCGAGCAGCCCGGCGATCCACGCGCGGTCATCCCGGCGCTCGCTGGCCCGGTCCAGCGGATTGCCGGCGAAGGTGTAGACGTCCTCCACGACTATTGGTCCAGCCTCACCGCCCGGCCCGTGGCCGACGACCGCTCGATCGCGTCGATCAGCTTGTGGCGCCGGACGGCGAGGTTGAAGTCGACGTCGAAGGCCCCGCCGCCGCGCACGGCGTCGGCGGCGCGCGCGTACGCCTGGGCGACGTTGTAGGGCTGGCCGGCCGGCGTGCCCTCGGGCGTGAACTTGTACTTGGCCGGCACGGGCATCGCGACCATCGACTCCTTGCCCCTGCCCGCGTGCAGCTGGTTCGGTCCGAGGCTGAGCGCGCCGTTCGCCCGGATGACCAGAGCGCCGTCGCGTCCGTAGATCTCCAGCCGGTTGCCGCTGGGATGCGAGGGCACCGCGGCCACGTTGATCGATACCTCGGCGCCGCTCGCCATGCGGCCGACGACGCTGATGCTGTCCGGCGAATCCACCGGGACCGGCTTGCCTTCGAGCGTGCGCCACTCCGGGATTCGCGTCGACACGCGGGCCGCGAGCTCGGCCAACTCGCCGAGCACGGCACACATCGTGTCGATCGCGTGGCCGCCGGCGATGGTCAGCGTGTTGGCGCCGTTGGCGCGCACGCCCTGCCAGATGCGGCCGGGACCGCGCTGCAGCTGGGCCTGGGCCACCGTGCTCAGACTCGCGGTGAGCACCTCGCCGATGTAGCCCTGCTGGACGAGGTCGCGCGCGTAGAGAATCGTCGGATCGCTGCGCCCCTGCAGCCCGACCATGGTCGGGAGCGAGCGCTGGCGGGCGAGCCCGGCCATCTCTTCGGCCTCGGCGAGATTCGCGCCGAGCGGCCACTCGCAGAACACGGGCTTTCCCGCCTGCAGGCCGGCCACGACCAGCTCGCGGTGCCCGGGCACCCGCACGCAGACGACGATCAGGTCGACCTCGGGATGCGCCGCCATGTCGCTGAACCGGTGGAACGCCCGCTCGGCGCCGAACGCCGCGGCCGAGGCCTTGGCGGTGTCCTCGTGCGCCGTGCAGACCGCCTTCAGCTCGTAGCTGGGCAGAGCCTTCAGCGCGGGAACGTGAGCGTTCTGCCCCCAGCCGCTCCCGCCCTGCGTCACCGTCGCTCCCACGATCCCCACGCGAATCTTGTCCGCCATGCGATCCTCCCGGTTTTCCCCTGGCACCTTCCTCGATCTCCCCCCAGGGCGATTTCCGCGTAGCATAGCACCGGGTCGCGGGCGGCTCTTCCGGCGACCCGGCGAAGGAGACAGGCCATGAGCGATACCGCGCCTTGGGTCGGTACCTGGACGGCAGCCCCCGCGCCCGGCGAAGGCGCCGCCTTCAGCAACCACACCTTGCGGATGATCCCGCGCGTCAGCATCGGCGGCAGCGTGCTGCGCCTCCGCATCTCGAACGCGTACGGCACGCGCCCGCTGGCGATCGGCGCGGCGCGCGTCGGCGTGCGCAGCACGGGGCCGGCCGTCGTGGTGGGCTCCAATCGCCGCGTCACTTTCGGCGGCGAGCCGGCCGCGACGATCGCCGCCGGCGCGCTGATCGTCAGCGATCCGGTCCGGCTGGAGTTCGCGCCGCTGTCGGACCTGGCCGTCAGCGTGCACCTGCCCGGCGATCTGCCGGCGAGCTTCGGAATCACCGGGCGCTATGCGCGGCAGACCAACTACGTCTCGCCGCCGGGAGACTTCGCCGCCGAAGAGGTCATGCCGGTCGGCCGCCTCACCGACGACTGGTACTTCCTCTGCGGGGTCGACGTCGTCGCGCCGCCGGAGACGGGCGGGGTCGTCGCGGTCGGTGACTCGCTGACCGACGCCAACATCTCGACCCACGACGGCCATCACAGCTGGCCCTCGCAGCTGGCGCGCCGGCTCATGGCTCGGAAGAGCGGCCGGCCGATGGCGGTGATGAACCAGGGGCTCGGGGGCAACCGCATCCTGCACGATATCCGCGGCGACAGCGGCCTGCGTCGCTTCGACCGCGACGTGCTCGCCCAGCCCGGCGTCACTCATGCCGTGGTCATGCTCGGTACCAACGATCTGCGGAACCGTCCCGGCAAGGCCGAAGAGGAGGTCACCGCGCCGCAGATGATCGCTGGGCTCAAGCAGTTCGCCGTGCGCGGCCAGGCGCGGCGGATCAAGGTGATCGGCGGCACGCTCACGCCGTTCGAGAACGAGACCTTCCTGCCCGGCGCCTGGAACCCCCGGCGCGAGGCGGTGCGTCAGGAGGTCAACGATTGGCTGCGGAAGGGCGACGCCTTCGATGCGATCGTCGATTTCGACCGAGCGTTGCGCGATCCCGACCATCCGACATCGATGCTGCCGATCTACGACTGCGGGGATCACCTCCACCCGAGCGACCTCGGCTATCGTACGATGGGTGACGCCATCGATCTGTCACTGTTCGAGTAGGGGGCGACATGATCACGATCTTCGACAGTCTCTATGCCGGTCACGTAGACATGGACGACATCGGCTACGGCGGCACCGCCGTGAACAGCCGCACGTTTCCGAACGAGCACCTCGTCACCACCTTCGCCAAGGCGCGCAATCTGGCGCGGCTGCTGGACCGGTGCGGGTACGACACCTTCTGGCTCGCCGAGCACCATTTCCAGCGCGAAGGCTACGAGTGCATCCCGAACGTGCTCATGATGGCCCTCGACCTCGCGCACCAGACCAAGCGGCTGAAGATCGGATGCGGCTTCAACATCACACCGATGTGGCACCCTCTGCGGCTCGCCGAGGACTTCGCGATGGCTGACGTGCTCACCGGCGGCCGGGTGCGCTTCGGCGTCGGACGGGGCTATCACACGCGTGAGGTCGATACCTTCGGCGCTCCGCTGCTCGACCAGGCTGCCAACCGCGAGCTGTTCGAGGAGCAGGTCGAGATCATCTTCAAGGCGTTCAAGAACCCGGTGTTCTCCCACGAGGGGAGGCACTACACGATTCCCGCGCGCGTGCCGTACCGCGGCTACGACCTGAAGGACCTCACCGTGGTGCCGCGGCCCGTTCATCCCGTGGAGTGCTGGCAGCCCATCCAGAGCTCGACGCCGCGAGGGCTCGACTTCATGACCAGGCACGGCATCAAGGGGCTCATCGGCGGCGGTGTGGCCGAGGGCGGCGCCATGCGCGCCGTCGTCGAGGCCTATCGCGACGCCTGGCGCCGCGCCGGGCGCGAGACCGAGCTGGGCGAGGGCCTCTGCATCGGATTCCACTTCCAGCTCGCCGCGACGAAGGAGGAGGCCATGAAGGCCGCCGCGGGCTACTTCGAAGAGAACCTCAAGATGTTCGGGCCGCTGCGTCTGGTCCGGTCACTCGCGCAAGAGCAGATCGACGCGATGGCCGATCCGAAGCGGGCGCCGTACGCCGGCCTGCCGACGATCGAGGAAGCGGCCGCCAGCGGCGCCTACCTCTGCGGTCCGCCGGCGCAGATCGTCGAGACCCTCATGCGCTTCGAGAAAGACTATCCGGGGCTCGAGCGCGTCTCGGTCAGCCACCCCATCGGTGCGCCGGAGTCCATGATGCTCGAGCAGCTCGAGTGGTTCGCGGCCGACGTCATGCCGGCCTTCACCCGGCGGTCGCGCTAGAGATTTCGCGACGAATGTCCGACGTACTTCGCCCCGAAGCCGCGGGCGCGCTCGAGGCCTGGCGCCGCCGGGTGCGCGCCAATCGCGAGCAGGCCGAGCGGCTGCGCGAGGGCACGCCGCCGCGCGACTTCTACGCCGCGGTCGCCTCCGACTTTCGCGCGGCCCCACGCCGGACGGACGAGCCGGCGCTCGAGCTCTTGCGCACGCTCGTGCAGCCGGGCGAGACGTGGCTCGACATCGGCGCCGGCGGCGGGCGCTACGCATTACCGCTGGCGTTGCTGGCGAAGAGCGTGCTCGCTGTCGAGCCGTCGGAGGGGATGCGCAACGTGCTGCAGGCCGGGATGACCGAGCACGGGATCGCGAACATCGAAATCGTTCCAGCCCGCTGGCCGATGCAGGGCGCGCCGGCCGCCGACGTGGCGCTGCTGGCCCACATCGGCTACGACATCGAGGAGATCGGCCCCTTTCTCGACGCCGCCGAGGCCTCCGCGCGGCGTCTGTGCGTCGCCGTGCTCGTAACCCCGTCACCGCCGCATCCGGCCGAGCGATTCTGGCCGCCGATCCACGGCGAGGTGCGCGTCTCGCTGCCCTCGCTCACCGAGTTCCTCACCCTGCTGCTGGCGCGCGGCCGCCTCTTCGAGCTGCGCCTCTTCACGCGCGAGCCGCTGCTGCACGCCGACCGCGACGGTCCGCTCCGGTGGCTCTACCAGCAGCTCTTCGTCGCGCCCGATACCGACAAGGGCCGGCGCCTCGCCGCGCTGGCCCGCGACGCGATCACGAGCCGCGAGGGGCGCTGGGCGCTGTCGTGGAGCCCGGTGCCCGTCGTCGGCGTCGTCAGCTGGCGCCCACGCGATTAGACCCTCACCCGGGAAACACCATGCGCGATCCCCAGGCCCTCATGAGCGCCGAGCAGCTCACGAACATCCTCGGGCAGTCGAGCCTGCGCGTCTACGACTGCACGACCTATCTCGAGACGCCGCCCCCCGGCAGCGACGACCCTTACGTCGCCGTGCCCGGGCGCGCGAGCTTCGAGGAAGCGCACATTCCCGGAGCCGACTTCCTCGACCTGCAGGGCGAGTTCTCGGGTGCGTCCACGCGGCTGCGTTTCATGATGCCGGCGACGGCGCAGCTCGAGGCGGCCTTCGGCCGTCACGGGCTCGGGACGGACAGCCGCGTCGTGCTCTACAGCATCGGGACGATGATGTGGGCGACGCGCTTCTGGTGGATGCTCCGGTCGCTCGGCTTCGACCGCGCGGCCGTGCTGGACGGCGGGCTCGACAAGTGGAAGGCCGAGGGCCGGCCGACCGAGAGCGGTCCGGCGCGCGGCTACCCGCCGGCCACCTTCAAGGCCGCGCCGCGCCCGGGCTTCCACGTCGCTGTCGGACGCCGAAGCCAAGGCGTCACCAGGGACAAGCGCGTGATCTGCTATTGCGGCGGCGGGATCTCGGCCACCGTCGATCTGTTCCTGCTGTATCAGCTCGGCCACGACAGGCTCACGCTCTACGACGTCTCCATGGGAGAGTGGGCGAAGGATCGGTCGCTGCCGATCGAGACGGACTGACCCGGAGGAGACCATGACGGCCACCGACATCAAGGGACTCGGCGTCTCCACGAAGTCGTCGGACGCCCTGGCCGCGTACGAGCGCGGCCTCGACCTGTTCCTTCGCTGGCGTGGCGGGGCCGTGGAGACGCTGGATGCCGCGGTGCAGAGCGATCCACGGTTCGCGCTGGCCCACTGCACGAAGGCCTATATCGCCTGGCGCATGGGGCAGGCCGACCTGGCCATCGCGGCGGCTCGTCAGGCCACGGCGGTGGGCGACGACGCGCGCCACGACCGCGAGTGCCTGCACCTGCGGGCGGTGGATGCCCTGCAGCGCGGCGACCCCGCCGCCGCGTACGAGGCGCTGGGCCAGATCGCGGCTCGCTATCCGTTAGATCGGATCGCCGTCCGCATCGTCGGCCTCAACTGCATCACGCAGGGCGACTATCGCGGCGGCATCGACATCGCCCGCCGGAGCCTCGAGGCGAGCCCCAACGAGCCGCAGTACCAGACGATGCTCGGATTCTTTCTCGAGCAGTCCGGCTACAACGACGAGGGGCTCGCGATGAGCCTCTCCTCCCTGGCTCGGGACCCGACCAGCCTCTACACGTACCACGCGGTCGGTCACGCGTATCAGGCGCGCGGCGACTACCCGAACGCGCTCGAGACCTTCGAGCGCGCGGCCTCGCTCGAGCGCTATGCGCACGTCCTCTGGCATCTGGCCGAGGCGCAGGCGCTGCTCGGGCACGACCGCATGACGCGCGACTACTGGGCATCCACGGCGCCGCCGCTACCGGTCTACGAGCGCATCGAGCTCCTGTGGCGCCTCGAGGTGCTGCGGGGCACGTCGGCGGACGCCGCGACGTGGCGCGATCTCGCCAAGCAGGGCGAGCGCGTCCTCGCCGAGTACGCGGACTGGCAGACCACGTGGATGCACCACTGGCTCGGCGTCGCGTTCGCGCGAGCGGGCGATTGGACGAGAGCGGCCCAGCAGGTCGAGCGGCTGCGCCGGATGCCCGCGGGGCGTCCGAGCGGCCACTGGTCGACCCTGGGGGTCGCGCTCCTGGAAGGCGAGATGGCGATCATCAAGGGCGATCTCGAAGGCGCCGTACGATTCATGGCGCCGGCGATCGACGACCTGCACACGATGGGCGGCGGCAGCCGCGAGCAGAAAGACATCTTCCGCGACATCTTCATGGAGCTCCATCGTCGGCTCGACCACGTCGAGCGGGTGATCGAGCTGGCGCAGCAGCGCCTGCTCGCCAACCCCCATCACGTGCAGTCGCTCGCCGCGCTCGCCTGGGCGTACGAGCGCGGGGGCAACGCGCCTCTGCACCGCCAGGCCTGCCGGCAGCTCGTCCTCAGAGGCGAGGAGGCCGGGCTCTCTCCGCTGGCGCCCGAGCTGGTAGGGGCCCGGCGAGTGCTCGAGACGGCCGTCTGATTCCCGGCCGACGGCGTTGAAAGCGATCGTCATCAGAGAGTTCGGCGGCCCCGACGTCCTGAGGTGGGAGGACGTCGAGACGCCGACCCCTGGGCCCGGCGAGGTGCTCGTCAGGGTTCATGCCGTCTCCGTCAACCGTACGCTCGATCTTCAGGTGCGGCAGGACGGCGGCAACTACGGCGTGACCCTGCCGCTCGTCCTGGGCAACGACCCGTCGGGAGTGGTCGCCGCGGCGGGTCCCGCGGCCGAAGGCGTGAAGATCGGCGACCGCGTGGCGATCTTCGGAGGGATCGGCGCGAGCCGAAGGATGCTCGGAGTCCAGTGCTGGGGCGGCTACGCGGAATACGTGAAGATCCCAGCCGTGAACTGCGTACCGCTACCCGAAGGGCTCGCCTTCGCCGATGCGACGGTCATCGCGCGGCACTTCCCGCTGGCGTTCGGCGAGTGCCGTCTGGCCGATCTCAAGACCGGCGATTGGGCGCTCGTCATGGGCGCCGCCGGTGGCCTGGGCAGCTGCCTGGTCCAGGTCGCCAAGAGCCTGGGGGCTCGCACGATCGCCGGCGCGGGGACGGACCGGCGCGTCGAGCTCGCCATGTCGCTCGGCGCCGAGTTCGGAGTGAACTATCGCCGGCAGGATCTCCAGCGGGAAGTCACGCGGATCACGGCGGGCCGCGGAGCGGACGTGGTCTTCGAGAACATCGCCGATCCGGCTCTCTGGCCGCTCGCGTTCAACAGTCTCGCGCCGGGCGGCCGGCTCGTCACCGTCGGCGCGCATGGCGGCGGGCTCGTCACGCTCGACGTGCGGCGCCTCTACCAGCAGCGTCTTCGGGTCATCAGCGGGCTGGGCGCGGACAGCCGAGAAGATCTGGAGCGCTCGTTCCAGCTGGCCAGAGCCGGGAGCTTCAGAGCGCTGGTCGACCGCGTCCTGCCGCTCCGAGAAGCGGCCGCGGCGCATCGCCTCGTCGAGACGAACGAGCCGCTCGGCAAGGTCATTCTCGATCCTACGGCTTCCTGAGCTTGACGTCTTCGTACGGCGCGGAGTAGGGAAAGCCCGGAATCAGACCGACCGCCGCCTGCTCGACGCGCGGACCGATGCCCGCCATGGGGCTGAGCTCGTAGACGGGCACGTACATCACGCGATCGGACAAGATGCGCTGGATCTGATGGAGGAGGGCCTCGCGCTTCGTTCGATCGATCTCGCGGGCCTGGCGCTGGAACAGATCCTCGACCTCGGGGAGAACGCCGTACGCGTAGATCCCGGTCCTGGTGACGTAGGCCTCGAGACGGGTCGCCGCGTTTCCGCCCGCTCCGTTCAGTCCCATGACGACACCTTTGAGCTTCTTTTCGCGCCACGCCGTCAGGAACGCCGCGCGCTCCATCGTTCGGATGCGAGTGCGGATGCCGACGGCCCCGAGATAGCCGGCCAACGCCTCGCCCATCGCATACAGCGGGGGGTATGGATAGAAGTCTCCAGCGTCGAAGCCGTTCGGATAGCCCGCCTCGGCCAGAAGTTGCCTGGCCCGGCCCGGATCGTAGGGGGGAGGATCGAGCGGCAGCGCGAACTCGAACGACCGCGGAACGATCGCGCCGGTCAGACGCGAAGTGCCGAGCGACTCGGCCTGATTCACCGCCTGGCGGTCGAGCGCCAGGCTCGCCGCGAGCCGGACGCGCTTGTCGTGCCATGGCGACTTCGGGTCCCACTGGTCGGGCAGATCGATCCAGAAGACGCCATTGCCCGCCAACCTCGACACGATCCGCATATGGGGCGTGCGGCGCAGGTCCTCTGCGACCGGGCCGTTGACCTGGAAGATGACGTCGACGTCGCCCCTCTTGAGCGCGGCGGCGCGCGTCGTATCGTCGGGCATGACCTTGAACACGAGCCGGTTGACGCTCGGCACCTTGCGCCAGTACCCCTCGAACGCCTCCACCACGAGCTCGATCCCGGGCGTGAACGAGACGAACCGAAACGGGCCGGCGCCGACGGGAGCCTTCTTGAAGCCATCGTCGCCCACCTGCTCGACGTATCTCTTGGGGACGATCCACCCGACGCCCGAAGCCGTCGTGCCGTAGTACGCCAGGAAATCCGGCCAGGGCTCTCTGAGCTGGAACCGCACTCGCCCGGGATCCACGACCTGCACGTCGCGGACCTTGTCCTTGATCTGCTTGGCGCCCGCGCCCCGGTAACGCTCGAACGAGAATTTGACGTCCTCGGCCGTCACCGGATCTCCGTTGTGGAACTTGCTGCTCTTTCGCAGGACGAACTCGTACGTGAGGCCGTCCTTCGACATCGTCCACGACTCCGCCAGACTCGGCGTATTGAGCCCGGCCGGCATCGGCTTCAACAGCGCGTCGTGCAAGGCATACAGCATCATGAACGGGATGATCGTGCCTTCCGTCTCGGCGGGGTCGAGCCACCGCGCGGCCAGCGAAGCGTGCACCCCCCACGTCATGGTGCCTTCGGACGCCGCGCGGAGCTGACCCGGCGACGCGAGGAGCAGCGACAGCACCAGCACCGACAGCCGGATCGTCAAGCGAAGCACCTCCACGACTTGACCCGCGCGGGCTCGGCTGATTGTACTATCCTTCGCCCTGGGCGCATCTCGGCCGAGGGCTGATACGGGGAGGACGACGTCGTGACCGCAGAGCCCGACGCTCAGGACAAGCCGTTTCGCCTCGACGAGGCGACGATCGCGGAGCTGCACGCGGCCATCAAGTGGGGGCGGACGACCTGCGTCGCGGTGGTCCAGCACTACATCGACCGCGTGCGCGCCTACAACGGCGTCGCCAGCGTGCTCGTGACGCAAGACGGTCTGCCCATACCCGAAGCGAAGGGCGCCGTGCGCGCGTTGGCGCCGTTGCGCTTTCCGACCGAGACCGTCAAGGCCTCGACCGTCCTGCCCGATCTCCACAAGTACCAGGGGCCGCCGCTCGAATTCGGACGCATGGAGGCGACGGCTTCGGACCCTGCCGTGCAGCAGCAGTACGGGATGATCGTCGGCAAGCCGAACGCGGGGCAGGTTAACGCGCTCGCGACCTTGAACATTCGCGGCGAACGTTCCGTGACCTGCCGTGGCGATTTCGACCGGCATCCGTCCGCGGGCCCGCTGCCGCCCGGAGCGCCCCCCGTGTGCGAGATGTTCCGCCGGCTTCCCGACGCGTTCGAGCGCGCGGCCGAGCTCGACGCGACGTATGGCCGTGATCCGAATCTAGAGAAGATGCCGATGTACGGCGTGGTGTTCTCGTTCAAGGATCCGTTCGACACGAAGGACATGCGAACCACCGCCGGGGGCGACGCGCGGTACGACATCGACTTCCCGGCGCGCGATCACGTCCTGGTCGAGCAGCTGCGCAACAAGGGCGCGATCATCTTCGCCAAGGCCGTCAACACCGAGTACAACGGGCGCGCCGGGAACCCCGGCGGCCGCCACGCGCCCCACCGGGTGCTGCCGTCGACCCTGGGCTACCAGCGGAGCACCTGGGGCGGCAACCCGGCGAATCCCTACGACACGACGCGCGCGGCCTCGCTCGGCTCGAGCTCGGGCTCGGGCGTGTCGGTCAGCGCGAATCTCGTGATGGCGAGCCTCGGCGAGGAGACGCGGGCCTCGTGCCGCGGCCCGGCCAACCACAACGCGGTGGCGCTGATCCTGCCGCACAAGTCGATGCTGGGGTTCAACGGGGGCGCGATCGGCGCCGACATCTACTGCGACCGCAGCGGCATCCTCTGTCGCACGCTCGCCGATTGCGCCAGGGTCCTCGATGCGCTCAAGGACGAGGTCGAAGGCTACTACGACCCGCGGGATCCCTATACGACCGTGCCGCGCTCGTCGGTGCTGAGCACGTCCTACGCGAGCCACGCGAACATGCCGGGAACGTCGGGCGCGCTCAAGGGCATCCGCATCGGCATCGTCCGGGAGTCGATGGTGTACGCGCCCGGGTCGAAGACCGAGGAGCCGATCGTCACCGCCGCCTCCCGGGAGATCAAGACGGTGCTGAGCGGCCGGCTGGGCGCGACGCTCGTGGAGTCGGCCGACCCGCTGTGGAAGCGCGATCCCGACGTCGAGGCGATGACGACGGATTTCCGGCGCGCGCTGACGCGGCTCGTGCCCGTCATCATGCCCGACCTCTTGTTCAGGCTGCGACGCGACGGGCGGCCCCTGTTCAAGGAGCTCGCGGCCGCGATCGTGCCCACCGAGTTCGCGCCCGGGAAGATCTTCGGCTCCGGCACGATGCTGCCGATCGACTACTGCGTTGGGCTCGCGGAGGGACGGATCGAGCCGCCCGCCAATTTCGACATCGCGACGATCCAGGAGCAGGAGCTCGCGATGGCGTTCCGGTTCCACGTCCCGCAGTACCTGAGCCGGCGCGCCGCGGACTGGAGGACGCGGGGCTTCACCGAGACGCTCGTCGACTTCGCCGCGCTCAACGCGCGATCGAAGTTCTGGGGCGACGACGGCCGCGCCGCGTTCAAGAACTGGGAAGAAGTGGCCGACCCGCGCAATCCCCTCGGCCGGCGTCAAGGCGTCGACGAGCGCATCATGCTCCGCGAGCTGTTGCGCCGGGTTGACATGATGGTCCTGATCGAGAACCGTTTGGACGCGCTGGTCCGCCTGCACACGCCGTTCCCGCCGGGCAAGATCGGCGGGGCCTACCAGCCGGGCCTGCCGGGCAATCTGAGGCTCGAGACGTTCTACGGGCCGAACGCGGGGTTGACGGAGGTGCTGGTCCCGGCGGGCTACGTGACGACCGTCTACGATCCGGTCTGGGCGCTCAACCCCGAAGGCACGCGCTACGTGCCCGTCCCGTCCGATGCGCCGACGACCATTCCCGAGCCGGGCTTGCCCTTCTCGCTGGTGTTCCGCGCCGAGCCGGGTCGAGAAGATGTCCTGCTGAAGATCGCCTCGGCCTATGAGGCCGCGTCCCGGCGCCGCGTGCCTCCGCCCGCGTTCGGTCCGATCTCGCGGCCGCGGCGCTAGCGCCCGCGGTCCTGGCGCAGAGCATCGACCAGGTCGCCGAGACGCGGCAGGTCGTCGAGCCGGTCGACGAGCTCCTCCACGCGCGCCACCCCGCTCGGGCTCAGCACCACCCCGGCCAGCTCTCGAAACTTCTCCCGGACTTCGGCTTCACCGTAGGGATCCTGATAGTCGCCGCGCGCGCTCTCGCAGAGCCGCGTCACCTGCCGGCCGTCGCTGAGCGTGACGGTGACCCGCGCCGGCTTGAGTCGCGGCACGGACGCGCTGAGAGCGGGATCCTCGCGAACTGTGACCCGCCGGCGAAGCGCGCCGATCGCGGGATCGCGGACGACGTCGTCCGTGAAGGCGCGATAGCCCGCGTTGCCCCGCAGCACCAGGGCGGCGGCGGCGTGGGGCAGCGAATACTTGGCGGCGAAATAGTTGGCCGGATCGGTCTCGCGCATGTTCGCGGCGAAGCGGTAGGTCGCCACGTCGATGCGCTCGATGCCGGCGGGATCGGGTCGAAGATCGGCGAGGATGTCCTCGAGGGCGTCGAGGGCCGCGTAGATCGGATTGCAGCACGCGCGAAGCCGGAAATAGTTGCGCGCGATCTCCCAGCGCCGGCCCAGCTCTTCCGTCACCGCCTCCGGCCTGAACCCGTCGCCGACCAGCTGGCCGAAGGACTCCTCGATGGCGTTCGGCTGCGCGGCGACGCCGGCCAGCGCCAGCTCCGGCGCCAGAGCGCCGGCGAAGCCGCTCATCCCCCCGGCCACGTTCAGCGCCGTCGCCCCGGCCACCGCGTTCGTGTAGCCAGGAGTGAGGACGAGGATCGAGCCGATGCGCAGCGCGAGGCTCATCTGATCGCCGCTCAATCCGCGCAGGCGCGCCCCGGCGGCGACCGCTCCGAGCAAGGGCGCCTGACCGTTCTGATGCGCGATCGGTCGCGCGTGGAGCCCCGCCCCGAGCCGCGCGGCAACTTCGTAGCCGAAGACGAGCGCGGCCAGCACGTCCCGCCCCGAGCGCTCCAGCCATTCGCCGCTGGCGAGCGCCGTCGGCAGGGCTTGCACCGCGCCCTGGCAAGAGACGTAGCGATGCCCCTCGCATAGCTCGATCGAGCGTCCGGCCAGAGCATTGAGCAGAGCCGCCGTGCGCGGATCCGTCGTCGGCCACCCCGGCGCGTAGACCGTCGCGCCTCGGCCGCCGGTCGCGGTCAGGCGCTCCCGCGCGCCGGCCACCTCGGGTTGCACGGAGCCGGCGAGGATCACGCCCAGCGTGTCCAGGAATACGAGCCTGGCGTGCGACCGAACGGCCTCGGGGACCGTCTCCCAGGGCGTACGAGCCACGAAGTGCGCCAGCTCCTCGATCGCTTTGCCCATCACGATCTCCGTCGTCGAAGGCGAAGGTTGTCGGCGGGACGGCTGGCGGGGAGTCTAGCAGACCGCTCGGCCGAGGAGCACCGCGAGCTCGGTGAGCCCGGCTTCGATCTGGTCGGCGACGCGCTCGGTCTCGGCGGTCGAGAGCTGATACGGATCCTTGATGGACGCCCGCGGCGGATCGAGCAGCGCGCCGAGCAGGACCATCCTGTCGAGATACTGCGGAAACGCCCGGCTCAGCTCGACGAAGTTCCGCGGCTCGAACACTACGACGACGTCGTTCTCGCGCAGCATCGTCTCGTCGAGCCTGGTCGAGCGATGGTCGGCGAGACTGACGCCTCTCGCCCATGCGGCGGCTTGCACGTTGTCCGGCGACCGCCGGCCCTCGCGGGGAATGAAGCCGGCCGACGCGACCTTCATCGCCGGATGCTGCATCTGCCACAGCGCCGCCGCCAGCGCGCTTCGACAGATGTTGCCCGTGCACACGAACAGGATCCGGCTGACCGGCACGGATGCCCTCACGAGCGGCACGTTCGCCGCGTGCTGTCGCAACGCCGCCCGGGCCTCGGCGTGGGCCTGCCGTCGGCTGTCGAGCGCGCGGTTCTTTTCCCGGAGGAAGTCGGTGCTGCTCTTCACGAGCGGCCCGAGATCGGTCCAGGCGAAGTGGTCCCAGCTCTCGCGTCCAGTGAGCAACCGGAGAAACGAGAGCAGCTCGACGGCCCGCGAGGCGCCCGACGTGCGGATCTGGCGCGCGATCCAGTCGAGATCAGGCGGGACGAGCCGCGTGTAGTACCGCTGGCGGTAGAGCGGCTGCGGACCGGGGTCCGCGTCGGTCGCGATACAAAACAGGCCGTACGGAAAATCCACGCCGGCGTCGATCGCGAGCGCCACCGATCCCCAGAGCCGAGGATTGATCTCCATCAGCCAGTAGCGGCCGCTCTCGCGGTCGTACTTGAACTCCACCATCGCGACCCCGTGCCAGCCGAGATCGTCGAGCAACCGCTTCGCGGCCCAGAGCAGGTCCGGGGGCGCCGGGATGGATTTGCGATAGAAGCTGCCGCTCCCGAGCCCGCCGCCGGTGCCCTCGTGAAGGCGCTCGTGGGCGAAATGCCAGAGGAGCTTGCCTCGCGCGTACAGGCACTCGATGCCGATCCCGACGCCGGGCACCAGCTCCTGCTCGAGCACCGGACACTGCTGGAGGAGCCGTTCCAGGGCTTCCTTTCTCTGTTCGAGGTCGCGGACGAGGGTCGGAAACACCTCCGTCAGATCGTGCGCCCCCTCGAGCACGCTGCGGATCGGCTTGAGCACGCGCGGCAGCAGGCCATCCTGGGCGGCGTCGCGGCGCGTCCGCAGCGACGATTTTGGCACGCTGATGCCCAGCCGCATCGCCGCATCGAGGGTCCGGGCCTTGTCGAGCGCGGTGTGCAGCGCCTCGGGGGCCGGGAGCACCGCGAGCGTGCGGAGTGGGTCGGCCTCGGGCAGGCGCGCCAGGTGATAGAGGCTGTAGCCGGTGGCGGGAACGAGCAGGGAGTACTCGTGCGGCAGCGCCCGCAGCCAGTCGGTGAACCGCTGCGAGTCCGACGTGGACGGCTGCGCGAGTGTCCGCGCGGCCCAGCGCGAGCGAAACGCCGGGCAGTCCGCTCGTGCCGCCACGTGCACCTCGAGGCCCCGCTTGCCGAGCGACTGCACGGCTTCGACGGCGGCCCGGCTGGTGCCGTCGAGGACGAGGATCCGATCCGTCGCCGATGGCTCAGTCACGCGGGGCTCTCGCCAGCGTCCAGGCCAGCTCGTGCGCGCCCCACTGCACGTGGACGCGCGGCAGCCGATGCGGTCCCGCCGCGGATCCGACAGCACGAGGGTCCATCGTGACGCTCGAATCGAAGTGCCGGGCGACGGCGCTCGCGGACCGGTCGTCGTAGCTGCCGTTCGGGTACGCGAAGTGTCGCGCGTCGCACCCGAGCCTCTCCCGCAGCACGGCCTTGCTCGCGGCCAGCTCGCGCTCCAGTCGGGCGTCGTCGACCTGGGGAAGGTCCACGTGAGTGTGCGTGTGCGACCCGATCGTGATCAGCGACCGGTCCAGCCGCGCCAGCTCGGCCCAATCCATCAGGCCGAACCGGCGCTCCTCGTCGGATGTGAACGCGAAGCGCGGCGTGGCATTGACGATCTCCGCCCAGATGGCTTCTCGCCTGGCGAGCGGCATCTCCTTCAGGCCCTGCAGGAACGGCTCGAACGACTCGGCGGACCCGCTGGCGAAGATCTCCTGCCGCCGACGGGCCGACAGGCGCGAAAGCCGGGGCTCGAGCTCCCACGTCCACGTCGAGAACGGCGTGCCCACCAGGGCCGGACACACATAGAAGGTCGCGGGGACGCGCAGGCTCGTGAGCACCTCGTGGCCGACCGTCAGCTGGTTGCGTAGCCCGTCGTCGAAGGTCAGGGTCACGAGGTTGCGGCACCGGCCGGTGTGCAGGGCATCGAGGTACTCGTCGAGGGAGACGAGCGAGAAGCTCCGCCGCAGGAGGCGAACGACGTCGGCCAGCCGCTCGGATTCCTCCTCCAGGACGATGTGGGCCGCGAGGATGAAGCTCGCGCCGTCACGGCGCGCCAGATTGCTCGAGACGCCGAACGAGTGCAGCGCGCGCTTCACGGTCGTCTTGAGGGACGTCACACCGCCACCCAGTCAACTAAGCCGTGCGGCGGACGGAGAGACAATCCGGTAGTCGCCGGGTATGTCAGGCCGGGAAAACCCGGCCGGACGCGAGCGTGCTACCGGGCCCTACCGCCTGCCGCCGCCGCCCATCGGCTGGGGGACCGGCGCCGGCGCGACGCGCCGGCCGAGGGCCAGATAGACGCCGCCGGCCACGACGATGCCGACGAGCCAGCTGAGGTCGGCGCCGCTCAGCAGCTTGGTCGAGATGGGCCCCTGCAGCGCGGGCACGAGACCGTCCTCGACGGACCAGCCGGCCGCCAGGCCGACCAGGAACGCCACGATCGCACCCCAGTTGATGTCACCGTACGCGCTGCGCTCCGGCTCGCGGTAGAGCTCGGCGACGTCGACGTGACCACGCCGCACGACGAAGAAGTCGGTCAGCACGATGCCGGCCCACGGGCTCATCCACAGGAGCAGGCTGATCATCCAGTTGTCGAACGCTTTGGCGAACGAGGGCTGGAAGACGAAATAGATCGTCACGAGATAGCCGACGATGCCGGCGATGAGCGCCATGGCCGTCCGCGAGAGCTTGAGGCCCATGCTGAGGGCGGCGAGCGCGGCCGAGTAGACGTTCAGGATGTTGGTCGCGATCGGGCCGTGCAGCACCATCAAGAGCACCAGGATGCTCATGACGCCGCCGAAGACCGCGCTGACCATCTTCGCCGGGTCGGTGTCCTTGGTCACGCTCGCGACGGTCGCGCCGAGAATGGCCAGCCACACCGTCGGCACGAACATGCCCGCGTAGCTGTACCAGAAGACGGCGGCGGAGGACACCGACCGCGGCACGAAGCGCGAGTAATCCGAGGCCCAGGTGACCCAGGAGATCCCCCAGCCCACACCGATCGCGGTCATCAAGAGCGAGAGCATCGCCAGGTGAGCGGCGGGAGGCAGCGTGCTGGTGAGCCCCCAGTTGACGACGCCGGGCCGGGTCCAGGCGAGGACGCTCATCAGCACCATGATCGCGGCCGTGATCGGGACCGTGTACTTCTCGAAGGTGCGGATCACGTAGAACCCATAGATCCCGATGAGGACCTGGATCACCATGATGATCGTGACGACGACGAGATTGCTGAGCCACGTGTCGCCGACTCCGAACTGGCCGAGAATCGCGATCGCGATCTTCACCGGGAAATAGGTGTTGACCCCGATCCAGCCCAGGGTCATCAGGAACATCAAGGCGCTCGGCAGGTAGGCCCCGCGCCGCCCGAACGCCGAGCGTCCCAGCACCATCTGGTTGACGCCGGTCTTGTGGCCCATCACGGTGAAGGCCGCGAAGATCGCGCAGCCCACGATGTTGCCGACCACGACGACGGCGATCGTCTCCCAGAGCCCGAGGTTAAGCACGATGCCCAGCGCGCCGAGCGCCCAGTTGATCGGCGCGATGTTGGCGCCGGCCCAGATCCACATCTGCTGCGGCCCGGTGGAGTCCTTGTCGGTTTCCGGAATGGGCTCGATGCGGTGGGCGTCGACCTTGAGCTCGGCTCGGGTGTCAGTCGCCATGATGGCCCCCCTGCCTCACGAAGGTGTCGGGTGCGCTCGAGATTGGCGCGATACTGCGCCCCCGTCGAAGGCGCTGTCAAGGCAGGGCGCTGGCTCCAAAATGACCTGCCCGGTCAGAGACGCGCCACTCCTCACGCGAGGCCTCACGCAGAACCCCTTGATCCATTTAGCGTGCCGTTCTCGGTATCAAATTTGCCACAGAGCCTTTCCATGAATGACGGCTCGGAATCCCGCAGCGCCCGGCGCCCGTCGATCGTGGCGCAGTACGCGGCACACGTCGCGCAGTGGCTACGGGAGGATCCTGCCATCTCGGCCGTCGAGATCCTGCGTCGGGCCCAGGCGCTCGGCTACCACGGCGGGAAGAGCGCGCTCTACGAGCTGGTCCGACGAGTCAGGACTCTCGACGAGCGGCCGGGCGGGTCGCGACAGCTGATCGTGGTGGCTCCCGATCGGGAGCACCTCTACACCTTCTTCAAGCGCGCGTTCGAAGGCAACGCGACCGTGCAGATCATCCGGGATCGTCGCGTCGAGCGGCCCGCGACTCCCGAGCCCCAGGATAGCGGGGTCCGCCCGCGCAACCGGCGGTCACTGCAGAGGACCGACGGGCTCCTGCGCGCGATCGGCTGGACGATCGTGCGCCTGCGCGGGCCGAAGATTCGTCGAGGTCCGGTCCACTCCTGAACCCGATTCGGCTCTCACGAGAATGTCGGCGAGCCTGCGCGCCGCGCTTGCGCCGATCAGCGCCATCACGGCGGTGATCGCCAGGGCGACGACGGTCGGACCCAGCGCCGGCATCATCGGCTGGAACGCCGGTGTCCGGCCGATCGTCAGCGCCCAGAACACGAACAGCCCGATCGCGTAGACGAGCGTCGCGGCCAGCGGCCGACGCCGCGGGTCGGCCGCCGCCAGGAGCAGCACCGGCGCGAAGGCGAGGATCCGCGTGAGGCGCCCGCCAGGAACCGCTCCGGGCGTGCCGCCGTTCTTCCGCGCGATCGCATGCGACACCGCGATCGGCGAGGTCGGGTCCTTGACGATCTCCTCCTCGATGATCGACACGGGTTGCATGATCTCGAAGCCGACGCGCGCGATGGTCGTGCCGATCGTCCCCACGGCGAGCCCGACGATCAGGAGCACGATCGGCGTGGAGCGCCGCCCGGTCAGGCGCACCGCGGCGATCAGCACCAGCGGCAGGAAGAGCGCGCCGAGGATCGGGAAGGCGTAGAACCAGAGCCCCCCGTAGAGATACGCGAGCCGGCTGGCGGGTCTGAGCCCGATCGAGAGACTTCCGTAGAAGCTGGTCAGGGCGACCACGGTGGCGACATACCGCGGCCAGCTCTTCGCCGGGTACGCTTCGCGCGCGATGAGCGCGCACGCCAGGGTGTTGATCGTGACGCCGAGCAATCCGAGAAGATGCGGCGGGCTCCAGAGGGTCACGTCGATGCCGAACAGGCGATGCCAGAGGTCGTCGATCGGGGCCGCCAGCACGGTGAGCGCGATGCCGCACGCGGCCAGCAGAAATCCTCGGGTGCCGGCGAGCCCGAAGATCCGCCGGGTTCCCTCGGCGGTGCGGCCGGCCACGAGATGCCGGAACGTGTCACGCGCCAGGACCCCGAAGCTCGCCAGGACGATGAGCGCGACCCCCGAATAGGTCATGACGTGCGGCGGGATCCAGAACGAGTCCCGCCCGATCTGCACGTGCCACTGGATGTCCCATTGCACGCCCCACGCGGCGAGGAGGTTGGCGCCGAGGAGCACCCACAGCGCGATCCGGTAGAGGCCGACGGAGTCGACCCGCGCGGGGGACGTATCGGCGGAGCGCCCGAGGAGCGCGGTCGGGACGGAGCTCATCGCGATTTCTCCTTTGTTGCCGATGGCGACAGACAAGTGCCCAGGCGGCGGAGGAAGCGCGCCTGGCGTTGCTGGAACTCGGCGTCCGACGGTCGCGCGCCGGTGACCATGCGCACGAGCTGGGGAAACGCCTGGGGAAATATCGTGAGCGCCATGATCGCGAGGACGAGGTATTCGGCGTCGAGATCCCGGTGCAGGAGGCCGGCGCGCTGCGCGTCACGGATCCGCTCGGTGCCCTCGACCCACGCCTTGCGCCGCTCCTCCTCGGCGATGGGCTTCCGGTCCCCGATGCTCAGCGCTTCCCACTGGAGCAGGCGGACGCGGTCGACGCGCTTGGAGGCGCGCTCGAGGAGAAACGGCAGCAGATCGGCTGGATCGGCGGGCGCGGCGGCGACCAGGTCGAGGTTCGTGACGATCCCCTCGTGAAGCGTCGCGCGGTAGAGGCCCTCCTTGTCGCCGAAGTAGTGGTAGAGCATCCGCTTGTTCACCGAGGCGGTCCGCGCGATCGCGTCGACGCGCGCACCGGCGAAGCCCTTGGCGACGAACTCGCGCCGGGCCGCGCGGAGAATGCGCTCGCGGGTGCGGACGGGGTCGCGGCTCGAAGTAACCATCTGGATACCGGGACCGTGGGCGAAGTATCCATGTGGTTACTTGCCGTGTCAAGCGACCGGTGGGGCTCCGAGATGGGGGTCGGCTCGACGTCTGCCAGACCGCCGGCGCGACGGCGGCCGGCGACGCGCGGCGAGTGGAGCCCGGGCGGCCGGCGCCGCCCGGCTCGGCTTCAACTCAGTGCTTGGTGGCGAGGCCCTTCCGCTTCACATAGCTCCAGAGCTTCTTTGTCATCTCCGCGGGTCCGATCGGCTCGGCGCCGAACAGCGACTCGAGGCTGTCCGTGCGACCCCGGAAGCTGATCGCGTAGCCTCCGAATGCGGGCTTCTTGCTGGCCGTTCGCTTCGTCATCTGCTCCTCCTTTACGGCGAATTGAGCGTTTGCCATCCATGACTACCACGTGTGGTGGGCTGGGCCAAAGAAAACGGCGATCCCTGGGGCCGCTCGGTCCCCGGCGGGCTGGACGCGGCGTGGCGCCTGCCGTATCGTCGGGCACCGAGGAGGCCTCCCCGTGGGCGAATTCGGAGGCAAGAGCGTGCTGATCACCGGGTGCGGACGGGTGCGCGGGGTCGGCCGCGCCCTCTCGGTTGTGTTCGCGCGCGCCGGCGCCGACATCGTCGCGACCGACGTCGCCCCCGGCGGGACACGAAACGAGAACGAGGAGGGGCTGGAGGAGATCCGCCAGGGCTGGAAGGGGCTCGAGAGCCTGGCCGCGGAGATCGAAGGGCTCGGGCGCCGGATCCTCACGCTCGTGGGCGACGTGAGCCGAGCCGCCGACGCCGAGCGGTTCGTCGCGGAATCGCTCAGGCGCTTCGGGCGCATCGACGTGCTCGTCAACAACGCGGCCGCGCCGCACGGGGCCGATCGCCGACTCATCTGGGAAGTGCCGGAAGAGGCGTGGGACCTCGTCCTCGACGTCAATCTCAAGGGCACGTTCCTGATGAGCCGGGCCGTGATCCCGCACATGCTGGCGCGCCGGAGCGGGCGGATCATCAACATGGCCTCCGTCTCCGGCAAGCGCGGCACCCCCCGGCGCGGCGCCTACACGGCGTCGAAGTTCGGGGTGATCGGGCTCACGCAGTCGATGGCGCAAGAGCTGGCCCCGCACGGCATCACCGTGAACGCGATCTGCCCCGGCAGCGTCGACACGAGCCGGCGGGAATCGACCACGCGGCGCGAGCGCGCGCTCGCCGAGCGCGAGCCGGGAGCGCCGGTGCTCGGGCTTCCGCCGACTGGGCGCGTGGCGCGCCCCGACGACATCGCCCGGCTCGCGCTGTTCTTCGCTTCCGAGCAGAGCGACCACGTCACCGGCCAGGCCTGGAACGTCGACGGCGGGGCCGTGATGAGCTGAGCGACGCCGGCGCGCGCGCCGGTGCAGCTACGTCAGCGAGGCCGCCACCCGATGTGCTCGGCGTCGACCGTCACGCCGAGGAAGACAATCGCCATCTCGTCCGTCGTTCCCTCGCCCCAGCTCCCCGGCCGCGGCGGGCGGCTCAGCTGGCGGAGGTTCTCGGCGGAGTTGTCGAAGAACGCGACCATGTCGATCCGCGTCCCGCTCGGTAGC
Organism: Candidatus Rokuibacteriota bacterium; assembly: GCA_003220685.1. GTDB lineage: Bacteria > Methylomirabilota > Methylomirabilia > Rokubacteriales > CSP1-6 > AR31. The sequence goes on from QHTE01000055.1 coordinate 101,238, forward strand.
GGAATCGGCTGCGCGAACGTGTACGTGGTCTGCCAGTTGAAGTCCCAATCGTCGATGTGGATGAGCGGGCGGACCGTGCCGTCGGGATACGTCGCGGTCACTTTCATCTCCCGGCCCAGCAGGTGCATGTGCGGCGTGATCGTGCTGGCGTGAAGATCGCGATTGAACGGGTTCGTCCACGAGCCGCGCACCTCGTAGCGCCGCTCGCCGGGCGCGATCGTGAACGTCCGATTCAGGACGGCGATGCTGCGCTGCCGCTTGTCGATCGGGCTCTTGGCGAAGTGCAGCGCGACGCGCGTCCGGTCCGTGCGCGCCACGGCCGCGCCGTTGTTGTAGTGCATCTGGAGCACCACGTTCGCGCCCTTCGGGAGCAGCATGCCGACGCCCTCGGCCGTCTCTCGCGGCTGATTGCCCGGCGCCCAGCCAGAGAGTCCGCCAGCCGGGGTGAAGCCGGGGCGGCCGAAGCACATGTAGCCCGGCCCAGGATCGGCGCGATCGAGATTCTCCGCCGCCGCCGACGTGTCCACGTACGCGAGAATGTGGTGCACGAGCTTGCGGTCGCCGGGCGCGTACTCGACCTTCGTGACCCAGCGATCCTCGGCGAACTTCGTCGGGATCACGAAGCAGCGGTAGACGTCGCTGGCGCGGGCCGGCACCGTGTATAGCTCGGGCATCTCCAGGACGTGGTCAGGGGGTCCGAGCCTCCAGCCGTCGGGGAACACGAGCGGCGGCGGCAGCTTCGCGCGATCGCCTTCCGGCGCGCCCGCCTCGATCCAGCGCACCAGGGTCGTGAGCTCGGCGTCGGCGAGCCGGCGCGATTCGAGAAAATCGCCGAAGCCCGGTGCCGGCTTCCAGGGCGGCATCACCCGGCCCTTGACGGCGTCGCGAATATCGTCCTTCATGTCGAACGTCGCGGTAGGTGAGCAGCGAGAACGGCGCGTGCTCGCCGGGCCGATGACACGTCTGACAGCGCGCCTGCAGAATGCGGACGACCTCGTCGCTGAACGTCGGCGGCTCCAGGGCCGGCGCCGTCGCCGTCAGCGGCAGGACCGCCAGAGCCGCCGCGAGAAGAAGACGGACCCGCATCGCGCGAACCATAGCACGTCGTTGACTCCACCGAGAATCTCTTCCACCATCGTGGCCGCCTTGGATGCCAGCGGAGCCGAGCGTCAATCGGACGCGTCGTGGCGGCAGACGATCGCGCAGATGCACGCGTCCGGCCGCCAGGCGGTGCTCGCGATCACCGGCGGCGGCAGCGGGGCGATCGCCGAGTTGCTCCGCGTGCCCGGCGGCTCCCGGCTGCTGCTCGAGGCGGTGGTGCCGTACGACGCGCGGGCGCTGAGCGCGTTCCTGGGCGTCGAGCCGGGACAGGCCTGCAGTATCGAGACGGCCGTGGCGATGGCGCAGCGCGCCCGCGAGCGCGCGGCCAAGCTCGTGCCGACCGGCGGCCAGCTGGTCGGCCTCGGCGCGACGGCGGGGCTCGTCACCGATCGCCCGCGACAGGGCGAGCATCGCGTCCACATCGCGGTGACCACCAGCGACGGCACCGACCACTGCTCGGTCGTGCTGGCGAAAGGGCGGCGAGATCGTCCGGGCGAAGAGGATCTCGTCGCGCGCGCGATCGTGCTGTGGCTCGCCCGCGCGTGCGGGGTCCCCGCGGCGTCGCCGCGCAGCCTGCTGGACGCCGACGAGCACTACGCGGAGGCGGTCGTGCAGACCGGCGATCTCGTCGACCGGCTCCTCGCCGGCGGCCTCGCGCGCGTGACGGCGTGGCCCGACGGCCAGCTCGTGCCCTCGGCGCCGCCGCCGGCCGTCGTGCTGCCCGGGTCGTTCAATCCGCTGCACGACGGGCATCTCCTCCTCGCGCGCGTCGCCGAGGACATCAAGCAGCAGCCGATCGCCTTCGAGATCTCGGTGCTCAACGTCGACAAGCCGCCCCTCGCCGCCGGCGAGGTGCGTAAGCGGCTCGCGCAGTTCGCGTGGCGGGCGAGAGTCGAGCTCACGCGGGCGCCGACGTTCCTCGAGAAATCACGGCTCTTCCCGGGCGCGACGTTCGTCATCGGCGCCGACACGGCCGAGCGCCTGGTGGCGACGCGGTACTACGGCGGCGACGACGGACGGATGGCCGCCGCGCTGCAGGAGATCGCGGATCGGGGCTGCGGCTTCCTCGTGGCCGTGCGGATCGACGCGGCCGGACGCGTGCGCTCGCTGGCCGACGTCGCCGTCCCGCCGCGGTTCGGCCAGCTCTTCACCGCGATCCCCGAGAGCCGGTTCCGGCTCGACTCCTCGTCCTCCGACATCCGCTCGCGGGGGCACGCGGCTCCCTGACGCTTAATCGCGCCAGTGCTGGGGGAGGATGCTCTGGACGTCGGCGATGCCACACTGCGTCGCCATCCATTGCTCCGCGTACAGGCCGTCCTTGTAGAGCGATTGCTGGGATTCGTACACCGTCACCGGGCCTCGGAGCGCCGAGGCCAGAGGCTGCAAGGCGGTGCCGTCGAGCAGCGAGCCCGGCGCGCCGGCCATGAGGAGCGTCGTGGCGGTGACGCGCGGCGCGAAGCCGAGCAGATCGCAGTGGGCCAGCGTGTGCCCCACCGCCTCGGCGCGCGCAGGGTACGCGCGCACGTAGTCGTTGATCTCCTCGAGCGGATACGCCTGGGTCTTCGGCGCGAGCGCGGAGGTCCGGTAGAACAGCGCGGGCGTTGTGACGACGTGCGTCGCCCCCGCCGTCGACGCCGCCGTGATGAGGGCCAGGTCGTTGCCGGACACCACCACGCGCGCCGGATCGACCTCCGGCCGCGTGAGGAGGTACTCGAGTCCGCGGACGCTGTCGGCCACGATGCTCCGGAACACGTACGACGCGGCGCGGTCGATGCCCTCGGTGAGCAGGCCGGGAAACATCGCGGCGTAGGGCGCGTCGGCATTGCGCTGCCCTCGGCCCGCGAGCGCAAACGTGACGTACCGGCTGCGCTGGAGATTGGCGGTGCCCTGCGGAATGATCTCGAGAACGCTCTGATACTTCGGCGGGTAGTAGATTGCCGGAAACGGCCCGGCCCCCGCCGGGATGCTCAGATAGCCGAACAGGCGATAGGGCCCGAGGCTGGTGAGCCGCACCCCGAACAAGGTGGCGAACGGAGTGCTCCTGAGCGGCAGCCGCTCGATCTCGGGACGCGCGGGATAGCGAGCGAGCGCGGCGAGAGTCTCCTGCCAGTAGTCGCGAACGGACGCCGGCGTCGGCTCGCTCATCGGCTCGCCTCGCGGCCCAGCAAGTGGCGGGCGAAGAAGGCGTCGACGACGGCGCTGTGTCGCGCGCGGCCGGCGTCGTGGCCGTGGCCGTCGTAGGGGTAGAGCCGCTTGTCCTCGGCGCCGATCCGCTCGAACAGCGCGTAGCCGGTCTCCGGCGGGCAGACGTTGTCCTGAAGTCCGATGTTCACGATGATCGGACAGGAGATCCGATCGGCGAAGCTGATCCCGTCGAAGTAGGCGAGCGTCTCGTCGACCTCGGCGCGGCGCTCCGGATGCACACGCAGATAGTCGTTGATCTCTTCGTAGGGATAGGTGTGCGTCAGCTCGACCGCATCCGTGAAGCCGCAGAGGTACGGGGCTCCGGCGGACGCGGCGCGAACCTCCGGGCGCATCGCGGCGGTTGTGACGGTCAGGCCGCCGCCCTGACTGCTGCCGGTCACCCCGAGGCGGGCCGGATCGACTTCCGGGCGCGAGAGGAGGAAATCGATGCCGCGCCAGGTGTCGACGTAGAACCCGCGATAGGCGTACGTGTGGCGGTCGACGATGTTGTGGGTCAAAAGATTCGGATAGCCCGGGTTGAACTGGCGATTGCTGCGAAGCTTGCCGCGTGGCGCGACGGACAGCGCCACGTAGCCCTTTCGCGCCCACTCCTTGGGAATCGGCGGATCCATCTGATAGCCGGGCAGGACCATGATGGCCGGCGTGCGTCGCGCCCGGCGGACCGGCTGGCAATACCAGGCGGCCACGCGCACGTGGTCGATGCTGGTGTAGAAGACCTGGAAGACCTCGACGTCCTCCGACGTCCGCAGCGGGTCGGGGACGAGTTCCGGCTCGAGCGGAACGGCGGATGCCTGACGCAAGACGTCGTCCCAGAACGCGTCGAAGTCATCCGGCTTTCGGACCTTGGACCGGTAGCTACCGGCTGGCGCTTTCGGCACGGTTTGTCCTCGGGTCGGAGAGCGGCGGCCGCCCGAGAATCAGGTCGGACGCCTTCTCCGCGATCATCAGCACGCAGGCGTTGATGTTGCCCGAGACCAGGTCGGGCATGGCCGAGGCATCGACGACGCGGAGCCCCTCGACGCCCCGCACGCGCAGCGCCGGGTCCAGCACCGCGTCGTCGCCCGCGCCCATCGCGCACGTGGCGCACGGGTGGTGCGCGGTGATCGCGGTGCGTCGCACGAACGCGTCGATCGCGGCGTCGGTCCGGCAATCGGCCCCGGGCGCGCTCTCGCGGCCCCGGAACGGATCGAGCCCCTTGCGGCTGGCGATGTCGCGTCCGAGCTTGACGCCCTCGCGGATCGTGCGGACGTCGTGGTCGGTCGCGAGGAAGTTCTGCACGATCCGCACCGGTGCCGCGGGGTCGGCCGAGCGCAGACGCACGAATCCCCGACTTTCCGGGTGGAGCAGCACGGGGCGGAGCCCGAAGCTGTCCTCGTAGGGTGGCCTGATCCCGGGAAACCACGGGTGCGCCTGCGCCGGCGCGCCCCGGAACAGGAACTGGATATCGGGCACGGGAAGCTCACGCCGCGTCTTGAGGAAGGCGTGCAGACGGCTGGGCAGGACGGTTCCGGGCCCCGTGCCGAACACGTAGGCGCGTACCATGTTGAGGGCGGTGCGATCCAGACGCATCTCGGCGTGAAACGGGCCGCGGCCGCGTCGGAGATGGTGCACGTCGACCGAGAGATGGTCCTGGAGGTTCCGGCCCACGCCGGGCAGGTTCACCCGCGGCGCGACGCCTATCGCGCGGAGATGGTCGGCCTCGCCGATTCCCGAGAGCATGAGCAGCTGCGGCGTGTTGAACACGCCGCCCGCCAGCAGCACCTCGCGCGCGCTCGCGGCGTGATGCACGATGGGACGCACGCCCCTGTCGACGATCGTCGGCTTCAACGCCGCGATCAACTACTCCGACATCCGCGCCGACTTGCCGAAGATCGCCTGCCCGACCCTCGTGATCACCACCGACGAGAGCGGCCTCGCGTCGGTCGAGGAGACGCGCGCGTGGCAGCAGACGATCCGGAACTCCGAGCTGCTGGTGGTGCCGGGCAACTCGTTCCACGTCGCGGCGAGCGACGCCGAGCGCTGCGCGCGCGCGACCCTCGACTTCATCGACCGCCATGGCGGCGCTACCTGACCTCGACGAGCTCCAGCGCCTCGCGGCTCGGCCCCTCGATCATCACCGCGCGAGTGTCGCCGAGGCGGTAGGGCTGCTCGAGGAAGCGAACGCCCTCGCCGCGGAGCTTCGCGACCCACGCGTCGAGATCGGCGACCTCGAGCGCGATGTGATCGTAGAGGTGGCCGCGAGAGCTCGCGAGCGGCGTGTCGTCCTGGCGCATGTAGCACGGCAGCGCCACGTCGCCGAACACGACCGCGGCCGACGGCGCTCGGAACATCCCCTGACGCTCGAGTGCCGGCCAGGAGCGCTCGGAGCCGCGCGGCACGCGGCAGGTGGTCTCCGTCATCCCCGCGGGGGCGGTGCGCCCCGCGAACACGGGCGCGTTGAGGTGCTTCTGATACCAGAGCTGCGCGCAGAACGGATCGTCGTGGAACATGTGCACGTGATTGAAGCGCTCGGCCGGATGGTCGCCGGCATATTCGACCAGGGCGCTGTCGGGACCTTCCATATACCCGAATCCGCCGCTGCGGGTCGGCTGGATGCCCTGGGCCTTGGCCTCGGCGATTTGCGCTTTCGTGCGGCCGGGTACGCCGCCCGTCCCCGGCCAGGTGTCGCTACTGATGAAGACCGAGCCCCCTTCATCCGTGGTGTAGAGCGGCAAGAGCTTGACGTGCTTGCGGCTCTTGTAGGTGTCGAGGCTCTTGCGCGTGTCGGTGACGTGCCAGCCGAAGTGCCAGAGCGCGGTCTGCGGCGACGTCGGCGGCGCGGCGGCGACCTTCGTGAACAACACCAGCACGTCGTTCGGCGCCGCGAGCGCCGGCAGGCCGCCCCAGCTCGCCTTGGCGCTGGTCGGGAACTGCTCGAGGTAGAACGCGATCGCCGCCTCGGGATCCACGGAATTCAGATGCAGGTGATGGAAGCTCGGTGCCGGGAGCATGGCAGTCTCTCCTTTCCTCGGCCGCCCCGATTTAGCCAGCATCGGGGCCCGTGATCAAGTCGCTCGGATCCGGCGGACGGGCGTCGCTCGAGCCATTCCGCGACCCGCCGCCCCGGAGTATCATCCCGAGAGAACGCTAGCTCCGGAGGATGGCCCATGTCGAGCAACGGACAGAACGAGGCGCGGAAGATCCGCGCGAGCCTCAAGCACCCGATCATCGACGCCGACGGCCACTGGGCCGAGTTCGCGCCGCACATGCGCGAGGAGTTCCGCCGCATCGGGGGCGACATCGCGGTCGAGGCACTGGCGATGGCGAGCGCCCGCATCCCGAACTCGCTCAAGATGTCCGTCGGCGAGCGCCGCCGCCGGCGGATCGGGCAGGAGGCGTTCTGGTTCTTGCCGACCAGGAACACGCTGGATCGCGCGACCGCGATGATGCCGCGCCTGCTCTACGAGCGTCTGGACGACCTCGGGCTCGACTTCTCCGTGATCTATCCGACCGCCGGGCTCGGCTACTACCGGCTGCCCCCCGAGAAGCTTCGGCGCGCCCTCTGCCGCGCCTACAACGTGTTCACGATGGACCAGTTCCGCCCGTACGGCGACCGCCTCATTCCCGCGGCGATCATCCCGATGTACTCGCCCGAGGAGGCGATCGAGGAGCTGGAGTTCGCGTCGCGTCAGCTCGGCTATCGCGTCGTGATGATGGGCAGCCTCATCCGCCGGCCGATCCGGGCGCTGGTCGAGGAGCATCCGGAGGCCGCGCGGTTCGTCGAGTGGTACGACCCGATCGCGATCGACAGCGCGCACGACTACGACCCGGTGTGGGCGAAGTGCCGTGAGCTCTCCATCTCACCGAGCTTCCACAACGGCGCGCGCTCGATTCTCCTGCGCAACTCGCCGTCCAACTTCTGCTACAACCACATCGGCCACTTCGCCTCCGCCGGCGAGGCCATGGCCAAGGCCATCTTCTTCGGCGGCGTCACCCGCCGCTTCCCCGAGATCAACTTCGCCTTCCTCGAGGGCGGCGTGGGCTGGGCGTGCACGCTCTTCGCTGACCTGATCGGCCACTGGGAGAAGCGCAAGCTGGACGCGCTCGAGAACACGAACCCGGCGCGGCTCGATCGGGCGGGGCTCCTGGCGCTGGCCGAGAAGTACGGCAAGCCCGCGGTGGTCGAAGCGGTTCGTCGCGGCGAGGGCCTGGACGACAACGGCGACGGTACCGGCGGCGTCGAGGATCTCGACGACTACGCCCGCTGCAAGATCAGGAGCAAGAAAGACTTCGACGATCTCTACGTCAAGCGCTTCTACTTCGGCTGCGAGGCCGACGATCCGATCAACGCGTGGGCCTTCAATGGCAAGGCGAACCCGATGCACGCGCGGCTCAACGCGTTCTTCAGCTCGGACATCGGTCACTTCGACGTCCCCGACATGACCGAGGTCGTCCCCGAGGCGTACGAGCTGGTCGAGCACGGGCTCCTCGACGAGACGGACTTTCGCGACTTCGTGTTCGAGAACGCCGTGCGGCTCTGGGGTGAGCTGAACCCGGACTTCTTCAAGGGCACGGCGGTCGAGAGGCAGGCGGCGGAGGTGCTCGCCCGGCCCCGATGAAGCGGCGGGTCGCGCTGATCGGCACCGGCGGGACGATCTCGTCGATCGGGCGCGGGAGCCTCGACCTCTGGGAGTACATGGACACGAGCCGCAAGGCCGAGCCCGACGAGCTCCTCGAGCGATTCCCCGAAGTCGCCGAAGGCGCCGAGATCGTCCCCGTGCGCTTCCGCGCCGTGGGAAGCACGTCGATCGGTCCCCGTGACTGGCTCGCCCTCGATGCGGCGGTGCACGACGCGACCGGTCGCGAGGCGCCGCTCGACGGCGTCGTGATCACGCACGGCACCGCCACGCTCGAGGAGACCGCGTACTTTCTCCATCTGAGCCTCAAGGTCGACGCAACCGTCGTGGTGGTGGGGTCGCAACGGCCGGCTACGGGCCTGAGCTCGGACGCGGGGCTCAACCTCCTGAACGCGGTGCGCGTGGCGGCGGCGCCGGAGGCTCGCGGGCTCGGCGTCCTGGTGCTCCTCAACGACGAGATCCAGACGGCGCGCGACGTCACGAAGACGTCGACGCTCCGGCTCGAGACGTTCCGCAGTCCCGACCTCGGCATGCTCGGCTACGCCGACCCCGACGGTCGAATCGCGATCTACCGCCGGCCCTCGCGCCGCCACGCTCCGGGCACCGAGTTCGACGTGCGCGGCCGCACCGAGCTCCCGCGCGTGGACATCGCCGCCTCGTACGCTGGCGCCGACGGCTCGGCCATCCGCGCCTTCGTCGCCGCCGGCGCGCGCGCGATCGTCTCGGCGTCGCTCCCGCCTGGCGTCACGACACCCGCCGAGACGGAGGCTCTCCTCGAGGCGCGCCGGCGCGGCGTCGCGATCGTGCTGTCGAGCCGGGCCGGCAGCGGTCGGGTCCTGCCCCGCACACTCGTGCGCCAGCAGGGCTTCGTCGTCGCCGACAACCTCACGCCCCAGAAGGCGCGTGTGCTCGCCATGCTCGCCCTCACCCGGACGGACGACGCGCCCGAGATCCAGCGCATGTTCGACGAGTACTGATCGGTCTCCGGCCGGTGTCCGGAATGATCCGTCCGGCCAGGAACGTACCAGGCCTATGTCCGGCTCACAACTCCTAACCGCATGAAAATACGGTCTGTTCCACTCGGTATCGAATTTGCCCTGTTACCCGGGCATGAACGGCTTGGGAGCGCGGTCCCTGGGAGCCCTGGCGGTAGCGGCCACGATATCCACAGCGACCCCGGCCGCCGCGCAGGTCTACAAGCGAACCGCCGCGGACGGGAGCACCTACTTCACGAACATCCAGCCGAATCCCACGTATCAGCGCGCCGCGTACGCGGTGCCCCCCGTTCGTGAATCGCAGCGCCCGGCGTCGGCCGATTACGGCCAGTACTCCCGCGAGATCGCTGAAGCGTCGGCGCGGTATGCAGTCCCCGAGCGTCTGATCTGGGCGGTCATCCGCGTGGAGTCGGGGTTCGATCCTAGGGCGGTGTCGCCGAAAGGGGCACGCGGGCTCATGCAGCTGATGCCCGAGACCGCCGCGATCCTCGGCGTCCGCGACGTCTTCAACCCGCGTCAGAACATCCACGGCGGCGCCCGGCATCTGCGGGGGATGATGGACCGCTTCAACTACGATCTACCGATGGCCATCGCCGCATACAACGCCGGCGAGCGGCCGGTGGCGACGTTCCGTGGTATCCCGCCGTACCCGGAGACTCGCGAGTACGTCGCGCGGGTGCTGCGCCTCTACGGAGCGCCCCTCACGTGGGAGCTGCAGGGCAGCGGCATCCAGCAGTTCGTCGGCCGCGACGGCAGTGTGACCTACACCAACGTCGCGCCGCCCCGATTCACCACGGCCGCCCTCCAGGTACGCTAGACCCGAAGAGGTTGAAGCAGAAGGAGGCGGCGGAGAGCCGCCTCCTTCTTAAAGCGGGAGGAGGTTACTTGGCCTTCACCCCGAAATGCGCCCGGCGATTCTGGCTCCAGCAGTCCTCGCTGGCCTCGCGGCACAGCGGGCGTTCCTTGCCGTAGCTGATTACCGAGACCCGGTTCGCCCGGACGCCTCGGGAGACGAGATAGTTCATCGACGCGCGCGCCCGACGGTCGCTGAGCGCGAGGTTGTAGTCGGACGTACCCCGCTGATCGGCATGCCCCTCGATGAGCACGACCCAGCCGGGGTTGGCCTTCATGAGATCGGCGTTCTGGTCGAGTACCTGCGCGTCTTCCGTGCGGATCTGGTAGGAATCGAACTCGAAGCGGATATCCCGAAGGTCCGTCTTCGCGGTGAATTCCTTCGGGTTCGGTCTTGCAGCACCTTGCAGCCCAGAACCCGATCGATCGCCGGCCGCGGACCCGACTGCGTGACCTCCGCCCGTCGATCCAGCCATCGATCCACCGGGTGCGGGCGCCGACGAAGAGTCGGACACGGCGTTCGGCGTCATCGCGCATCCGGCAAGGATGGGCGCGGTCGCCAGCATCAGGATGAGAGCGATCTGTGAGAAGCGCTTCACTAGAGTTCCTCCCTTCCGCGAGCCCTGCATGGGGCCGCGATTCGATTCGCGGGCCGCGGCGGTGAGGCAACTGTGCACATCTAATGCCCGAAGCGGACACGTGCGAGATATGGTGCAATATCCGGCAATTGCTGGGCACGTATGGTTCGCGCCTCGCCCGAGGGACGCCACCTGGGGTATGTCGGCTTGCCAGAACGTCAGACAGTCGCCGCCACCCCGGCACGGCGGAGGGACCAGGGGCTAGAATCCGCGCCGGGAAAAGGGTCGGTCATGGGCTCGAATCGCTTCTCGCATCGCTGGTTGTTGATGGCGGTCGCCGTCTGGGCGGCTTTGGTGTCGCCCGCTCAGGCCGAGTTGGTCTGGGATGCGCTGCGCACGCCGGGCGCCGTTGTGGTGCTGCGGCACAGCTACGCGCCCGGCGGCTTCGATCCGCCGGGCGCAAGGCTCGAAGACTGCTCGACCCAGCGCAACCTGGACGAGAACGGCCGGGCGCAGGCGCGCCGGATCGGCGAGGCCTTTCGCAGGAATGCCGTCACGGTCGGCAAGGTGCTGTCGAGCCCGCGCTGCCGCTGCCTGGACACGGCACGTCTGGCCTTCGGTCAGGTCGAGCCCTGGGACGTCCTTCAGGGTGCGCTCAATGATGCTGAGCTCCGTCGGAGCCGTCTGGCCGAGACGAGAAAGGCCGTCGCCGCCCATCACACCGGCGCGCCGCTCGTCCTGGTCACTCACGGCAGCGTGGTGACCGATCTGACCGGGCTCAACATCAAGATGGGCGAGTTCGTCGTCTTGCGTCGCGCTAGCGATGGAACCCACGCGGTTGCCGGCCAGTTGTACGTCGAGTAAGGTCGTACTCCCCGATAGGAGGAAGCCATGAAGCGAGCCGGGCTCTCCCTTGCCGTGGTGCTCATCGCGGCGTCCTGCGCGACGACGTCGCCCCAGGGCCGGGACCTCGTGACCCGGGCCGTGCAGGCCGTCGGCGGCGCCGACGCGCTGGCCGGGGTCAAGACGCTCACGGTGGAAGGCACGGCGCGCCAATGGGAGCCCGAGCAATCGATGGCGGCCGGCGGCGAGATGCGCTTCGCCAACGCTTCGACGTTCGTGCTCGCCAGCGACGTCGCCAGCGGGACGACGCGCATCGACTGGGTGCGCGACTTCCAGTATCCGACGCCGCGCACGTTCACGTTCAGCGAGATCGTGACACCCGACGCGGGCTACGTCGCGGGCATCGACAGCAACGGTCGCACCCGGCAGAGCCTCGACTCGAACCCGCCGGCCCATTCGATGTCCGGCCTGCGGCTGGCCGCCTCGCAGCGCGAGCTCCGGCGCGGCTCGACCTTGCTGCTGCTCGAGCTGCAGAAGAACCCCGATCGCGTCTCCGCGGTGGCCGACGTGACGGTCGGAAACCTCACGTATCCGGCCGTCGCGTATCGCGCCGGCGATCAAACCTTCACCGTCATGTTCGATCGAGTGACGGGGCTGCCGGCGCGCATTCGCACGCTGGACTATGACAACATCTGGGGCGACGTGACGTACGACATGGCGCTCGCCGACTGGCAGACGCGGGACGGCCTCCGCATGGCGCAGAGCCGCACGTACGAGCTGAACGGGCGCCCCGTGATGGAAGTAAAGATCACGCATGCCAAGGTGAACGCGCCGATCGCCGCCGAGCGGCTCATCATACCGGCCGGGCTCAAGGCCGCGGCGGCGAAGCCCGCGACCGGAGCCGTCCCCTATCAGTGGGTGGTCCGGCGCCAGTTCATCGGGACCTATCTCGACTCCGACGCGGTGAGCTACGATCCCAAGGCCTCCCCCGGCCTCCGGCTGGTCGAGCTGGCGCCCGGCGTCCAGCACGTGGTCGGCGGCTCTCACAACAGCCTGATCGTCGAGATGCGCGAATATCTGGTCGTGTTCGACGCGCCGGTCGGTGACGGCACCGCGACCTGGATCATCGACGCCGCGAAGGCGAAATATCCCGGCAAGCCGGTGAAGTATCTCGTGCTCACGCACCATCACATGGATCACGCGGGCGGCTTGCGCGCGTTCGCCGTGCAGGGCGCCACCATCGTCACGGGCAAGGGGACGGCGGAGCACTTCCGCCGCGTGCTGGCGGCGCCGTTCACGCGCAACCCGGATCTGCCGTCGCGCGATCTAACGGGCACCACGATCGTCGAGGTGAGCGAGCGGCAGGTGTTCAGCGACGGCACGCGCGAGGTCGGCGCCTACGTGATCGACAACCCGCACGCGAACGGGTTGATGATCGGCTACGTGGCCGACGCGCGCATCGCCTACGCGACCGACATCTGGAGCCCGGGGGCCGCGCCGCTGCCCGATAAGCTCACGCCGCCGCTCGCGGCGCTCGTCGCGGGCGTGAAGAAGGCCGGCATCGCGCCGACGAAGTTCGCGGGCGGTCACGGCTCGGTGGGCGACTACGCGCCGCTCGCCGCGCTGGAAGGAAAGTAGGCGCCGGCGCCCCTTCCTCGGTATTCCGCTACTCCGGCCCGCTGGCGAACCAGAGCTGCGGGTCGGCGGCGCGCACGCGCGCCTCCGGTAAGCCGAGCTCGCGGCGCACGATGTTGGCGCCCTCGACCAGTGCGACGCACTTGTAGTACGCGATGCGCCGGCTCAACCCCTCGCGCCCGAAGCCACAGTCGGTCGTGATCACCAGCCGTTCCGGCGGGATGTATTCCAGCGCCTTGCGGATCAGCCGCGCCACGTGCTCGGGGGGTTCGACGACCGTGTTGCAGTGGTTCACCACGCCGATGCCGACCTTCTTGTCGGTCCGGTACTTCCCGAACAGGTGCAGGTCGCGGCCGTCCGAGCTGGCGCACTCGAACGTGATCACGTCGCCGTCGAGCTGGAACAGATAGGGGAGCGCCCGCTCGTAGCTCGGCGGCTCCCAGTACACGCGCTGCTGATTCGGATTGCCCCAGCAGGTGTGCACCCAGATCTCGGTGTCGACGCCCTTGAGCTGGCGGTTGAAGGCCTGGGTCAGGAACTCGAGCTCGGCGTCGGTGCAGTCCGGGCGTGTCGTGCGGCCGTGGTGCGGCGGCTCTTCGACCTGGATCAGCGGGCAGCCCGCGGCGGCCAGCTCACGGAACTCGGCGTTCATGATGTCGCAGAGGTCGTTGATCAGCGCGCGGTCGTCGTGGTAGTGCTCGTCCCAGAGCATGCTCGAGAGCGCCGGCGCGCAGATCGCGCCGAACTTCATCGGCTTGTCGGTCAGCCGCTGCGCCGCCTTCCAGAGCGCGGTGTACTCCAGCGGTCCGCGAGTCAGCTTGTCGCGGACCACCCCCGGCTGATACGCCTCCTGGACTTCCCAGAGGATGCGGCCGGGTCTCAGCCCGTGCCGCGACATCCAGCCGCGCGAGGTGTCGCGATGTCCTTCGATGCCGCCGAGGCGCTCGATCGGGTAGAAGAACCAGGACTTGCCGCCGACCGCGAGATCGAACCGCGTGTCGCCGTCGGTCACGATGTCGAGCCCGGCCGCCTCCTGCGCGTTGACGACGCACGCGACCGCGTCCAGGTACTGCTCGCGAAAGATCGAATCGCCCAGCGCCGACTTGAAAGATCGCCCGCGCAGGCTCTCGGTGAACCAGATCGGCCGCGGATACGACCCGGTGATGGCGGTGGGCAGCTTCAGATTCTGGGTGACTTTCAGCAACGGAGCCTCCTGTGTGCGAGCCTCAGCGGTCGGGCCACACGAGCTGACGAGTGATCCGGTCGAGGCTCGGGGCGCCGCACAGCGCCATGGCCGCTTCGAGCTCGTCACGCAGTATGTCGATCACGCGCTGGACGCCGGCGGCGCCGTCCACGGCGAGCCCCCACAAATAGGGCCGCCCGATCAGCACGGCCCGCGCGCCCAGCGCGAGAGCCTTGACGATATCCGTCCCGCGACGGATCCCCCCGTCGAGGAGGATCGGTATGCGGCCCTGAACCGTTTCGACCACCGCCGGTAGCGCGTTGATCGTCGCCGGCGTCGTGTCGAGATTGCGGCCTCCGTGATTGGAGACGAGGACTCCGGCCAGTCCTTCGCTCACCGCACGCTGGGCGTCCTCCGGAGCGAGGATGCCCTTGACGAGGACCGGGATCTTCGCGAAGGAGCGGATCCACGCCAGCGTCTCCCACGTGACAGTCGGGTCGAGGGCGTCAGCGTAGATGGGGCTGACACGCCCGCCGCTGGAGGGGCCCGTGTAGGGTGGCCGGACACCGAGCCGCTTCTCACGATCGCGCATCGGAATGACCGGCGCGTCGACCGTGACGAAGAGAGCCGTGCATCCCGCCGCCTCGGCCCGCTGGACCAGATCTCGAGTGACCGTTCGATCGCGATGGACGTATAGCTGGAACCAGACGCGCCCGCGAGCGGCCCGCGCCACGTCTTCCAGCTTTGCGCTGGCGAACGTGCTGACCACCATCGTGGCCCCGGCCGCGCTCGCGCCGCGCGCGGCTTCCGGCTCGGCGCCCGCGTGAATCCGTCCCTGCGCGGCGACCGGAGCCAGGAGGATCGGGAACTCGAGGCGCTGACGGAAGAGCTCCAGGCGCGTGTCGAGCGAGCTGACGTCGACGAGCACACGCGGCTTGAGCTGAATGGCGTCGAACGCCTCACGATTCCGCCGAAGCGTGAGCTCGTCCGCGGCCCCCTGAGCGACGTAGTCCCACGCCGCGCGCGCCAGACGCTGCCGCGCGAGCGGCTCGAACTCGAGAACGTTGACGGGCGGGGTGTTCGGCGGCGCTTGGACGCCCTGGGCACGGGCCGGCGCGACCAGCGTGGACCACGGAAGAGGGCCAAGCGCCCCGGCGAAGAGGGTCAGCAGGTCCCGGCGCCGCACGCCCGAGATTCTAGGTGTGGGTGCAGAGCGGGTCAACTGAGAGGCGGCTTCACCCCGAGGAAGCGGAAACAGTTGCTCCAGGTGATGTCCGCATGGACGTCCGGCGGCAGGCCCAGGGTGCGCAGCGTCTTGTCCACCGGCAGCTCGGGCGCCATGTAGGGATAGTCGGTCCCGACGAGGATCTGCCCTGCGCCAACCGTGTCGATCAGGTAGCGCAGAGCGCGCCGGTCGAAGAGTAGGGTGTCGTAGTAGAAGCACCGAGCGTATTCGCCAGGCGAGCGCGGGAGCGCGCCTGGCGCGGCCGCGCCGCGGCCCGGTACCGGCGCCTCTTCGTTCCAGGTACCGCTCCAGTGGTGGTTGTAGCGCGGAAGGAGGAACGCGAACGCGCCGCCGCCGTGGCTGAACGCGATCCGCAAGCGTGGGCACTTCTCGGCGGTGCCGCCGTCGATCATCGACGCGATCGTCAGGCTCGTGTCGGTCGGGTAGCCAATCGGGTTGAACAGCGTCTTCGTGGGGAAGCGCTCCATCATGGTCGGTCTGAGCGCGTGCACGAAGACCGCGACGCCGAGCCGCTCGGCTTCCTGGAAGAACCCCTGGAACTCGGACATGCCCAGCGACTTGCCGTTCACGTTCGATCCGAGCTCGACGCCTGGGAAACCGAGGCTCTTGACGTGGGCGAGCTCCTTGGCCGCCATGTCCGCATCTTGAAGAGGTACGATCCCGAGGCCGATGAAGCGCCCGGGCGCCGCCGCACACATGCGGACAATCACGTCGTTGGTGTAGCGGCAGAAGTCGCGCGCGTCCTCGGGCGTGAACCAGTAGGCGCACAGCTCGGGCATCGGCGAGATCACCTCGACGTCGACGCTCTGGCTCGTCATGTCCCGCAGCCGGCGCTCGACGTTCCAGTTGCCGTCGTGCACGGTGCGGTAGTTCTCGCCGCCGATCATGACGCGCGCCCGGCCGGGCTCGAAGTGATCCATCGTCGGCCACGACCAGGCGCTCGGCCGCGAGCCCGCAGGCGGGAAATTCTCGGGAATGATGTGCGCATGCATATCGACGATCATCGCCCGGCTCTCCCCTCCAGCGTTTTTCTACCGCTCAGCGTTCGTCTGCCGCTTCGAGCGTCGGATTTGCCGGCACAACGATCATCACGATCGGCCACACGGTGTGGCCGGTGGGGGGCAATCGTGGGGAGCGGCTCTCGCTCCCCCGGATGCCGATCAATCAAACATCAGCACGGACCGCGCGACCTCGCCTGCCTTCATCGCCCGGAACGCCTCGTTGATGTCGTCGAGCCGACCGCGGCGCGTGACCATCTCGTCGAGCAAGAGCCGGCCCTGGCGATAGAACTCCAGGTAGCGCGGGATGTCCGTGCGGAAGCGGTTACCGCCCATGCGCGAGGTCTGCACCTTGCACTCCGGGCGGATCGCCATCCACGGGAACTCGATCTTCGCGTCGGGCGGCATGACGCCGACGATCGTGGCGGTGCCGCGGATCGCGAGGCTCTCGATCGCCTGGCGCACGAGCGTGGTGTTGCCGACCGCCTCGAAGGCGTGATCGACGCCGGCGCCCCGGGTGAGGGCGCGGACCGCCTTGACCGGATCGTCCTTGCTGCTGTTGACGACGTGCGTGGCGCCCACGCGCCTGGCCATCTCGAGCTTGCCGTCGAAGATGTCGACGCCGATGATCTGGCGGGCGCCGCCGATCCTGGCGCCCTGCACGATCGACAGCCCCACGCCGCCGCAGCCGAAGACCGCCACGGTCTGGCCGGCCTCGAGCCCCGCCGACCTGAGCGCGGCGCCGACCCCGGTCAGCACGCCGCACCCGACGAGCGCCGCCCGGTCGAGCGGCAGGTCGGGGTCGATCCTCACGATCGAATTCTCGTGCAGCAGCATGCGCTCGGCGTAGCTCGAGATGCCGATGAACTGGCGCAACGGAGCGCCCTTCTGCGACAGGCGCGGCGCGCCGGACTCCGGCCGGGTGACGAAGCCGGCGACGCAGAGATTGGGATGCCCGCCCAGGCACTGCTCGCAGCTACCGCAAAAGCCGGACAGGCACGCGACCACGTGGTCGCCGGGACGCACGGTCGTCACGTCGGCGCCGACGGCCTCGACGACGCCGGAGCCCTCGTGCCCCAGGACGATCGGGCGGTCGAGCGGAAACCGGCCGAGGCCGTCCACGACGTGCAAGTCGCTATGGCAGACGCCGGTCGCGGCGGTGCGAACCAGGACCTCGCGGCCCCAGGGCTTGTCGATCTCGATGGACTCGATCGTCAACGGCTCCTGGACTTTGCGAAATACGGCGGCTTTCATTTCCATGCGGGCTTCCTCCTCCTTCCGCTCTGGCCTGCGGCGGTACATGGGTGCAAGCGAACCCGGCGCAGTATAATCCCGTCCACGGATGAAGAGGGGGAAGGAGGGACGGTGACGGCCATCGAGCCGAGCGGGCAGACCCTGGGGGCGACGGTCCTGGGGATGGACCTCGCCAAACCCTTGAGCGACGCGGACTTCGCGACGATTCTGCAGGCTCTCGGCCGTCACGGCGTGCTGCACTTTCCCGGTCAAAAGCTCGAGGCGGTGGAGCTCCGGGACTTCTCCCGGCGCTTCGGTCGGATCCAGGCCACCTTGACGGGCCGGCACCACGAGCCCGGCATGCCCGAGGTTGGCTATCTCTCGAACATCATCGAGAACGGCGAGCCAATCGGGATCACCGACGCGGGCCAGGACTGGCACACCGACATGTCGTACAACGAGACGGTCGGCTTCCTGAACGTGCTCTACGCGGTCAAGGTGCCGCGTCGCGACGGTCAGGTGCTCGGCGCGACGATGTTCGCGAACACCCAGGCCGCATACGACGACCTGGCGCTCGAGCTGAGAGCGAAGCTCGAGAACGCGACGGCGACCCACGACTTCAACAAGTTCTGGGAGAACATGCGCCGCCGTCCCGGGAGCCTGCGGGGGCCGCTCACCCCGGAGCAGCGGCGGCGGCGTCCGCCGTCCGTGCATCCGATCTTTCTCGCGCATCCGATCACGGGCCGGAGGGTGCTCTACTGCAACCCCGGCTACGCGATCCGGATCAACGAGCTCGACGCGGCCGAGAGCGACCGCGTGCTCGAGACCCTGTTCGCCCACCAGCTCCAGCCGAAGTATCTGTACACGCACCGCTGGACCGAGGGCGACGTGCTGATGTGGGACCACATC
The DNA here is from genome assembly GCA_003220685.1 of Candidatus Rokuibacteriota bacterium. Lineage (GTDB taxonomy): Bacteria > Methylomirabilota > Methylomirabilia > Rokubacteriales > CSP1-6 > AR31. The sequence continues at coordinate 119,632 of QHTE01000055.1, forward strand.
GGGACGCTCCACAACGCGGTCGCCGACTACCGGCCGGACGAGCACCGGCTGATGAAGCGATGTCAGGTGATGGCTGACCGGATCTTCGAACCCGCCTTCGTGCGAGAGGCCCTTTCGGCAGCCTCGCCCGCCGGCGCAACGTCCAGGTGACCCCGGAGGATCGTGTCATGGCCCAACGCGTTCGCTACCCAGACCACATCGAGCCGCTGGTCGAGTTCGTGGAGGAGACGTCCCCGGAACGCATTGTGGCCGCCACGCACGACAAGCTCGCCGCCGGCACGCCGGTGAAGGAGATGCTCCTCGCCTCGGCGCTCGCGGTGGTGCGCTCCTCGGATTTGCCGCCCGGCCATCACGGCGGGCCGCTGCATCCGCTCTGCGGCCTGCACGCCGTCCGGCACATCTCGGGGCGGCTCTCGGGCGAGTACGCGTTGCTGCCGGTCATCCAGAACGTCACGGTCGCCAACAAGCACATCCACTCGCCGGCCATGGGCCCCTACGTGCTCGCCGACGCGAAGCCGGTCTCCGAGAAGGACGACGTGGACGCGACGGTCGCGGCGTTTCGGACCGCGGTGAGCCGCGGCGTCTACAATGCCTGCGATCACTACTACCTGTATCTCCTCGAGCGGCTCTCGCCCATGCAGGTCCTCGAGCTCCTGCTCGAGGTCGGCGTGCCGAAGAACCAGCTCGACGACCACTACTTCTTGTTCCCGGTGTTCACCTGGCGGGCGCTCGAGTACTTCGGCTGGGACTATGCCAAGTACATCGGCCGCGCGCCGGTGCGCTACGTCACACGCCCGACGAACCCGGCGATGATGCTCGACGTGGACGAGCTGATCAAGAAGTACGAGCTGCTCGAGCGCGACCTGCGCGCGAAGACGGGAGACGACGAGACCGCGGCCATCACGGCGCTGGCCGACGAGATCGGGCGCTGCAACGAGTTCGGCGAGATCCCGGAGATGCTGGCGCGTGCGCTCGGCGGCGGTCTGTCGCTCGAAGGCGCGGGCGAAGCCCTCTCGGTCGGCGGGTCCACGCTCTTCCTGCGCTCGAAGACCGGCAACCCGATGGACGTCCACATCAATACCGGCGCGAACACACGGCGCTATCTGCTGCGGCAGCCGGAGCTGTCCCGACGCATCAAGCTGCAGGCGCTGCTCGTCTGGAACACGGGGCCCGAAGTCCGGATGGCGCAGCGCATGCTCGCCTCGAACGTCCAGCCCGAGCCCGAGCGGGTGGCGGCGCTGACGCCCCACACGCAGGAGCAGCTGCTCGAAGAGATCGAAAGCTTGATCAGCCGCCTCCCCGTCGGCGAGCGGCTGCCCACGGCAGGCCTTGCCAGCTGGCGCTCCACCGACGAGGTCAAGCACGCCGCCGCGCTGGCACAGCAGTACGCCGACAACGACTACGCGCCCGGCCCGCTGATCGACGTGCTCGCCAAGATCGCCTGTCGCGACAACTTCACCGAGATGCACGCCTTCAAGCACCATCAGGCGACGTACGAGGAGTTCTACGCGACCCGGCCGTCGCTGCGCTGGCGCCACCTGGTGGCTGCCGTGCAGGCGAGCGCGATCTCGCACGGCCGCATCCAGGACGTGTTCGACCATGCGGCCGAGGTGATGCATTTCTAAAGCACCCCCATGCACATCCTCGTCCTGTCGCCGCGTCTCACGGAGAGTCGTCGTGCCGCCTTCCGGGCTCTGACCCGGGAGCTCGGCGAGCCACGCTTCGTGGCGTCCGGCGGACCGCCGCCGGACGTCTCCGAGTGCGACGCGATCGTCGTGGACGGGCCGCAGCCCGCCCAGCCGCGAGAGCACCTCGCCGCGATCCGCGCGGCGGTCGAGCGCGGCGCGCCGCTGGTGGCGATCGGCGGCGCGCCGGTCGACCGCGACGGCTTCTGGGCCGATCTGCTGGGCGCCGTGGCGGGCCCCGAGCCGCCGCCCGGTGAGTACTACGCGCGGGTCACCGAGGCGCATTCCCACATCTCGGACCGCGTCACGCGCGAGTTCGCGGTGGTCGATGGGTTCATGCCGCTCATCCCGATCGGGGACGGCAAGGTCATCGTCGACGTGAGCGTCGCGCTCCGCGACCTCGCCGCGGTCGTGGAGACGACCCGCGGCGCCGGCCGCGTGGTCGCGTGCGGCCTCGGCAACACCGACGCGGCGCTCCGGAATCCCGAGCTCGCCCAGCTGCTCGGGCGCGCGCTGCGTCCCGATCTGCACTGCTGCGGCCGCAAGATCGGCGTGGGTATCGTCGGCTACGGTCCGCTCGGCGGCATGGGCTATCATCACGGGCTCGGCGTGACGGCCACCGACGGGCTCGAGCTGGTCGCGGTGGTCGATCCCAACGTCGAGCGCCGGAAAGCGGCGGAGGCCGACTTCCCTGGCGTGCGGACGTACGCGGCGGTGAGCGAGCTCGTCAGCGACGACGACGTCGAGGTGGCGCTGGTCGCGACGCCGCCCGCCCACCACGTGGCGCTGACGTTGACGCTCCTGCGCGCGGGCAAGCACGTCGCCTGCGAGAAACCGCTCTGCCTGACGGTCGCCGAGGCCGACCAGATCATCGCGACGGCGTCGGCGAGCCGGCGGATGCTGACGGTCCACCAGAACCGACGGTGGGATTCCGACTTCGTCGCGCTGCGGCGCGCCGTCGGCGCCGGGCTTCTCGGCGAGATCTTCAACGTCGAGACGTTCGTGGGCGGCTACGCGCATCCCTGCCGCACGTGGCACTCGGACACGGCGGTCTCGGGGGGCGCCGGCTACGACTGGGGCTCGCACCACGTCGACTGGGTCCTCCAGCTCCTCTCGGGGCTCCCGCGGGTCGTGCAGGCGAACGGGCACAAGCGCGTCTGGCACGACGTGACGAATCTCGATCAGATCCGCGTGCGCATGACGTGGGCCGACGGCCGCGAAGCCGAATTCCTTCAGAGCGACATCGCCGCGGTCCGCCGCCCCAAGTTCTACGTGCAGGGCACGACCGGCACGCTCGTGGGCTCGTACCGCACGATCACCCTCGAGGCGATCGAGCCGGGCCGCGGCTACGTGGCCACGCAGCCGCATCACGCCGAGGCGCCGGCCGAGCTGGTGCTGTCGCGCTACGAGAGCGGGTACGGCATCAGCGAGACCCGTCTGCCGCCGGCGGTCGGGCAACCCTTCGCCTTCCACTGCAACCTCGCCGATCACCTGCACCTCGGCGAGCCGCTGGCGATCACCCCGGCGTCGGTCCGGCGTGTCATCGGCGTGCTCGAGGCCGCGCAGCGGTCGAGCACCCGCGGGGGCGCGCCCATCGTGCTCGAGGACGACGGGAGCTGACGTGCCGCTCGTGGCGTCGCCGGTTGGCTGGGGCGTGATCGGCGCCACCTCGCAGGTCGCCCAGAAGGCGGTGCTCCCCGCGATCGTCGCGAGCCCCGGCGCGCGGCTCGTCGCGGTCGCGAGCGAGAGCGCGGAAGACGGCGGCTCTGGCTGTTTCGGGCCGCTGCGGGCCCACCGAGCGTACGAAGCCGTGCTCGACGACCCCGAGGTCGAGGCGGTCTACGTCCCGCTGCCGAACAGCCTGCACCGCGAGTGGGTCGTGCGCGCCGCCGCCGCCGGCAAGCACGTGCTCTGCGAGAAGCCGCTCGCCCCCACGGCGGCCGACGGCGAGGCGATGGCGTCAGCGTGCGAGCGCGCGGGCGTCGCGCTGTGCGAGGCTTATATGACGCCGTTCCATCCGCGCGCGGCGGCGCTCGACACGCTCGTCGTCTCGGGTCGTCTCGGCGCGCTGCGCTTCGCGCGCGCAGCCTTCACCGGCGTGCTCGATCGCCGCGACGACCATCGCTGGCGCCCCGAGATGGGCGGCGGCGCGCTGCTCGACGTCGGGATCTACTGCCTGGCACCGCTCCTGGCGGCGGCAGGCCGGACGCCCGCGCGCGTGGAGGCGTCGGCGACGCTCGCGAAGTCCGGCGTCGACGTGTCGTTCGCGGGCTGGCTCGACTTCGGCGACGGGTTCACCGCGACCATCGAGTGCTCGTTCGACGCCCCCGAGCGTCAATTTCTGGAGATCGTCGGGACCGAGGCTGCGGTGGTCGTCGATCGCGCGTACACGCCGGGGCCCGCGGACACGACGATCGCGCTCCGTTGGCGGGATGGTCGCGTCGAGGAGATCGTCGCGGGCGGCGCCGATCCGTATCGCGAGATGCTCGAGCACTTCCAGACCGTCGTACGAGCCGCCGCCGCGCCGCGCCGGTCGTGCGCCGCCTCGATCACCTTGCTCGGCGTCCTCGAGCGGCTGCGGGCGGCGGCGGGGCTCGCGGCATGAAACGCATCGGCGTCATCTCCGTTCACACCTGTCCCCTGGCCGTGCTCGGCGGCAAGGAGACCGGCGGGATGAACGTCTACGTCCGCGAGGTGGCGCGCCATCTCGGCCGGCTGGGGCTCGCGGTCGATGTCTTCACACGCAAGCAGACTCCCGGCGTCCCGACCGTCGTCCCGCTCGGCTGGGGCGCGCGAGTGATTCATATCGACGCGGGGCCCCAGCGGCCGGTGCCGCCGCCGGAGATCGTCCCCGACCTCGAAGCGTTCACCGACGGCGTGATGACCTTCCAGCGCCGAACCGGCGCCGAGTACGCGCTGTTCCACGGCCACTACTGGCTGTCCGGCCTGGTGGCCGTCGAGCTCTCTCGCCGGCTCGGCGGCGTCCCGGTGGTCCAGATGTTCCACACGCTGGGCGTCGTGAAGAACGCGCTGGCCGATCAGCCGGGCGATCGGGTCCCGCAGGCCCGGGTCGATGCCGAGGCGAGAGTGGCCGCGCAGGCGGACCGCATCGTGGCCGCGACGCCGCTCGAGAGCGCCGAGCTCGCGTGGTACTGCGGCGCCGACGTCGAGCGGGTGCGGACCATCCCCTGCGGCGTCGACGTCGAGCTCTTCAGCCCGGGCGGCACCGTCGCGGCCCGCACGCGGCTCGGCCTGAGCGCGGAGTGGGTCCTTCTCTTCGTGGGCCGCCCCGCGCCGGTCAAGGGGCTCGAGGTCCTCCTGCAGGCGCTCGCGCGCTTGAAGGCCGACGGGCTCGGCCGGGCCGACGTGCGGCTGGTGATCGTCGGCGGCGACCTGAACGAAGAAGGCGACGAGGATCGCGCGCGGCTGCGCGCGCTGGCCGACTCGCTCGGCGTCGGCGCGTGGGTCGATTTCAAGGGTCCCGAGCCGCAGTCGGCGCTCCCGGAGTATTACCGCGCCGCCGATCTCTGCCTGGTGCCGTCGCATCACGAATCGTTCGGGATGGCGGCGCTCGAGGCCATGGCGTGCGGCGCTACGGTCGTCGCCTCGCGCGTCGGCGGCCTCGCCACGACGATCCAGGACGGCGTCACCGGCGTCCTCGTCCCGCCGCGCGACGAGGTCGCGCTCGCCGCGGCGATCGGGTCGCTGCTCGCCGACGGACCGCGGCGGCGCACGCTCGGCCGGCACGCCGCCCGCTGGGCGCAGAGCTTCGCCTGGCCGACCGTGGCGCGCGCCCTCGTCGAGCTGTACGAAGAGCTGGTGCCCGATCTCCGTCGGCGGGCGACACCCCCCGTCAGCGTGAACTGCGCGCTGGTGATCTAGAAGTCATTTAGCTGCTCGATACGGCCTCGATCGCCGAGACTGGCTCGGCGGCGATCGCTCTGAAGATGGACGCAGAGTTGAGCGCAGGCATTGCCCACTTTGTGGTCGTGGTCTTCGGCGTTTCGGCTGCGCTGGCCGGATGCGCCATCCTCGCCAAGGAACCTGTGCCGATCGACGAGACCCCGCCGATCGCCGAGCGGCCGCCGATCAGTGAGCGCTCGTCAGGGGATGCGTCGATGGGCGAGACGGTCGTGGCGCTGGCGAAGCGGCATGTCGGCGCACCCTATCGATGGGGCGGCTCGAATCCGTCGGGCTTCGACTGCTCGGGACTGGTTCGCTACGTCTACGCGCAGGTCGGCGTCTCGCTGCCCCACAACGCCGCGCAGCAATACCGGCTGGGGACTCCGGTCACCCGCGACAACCTCGAGCCGGGGGATCTGGTCTTCTTCGATAGTCTGCGCCACAACGGGATCTACATCGGCGACGGCCGTTTCATCCACGCCCGCCAGACCGGCCGGGGCGTGAACATCGCGCGCCTCGACGACGGATGGTACGCCTCGCACTGGGTCGGCGCGCGTCGGCTGGAGCTATCGGCGGACGCGGGCTGGGACCAAGAGCGCTGAGCCCGAAGATCAACCGGGAAGCTGCATCAGCTGCAGGATGTTGCCGTCCGGGTCAGCAAAGGTGGCGACCCATCCGCCCCAATCTTCTCGGGTCGGCTCTCGACTGAAGGCGACACCCGCCCGGGTCAGACGCTCGTGCACGGCGCGGATGTCGGCGACCGTCAGGTTGAGCATGATCCGCAGCGGCTCACGGCTGGCGTCCCGGACCCGGTCGTGCACCCCCACGCTCAGGCGCACGCCGCTCCAGTCGAAGTTGATGAAATCCTCCTTCGAGGAGCGCGGTGTGAGCCCGAGCGTGTCGCGGTAGAAGCGCGCCATCGCCGGGAAACGAGCTGCCTCGGTCCAGATGAGCACCCCGGCCAGCCCAGCGATCGATCCTGCCGTCATCCGCGCCTCCCGAGTTCGGCTTCGCCTGGGGCGATTCTATCGGAAGGCGCGAGGGCCGTCGTGGCGCGCGGGCCCGCGCGGCCGAGCGTTGGCTTCTCGGCACCGGACGCCGGCTTCTCGTCAGCGATGCTAGGATTGGCGCCATGACGGGGCCGGCGGGCTCTTCGGGGGCGAAGGTCGTCGAGCGGCGCATCGCGGTCGCTCCGGGCGTCGAGCTGCACGTCGAGGTGCGAGTCGGCGATCGCGCGGCCGCTCCCTTCGTGCTCGTCCACGGCCTCGCGTCCAACGCGCGCCTCTGGGACGGCGTCGCCGAGCATCTACACGGTGCGGGCCACACGGTGGTCGCGATCGATCAGCGCGGGCACGGCCGCTCCGACGCGCCGGACCTCGGCTACGATCTCGACACGGCGGTCGCCGACCTCCTGGCCCTGATCAACGCGCTCGAGCTCGATCGCCCCGTCCTCGCCGGCCAGTCCTGGGGCGGCAACGTGGTGCTGGAGCTCGGCTGGCGGAGGCCCGAGGTCGTACGCGGCATTGCCTGCGTCGACGGGGGTGTGATCGAGCTGTCCCAGGCGTATCCTTCGTGGGAGGAGTGCCTTGCGGCGCTGACGCCGCCCGCGCTCGATCACCTCACACTCGCCGAGCTCGAGACGCGGATTCGCAAGAGCGTGCCGCACTTCACCGATCGCGCCGTCGCGGCGTACCTGCACTGCTTCCGCACGCGCCCCGACGGGACGATCGAGGCGCGGCTTTCGCTCCGCCGCCATCTCTCGATCCTGCGCTCGCTCTGGGAGCACCGTCCCTCGACCCGTTGGGCGACCCTGAAGGCTCCCACGATGCTACTGCTGGCGGACAGCGGCGACGGTACGAGAACCTCTCGCAAGCGAAGCGCCGAAGCGGTAGCGCTCGCGGCCGGGGGGGCGATCCGGTCGGTCTGGTTCTCACCCGGCCACCACGACCTGCATCTCGAGTCTCCCGAGCGTGTGGCCGAGCTGTTCTTGCAGGCGCTCCGGGACGGGTTCTTCGCGTGACCGCTCGGCGGCCGCGGATCCTCGCGATCATGGGCTCGGGCGAGACCGCGCCGACCATGGTGACGCCGCACCGCGAGATCGTCGCGCGGCTGGGCGAGCCGACGCCCCGCGCCGTCCTGCTCGACACGCCCTACGGCTTCCAGGAGAACGCGTCCGAGATCACGGAGCGGGCCGTCGAGTACTTCGCCCACCGCGTGCAGCTGACGATCGAGCCCGCCGGATTTCTCGGCCCGCTCGCGGTCGACCAGAGCCACCGCGCGCCGCTCGCCGAAGCCGCCGCGCTGTCCCGGCTGCGCACGGCTGGGTTCGTCTTTGCCGGGCCGGGGAGCCCGTCGTACGCGCTGTCGGTCTGGCGCACCTCGCCGGTGCCCGAGGCGCTCACCACCAAGCTCGCCGACGGCGGCGCCGTCGTCTTCTCGAGCGCGGCGGCGCTGACGCTCGGGAGCCACAGCGTGCCGGTGTACGAGATCTACAAGGTCGGTCAAGCCGTGCACTGGCTCGAGGGGCTTGATCTCATGCGGGCCGCCGGGTTCGACGGATCGTGCGTGGTGATCCCGCACTACGACAACGCCGAGGGCGGCACCCACGACACGCGCTTCTGCTATCTCGGCGAGCGGCGGCTCGCGGTGATGGAGGGGATGCTGCCCGACGACGCGTGGGTGCTCGGGATCGACGAGCACACGGTGCTGGTGGCCGATCTCGACGCGAAGACCGTCACGGTGTCCGGGCGCGGCGGCCTCACCGTGCGCCGCCGCGGCACGTCGCGCGTGTTCCCCGCGGGAACGCGGCTCGCCATCGGCGAGCTGCTCTCGGCCGCCCGCGGTGAAGGTGGAACGGACCGCCGCGAGGCGGAGCGCCCGCTCGCCGCGGCCGACGCCGGCTCGACCCCGGCCAGCGAGCCGGACTCGAAGCGGTCGCCCCTCCTCACCGAGGTCACGCGGCTCGAGCAGGCGTTCGAGGCCGCGATCGCCGGGCGTCGGGCTCCGGAGGCCGCCGAGGCCATTCTGAATCTCGATCGGACCATCGCCGAGTGGGCGGCGGATACCTTGCAGACCGACGATCCCGACCGCGCGCGCGCCGTTCTTCATTCGCTGGTGCAGAGACTCGGCGAGGCGGCGGCGGGCGGTCTGCGCGATCCGCGCGAGCTTCTGGCGCCACTGGTGGAGAGCCTGATCACGCTTCGAGGCGAGCTGCGCGCCGCGAAAGCGTGGGAGCTGGCCGATCGCGTCCGCGATCGATTGATCGCGGCCCGCATCGAATTGCGGGACACACCCGGCGGGACCGTCTGGGAGCTGCGGGAGTAGCCGCAGTCGAAAGCCGCCGCTGCGTCGCGACCTCCGGGGGCGCGAACATGCCGAGGGGCGGCTCGAGCCGCCCCTCGTGTTCGTCAGAAGACCTGTTGCCGAACCGTTGCTATGCGCCTGCCATCTGATACCGCGCGTTGCGGATCACCTTGCCGGGATGGCTGCCGGTGTGCTGGCCCTTCTCGAGCAGCACCTCGCCGTTCACGACGGTGTAATAGATCCCCTCGGCCAGCTCGCGCATCCGCCAGCCGTTGGCCGGGAAATCGTGCACGACGTCTTCCTTGACCGGCGCCACGGTGTCCGGATCGAAGACGACGAGGTCCGCGGCCATGCCGGGCTGCACGAGGCCGCGGTCGTAGATGCCGAAGGCCGACGCCGAGTCGTACGTGAGTCGCCGCACGGCGTGCTCGAGCGACATGATCTGCTTCTCACGCACCCAGTAGCCGAGCAGGCGCGTGGGATTGCTGACGTTGGAGTGGAACTGCACGTGGGCGCCGCCGTCGGTCAGCCCGACCACCGCGTACGGGCTGCCGAGGATCTGCGCGACGGCCTCGGTGTCCATGTTGATTTCGCCGAGGCTGAAGACGGTCTCGAGATTCTCCTCGACCGCCAGGTCAAGGAAGGCGTCGACCGGATGCTTGCCCTGGGCCTTCGCGATCTCGGCGATGTGCTTGCCGGCCAGCCCGCGGTTCTTCGCGAGCTTGGGCTCCTCGACGAGCATCAGGTCCCAGCGCTTGGAGAACGTCGAGTCCGGGCCGAGCGGCGCGTCGACCTCCTCGCGCAGCTTCGCGCGGATCGCCGGATTGGCGTACGCGGCGAGCTTATCGGAGTCGGGGCCCTGGAGGATCGGCAGCCAGGTCGGCATGCTGCGGAACACCTGGCAGTTCTTCATCGTGAACCGGTTGACGATGCTGCCGGGATTGCAGAGGGGGATTGCGCGGATGCCCTGCTTCACGGTCTCCTCGACGTGCGCCAGGTGTGTCTTCCACCGCCCGGGCTGCCGCGCCTGCTCGAGCAAGGTGTTGTACATGATCGGCCGACCGCAGGCCTCCGAGATCCGGGACAGGAGCTTGTCCTTCAGCTCAGGGTTGGTCCCGCCGCCACATTGCATGATGCCGGTGCCGGCCTCGCGGAGCACGTCGGCGAGCGCGAACAGCTCCGACTCCGGGGCGCACGCCGCGGGAATCCGCTTGCCGGCGATGTCGAAGTGGTTCATGTTCCGCGTGATCGAGAGCCCGAGCGCGCCAGCCTCGAGCGCCTCGCGCACCACGCGGCGCATCACCTCGAGCTCGGCCTGGGTGGCGTCGCGCTCGGAGCACTCCTCGCCCATCGCGTAGAGCCGCACGGCCGAGTGGCCCACGAGCGTGCCGACGTTGACGCCGAGCCGGCGGCCGATCGCATCCATGTACTGGGGGAACGTCTCCCAGTTCCAGGGCACGCCGGCCTGCAGGACGTCCATCGGGATCGCCTCGACGTACGAGAGCATCCCCGCCAGCTTCTCGCGCGCCTCCGGCTTGACCGGCGCCAGCGCGAGCGAGCAGTTGCCGATGATCACCGTGGTGGAGCCGTGATGGCAGGAGTAAGTGCAGAGCGGATCCCACACGACCTGCGCGTCGTAGTGGCAGTGGTTGTCGACGAAGCCCGGCGCGACGACCCGCCCGTCGGCCTCGATCGTCTGGCGCGCGGAGCCGCTGAGGCGTCCGAGCTCGACGATCTTTCCCTTCGCGACACCGACGTCACTGTGAAACGCTGGACGCCCGGATCCGTCGATGACGCGTCCGTTCTTGATGAGCAGGTCGTAGGTCATCTCGCCGCTCCTTTCTCAGACACGACCGTCGCAGGCACTACCCTCGAGCACGCTTCGGAATGCGCCGTGGTCCACCCCCGGAATTCGAGCCAGGCCGCCAGCCTGGCTACAGCCGGGATGGTAGCTCAGAAGCGAGCACTCCGGTAGCGATTGCACGGAGGGCAGGACAGGCGACCGAGGAGCGCCACGGCTACGCCGGGGCGCTTCCGAGCGGAGGGGGTATGGGGGCCAGTTTGGGGCCCCCATTATTAACTATCGTCGGGGCAGCCCGAGAGTCCTGAACACGTCGAGCCGGACGACCGCCCAGCCGAGCGCGCGAAGGTGGTTGTCGATCTCGTTCATGAGCCGGCGATCGCCCCGTCTACGATCGGGCGAGCTGGCCCGCTCGCCGGTCCGCCGCTCGGCCCGCCGGCGGTCGAGAACGACCTCCACGGAGGAATTACCTGAAAACGCACGTTTGGCGTACTCGAAGAGCTTCTGCCGGTCTCTGGCGACGACCACGATCTGCTTCGCGGCCTGGCTCGAAGCCTCGTCGCGGCCCTTCGATTCGGCGGTCCAGCTCTTGGGGAACGGGTGGAACTGGGGCAACACTTTGAGCGGTCCCTGGTCGAGGAACTTGGAGAGAAGGACCCAGGTATCTCCGCCACACGCGGGGCATGACGAGGTTCCGATTTCAAAGCATGCCTCGCAATCGAGGCACAACGCCAGACGCCGAAGCGGCAAATGCGATAGCGCGGTGCCTCGTGTGTGGCGGATGTGGACCCGGGTGCTTTCTGCTCCCATCGAACGCACGGGAGAGTGGCAAATCGGATGCCACGCGCGGTCGTTTGCGGAAACTTCGATCTGGCAGCAGGTTAGGTATGATCACGGGCCGGCAACGCCGCTGGATTGACCGTATTGACTGGACAGTCCGGCATCACCCCTGGTCAAGGTCGTGCCGGCTCCGAGTCCTAGGCACAAACGGGGAGCACCGCTAGAATGAACGAGCCACGGCGGCGAGGCATCACGCGGAGGTCTCCATGATCAAACGTCTTCTTTGCATCGGCGCGGGCTATGTCGGCGGCCCGACGATGGCAGTGATCGCCCAGCACTGCCCCGACGTAGAGGTGGTCGTCGCCGACATCAACCACGATCGCGTGGCTGCATGGCAGTCGGGTCGGCCGCCCATCTTCGAGCCAGGCCTGGAAGAGGTGGTGCGAAGGTCCCTCGGTCGGAACCTCCGCTTCACCGGGGACGTCGAGCACGAGATCGGCGAAGCGGAAATGATCTTCGTCAGCGTGAACACGCCTACCAAAACCTTCGGGCAGGGAGCGGGGCGCGCGGCCGATCTGCAGTACTGGGAGAAGACGGCCCGGAGCATCCTCCACCATGCGAGACGGCCGGTCATCGTGGTCGAGAAGAGCACCCTGCCCGTCCGTACGGCCGAGGCCATGGAGCGAATCTTCAAGAATCGCCGGCAAGGCCAGCGCTTCGAGGTGCTTTCGAACCCGGAATTCCTCGCCGAGGGGACGGCGATCACGGATCTCGAATCGCCAGACCGCGTCCTGATCGGCGGCGCCGAGACGCCTGCCGGACAGGCCGCGATCGATGAGCTGGTCGACATCTACGCGCGCTGGGTGCCGCGCGAACGCATCCTCACTGCCAACGTCTGGTCGGCGGAGCTGTCCAAGCTCGCGGCCAACGCGTTTCTGGCGCAGCGGGTCAGCTCGATCAACGCCATCTCGGCGATCTGCGAGCAGACGGGCGCTGACATCCTGTCGGTCGCCACGGCGATCGGTACCGATCGGCGCATCGGCTCGCAATTCCTGCGCGCCGGTGTCGGGTTCGGCGGCTCCTGCTTCCAGAAGGACATCCTGAACCTCGTCTACTTGTGCGAGCAGCACGGTCTGCCGGAAGTCGCCCGGTACTGGGAAGCGGTCGTCACGTTGAACCAGCATCAGAAGGAGCGATTCGTCCGTCGCATGATCCGAGTCATGTTCAACACGCTGGCCGGCAAGCGCATCGCGCTGTTCGGATTTGCGTTCAAGGCGAATACCGGTGACACGCGCGAGTCGCCGGCCATCCAGATCTGCCAGGAGCTTCTCGCGGAGCAGGCGCACGTGTGCATCACCGATCCCCAGGCGCTCGAAGGCGCGCGGCAGGTCTTCAGTGCCTCGACGGACAGGGTCGCGTTCGAGTCCGACCCCTACAAGGCCGCCGACGGCGCGCACGCGGTCGCTCTGCTGACGGACTGGGCGGAATATCGGGCGCTCGACTACCGGCGGATCTACGCCGCGATGGAGCGGCCCGCCTTCCTCTTCGACGGCCGAAACCAGCTGGACCCCGAGGAGCTCTACCAGATCGGGTTCAACGTCTACGCGATCGGCCGTCCGGACCGAACCAGCCTCTAGAGGCGCGTTTCTCTATCGGCGCTCGGAGGCGTCCCGCGCGATCTCCGCTCGTCTGAGCCACATCAGGTCCTGCGGGGTCGCGCGACGGGCGAGGCGCCGGCGGAGTAAGCCCGTTGCCTCCTCGAGGCGGCCGAGCCTCAGCTGGCACACGACCATCGTTTCTTCGAACAGCTCCCACTGGGCGTGGCTCCCGCCCACCCGATGGATTTCGCTGTCAACCGATTCCAGCAGGGCGAGGGCCCCGCCGTAGTCGCCGGCCACGTAGGCCTGGACGCCTCGCACCAGCGGCAGGGCCACCGTGCCGGCGATCGGATGTCCCTTGGCGTGGAGCGCTTCCAGCCCCCCGATCAGACCCGACAACGCCCCCTCGTCGCCGGCCGAGGCATAGGCGAGCGCGGCATGAACGTCGCCGAAGATGAAGCCCGGGCGCGTGACCCGGGTGGCGAGGTCGGCCAGCCGACGCCACGGCAACGGCCCCTTCTGGCAGTCGTAGAGCCCGAAGCGCCACAGCACCGCCGAGCCGTCGATCATGGCCAGGCGGGGATTGGACGACGGCGCGATGTCGCGCTCGTAGATCGCGAGCGCGCGATCCGGCCGCCCGCACTGGAGCTCGAACAGCGCGAGATGCCAGGCGAGGTGGCAATGGAACGGCGCGCGGCGATCGTAGCCGCCGAGCCAGTCCGAGAGCATCGTGATCCCGCCCTCGTTGTCGACGGTCTCGTAGCAGACGTGGGCGAGGTTGTGGCTCGCGTTCGCGTTGCCCTGGTACTGCGCGAGCGAGCGCTCCGACAGGCGCCGCGATTCGTCGTACCGGCCGACCTCGTGATACGCGAAGCCGAGCGCGGACAGACACCACCAGTCGTCGCCGTAGGCAGGGGCGAGCGCTTCGACGAAGCCGACGCGCAGCGCCTCGCGATCGGCGCGTCCGCCGAGCCCAATCGTGCTGCCGGCCTGGTTCACCAGCAGCGCGTCGCGCGGGAACTCCGTCACGTGCTCCTCGATCAGACCGAGTCCGCGCGCCGCTTCGCCGCCGGCGATCGCCGCCAGCGCCGCGACGTGCTGCTGCTCGCGCCGCGTCACTCCCCCCACGAGCCCGCGGGCCCGATCGATCGACGCCTTCGCCGAGGCGCCGTCGCCCTGAAAGAGCGAGAAGAGCGCCGCGCCGGCGTGGGCGAGGGCGAATCCTTCGTCGGCCGCGACGGCCGCGGCGAAGGCTTGATCGGCGCCGAAGCCGTACGAGAGCAGACGGTCCATGCCGTCCTGGTAGTGCCGGGCGGCGGCAGCGGACGCGGTCGAGAGCGTGAGCCCGTAGCGGTCGGTGAGGCTCATGGCTTGTTGAGGTACTTGAGAGCGAGGCCGGGCCGCGGCCACTCGAACGACACGAGGGTGCCGCCCATCGACAACGTCGCGAACGCGGTCCTGAGATCGGGGCCGCCGAAGCAGACGTTGGTGACCATCATGTCCGGCAGCTTGTACTGATCGACGCGGCTGCCGTCTGGCCAGACGTCGCTGACCGCGCCGGTGATCAAGGTCGCCACGCAGACGTGGCCCTCGGCGTCGACGGCGAGCGAGTCGAACATCTGGTAGCCCCCGAGCCCGACCACGACCGTGCCCTTCTCCCCACGATACAGGCCGTTCGCCGACTCGATCTGGCCGGGCGCCGAGAGCTTGAACGCCCAGCAGCGCGCGGTCGGCGTCTCGACGACGTAGAGCGTCCGCTCGTCGGGCGAGAGCCCGATCCCGTTCGGCCGCTCGAGCGGGAAGATCGCCTCCTTGATCATCGAGCCGTCGGCCTTCGCGTAGTACACCGAGCCGCGGTCCATGTCGCGGTCGCGCGTCTTGCCGAGGTCCGTGAACCAAAAGCCGCCGGCGCGGTCGAACACGAGATCGTTCGGCCCGCGCAGCTTCGTCCCGTCGCACGAGTCGTACAAGGTCTCGAACTTTCCGGTGTCGGGATCGACTCGCTGGATGAGCCCACCCCGGTAGTCGTCGGCCTGCGCGATCGGAAACAGCTTGCCCGGGCGCTCCAGGAACTTCAAGCCGCCGTTGTTGGTCACGTAGATCTTGCCGTTCGGGCCCATCGCGGCGCCGTTGGGCCCGCCGCCGAGGGTCGCGACCACGTGGATCTTGCCGTCCGGCGTGACGCGCGAGAGTGTGCGGCGCTCGATCTCGACCAGCACCACCGAGCCGTCGCTCATCGCCACCGGGCCCTCGGGGAACCGCAGGCCCGACGCGATCTGCTTGAGCGCTGGAGCGATCGTTTGCACAGCGTCCTCCTGGACGTCGAGTTTACTGCGTGCCGCGGGGGCTCAGCGCTCGCGCGTACTCCGGGGGGCGAGCGCGCAGGAGCTCGCCGCACCGACACGCGGTCGGCTCGCCCGTCTCGTCGAGGAACGCGAGCTCGAGCCTGGCGGCCACGGCGGGGAGCGTCCCCATGTAGAGCCGATTGAGGGTGATCGTGGGGTCGTCGGGCTCCAGGCCTGTTCCCCAGTTGGCGACGACGTGGTAGTAGGCGAGGTGCATCCCGCACACGCGCGCCAGCACCGGGCTGACGCAGTCGCCGGTGATGACGGGCATTCCGATCTGACGGCCGGAGGCTTCGAGCAGCCGGCACGTCGCGAGCGACTCGAAGCCGTTGCCGGCGAGCCAGCGGTTCAGCACCACGTTCGACTCCGGGCCGTGGATCCGCCGGAATCTGAAATCGGGCAGCCGCCCGGCCCCCGACCGCAGCGCCTCCGCGAGCGGCGGGCAGAAGGGGTCGTCCATGATCGCGACCTGGCGCGGCAGGCAGAACTCGAGCTCCGTGCCGGGAAGGCCGGTCGGCATCGTGTCGCGCGTGAGATAGCTCTTCGGCAGCACGAGATCGCCCGGGCGCACGGCGTCCTCGTCCACGGCGGTTCGCCGCCAATCGCAGCTGCCGCTGGTTCCGCCCACGAGCAGCACGCGCACGCCGGCCTTCCAGAGGATCCAGAACGTCTTCCACTCGCTCGCGTGGAGCTGGGGATCCTCGTCGACCACCTGCCCGTAGGTCGGAATGCGCAGGAACTCGCGCCCGCTCGGGCCTCGGTAGTGCTCCACCTGGGGCCCGAGGCCGTAGGGCGTACGCGGCCGGTGCAGGCCGAGCCGCGCGTGGCCGCGCGCCGCCGCGAATTCGTGGAAGCGATCGCCGAGGCCCCAGGTCGGGCTTCCGCCGAGCGTCGCGAAGGCGGCTCGCGGCCCGACGTAGTCCACGCCCGTGCTCACCGTCGAGCTCACCGTGGCAGCGTAACCTCGCGCGCTTGGATTCTCCAGGGAAACCGGCTAAGGTTGCGGAGCGAACAGCGCCTCGAGGAGGACTTATGAGCCGGACACCTGCGCGCCACGATCTGACCCGCCGTACCATGCTCGGCCGCTCGGTCGCGCTGCTCGCCGGAATGGCCGCCGGCGGCGGCGTCATCTCGGTCGCGCGCGGCGCTCGCGCCGCCGCGAGCGACGTGACGTTCCAGCTCGGCTGGATCATGAGCAACGGTCAGATCGGTGAGGTCGCCGCGCGAAGCCTCGGATATTTCGAGGCCGAAGGGATCAACCTGAAGTTCGCGCCGGGCGGTCCGAACGTCGACGGCGTCGCCGTCGTGGCCGCCGGATCGGCTCAGGCCGGCAATCTGTCGTCGAGCCCGTCCCTGATGCTGGCGCGTGCCGGCGGGCTTCCGGTCAAGTGCTTCGCGGTCGGATATCAAGAGCACCCGTTCACGTACTTCTCGCTGCCGAAGAAGCCGATTCGCACGCCGCAAGACATGGTCGGCAAGAAGATCGGCACACAGGGGACCGCGCGGATCCTCCTGCGCGCGCTGCTCGCCAAGCACAAGATCAAGGAATCCGACGTGCATGTCGTGGTGATGGGCAGCGACATGGCCCCGCTCCTGACGGGCCAGGTCGACGCGGTCACCGGCTGGCTCACGAACGCGAGCGCCCTGAAGCCGCTCGGCCCCGAGCGGGTCGACATGCGGCTCTGGGACGCGGGGATCCAGCTCTACGCGAACCTCTACTATGCGACCGACGACACGCTCCAGAAGCACGGCGATGTGCTCGCGGCGTTCACGCGCGCGGCGGCCAAGGGCTGGGCGTACACGCAGCAGAATCCGGAGAAGGCCGTCGACCTCCTGGTGAAGGCGTACCCGAACCTGGATCGCGACGCCGAGATGGAGGCGATCAAGCCCGTGCTCGGCTTCAGCTTCACCAAGACCACCGCGGCCAAGGGCTGGGGCACGATGGAGCCCGGCGTATGGGAGCAGCAGATCCACGTCTACGACGAGCTCCAGCAGTTCAAGGGCCCGGCGCCGAAAGTGACCGACGTGATGACCGACGCAATCCTGAAAATGACGGTGGCCGCGCGGCCCAAGATCGGCGCGTAGGCGGGAGGGCCCGCCGAGCCCATGAGCGGCGCGGGCGCGACACTCGCCGTCGAGCTCGAGAACGCCACCGTGCGGTTCTCGAGCGAGCGCGGCTCGGTCACCGCGCTTGAGAACGTCGCGCTCCAGGTGCAGCCCGGCGGCTTCATCAGCCTTCTCGGTCCGTCCGGGTGTGGCAAATCGACCTTGCTCCGTCTCGTCGCCGATCTCGTCCCGCCCACCGGGGGCACCGTGTCGGTGCTGGGCGGCCCGCCCGAGCGGGCGCGGCTCAACCGCGAGCTCGGCTTCGTGTTCCAGGACGCGACCCTGTTGCCGTGGCGCTCGGCGCTCGAGAACGTGCGGCTGCCCCTCGAGGTGGGGCCCAAGAAACGTGAGCGAGCCGGACTGCGAACGCCGGAAGAGCTCCTGCGGCTCGTCGGCCTCGCCGGCCGCGAGCACGCATTGCCGCACGAGCTGTCGGGCGGCATGCGGCAGCGCGTGGCGATCGCGCGCGCGCTGGTCTCCGAGCCGCGCATCCTCCTCATGGACGAGCCGTTCGGCGCGCTCGACGAGATCACGCGCGACACCCTGAACGAGGAGCTGCTGCGAATCTGGCGCGAGACCGGCACGACCATCCTCTTCGTGACCCACAGCATCCCGGAGGCGGTCTTTCTCTCCGAGCGCGTGCTCGTCCTTGCGACCAATCCGGGGCGCGTCCGCGAGCTGGTCCTCTGTGAGCTGCCCTATCCCCGGCCGCTCAGCGTCCGCGAGACGCCGGAGTTCATCCGGATCGCCTCGCACCTGCGGGCGCTCCTGCAGACGTGCTGATGGACGACAGGCAGACCGCCGTGATCGCCGAGCCGGCCGTCGCGCGCCGCGCGGCGGCACCGGCCTTGTCGCGGCCCCGGCCGCCCCGATCGCAGGCGCTCCTGCCATTCGTGGCCGCCGCGGTGCTCGTCATCGCCTGGCAGGTTCTGGCGCAGGTGTTCTCGCTGCCGATCTACATCGCGCCCACGCCGATACAGATCGTGAAGACGCTGGTGAGCGAGCTCCCCATGCTCATGCGGAACTTCGTGCCGACCGCGATCGAGAGCCTTATCGGTTTCCTCCTCGGCAACGCGATCGCGATCGCCGTCGCCGTCCTGTTCGTGCATTCGCGTCGTCTCGAGGCGGCGCTCTATCCGATCGCGGTCTTCGTCAACACGATCCCGATCCTGGCCAAGGCGCCGATCCTCGTCCTGATCTTCGGGCTCGGGATGACCTCCAAGGTCGTGATCGCCGCCTTCATCTGCTTCTTCCCGACCCTCGCCAACATGGTCCGCGGGCTCACCTCCGTCAATCCGCAGTCGCTCGAGCTGATGCGCGTTTTGTCGGCGAGCCGAGCGGAGGTGTTCTGGAAGCTGCGCGTGCCGAGCTCACTGCCCTTTCTCTTCTCGGCGCTGAAGATCGCCTCGACCACCTCGGTGCTCGGCGCGATCGTCGGGGAATGGATCGGCGCCGACCTCGGGCTCGGCGCCCTCATCATCGAGGCCACCCACAACTTCCGCTCGCCGCTCCTCTACGCGACGGTGTTCGTCTCCTCGGCCTGGGCGGTGGTCTTCTTCGCGGTGGTCAGCTTCGCCGAGCGGCGCATCGTCACGTGGAAGCAGGGCGAGGTGTCGTGATGGCTACGCCGCCGACGGTCGCCGAAGCGGCGCGCTCGACCCCGGTC
This sequence comes from Candidatus Rokuibacteriota bacterium, assembly GCA_003220685.1. Taxonomy (GTDB): domain Bacteria; phylum Methylomirabilota; class Methylomirabilia; order Rokubacteriales; family CSP1-6; genus AR31. The sequence continues at coordinate 138,819 of QHTE01000055.1, forward strand.
GTCGACCGGAGCGATGTGCTCGTGGTGGGCGGCGGGCCCGCCGGCCTGAGCGCCGCCGTCGCGGCGGCGCGGGGCGGCGCCCGGGTGACGCTGGTCGAGCGCTATCCGTATCTCGGCGGCCTCGCATCGGGCGGCATGGTGCTCGTGCTCGACGACATGGTGAACGGCGCCGAGATCACCACGACCGGTCTCATCGGCGAGGCCATCGAGCGGCTCGAGAAGCTCGGCCTCGCCGCGTCGCCGCCCCTCGAGGATCGCCGGGTCGGCTGGGACGTGTGGCGCCGGTGGGCGCGCTGGGGGTGCAACGACTTTCGCGCGCGCGGCAAGCCCCAGCCGATCGTCTACGCCGTCGCGTTCGATCCCGACGGCTGGAAGCGCGTCTCGGACGACCTGGCCCTCGAGAGCGGCGTGAACGTGCGCCTGCACAGCTGGTTCTCGGAGCCGATCGTCGAGGACGGGCGCCTGCGCGGCGTCGTCGTTGAGACCAAGTCCGGCCGCCAGGCGCTGCTGTCCGGGATCGTCGTCGACGCAACTGGCGACCTCGATGTCGCCGCGCGAGCGGGCGCGCCGCACGTCGTCGGCGGCTACATGGTCACGACGGTATTTCGCCTGGGCAACGTCGACACCGAGACGGCGTTGCGCTTCGAATACGAGCATCCCCAGGAGTTCGGCGTGCTGGATCGCCAGGCCAAGCGCCTGCTCGGCGGCGCGTGGGACATGTGGTGGCTCAGGACGCCGCTGCCCGGCATCGTCTGGTGCAACTGTCCGCACATGACCGGCTACGACGCGCTCCGCGTCGAGGACATGACTGCCGCCGAGCTCGAGGGGCGCCGGCGCATCGCGTCCTTGATCGCTTTCGCGCGCGCCGAGTTGCCCGGCTTCGCGCACTGCTATCTGATCGACGTGGCGCCGCAGCTCGGCGTCCGCCAGACGCGGCTGCTCGCCGGCGAGTACGTCGTCAGCAAGGAGGACGTCCTCGAGCGGCGCCACTTCCGCGACACGGTGTGCCGCGGGCGCGACTACTACACGCCGTACCGGGCGCTGCTCCCCCGGAACCTCGACCAGCTCATCGTGGCCGGACGCCATTACTCGGCCGACCCGCAGGCGCAGAAGATCTCGCGCGAGATCCCGCCGTGCATGGTGCAGGGCCAGGCCGCCGGGATCGCGGCTGCGCTGGCGCTCGGCAGCGGCGTCCGCGTGCGCGACGTCGACCCCGCGGCGATCCAGCGGGCGATGCGCGCGCAGGGCGCCGATCCCGGCGACGTTCCCTCGGCCAACGCCACGCCGGCCCGGGCGTAGCCACGCCCGGTGGATTTCGAGGTCTGCTTCCTGCCGCGCGAGGCGACGCGCCAGCCGTCGCCGGTCGCGGTGCTGATCGACGTGATCCGCGCCAGCACCACGATCGTGACCCTGCTGGATCGCGGCGCTTCCGAGGTCGTGCTGGTCGGCCGGCGGGATCGTCCGCGGCTCGGCGAGCTGCGCGCCCGGCTCGACGCGCTGGTGTGCGCCGAGGACGCCTCGGGGCTCGAGGCCGCCGACGCCGACCTGCCGCCGTCGCCGGCGCGGCTTCACGGTCTCGACTTGAAGGGCCGGCGCGTGATCCTCGCCACGACCAACGGCACGCTCGCGGCCGAGCTCGTGCGCGACTGCGGCGTCGAGCAGGTTCTCATCGGTTGCATGCGCAATGCCGTCGCGGTCATGCGTGCGGCGGTCGCCCGGTCGCTCCGGCTCGACCGGAGCATCAGCCTGGTCTGCGCCGGACGGGAGCAGTGCCTGATCCCGGCGCTCGACGATTCCTACTGTGCGGCGGCGCTCCTGCGCCACGGCGAGGAGATCGTCCGGGCCGGCGGTACCCGCGCGACCCTGCGTGAGTCCGCCACGATCGCGCGGAACGCCGCGTCGGTCTTCGCCGGGGCCCGGGAGGCGTTCGACCGGTCGATGTCGGCCGCGGTGATCCGCCGCATCGGGGCGGCGGCGGACGTGGGCTACTGCGCCGAGGAGAACGTGTCCGAGCTCGTGCCGGTCCTGAGCTTCGGCGCCGGCATTCCCGCCATCGTCGTGAGGAAGGAGACCAAGCGATGACGCCACCAGACTGGACTTCGGCGGCGACGCGGCCCGAGATGGACGCGGGCCTGCAGTACCACATCCGATGCAAGCGCGGCGACGTGGAGCGCTACGTGCTCCTGCCGGGCGACCCGGAGCGCGTCGATCTGATCGCCGGCGAGTGGGACGAGTCGCGGCACGTCGCCAACTACCGCGAGCACCGGACGTTCTCCGGCAAGGTCGGCGGCATCGCGCTCACGTGCTGCTCGACCGGCGCCGGCGGGGGCTCGACCTCGAGTGCCTTGGAGGAGCTGGCGGTCCTCGGCGGCGAGGCCTTCATCCGCGTGGGGACCACGGCGGCGCTCCAGCCCCAGATCGAGTGTGGCGACGTGGTCATCTCGTCGGGAGCGATGCGCCACGACGGCACGAGCCAGTACTACGTCGATCCGGCGTACCCGGCCGTCGCGCACTACGCGGTGACGGCGGCGCTCGTCGAGGCGGCCGAGCGGCTCGGGCTCCGCTATCACGTCGGCGTCAGCTGCTCGACCGCGTCGTTCTACTGCGGCCAGGGTCGGCCCGGGTTCAACGGCTACGAGCAGGCGTTCTTCCGCGACAAGGTCGACGACCTGCGGCGCGCCGGTGTGCTCAACTTCGAGATGGAGGCGGCCACGATCTTCACGATGGCCGGCCTCTACAATCTCCGCGCGGGCGCGGTCTGCACCGTGATCGCCAACCGCATCACCGATCGCTTCGTCTACGGCGGTATCGAGCACGCCGTGCGGACGGCGAACACGGCCGTGCGGATCCTCGCCGGGTGGGACGCACGTCTCGCGAGCGCGGGCAAGCGGCACTGGTATCCGTCGCTGACGGCGTGAGCGGAGCCGCCGCCGGCCCGTCGAGCGTCTACCTCGCCAACGCGCGACTGGTGCGTCTCGAGACGGGCAACGAGCCGCGCCCGGGGGGCGTGCTCGTCGAGGGGGGCTCGATCGCCGCGGTTGCGCTCACGGACCGCGAGCAGCGGGACGTGCGGGCGCGGGCGCGCGAGGTGGTCGACTCGACCGGGATGATCCTGATGCCCGGCCTGGTCAACGCGCACTATCACTCCTACGGCACGCTCCTGAAGGGGACCGAGAACAGCCTGCCGCTCGAGCCGTGGGCGCTCTACACGGTGGCCTACGGCCGGGCGCTCGGCGCCGAGGCGATTCGCCTGGCCGTGCTGCTCGGCGCCGCCGAGATGATCCGCAACGGAGTCACCGCGTGCCTCGATCACTTCCCCCACGTCAGATGGGCCGACGCGGCGCTGACCGCCCACGAGGCGAGCGGCATGCGCGTGGCGTTCGCGCCGTTCATGCACGACGTCTTCGATCACGAATTCTTGCAGATCGCGCTGCCGCCGGAGATCCGCGCCGCACTCGAGAGCGCGCCGCGCGCCGACGCCACTGGCGCCGAGCGCATGTATCGCGAGCTGGCGGGCCGGTGGCACGGCCATCGCCGCGTCACGATCCTGCTCGGCCCCAACGCGTTCCAGCGCTGCTCGCCGCCGCTGCTCGAGGTGTGGCGGCGCCTCGCCCGGGATCCCGGATTCCACGCCCACACGCACCTTCTGGAGACGCGCGCTCAGGCGGTGCGAGGACGTGTGGTGTGGCCGGGCGGCACCGTGGCGGAGATGGCGCGGGTCGGCCTGCTCGGCGAGCGCCTCTCGGTGGCGCACGGCGTCTGGCTCACGCCGGAGGAGGGCGATCTCCTCGCGCGGCACGGCGTGACCGTGGTCCACAGCCCGGCCAGCAACCTGATGCTCGGCAGCGGACGCCTCCCGCTCCCGGCGCTGCTCGAGCGCGGCGTGCCGCTCGCGCTCGGCACCGACTCGTCGAACTCGGGCGGCCGCCACGACCTCTTCGAGGTCATGCGCCTGGCCCTGATGCTGCCGCGGCCGGACACGCCCGAGCCGCGCGCCTGGCCCGCGCCGCGCCGGGTCCTCGAGATGGCGACGACCGGAGGTGCCCGCGCGATCGGTCGGGCCGGCGTCGTCGGCCGCATCGAGCCGGGCCAGCGCGCCGACCTCGTGCTGCTCGATCCGCGCGGGGCCGGGCTGGCGGGGGCGCCGGCGACGGTGCCGCACCTGGTCCAGCACGGCTCCGCCGCCGCGGTGGCGTCGGTGATGATCGACGGGGTCTGGGTGCTGCGCGCCGGCCGCATCCTGGCGTTCGACGAAGCGGCCATGCTCGGGCAGGCCGCGGCGGTCTCAGCCGAGGTTCGCGCGGCGGCCGGGCCTGGGCTCGTACTGGCCGAGACCGCGGCGCCTTTCTTCCAGAGGTGCGGCTAGCGGCTGCCCGGGGGACTCGCGCCGCGCCGCCCGCGGTCTGCGGTATGATCCGGCCATGCGGTCCGAGCGCGTCATCTCGACCATCGACTTTCACACCGCGGGCATCGGGATGCGCCTGCTCACGAGCGGGCTCGGGAAGCTCCCGGGCGCCACGATCGGGGACAAGCGCCGCTTCTTCCAGGAGCACCACGAGGATCTTCGAACCGGGCTCTGTCTGGAGCCGCGCGGACACCGGAGCCTCCTGATCGCAGTGATGACCGAGGCAGTCACGCCCGGCGCGCACTTCGGCCTCTTCTTCATCTATCCCGGTGGCTACTACGTCTCGTGCGGCGAGGGCACGATCGGCGCGGCGACGGTGGCCGTCGAAACCGGGATGGTCCGTCGGCTCGGCGCCGAGACTCCGGTGATCATCGACACGGAGGCCGGCGTCGTCGAGACCATCGCCCACGCCGACGGCGACCGCGTTCGGGAGGTCACGCTGCGCTGGACTCCGTCGTTCGTCGTGCTCGCCGGGCAGAGCGTCGAGGTCGAGTCGGTGGGCGAGGTCCCGGTCGACGTGGCGCTCGGCGTCGGCAACGTCTTCGCCATCGTGGAGGCCCAGAAGGTGGGCCTCTCCGTACGACGTGAGCTCGCCCGGCGCATCGCGCAGCGGGGCATGGCGATCCGCGAGGCCGTCAACGCCCAGCTCGAGGTGGACGTGCCGGGTCTCGGCAAGGCGAGCGTCGACAACGTCCTCGTCCACGAGCTACCGGACGGCGCGGGCGTGTCGCCGAATGCGCTCGTGTGGGGTCCGGGGCAGGTCGACGGCGCGCCCTGCGGATCCGGAACCTGCGCGCGGATGGCGCTCTTCCACCACCGCGGACTGATGCGGGTGGGCTCGAGCATCACGAGCCGGGGGATCCTGGGTCTCGACTTCACGGGCCGCATCGCCGGCGAGACCGTGGTCGAGGGCCGCCGCGCGATCCTTCCCGAGATCACCGGCACGTCGTACCTCACGGGCTTCAGCCAGTTCCTCTTCGACCCCGGCGACCCGCTGCGCGCCGGCTTCCTCCTCGAGTCGTGATCCCGTGAAGACCCTCGTGCTCGGCGGCGGCGTCGTCGGGGTGACGACGGCCTACTTCCTCGCCAAGGCCGGCCACGAGGTCACCCTGGTCGAGGAGAAAGAGGCGCTCGGCCTCGAGGCCAGCTCCGGCAACGCCGGGATCATCGCGCCCGGCCATTCGTTCGCGTGGGCCTCGCCGCGCGCGCCGCGCATGCTGTGGGACTCGCTGCGCGGCGGCGAAACGGCGATCCGCCTCCGGCTCTCATCCGACGTGCGCCTCTACACGTGGGGGCTCCGCTTCCTGCGCGAGTGCACGGCGGACCGCGCGCGGCGGAACACGCTGATCAAGCTGCGGCTCTGCCAGTACAGCCAGGCGGTCATGACCGAGCTGGTGCGCGCCGAGCAGATCGAGTACCACGCCATCGCGAAGGGCGCCCTCTATCTGTATCGGGACGGCGCCGAGCTCGAGGCCGGCGTGAAGAAGATGGCGCTGCTGGCGGAGCACGGGCAGAAGCAGGAGGTCCTCGACGCCCGCGGCGTCGCCCAGCTCGACCCGGTCTTCGAGCCGGTCCAGGGAAAGATCGCCGGCGCGATCCGCGACCTCGGCGACTCGAGCGGCGACGCGCGCCTGTTCGTCGACAACCTCGCGCGGGTGTGCCGCGACAAGCTGGGCGTCGCGGTGAAGCTCGGCACGCGTGTGACGGCGCTCCGCGCCGACGCCGATCGGATCGACGCAGCCCTCACGAGCGCCGGCGAGCTGAAGGCGGACAACTACGTCCTGGCGCTCGGGGTCGGGGCGCCGATCGTCGCGCGCACGGTCGGCGTCGGCCTGCCCGTCTATCCGGCGAAGGGCTATTCGTCGACGTTTCCGCTCAAGCCGGGCGGACGGGCGCCGACGGTGCCCGGCGTCGACGAGAAGTGGCTGGTGGGCTGGTCGCGCCTGGGCGACCGGCTGCGCCTGACGTCGACCGCGGAGTTCGCCGGCTACGACTGGGGCTGGACGCCGCGCGACTTCAACAACATCCTCCGCCTCGCCCGCGATCTGTTCCCCGAGGCCGCCGACTACGACCGGGGCGAGTACCGCGCGTGCCTGCGCCCGATGACGCCCGACGGGCCGCCGATCCTCGGCCTGGGCCAACACCGGAACCTCTTCTTCAACGCCGGGCACGGCCACATGGGCTGGACGATGGCGTGCGGCACCGCGCGGATCGTCGCCGATCTGATGCTCGGACGCATGCCCGCGCTGGACCTCGAGGGGCTGACCGTCCGTCGCTGAGCGTCGCGGCGCTCGCCGCGCTACTTCTCTCCGAGATACGTCTTCCGCACCAGGTCCGACCGCAAGAGCTCGGCGGCCGCGGCCTGCAGCACGATGCGGCCGGTCTGCATGACGTAGCCCCGGTGCGCCACGCGGAGCGCCATCCGCGCGTTCTGCTCGACGAGCAGGATGGTCGTGCCCTGGCGGTTGATGTCCTGGACGATGCGGAAGATCGTCTCGACCAGGATCGGCGCCAGGCCCATCGACGGCTCGTCCAGCAGGAGCAGGCTGGGCCGCGCCATGAGCGCGCGCCCGATCGCCAGCATCTGCTGCTCGCCCCCCGAGAGCGTGGCGCCCTGCTGTGTCGGGCGCTGGGCCAGGCGCGGGAAGAGCGCGAACACGCGCTCGAGATCGGCGCCGATCGCCGCGCGGTCGGTTCGCGCGAAGGCGCCGAGCTCGAGGTTCTCCAGCACGGTCATGCGCGGGAAGATCCTCCGGCCCTCCGGCGATTGCGCGATGCCGAGACGGACGATGCGGTCGGTCGGGAGCGTGTCCAGCCGCCGGCCGCCGAAGGTGATGGTGCCCCGGCGCGGCCGCGCGGTACCGAGGATCGTGCGCAGGGTCGTCGTCTTGCCGGCGCCATTGCTCCCGATCAGCGTGACGATCTCGCCGGGCGCGACGGAGAGCGAGACGCCGCGGAGCGCCCGGATGTTGCCGTAGTAGGTGTGGACGTCGGCCAGCTCAAGCATGGGGCTCGCGCTCGTAGCCGGTGCCGAGGTAAGCCTCGATCACCTTGGGATGGCGCTGGATCTCGGCCGGCGTACCTTCGGCGATGCGCACACCGTAGTCGAGCACGGTGATGCGGTCGGAGATGCCCATCACGACCTCCATGTCGTGCTCGATCAAGAGTATCGCCAGCTCGAGCTCGCGCCGGAGCGTGCCGATCAGCGCGGTGAGGTTCTCGGTCTCGCGCGGGTTCATCCCCGCCGTCGGCTCGTCGAGCAGCAGCAGGCGCGGCTCGGTGGCGAGCGCGCGCGCGATCTCCAGGCGCCGCTGATCGCCGTACGGCAGGTTGCGCGCGAGGTCCTGCGCCTTGCCGTCGAGGCCGATGAACGCGAGCAGCTCGCGCGCCCGTTCCCGCGCCCGCGCCTCTTCGGCGACGACCGATGCCGGCCGAATCACGGCCCCGGGAACGTTGGCGCGGAGCCGGCAGTGCTCGCCCACCAGCACGTTCTCGAGCACGGTCATCTGCGGGAACAGGCGGATCGACTGGAAGGTGCGGGCGATCCCGCGCTCGACGATCGCGTTCGGCCGGAGGCCCACGATGCTGGAGCCCGCGAAGACGATGCGGCCCTCGTCCGGGGGGATGAGGCCGGTCACGACGTTGAAGAACGTGGTCTTGCCGGCGCCGTTCGGTCCGATCAAGCCGACGATGGCGCCTTGCGGGACGACCAGGTCGACGTCGCCGAGCGCGACGACACCGCCGAAGCGCTTGGCCACCCCGCGCACCTCGAGGATCGGGTCGGGCGCCGCGCCGCGGCGGGCGCGCTCGAGGAGCCAGGCGGGGAGCGCCGCCGCGCGCCGCGGCGCTTCCTCGATGCGCGGTGCGTCGAAGTCGTCGTCGGCGGGCGCGATCGGGCGCACGCGGCGCCCGGCCAGGCCCTCGGGCTTCAGCAGCATCACGAGGACCAGCCCGCCGCCGAAGAAGAACCAGCGCCACAGGGTGATGTCGGCGGTCGCGAGCGCCGGCACGCCGGCGGTGCGGCCGAGCCAGCGCACGAAGAACGTCATCTGCGAGAGCACGACGCGATCGAAGATGGTGATGAGCATGCCGCCGAGGATCACGCCCTTGATGCTGCCGGCGCCGCCGAGCACGACCATGCACAGGAGCATGATCGACACCTGGAACTCGAACGCGCCCGGCGTGATGGCCTGGAGCTTCGCGGCGTAGACCGAGCCCGCGAAGCCGGAGAACGAGGCGCCGAGCGCGAACGCGAGGAGCTTGGTCGAGATCGGGTTCACGCCCGTGCAGTCCGCGGCGGTCTCGTCCTCGCGGATCGCCATCCAGGCGCGGCCCAGGCGCGAGTCGCTGAGCCGGCTCATCGCCCCGACCGAGAACGCGCCGATGATGAGGATCAGGAAGTACCAGGGCACCGGGTCGGTCTCGAACGGCACGCCGGGCAAGTGCGGGCGGCCGATCGGATTGACGCCGTTCTCGCCGCCGGTCAGGTTGAGCCGCTCGATCGGCCGCCAGCCGCCGATATCCACCGTGATGTCGCCGAGATTTCTGATCGCGACCGGGATGATCTCGCCGAACCCCAGGGTGATGATCGCCAGGTAGTCGCCGCGCACGCGCAGGGTCGGCGCGCCGATCGCCGTGCCGAGCAGCGCCGACACCGCCGCCGCGACCCAGATGCAGAGCCAGAAGCTCCAGCCGTGGCCGTAGAACGGCGAGCCGACGACCGGCGAGTTCAAGAGCCCCATCGCGTAGGCGCCGATCGCGAAGAACGCCGCGTAGCCGAGGTCGAGGAGCCCCGCGTAGCCGACGACGATGTTGAGGCCGAGTGCCAGCAGCACGTAGATCATCCCGTCGGAGACCGCGTGCACGGTCTGGAACCCGAGGGCGCGGTCGACGAACGGGTAGGCGAGCAGCACGGCGACCAGCGCGGCCCAGCGGAGCGCCGGCGTCATACCTTGTCGGCCGACCGCGCCCCCAGGAGACCCTGAGGACGAAAGACGAGCACGAGGATCAGGATCGAGAAGACGATCGCGTTGGTCCAGCGGGCGGAGATGTACTGGTCGCTCCACGCCGACAGGAACCCGATGAAGAGCCCGCCGAGCGCGGCGCCGGGCATGTTGCCGATGCCGCCGAGCACGGCCGCGGTGAAGGCGCGCAGGCCCGCCTGGTAGCCCATCCACCACATGCCGATGTTGTAGTAGAGGCCCTGGATCAGCCCGGCCGCGCCGGCGAGCGCGCCGCCTACGAAGAACGTCAGCAAGATCGTCCGCTCGACGTTGATCCCCATCGCCTGCGCGGTCTCACGGTCCTGCGCCGTCGCCCGCATCGCCTTGCCCCATCGGGTCCGTGTCACGAAGTAGTTGAGCGCGAGCATCAGCGGGATCGTCGCGCCCACGACCAGCACGTCCTTGGTCGTGACGAAGATCGCCGAGTCGACGCCGAACCACTCGCGCAAGATGTCGACCGACGGGAACACGTCGGGATAGGCGATCGGCGCCGGCCCCTTCCAGAGGAGCGCCAGGTTCTCCAGCATGAACGACACGCCGATCGCGGTGATCAGCGGCGCCAGGCGCGTCGAGCGACGGAGCGGCCGGTAGGCGACGCGATCGATCGCGACGTTGAGGGCCGCGGTGGAGAGCATCGTCAGGACGAACACGAGCGGAAGGATCGTCAGGAGCTGCCAGCCGGTCGGCGCCTGCGTCACCCCGAAGAGCGCGAACCACGAGAGCGAGATGAAGAGGCCCAGCATGAACACGTCGCCGTGCGCGAAGTTGATGAGCTCGATGATGCCGTAGACCATCGTGTAGCCGAGCGCGATCAGCGCGAAGACGGCTCCGCGGGTAAGGCCGTTGATGGTCTGCTGGACGAGGACCTCCCAGGGTTGCATCAGATGTAAATGGGCGGCCTCGACGGGCCCCCCAAGCCCCCCGCGCTCGGACACGCCTCGGCGGAGCCGTGGCGCGCCTCGGGATTGCTCGGCGGTTCCGGGGGCTCCGAAATGGCCGCCGCCGCCTCCCGGGGAGGTACGTCGCGCCCCGGCTGGGCCGGGGCGCTCGTCGTCATTCTGCGTGTCCGGACGGGGCTACTCGAGGATGGTCTCGAACTGGAACTTGCAGCCGATCGGCCCGTCGGCCTTCACGGCCTTGAAGCCGGACATGGTGTCGTAGTCGACGTCGCCGTTCTCGTCGAAGCTCCACTTGCCGTTGATGCCCTCGAAGTTCTTGGTGGAGGCGATCGCCTTGCGCAGGGCCTCGCGCTTCTCCGTGACGTCCTTCGCCTTCTCGATCTGCGGCGCGGCCCGCTTGATGGCGTCGACGATCACCCGCCCGCCCTCGGCTGCGTAGAGCGCGTACGAGGTCGGCTCCTTGCCGTACTTCGACTTGTAGGTCTCGTAGGTCTTGGCGCCGACGCCGCGCATCTTCTCGAAGGGCAGCCCGGCGAAGGTGATACGCATATCGGTCGCGAGGACTGCGTCGCACGTGGCGCCCTTGAGCAGCTCTTCCTCGAGGAGCCCGTCAGGCCCCATGAAGCGCGTGCGCGGCGCGACGAGGCCGACTTCTTTCATCTGCCGGATGATCACCTGCGCGCCGGTCTCGATGACGCCGCCCATGTAGACGAGATCCGCGCCGGAGGCCCGAATCTTGGTCAGCACTGGCTTCTGGTCGGGCTGCTTCCAGTCGATGCCCTCGTTGGCGACCACGGGAAGACCGATCTTCTTCGCGGTGGCCTCGAAGACGTCGGCGATGCCCTTGCCGTAGAGCTCCTGGTCGTTGAGGACGAAGACCTTCTTGGCGCCGAGGCGCTTGGCCCACTTGGCGGCGACGGCGCCCTGGATGTCGTCGGCCGGGATCGGCCGGAAGTAGTTTACGAAGCCGCCCGGCCGGTAGATCTCGGGCTCACCCGGCGCGGCGCCGCGCTTCTTCGTCAGGCCGGGATACGTGTTGGCCGGCGTGACCTGGGCCATGTGCGCACGGTTGGTGATCGGGATCGACACCTTGGCCGCGCCGGAGTTGTAGGTCCCGATGTACACGAGCGCGAGCGGATCGCCGACCGCCTTGTTCGCGTTCTCCGCCTCGACCGCGCCGTCCCACTTGCCGGTCTGGGGCGAGGCGTCGTCGAGATTCACGACCTCGAGGCAGAAGCCGGCCACCAGGCCGTTGACCTCCGATACCGCGAGGTCGACGCCGTTCTTCATGCCCGTGCCTTCCGGGAGCATCGCGCCCTGCATCGGCCACGACGTGTAGAGGCGGAGCTTGCCCTTCGGGCACTGCTGGGCGTCGGTGCCGGCGGCGAAGCCGACGAGACCGAGACACAGTGCGACGGCTGTGGTCACGCGCAAGACTCTCATGGCTGGACCTCCCTGATCGGCGCTATCATGCGGCATTCTGATCCGGCTGGCCGGTATCAGACTATGCCTGATCGGGCATTGTCAACGTCGGCGCGCGATTGCTCACACCGAGTGCGACCGCGGATCGAGGCGCCGCGTTGGAATAGCGGACGACACGCGGGACAAACCCGCGACGGCGGAGGCTGGACCGGACACATGCGGCCCCGAGTGATCTACGACGCGAAGCCCGGCTCGCCGCTCGAGGTCGACCGCGCGCGCTACGAGCGCCTGGCGCGCGAGACCGGGCGACGCACGCTGGTCGACCGGTTCGTCGTGCCCCGGCGAACGGGCCGCGCGTGGCCGGTGCGCGCGGGACAGATCTTCCGCATCGTCGCCGTCGAGGGGCCCCAGGTGGCGGACCTCAACGTGTGGAATCTGTCGAACCCGCGCGAGCGGTTCTGGGCATCGCGCACGCGCCAGCTCCACCAGGCGCACCTCACGACGTTCGACCGGTTGTGGTCGTGCCTGCCGTACCTGAGACCGATGCTGACGATGACCGGCGACAGCGTCGGGTACGGACGCGACGAGGACGGCGGCGGCTGCCACGACCTGCTCGGGACGCGGTGCGACCCGTACGTGCACAAGCTGCTCAACGGCGAGGAGTTCGACCTCAGCTGCCACAGCAATCTCGTGCGCGCGGTGGCGCCGTTTCACCTCACCGAGCTGGACGTGCACGACGTGCTCAACGTGTTCCAGGTCACCGGTCTCACGCCCGAAGGCCGCTACTTCGTCAAGCCGAGCCCGGCGCGCACCGGCGACTTCGTCGAGTTCTTCGCCGAGATCGACGTGCTCGCCGCGATCTCGGTGTGTCCGCACGGGGATCTGTCGGTCGCGGTGTGGGGGCCGGGCGCGGGCGACGCGCTCGTCACATGCCGGCCCCTCGGCGTCGAAATCTGGCAGCCGGCGCCCGAGCTCCTAGCCGGCTGGACGCCGCCGGCGCCATCGGACTACCGCGGAGGCCACGGTCTGGGGAGCGGGTCGTGAGCGTCGAGCTGATTCGCGAGTACTGGGCCTATCATCACTGGGCCAATCGCCGGCTCTTCGAGGTCGTGGCGGCGCTCGGCGAGGACGCGGCGGGGCGCCCGATCGGCAAGCAGTGCAGCGAGTCCAGTCTGCGGGCGATGCTGGTGCACATGTATGGCGCCGACTGGTTCTGGCTCGAGACGTGGCGCGGGCGCGCGCCCGCGATCGTCCGCGGCGATCCGACCTACGGCCTCGTCATCCGGACGCTCGCCGAGCTCCGAAAGAAATGGGACGACCTCGAGCGCGAGCAACGCGGCTTCCTCGCCGACCTCGGCGAGGCCGACCTGTCGCGCTCGCTCGACGGCACGACATCCGAGGGCCGGACGTTCAGCCGGCCGCTCGGCATGCTGCTGCTTCACGTTCCGACCCACGCGGCCCACCACCGGAGCGAGCTCGCCACGATGCTCACGATGACGAGCGGCTCGCCGCCGGACACCGGCATCAACTCCTACTACCGCGAGAGGTCCGAAAAGGGGGCGATCAAGTGAGCGGTCAGCTCGTCACGATTCCAGCCCGCGGCGGCAAGGCGGCGCAGGCGGGTGCCGGCCAGCACATCAAGGTCGTCAACACCCACGGCACGCAGGTCGTCGATGCCTGGGCGTTCAACGCCCGCGACCTGACGGAGTGGATGTCGATGGAGGCCAGCCGCGCCTCGTTCATGAAGCTCGCCGCGGCGGTGGGCGACACGTTCGTCACGAACCAGCGAAAGCCCATCCTGACCCTGGTCGAGGACACCACGAACTGCGTTCACGACACCTTGATGGCGCCGTGCGACCGGTGGCGCTACGGCCTGCTCGGCGTCGAGGGCTATCACGACAACTGCCGCGACAACCTGCACTCGGCGCTGGCCAATCTCGGCGTCGTGATCCGCGCCACGCCGCCGTCGCTGAACCTCTTCATGAACATCCCGTGGACGCCGGACGGCCACCTCGCGTGGGGCGAGCCGGTGTCGCCGCCGGGAGGCTACGTTGTCTTCCGCGCCGAGATGGATCTGGTCATCGCGCTGTCCGCCTGCCCCCAAGATATTCTGCCGATCAACGGCCGCACCGGGCGGACGACCGAAGCCCACTTCGCGATCAGCTAGCCGCGGAGGGCGTCGGATTCGGGTCGAGACGCGGCAGAGCGTCTGGCGCGGCCGAAATCGACCGCGGTCGAGTTGCCGCCGCTGACGACCACGCCGACCCGCTCGCCCGCCGCCGGCGTGTACGCTCCGCTCTGCAGCGCCGCGAACGCCGCGGCCCCGCCCGGCTCGGCCACGATCCGCACCGCGCTCCACAGCGCATCCTGCGCCCGGCGAATCGCGTCGTCGCTCACCAGCGCCACGCGGGCCACGTGGGCCCGCGCGATCGGGAACATCAGCTCGCCGACCTTGCGGGGCGCCAGCGAGTCGGCCGCGATACCGCCCGCCGGCGCGTCGACGGGTCGGCCGGCCTCGAGCGCCTTGGTCAGGGTCGGCGCGGATTCGGGCTCGACGCCGACCACCTTGACCGCGCCGGCGAACCACGCTGCCACGCCGCCGAGCAGCCCGCCTCCGCCGACCGACACCAGCACGGTGTCGACCGCCGTCTGCTCGGCGAATTCCATGCCGAGAGTTCCCTGGCCGAGCAAGGTCTCGGCCTGGTCGTAGGCGTGTACCGTGAGCGCCGCCGTCCGTTCGACCCACGCCTCGCTGGCGGCGAGCGCGTCCGCGTAGCGGTCGCCGACGATGACGAGGTCGGCGCCGTACGCGCGGATGCGCGCGACTTTCGCCGGTGACGACACCGTCGGCACGAAGATCTTGGCCGGCACGCCCAGTCGCCTGGCCGCGTACGCCACCGCCGCCCCGTGGTTGCCGCCGGACGCGGCGACCACACCCGCCGCCGGAATCTTGCGCGTCAGCAGATTCGCGAACGCGCCGCGCGCCTTGAACGACCCGGAATGCTGCAGCAGCTCGAGCTTCAGCGCGATCGGAAAATCGCCGAGCCCGAAGTCGCCGCCGCGAACCTCCACGACCGGCGTCACGCGCACGTACGGCCGTATGACCTCCCGCACCTTCTCGATCTCCCTCGGCCCAACTCCACTCGCCAACTGAACCTCCTCCTGTCCTATGCGCGCGGCGTGATCGGCGGAACGAGGGCGGGGCCGGCGGGAGGGGTCGACGAGACCCCGTTCCCTTCCACGCGGCGCCGCAGAGCATGTTGACACGGACTTGGCCAGTTACGCGTGTGGTAGCATCGCGTCGCGATGACGGCGCCGCGCAGCACCGACGGATTCCTCACCACGCACACCGGGAGTCTTCCGCGCCCGCCGGACCTGATCCGGATGATGTACGCGAAGGAGGAAGGCGTCCCGGTCGACGCGGCCGCCCTCGGGGCCCGCATCCGCGCGGCGGTCGCCGAGGCCGTGCAGAAGCAGGTGAAGGCGGGTGTCGCGATCGTGAACGACGGCGAGATGAGCAAGCCGAGCTACGCGACCTACGTCAAGGACCGTCTGAACGGCTTCGGCGGCGCGAGCCATCCGCTCACCTATCGCGACCTGGTGGACTTTCCCGAGATGGCCAAGCGCGTCTTCGGCGATCCCGGACGGTCGCGGCGACGCACGCCGGGTTGCGACGGGCCGATCAGCGTCCGTGACCCGCGCGCCGCCGCGGTCGACGCCGACAACCTCCGCGCCGCGTGCGACGCCGCCAAGGCCGAGCACGGATTCATCTCGGCCGCGTCGCCGGGCGTGATCTCGCTGTTCTTTCACAACGAGCACTATCCGAGCCACGAGGCCTATCTGTTCGCGATCGCCGAGGCGATGCGGCCCGAGTACGAGGCGGTCGCGAAGGCGGGCTTCATCCTGCAGCTCGACTGTCCGGATCTCGGAATGGGGCGGCACATCCAGTTCGCCGACCTGAGCCTCGACGAGTTCCGGAAGATGGCTCGGCTTCACATCGCGGCGGTGAACCGGGCGCTCGCGAACGTGCCGCCGGAGCGCTCGCGCCTGCACGTGTGCTGGGGCAACTACGAGGGCCCCCATCACTACGACGTCGCGCTGGCCGACATCATCGACGTCGTCTTCGAGGCCCGGCCCGCGGGGCTCTCGTTCGAAGCCGCCAATCCGCGCCACGCCCACGAGTGGCGCGTGTTCGAGCGCGTGAAGCTGCCGCCGGGCAAGGTGCTTATCCCCGGCGTCCTCGACTCGACGACGAACTTCATCGAGCACCCGGACCTCGTGGCCGAGCGGATCGGGCGCTACGCGCGTCTGGTCGGGCGCGAGAACGTCATCGCGGGAACGGACTGTGGGTTCGGGACGTGGGTGGGTCAGGCGGCCGTCGACCCCGACATCGCGTGGGCGAAGCTCACCAGCATGGTCGAGGGTGCCCGACGGGCGACTCGAGAGTTCTGGTAGTCAGGCGCTCCTGGCGTCGATCTCCTTCAGCACCGCGATCTGGCTGTCGATGGCGGACAGCATCTCGAGCAGGTCCTTCGTGTATCCCTCGCAGTCGCTGCGCGCGAGCGTCTCGAGCGCCGAGCACAGATGGCCGGCCACGCCGGAGAGTATGCGGATCTGATTGGCCCGCTCGGCGGCGTCCTGCATTCGGCGCTTGGTAAGCCGGAAACGGGCGCCTGTCAACCGTGAAGTTGTCCACTTATCCCCATTAATTCACCGAACTTTTCTGCCATGAGATCAATAGCTTCACCCGTGACATACCGGCGCGCGATCGAGCGTAGGGTATCTGCCGGGGCTTGACCGGGTTCGGCGAGCGGGGCATAGTCTCCCGCAACGTAGCTTCTTGCGGCGCCGGCCCGTCGAGCTTGCACTGTGTGGACGTCGCGCCGCCGCGTGACGAGGGAGGAAATCGATGGCACGCGCTGCGAAGCGGCACACCCGTCGAGAGTTCCTGAAAAACTCCGCGGCGCTCGCCGCCGGCGCCGCGGCCGCGCTTCCGTTCGCCGCGCCCGCCGGGGCCCAGCGGCCGAAGCTCAACTACTGGTGCTACCAGTTCCTGAAGGAGAGCGACGACGCGCGGGCGAACTTCGCGCGCGAGTGGGCGCAGAAGAACAACGTCGACCTGCAGATCACGATGGTGCCGCTGAAGGAGTTCCTGCCCAAGATCACCGCCGCCATCGAGGCCAAGGCCACGCCGGACATCGTCGAGTCCAACGCGGTGGAGCTGCGGGGGCGCGGCCAGCTGCTCGACGTCACCGACATCTACAAGAAGCTGGAGAAGACCTACGGCGGCTGGGTCGGCAACGCGCCCAAGATCATGCTCGAGCCCGACGGGCGCGTCCACCACATCATGTATGGGTTCCAGGGCTTCATGCTGATCACCCGGGACGACCTGCTGGACAAGGCGGGCCTGAAGCCGCCGCCGGCGACCTGGACGGACCTCCTGGCGTACGCCAAGAAAGCCCAGCAGCCGCCGCGGACGTTCGGCCTCGGCATCCCGGTGAGCAACCAGACCGACTCGCAGGTCTGGGAGGACATGATGAAGAGCTACGGCGCGCGCCTGGCCGACGACCGTGGCAAGCGCGTGATCCTCGGCGACTACAAGCCGCAGGTGTGGGAGTTCCTCGACTTCTTCACCGAAGTCTGGAAGTCCGGGGTCCTTCCGCCCGGAGTCGTGACCTGGGACAACACGATGAACAACTCCACCTACCAGGCGGGCAAGGCCGTCTTCGTCCTGAACCCGATCACGATCTCGCTCTGGCTCGAGACCAACAACCCCGAGCTCCTGGCGAAGACCGGTCACTATACGTACCCGCGCGGGCCCAAGGGGCTGGTGCAGCCGGTCACGTTCGGCTCCCGGTCGATCATGAAGTACACGAAGGTGCCCGAGCTCGCGAAGCAGTTCCTGTGGGACTCGATGGAGCCCGCGAAGATGGACCGCGAGTCGGCGGTGAGCCAGTGGGGCCCGGTCCTGAAGGACTACCTCAAGTTCGACGTCTGGAAGAAGAAGCCCTTCATGAAGGGCCTCATCGAGATGTCGCAAAAGGGCGAGCCGCAGGGCTGGCCCGACGTCTTCAACGACGCCTGGCGCGAGCAGTTCACGAACACGACGATCTCGCGGATGCTGCAGCGCCTCGTCGTGGACAACTGGAGCCGTGACAAGGCGTTCGCGGAGGCGATCGACGTCCTGAACAAGATCTACGCGAAGTACGCCTGAGAGGACTCGTGGCCATCCGGCATCGCTCCGTCGCCGTCGCTCTTCCCGCTCCGGCGAGGCCCGCCCGGTGGCCGTCGGCGCGCACACGCGAGACGCTCGGCGGCATCGGGCTCCTCGCGCCGACCGTGCTGCTCCTGCTCGGACTCGTGCTGTACCCGTTCTTCTACGCGATCTGGCTGGCCTTCTCGGACAAGACCGTGGGCTCTCCGGGCCAGTTCGTCGGCCTGCGGAACTTCGTCTACGTCCTTCGCTGGCCGCAGTTCAGCACCGCGGTCTGGAACACGGTCGTCTTCACCGTGTCCGCGGTGGCCATCAAGCTCGTGCTCGGCATGGCGGTGGCCCTCGTGCTCAACCAGCAGATCCGGGGCCGCAACTTCTTCCGCGCCTTCCTGCTCCTGCCCTGGGCGATGCCGGCGTTCGTCGTGTACCTGGTCTGGCGCTGGCTCTACGATCCGCTGAGCGGCCTGATCAACTACGCGTTGATCGACCTCGGCCTCATCGCGAGCCCGATCCCCTTCCTGTCCGATCGCAGCACGGCCATGATCTCGGTCATCGTCGCGCACGTCTGGCGGAACTTCCCCTTCTACGCGATCTCCTTCCTGGCCGGGATGCAGACGATCTCGCAGGAGCTCTACGACGCCGCGCAGGTCGACGGCGCCTCGCGGGTGCAGCAGTTCCGGCACGTCACCCTGCCCGGGCTCTACCACGTCATGTGCTGCTGACGACGATCTGGACCGCGAACGCGTTCGAGCCGGTCTATCTGCTGACGGGCGGCGGCCCCTCGGACGCGACGATGGTCTACACGATGCTGGTGTACGTGATGGGGATGATGAACCTCCGCCTGGGCGAAGCCGCCGCGGTCTCCACGCTCTTCCTGCCGCTGCTGATCGCGCTCGTGCTCGCGGTGACGATCCTGCTGCAGCGGAAGGCCAACGCCTGAAGGAGGCCGGGATCATGCGCGAATCGCTCTCGATCCGGGCCACGACCTACGCGCTGCTGGCGCTCTTCGTCTTCATGGTGGCGGTGCCGCTCTTCTGGATGCTGACGACCGCGCTCAAGTCGAACAAGGAGCTCTACGAGGACTTCAGCTACCTGCCGCACCGGCCCACGCTCGAGCACTTCGTCCGGGTCATCCGGCGGGACGGCCTCTTGACCAACATCTGGAACAGCTTCGCGGTAGCGTCGGTGACGACCGCGGTCACGGTGGTGGTGAGCGCGTTCGCCGCCTTCAGCATCGTTCGCTACAAGTACCGGGGGCGGGAGTGGATCGGCCGCTTCATTCTGTTCAAGTACGTGCTACCGACCGCGATGCTGTTCGTCGCGCTCTACGCGATCGTGGTCGCGCTGGGCCTGGGCAACACGCTGAAGTCGCTCATGCTGACCTACCTCTCGATCACCGTGCCCTTCTGCACGTGGATGCTGATGGGCTACTTCCGGAGTATTCCGGCCGAGCTCGAGGAGCACGCGATGGTCGACGGCTGCACCAAGATCGGCGCCCTGTTCCGGATCCTCCTGCCGCTGTCGGCGCCGGGCATCGTCGCGTCCGCCATCTTCTCGTTCACCCTGTCGTGGAACGAGTTCCTCCTGGCGCTGGTCTTCACCTCCGACCAGACCACGATGACGGTGCCGATCAAGCTCTCGATGATGGTGGTGGGCGACCAGTACATCTGGGGTCAGCTCATGGCGGGCGCCGTCCTCGCCACGGTCCCGATCACGATCCTCTACTTCCTCGGCCAGCGCTTCGTCGTGCAAGGACTCGCCGCCGGTTCGGTGAAAGGGTAGCGGGCGGGTCGTCATCGACCCCAAGCTCCGCCAGCTCTGAGCGCGCGCATGGGATCGGGACCGCGTGCGATCGTGATCGTCGGCGGTGGTCTGATGGGGCTCAGCACCGCGTTCCACCTGCGCCGCGCCGCTCCACAGGCCCGCGTGACGGTGCTCGAGCGCGGGCGCGTCGGCGACGCGGCGTCCGGCGCGAGCGCCGCCGGCGTTCGGGTCATGGGACGCCATCGAGCCGAGCGGGCGCTGGCGCTCGAGAGCCTCCGGCGCTGGCCCGAGCTCGACCGTGAGCTCGAGGCAACGACCGGCTATCGGCGCGGCGGCGGATTGCGGGTCGCGCTCGACGACGCCGGCTGGGCGGAGGCGCGCGCGACGGTCGGCGAGCAGCGAGCCGACGGCGTTCCCGTGGAGCTGGTCGACGCCGCAACCGCGCACCGGCTGGCGCCGGGTCTCTCGCCCGACTGTCGCGGTGGCGTTCACTGTCCGATCGACGGCCACGCCGAGGCCCTCGCAACCGTGAACGCGTGGGCGACGGCGGCGCGACGTCTGGGCGCGCGGATCGAGGAAGGGCTCGGCGCCGATGCGCTCGTCGGGGACGGCTCGCGGGTCGTCGCGGTCCTCCAGAGCGATGGCGCGCGCCTGCCGTGCGACGTGGCGCTCGTGGCCGGCGGCGCGTGGAGCGCGGGGCTCCTCGCGATGATCGGCGTGAAGCTCCCGCTTGGCGGACGCGGTCTGCAGATGCTGCTGACCGACTCGGCGCCGCCGAGCCTGACGCCGGTCGTCGGCTGCTTCGGCCGGCCGCTGAGCCTCAAGCAGCTCGCCGACGGTGCCTATCTCATCGGCGGAGGCTGGCCCGCGCGGGTTCCGGATGAGGCGGTGAACCGCTGGGAGGTGCTGGACGACAGCGTCCGTGGAAGCCTCGAGGTCGCACGCGCCGTCTATCCGCCGCTCGTTGCCCGCTCGGTCGCCCGTAGCTGGGCCGGCATCGAGGCGTTCACGCCCGACGATCTGCCGGTGCTGGGCCCGGTGAACGGCGTGGACGGCCTGCTGGTCGCCTGCGGCTTCTCGGGCCACGGCTTCGCGGTGGCGCCCACGGTCGGCGACGTCCTTTCCCGTCTGGCGCTCGGGCTCGATCCGCTGGCTCACCTGTGGCGCGGGCTCGGCGTGGCCCGGCTTGTCTGATGGCTCCCGACGGCGTGTCCTTCACGGTCTCCGAGGGCGAGACACTCGGCCTGGTCGGCTCCACCTGGCATCAGCAGCTCATCCACGACAAGGCGATGATCGCACCGATCTGGGAGCTCGCGTTCATCAACGGCCACGGCCCGCGCGTGGCGGAATCGGGGCTCACCTTGATCACGAGCCACGCCTACTCAAGCCCGTACGAGGACCTGAAGCTGACGGCGCGATGAACGTTCTGGAGACTACCGGGACTGACTGAGAGCCGTGCGAGCCTCGAGGTAGGTCGCGGCGGTGAGCGCCTCGCCGACGAAGCGGATGGGCACTTATCCGCGGCCTGCGGCCCAGTCGGGATAGGTCTGAGGCGAGAGCGCGTCCGCATCGCGGCCTGCCCAGTCGAAGGGGCCCATGCGCGGCCACATGCGCTCGCCCCCGGCCTGGAGCGCCGCGAGGATGGCGCGCTCGTCGGCCCCGCGCACGCGGCCGCCGTCGACGACGAGGCGGCCGTCGACCCAGACGCGATCGACGTCTTCGGCGGTGGCGTTGTAGACGATGTTCTTCACCGGATCGCGCAGCGGCGTCATGCCCCACGAGGCGCCCTTCCACAGGACCATGTCGGCTTTCGCGCCCGGGGCCAGGCGTCCGAGATCGTCGCGGCCGAGCGCCTTGGCGCCGCCGAGGGTCGCGGCGTCGAAGACGTGGGCGGCGGTGGTCGCCTGGGTGTTACGCTCCACGATCTTCGACACGACGGCCGCCCAGCGCATGGCCTCGATGACCGACTGCGGGTTCGTATCGGTCCCGAGCGACATGTTCACGCCCGCGCGCCGATAGGCGGCGAATGACTCCATCGCGATCCCGCGCCGCGCGAAGACCCAGACCGCGTGCGCGACGGAGCAGCCGGCGTCGGCCATGATCGCGACGTCGCCGGCCGGATAGTTCGTCCACGACGAGCCACCGATCACGATGGCGTGGCCGAGGATCGCGTTCGGTCCGAGCACGCCGAGGTCGCGGAGCCAGGCGACCGGCGTCTTGCCGTGCCGGCCCAGCATCTCGTTGAACTCGACGACGGACTGCGAGGTGTGGAGCTGCCACGGCCTCTGCCGCTCGTCGGCGGCGCGCTTGGAGGCCTGCAGGAGGTCGGGCGTGCAGGTGTCGACCTGCGCGGGCGAGAAGAAGCAGCGCACGAGGTCGCCGTGGGCGCCGTCGTACCGCTTGTGCAGCTCGATGGCCCGGGCGAGCCCCTGGCGGCCCTGCTCCTCGTCCCATTCCCACTCGACCCGCCGGCCGTCGCGCGTGAGCCAGCGCCCGGAGCGGAAGGCGAGCCCCACGTACACGCGCAGGCCGTAGTCCGCGGCGCGGGCGGCGACGTACTCGCCGGCGCCGCCGATCTCCATCACGGTGGTGACGCCGCCGCGGAGGAGCTCGACCATCGAGAAGTCCACGCACGCGCGCGTCGCCTCCTCGTCCTGCGCCGCGCCGCGCACCGGCAGGAGCTCGAAGAGCCCGGAGTAGTAGAACTGCGGATTGCCGCGGTCCTCGATGAACGAGCGGTCGAGCGGCGAGCCGCCGATGTGCGCGTGGGTCGAGATGAGCCCGGGGGTCAGGATCGAGTCGCGCGCGTCGACGACCTCGACGTCGGCGCCGGCCGTCGCCGCCTGCCGCGGGCCGACGGAGACGATGCGGTCTGCGTCGACGACCACGGTTCCGTCGCGCAATAGCCGGTGGCCGCGGCCGTCGAAGGCGATCACGTGACCGGCGTGGATGGCGATGCGACGCGGCATGGGCGGCCCTCCTCGGGCGAGCGATCCTACCGCGGTTCGGCGCGCCTTGACAGGCCCGCCAGCGGCATGGTTTTCTTCCGGCACCATGCGGATCGCGGCGCTTCCGCTCAACCGCAAGCTCGGCCGCCAGCTCGACATCCTCGCCGTCTACTTCGGCTGGTTCTCGTCGCCGCTCGGCATCGAGTATCAACCGGATTGCGCGGCCAAGGCCAAGTGAGCGACGCCGGCTGCGTGTTCTGCAAGGTCGTCGCCGCCCTCGACCCCCCCGACACCTGCCCGGCCGGAGAAGCCGGGCAGGTGCTCAGGAAGGTCCGTGACCTGACCGCGTCGATCGCGATCCTGGCGCCCGATCAGCACTACAAGGGCTACACGATGGTGGTGTCGAAGACGCACGCGGTCGAGCTCTACGAGCTTCCCGAGCGCCAGAGCACCCAGTACTTCCAGGACATGGTCGCGGTGGCGCGCGCGATCGCCGCCGCCTTCAAGCCGCGCAAGATGAACTACGAGGCGCTCGGCAACACGGTCGGGCATCTGCACTGGCATCTCTTCCCGCGCTACGAGTGGGACCCGCATCCGAAGCGCCCGATCTGGGAGACGAGCCATTCGCCGCGCCTGCCGGGCCCCGAGGAATACGCGGACACGCTCGCCGCGATCCGTCGCCACCTTGCCTGAGTCGCACGGCCCCGAAGGCCGGGAGCAGTCATCATGATCGTGCCCCTCACCCTGGCTGATTTCCTCGAGCGCGCCGAGCATGTCTATGGCGACCGCGAAGCGATCGTCGACGAGCCGAATCCGCCGGGCGGCGGTCTCGGCCGCATCACCTACGCGCAGTTCGCGGCGATGTCGCGCAGCCTGGCGGCCGCACTCGACGACCTCGGCGTGGGCGACGGCGAGCGGATCGCGATCGTCTCGCCGAACGCCGCGCGCTTCCTGGTGAGCCTGTTCGGCGTGAGCGTCTTCGGGCGGGTCATCGTCCCGGTGAACTTCCGGCTGAACGTGGACGAGGTGCGCTACATCGTCGAGCACTCGGGCTCGACGGTCGCGCTCATCGATCCCGAGCTCGACGAGCCGCTCAAGCAGATCCAGGTCAAGCATCGCTTCGCGCTCGGCGCGGCGACCGACGCGCAGCTGTTCGGACGGCGCGACGCGAAGCCGCGGGGTCGCGTGACCGACGAGAACGCGACCGTCTCGATCAACTACACGTCGGGCACGACCGCTCGGCCCAAGGGCGTCCAGCTCACTCACCGCGGCTGCTGGCTGACCGCCGTCACGTTCGGCTGGCACCTCGGCCTCTCGGATCGCGACGTCTACCTGCACACCTTGCCGACGTTTCACTGCAACGGCTGGGGCATGCCCTACGCCGTGACCGCGATCGGTGCGCGCCAGGTGATCATCAGGAAAATCGACGGCGAGGAAATTCTTCGCCGGGTCGACCCCCACGGGGTGACGCTCTTCAACTGCGCGCCGGCGGTGATTGCGGCGGTCCTCGACGCCGCGGCGGCGCGGCGCCAGCGCGGTGAGAAGGTGCCGGGCGCCGGGCGCGTGCGGGTCGTGGTCGCCGGCGCGCCGCCGCCGTCGAAGACCATCGAGCGCATCGAGGCCGAGCTGGGCTGGGAGTTCATACAGATCTACGGGCTCACCGAGACCTCACCGCTGCTCACGATCAACCGGGCGCCCCAGGAGTGGGACGGAATCGACCGGAGCGAGCGGGCCCGGCGCCTCTCGCGCGCGGGCGTGCCCGCGGTCGGCGTGCGCATGGCGGTCGACGAGAGCGGCGAGATCCTCACGCGCACCAACAACGTCTTCGAGGGCTACTGGAGCCAGCCCGACGAGACCGCCAAGGCGCTGGCCGACGGCTGGTTCCACACCGGCGACGGCGGCCACACCGAGGATGCCTACGTCGTGATCGCCGACCGCAAGAAGGACGTGATCATCACCGGGGGCGAGAACGTGTCGTCGATCGAGGTCGAGGACTGCCTCTACCAGCACCCCGCCGTGGCCGAGGCCGCCGTGATCGGTGTGCCCGACGAGAAGTGGGGCGAGACCATCAAGGCGCTGGTGGTGCTGCGGCCGGGCACGCAAGCGAGTGCGCCCGACCTGATCGCGTTCTGTCGCTCGCGCATGGCGCACTACAAGTGCCCGACGTCGGTCGAGCTGCGCGACGCGCTCGCCCGCACAGCCACCGGCAAGCTCCAGAAGTTCAAGCTCCGCGAGCCGTACTGGGCCGGGCGCGAGCGGAAGGTGAACTAGCGAGTGGTGTTCGACATCTCGCACACGGGCTGGCAAACCGTTCCTGAGGGAGAGGAAGAGCCGCGAGCCATCGCCTAGGGTTCAGCCGCTCGCTCGCTCCCTACGCGAACTTCGCGCGCTCCTCGCGGCGATACGATCGGACGGCGAGCGTCAGAAACAGCGCCGTGTAAGCGGCGAGCCACAGCAGGCTCTCGCCGAGCGACTCACGCCCGGCCCCGAGCGCGCTCCACGCGAGCTGCGCGTAGTGGTAGTTCGGCAGGTAGGGCGCCAGGTTCTGGATGAACGCCGGGAGCTGGTTGAGCGGCACGAACAGCCCCGACGCAAACGACAGCGGCAAATAGATCAGGTTCGCGAGCGCCGGCGCCGCGTTCGGGCCCGACCAGTAGCCGATCGCGAAGCCGAGCGCGATGAACGGCAGCGAGCCGGCGAGCAGCCGCGTGATGATCGTCGCCCATACGGCCGGCGTCTCGTGGATCCCGCCCACGACGATACCGAAGGCGATCAGCAGCACCAGGGCCACCAGCGAGAAGACGAGCGCGGTCAGTACCTTCGCCAGCATGAACACGAGTGGCGGCAGCGGGCTCGCCCGCATCAGGCGGTCGATCTTCATGCCGCGCTCGTTGGCCACGCCGATCCCGAAGCCGTACACCATCACGTTGCCGACCGCGTAGGCGCCGAACGAGGCCAGGAGATACGCGCCGATGCTCACGCCGTCTCCGCGCCGGAGGTGCGCGACCGGCAGGCCGAAGAACGTGAAGAACACGATCGGCAGGACGAGATTCGTGACGCTGAACGCGGGTACCCGCCAGCGCATCAAGAGCTCGCTCCGGGTCTGGGCGAGGAGCATCTTCAGCACGGGCGCCACGGCCTGACTGGTCACGGACGCCTCGTCAGGCTGAGGAACGCTTCCTCGAGGTCGGCGCCGGTCACCTCGAGATCGCGCATGACCACGCCGCGCTCGAACAACGCGCGCAGGACCGCTTCGGGCTCGTTGCTCAGGAAGTGCACGCGATGGTCGGCGACCTCCAGGCCCTGGACCGGGAGCCCGCTGAAGGTCGATGCGCCGATCGGCGTGTCGGGCTTGAAGTTGATGCGTTTGCTCGGGATTCGCGACTTGATCTCGCGCGGCGTCGCGTCGGCGATGACGACACCGCGATCGATCACCACGATCCGGTGCGCCAGCTGGTCGGCTTCTTCGAGATAGTGCGTGGTGAGCACGATGGTCTTGCCGGCGGCGGAGAGCGCGTGGATGCTCTCGAGCACGCCGCGCCGGGCCTCGACGTCCATGCCCACCGTCGGCTCGTCGAGAAACATCGCCTCCGGATCGCCGCACACGGCGAGCGCGAAATAGAGCCGCTGGCGCTCGCCGCCGGAGAGCGTGCCGATTCGCGCGTTCGCCTTGGCGTCGAGCCCGGCCAGAGAGATCGCCCGGGCGGTCGGCAGCGGCGCGGGGTAGTAGGCGCGGAAGAGATCCACGATCTCGCTGACGGTCAACACACCCGTCGTGCCGGACTCCTGGAGCATCACGCCGCAACGGCTCCGTGCCCGTCGGTCTTCCGGGTCGAGCCCGAAGAGGCACGCCTCGCCCGCGGTCGGGCGCCGGAGCCCCAGCATCAAGCTGATCGACGTCGTCTTCCCGGCCCCGTTGGGGCCGAGGAGCGCCACGAGCTCACCCGCGCCGATCGCGAGATCGACGCCCCTCACCGCCTCGATCTCGCCGAATCGCTTCCGCGCTCCCCGAAGCTCGACCACCGTCCCCATCGCGCCCGATTATTAACCAGGAGCGCGTCCGGTTCGCAAGAGGCGTCCGGTACGAGCATCGAGGACTTCCCGCATGCGGCGCGTCGGGGGAAGCCTTGAAGACGCCCTGTTCGAGATTCGGCGTAGTCACGAGCCGGAACGGTTGGCATACTGAAATCGACGAGGAGCACCAGTGAAGGTCAGATCGCATCGCTGGCTCATCGCGATCTCGGGTGTCCTGCTGGTCGCGGTCGCCGCAACACTCTATGCGCTCCCGACGATCGCGCGGCATCTCGCGGTCGCTCGACTGCACGCGCTCACCAAGCGGCCGGTCAGCATCGACCGCGTGGAGGTCCGGCCGCTCGGCGGCCGGTTCACGATACACGGTCTTCGCGTCGCCGAGCCGGACGGCACCACCCCGTTCGCGGAATGCGAGCTCCTCGACGCGCGGCTGAATCTCCTGTCGCTCCTCCGGGGTCACATCTGGGTCCGAGAGCTGGTGCTCCGCAAGCCGACCCTGCGCGTCGTCCGCCTCGAAAAGAACTTCAATTTCTCGGATCTCTTCGAAGGCTCGGAGCAGACGCAGAAGCGATTCGATGTCACCGTCGATCGCTTCGCGCTGGGCGACGGAACGATCGCCTTCGAGGACCGGGCGCTGCCCGAGCCGCGAGCGTGGACGTCCGACGACATCCAGATCGAGGCGCACAACGTGTCGACCTTGCGCGACGACGGCACCGTCGTGGCCAGCTCGGTGACCGCGGGCGCCCTCAACCTGGTCGAGATCGAGCAATTCAGACTGTATCCGATCCACCTGAAGGCCCGGGTGACGGTGAAGGGCCTGGACCTGGCGCTCGCTCGGCTCTACCTGCCGCCCGATTCGCCGGTCGTGCTCGATCGAGGGCGCGTGAGCTCGGTCCTCGAGGTCACGGCCGATGCGGGGAAGTCCTCGCCGAGATGACGGGCGAGCTCGAGGACATCGTGCTGGTCAAGCCGGGCGAGCGCGAGCCTGTGAGCCGGATCCCGAAGCTGACGGCGAAGATCACCGACTTCATGTTCCGGAACGAGCAGGTGCGAGTCGGTCAGCTCGAGCTGAAGGGCTCGGCCAGCGTCCGCGATCCCAGGGCGCGGCCGGGAGGGCGGTATCAGCTCTCGACGATTCGCGCGAGCATCGCCGACGTCACATGGCCGATCACGACGCCGGGTCGCCTCGACGTGCTGACGGCGGTTCCCGGCGGTGGAACGCTCGCGGTCTCGGGCATGCTGCGGCCGCCGCCTGCGCCGAGCCAGCTCGCGCTGCGGCTCAGAGACCTGGACCTGGACGCGTGGAATCGGTTTCTACCGATCGCCGCCAGGCTCAGCGGCCGCGGCGAGGCCGATCTTCGCATCAGCGAGCCGCTCGCCGCCGGCGTGCCCACGCGCGTGAGCGGCACGATCGCGTGAGTGGAGGTGAACGGGCTCGAGCTGCAGTGGCCGAGCCGCCTCGGCGTCGGGCGCCTGGTCGTGAGCGGACCACGGGCGATCGTCGAGCGGGACAAGCAAGGCGGCTTCGCCCTGACGGCGCTGTGGGATCGGCCGAAGGCCGTGTCGGGGTCACCACCGGTGAACGACGCGAGCGAGTCTACTGCGACACCGCCCCGTATCGACATCGGACAGATCGCGGTGCGGAACGGCGTGCTCTCGTGGCGAGACGAGACGGTCGAGCCACGGGCGACGCTCGACGTGTCCGAGATCGACGCCACGGTTACGGGAGCCGGATGGCCGCTTCGCCCGCTCGGCGTGAAGCTCGCGGTGCGCCCGCCCGGCGGCGGCCGAGTCCACGTCAATCGGTTTCTACCGATCGCCGCCAGGCTCAGCGGCCGCGGCGAGGCCGATCTTCGCATCAGCGAGCCGCTCGCCGCCGGCGTGCCCACGCGCGTGAGCGGCACGATCGCGTCGAATCGCCTCGGCGTGCGTGACGTGCAGCAGGAGCTGGTGGGGGCCCAGCGAGTGGAGGTGAACGGGCTCGAGCTGCAGTGGCCGAGCCGCCTCGGCGTCGGGGTTCTTCTCGAGCGCGCCGAGTCCGGTGCGTTGCCGTTGCGCCCGCTGCTCGCGTCCGAGACGGCGACACCCGGCACCGATCGAGCAGCGAATGCGTCCGCGCCGAGCGCAAACGGCGACGGCCGTGGCCGAGCCCGAGAGCCCGCGCCGCCGCGGATGACGACGCTCGCCGCGATGCTGACGCGACTCGTCCTCATCGTCGCCACGCTCGCCCTGATCGGCGGATGCGCCACCGTCGACCCGTGGACGGATACGCGGATCGAGTCCGAGGTGAAGGCGCGTCTGGTCGCCGAGCACGAAGCGAACCTGACCCGTCTCGGCGTGGTGAGCCGACAGGCGACCGTCTATCTCAGCGGCGCCGTCGAGTCGGAGGATCAAAAGACGAAGGCCGAGACGGTCGCCAGGACCGTGCCCGGCGTCAAGCGCGTCGTCAGCACGCTCGAGGTTCGACCGGGACCGGACTAGTTTCGCCCGCGGCTCCGATCCTGTATTCTCGCTGCATCCGGCGAGGTACAAGACCACCAAAGGAGCCCGGCCCATGAAAGAGCTCAACATCTGGATGAACGGCAAGCTCGTGCCCCAGGTGCAGGCCGTCCTGCCCGTCAACAGCGCCGCCGTGTTCTATGCGACGAACGTGTTCGAGGGGCTCCGCGCCTACTGGAACGCCGGCGACGACGAGCTCTATTGCTTCCGCCTGGCCGAGCACTTCCAGCGCTTCCGGGAGTCGATGAAGATGATGCGGTTCACGATTCCCTACAGCGATCTCGATCTCTACGAGGCCGTACGCCAGGTGCTTTCCGGAAACGAGATCCGCGAGGACGTGCACATGCACATGTGCGCGTACGTCACCGGCACGGGCCTCAACGCCACGACGCCGACCGGGATGTACATCAACCCGCGGCGCCGGCCGCGCGTCGAGGAGGGCAACGGGCTCAAGTGCTGCGTGAGCTCGTGGGTGCGTACGTCGGACAACGCGATCCCCATCCGCCTGAAGTGCGGCGCCAACTATCAGAACGGCCGGCTGGCGACGTTGCAGGCCAACGCCGACGGCTACGATCAGCCGATCCTCCTCAACAAGGAAGGCCACGTCGCCGAGGGCACCGGCGCCACGTTCTTCATGGTCCGAAAGGGCCGGCTCATCACGCCGCCGATCACCGCGGACATCCTCGAGAGCATCACGCGCACGACGTTGATGGACTCGATCTGCCCCGAGCTTCTCGGGATGGGCGTGGTCGAGCGCGAGATCGATCGCACCGAGCTCTACGTGGCCGACGAGGCGTTCTTGTGCGGCAGCGGCTACGAGATCACGCCGATCCTCTCGATCGACCGGTTCCCGGTCGGCGACGGCAAGGTCGGTCCGATCACGGCGCGTCTCACGCGGGCCTATATGGACATCGTGCGCGGCGTCGACACGCGATTCCCGGAGTGGCGCACCCCCACCTATCGCCCCGTGAGGGTCTAGTCACGCCCCACTTTCCCGGCTTTCGGCTGCCGGACGAGCTGCTCGCCCTGCGCGAGCAGATCCGACGGGTCGTGCGCGACGAGGTCATCCCCGTCGAGCAGCGCATCGACCCGGACGCGCCCGAGCTGCCGGATGAGGACTATCAGAAGATCGCGGCCAAGACGAAGGCCGCGGGGCTCTGGGCACTGGGCGCCCCCGAGCAATACGGCGGCGGCGGCCTGGACACGTTCTCGATGTGCGTCGCGCTCGAGGAGATGTCGCAGCACCGGATGGGACTCTACAATCCGGGCTGCGGCGTCTTCGGCCGTTATCCGCCCCCGGCGATCTGGGCCGGCAGCAAGGAGCAGATCGCCAAGTACGCCGTGCCGACCATCCGCGACGGCCTGAAGACGTTCTTCGCCATCACCGAGCCCTCCGGCGGCTCCGATCCGGCCGGCGCGATCCAGACGCGGGCCGAGAAGCGGGGCGATCGCTGGGTGCTGAACGGCCGCAAGGTGTTCACCTCGCGCGCCCACGACGCCCCGTGGGGCCTGGTGTGGGCGCGCACCGACCGAGCGAAGGGCCGCGGCGGCATCTCGTGCTTCATCCTCGAGCGGGGAACGCCGGGCTTCACGGCGAAGCCGATCAAGGTCATCAGGACCTCCGCGATCCCGAACGACGTCACCCTAGAGGACTGCGAGGTCCCCGCCGAGAATCTCGTCGGCGCCGAGGGGCAGGGGCTGGACCTCGCCTTCGATCTGCTCGTCAAGAACCGGTTTCCGTACTCGGCGTGCAACCTTGGCGTGGCCGTCGCGGGCCACCGCATGGCGATCGCCCACGCCAAGCAGCGCTCGACCTTCGGCGCGCCGCTCTCGCAGCGCCAGGCGATCCAGTGGATGCTGGCCGACGCCGAGGTCGAGCTGCGCGCGTGCCGCTGGATCATCTGGGAGGGCGCCTGGAAGGCCGACCGCGGCGAGGACGCGCGGGTCGAGGCCTCGATCGCCAAGCTCTACTCGAGCGAGGTGCTCGGGCGCGTGATCGACTCCGCGGTGCAGATCCACGGCGGCTACGGCGTCTCCAAAGAGTTTCCGCTCGAGCGCTGGTACCGCGAGGCGCGCGTGCGCCGCATCGGCGAGGGGCCGTCCGAGGTCCACCGCATGGTGATCGCGCGCTCCCTCTTCCGCTAGACCCGAGGGTGCTGCCATGGCCGACGAGATCCTGTACGCGGTCGCCGAGTCGATCGCCACGATCACGCTCAACCGTCCCGAGCGCCGCAACGCGCTCAACACCGCGCTGATGGAGGCGCTGGGCCGCCGCTTCGAGGCGCTCGAGCGCGACACGAGCGTGCGGGCCGTCGTGATCCGCGGCGCCGGCACCGCGTTCTGCTCGGGCCGTGACCTGGAGGAGATGAGCCGGCGACAGGACGACGGGCTCGAGCCCGAGGCCGACGTGATCAGCCTGTTCCAGCAGATCGAGGCCTCGCGCCACCCGACGATCGCGATGGTCCACGGCGCGGCCTATGCGGGCGGGTGCGAGCTGGCGCTCCACTGCGATTTTCGCGTCGCCGCCGACCTTGCGCGTTTCGCGATGCCGCTGGCGAAGATCGGGCTCGTCGCGCCGTTCGCGCTCGGCCAGAAGCTCGTCGAGATCGTCGGCCCGGCGTTCACGCGGCAAATTCTGTTGACCGGTCAGCCGGTCGACGCCCGGCGCGCCTACGAGATGGGGATGGTACACGCGGTCGTCCCCGCCGCGGAGCTGGAGACGGCGACCTACGAGCTGGCGCGGACGATCGCCGGCAACGCCCCGCTCTCGCTGGCGGGCATGAAGGCGATCATCCGCCGTGCGCTCTCGCTGCGCGAGTGCCTCGAGCACAAGGACCTCGACGAGGTCGCGCGCCACGCCCGCGCCAGCGCCGACGCGCGCGAAGGCGTGCGCGCGATGCTCGAGCACCGCCGGCCGACCTTCCGCGGGCAGTAACGCCGAGCCGTTCGGGCTCAGCGCCCGCCGAAGCGGCGCGCGAGCGGGGACGACCGCGCCGCCTGCACTTGGGTCTCCGTCAGCTCGGCTGCCGGATTGAGCGCGCCGGAGTACATGAGGTTCCGCATCCAGGCGGCGGCCAGGCGCTCCTGGCCGGGCCCCGGTCGCCGGCCGCCGTCGACGTGAGGCAGGGACAGCAGGTGGCCGAGCTCGTGCGCCATCATGCGCGAAGTCGCGGCCACGTCCGAGCCGTAGGCGATCAGACAGACCCGCGTCTGCTGCCGGGACTGTCCTCCGAGCTCCGTCCGCGACGCGCGGTCGACCAGGAGCGCGCGGACGCCGGTGCCCGCCTTGTGAGTAGCGGCGAGGAAGTGGTAGCCTGCCTCGTCCACCGTCTCCGACGCCGCGTCCGACGGCATCTCCTCCACGACCCGCTCGACCGTCCCGCGGGAGAACTCGATGTTGGTGCGAGACCGCAAGAGATCGCTGGCTTGCCGCAGGACCGAGGTCGCGTACTCCTCGGTCCAGCGCTGAGCGAGCTCGCCGCCCCTGCTGCGCAGCGTGACGATCGTGAGGTCCGCGGGAATGGTGATCGCCATCGTGCGATGCCTCGAGCGGCTGCTTCGCTAGCTCGTCGCGCGGCGGGCGTGCACGGCTCGCGCGAGGTCGGCGAGAACCGGCACGGTCATCTCCCAGCCCATGCACGCGTCGGTGATGCTCTGTCCGTAGCGGAGCGCGGCTGGATTTTTCAGATCCTGGCGTCCGTCGACGAGGAAGCTCTCCATCATCACGCCGAAGATCGCGTTTTCGCCGTGGGCGACCTGCTCGGCGAGGTCGTGCGCGGCGACTGGCTGCCGGCGGTAGTCCTTGTCGCTGTTGCCGTGGCTCGTGTCCACCATGAGACGCGGCGCCAGCCCGGCGTCGACGAGCCCCGCCGCCGTCTTCTGGACGCTGACCGCATCGTAGTTGGGGCCGCTCGCGCCGCCGCGCAGGATGACGTGACAGTCGGGATTGCCGCGCGTGGCGACGATCGCGCAGAGCCCCTGCTCGGTGACGCCGAGGAACTGGTGCGGGTGAGCGGCGGCACGCACGGCGTCGATGGCGATCTGGACGCCGCCGTCGGTCCCGTTCTTGAAGCCGACCGGCATCGAGAGGCCCGACGCCAGCTCGCGGTGCACCTGGCTCTCGGTCGTGCGCGCACCGATGGCGCCCCAGGAGACCAGGTCCGACGTGAACTGCGGCGAGATCGGATCGAGGAACTCGCAGCCCGCCGGCAGGCCGAGCTCCGCGAGGTCGAGCAGAACCCGTCGCGCGCGGCGCAAGCCCTCGTTGATGGCGAAGCTTCCGTCAAGGTGCGGATCGTTGATGAGCCCCTTCCAGCCCACCGTCGTGCGCGGCTTCTCGAAGTAGCAGGGCGCGCAGGCGACGGCCGTACTCGAGCCCCGCGGCCGGGTCGTGGATCGAGCACGGCCCGACGATCACGACGAGCCGGTCGTCTTCGCCCCGGAGGATCCGGCTGATGTCCCGGCGCGCCCGCGTGACCGTCGTGGAGCCCCGCTCGCTGAGCGGCTGCTCCTCGAGCAGGATCAGGGGCGGCAGGAGCGGCCGGAAGCTCTCGATCCTGAGATCGCGGGTGCGTTCGGACATGGAGCGCAATGTACACGCGACGCGCCGGCTCTTCAACGGCCACGCCATGTTACCCTTCGACCCGCGGTGAGCCGTCTCGAGCTCCTCGACCGGATCCAGAAGAAGGTGCTGTGGCTCGGCACCTACATCGTCCACCACGCCAACTCGCTGCGGCCGAACCCGGACGGCGTGAAGGTCGGCGGCCACCAGGCCTCGTCGTCCTCAATCGTCAGCCTCCTGACCGCGCTCTACTTCGACGCGCTCCGTCCGGACGACCTGGTCGCGGTGAAGGCCCACGCCTCGCCCGCCTTCTACGCCATCCAGTACCTGCGCGGCCGCCTGACGGCCGAGGCGCTGCGCGGGCTCAGGGCCTTCGGCGGGCTCCAGGCGTACCCGAGCCGGCGGAAGAACGCGGACGTCGTCGACCTCTCGACCGGCTCGATGGGGCTCGGCGCCGTGCAGGCCACGTTCGGGGCGCTGGCGTCGCGCTACGTCGTCGATCACTTCGGCGGCGAGCGGCGCGGGCGCGTGATCGTCATCGTCGGCGACGCCGAGCTCGACGAGGGCAACGTGGCCGAGGCGCTGGCCGAGGAGATCGTGGCGCGGCTCTCCAACGTGCTCTGGATCGTGGACGTGAACCGTCAGTCGCTGGATCGCGTCGTCCCCGACGGGCGGCTGCGCCAGATGCGGGCGATGTTCGAAGCCGCGGGGTGGCGCGTCAGCGAGCTCCGGTGGGGGCGTAAGCTCCAGGGATTCTTCGACGGGCGCGGCGGCGAGCGGCTGCGCGAGCGGCTGCAGACCATGACGAACACCGAGTACCAGCGCCTCCTGCGCCTTCCGCCCGGCGCCGTGCGCAAGGCGCTCGTCGTGACCGAGGCCGGCGGAATCGACCGCACGCTCGACCGGCTGCTCTCCGACACGAGCGACGCCGCGCTCGCGGAGCTGGTCGCCGACGTCGGAGGCCACGACCTCCGGCTGCTCGTCGAGGCGCTCAACTCGGTGGGGCAGGTGAGCGACCGGCCCGCAGTCATCTTCGCGAGCACGATCAAGGGGTGGGGGCTTCCGCTCGCCGGCGATCCGCTCAACCACACGATGCTCCTCACGCAGGGCCAGATCGACGAGCTGCGCGCGACGCTCGGCATCGAGGAGGGTCGCGAGTGGGACGGGTTCGCGCCAGGCAGCGAGGAAGCCGATCTCGTGCATCGGCTGCCGCCGCTCTTCGCGCCGCCGGCGCCGAGCGCGTCTTCCGTCGAGATCCCTTCCGAGCTCGACGAGAGCTACCCGGCCGAGTGCTCGAGCCAGGAGGCGTTCGGGCGGGTGCTCGGCGCGCTGAGCCGCCTTGCCGCCGCGGAGCGAATCGTGACGGTGTCGGCCGACGTGGCGGTCACCACGCACCTCGCGGGCTGGATCAATCGCAAGGGCGTCTACTACCCCGAGGCGCGGCGGAACCCGTTCGCCGACGTGCCGCAGGCCGTTCAGTGGAAGGAGTCGCCGGCCGGCCAACACATCGAGCTGGGCATCGCCGAGCACAACCTGTTTCTGCTCCTGGGCGCCCTCGGTCTCTCGCGCGACATCCTGGGCGAGCCGCTGCTCGCGATCGGCACGCTCTACGATCCCTTCGTCACCCGCGGGCTCGACGCCCTCTATCACGCCCTCTACTCCGGCTCGCGCTTCGTCGTGGCCGCGACGCCGTCGGGCGTGACGCTCTCGCCGGAGGGCGGCGCCCACCAGTCGGTCATCACGCCCGGGATCGGCGTGGCGCTGCCGGGCATCGTCTTCTGGGATCCGACGTTCGGCCGCGAGGTCGAGTGGATCCTGCTCGACGCGCTCCGCGGTCTCGCCGAGGGCCGGGGCGAATCGGCGTATCTCAGGCTCTCGACGCGACCGATCGACCAGTCACTGGCGCTGCCACCGAGCCCGGCGTACCGGGAAGACGTCCTGCGGGGTGCCTACCGCCTGGTGGACGCGCGCGCCGAGCCGGGCTGGGACCCCGAGACGAACGCGGTCAACGTCTTCGCCGCGGGCGTCACCGTTCCGGAAGCGGTGGCGGCGGCGCGCGCGCTGCGCGAGCGCGGCATCCTGGCGAGCGTCTTCGCGGTCACGAGCCCCGACCGGCTCTACCGGGGTTTGCGCGCGCCGCGCCCGTACCTCGAAGATCTCGTCGGCGCCGAGGAAGAGGGCGTGTCGGTCGTCTCCGTGCTGGACGGCCATTCCCACGCGCTCGCCTTCATCGGGGCCGCGCTCGGCGTGCCCCAGCAGGCGCTCGGCGTGGACGACTTCGGCCAGTCGGGCGCGCGCGGCGATCTCTATCGCCACTACGGGATCGATGCCGCCGCGATCGCCCAGGCGGCGCAGGTCCTCGTGGGCGGGGTATAATTCGCTCAACCCCATGTCCACCCTGACGGACTCCAGGAAGCGCGAGCTCCGGCGCGAGCTCGAGTCGATCGTCGGCCCGGGGGCCGTGCTCTCCGACCCCGACGAGCTCATGGTGTACGAATCGGACGGGCTTACCTTGTTCCGCGCGCTCGCCGACTTCGTCGTCTTCCCGACCTCGGCCCAGCACGTTTCGGCGGTCGTGAAGCTCGCCAACCGCGAGAACCTCCCGTTCGTCGCCCGCGGCGCGGGCACCGGGCTCTCGGGCGGATGCCTGCCGACCGAGGGCGGCATCGTGGTCTCGATGATGCGGATGAACCGGGTGCTCGAGGTCGACTACGACAACCAGATCGCCGTCGTCGAGCCCGGGCTCGTCAACCTGCACCTCTCGTGGAAGGTCGGCCCGCGCGGCTACTACTACGCGCCCGATCCCTCGAGCCAGCAGGCGTGCACGATCGGCGGCAACATCGCCAACAACTCCGGCGGCCCGCACACCTTGAAGTACGGCGTCACCACCAATCACGTCCTCGGCCTCGAGGTGGTCATGCCCGACGGCGAGATCGTGTGGCTCGGCGGCAAGACGCGCGAGGCGTGCGGATACGATCTGGCCGGCGTCTTCGTCGGCTCCGAGGGCACGTTCGGGATCGCCACGCGGATCGTCGTCCGCATCCTCAGGAAGCCGCAGGCCGTCAAGACGGTGCTCGCGGTGTTCGACGCGATCGACCAGGCCTCGGCCGCCGTGTCGGCGATCATCGCGCGCGGGCTCGTGCCGGCGGCGATGGAGATGATCGACCAGCTGACCATCCAGGCGGTCGAGGACGCGTTCAGCTGCGGCTACCCGCGCGACGCCGACGCGGCGCTGCTCATCGAGCTCGACGGCCTCGCGGTCGGGATGGACGTGCAGGCCGAGCGCATCGTCGAGGCGTGCCGCGAGTCGGGGGCGCGCGAGGTCCGCACGGCGCGCAGCGAGGCCGAGCGGCAGCTCCTCTGGAAGGGGCGCAAGTCGGCGTTCGGCGCGTACGGCCGCGTCTCGCCGGCCTACATGGTGATGGACGGCGTGATCCCGCGCACGAAGCTCCCGTACGTGCTCCGCCGCGTGAACGAGATCGTCGCCGCCTCCGGGCTTCGCGTCGGCAACGTGTTCCACGCCGGCGACGGCAACCTGCATCCCAACATCCTCTACGATCCGCGCAAGCCGGGCGAGGAGGCGCGCGTAGTGGCGGCCGGCGCCGAGATCATGAAGGTGTGCGCGGACGTCGGCGGCTCGATCTCCGGCGAGCACGGGATCGGCCTCGAGAAGGCCGACTTCATGCCGCTCATCTTCTCGGTCGCCGATCTCGCGCTGATGCAGCGCTTGAAGAGCGCGTTCAATCCTCGCGGGCTCTGCAATCCGGGCAAGGTGTTCCCCACCAAGAAGTCCTGCGTCGAAGTCGGGCCCGTCGCGTACCGGCCGCACGCGATCGAAGAAAAGGGCCTCGCCCAGCGCTTCTAGCGCGTGCCGTCGTAGCGTCCGTGCCCGACGCGCTGCTCCAGAAGCTCCGCACGACCGTCGGCGCCGCCAACGTCCTGACCGGCGTCGAGCTCTCGCCCTACGTCGTCGAGGGCCGCACGCCCGAGGCGGCGGTCTTTCCTGGCTCGATCGAGGAGGTCGCGGCCGTGATGGTGCTGGCGTCTGAAGTCGGAAGCCCGGTCGCGCCGTGGGGTGGCGGCACCGCGGCGAGCGTCGGCATGCCCGCGGGTCGCGCGGGGCTCGTCGTGGTGCTCTCCCGGCTCGGCCGGCTCCTGGATCACGAGCCCGGCGACCTGACGGCGACGGTCGAGGCCGGTATGACGGTCGAGACGTTTCAGGCCGCGCTCGGCAGGCGCGGCCAGTGGCTGTCGCTCGATCCCCCCGACGCCGACCGCGCGACCGTCGGCGGCGTGCTCGCCACGAATGCGTGCGGGCCGCGACGCCATCTCTACGGCACGGCCCGCGACCTCCTGATCGGCGTGACGGTCGTGACCGCGGACGGCTCTGTCGTGAAGGGCGGCGGCAAGGTCGTGAAGAACGTTGCCGGCTACGACCTGCCCAAGCTCTTCATCGGCTCGTACGGCACGCTCGGCGTCATCGTCGAGGCGACGGTGAAGCTTCGCCCGCTGCCCGAGCAGGAAGAGCTCGTGCGCGTGCGCTTCGATCGTCTCAAGGACGCGGGCGCGGCCGTGAGGGCCGTCGCGGCGAGCGACCTGATCCCGAACGCGGTCGAGCTCCTCGACGGCGCCGCCGCCGTGGGCGCGGGACTGGCGGCCGGCTCGCCGCCGGGCGGCGTGCTGGTCGTCGGCTTCGACGGAGTCCGCGAGCAGGTCGACTGGCAGCGCGCCGAGCTCGCGCGCTTGACCGGCCCGCTCGGCGGACGCGACGTGAGGCCGCTCGAGGCGGCGGCCTGGTCACGGCTCACGCCGGCCGCGCGCACGGCGTTCCCGACGCCGGCCGCGACGATGGCGCTCGCGGTGCTGCCGAGCCAGGTCGCGGAGACGATGGAGCAGGGCGCCGGCATCGCGCGCGGCCGCGGCCTCTCGAGCGCATGGGCGGCTCACGCGGGGGTCGGCGTCGTGCGCGGCGCGCTCGCGTCGGATCCGGCACCGAAGGACCCGGCAGCGCTCGCGGCGGTGCTCGCCGAGTGGCGCGAGCTGGCCCGCGCCGGGGGCGGCCACGCGAATCTCGAATGGGCTCCGCTCGCGGTGAAGTCGCAGATCGCGGTGTGGGACGACCCCGGCGCCGCCGGCCGGATCATGGAGCGCATCAAGGCTCAGCTCGATCCGCGTAACATCTTGAACCCCGGCCGGTTCGTCGCCGGCATCTGATCGCAGTGCGCGCTGCAGGCCGTCGCGGGGCTGGGGTCCCGCCGGCCGAGGCGCGCCTATGATTGGCAGTGCGCGCTGCAGGCCGTCGCGGGGCTGGGGTCCCGCCGGCCGAGGCGCGCCTATGATTGGCAGTGCGCGCTGCAGGCCGTCGCGGGGCTGGGGTCCCGCCGGCCGAGGCGCGCCTATGATAGAACGCTACTCATGGACACGACGACTCACGCATCGCCGCCCGCGCCGGGGGGACCGCTCAGCCTGCACGGGCTGTCGGTGGACGGCGTCAACCAGTGCGTCCACTGCGGGCTCTGTCTGGCTTACTGCCCGACGTTCTCGGAGCTCGGGACCGAGATGGATTCGCCGCGCGGCCGGATCTTCATGATCAAGTCGCTGGCCGAAGGCCGGATGACGCTGAGTGACTCGACGGTGCGTCATCTCTCGCTGTGCCTGGACTGCCGCGCGTGCGAGACCGTGTGTCCGGCGGGCGTACCGTACGGGCGGCTCATCGAAGCCGCGAAGGCCGAGATCGAGCGCGACAGACCGGGTGCGCTGGGCCGCCGGCTCTTTCGCTGGCTCAACTTCGGGCTCTTGCTGGGACACCCGCGTCTGCTCGGGCTCGCCGCGTCCGGCGCGCGCCTCTATCAGGCGAGCGGGCTCCAGCGCCTCGTCCGAAAGTCCGGCCTCGTGCGGCTCCTGCCCGGGACCTTGCCGGCCTGGGAAGCGCTGCTGCCGCCGGTGCCGGCGAAGTCCGAGCGGACGGGGCCGCCGCCCGTGACACCGGCCGAAGGCCCGCGGCGCGCGCGCGTCGCCGTGCTGACCGGCTGCGTGCAGTCCGTCATCTTCGCGGCCCACAACAGGGCGACCGCACGCGTGCTCGCGAAGAACGGCGGCGAGGTGATCGTGCCCGACGGGCAGGGATGCTGCGGCGCGCTGAACGCGCACGGCGGCGATCACGCGCGCGCGCTCGCGATGGCGCGCCGGACGATCGACGCGTTCGAGGTGGCGCGCGTCGATGCCGTGGTGGTGAACACCTCGGGCTGTGGCGCCCACATGAAGGCGTACGGCCACCTGCTCGCGGACGATCGCGCGTACGCCGAGCGTGCCAGGCGGTTCGCCGCCACCGTTCGCGATCTCGCAGAGTTCCTCGCGCAGGAGCCGCTCCGCGGCCCGCTGGTACCGGTTCCTCTCACGTGCACGTACCACGATCCCTGTCACGTGGCTCACGGCCAGAAGATCAAGAGCGAGCCGCGCAGGCTGCTGGCGCAGATTCCGGGGCTGCGGGTGGTCGAGCTGACCGAATCGGACTGGTGCTGCGGGTCCGCCGGCATCTACAACCTCACCGAGCCCGAGATGGCGACGCGCTTGCTGCACCGCAAGGTGGGCCACGTGCTCGCGACGGGCGCCGAGGCGGTCGTGACGGCGAATCCCGGCTGTATCCTGCAGATCCAGGCGGGGCTCGGTGCCCACGAGTCCGGCGTTCGGGTCATGCATCTGGTCGAGATCCTCGACCGCGCCTACGGCGGCCCGGGAGGTGCCCGATGAGCCGGCCCGACAGCACCCCGTTCGAGCACCGGGCCACCGCGCCGGGCTCGATCGGCTGCTGGGTGCTGACCGTGTCCGACACGAAGACACCCGAGACGGACACGAGCGGCCAGCTCATCCGCAAGCTCCTGACGGACGCCGGCCATCGGGTCGTCGGAGCCTCGATCGAGCGCGACGAGCCCAAAGACGTCCAGCGTGTGATCCGTGAGGCGTGCGCGCACGACGAGGTGCGGGCCGTGCTCGTGACCGGCGGCACGGGCATCACGTCGCGCGACTCGACCTACGAGGCGATCGAGGCGCTGCTCGACAAGCGCCTGCCCGGATTCGGCGAGCTGTTCCGCGTGCTGTCGTTCCAGGAGATCGGGGCCGCCGCGATGATGTCGCGCGCCCAGCTCGGCGTGCACGCGCGCCGCATCGTCGTCTCGATGCCCGGCTCGCCCAACGCGTGCCGACTCGCGCTCGAGAAGCTCATCATTCCGGAGCTTCCCCACCTGATCCGCGAGGTCAGCCGCTAGTCACGCGGCCGCCCGGTCCGGCGGCCCCGCGGCGGCGTATACTGCTGCGGGAGGATGTCGATGTTCGCGTCGCACGCCCGCGCGCTGGTCGTCCTGCTGGCTCTCGTCGCCCTGGCAAGCGGGTGCTCCGGTCCGTCGACTGCCGCCGGGCCCGGGCCCTGGCGGGAGGGCGTGGTTACGTCCGTTCCGCCCGAGCTGGCCCGGATCAACGATCTCCTGGCCGATCTCGCGGAGCGCTTGCAGCCGGGGTTGGTGTACGTCCGTGTCCAGCGCGCGACGCCGCCGAGGGACGAGCCCGCCCGCGAGGAGCCGGGCGAGCCGCGCCGGAGCACCGGCTCGGGCTTCGTCATCGACTCGAGCGGGCTGATCGTCACCAACGCCCACGTGGTCGAGAGCGCGGGACAGATCCAGGTGCGGCTGGCCGACGGGCGGCGATTCCCGGCGACTGTCGTCGGGCGGGACGGTCGCGTCGACCTGGCGCTCCTGAAGATCGAGGGCGCTTCGCGCCTGACCGTGCTCCCGCTCGGCGATTCCAACAAGCTGCGTGTCGGCGAGCTCGTGCTCGCCCTCGGCAACCCGTTCGGGCTCGAGCAGAGCGTCTCGTTCGGGATCGTGAGCCGAAAGGGCGCGCCCCTGACCGTGGCCGCGCCGGGATTCGACTTCATCCAGACCGACGCCGCGATCAACCCCGGCAACTCCGGCGGACCTCTCGTGAACTTGTCCGGTGAGGTCGTCGGCGTCAACAGCATGGCGGCGGTGAACGGCTCGATCGGCTTCGCGATTCCCTCGACCCTCGTCAAGATGCTGCTGCCGCAGCTCGCCTCGAAGGGCCGCGTGGATTGGGGGTGGCTCGGCGTCGCCATCGCCGAGGTGACCGAAGACGACCTCGGCCGGCTCAAGCTCCGCGAGCCCAAAGGCGTGCTGGTGCGCAGCGTGATGCCGGGCGAGCCGGCCGATAAGGGCGGCGTGCGGGCGGACGACGTGATCCTCGGCATCGACGGCACGCGCCTCGAGTCGCCGCGCGATCTCCAGCGCGTCGTCTCCTCGACCCCGGTCGGGAAGAAGGTCCGCGTCGTCCTGCTGCGCGAGGGGCAAGAGACGGAGCTCGAGGTGACGATCGGCCTCTATCAGGAGCGCGAGGCACCTCCCGGCGAGGCGCCGCGGCGAGGCCCGCGTCCGGCCGAGCCTCCCAGGGAGACGCCGCCCAACGAGGCGCCGAAGTAGTCAGGCGCGGGCGCGAGGCTCCGCGAGCGCGGCCAGGGTCGCGCGCGCCCAGGGCTCGTCGAGCGTCGGCGCGGGCTCGTACCGGATCCCGGTCGTGATCCGCATCCCGCCTTCCCAATCGGCCGCCGCGTCCTCGAGCACTTCGTCGACCTCGAGCAGGAAGTATCCCAGCCCGTGCTCGCCGGCGCCGGCCACGGGCAGGGGGCCGTCGATGGTGCGCAGCTTCACGTAGAGGGTCACGTCCGCCTCGATCGCCAGGAGCGTCGCCGCGCCGCGCTCGGCCAGGTTGCGCGCGCTGCGCGTGCGCGCGCCGATCACGAGGCCCACCGTTCGCGTGTCGTAGGCCCGGATCTCCAGGTAGGAGAGGAGCATCGGATGGGGCCGCCCGTCCGCGTCGACCGTGACGAACGGCAGCGCGGCGCCGAGCCGCCGGGCGATGTCCCGCTGAGAGAAGCGGTCGACGAGGTCGTGCGAGAGGGCTCGTCCGAGCGATCGCGTCATGGCTCCCCAGTGTCAAGACTCTGGCAAGCGCTTGTCAATCTGCGCCGGAACGCTCGGTCAAGTTCTCAATTCTTTGAGCGTCGGTCACGTGGTGTTTGCCTTGCAGCCGAGCCGAAGGCGAGGGGGAACGATCTCGGATGGGCGCGAATCTCCGGTTCCTACTGCTCGCGGGCGCATTCCTCTCGACGGCCGCCTGCTCCGCGAGCGTGGAAACTCCGGGCGGGTCACCGCTCTCGGACGGCTTCGCGCCCGCGGCGTTCTCTCCGCCTCCCGCGACCATGCGGGTCGCGCTGGCTCTCCCGCTGGAGTCCGGTGAGGGCGCGGTCGGCCGAGACCAGCTGCGGGGCGACGAGGCGGCGATGCCGGACATCGCCGGACGGTGGACCGGCGCCTGGAGCGGGATCGGCGCCATGTCTCGGCGCGTGAGCACGGCTCGGGCCGAGTTCAGCCAGGCGGGTCGCTGGGGGTGGGGAAAGATCGTGCTATCGGACGCCGTCGCCGCCCACGTCCCGGCGATCGTCACCAATCGCGGGGCGCTTGGCGTACCGGTGATTTTCGACGTGTTTCCAGCCCGCGTCGTCATGAAGCACGAGGCGGGCGGCGCCTATCTGTCCGCCGTGTTCAGAGTCGACGGCGACCGGATGCTCGGCACCCTGCGCGGCTACGACACGCTCATCGTGCTCTCTCGCGAGCGATGAGCCGCCGGCTCGGTCTTCGTCTGCTTCCTGATCGCGTCGTCGACGACGTCACTGATGGGCCGCCGCGTACGGAAGAGCCCGACGAGCGAGAGGACCAGATCTCACCTCGGGCGAGGCCCGACGACCGAGAGCGTCGCGATCAGCCGCCCGCTTTGGGGGCGACTGCCGCCGCCACGCCCTCGGGATGACCGTCGGGCGACACGTCACAAGCGCCGCCGGCGCCGTTTCTGTGGACCGCCAGATCCGTGATCGTCGGCGCGGTGCCGCAGAGCGGGCACTTGGGATCGCGGCGCAGACGGACCTCGCGGAAGCGCATGCCGAGCGCGTCGTAGGTCAGGAGGCGGCCGATCAGCGGCTCACCGATGCCGAGCAGGAGCTTGACGGCCTCCGTCGCCTGAATCGTTCCGACCACTCCTGGGAGCACGCCCAGGACGCCGGCCTCGCTTCAGGAGGGAACCAGGCCGGGCGGCGGTGGGGTCGGATAGAGGCACCGGTAGCACGGGCCCTGGTTGGGCGCGAACACCGTGGCCATGCCCTCGAACTGGAAGATCGACCCGTGGACGTTGGTCTTGCCCGCCAGGAAGCAGGCGTCGTTGACCAGGTAGCGCGTCTCGAAGTTGTCCGAGCCGTCGACGATGAGGTCATAGTCCTTGATGACGTCCATCACGTTGTCGACCGTGATGCGCGTTGGCAGCGAGATCACGTCGACGTCCGGGTTGAGGGCTTTGAGCGTCCGCGTGCCCGACTCGACCTTGGGCTTCCCGATGTCGGCCGTCGTGTGCAGGATCTGCCGCTGGAGATTCGTGATGTCGACGGTGTCGCCATCCATCAGCCCGAGCGTTCCCACTCCGGCGGCGGCCAGGTAGAAAGCCGTCGGCGAGCCGAGCCCGCCGGCCCCGATCAGCAGGACCTTCGAGCGCAGGAGCTTCTTCTGCCCCTTGTCGCCGACTTGAGGCAGGAGGAAGTGACGGCTGTAGCGCTGGATCTGGTCCTGGGTCATCGGGACTTCCCGGATCACCGGCATTCCCGATTGCACCCACTTCTGGTAGCCGCCCTGCAGGTTGACGACGTTGGAGTAGCCCAGGT
This sequence comes from Candidatus Rokuibacteriota bacterium, assembly GCA_003220685.1. Classification (GTDB taxonomy): domain Bacteria; phylum Methylomirabilota; class Methylomirabilia; order Rokubacteriales; family CSP1-6; genus AR31. The sequence goes on from QHTE01000055.1 coordinate 183,340, forward strand.
CTTTCAGGGCCTTGGCGGCGAGCATCGACCGTAGCCCGGTCTGGCAGTAGAGCACGACCGGCGTGGACGCATCGCTGACCGCCGACCCGACCCGGAACTCGAGAAAGCCGCGGCTGATGTTCGTCGCCGCCTCGAGATGACCGTCGCGGTACTCGTCGGGGTCGCGCACGTCAATGACGACGACCTTTTCGCCGGCGGCCAGACGGCGGGCGACCTCGGCCGGCCCCTCCTCGGGGACGACCTGCCTTGCATCCGCGAGCATGTCCTTCAGCGTTTTCATCGGCTCGATCTCAATATTACCGCCATTCCCGGTCGGTTCAAGGGTGATGCGCCGTCCAGGACCTTCGTCCCGGCCGTACGCCGCTGCTATACTCACAGAATTCCATGACGAATTCCATCAAGGGCATCATCCTCGCGGGCGGATCGGGAACGCGACTCTACCCCTTGACCCACGCGGTTAGCAAGCAGCTCGTGCCGATTTACAACAAGCCGATGATCTACTACCCGCTATCCACCTTGATGCTCGCGGGGATCACGAAGGTTCTGGTCATTACGACACCGCTAGATCAGGAAGCCTTCCAGCGGCTGCTCGGAGACGGCGGGCACCTCGGGCTCGGCATCGAGTACGCCGTCCAGCCGAGGCCCGAGGGCCTGGCCCAGGCCTTCATCATCGGCCGGCGTTTCGTCGGCAGCGACCGGGTCGCTCTGGCTCTGGGCGACAACGTCTTCTACGGCCACGGGCTGCCGGAGTATCTCAAGCGGGCCGCCGATCGCCCGACCGGCGCGACGGTCTTCGCCTACTGGGTGCGCGATCCCCAGCGCTACGGAGTCGTCGAGTTCGGGGCCGACGGCCGGGCGGCCGGGCTCGAGGAAAAGCCCGTCAAGCCGCGCTCGTCGTACGCGGTGACCGGGCTCTACTTCTACGATAACCAGGTGCTGGAGATCGCGGCGGGCCTCACGCCGTCGGCGCGCGGCGAGCTCGAGATCACCGACGTGAACGCCGCGTATCTCCGGCGCGGACAGCTCCAGGTCGAGAAGCTCGGCCGTGGAATCGCGTGGCTCGACACCGGGACCCACACGGCGCTCCTCGACGCGTCCAACTTCATCCACACGATCGAGGAGCGGCAAGGCCTGATGGTCGCCTGCGTCGAGGAGATCGCGTTCCGCATGGGCTACATCACCGAGGACGCCGTGCTGCGGATCGCCCGGCCGATGAAGGACAACGCGTACGGGCAGTATTTATTGCGCCTGGTCGAGTCCGAGCCATAAGATCGGAGCCCCCAATGGACTTCACGCCCGCCGCGAAGCGCGCCTTCCAGACCCAGTCCTACGGTCCCGCTCCGTCGATCGAAGGCGTCGAGATCGTCGAGCTCAAGCGATTCGCCGACGACGGCGGGAGCATGACCGAGCTGGCGCGTCTGACCACCGGCCACCCGCAGGCGTTCAAGAGCTTCGAGGTGCGCCAGATCAACTACAGCGAGGTCGAGCCCGGCGTGATCAAGGCGTTCCACCTCCACCAGCGCCAGACGGACATCTGGTACGTGCCCCCGTCCGACCGGATGCTCGTGGTCCTGCTCGACGTGCGGCACGGCTCAAAGACCGAGGGCACGCGCATGCGTCTCACGCTCGGCGCGGGCGCCTCGCGCATGGTGCGCATCCCGCCCGGGGTCGCGCACGGCGTGCGCAACCTGTCCACCGCGCCCGGGCGCATCATCTACTTCACCGATGTCCATTTCTCGCCCGAGCCCGCGGTGTGCGACGAGGGCCGCTTGCCGTGGGACTACGCCGGCGCCGAGATCTGGGACGTGACCCGAGGGTAGGCCGGTGAAGCTCCTGGTCACGGGCGGAAGCGGCTTCATCGGCTCCAACTTCATCCGCCATGTCCTCACCACGCACCCGGACGACCGTGTCGTCAACCTCGACAAGCTGACCTACGCGGGGAACCCCGCCAACCTGGCCGACCTCGAGCGCGATCCGCGCTACACGTTCGTCCAGGGCGACGTCTGCGACGGCAAGATCGTGCGCGACGCGTGCCGCGGAGTCGACGCGATCGTCAATTTCGCCGCCGAGTCGCACGTCGACCGCTCGCTGATGGAGCCCGACGCGTTCCTCAAGACCGACGTGTTCGGCGTCTTCACCCTGCTCGAGGCGGTGCGTGAGCTGAAGATCGCGCGTCTCCTGCACATCAGCACTGACGAGGTGTACGGCTCGGTCGAGCGCGGCTCGTCGCGCGAGAGCGATCCGGTGCGGCCCTCCAATCCGTACTCGGCCTCCAAGGCCGGCGGCGATCTGCTGGCGCTGGCCTACTGGCACACCCACCGCGTGCCCGTCGTGATCACGCGCTCGTCGAACAACTTCGGGCCTTATCAGTACCCGGAGAAGGTCATCCCGCTCTTCGTGACGAACGCACTCGACGACCAGCCGCTGCCGCTCTACGGCGACGGCCGCAACGTGCGCGACTGGCTCTACGTCCTGGACAACTGCGCGGGCATCGACCTGGTGCTCCGCAAGGGCGCCGACGGCGAGGTCTACAACATCGGCGGCGGTCACGAGGTCGAGAACGTCGTCCTCACGCGCCAGATCCTCCAGCTCACCGGCCGGCCCGAGACCCTGATCCGGCCCGTGAAGGATCGCCCCGGCCACGACCGGCGCTACTCCGTCGACTCGAAGAAGGTCCACCAGCTCGGCTGGACGCCGCGGCATCGTTTCGGCGACGCCCTGCGGGCGACCGTGGAGTGGTATAAAGGCCACGAAGCGTGGTGGCGCCCGCTCAAGTCCGGCGAGTTCCGCGCGTACTACGAACGACAGTACGGCCTCTGAATGGAGAGGTTCCATGAAGCGAGTCGTGACCTTGACCCTGGCGACGCTTCTGCTGACTCCGGCCATTGTGCCGGGCGCGCCGACCTCGGCTCCGGATCGACGACTCAATCCCGGCGAGGTCTCCGCCCTGCCGTCGTTCGTCCAGCGGGTCGAGCCCGCGATCGTCGGGCTGCGCGTGCGCAACGCCGAGAGCGCCGCCTCGTCGGCCCGGCTCGGCAGCCGTCGCTTCGGGAGTGCCGTCATCTTCGACACGCGCGGCTACGCGCTCACGGTGAGCTACCTGCTGCTGGACGCGGTCGAGATCGAGGCGCGCGGCCGCGACGGACGCGCCGTGTCGGCCCAGGTGGTCGGCTTCGATCTCGACTCCGGACTCGGGGTCGTGAAGCTCGAAGGCCCCGGACCGTGGCCCGTCGCGACGCTCGGCGATTCGCGCGCGATGGCCGAGGGGGCGCGGACCGGGACCGTCGGCGTCGACGAGGACAACGACCTGGTCCAGGTGACGGGCACCGTGAACGCCGTCAGGAGGTTTTCGGCCTACTGGGAGTACATGCTCGACCGGGCGATCATCGTGGCTCCGGCGAGCCCGCACTGGGGCGGCAGCGCCGTCGTGAACGATCGGGGTGAGCTGATCGGGATCGCGTCGCTCCGGCTCGGCGAGGCCCCGCACGTGAACCTGGCGATCCCCATCGAGAAGTTCGTGCCGGTGAAGGACGAGCTGATCGAGTCGGGCCGCATCGCGAGTCGTCCGCCGCGCCCGTGGCTCGGCCTCTACACCATCTCGATGCCGGCCGGCCTCTTCGTCAGCGAGCTCTCGCCGGTCGGGCCGGCCTCGCGCGCCGGCTTCCAGCAGGGCGATCGAATCCTGAAGGTCAACGGCGTCGCCGTCGCCTCCCAGGAGGAGTTCTACGAGCAGCTCTGGTCCCGGCGTGCCGGCGATCTCATCGAGCTCAGCGTCCAGCGCGACAACCAGGTGCGCACCATCTCGGTGCCCTCGGTCGATCGACACCACCTCTTTCAGATCCGGTAGACCCGCCGCGCCGCGGGCTCGGACCTGAGCGTTCCGGCCGCGCCGGTGGGGTAGACTCTCTCCGATGAAGAACGCCGAGGGACCCTATCAGGGGCGCGGCCTCATCGCCGACCCCATCCACCAATACATCCTCTATACGCGTCCGGGCGGCATCCCCGGCGAGGCGACCGAGCAGGACCTGATCGACACCTCGTGGATGCAACGGCTGCGCCGCGTGCCCCAGCTACAGTCGGCGCGCTGGGTCTATCCGGCGGCCGAGCACAGCCGCTTCCAGCACTCGCTCGGCGCGATGCACCTGGCCGGGCGGCTCGCCCAGCAGCTCTATCCGTCGCTCCGCTCGGTCTTTCCAGACGCGCCGTCGGCGCCGCTGATCGAGGAGCTCCTGCGCACCGCGGGACTGCTCCACGACATCGGCCACGGCCCCTTCGGCCACTTCTTCGACGACAACTTCCTGGTCGACTACGATCTGACCCACGAGCTGGTCGGCCAGCGCATCATCCGCGAAGAGCTCGCCGATCTGCTCCGCGGCCTCCGGCGGAGCCCGAGCGGCGCGTTCGACGCCGGCGAGGTCATCGACCCGGAGTGGATCTGCTACCTGATGGGCAAGAGCTACACGCAGCCGCTGACGTCGCACCCGCGGTGGCTGCCGCACCTCAAACCGCTGCTCTCCGGGGTCTTCACCGCGGACAACATGGACTACGTGCTCCGCGACTCCTACATGTGCGGCGTCGCGATCGGGCCGATCGACATCGACCGCATCATCTATTATTCGTTCTTCTCGGAGAAGGGGCTCACGCTCGACCGGGCCGGCCTGCAGGCCTTCACGATGTTCCTGAACGCCCGCTTCTACATGTACACGAACGTCTACTACCACCGCACGACGCGCGGGATCGACCTGCACCTCAAGGAGATCTTCCGCGACACCATGCGGATCGCCTTCCCATACGACCTCCGGAAAGAGCTGCACCCGTATCTGCACCTGACCGAGTGGACCCTGCTCGAGGACGTCGGACGATGGCACGACGCCGAGGACCACGATCGGCGGCGGCTGGGCGCCGAGTGGCGATACATCCTGGACCGCAAGCTCAAGTGGCGGATGTCCAGCGAAGAGGTGCTCGATCAGTTCGAGACGCGCAAGGGCCAGGGATTCCTCGACGTCGAGACGGTGAAGAAGCGCGTGCGCATGTACCTGCCGTCGGCGCTGCGCGAAATCCCGTTCGAGATCGACATGGCGCTGCAGGATCCGCGGCCGCTGAACCCGCTCAAGATGGGCGACCGGCAGATCTACGTGTACGACTCCTCCAAGCGCGTCTCCGAGGAGCCGCTCACCGAGATCTTGAAGTACCTGCCGGGCAAGGTCGCGCAGTGCCGGATCTTCGCGATGTCCCACGAGCACGACCTCGAGCTGGCGCGGGCGCTCCGGCGCGCGCTGAGCGAGGAGCCGCCCTCCATTCTGACGAACGTCTGATGACCGACCGCCTGTACTGGCCGAGCTGGTTTCTGGCGGCCCTCCTGACCGGGATCGTCGGCGGCTTCATGCTCGGCCACGCGCTCATTCTGGCCCAGTTCCTGAACTGGCTGCTTCTCTCGGGAGTGCCGGCGCTGAGCGAGGCCTATCCGACGTTCCGCGGGTCGGCCGGACGGTCAGGGCTCGACGCGTACTACGCGGTGGCGGGGCTCCAGGTGGTCGGGACCAGCGTGTTCCTGCTGGTGTCGCTCGCCGCCCGGCGGCATCGGACGGCGGCGCTCGTGGCGGGTGTCGCCGGCGTACTCTGGATCGCGATCCACTATGCGTCGGGATTCGGGGCGCTCGAGGGGAGCGTGCTCCGGAGCGCGGGCCCGGTGGACCGGGACGTCGCGGGCCGGTTCGTCGGCTGGAACGTGCCGATCCATGTCTTTCACGCCGTGATCCTGGCGGTGGCGTTGGGGGCGCTGCTCTCGGTGCCCCTGGCGGCGCTGCGTCGCCGACGCTGAGGGAGAGTCAGGGATGGAGAAGTTTCGGGGCGTCGATTACTACGCGACCGAGGGTCTGCTGTCTGAAGAAGAGCGCATGGTCCGCGACGCGGTCCGCGACTGGGTCGAGGCGGAGTTCCTGCCGCTGGTCACCGAGCACCACCGAGCCGGTACGTTTCCGGTCGAGCTCATCCCCGAGCTCGGCGAGCTCGGCGTGTTCGGCGCGACGCTCAAGGGCTACGGCTGCGCGGGGCTCAGCAACGTCGCCTACGGGCTGATCATGCAGGAGCTCGAGCGCGGCGACTCCGGCCTGCGCTCGGCCGCGTCGGTGCAGAGCGGGCTCGTGATGTACCCGATCTACACCTACGGCTCCGAGGCGCAGAAGGACCGGTGGCTGCCCGCGATGGCGCGCGGCGAGAAGGTCGGCTGCTTCGGCCTCACCGAACCCGACCACGGCTCCGACCCGGGCGGGATGAAGACGCGCGCGAAGCGCCAGGGCGACAGCTACGTCCTGAACGGCACGAAGCTCTGGATCACCAACGGCTCGATCGCTGACGTCGCGGTGGTGTGGGCGAAGGAGGACGACGGCGAGATCTACGGCTATCTGGTCGAGCGGGGGACGCCGGGATTCTCGACGCTCGACATCCACGGCAAGTTCTCGATGCGCGCCTCGATCACGTCCGAGCTCTCGTTCCAGGACTGTAAGATACCGCTCGCGAACAAGTTTCCGAACGTGAAGGGGCTGCGCGGCCCGCTCGGCTGTCTCAACCAGGCGCGGTACGGCATCGCGTGGGGCGCCGTCGGCGCCGCGATGGCCTGTTACGACTGGGCGCTGCAGTACGCGCAGCAGCGGATCCAGTTCGGCAAGCCGATCGCGACCTTCCAGCTCGTGCAGCAGAAGCTCGTCTGGATGATCACCGAGATCACCAAGGCGCAGCTCCTGTGCCTGCAGCTCGGCCGGTTGAAGGACGCGGGCCAGGTTCGCGCGCAGCAGGTCTCGATGGCCAAGATGAACAACGTGCAGATCGCGCTCGACGCGGCGCGGCTCGCGCGCGACATCCTGGGCGCCGCCGGAATCGTCGACGAGCACCCGGTGATCCGCCACATGATGAATCTGGAGACGGTCAACACGTACGAAGGCACGCACGACATCCACACCCTCATCATCGGCCGGGACATCACGGGTCTCGACGCGTTCGGGATGTGAGCAGCGGCGCCGGACTCCGGCCGAGGCGCGGCTAAACCGTACAGGGGGGGTCTCATGCGAGTGCTGATTGCGGACGACGACGCGGATGTCCGGGAGGTGCTCGTGGAGTCCTTTCGGGACGCCGGGTTCGACGTCCTCCAGGCGGCGAACGGGCTCGAGGCCCTGCTCTGCGTCAAGCGCGACCGGCCCGACGCCGTCGTGCTCGACCTGATGATGCCGCGCCTGGGCGGCGTCGAGGCCCTCAAGCGGATCCACGCCTTCAATCCCGGTATCAGGGCGCTCGTCGTGACGGGAGCCATCGACACCGAACTCCATCGCCAGGCCACCCTGGCCGGCGCTGCCGGGGTCTTCGCGAAGCCGGTATCCGCGGCCACATTGGTCGCCGCGCTCGCCGGCCCATCGCCCACGCCGGCTTCCCGGCCCGCGGCGCCGGCGCCGGCTCCCCAGCCCGCGGCGCCGGCGCCCGCGGCCCCCATCGCGACCGGCGGCGCGCAGGCGGGCCGCGTCCTCGTCGTCGACGACAACCCCGAGGTGCGGGCGATGCTCGCGGACGTGCTGACCTCGCTCGGCTACACGACCCGCACGGCGGCGGACGGCGCCACGGCGGTGCGCGCGGTGCTCACCGAGGCGCCCGACGTCGTGCTGCTCGACGTCTACATGCCCGGGCTCAGCGGGGTGGGCGCGCTGCCGACGATCGTCGCGCTCGCGCCCAACGCGAAGGTGATCATGATCAGCGGTGCGGCGAACGAGGACGTGCTCAAGCGGTCGCTCGCGTTCGGCGCCCACGACTACGTGACGAAGCCGTTCGAGATCTCGAGCTTGTCGCGCGCCCTCGAGACGGCTCTCGCGATGCGACGGCTGGAGTCGGGCCCAGGACAAGGCGGCCGATAAAGGCCGCCTTAGAGCAGCGACAGCAGCAGGGCAGGGACAGGAGCGACGCTAGAGCCCGGTAGTCGGCGGCGTGGAATCGGGGTTGTAGATCGGGCCGCCGCTGTCGCGATACCCGCGCAGCAGGCGGGCCGCTTCGGCGCGGCGGATGCCGCGCACTGTCTGCACGCCGTGCGCGGCGATGTACGCGTAGGACTCGGCGAAGACGGGACCCTCCTCGAAGCCCACTGCCATCGCGTCTTCGCGCTCGGCGCCGATGACCAGCCGGGTGACTCCGCTCCAGAGGGTCGCGCCCAGGCACATCGCGCACGGCTCGCAGCTCGTGAACAGTTCGTGCTCGGGGCGCCCGGGTGAGCGGAGCGTGAACGACCCTACGCGCTGCTGCGCGAACATCAGCGCGATCATCTCGGCGTGCAGGACGCAGTTCGCGGCCTCGACGACGCGATTGACGCCGGCCGCCACGACCTTGCCCGAGCCGATCTCGAACACCGCCGCGCCGAAGGGCCCGCCGTCGCCGCGCGCGATGTTCTCTTCGGCCAGCCGGATGACCAGCGCCATCTTGTCCTGGTCGTCGCGGAAGGCTCGGCCGGGGACGGCGGCCTCAGCGACCCACGCGGGGAGGTCGATGACGAGACGAGCGCCCTCGGCGGTCACGGTCGGGAGGAGATGAGACCGAGCGCGCGAATCGTCAGTCGCTCGGACGATGCGACCATCACCGAGTAGTGTAACATTGGGAGGCCATGGCGGATTCCGAGCCGGTGATCTACAGTGCGCCCGTCGCTCCGGCCCTGCTCGCATCGACCGCGCAGCGCATTCGGCCCAACACGAAGCTGATCGCGCTCCTGTCGGTCGGCCACTTCGTGGTCGATCTGAACCAGGGATGCCTGCCGGCGATGCTGCCGTTCTTGAAGTCGGCCCACCAGCTATCGTACGCCGCGGTGGCGACGATCGTGCTCGCGGCGAACGTGGCCTCGTCGATCGTGCAGCCGCTGTTTGGCTACTTCGCCGATCGGACGGCGCGGCGTTGGATGCTGCCTGCCTCGGTGCTCCTGACGGGCGGCGGCTTCGCGCTGATGGGCCTGGCGCCGGGCTTCACGGCGTTGCTGGCTCTCGTCGTGGCCATGGGCCTCGGCGTCGCCGCTTATCATCCCGAGGCGTACAAGACCGCCACCAGCGTGGCGGGCGAGAAGAAGGCGACCGCGCTCTCCTGGTTCTCGCTGGGCGGCAACGTCGGCATCGCGCTCGGTCCGCCGGTGATCACGGCCCTCGTCACCGTCGTCGGGGTGATGGGAAGCCTCGGGCTGCTGCTCCCCACGCTCGTCGCGACGATGCTCTTGCTCGCGGTGCTGCCCGCGTTCTCGCCGACCCCCGCATCCCGGGCCGCCGCCGCGGCCGCCGCCCGCGGCGTCAACATGCCGCGCGCGATGGCCCTGCTGATCCTGGTCGTCACGATTCGCTCGTGGACAACGCTCGGCTTCACGACGTTCGTGCCGTTCTACTACATCGACACGCTCGGAGCGGACCCGCGACTCGTCGGGCCGCTGCTCTTCGTTTTCCTGGGCGCGGGCGCGGCCGGCACCGTCATCGCCGGGCCGCTCGCCGATCGCTGGGGCTCCCGCGCCTTCATGCAATGGGTTCTCCTCGCCGCGCTGCCGTTCGGCGTGCTCTTTTTGCTGGTGCGCGGCGCTCTCGCGTTCGTCATGCTCGGAATCTTTGGCGCGCTCCTGACCTCGAGCTTCACGGTGTCCGTGGTGCTTGGACAGGCGTACCTGCCGCGTAACGCGGGAACGGCCTCGGGCCTGATCGTCGGCTTCGCGATCGGCGCCGGCGGCTTGGGCGTGACCGCGCTCGGCTGGGTCGCGGACCGCTACGGGTTACCGTCGGCTCTCTGGATCAGCGCCCTGATGCCCCTGCTGGCGTTCGCGACGGCGCGGCTCCTGCCCGCGCAACGAGTCCACGAAGCAAGGTGAACGACGGGCTTCCGTTCCAGGATGGCGAGCAGGTCCTGCTCACCGATCAGCGCGGCAAGCGGCACCTGATCTTTCTGCGCAAGTCGGAGACCTTCCACTCCGACCGTGGCTGGCCACCGCACGACGCGATCATCGGCCAGCCCGAGGGCAGCTGGGTCCGCAGCTCGATGGGGCTGCGCTACCTCGCCCTGCGCCCGACGCTCGCCGAGTACGTGCTGGAGATGCCCCGCGGCGCCCAGGTCATCTATCCCAAGGATCTAGCGATGATCCTCTTCTGGGCCGACGTCTACCCCGGGTGCCGCGTGCTCGAGGCCGGCACCGGCTCGGGCGCCCTGACCCTGGCGCTCCTGCGCGCGGTCGGCCCCGACGGCCGAGTCATCACCTACGAGCAGCGCGACGAGTTCGCGCGCCGCGCGCTGGCGAACATCCACATGCGTCTGGGCGAGGTCGCCAGTCTCATGGTCCGGCTGCGGCCGGTCGAGGACGGCCTGCCCGACGAGGACCCGGTCGACCGGATCGTGTTCGACCTGCCCGAGCCCTGGAAGCTCACCGCGCTCGTCGCGCGGGCGCTGCGGCCGGGCGGGATCTTCCTCTGCTACGTGCCGACGATCGTGCAGTCGCAGCAGATCGCCGAGGCGCTCCAGCGCGAGCGGCACTGGGCGCTCGTCGAGACCTTCGAGACCCTGTACCGGCCGTGGAACATCGAAGGCCAGTCGGTGCGACCGTTCCACCGCATGGTCGCCCACACCGGATTCATCACGGTCGCGCGGCGGGTCGTGCCGGAAGAGAGCGGCGCGCCCGCCGCGCGGCTCAGCCGTCACCAGCCCGACGACGGAGAGCGCTGATGATCGCGGTCATGCGGCGCTACCGGAAGTCGCTCCAGATCGGCCTCCTGGTCGTCATCGCGGCGTTCGTCGCCTCGCTGTTCGTGTTCGGCGCGACCGGGTCGCGCTACGGCGACGGCGAGCCGCGCGATTCGGTGGCGACGGTCAACGGCGAGAAGATCCCGATCGAGCGCTTTCAGCGGCGCTACCAGTCGTACCTCGAGGCGTACGCGCAGATCTATCGCGAGCGTTTCTCGACGGAAATGGCCGAGCGCCTCGGGCTGCCGCAGCAGGTCGTCGGCGATCTCGTCCAGGAGGCGCTGATCGTCCAGCGGGCGAACGCCGAGGGCTTCTCCGTCAGCGACGAGGAGCTCAACGCGCGGATTCACGCGATCCCGGCGTTCCAGGAGAACGGACGCTTCGTGCTCCAGCGCTACCAGGACTACCTCAAGCGGGCCGGCGCCGGACTCGAGGCCGACCTGCGCCGCCAGATGACGCGCGCGAAGGTCGAGACCGCGATCCGTAGCGGCGTCAAGGTGTCGGAGACCGAGGTCGAGCAGGCCTTCCGCCTGCGGCGCGAGGAGGTGCGCGCCGCGTGGGCGCTCGTCGAGCTGGCGCCGATTGTCGCGGGCGCCAACGCCACCGACGACGAGCTCACCGCCTATCTGACGCAGCACCCCGACGAGTTCCGCCAGCCCGACCGCCGCCGCGTGCAGTACGTGACAGTGAGTCCGAAAGATTTCCCGGCGACGGTGACCGACGCCGAGGCCGAGAAGTACTACACGGAGCACGTCGCCGAGTTCGAAACGCCGCGCCAGGTCCGCGCCGCCCACGTGCTCGCGCGCGTCCCCGAGACCGGCGGGAGCGCCGGCGAGGACAAGGCGCGCGCAAAGATCGTGGACGTCATTCGGCGCGCGAAGGCGGGGGCCGACTTTGGCAAGCTGGCGCAGGAAATCTCCGAGGACTCGGGGACCGCGCCGCGGGGCGGCGACCTGGGCCTCGTCGGCAAGGGCGAGATGGTGCCCGAGTTCGAGAAGGCGCTCGTCGCGCTGAAGAAGGGCGAGGTGTCGCCCGAGCCGGTCCGCACCCCGTTCGGCTTCCACGCGATCAAGGCGGTCGAGATCCAGGAAGGCGGCCGCAAGCCCCTGAAGGAGGTCGCGGCACAGATTCGAAGCCGGCTGTCGGCCGACGCCGGTGATCGCGCCGCCAGGGCGAAGGCCGAGCACCTCCGGCCGTCGCTCCAGGCCACGCCGGACTTCATGGCCGAGGCGAGGAAGCTTGGCCTGCGGCCGATCGAGACGACCATGGCCCGCGTGGACCGCACGGCCGGCCTGGGCGCCCCCGACCCTCTCGAGGAGGCGGCGTTCGCGCTCTCGATCGGCGGCGTGTCCGCTCCCGTGTCGACGCCGATCGGCCTCGTCATCCTCAAGACTACCGGCGTCGTTCCCGCCGGCGTCCCGCCGCTCGCCGAGATCAAGGACAAGGTCTCCGCCTCGGTGAAGCGCCAGAAGGCGGAGACGGTTGCCCTCGAGCGCGCGAAGCAGATCGCCGCCGACGCGAAGGACGGCGATCTCGCCGCCGCCGCGAAAAAGGCGGGGGCGGTCACCGGCGAGACCGCGCGCTTCTCGCGCGCGAAACCGGCCGAGAAGCTGCCGGCCGACGCCATGCTGGCCGCGCTGCAGACGCCGGCCGGCCAGGTGAGCGTGCCGATCAAGGCCCAGCAGGGTTACTACGTGGTGAAGGTCCTCGAGCGGGTGCCGCCCGACACGGGCGGTCTCGCCGCCGAGCGCGATAAGATCCAGAAGGAGGTCCTCGTGCAGAAGCAGAGCCTCGCGTGGGAGTCCTGGATCAACGGTGCGCGTGCGAACTCCAAGGTCGAGACCCACTTGCCCGCCTCGCGGCGCGGCTGAGCCGATCCGTGGCGAGCCTGACTCGAGCCAAGGTCGAGGTCACGGACAATCAGATCGAAGCCGCGCTGAAGACCCTCAAGAAAGTCATGATCAAGGGCGGTCTCTACCAGGAGATGAAGCGGCGGGTGTACTACGAGAAGCCCTCGGTCAAACGCAAGCGGAAGCAAGCCCAGGCCCGCAAGAAGCGTCGGCGCGCGCTGAAGCGCTCGCGGGTCGACGACGAGGATTAGGATTCCATGTCGATCCAGCGCACTCCGATGACGCGTCCGGGGTACGAGCGTCTGCGCGAGGAACTCGACCGCCTCAAGCGCGTGGATCGGCACGCGATCACCAGGGCGATCGCGGAAGCCCGCGCGCACGGCGACCTCGCCGAGAACGCGGAGTACCACGCGGCGCGCGAGAAGCAGTCGTTCATCGAGGGCCGCATCGCCGAGCTCGAGGGCAAGGTGGGCGCCGCCGAGGTCCTCGAGCCGCCAACGTCGGGCGACCGCGTCACCTTCGCCTCGACGGTCCTGCTCGAGGACGAGCACGGCAAGGAGATCCGCTACCAGATCGTGGGCTCGGACGAGGCCGAGCCCGCGAAGGGGCGCATCTCGATCATGTCGCCGCTGGCCCGCACGCTCATCGGCAAGAACGTCGGCGATCGCGTGACCGCGCAGCTTCCCGGCGGCAAGAAGACCTTCGACATCGTCAAAGTGAACTTCCCCTGGACGGACTGAGGCGAGCGCCATGCCCACCGTGAAAGTCGACGGCGTCAATCTCTACTACGAGGAGGCGGGCCAGGGCCCGCCGCTGGTCTTCGTCCACGAGTTCGCCGGCGACCACCGGAGCTGGCATCTGCAGATGCGCTTCTTCTCGCGCCGCTACCGCGCGATCGTGTTCAACGCGCGCGGCTATCCGCCCTCGGACGTGCCCGACGACGTGAAGGCGTACTCGCAGGAGCGCGCGGCCGAGGACATCCGCGGCGTGCTCGACGGCCTGAGGATCCCGAAGGCCCACGTCTGCGGCCTCTCGATGGGAGGCTATGCGACCCTCCACTTCGGGCTGAGGCATCCGGACCGCGCGCTCTCGCTGGTCGTGGCCGGCGCGGGCTACGGCAGCGTGGCGGGCGACCGCGAGAAATTCCACAAGGACACCGAGATCGTCGCGCGCCGCTTCGAGAACGACGGGATGGTGAAGACCGCCGAGATGTACTCGAAGGGGCCGACCCGCGTCCAGTTCATGGACAAGGATCCGTACGGCTGGCGCGAGTTCCACGCTCAGCTCGCGGAAGGCTCGGCGAAGGGCCACGCCCTCACGCAGCGCGGCGTGCAGATGCGGCGGCCATCGATCCTGGATCTCGGACCCCAGCTCGAGAAGCTCGACGTGCCCACCCTGATCATGACCGGTGACGAGGACGATCCGTGCCTCGAGCCCGGCATCTTCATGAAGCGCAAGATCCCGACCGCGGGGCTCGTCGTGCTGCCGAAGTCGGGCCACACGATCAACCTGGAGGAGCCCGAGGCGTTCAATCGCGCCGTGCTCGACTTCCTCACGGCGGTGGACGCCGGAAAATGGACGCGACGCAATCCCGCCTCGCAGACGGGCTCGGCCGTCCTACCCGCGGAGACACGCTGATGCCACTACCCCTCGAAGGCTATACGGTCCTGGACCTCACCCGCGCGCGCTCCGGCCCGACGGCCGTGCGCCAGCTGGCCGACATGGGCGCCGACGTCATCAAGGTCGAGCAGCGCGAGGAGATGGAAGGCGACTCGACAGCGCTCGGCTTCGACTTCCTGAATCTCCACCGCAACAAGCGCTCGATCACCCTCGACCTCAAGCATCCGCGCGGCGTCGAGATCATCAAGAAGATCGCCGCGCGCGCCGACGTCGTCGTCGAGAACTTCCGGCCGGACGTCAAGAAGCGGCTCGGCATCGACTACGAGGCCCTGTCGAAGGTGAATCCGCGGCTCGTGTACGGCTCGATCTCGGGCTTCGGCCAGACCGGCCCGTACGCCGACCGGCCGGGCTACGACCAGATCGCGCAGGGCATGGGTGGGCTCATGTCGATCACCGGGCTGCCAGGGCAGGGGCCCGTGCGCGTCGGCATCCCCGTCGCCGATCTGACCTCCGGTCTGTTCCTGGCGCAGGGCATCCTGGTCGCGCTGCTCGAGCGCGAGAGATCCGGCAAGGGCCAGTGGGTGCACACCTCGCTCCTGCAGGCGATGGTGACCATGCTCGACTTCCAGGCCGCGCGCTGGCTCATCGACCGCGAGATCCCGCCGCAGGCGGGGAACGATCACCCGACGGGGATTCCGACGGGCGTGTTCACGACCGCCGACGGCCACCTCAACATCGCCGCGTCCGGCCAGACGATGTACCGGCGGCTCTGCACCGCGATCGGCGCGCCCGAGCTGATCGACGATCCGCGCTTCAAGAACCTGGCCGACCGGTCGAAGAACCGCAAGCAGATGAACGCGGAGCTCGACCGGATCCTCGCGAAGAAGCCCAGCGCCGAGTGGATCGAGACGCTCAATCGCGCCGGCGTGCCGTCGGGGCCGATCCTGAACGTCAAGGAAGTCTACGAGAACGAGCAGATCAGGCACCTCGGCATGGCGCAGCCGGTGCGCCACCCCGAGCGCGGCGAGATGCTGGTGCAGGGGCTCCCGGCGACGCTCTCGCGCACGCCCGGCGCGATTCGCCGCGCCGCGCCCACCCACGGTGAGCACACCGACGAGATCCTGCGCGAGCTCGGTTACACCGCCGGGGAGATCGCCGCACTCCGGAAGGACGCCGTCGTCTAGCCGCGCGCGAGCGCGCGGCGCTTCGCTCAAGGAACGTGGGCCGGACTGAGTTCAAACGCTATCGGCGCGCTCCGCGATCGTAGCGGGCGCCGGATCGATCACGGAGGACCCGGCATGAACGGTCAGCGAGCGTTCGGCCCTACCAGGATGCTCATCGTCGCCGCGCTCGGCGGCCTCTTGGCGAGCGGGCTCTTCAGCAGGGTGGAAGCTCAGGCAAAGCCGGAAGGCGAGATGCGCTGGGCCCTCTACGTGACGGTGCCGCCGGCCTGGCTCGATCCCGGGGAGGTTCAGGGCTTCATCACGCCGTTCTGGATTCAGTACGCGCTCCACGATGCGCTGGTCAAGCCGATGCCCGGCAACATCATGACGCCGAGCCTGGCCGAGTCGTGGACGCTCAGCCCCGACCAGAAGACCTACGAGTTCAAGCTGCGCCAGGGGCTCAAGTTCCACAACGGCGATCCGTTCACGGCGGAGGACGTCAAGTTCAGCTTCTTGCGGGCCAAGAGCTCGCGGATCCTCAAGGAAAAGGTACGCGAGATCGAGATTGCCGATCCCTACCGCGTGCGCTTCCACCTCAACGAGCCGTTCCCCGACTTCATGGCGTTCTACGGAACGCTCGCGACCGCTTCGAGCTGGATCGTGCCCAAGAAATACGTCGAGAAGGTCGGCGACGACGGGTTCAAGAAGCACCCGATCGGTCTCGGGCCGTACAAGTTCGTCAGCAACAACCCGGGCATCGAAGTGGTCCTGGAGGCCAACGAGACTTACTGGCGCAAGATGCCCTCGGTGAAGCGCCTCGTGCTCAAGAGCGTCCCGGAGCCCACCACGCGGGCGGCGATGCTGAAGAAGGGCGAGGTCGACGTCGCCTATCTGCTGGATGCGCCGGCGGCCTTGGAGCTCAAGCGCGACCCGAACATTCGCCTCGCGTTCTCGGGCGCGATCGGGATCCACTTCCTCGACTTCTTCGATCAGTGGGATCCGAAGTCGCCGTGGGCCGACAAGCGCGTGCGGCTCGCGGCCATCACGGCGGTCGATCTCAGGTCGCTGAACGAAGCCGAGAACCTGGGCGCGTCGCGTCTGACGGGAGGCATGGTCCCGCGCAAGTTCGAGTTCGCGCTATCGCTCGAGCCGTATTCCTACGATCCGCCGAAGGCCAAGAAGTTGCTCGCCGAGGCGGGCTATCCCAACGGCTTCGACGCGGGTGATCTGCACCCGTACCCACCGTACTTCTCGCTGGGCGAGGCGGTCGCGACCAATCTTACCGCCGTGGGCATCAAGACCCGGATGGTCACGATGGAGCGCGCGGCGTTCCAGAGCGCCTGGCTGTCGAAGAAGCTCAAGGGAGTCTGCGTCTGCATCCACGCGCCGTACGGCAACGCGGCCTCGCGGATGGCCCAGTTCGTGCCGAGCGACGGCGATTTCGCGCGGGGCGCCGATCCCGATATCGACGCGCTCTTCAAGCAGCAGGCGCGAGAGCTCGATCGCAAGAAGCGCGAGGCGATGCTCCACCAGATCCAGCAGCTGCTCCACGAGCGGGTGAGGTTCGGGCCGATCTGGGAATACATCTGGCCGAGCGGGATCGGTTCCCGCGTGGGGGACCCGGCGTTGCTGAAGATCGACCCGTATCCCTGGTCGGCGCCCTACGAGGACGTGACCCTCGCCAAGAAGTGATCGAGGGCGCGGCGCGAGCTAGCGCAGCGCGTCGCGCAGCTCGCGCGTGAGGACCTCCACGGTTCCGCGCGTGCCGCCGGCGAGCTTCAGCTTCCACTCGCCCTCGGTCTCGAAGCGCCGGTCGCGCAGACGCTCGGCCCACGGCTTGATCGCCTCGCGGATCGCGTTCAGATCGAACGGATCGCGCCGCAGCTCGCGGGCGCGCGCCATCACGTCGGGCGCCGTCCGGATGAAGGCGCGCAGCGCGGCGCCGGTCTTGATCGAGTACTTGCGCCCCGCCCAGGCGGTCGGGAACGTGGTCGAGAGCGCCTTGATGTAGTTCAGGAAGAAGCGCTTGGCGCCGCCCCGCAGCTCCTGCAGCTTGCCGCCGCTGCCGACCTTCTCGACGGTCTCGAAGAAGTCGACGATCTCCTCGGCCAGCGGCGCCTGACTCACGCGCCCGCGGCCGGTGCCGAGCATCTTGATCTCGCCGTGGAGCGGCGAGGTATCGTCCTCGTTGAGCGAGCGGATCACGTCGTGCGCGAGCGCCTGGTTCGCGTCCGGGTAGAGCTTGCGGCCGGCCAGGCTGATGATGTGCGACGGATTCAAGCGCGTGTGCTTGGCGTTGATCGTGACGAAGAGCTCGACGATCTGACGGGCGTCGAGCGAATCGAAGAGCACCGCCGGCACCTCGATGGTCATGTTCTCGCCCGCCTGCGACAGCGCGTGCAGGGCCAGGAGACGGTGCTGGCCGTCGAGCACGCGCAGGACCCCGTGCTCCTCCGGAATCTGGAGCAGGCCGAGGTCGTGCTGGCCGGCGACCGGGGTGAACGTGAACCGCCGCTCCGACGTGATGATGACCGCGCCGGGGATCGCGGGCAGGGTCGCCGCGTCCTTGCATTCCCGGTAATAGGCCACGAGCTCGTCGATCTTCCGGCGGATGACCGGCCGCTGATAGGCGGTCTCGCTCTCTCCGATGCGCTTCTCGAGGCTGTCCCAGTTGACGCGCGACCGGTTCACCCGCGTCTTCTTGGGAGGATCGTTGGCCGGGCCTCCAGAGTAGCCGAGGACCTCGAACTTCACTAACCGGTCGATATCCTTGGCCGAAAGACCTGCCTGGTAGAACTCGACGCCGAACTGCTTCACACGGCGCGCCGGGACGGTAATCATGGGAGTGGAAGTCTAACTGATCGGCAAACCCTTGTCAATAGAGGGGTTTTCAGGCATATCCGCACCTGAAGTTCGGTAAGATCGAGCCGTGAGCGGCCCGGCCCTCGCCCTCGTCGTGTGCGCCGCCGTTCTGCACGCAACCTGGAACGCGCTGGCCAAGCGCGCCGACCACCAGTTCGCATTTCTCTGGTCGTCCGTCTCGCTGGCGGCGCTCCTCCTGCTGCCGATCGGCCTCTGGCGTCTTCCCGCCGAGCCCGCGCCGGCCTCGGGGCTGCCGTTCGTCGCCGCGAGCGTGGGGATACACGCGCTCTATTTCTGGGCACTCGGGCGCTCGTACCGCTACGGCGACTTCTCCCGCGTCTATCCGATGGCGCGCGGACTCGGCGTCGCCCTCGTCCCGCTGATCGCGCTGCCCGTGTTCGGCGAGCGGCTGTCATGGCTCGGCTCGCTCGGCGTGGGGCTCGTCGTCCTCGGCATCATCCGGCTCAGCCGGAATCCATCGGTGGCGCGCGTATCGACCGGAACCTCCATCGGCGCGGGAACGGTGTGGGCCGCGGTCACGGGCCTGACGATCGCGACTTACTCGCTCGTGGACAAGGCGGGTGTCGCCCGCCTGCACCCGATGCCCTACATCGCGCTCATGGGTCTCGGGCTCAGCGTGGTCCTAAGCCCCCTCGTGCTAGCGGATCGTGAAGCGCTCGCCCACGAATGGCGTCAGAGCTGGAGGACGATCCTCGTCGCCTCCGCGATGAACCTGACGAGCTATCTGCTGGTGCTCTTCGCCTTTCGGCTTTCGAAGGTGGGCTACGTGGTGGCGTCGCGCGAGCTCTCGATCCTGTTCTCCGCGTTCATCGGAAGCCTGTGGCTCGGAGAAGGACGCCTGGCCCCGCGCCTCGCCGGCGCCTCGATCGTGCTCGCGGGGGTGATCTGCGTCGCGCTCGCCCGCGACTGATCGCCGCTCCGAACACTCGCCGTTCTAGAGGCCTAGTCGAAGCACCAAAGTCCACGACGTGCCCGATTCGCCAACCTTGCAGAAGCCCTCGGACTCGTAGAGCGCGCGCGCGTAGTTGAAGGGACTCACGCTCAGGCTGAGGGCCGGAAGGCCGTCTGATTGCGCAATCTCAATGAGCGCCCGAAGAAGAGTACGCCCGACTCCCCTGGAACGGTGACCCAAAGCTACCGCGATGCCCAACTCGGGAGTCTCAGCGTTCACGAAGCCATAAGAATGCAGTTCGGGCGTCCAGAGCCGGAACCACGCCGCACCGATTCTGGATTGCTGCTCCTCAGCGACAACGCCACGGTCGCCAGGACGACCCCAGCCCGCCAGCAGCTTCGTGAACTCGGGGTGTTCTCGGAACTCGGTCAGTGCCGGCCGGGGCCAAGCGAAGTCCCAGAAGTGCGCCTCGAAGAGCATTTCTTCTAGGAAAGCCCGATCCGTTGTGCCTAGCGGTCGGATGTTAACCATTCTTTCCTACCGCTCCCAACCGCCCAGGTCGGGGGAAGAACGCCCTCACGCGACATTCCGAGCTTGCCCAGGACTCGCGCCGTGGCGGTACTGCGGCGCGCCACCAAGCTGAAGGTAGGCGTCGAGTGGACGGACGCCGATGGAGGTCACCAGCGAGCGCCCCCGGAGGTTACTTCAGGCCGAAGGTCTCGACGGCGAGGCCGGCGATGTGGCGTCCGATCGCGAGCGAGGCCGTGGCGCCCGGGGAGGGCGCATTGAGCACGTGGATCGCGTCCGCCTCGGCGACGATGCGAAAGTCGTCCACGAGCGAGCCGTCCGGGCTCACGGCCTGGGCGCGCACGCCGGCGCCGCCGCGCGTGACGTCCTCGGGGCGCAGCGCGGGAACCAGCCGCTGCAGCGCCTGCACGAACGCGTTCTTGCTGAGCGAGCGGTACATCTCGTAGCTGCCCGTGCGCCAGTACTTCCGCGCCATCTGCCAGAACCCCCGATAGGCAAGCGTCCCCGCGAGCTCGCTCGGGCGCACCGTGCCGAAGCGATAGCCCTCGCGCGCGAACGCCAGGACCGCGTTCGGGCCGGCCTCCACCTCGCCGTGCACGGTGCGCGTGAGGTGGACGCCCAGGAACGGGAACTGCGGATCGGGGACGGGATAGATGAGGCCCCGCACGATGTCCTGGCGCTCGGGCCGGATCATGTAGTACTCGCCGCGGAACGGGATGATGCGCAGGTCGACCTTCGCGCCGGCCATGCGCGCCACGACGTCGGAATAGAGCCCGGCGCAGTTCACGATCCGCGTCGCTCGTACGATTCCGCGCGGCGTGACCAGCTCGATCGTGCCGGCGCGGCGCCGGATCGACGTGACCCCGGCGCCGGTCTGGATCGCGACGCCCCGCGCGGTCAGCTCGCGCGTCATCGCCGCGCAGACCTCCTTGTAGTCCACGATCGCGGTCGACGGCGACCGGATCGCTCGGAGCGCGCTGGCGTGCGGCTCGATCTCCCGGAGCTCTCCCGGCTCGATCATCTCGACCGGCACGCCGTTGGCGATCCCGCGCTCGTAGAGCGTCTGCAGGCGCGGCAGCTCGGCGGGCTCGGTCGCGACGATCACCTTGCCGACGTGGTCGACGCGGATCCCGTACTTGCCGCAGAACTCGAGCATCAGCCCCTTGCCCTCGACGCAGAGCTTCGCCTTGTAGGAGCCCGGCTTGTAGTAGATGCCGGAGTGGATCACGCCCGAGTTGTTGCCGGTCTGGTGCGTGGCGAGCTTGGCTTCCTTCTCGAGGACGACGAGCCGCGCTCGGGGGCTCTTCTCGCCCAGAGCCCGCGCGGTGGCGAGGCCGACGATGCCGCCGCCGATGATCGCGATGTCGTAAGAGTTTTCCATGGCGCATCATTGATAGAATCTGGCACGACCGCTGTCAAGCGCGGAACCCGAACGACATCCGGAGGTCCGACGTGGCGGGAAAGTACTTCGACGAGCTCGAGATCGGACAGACCTTCCGGCACCAGCCCGGACGGACGGTCACCGAGGCGGACAACGTGTGGTTCTCCTGCCTCACGATGAACCCCCAGTCGCTCCATGTCGACTTTCACGCGGCGGCGAAAGCCGAGTTCGGCAAGCCGCTGGTCAACAGCCTCTTCACGCTCGGCGTCGCCGTCGGCCTCTCGGTCGGCGAGACCACGCTCGGCACGACCGTCGGCAATCTCGGGTTCGAGAAGGTCGAGTTTCCCAAGCCCGTCTTTCACGGGGACACGATCTATTCCGAGACCGAGGTGGTCGACAAGCGCGAGTCGCGGTCGCGCCCGCAGTGGGGCATCGTGACGTTCGTGCACCGGGCCCGCAACCAGAACGGCGAGGTCGTGATGGTGGCGCGCCGCAACGCGATGATGCGCAAGAAGGGCGCCGGATCGTGACGCGCCGGCGGCGCTCGCTCCACTTCGTGCCGGGCGGCAACGAGCGCATGCTCGCCAAGGCGCTGACCATCCCGGCCGACGGCCTCATCCTCGACCTCGAGGACGCGGTCGCGCCGGACCGCAAGGCAGCCACCCGAGGGGTGGTCCGCGAGTGGCTGACTCGCGAGTTCGGCGGCCGCGAGCGGTGGGTGCGGATGAATCCGATCGCCACCGGGCTCGGCCAGGCGGACCTCGAGGAGACGATCGCGTCGCGCCCCGACGGCTACGTGGTCCCCAAGCCCGGCAGCGCCGCCGACATCCGCGCGATCGTCAGGATCCTCGACCGGCTCGAGCAGCGCCACGGGATTCAGAACGGCGCCACGCGGCTCGTGCTGATCGCGACGGAGACGCCCGAGGGGCTGCTGAACATCCGCGAGATCGCGGCGGCCACACCGCGGACGGTCGCGATCTCCTGGGGCGTCGAGGACCTGGGCGCCGCGATGGGGCTCGGCCGGGTTCGCGACGCCGCAGGCCGCTACATGGACATCCCGCGCTACGCGCGCGTCATGTGCGCCGTCGTCGCCGCCGCGTGCGGAGTCGCGGCGATCGACACGGTCTTCACGGACATCGCGGACCTCGACGGCCTGCGGCGCGAGTGCGAGGAAGGGGTGGCGATGGGCTTCACCGGTAAGATCTCGATCCATCCCGCCCAGATCCCCGTGATCAACGAGGTCTTCACGCCGTCGAAGGAATCGGTGGACGAGGCGCGCCAGCTCGTCGCGCTGTTCGAGGAGCACGCGCGGCGTGGCGTCTTCGCCTTCACGTTCAAGGGCCAGATGGTGGACGCCCCGCACCTCGCGCGCGCGAAGAAGCTCGTGGCGAGGGCGGGCGGCGAGTGAGCCCGAGCCCGGCCGCGCCACTCCGATAGGATGCGGGCGCTCGTCCTCTCCGCCCCGGCGCCGATCGAGACCGCGCCGCTGCGTCTGGAAGCTCGTCCCGTGCCCGCGCCCGCCCCCGGCGAGATCCTGGTCCGCGTGAGCGCGTGCGCCGTGTGCCGCACCGACCTGCACATCGTCGAGGGCGAGCTTCCGCCGGTCCGGCCCCTCGTCGTGCCCGGGCACCAGGTCGTCGGACGGGTCGAGCGCGCGGGCAGCAGCGCGCGGCGCTTCCAGCCCGGCGACCGAGTGGGGATCGCGTGGCTTCGCGGGACGTGCGGCGCCTGCGAGGCGTGCCGTGGCGGGCGGGAGAACCTCTGCGGGCGCACCGAGTTCACCGGCTATCACGCCGACGGCGGCTTCGCCGACTACGCGGTGGTCTCCGAAGCCTTCGCCTACGCGATCCCGTCCGTGTTCGGCGACGCCGAGGCGGCGCCGCTCCTCTGCGCCGGCATCATCGGCTACCGGGCGCTCAAGCTGAGCGAGGTCAGGCCGGGCGGACGCCTCGGCATCTACGGATTCGGGGCTTCGGCTCACGTGACCCTGCAGGTCGCGCGGGCCCGCGGCCTGGACGTCTTCGTCTGCACGCGCGAGGAGTCGCATCGGGCGCTCGCGCGCCGGCTGGGCGCGACCTGGGTCGGCGGCGTCGCCGAGGCGATGCCCGCGAAGATGCACGGCACGATCCTCTTCGCGCCGGCCGGCGAGCTGGTGCCCGTCGCGCTCCAGAATCTGGATCGGGGCGGCACCCTGGCGCTGGCCGGCGTCTACATGACGGCGGTGCCGTCGCTCGACTACGAGCGCGATCTGTTCTACGAGCGGAAGGTCCGGAGCGTGACCGCCAACACCCGCGCCGACGGCGAGGAGCTCCTCGCGGAAGCCGGGCGGATCCCGATCCGGACCGAGACGACGACGTTCGGCCTCGAAGACGCCAACCGTGCGCTGGCCCTCCTGAAACGAGGCGCCTTCGCCGGGGCCGGAGTGCTCTTGACCGGTGAGGGTTCTCGCGTATGATCACCGAACGGTTCGACGGAGGCTCATCGATGAGCGATCAAGAAAACCTTCTGCGCCGCGCCGATCAGGTCCTTCCCGGAGGCATCCTCGGCAGTCACCGGAGCGGCCCCGGGCTCGAATTCGTCGTCAAGGAAGGCCACGGCGCGTACCTCTACGACATGGTCGGGCGGCGCTATCTCGACTACCTGCTCGGCTCCGGCCCGATGCTGCTCGGCCACGCGCACCCGGCCGTCGTCGAGGCGGTCGAGCGCCAGATGGCGCGCGGCACGTCCTACTTCCTGCTGAACGAGCCGGCGATCGAGCTGGCCGAAGAGATCGTCCGAGCCGTCCCGTGCGCGGAACAGGTGCGCTACACCTCGAGCGGCTCGGAGGCGACGTTCTTCGCGCTTCGCGTCGCACGCGCCTTCCGGAAGCGCGACAAGATCATGAAGTTCGAGGGCGGCTTCCACGGCACGCACGACTACGCGCTGATGAGCGTGGTCCCGCGCTCGCCGAAGGCGTTCCCGGCGGCGATGACGGACTCGGCCGGCGTCCCGCACGCGATCGAGGCCGAGGTACTGATCGCGCCCTATAACGATCTGGCGACCGCCGAGGCGCTGATCGCCGCGCACCACGACGAGTTGGCCGCGGTGCTGATCGAGCCCTACCAGCGGACGATCGTGCCGGTGCCGGGCTTCCTGGCGGGGCTGCGCGCCGCGACGCGTCGCTACGGCGTGCCGCTCGTCTTCGACGAGATCGTGACCGGCTTTCGATTCGCGTACGGCGGCGCCCAGGAGTACTACGGGGTCGTGCCCGACCTGGCGGCGTACGGCAAGGTGGTGGCCGGCGGCTTTCCGCTCGCGTGCATCGCTGGGCCGAAGGCGATCATGCGTCACTTCGACGCGGCGCTCGAGGGCACCCCGGACTACGTCTGGCAGGCCGGAACGTTCAACGGCAACGCCATCGCCTGCGCGGCCGGTCTCGCGACCCTGGCCGAGCTCCGGAAGCCGGGCGCGTACCAGCGGCTCTTCAAGACCGGCACGCGCCTGCGCGAGGGGCTCGCCGCCACCGCGCGCAAGCACGGCGTGCCGGCGCAGGTCAGCGGCGAGCCGCCGGTCTTCGATATCTTCTTCACCGACCGTCCCCTCGTCGACTATCGCGCCACCTTGACGGCCGACCGCGACCGGATCAAGCGCTTCAATCAGGAGCTGGTGCGCCGCAAGGTCGTCAAGGCCGCGAACAAGATCTACGTGTCGCTCGCTCACACCGACAAGGACGTCGACGAGACGCTCGACATATTCGACCAGGCGCTCGGGGTCATCGCCGCCGGCGCGTGAGGTCGCGGAGGAATCCATGAATCTCAGCCGACGGCACCTGCTCAAGCTGAGCGGCGCCGCGCTGGCCGGCGCGTCGATGGCCCCGGCCGTCGCGCGCGCGCAAACGCCCAAGCGCGGCGGCACCCTGGCGATCCGGACCTGGGATCCGCCGCACTTCGACCCGTTCCAGACGATCTCCTACAAGTCGCACATCGCCCTCAGCTTCACGCACAGCCGGCTGCTCCGACACAAGGCGGGGCCGAGCGTCGTGCCCGGCACGTTCCCGATCGAGGGAGACCTGGCCGAGTCGTGGACCCAGCCGAGCGAGACGACGTACGTGTTCAAGCTCCGCAAGGGGGTGCGCTGGCAGAACAAGCCGCCGGTGAACGGCCGCGAGCTGACGGCCGACGACGTCGTGTTCAGCGTGAACCACTTCCTGACCGTGCAGGGCAACGCCAACGCCTACATGCTCAAGTCGGTCGACAAGGTGGAGGCGCTCGACAAGTACACGGTGAAGTTCACCCTGAAAGAATCGTTCGTCTGGTTCCTCGACATGCTGGCGAATCCGCACGCCGTGGCCATCGTCGCCCGGGAAGTCGTCGACAAGCACGGCGATCTCAAGAAGTGGGAGTCGGTCGTCGGCACCGGCCCGTGGATGCTCGACTCGTATCGTCCGAACGTCGGGCTCGCCTACGTGCGCAATCCGAATTACTTTCAGTCCGGTCTGCCCTACATCGATCGGATCGAGGCGACCGTCGACGAGGACAACGCCTCGCGCATGGCGGCGTTCCTCAGCGGCAAGTACGATCTCGGCTGGGAGTTCCCCGGCACGATCAACCGCGTCGACTGGGTGCAGATCAAGGACACGCTCAAGCAGAAGCGGCCGAAGCTTCAGACCGTCGAGTTCCCGTCGCCGGTGATGAGCCATATCTCGATGCGGACCGACCAGAAGCCGTTCAGCGACGTGCGGGTCCGGCAGGCCATGTCGCTGGCCATCGACCGCAAGGCCATCATCGAAGCCGTGTTCGAGGGCGTCGGCGCGATGAACCCGGCGGTGCCGGCCGCCCTGAAGGAGTGGTCGATTCCGTTCGACAAGCTCGGCGACGGCGCGAAGTACTACCGGCACGACCCCGCCGAGGCCAAGCGGCTGCTGGCCGCCGCCGGCTATCCGAATGGATTTCCCGGCACAATGTGCTTCACGACCTACGGCTCCACGATCCTGGTCGACTCGCTGCAGCTCGTGCAGAAGGACCTCAAGGCCGTCGGCATCGACGTGAGGATCGACCAGAAGGAGTACGGCGCCTACATCGCGACCTGCTTCTACGGCAAGTTCGACTCGATGACCTACGGGCCGCAGACGGGATTCCTCGAGCCCGACAACTTCCTCTTCGGCCAGTACTACCCGGAGGAGCTGAAGAACCAGAGCCACATCGTCGACAACAAGGTCGCCGAAATGCTCGTCCGCCAGCGGCGCACGTTCGACCAGGCCAAGCGGCGCGAGATCATCTACGACATCCAGCGGCACCTGGCGACGCAGCAGTACTACGTCCAGATGCCGTCGGGCGTCTACATCGCGGTATGGGAAGGCGCGCTCAAGAACTACGGCCCGAACATGGGCTACGACTACGGCGGCCGCCTCATGGCCGCGTGGCTCGACCGCTAGCCGGTGCCCGACCGCTCGTGCTGAGGCGGTACCTCGCCAAGCGGCTCCTGGTCGCGATCCCGTCGCTGCTGATCGCGTCGCTGATCGTCTTCACGCTCCCGCGCCTGATTCCGGGCGACGTCGTCATGCTCATGCTGGCCGAGAAGGCGTACGCCAAGGATCTGGACGAGCTGCGCGCGAAGCTCGGTCTGGATCGGCCGCTGCCGGTGCAGTACGTGGAATGGCTCGGTCGCGCCGTCCGCGGCGACCTCGGCGAATCGCTGTGGACGAAGCGCCCGGTGCTGGAGGAGATCGGCCAGCGGCTGCCGCTGACGTTCGAGCTGGCGGTGTTCGGGCTCTCCTTCGCGCTCCTGATCGCCATCCCGGTCGGCCTCATTTCGGCCGCCCGCCACGACACGATCCAGGACTACATCGCCCGGAGCGCCGCGATCCTCGGGCTGTCCGTCCCCCCCTTCTGGCTCGCGACGCTCCTGATCGTGCTGCCCGCGATCTGGTGGGGCTGGCGGCCGGTGACCGGCTTCGTCGAGTTCTCGCGCGATCCGGCCGGGCACGTGACCCAGCTTCTCTTGCCGGCTCTGATCCTCGTGACGCGCGGCATGCTGCTCGAGGTGCTCCGGCAGGACTACGTGCGCACGGCGTGGGCGAAGGGGCTCGCCGAGCACGTGGTCGTCATGAAGCACGGGCTCCGCAACGCCATCATCCCGGTCGTGACCTTGCTCGGCACCCAGCTCCCTCAAGTCATCGGCGGCACCGTGATCATCGAGACGGTGTTCGGCCTTCCCGGCATGAGCCGCTTCCTGTTCGACGCGATCAACCAGCGCGACTACCCCGTGATCCAGGGCGTCAACCTCATCGTCATCTCGCTGATCGTCGTCATCAATCTGACGGTCGACGCGCTCTATGCCGTCCTCGATCCGCGGATACGATATTGATCGGGGGGAGCGTCCGCCGCTCCCCCCGATGCCCCCCACCGGTCGCCCTGTGTGGCCGAGGCTAGGACCGATTGCGCCGGCAACGCCGGCGCTCGAACCGCGCCGATTTCCGCACGGCTGCCCGTTACGACGGCCCGGCGAGTTGGCTTCGGCGTGAGTACGCGCGTCGAGATTCCGCAGCGGGTTGCGCCGGCGAAGGCGGCCGGGGCGCGCGGGCGCGCGTGGATCGGCGGGGCCGACACGCTCCGCGCGCTCGGGAGGTTTGTCCGGCGCAAGCCCCTCGGCGCGATCGGCGCCGTCATCGTGGTCGTGCTGCTCGTGATGGCGGTGTTCGCCGAGCGGATCGCGCCGTACAGCTACGACGAGACGATCCGCGGCGCCCGCATGCGGGCGCCGTCGGCGGCCCACTGGCTCGGCACCGACAACCTCTCCCGCGACATGTGGAGCCGCATCGTCTACGGCGCGCGGGTGTCGATCACGGTCGGCTTCGCGACCGTCGGCATGGCGGTGCTGCTCGCCACGACCGTCGGAGTCTCGAGCGGCTACTTCGGCGGCGCCTACGACCTGGTGGTCCAGCGGGTGGTCGACGCGTGGCTCTCGTTTCCGTATCTCGTCATCGTGCTGTCGGTGATGGCGGTCCTGGGCCCGGGGCTCTTCAACGTGGTGCTCTCGCTCGCGATCATCATCGCTGCCGTCAACTCGCGGGTGATCCGCGGCGCGACGATCGCGATCGCCCAGGGCACATACGTCGAGGCCGCGCGCGCGGTGGGCTGTGGGCACACGCGGATCATCGTGCGTCATATCCTCCCCAACGTCGCCGCCACGATCATCATCCTGGCGACGATCGGTCTCGGCACCGCGATCCTGGCCGAGTCGGCGCTCTCTTTCCTCGGTTTCGGCGTGCCGCCGCCGTACCCGGCGTGGGGCGGAATGCTCTCGGGCTCCGGGCGAACCTACATGTTCCGCGCGCCGTGGATGGCCATCTGGCCGGGCGTCGCGATCTCGCTCGCCGTCTTCGGCTTCAACATGCTCGGCGATGCGCTGCGCGACGTGCTCGATCCCCGGTTGCGCGGCAGCGGGAGGTGAGTGCCGTCGCGGCGCGGGCCCGAGCCGGTCCAATCGAAGCTGGACGCCGCGCCACTTGACGTCCCGCGACCATGTGGAGTACAGAGGGAGTACGGTGACGCGATCGGGTGTCGCGCACCGTCGTGGGCCCACGCGAATCCAGGAGGTGTTAGATGGAGAAGACACCACCGGACCTGACAGCCGCGCCCCACGGAGCCTGCTAGCGGTTCCGAGCGGCGCCCGCGAGTCGTAGTAATTCACTCCCGACGCAAGTCGGGACGCGCAGCCCGGCCTGCGCAATGCAAAGAGGGGGAGGCCGTGGGCGAGCCCGTCTCGCCCACGCCCCCGATGCTCCCTGATGCTTCGAGAGGCATCACGCTCGCTTGCCCACTGACCTCTTTCTCGCCGCGTCCGGCTGGCCCACCGATGTGCTCGCCCGGGCCGTTCCGCCCTCGTGCGATCGCGGCATCGTGTCCGCCCCCGCCGTCGTGGCGGAGGCAGACCAGCTGCTCGTGACCTTTCCTGAGTGGCGCCCCCGCGTGCCCGCCCACCGCATGGTGCCGGCGCTCAGCGCCCTCGGCGCGAGCCCGCGTGGCTTTCGCTTCGAGCTCTCCGCGTTCGCGGCGGGCGCGTGGTCGCCCTGGATCACCGGCGCCACCATCGGACGCGCGCGATTCGTCGAGGGTGTCGCCCGATCCGAGACGCTCGTGTGCGAGATCGACGAGTTCATCGCGAATCCGCCGGCCGAGCGCATCCGCCTGGTGCTGCGGGCGAGCGCCGACGCCGCGGGATCGTCGCTGGGGGCGCGGTGGTGCGCGTCACTATCGGCGTGGAGTCCCGGATCCGACGCGCCCCTCGCCGCCCGTGGCGCCCGCCTGGTCGTTCCGGCCTTCAGTCAGATGGAAGAGGACGCGGCGCTCAGGCATCGCGTCTGCTCGCCGACGTGCGTCGCGATGGTGCTGGGGTACCACGGCCTTCACGTCGCGGTGGCCGACCTCGCCCGCGAGATGTTCCAGCCCGAGCTCGATCTCTATGGGGTGTGGCCGGCCGCGATTCGAGCCGCGAGTCGGCGTGGCGTCGGCGGCTATCTCCTCCGTTTCCCCGACTGGGCCGCCGCCGCGTGGTGTCTCGAGCGCGACATGCCCGTGATCGCGTCGGTCCGCTACGGCGCAGGCGAGCTGACGGGCGCGGCGATCGGCGAGACCTCGGGGCACCTGCTCGTGCTGACCGGCTACGACGGCGGCAGCGTCTTCGTCAACGACCCGGCGGCGCCGCGGGCTTCGCAGGTCGCGCGCCGCTACCGCCTCGACGAGCTCCGCCGCGTGTGGCTCGCTCGGTCCGGGATCGGCTACGTATTCTTCGCCGCGGCCTCGGCGCCCGACCCGAGGGCCGCGCGGTGAGGAGCCCGAGTTTCCCGGTGCGATACAATGCGACGGGATGCGCAAGGAGCCGACGCTCGCCGTGCTGCTGGTGGCGCTCGCGATGTGCGCGTGCGGGTCCGACACCCGCGAGTGGATGAAGCTGGATCAAACGTACACGACGGCCGAGTTCCGACGCGATCTGCAGGAGTGCACGATCAAGGGCAAGCTCGACGACGACTGCATGAAGGCGCGAGGCTGGGTGGCCGTCACACCGCCCAGGGCCGAGCAGAAGAAGGAAGACCCGCTCTCGCTGCCGGCCGGTCGCAGTCCTCGCCGCTAGAGCTCGCTCCGTTCCTCGAGCGGCGCCTGATCGGCCAGCCGCGAGGCGATCACCCGCACGCGCTCCAGCTCCTCCGCGTCACCGGCGCGCGCGGCCAGCCCCTCCGCGACCCGCATGCATTGCTCGACGGTCGAGCGGTCGCCGAGCACCCCGAAAGCTTCCGCCGCGTGCAGGACGCCGTTGAGAGAGCGCTGCTGGCGAGCGCGAAAGAACGCGATCCAGTACGTCTCGCGCGCCCGGGCCGCGGCATCGCGCGCGAGCCCGGGGAAGACGCCGAGACGGAGCGACGCGTTGGCGACCGTGAGGAGCCCGAGCCAGCCGGGATGGCTGAGGGCGGACGAGTAGGCTTGCCGCCACGCGCGAACCGACTCGCCCGGATCGTTGCTCTGAAGAGCCTGGTCCATGGCCTGGATGTGGGCTGTCCAGGGGCCGAGCGTCTCCACCTTTCCGAACATGGGCCGTACCATCACCGCACCTCCCTCATCGAAGCGTCTTCCGTGTGACATGGGCACCGTCCTAGGGGGTCAAGCCCCGGCCATCGTTTTCCTGGGCGCTCGCCGCCCACCGTTCCGTGAAGGCGCGAAGATGCTCCCCGGCGTACGGATCGCGCGACTGGGCCGCGACCTTTCGCGCCACGCTGATGCACCGCTCCACGACCTCGCGGTCGCCGAGCTCGGCGAAGCGCTCGGCCGTGATCAGCACGCCCGCGAGCGAGCCTTCGCTGCGCGCCCGGAACAGGGCGGTGAGGTAGGCTTGCCGGGCCTTGGACACCGAGGCGGCCCGGAAGCCCGCCCGCGCCCCCAGGGCTCGATAGGTGTCCCCGGTCGCGATCACGCCTTCCCAATGGCGGCTCTTCAGGGCGGCCGCGTACGCCTCGCGCCATAGGGTCTCGGCCTCGGCGAAATCTCCCCGCGCCATAGCCTGTTCGACCTTGAGGAGGCGGGCCTGCCAGGCGAGCTGGGCCTCGGTTCCGATGGCGTGGTCGGCGAGAGCGTCCCTGATGGTCGCCACCAGCAGGACGGGTCCGAGCGTCGAGGCGATGGCTGGGATGAACAAGCAGAGCCAGCGGCTCGACCAGAGCTCCTTCATCACGTCCTCCATGCGGGGTTGATGAGGCAAGGGTGATACCATCCGGAAATCTTCGGTAAAACAACGGGTTACTTCTTGGGACAGCGAATCGAGACGGGGAAGCTGGTCAAGAGTTGAACACCGTCCTGACCGGCGAGTAGGATGCTTCAACCATGAAACACCTGGCTGACCTGCTCGGTGAAAGCCCGGGCATCCAGGCCATTCGAGAAAAGATCGCCAGGCTCCTCACTAGGCAGCAAAACGCTCGTCGGCTCCCTCCCGTGCTCATCGAGGGCGAGACCGGGACGGGCAAGGGACTGCTGGCCAGGCTGATTCATCGAGCGGGTCCGAGGCCGGACGGCCCGTTCGTCGACGTCAACTGCGCCGCCATTCCGGAGACTCTGCTCGAGGCCGAAATGTTCGGCTTCGAGCGCGGCGCCTTCACCGACGCCCGGCGCGCGAAGCCGGGGCTCCTGCAGACGGCCCATGGGGGCACGATCTTCCTGGACGAGGTGGGGCTTCTGTCAGAGGGCCTCCAGGCCAAGCTGCTCAAGGTGCTCGAGGAGCGGACCGTGCGCCGGCTCGGGAGCACGCGCGACGAGGCGATCGACGTCTGGATCCTGACCGCGACCAACGAAGACCTCAAATCCGCGATCCAGGGGCGTCGCTTCCGCGAGGACCTGTATCACCGTCTCGCCGTGCTCACGTTGTCCCTGCCCCCGCTCCGCGATCGCGGCCGCGACATCCTGATGCTCGCCGAGCACTATCTCGTCCGAGCGTGCACGGACTACGGCGTATCGGCCAAGACGCTCTCCGCTGACGCCCGGGCGGCGCTCACCGCGTACCCTTGGCCCGGCAACGTCCGCGAGCTCGCCAATCTGATGGAGCGCGTGGCGCTGCTGTCGTCGGAGCCCGCCGTGACCCCGGAGGCGCTCGGACTCACCGCCGCGGCTTCGAAGACCGTGCCGGTGGCGACAGCAGTGTCGGGCGCCCCGGCCAGCTCGCTCGACGACGCCGTGCGCGACCGGGTGGCCGACGTGCTCCGTCAGACCGGCTGGAACATCTCACGCACCGCGGCGCTGCTCGGGATCTCGCGGAATACCTTGCGGGCTCGCATCGAGAGGTATGGCCTGCGCGTCGGTGAGGCGCCGGCCCCGGCGCCGCCGCGGCCCGAGCGGCGCCCGGCGCGCCGGCCCGATCCTCCATCGGCCGCTCCAGAGGTCGTTGCGCCCCCGCCACCGACCGTGGTCGCCGTCCCGACCGCCTCGGCGCCGCTCGAGTGGGAGCGCCGACGGGTGACGATGCTGCGCACCGCCCTGGTCGCCCCCTCGGCGCCCGAAGCGCTGCTCGAGACCAATCGCGCGCTCGAGCTGGTGCTCGACAAGATCCGAAGCTTCGGCGGGACGCTCGTGGGACGCGGGCCCACCGGTATCGCGGCCGCCTTCGGTCTCGATCCGACCGAGGACGCGCCGAGCCGCGCGGCTCACGCGGCGATGGCGGTCGTCAACGCCGTCACGCGCGCCCGGCGGGACGCCGGAACGGGTCCCGCCATCAAGGTCGCCGTCCACACGAGCCCGATGCTCGTCGGCCGGGGTTCGGACGCGCCCGAGATCGACCTCGAGGGTAAGCAGGCCGCGCTGAGCGTGCTCAACGCGCTCATCGCGCGCGGCGGCGCCGACAGCGTCATGGTCAGCGAGGCCACCGCGCCCTTCCTCACGCGCGGCTTCGAGTTCGTCGAGCTGCACGGCGACGAGTTCGCGCGCGGGCGCGCGTACAGCCTGGTCGGGCGCGGGCGGCCCGGCGCCGGTCACGAGGGGCGCGACTCCACGTTCGTCGGCCGCAACCGCGAGATCGAGCTCCTGTCGAGCCGTCTCGAATCCGCGATGCGGGGCCGCGGGCAGATCGTCGGCATCAGCGGCGAGGCGGGCATCGGCAAGTCGCGCTTGATCTTCGAGTTCCGCGAAAGTCTCGCCGGCAAGGGCGTGACGTGTCTCGAGGGCCAGTGCCATTCCCACGGCACGGCGGTGCCCTATCTGCCCATCCTCGACGTGGCGAGGGCCGCCTGTGGCATCGCGGAGGGCGACGCGCCCGGGCTGATGGCCGACAAGGCGCGCACGACCTTGCTCGAGTCGGGCATGGATCTCCTGGAGACCGCGCCCTATCTCATGCACCTGCTCGACATCGAGCATGACGCCGAGCGGTTCGCCGAGCTCGCGCCGGACGTGACGAAGGCGCGGATCTTCGAGGCGCTCCGCCAGCTCATCGTGCGGAAGAGCCGTCAATCGCCGCTGGTCATCGTCGTCGAGGACCTGCACTGGATCGACAGCACCTCCGAGGAATTCCTCGCGTCCCTCACGGAGATCCTGCCCGGCGCCCGCCTGCTCTTGGTGTGCACCCATCGCGGCGGGTACCGGCCGTCCTGGATCGAGAAGTCCTACGCGACCCAGGTGGCGCTCCAGCCGCTGGCTCCCGAGGAAAGCCTGCACATCGTGCGGTCGGTGTTGGGCACCGATCAGGCGGCCGACGCGCTCTACGAGCTCATCGTGGCGAAGGCCGAGGGCAATCCGTTCTTCGTCGAGGAGCTGGCGCGGACGGTGCGAGAGCAGATCGGCGGCACCACGCCGATGACCGTGCCCGACACGGTCGAAGAAGTGCTCGGCGGCAGGATCGACCGGCTCGCCGCCGAGGAGCGGCGGCTGCTCGAGGTCGCGGCGGTCGTGGGCAAGGACGTACCGCTCGCCGTGGTTCACGCCGTGGCGGAGCTGCCGGAAGACGAGCTGCGGAGATCGTTCGAGCGCCTCAAGGCCGCCGAGTTTCTCTACGAGACGAGCCCGGGGCCCGAGACCGAGTACACCTTCAAGCACACGCTGACTCACGAGGTCGCGTACGGACGGCTGCTCCCCGAGCCGCGGCGCACCTTGCACGCGCGCATCGTGGAGGCGATCGAGCGCTTGTATCCCACGCGGCTGGCCGATCACGTGGAGCGGCTCGCCCACCACGCCTTCGAAGGCGAGACGTGGGCGAAGGCACACGTCTACCTCCACCAAGCCGGCACGAAGGCCTTCATGCGCTGCGCGCACCAGGAGGCGGAGGTCTGCTTCGACCGAGCCCTCGACGCGATCGGGCGGCTTCCAGAGAGTCGCGAGCGCAACGAGCGCATCGTCGATCTGCGGTTCGACCTGCGCAACACGCTCCAGCCGCTCGGCGAGTTCGGGCGCATTCTCGAGTGTCTTCGCGAAGCCGAGGCGCTGGCGCGGACGCTCGGCGATCGGCGGCGGCTCGGCGAGGCCTCGGCGTATCTGACCGACTATTTCCGGCTGATGGGCGATCAGGACCGCGCGATCGAGTACGGCCAGCAGGCCCTTGCGATCGCGGACACGGTCGACGACTTTACCCTTCGGCTGCGGGCGAACACCTATCTCGGGCAGACGTATCACGCCTTCGGCGATTATCGGCGGGCGGCCGGCTTCCTCGCGCGGAACGTCGACATGCTGGACAGCGAGCGGCTGCTACAGTTTTACGGGTTCGTGCAACTCCCGTCGGTCCATTCGAGGACGTGTCTGGTGTGGTGTCTCGCCGAGCTCGGCGAGTTCGGTGACGGGATCAGGATCGGCCGCGACGCGATTCGGATCGCCGAGTCGGTCGACCACCCGTTCACTCTCGCCACCGCGCACGCCGGCATCGGCGTCCTCTACGTCCGCCAGGGGAATCTCGAGAAGGCGATCCCGATCCTCGAGCGGGGTCTCGATCTCTGCCGTACCTGGAAGCTCTCGCTCTGGTTTCCGCCGATCGCTTCCGCGCTCGGTGTCGGCTACACGCAGGCGGGGCGCGTCGGCGACGCCGTCCCCCTTCTGGAGCGCGCCATCGAGCAGTCGGAGGGGATGCGGCTTGGGGGATGGCACTCGCGCGTGCTCACGTCGCTGAGCCTGGCTTACCTGCTCGCCGGCCGCGCCTCGGATGCCCTTCGAGCGACGCGCCGGGCGCTCGACCTGTCGCGAGAGCACAAGGAGCGCGGCCACGAGGCGTGGTCGTGGCGGCTCCTCGGTGAGATTCCGCTGCGGTCCGAGCTGAGCGTGCCCGACGCCGAGGAGGCGCTGCATCGCGCCCTCGCCCTCGCGACTGAGCTCGAGATGCGCCCGCTCGTGGCCCACGCGCGGCTCGGGCTCGGCCGATGGTGCCGGCGCGCCGGTCAGCGCGCGGACGCAGAAGAGCACCTGCGAGCGGCCGCCGCGCTCTTCGGGGAGCTCGAGATGCGGTTCTGGGCGGCTCAGGCCGAGTCGGCGCTCGAAAGCCTACGCTGAGCGGCCGTCCGGCTTCGTCGTCGTCGTCTCGATCTGGAGATCCTTGATCCGACCGTAACGCTTCGCCAGCCGGCGAAGCTCGAGCTGGAGCGCCTCGGCGTCGTGGGGATCGAGATTCCCCACGATCCGGATGCGATCGACGCGTTGCGGCCGCCCGCGCTTCATTCTTATCTGCCGATCGTCGCCTTGAACCTCTTGGCGAGAGCGCGGACGCTCTTCTTGAAGCTCGCCAGCTGCTTCCTGGTCAGGTCGGTCCGGAACTTCACGGTGATCTTCCGCGACTGACCTTTCTTCGGCGGTGACTTGAAGGGCATGTTGGTCCTCTATGTGTTGCCGGGTTTCGGGGAAGCGCACTATCCGCGTGCGTCCACGATCTTAGCGAACAACTCGTCGGCGTGGAAGACTCCCGTGGGCGTGTCCAAGTCTCTGACGGTATAGTAACCCTCCGCCGGGTCGTACGTCTCGCGTAGCTTCACCGGTTCGTCGAGCGCGACGCGCACGAACGTCGCGGCCAGGTTGACCCGGCCGGTCAGGTCGAAGATGTTGGTCCCGGACGGAAAGCGGCCCGCGTTGATCTCGGTCAGGCACGGCACGCCGCGCGAGCTCTCGCGCAGGTCGAAGTTGAACGTGCCCGACGCGCGCGGGTCGATCGCGCGGATGGCCGCCGTGCACACGGCCACGACCTCGGGCGCGAAGACCGTCTTGGCGAGCTGGGAGATCGACGACGTCCCGCTCGGGTTGCCCCCGCCGCCGAAGTACGAGAGCCGCTCGCACGTCTTCACGAGGACGAGCTCCCCCGACTTCCAGATGGCTTGACACGAGAAGTCGCGGCCGGGCAGGTACTCCGAGAGGATGAACGACGTCGCCGGGACGCCGCGCATCTCGGTCCAGTACGCGATCCAGCTCCGGGCTTGCTCGGCGCGCGTGACGGGGATCGCGCCCGTCGAGCCGCTTCCGGTGCGCACCCGGCACCAGACCGGCCGCGGTAGCCGGTTGAAGATCGCGTCGAGGGCGCGGAGGCGCTCCACGGGGTAGGTCGCCGGAGCCGGCACGCCGTGCGCGCGCAGGGCGACGTTGAGCCGATATTTGTCCTGACACAGGTCGACGACGGCCTTGCGCGGCAGGAACACCCGGCACGGGAGCCTGGTCCGCGGCCGCGTGAAGGCGCGAACCTCGGCGTCGGTCGTCGGGATCAGCAGGTCGACGCGCTCGCGCGCGATCACGCGGGAGAGCGCCCTGAAGTAGCCCGGATGCGCCAGCGACGGCACGAGGTAGTTGCGGTCGGCCGACGATTTCTTGAGCAGGAAGCGATCGCTGTGACAGCCGACGACCGTGAGCCCCCGATATCCAGCCCGGAGGCTCCGGATCAAGTTGCTGGTCGCGGCGCTTCCGGCTCCGGTGAGGAGCAGGCGTCTCTTCACGATCGGCCGATCCTCACCGCGATCCCCCGCCGGGCGAACGCGCGCCGGATGGTCTCCTCGTAACGCCCGCGATTCAAGCGCGCATCGGCGGCGGCGATGTTCGAGGCGATTCGCGAGAAGGTGACCCCGGTGCGGCCTGCCATGCGCCAGGCCGCCGCCAGGAGCCGCGCGAAGTCGGCGGTCGCCTCGCGGAGCGCGTCGGCGAAGCTGTCGGGATTCGTCTTGAACTGCGCCGCGAACTCACGGCGAATGGCCGGATGTTCCCGGGCGGTCGCGTGCGTCGAGCGGTCGGCGAGATCCCGGCAGATGAGCCCGCGCCGGACCAGGCGCGCCTCGTAGATCTCGACGAGGAGGTCGAACGCGGCGCCCAGGAGCGGTCGGGCGTACACGTACTTATTCTCTTTCCGCCGAGCGCGGGCCACCGCGCCCATCGTCTGGTTCTGGAAGAAGAGCCGCCCGGCCCGCCGCCGACCGCTCCCCGCCATCCGGTACTCGCCGATGCGCGAGAGGATGTTCTTCGAGAAGAGCTTGCCCTTCGTCTGCGCCAGCGCCGCGTCGACGACGCGGTCGAAGTGGAGGATGGACACGAGCGAGACGAGGTCGGCGCCGGCCTCGTCGTGCGCGCGGCGCTCGAACTCGAGCCGACCCCGGGGCGTCGGGCCGATGACGTGCTTGAGGATGATGTGGCCCATCTCGTGGGCGATCACGTCGAGATTCTCGCAGTACGGCTGCCGGCGGTTCCGCTGCGCGAAGCCGAGCTCGATGTACCATTCGCCCGACCAGGCGTTGTCCCCGATCGCGGTCACGCGCGGGACGACCTCGAGCTTGCGCTGGCCGCTCTTGCCGACGAGCGAGATCCGGCGGCCCAGGTAGTGCTCCCAGATCTCCAGCACGCAGCGGACCGACGCGTACGCGGTGGCGGCCGAGAACTCTCGCGTCCCCGGCTTGAGATTGTCGAACTGGCCGCGGGGACCCGGCCGGACCGGGCGCTCGCGGGGCTTGCTCTCCGGGTACGGCGGACGCCAGAGATATTCCGCGGTCACGGGGTCGCGGTAGGGCTTCTTGCCGATCGCGTCGACTACGCGGATCCGGCCGTCCTCGGGGCCGGCCTTGATCGTTCCCGGACGCGGCGTCACCCGCACGACGCGGGGCATCTCGAATCCGGGGACGACACGATCTTGAGGATAGACGAGGAACCGCGTGCCGGTTTCGCTCCAGCAGAATCGCGGCGGGTCGGGCCGCACGCACTGAATCTACGGCAAACGCCGGGAGCGCGCTACTTCCGCGCGCGGAGCTGTACCTCGTGGCCGTCGGGATCCACGGCCGTGAGCCCGCGGCGAATTCCGAGCTTTGCCGCGGCGGCGTCGGCATCGGCCGCGACCAGAAGCGTCTGCCAGCGGGCGCGATCGTTGCTCGGCGTATTCGGCGGATCTCGGCGCCCATCGCCTGGACCGAGGTATTGGACGAGCTCGATCGCCGGGCCCTCGGAGGCCCGAATCGTCGTGATCCGTCGCCTGCCGCCCGGGGCACCGGTCGAGCGTTCCGGCGCGGGCGCCGGGTCCTGGCTCGCCGCGACGACCTGCAAGCCGAGCGCGTCCCGATAGAACGCCAGGCTCCGCTCGGTGCTCTCCACGACGATCCCCGTGTGATCGATTCCGAGGAACACGCTCTCGCTCGGGCGCTGCCAGCGCGCGTCACCCCGGCCGGGCGGAAACTGGAGGATCTCGAGCGCATGGCCGTCCGGATCCTCGAAGGCGAACACGCGGATGCCCTCGGCGTTCGGATTTCCATCCGGCAGCCGCTGCGGCTCCGGCGAGAGCTGAGTGACGTGGTGGCGTCGGAGCCAGAGGTACGCCTGGTCGATGTCGTTGACGACGATCGCGACGTGCTGGAACCAGCGGTCGTCGCTCCGTGAGTGGGCGGGGATCGCACGCGCGTTCGTGGCCAGGGACTCGACGAGCTCGATGCGCTCGGCGCCGAGCCGCATCGTGACGACACGGATGCGCGCCCCGGCCGCACCGAGACCCTGGTCCGCGGGCCCGGACCGCTGGACGTCGGACAGCTTGTCGAAGAAGAGCACGCTTGAGTAGAAGGCGATCGCCCGGTCCATATCCGCGACCGTGAT
>QHTE01000055.1:222491-224737 GCA_003220685.1 Candidatus Rokuibacteriota bacterium
GAGCCGGCGCCAGCCCGAGCCGGGTCCTCATCGTCCGACCTCCGACGTCGTTCACCGTCGCGCCGTCAGGCGGCCCGCTGGAGCGGCTCTTCGGCGTGCCCCGGCTTGACGACCAGGTCGTAGTCGAACGGCATGCGGCGCGCCACGTCGCGCCATACCGCATCGGTCAGGTCCTCGTAGCCCGCCGGCGTCCGGAGTACGATCCGTCCGGGATGCCAGAGAGTTTTCGGGACGACCTCGACGGCAAGCAGCGACTCGCCGTGGAGCCGTCGATTGATCGCGCTGCGGATGTCGGCGCGCAAGATATCGGCGCGGTCGCGCCGCTGGTCCGCGCGGATCCGCCACACCAGGGGCACCGCCACCAGCAGGATCAGCAGGGTGATCGAAAGCACTGTCGGGAGCATGTTCATCGCCTCCGGCATTGCGACGCTCGATGGGCCCCTGGGGATTCTTGAATCCGTCGCGTCGTGGGCGGGATCTAATAGACGGAGCCGTCCGCGCCGCTTGCCTTAGCGGTATCCTTGGGGGCGGGCGCTTCGCCCGTGACATGGCGGCAGCGATCGACGATCCTCTGGCGACGCACGCCCTCGGCCTCGTCAAGGCCGGCGACGTCGTCGGCCTCGGCTCGGGCCGCGCGGCCGGCGCGTTCGTCCGCGCCCTGGGCGCGCGCGTGCGCGACGGGCTCAGGATCCGCGGCGTGCCGACGTCCGAGGAGACGGAGCGTCTCGCCCGCGAGGTCGGCATCGACCTGGTCGGTCTCGAGGCTGACATCGAGCTGACCGTCGACGGCGCCGACGAGGTCGACGGCCGGCTGGACCTCATCAAGGGTCACGGCGGCGCGCTCGTTCGCGAACGGATCGTCGCCGCGGCGTCGCGGCGGCAGATCATCCTGGTCACCGCCGACAAGCTGGTCGAGACCCTCGGCGCGCGCGGCCCGCTTCCGGTCGAGGTCCTGCCGTTCGCGGCCCCGTTCTGCCGGCGGCGCCTGGACGACCTCGGGCTGAAGCCGACCTTGCGGATGCTGGACGAGCGGCCGTTCGTGACCGACAACTTCAACGTGATCTTCGACTGCGCCACGGGCCCCATCGTGGATCCGCCGCGCCTCGAGCAGGCGATTCGCGCGATTCCCGGCGTCATCGACACGGGGCTCTTCCTCGGCACCGCGGCCATGGTGATCGTCGCCGACGGCCGCGTCGTTCGCGAGCTGGTCAGGCGATCGCGATGACGGGCGAGATCGGGCCACAGCTGCCGCGCGATCTCGACCTCGCGGTGCGCGCCGAGCTCGAGGCCTGGCGCGTGGGCGACAAGGTGAAGCGGCTCTGGTCGCGGGATGCCAGTCTGTGGACCGGGGCCGATGAAGCGAGCTGGCTCGGGTGGCTCGGCATCGCCGGCGAGCAGCTCGGGCGCGTCGGCGCGCTGCGCGACCTGGCGCACGAGGCCCGCGCCGCGGGCTTCACTCACGCGCTGGTGCTCGGCATGGGCGGCTCGAGCCTCTGTCCTGAAGTCTTGAAGACGACCTTCGGCCAGATCCCGGGCCACCCCGAGCTCTTCGTCCTCGACTCGACCGACCCCGTCCAGATCTGGGCCATCGAGTGGCGAGTCGAGGCCGCGCGCGCCTCGGTGCGAGACCGGCTCCGAGTCGCGACGTGCCTCGAATTCGGCCCGCGCTATCTTCATTCGACGGGGCAGGCGTACAAGGGCGGGCCGAACTCCGGCGTGTTCGTGCTCATCACCTGCGACGACGCGGACGACGTGCCGGTGCCCGGCCGGCGCTACTCCTTCGGCGTCGTGAAAGCGGCTCAGGCGCTCGGCGATCTGCAAGTCCTCCGCGAGCGGGGGCGCCGGGCGGTGCGCGTGCATCTGGGAAGCGACGTGAAGGCCGGCCTGGCGCTGTTGCGGCGGGCCATCGAGGCGTGAGCGAGAGTCGAGGCGTAAGCGCGGATCGAGGCGTGTCCGGAGATTGAGGAGGATCGCATGCAGCTCGGCATGGTAGGGCTCGGCCGGATGGGCGGCAACATGGCGCGCCGCTTGATTCGAGGTGGCCACGAGATCGTCGGATACGCCTCCGACCCGGCCGGGGTCAGGGCGGTCGCGAGCGACGGCGGGACCGGGACGACCTCGCTCGACGATTTCATCCGCGTGCTGAGGCCGCCGCGCGTCGCGTGGGTGATGGTGCCGGCCGGCGCGGCCACGGAGCAGGTCGTGACCGACCTGGCCAAGCGGATGGCGCCGGGCGACACGATCGT
>QHTE01000055.1:224758-397007 GCA_003220685.1 Candidatus Rokuibacteriota bacterium
ACGTCGACGTCGGGACGAGCGGCGGCGTCTGGGGGCTCGAGCGCGGCTACTGCCTGATGATCGGCGGCGAGCGCGACGTGGTCGAGCGGCTCGCGCCGATTTTCAAGACGCTCGCCCCCGGGCCGGCCAGCGTTGCCAGGACGCCGGGACGCGAGGCGATGAGCGGCACCGCCGAGCACGGCTTTCTCTACTGTGGCCCCTCGGGCGCCGGCCACTTCGTGAAGATGATTCACAACGGCATCGAGTACGGGCTGATGCAGGCGTACGCCGAAGGCCTGGACATCTTGAAGAATGCGAGCACCAAGTCCCTCGAGCCGGACCTCCGCTACGAGCTGAACATCCCGGACATCACCGAGGTGTGGCGGCGCGGCTCGGTGGTGAGCTCCTGGCTCCTTGACCTGACGGCGCAGGCGCTTGCCGAAAATCCGACCCTGTCCAACTACACGGGCGTGGTCGCCGATTCCGGAGAGGGGCGCTGGACCGTCATGGCCGCCGTCGAGGAAGGCGTGCCGGCCGACGTGCTGTCGGCGTCGCTCTACGCGCGCTTCCGCTCGCGGCAGGATCACACCTTCGCCGAGAAGGTGCTCTCGGCGATGCGGCAGAAGTTCGGCGGGCACGTCGAGCAGCCGGCCGGGTGATCTTCGCGGGCGACGTCGGCGGAACGAAGACGGCGCTGGCGCTCTTCGAGGTGCGGCGCCGCGCGCTGGCGCTCGTCCGCGAAACCGTGCTACCGAGTCACGGCTTCGCCGCGCTCACGGACGCGATCCGGCAGTTCCTGCTCGAGGGCTCGCCGGCGTCGGTCGACGCGGCGTGCGTGGGCGTCGCCGGTCCCGTGATCGACGGGCGGTGCACGGCGCCGAATCTCCCGTGGGAGGTCGACGAAGCCTCGCTGGCCCCCGCCGTCACGACGCGGCGGGTGAAGCTCGTCAACGATCTGGAGGCGACGGGCCACGGCGTCCTCGGGCTTCCGACATCGGCGCTGGCGATGCTTCAGGCCGGCGCGCCACGCAAGGCGACGATGGCGCTGATCGCCGCGGGCACGGGCCTCGGGGAAGTCCTGCTCGTCTGGGACGGCCGGCGCTACCGCGTCGTCAGCTCCGAAGGTGGCCACACCGATTTCGCGCCGCGCACCGATCTCGAGATGGAGCTCTTCCAGTTTCTCCGCGAGGAGTTCGGGCGCGTCAGCTACGAGCGCGTCGTCTCCGGACCCGGGCTCTACAACATCTACCGGTTCCTCCTGGCGAACGGCGGCGCGCCGGAGGCCGAGTGGCTCCGATCGCGCATGGAGACCGGCGACCCGAGCGCGGTGGTCGCCGAGGCGGCGCTCGCCGGCCGCGACGCGCGGGCCGTCCAGGCGCTCGATGTGTTCGTCTCGATCTACGGCGCCGAGGCCGGCAATCTGGCGCTCAAGGCGCTCGCCGTCGGCGGCGTCTTCGTCGGCGGCGGCATCGCGCCGAAGATCCGGGCCAAGCTCGAGGACGGGACATTCATCAGCGCGTTTC
Source organism: Candidatus Rokuibacteriota bacterium (assembly GCA_003220685.1). Taxonomy (GTDB): domain Bacteria; phylum Methylomirabilota; class Methylomirabilia; order Rokubacteriales; family CSP1-6; genus AR31. The sequence goes on from QHTE01000055.1 coordinate 226,261, forward strand.
GAGACAAGGGACGGCTGGGCGGCATGATGAGCGCGATCCCCGTGCACCTGGTCCTCGAGCCGCGCGCCGCCCTTCTCGGCGCGGCCGCCATCGCGAGGTCGCTCCGATCCGGCCCCGCTTCGAAGCGCCGCGCCGGCCAGAGTCCCACCTAGCTCGGCGTTCCTCCCGAGCCCGCGGCGTGTCCAGGCCTTGAGCACACGGAAAGTCACGAACAGCGAAGAGCTGAGGCTCCAGGAAGCCCAGGAGCGGCGAGCCCACTGGAAGCGGTGGGGGCCGTATCTCGCCGAGCGCCAGTGGGGTACGGTTCGCGAAGACTACAGTCCCCACGGAACGGCCTGGGACTACTTCCCGCACGACCATGCCCGATCGCAGACCTATCGGTGGGGCGAGGACGGCATCGCCGGCATCACCGACAACCACGGCCGGCTCTGCCTGGCGCTGGCCCTCTGGAACGGCCGCGATCCGATCCTGAAAGAGCGCCTCTTCGGGCTGACCGGCAGCGAGGGCAACCACGGCGAGGACGTGAAGGAGTACTACTTCTACCTCGACTCGACCCCGACCCACTCCTACATGAAGTGCCTCTACAAATATCCGCAGACGGCGTTCCCCTACGACGCGCTCGTGGCGGAGAACCGGCGGCGCGACCGCCGCGCGCGGGAGTTCGAGCTGATCGACACCGGAGTCTTCGACGCCGACCGGTACTTCGACATCGTCGTCGAGTACGCGAAGGCCTCGCCCGACGACGTGCTCGTTCGCATCACCGCGACGAATCGCGGCCCCGAGCCCGCCGAGCTCCATCTGCTGCCCACGCTGTGGTACCGGAACACGTGGTCATGGGACACCGCGGGACCCGAGAGGCCCAGCATGCGCGTCGGCGAGGACAGCCGTCTCGCGATGATCGCGACCGAGCACCCTTCACTCGGCGCGCGCTGGCTCTACTGCGAACGCGGGCCCGAGCTGCTGTTCACCGAGAACGAGACGAACGTCGAAAGACTCTTCGGGCTGTCGAACCCCACGCCCTACGTCAAGGACTCGATCAACGACTACGTCGTCACGGGGAAGCGGAGCGCGCTCAATCCCGAGCGACGCGGCACGAAGGCGGCGGCGTACTACCGGCTGGCGATCGGGCCCGGGCAGAGCGTCGTCACGCGGCTCCGTCTGGTCAACACGCCGCTGCCGGCCGGGGCGTTCGGCGAGGACTTCGAGATCGTCTTCGCCCGCCGCCTCCGCGAGGCCGATGAGTTTTACGGCACGATCATTCCGCCTCGACTGTCGGACGACGCCAAGCGCGTCATGCGCCAGGCGTTCGCCGGGCTCCTCTGGTCCAAGCAGTTCTATCACTACGACGTCCGGCGCTGGCTCGAGGGCGATCCGGCTTGTCCGCCTCCGCCGCCGGAGCGCCGAGGCGGGCGCAATCACGAATGGCAGCATCTCTACAACGAAGACGTGATCTCGATGCCCGACAAATGGGAGTACCCGTGGTACGGGGCGTGGGATCTCGCGTTCCACATGATCCCGTTCGCGCTCATCGACCCGGACTTCGCGAAGGCGCAGCTGGTCCTCTTTCTGCGCGAGTGGTACATGCACCCGAACGGGCAGATCCCCGCCTACGAGTGGGCGCTCGGCAACGCGAACCCGCCGGTGCACGCGTGGGCGGCGCTGCGCGTGTACCGGATCGAGCGGCGCCTGCGCGGCAAGGGCGACCGCGAGTTCCTCGAGCGGATCTTCCACAAGCTCTTGCTGAATTTCACCTGGTGGGTGAACCGGAAGGATACCGAGGGCAAGAACATCTTCCAGGGCGGCTTTCTCGGCCTCGACAACATCGGCGTCTTCGACCGGTCGGCGCCCTTGCCGACCGGACGCCGCATCGAGCAATCCGACGGCACCTCCTGGATGGGCATGTACTGCCTCAACATGCTCGCGATCGCGCTCGAGCTGGCCCGACAGGATCCGGCCTACGAGGACGTCGCCTCGAAGTTCTTCGAGCACTTCGTGTACATCGCCCACGCCACCCACCACCTCGGCGATGAAGGCATCAACCTCTGGGACGACGCCGACGGCTTCTACTACGACGTGCTGCACAGCGGCGGCACGGCCTATCCGCTGAAGGTTCGCTCGATGGTCGGCCTCGTGCCGCTCTTCGCGGTCGAGACGCTCGAGCCGGAGATCGTCGACAAGCTGCCCGGCTTCAAGCGCCGGATGCAGTGGTTCATCGACAACCATCCCGAGTTACGCGAGCACGTCGAGATGGCCTCGCGGCCGGGCGCAGGGACGCGGCGCCTGCTGGCGATCGTCGCCCGGGAGCAGCTTCCGCGGGTCCTAAGCTTCATGCTCGACGAGGCGGAGTTCCTTTCGCCCTACGGCGTGCGCGCGCTGTCGCGGTACCACCGGGACCACCCGTACGTGCTGCACCTCGACGGCATGGATCACCGCGTCGACTACGAGCCGGCCGAGTCAGCGAGCGATCTCTTCGGCGGCAACTCCAACTGGCGCGGGCCCGTCTGGTTTCCCATGAACTACCTCCTGATCGAGTCGCTCCAGAAGTTCCACTACTTCTACGGCGACTCGCTGAAGATCCCGTTTCCGACGGGCTCGACGACCAGCCTCAACCTCTGGCAGGTCGCGACCGAGCTCTCGCGGCGGCTGTCGCGCATCTTCCTGCGCGGCGCCGACGGACGACGGCCGGTCTACGGCGGCACCGAGAAGTTCCAGCGCGACCCGCACTGGCGCGACCTCGTGCTCTTCTACGAATACTTCCACGGTGACAACGGCGCCGGGATCGGCGCGAGCCATCAGACCGGCTGGACGGGGATCGTGGCCAAGCTCCTCCAGCAGAGCGGCGAGCGGTAATATTCCATGGCAGGCCTGCCGCGTCGCCTGCGGGCGGCGGGTGAAGCCGTGGGGTTGCGGCCAGCGCCGTCAAGGCGGGGATGTCGGGCACCCCGCGCCAGCGCCACGGATAGCCGCCGGAGTAACGCCCGGCCGGCGGGCCGAGCTCGAACGACGTCTCAGGCCTTGCCCTCGAGCGCGCGCTTGAGCTGGTCGAGGTGGTTGTCGTCGTGCCACGCCATCAAGGTGACGAAGTCGTCGATCGTGACGGGGCCGCGTGTGACGTGGATACCGGCGCGCTTCCACTGCTCGGGGGTCAGGGCGCGGAGCAGGGCGAGCGCCTCGTCGCGCCGCGTGCGAAACGCCGCCAGCGCGAGCTGCGCGTCGTTCCGGAGATATTGCCGCTCCTCGGCCCAGCGATCGGGCGTGGTGGGATCGAACGCGAGCTTGGGATTGTCCATCGCCAGGATCATCCCGAAGCGGCCGGTAAACATCTCCTCCACGTCGCGCAGGTGGCAGATCGCTTCCTTCGCCGCCCAGTTCTTGCCGTCGGGCCGGCGGGAGAGCGCCCCGTCATCGCGGCCGCGGATCGCGGCGGCGAGCTCGTCGGCGGTGCGGGAGAGCCGGCGCATCCGCTCCTCGCGCGGCAGCTTCGCGTACTCTTCCATGGTCGGCATCGTCACTCTCCCTCTGGCCTCGGGCACCAGCTGATGGAACAGGCTCGACTCGCGCTTGTAGAACCCCTGCGTATGATACGACTCCGGCAGTCGAAGCCCCGTGTAGTCCACGTGATGCCCGACCTCGTGGAGCAGGGTCCGCAGATAGGAGCGAAACGCGACGACGCGCTTTTTCTTGGCCGTCCGCATCCAGAGCTGGATCTTCGGCTTGCGGCCCCGCTCCTGGGTGTAGAGGCCGTGCAGCTCGCCCCAGCGCGAGTGCGGGCGCGCGGCCAGGACCTCGACATGCACCGCGGGTAGGCCCATCGCCTCGGTGAGGCCGGCGATCAGCTCGTGGCTCGCCCGTTCGGTCGCGGCGCGCTCTTCGGTATTGAGGGCCGCCTCGAGCGCCGCTACGAGCGGGTAGAGCGCGGCCGGGTCTTCGAGGCGGATCTCGACGAGCGCGTCGCTCTTGCGGTAGACGGCCTGCTGGGCGCGCGTGAGCCGTCCGTAGTAGGCGAACGGCGCCACTACTGGCCGGTGAAGCGCGGCGTTCTCTTCTCGAGAAACGCCTTCGCGCCCTCGATGCGGTCCTCGGTCGTCCGGAGGAGCGTCGCCAGATCGTTCTCGAGACGGAGGCCGTCCTCGAGCGGCAGGCCGAGCCCCTTCACGACCGCCTCCTTCGCGTAGCGCAGCGCCACCGGCGCCTTCTCGGCGAGCGTCCGCGCGAGCGTCTGCGCGGCGGCCGGGAGCTCGGCCGGCGGGACCACGCGCTCGACGAGCCCGATGCGCAGCGCCTCGCGCGCGTCGATCCGCGCGCCGGTCAGGATCATCTCGAGCGCCTTGCCGCGGCCGACGAGCCGGGGCAGCCGTTGCGTGCCGCCGCCGCCCGGGATGATCGCGAGGTTCACCTCGGTGAGGCCGAGCAGCGAATCCTCGCTGGCGATCCGGATGTCGCACGCGAGCGCCAGCTCGAGCCCGCCGCCCAGCGCGAACCCGCGAATCGCGGCGATGATCGGCTGACCGCACCGGTCCATCGCGGCGCGGAAGTCGACGCGGCGGCGGGCGTCGCGGAACTTGACGGGCACCTGGGGAACCACGAACTCGCGGATGTCGGCGCCGGCCGAGAACGCCCGGTCGCCCGCGCCCGTCACGACGACGACGCGCGCCTCGCCGCTCTGCGCGAGCCCGCCGAAACATTCGGTGAGCTCCTCACGCATGCGCTCGTTCATCGCGTTGTGGACGTTGGGCCGGTTGAGCGTGATCGTCGCGATGCCGTCGGCCACCTGGTAGCGGATCGCCTCGTACGTCACCGGGCGCCTCCCGCCCGGCGGCACACGCCGCGCGCCGCGAGGCCGGCGATCTCGTCGTCGGTGTAGCCGAGCTCGCGCAGCACGGCGTCGGTGTGCTGGCCCAGGGTCGGCGCTGGGCCTGGATCGCGCGTCGGCGTGCCCCGAAACGCGATCGGCTGTCCCATCATGCGCAGGCGGCCGACCTCCGGATGGTCGTACTCGCGGACCATGTCGTGGTGGCGCACCGCCGGATGGTCGAGGAAATCCAGCACGGTCTGGACCGGCGCCGCCGGGATGTCGTGCTTGGCGAGTTGCGCGAGCCAGTGCTCGCGCGGCTTCGAGCGGAACTTGGCCTCGATCAGCGGCAGGAGCGCCTGGTTGTTCTCGAGGCGCGCGATCCACGACGCGAACCGCGGGTCGTCGGCCAGGTCGTCGAGCTCGAGCGCCTTGCAGAGCTTCACCCAGAACGCCTGGTTGCCGACCGCCAGGAAGAACCACGCGTCGTCGCCCGCCTGATAGAGACGATAGGTCGGGTTGTCGCGGATCAAGGTCGGCTTGGTCGGATAGTCGATGGCCACGCCCGACTGCAGCGCCAGCACCCCGCGCAGCAGCGAGGTCTCCACGCGCTGGCCGCGCCCTGTTCGCTCGCGCGCGAAGAGCGCCGCGAGGATGCCCTGGGTCGCCAGCGCCGCGGTGTAGTAGTCGGCGGGCGCGGTCCGGAGATACACCGGCGGCCCGCCGAAGCCCTGCAAGGTCATCAGACCGCCCAGCGCCTGAAAGACCGGATCGAAGCCCGGTCGGTCGGAGTCCGGACCGCTCGAGCCGAAGGCCGTGACCGAGGAGTAGATCAGGCGCGGGTTTATCGCGCTCAGCCGCTCGTAGCCGACGCCCAGGCGCTCGGCGACGCCCGGCCGCATGTTCTCCATCACGACGTCGGCGCGCTGGGCGAGCTTCCCGACGATCTCGCGGCCTTCCTGGGTCTTCAGATTCACGGCGAGCGAGCGCTTGCCACGATTCCAGCCCAAGAAGCCGGGCAGCTCGCGGAACGAATCGCCCTCGAGCGCCTCGACCTTGATGACCGCCGCCCCGAGATCGGCCAGCTGCATCGCGGCGTAGGAGCCGGCGATGTAGCTGGTCAGGTCGACGACCTTGACACCGTCGAGCGGCGGCGGGGGCGTGGACACGGGGCGGTGGGCGCTCCAGCTACCTCGTGGCGCGCCGGACGATCTGCTCGCGGTGGTAGTCGACGTCGCCGTACATCGCCTCGAGCGCCTTGGCACGCTTGAAGTAGATGTGCAAGTCGTACTCCCACGTGAAGCCGATGCCGCCGTGCACCTGGATCGCCTCGCCGCACACCTTCCGCGATGCGTCGGCCACGTACGCCTTCGCGACCGAGGCCGCCAGCTCGTGATCCTCCGCCTTCGCGTCGAGCGCCCACGCCGCGTAGTAGACGGCGGAGTGCGAGTTCTCGACCTCGAGGAGCATCTCGGAGCACTTGTGGCGGATGGCCTGGAACGAGCCGATGGGCTGGCCGAACTGCTCGCGGACCTTGGCGTAGCCCACGGCCATGTCGAGGCATCGGCGCGCGGCGCCCAGCATCTCGGCCGCCGCGCCGACCGCGCCGCGCCGCAGCAGGCCGCTCAGCAACGCCGCGGCCTGACCGGGAGCGCCGAGCACGGCGTCGCCGGCCACGGGCACGCTGTCCATCTCGAGGTGGACCCAGCGAGTCGCCAGATCCATGCCCTGGACCGGCGAGAGCTTGAGCCCCGCCCCCGAGGGATCGACGAGGAACAGGGACGGGCCTTCGGGCGCGCGCGCGGGGATCAGCAGGACGTCGGCCACGTGGGCCCACGGCACGAAGCGCTTGGTCCCGGAGAGGGTCCAGCCCTTCGATGATTTCTCGGCCCGCGTCGTCACCGCCGCCGGATCCCAGTCGAGGTCGCGGTCGAGGAACGCGAGAGTCGCGCGCGCGTCGCCGGTGGCGATCGCGGAGAGCCACCGCTTCTTCTGCGCGTCGTTCCCGGCCGCCTCGATGGCGGCGGCGGACAGCACGGTCGGCCAGTACGGTCCGGGGTAGGCGGCGCGTCCGAGCTCTTCGAGCAGGATCGCGGTCTCGACCATGCCGAGGCCGCTGCCGCCGTACGCCTCGGGCAGGGAGAGGCCGTGCCAGCCGAGCTGAGCCATCTCCTTCCACATCGACTCGCTCTCGCCGCGCGGGTCGTCCCACAGGAGACGGACCGTGGCCGGCTGGCAGTGCTCGTCGAGGAAGGCGCGCGCCGAGTTTTTCAGCAATTGCTGGTCGGAGCTGAATGAAAAGTCCATGGCGTCAGGCCTTCAGGCGGTCGGCGCGCACTTCCTTCGGCAGGCCGAGCACGCGCTCTCCGATGATGTTCTTCTGGATCTCGGACGAGCCCGAGTAGATCGTGCCCGCGCGCGACCACAGGAACGCGGTCGCGAAGGTGCCCGGCTCGCCGGACGAGGTGTCGACCTCCTCGAACTCCTCGCGCGCGACCATGAGCTGGCCGAACGGGCCGAGGATCTCGAGGGCCAGCTCGTAGTAGCGCTTCTCGAACTCGGTATACGAAAGCTTCGTGATCGACGACGCGGCACCCGGCGCGTCGCCCTTCTGCAGGGCGGAGAGCACGCGCAGCGCCGCGTAGCGCTGCACCTCGAGATCGGCGTAGATCCGTCCCATGCGCGCGCGGACGGCCGGATCGTCGATCAGCGGCTTGCCGCCTCGCTTGAGCTCCTTCGTGGCCTTCACGAGCTGGTTGAACGCGGTGACGTACCGCGTGACACGCCCGAGTGCGTTGCCGCCGCGCTCGAAGCCGAGCGTGGTCTGCGCGATCGCCCAGCCTCCGTTGACGTCGCCGATCAGGTCCGACTTGTCGGCGCGCGCGTTGGTCATGAAGACTTCGGAGAAGAGCGAGCTGCCGGTGATCTGCTTGAGCGGGCGCACCTCGACGCCGGGCTGGCGCATGTTGAGGAGCACGCACGAGATGCCGCGGTGCTTGGGCACCTTCGGATCCGTGCGGCAGAGCAGGATACCCCAGTCGGCGATCGGGCCGCTCGAGGTCCAGATCTTCTGGCCGTTGACGACGAAGTGATCGCCCTGGTCCTCAGCGCGCGTCTTGAGGCTCGCCAGGTCCGAGCCGGCGTTCGGCTCCGAGTAGAGCTGGCACCAGATCTCCTCGGCGGTCAGCATCCTCTTCAGATAGCGCTTCTTCTGCGCTTCCGTCCCGTGGACGATGATCGTCGGGCCGATGAAGCCGATGCCGAGGCCGTTGATGGCCGGCGGCGCGCTCACACGCGCCATCTCGTCCTGGACGATCGCCTGCTGCATCGGCGTGGCGCCCCAGCCCCCGTACTCCTTGGGCCACAGCATGCCGACGTAGCCCGCCTCGTAGAGCTTCCGATGCCACGCCTTGCGCTCGTCGAGCGTCTTCAGCTCCTGCTTGGGGATGTTGGTCTCGAGCCAGCGGCGTGTCGCGGCGCGAAACTCCCGGTCTTCAGGCGAGTAGTTCAGGTCCATCGGGTCGGCCTCCTCGGATGCACGTTTCTAGCATGCCGGCCCGCGCGAATCAACGCGCGGAGTCCGGCAGCCGGTAGATCGCGGTGTGGAGCACGTGGGCGATCGGGCGGCGCGCGCCGGCGACCAGGACCAGGTCGGCCTCGACGAACTCGCGCCCCTCCTTCTCGAAGAGCGAGCGCACCTTGCCGCGGGTGGACAAGGTCTCGCCGACCTTCGCGCCGCCGAGGTGGCGGACGACGCTGCCGACGTGGATCCACGGGCTCATGCGGACGTTCTGCGAGAGAGCCTTGTTGGCCTGGTCGAGGAAGAACGCGGGATGGATGAAGCCGCGCGCGCCGCGATAGATGGAGAGACCGTCGCTGACCCGCTCGAGGTACTCCGCCTGACGCTCGTCGTCGTACGGATTGATCGGGGTGCCGAGGGCGTGGAGGCTGGCGAAATGCTCGCGCGTCGCCGGCGGGCGGTCCGCCGGCAGCGGCGCCACCGGGTACTGGGCGAGATTGACCGGCGCGGGCGAGCCGGCCGGAAGCGTCGCCGCCAGGGTCGCGCATTCGCCGCCGACGGCGGTGGTCGCCGTGACCGTCGCGGTGAGCCCCTTCGCGTCGCGCGAGGTCACCACGCCGGCCAGGCCCACTTCCTCGCCGTCGTGAATGGGCTCGCGGAAGCGCACGTTCGCCGTCCCCCGCTCGAGCCAGGCCGCGCCGAAGGCCGCGACCAGCGGGTGCGTCAGATAGGCGTACACGGTCACGCCGGGCACGAGGGCGCCGCGGAAGCCGTACCGGCGCGCGATCTGCTCGTCGTGGATCTTGTTCTCTGAGCTCGAGGACGTGTTGCGGGCCTTGACGTGATACTCCGGCAGGCGCTCCGGGCTATTCGTATGGGCCTCCTTCACGTACACCACGGCCACCCGTGGGTGCCGGCAAGTATATAATCAACGCAGGACATGTCGCGCGGGCTCCTCATCGTCCTGATCGTGATCGCCGTCCTGGTCGTCGGCATCGGCGCGTGGGCCGTCTCGATCAACAACCAGCTGGTCGTCCTCGACCAGAACGTCGGTGAGAAGTGGGCGCAGGTGCAGAACGTGTATCAGCGCCGCGCCGACCTCATTCCCAATCTCGTGGAGACCGTGAAGGGCTTCGCGACGCAGGAGCGCACCGTGCTGGAGGAGGTCACGCGCGCGCGGGCCAGCGCCTCCTCGATCCAGCTCACGCCCGAGGCGCTCAACGATCCCAAGGCGCTCGAGAAGTTCCAGGCCGCGCAGAACCAGCTCTCGGGCGCCCTGTCGCGATTGCTGGTCACGGTCGAGCGCTACCCCGAGCTCAAGTCGAACCAGAACTTCCTGGCGCTGCAGAGCCAGCTCGAGGGCACCGAGAACCGCATCACCGTCGAGCGCCGCAACTTCAACCAGGCGGTCCGCGACTACAACACGCGCCTGCGACTCTTCCCGGGCTCGGTGGTCGCGCGCGTCTCGGGCTACCAGCCCAAGGCGTTCTTCGAGGCGGCGCCCGACGCGGCGACCGTCCCCAAGGTGAAGTTCTAGTCTGCTTCTCGCGGCTGTCCTCGCCGTCGCCCTCGTCCTGCCGCCAGCGCCGACCGCCCGGCTGAACGACTACGCCGGTCTGCTCACGCCGGCCGAGCGCGAGCGGATCGAGACCCTCCTGACCGAGCGCGAGCGGACCACCGGCACCCAGATGGCGATCGCGGTGTTCAAGTCGCTCGACGGCGAGAGCCTGGAGGACGTCGCGAACCGGCTCTTCCAGCACTGGCGCCTCGGACAGAAGAAGCTCGACAACGGCGTGCTGCTCGTCGTCTTCGTCGAGGATCGAAAGCTGCGACTCGAGGTCGGCTACGGGCTCGAGGGCGTGCTGCCCGACGCCGAGGCCGCGCAGATTATCCGCGGCGCGATCGCGCCGCGCTTCCGCGAGCAGCGCTACGCGGCCGGGCTCGAGGCCGCGACCCTCGCCGTGTTCGAGCGCATCAAGCCGGGCTCCACACCCGAAGAGCTCAAGCGCGTGGCCGAGTCGTCGCCGCGGCGGCGGGACAGCGGGAGCCCGAATCTCTACCTGCTCATCTTGCTCGCGTTCATCGCGCTGACCGTCGGCGGGCTCGCATGGGAAGCATCGCACCAGCGCGGCTACACCGCGGGCCGGCGGGGCTGGACATCCGCCGGCGGTGGCTGGTATGGGGGAGGGTGGGGCGGAGGCGGCGGCTATTCGGGCGGCGGCGGCTTCGGCGGTGGGGACGGCGGGTTCTCGGGCGGCGGCGGTAGCTCCGGCGGGGGCGGCGCGAGCGGGAGCTGGTGAATGGCGAGACATCCGAGCTGGACGCGGCGGTTCCTGAGCGAGGCGGACTTCGACGCGATCACGCGCGCGATCAAGACCGCCGAGGCGCGAACGTCCGCCGAGATCCGTGTGCATCTCGAGCGTCGGGTGCCGCGGCGGCTCCTCGTCGGGCGCGCGCCGGACGCCGTGACGCGCGCTCACCACGTGTTCCAGCGCCTCGGCATGCACCGGACCGCCGAGCGCCACGGCGTGCTGGTCTATCTCGCGGTCGAGGACCGACGGCTCGCCGTCGTCGGCGACGAGGGCATCCACACCCGCGTCGGCGATCCGCACTGGCACCGGGTGCGCGACCTGATGGTGGAGCGGCTCAAGTCGAACGCGCCGCGTGAGGCGATCGAGCGCGCCGTCGAAGAGCTCGGTCGCGCCCTCGCCGCGCACTATCCGCGGCGGCCCGGCGATGAGAACGAGCTGAGCGACGAGGTGAGCGTGTCGTGAGGCACCGCGTCGGGTGTACTGTACGGGCATGGTCACGCGCGTAGCGCTCGCCGCGGCGCTGACCGCCGTGCTGGCGTCGTCGGCCGCCGGGGCTCAGGACGCTCGGCCCGGCGAGGCTCCGTCGTCGCTCGAGCTCAAGCGCGAGGCGAAGCCGGCGCGGCCGATCGTGCGCCCCGAGAGCGATCGCGGCCAGGCGGTCCGCGACGCGTCGAGCGCCGCGGCCGAGTACGAGCAGCGGCAGCGAGACGAAGCGCTGGTGCGCGAGCAGACGCGCCCAGCAATCCGCCGGCCGGATCTCGGCTACGACGTGACCAGCGGGATCCAGCAGCGCAACCTGCGCCGATGACTCGCGACGACATTGCCACGCCCGCGCTGCTGCTCGACCTCGACCGCTTCGAGCGCAACCTGCGCCGGATGGCGGCGCACGCGCGCGCGTCCGGCAAGAACCTCAGGCCCCACGCGAAGACGCATCGCTGCCCCGAGATCGCCCGCCGCCAAGTGAGCGCGGGCGCGCTCGGCGTGGCCTGCGCCAAGCTCGGCGAGGCCGAGGTGATGGCGCGGGCGGGTGTCCGCGGGCTCCTCATCACGACCGAGGTCGTCGCGCCCGCCGCGATCCGCCGGCTCATGCGGCTCGTCTCGGCGGCGCCGGACACGCTCGTCGTGATCGACAATCCCGCCAACGTGACGGACCTCGGCCGCGAGGCGGCCGCCGACGGCGTGACGCTCAACGTGCTGGTCGACGTCGACGTCGGCACCCGCCGCACCGGCATCGCCCCGGGCGAGCCGGCGCTGGCGCTGGCCCGCGCCGCGGTCGCGCAACCGGCGCTCCGCTTCCGTGGGCTCCAGGGCTACGCGGGCCACTGCGCGCACGTCGTGGGCTGGGAGGCGCGGCGCGAGGCGTCGCACGCGGCGCTGAAGCCGCTGATGGAGACCCGCGAGCTGATCGAGCGGGCCGGTCTGCCGGTCGAGATCGTCGCCGGCGGCTCGACCGGCACGTATGACATCGACGTCGAGCTGCCCGGGCTCACCGAGCTGCAGGCCGGCTCCTACTGCGTGATGGACATCGACTACCGCCGCATCGGGGCTCGCGCCGGCGCGGTCAACGGCGACTTCGAGATGGCGCTGACGGTGATCACGACGGTCGTCAGCGTACCCACGGCCGAGCGCGCGATGGTCGACGGCGGGCTCAAGGCCTTCTCGACCGACAAGCCGTTTCCGCCGGAGTCGGTGGAGCGCCCGGGCGTCGAGTTCGGCTTCGCCGGCGACGAGCACGGCCGATTGACGGTCACCGATCCGTCGCGAGTACCGCGCCTGGGCGAGCGCATCGAGTTCTTCCCGCCCCACTGCGACCCGACGATCAACCTCTACGATCGCATTTACGCGATGCGCGGCGACAAGGTCGAGGCGGTGTGGGACGTCGCCGCGCGCGGCCGCTCGGACTGATTACATGGGGGGCTCAGGGCGCCCCCCAAGCCCCCCGACGCTCGGACACGCCCCGGCGGAGCCGTGGCGCGCCTCGCGAGTCTTGGCGGTTCCGGCGGCTCAGGGCGCCCCCCAAGCCCCCCGACGCTCGGACACGCCCCGGCGGAGCCGTGGCGCGCCTCGCGAGTCTTGGCGGTTCCGGCGGCTCAGGGCGCCCCCCGCGCGGGGCTCAGGCTGCCGGCCGGTACACGATCAGGTAGCGGTGCTCGCCCTCGAGCACGACTTCGCCCCGCTGGTTCTTCAGCGCGACGCGCAGGGTGAGAAGGCCCGCCGACCGCTTGCGCTCCAGCGCGATCACCTCGTGCTCGGGATAGATCGTGTCGCCGATGAGCGCCGGGCCCCGAAACCGGGTGGTCTGCTCCACGAACGCGACGATGGAGTCCTCGATCAGCGGCGCGAGCATCGAGGCGCCGACGGCAGTGAGCGACGCGAGCAGCAGACCGTGGGCGAGCCGTCCGCCGTAGCGGGTCTTCTTCCCGTACTCCTCGTCGTAATGGATCGGATGATTGTCGCCGGTCATGCCCGCGAAGAACATGAAGTGCGCGTCGGTCAAGGTGCGTGACGGGCTCTTGAACCGATCGCCTACCTTGAAGTCCTCGAAGTAGCGCTGCGGCGTCACCAGGCACTCCAGAAGATCTCGCGGGCCTCGGCGGAGTCGCGCGCCCCGAACAGCTCCCCGCGCAGGCGCGCGGCGCCCGCAAAGCCGCTGGCGTACCAGGCCAGGTGCTTCTTGAGCTGGATGGCCGCGGTCCGCGGCGGCAGCCGCGCCTCGATCAGCGCGTCGTGGCGGCGGATGATCCGCGCCCGCTCGTCGCGCGAGGTCCCGGATCCGCGGAAGATCCAGGGCGCGCCGAGCGCGCCGCGCCCGATCATGACCGCCGCGCACCCGGTGGCCGCCACCATCCCCTCGGCGTCGGCGACGGAGCGCACGTCGCCGTTGCCGATCACCGGGATCGCCACCGCGTCGACGACGCTCGCGATGATCTCCCACGGCGCCCGGCCGCTGTACTGCTGCGAGCGCGTGCGTGGATGGACGGTGATGGCATCGACGCCTTCGCTCTCGGCGATGTGGGCGATCGCGACGGCGTTCACGGTGCGGTCGTCCCAGCCCCCGCGGATCTTGATCGTGAAGTCGACGCCGATCGCCTTGCGCATCGTCCGGAACACGACCGCCGCGCCGAGCGGGTCGCGCATCAGCGCCGAGCCCTGGCCTTTCGCGACGATCTTCGCCACCGGGCATCCCATGTTGAGATCGATCGCGTCGGCGCCGGCGGCCTCGAGCCGGCGCGCGGCTTCGCCGAGCACGTCGGGATCGGCGCCCAGCAGCTGGAGCGCGATCGGATGCTCCTCGGGCAGGAAGCTCGCGAGCTCGACCGTGCGCGCGCTGCCCTCCACGAGGCCGCGCGCGTCGATCTCCTCGCTGGTGAGGCGCCCGGCGCCGCACTCGCGCGCGGTCAGCCGGAACGGCGCGTTGGTCACGGCCGCCATCGGCGCCAGACGCAGATCGATCATGCGCTCCAGCATCTCACGGAAGGGCCGGCGCTACTCCACGAGCGCGACGGCGCGCACCGGCGAGCCGTCGGCGCCCTCGAGCTTGAGCGGCAGCGCCATGAAGCGGCAGCGCGCGGCGCCGATCTGGTCGAGGTTGGTCAGGTACTCGATCACCGTGATGCCGGCCGGAAAGAAGATCGCGTGGGTCGTGTACTCCGAGCGCTCCGGTCGCCGGCGCGGCTCGCCGATCGTGTCGCGGATGCAGTGGTCGGGCGGATAGTCGTAGCCGACGGCCTTCGCGCCGCGGCCGACGAGCCACTCGCAGGCGCTCGGCCCCGTCCACGGGCCTTCCTTCCAGAACTGCGACTTGTCGACGCCCATGCGCCTGGGCCAGTCGGTGCGCAGCAAGACGATGTCGCCGCGGCGCACGTGCGCAGCGCGGCGGTCCAGATCGGCGGCCGTGACTTCGCCGTTGGCGCCGAGGTGCGTCAGATCGACCACGGCCGCGTCGCCCACCCACTGATCGACGGGCATCGAAGCCATGTCGCGCCCGTCCACCAGGTAGTGGAGCGGCGCGTCGACGTGCGTGTAGGCGTGGCAGCTGATCGTGAGCACCGTGCTCTGCAGCGGGTGGCCGGTGGCGTGCGCGGCCACCAGCTCGGGCGCCACCTTCCAGCGGAAGTGCGGGCGGATCGAGAAGCTCAGATCGACGATGCGCACGCCGTCACCGCTCCGCGACCAGCACCGACACCGGGAAGCCGTAGCGGATCTGCCCGTTCTCGAGCCGTGGCTGGATGTCGAGCGCGTCGTCGGCGAGCGCGGCGCGGAAGATCTCGCGGATCTTCTCGTCGTCGCCGGGGCGCGGGAACGACCGCCCGATCAGCGCCTCGAGCTCGCCCTCGAGCCGATATGACGTCACGCGCGGCTCGGGCAGGCCGACCGCGGCGTAGAGCTCGCGATGCTCGTCGACGGGCAGCGAGCGCACGTGCGAGGGATCGCGCAGGCGCTCCATCCGGTTGAACGCGTCGGCGCGCCGCGCCTCCGGCGTGCTGTCGACGACCACGACCCGTCCGCCGGGGGTGGCGACGCGCGTCATCTCGCGCAGCACGGCCAGCGGATCGAGAAAGTGGTGAAAGGCGAAGCGCGAGGTCACGATCGAGAACGACGCGTCCGGCCACGGCAGCGGTAGCACGTCGCCCTGCCGCCACGAGACGTTCGTCAGGCCGAGCTGGGCGGCGTGAGCCCGCGCGCGCTCGAGCATGGCCGGCGTGATGTCGATGCCGGTCGCGTGGCGCACCACGCGCGCGAACGCGGCGACGACGAGCCCCGGCCCGCAGGCGACGTCCAGCACGGTGTCCTCGGGGCCGGCGCCGCTCGCCTCGACGATGAGCCAGAGCGCCGCCTCGTCGCGGATGCCCGGCGCCGTGGCGAACGCCGTCGCCTGGCGCGTGAACTGATCGAGGATCTGGTGCTGGTGCTCAGAGGGTCCGCTTGTAGGCATGCCCGCCTTTCATGATCACCTTGAGGTTGTCCTGGACCTGGAACACGCGGAGATTCCGGAGCGGGTCGCCGGCCACGACGATCAGGTCGGCGTACTTGCCGGGCTCGACGGTGCCGATCCGGTCCGACATGCGGAAGAGCGCGGCGTTGACCTTGGTGGCCGAGAGCAGCACCTCCATCGGCGTCATCACCTGCGCCTTCAGCTCGAACTCGACCGCCCGCTGCACCATCATGTCGCCCAGGAGATCGGAGCCCGAGCCGATCTGGCAGCCGGCGCGATAGGCGTACGTCAGACCCTGCACGGATTGCTCGCGGGCGAGATTGATCTTCTGGATCTGGTGATCACCGATGCCGTAGCGCTTGCCCTCGCGGTAGATCATCTCGTAGGTGATCATCGTCGGCACCAGGAACGCGCCGGCGTCCTTGATCGCCTTCGCGGCGGCCTCGCGGATCAGGTTGCCGTGCTCGATCGAGCGCACGCCCGCCTCGATGGCGTTGCGCACCGCCGTGTCCGAGTAGGCGTGGGCCAGGACGTACTTGCCGACGGCGTGCGCCTCCTCGGCCGCCGCGCGCATCTCGCCGATCGTGAACTGCGTGGTGTCGAGCTCGTCGGCCGGCGACATCGCGCCGCCGGACGCCATGATCTTGATCTGATCGACGTCGCGCCGGAGCTGCTCGCGCACGGCCTTGCGCACCTCGGGCTCGCCGTCGGCGATCGAGCCGATCATGCCGATGCAGCAATCGATCGGCGCGACCCACTCCGAGCGCCGCCGCTTGTCGCCGTGGCCGCCGGTCTGCGAGATGTAGTTGCCCGACACGAGCATCCGCGGCCCGGGGTAGATCCCTTCGTTGACGGCCTCGCGGAATCCATAGTCGGCGCCGCCGGCGTCGCGCACCGTCGTGAACCCTTGCATCAGGCACTCCTCGGCCCGGCGCAGCGCCTTCGCGGCCAGGAGGCTCGGCGGCAGATAGCGGTGCTGGTCGGTGATGTTGCCTTCGACCGCGCAGATGTGGACGTGGGCGTCGGTGAGTCCGGGCATCAGGGTCGCGCCGCGGCAGTCGAGCGTCGTTACGGGTCCGGGCAGCGGGCCGACCCTCCCGTTCGCGAGGACGTCCTTGATGCGATCCTCCTCGACGACGACCGCGGCGCCCAGCATCGGCTCGGCGCCGGTGCAGTCGATCAGCACCGCGTTGGTGAAGACGGTCAGGCTCATCAGCGGAGCTCGTCCAGGGTGAGCCGGAAGCTCGGGACGAACGTCTCCATGAAGTAGCCCACCTCCGGAAGATCGAGTCCTTCGACGCTCGCGCGCAGCGCCTTCTCGGCCTGAGCGAACTCCGGATTGCCGGCGCCGGTTTCTTCGAGGCATTTGAGGTACGCGCAGAGCTTGTCGGCCGCTCGCACCAGCGTGCGGTGCGCCTCATCGCGCGGATCGGGCCGGAAGAATGGCTCGTACCCGGGCTTCAGCGGATCCGGGATCAGCCCGAAGAGCTTGTCCTTCGACGCGGCCTCGATCGCGTGGTACGCGCGGTGGATCTCGGGGTTGAACTCCTTCACCGGCGCCGGAAGATCGCCCGTCAGCACCTCGCTCGTGTCGTGGTAGATCGCCAGAGTCGCCGCGCGCTCGGGGCTCACGTCGCCGCCGAAGAGCCGGTTGCGGATGATCGCGAGGGCGTGGGCGATCTGCGCCACGCGCAGGCTGTGCTCCTGGATGTTCTCGGGATAGGTGCTGTGCATGAGACCCCAGCGGCGAATGAACTTCATCCGCGAGAGGTACGCGAAGAAATGGCTGGTGGACATCGCCGCGAGCATACACGACCCGGCGCGGGCCGTGCCATGCGGGCGTGTCAGCCCCTAGCAGGCGCGCTCGGGGACCCAGTAGGGCTGGTAGTAGCCCCAGGCGTAGGCGCGGGGCTCGTAGCGCCCCTCGACCCACAGAGCGTCGTAGTTGTAGTAGCCCGGGACCCACACGCTGGAGACGTAGCTCTGAGGCACCCAAGAGTAGGCCCAGTAGCCGGGGGCGACGCAGCTCTGCGGCGCGGCGACGTACACCGGCTGCGTGATGACGATCAGCGCCGGCACCGCCGGGCGGTGGACGACGGTCGGCTCCTTCCGGGGATCGAGAAGCCGCTGCCGCGGATCTGCGTACTGCAGCCGAGGATCGGGATACTGCAGTCTCGGGTCGGGGTACTGCAGTCTCGGGTCGGGATACTGCTGCCGCGGGTCGCGCGGGATGTTGTCCCGGGCCGTCGCGGTCTGCGGGAGCTGCCCCTGGGGGAGGTCGCCGCCGTTGGTGGCGGGGACCTTCGCGCCGGTCGCGTCGGCGCCGGCGGGGGTTCCGGCAACCAGGACGACCAGCAGCAGGTGGGCCACGATCTTCACGCCGACTCCTCTCTAGGCTCTCTACGGTTCGACTCGCGCGGGCGGGGCTCCATTTACGTCTTCCCCTTCACCTTACCGCGATGCGGGCCTGGATTCCGGCCCACACCAGCTCGGCCCACCGCGCATAGCCTACATCGGATGGATGGTAGCCGTCGGCCCCGATGAGCTCCGGGCTGGCCGGGACCTCGCGCTGGCTGGCCGCGTAGAGATCCACCAGCTCGGCGCCGTACGCGCGGCTGCGGCGCTCGAGCGCCTCGTTGAAGAGCACGGTCTGCCGAGCGAGCGCGTCGCGCTCGCGGTGCGCGCGGAAGCGTGGGGTGACGACCAGGTCGGGAATCAGGTTCACGACCGTGACCGCCGTCGTCTCGTCACGCAGGCGCCCGAGGATCGAGTCGAGATTGCGCTCGTACGCGGCCGCCGGCACCCGCGTGGTGATGTCGTTGGGCCCGATCGAGAGCGTCACGAGGTGAGGGCGTAGCTCGATCGCGCGGGCGAGCTGCCGCCGGAGCACATCGGCGGAGGTCGCGCCGCCCGCGCCCAGATTGGCGACGCGCGCCGACGGGTAGACGGCGCGCAGCCGCTCGTGCAGCCGGCTGACGTAGTTGAAGTCGGCGCGGGTGGCGCCGACGCCCTCGACCGTGCTGTCGCCGAGGGCCACGTACTGGATCGCGGCGTCGCGGTCGACGGGCAGCGTCCGCGCCCCCTCGTCGGGCAGCGTCCGGGCTTCGTGCCACCGACCCGTCGCGCACGCCGTCGCGAGGAGCACGGCGAGCAGGGTGACGCGTGTCACCAGTGAGCGCCGTCCTCGAGGGTTCGGCGATACCACGGCGCGTCGGGGAAGGTGATCGGGCGGATCGCGGGCAACGTCACGCCGGCCTCGCGGTACGCGCGCACGAAGGCCTGGCCGGTCTCGGGCTTGCCGACGGCGCCGACCGCGCGCGTCAGCCCCTCGGCCACCTCGCCGCTCCGGTCGAAGGCCGCGAGCTCCTTGCCGAGGCCGCTCGCCTCGAGCATGGCGCGATAGAACGGCAGGGTGAGATAGCGCGCGAGCTCGCCGCGGAACGCGCCGAGAGCGGCGGGCGCATCGTCCGCGATCGCCAGCGGGACGGCCGCGACGATCTCGAACCCGGCCAGGGTCTTCCCGGCGCGCGCGCGGCCCCTTCCGAGCGCCGGCACCGCGACGTCTCGCACGTAGCCCGGCGAGCAGAGCCAGAGGACGACACCATCGGCGATCTCGCCGGCGAGCTCGAGCATCTTCCGGGACAGCGCGGCGAGATAGATCGGCGGCGCCGGGGGACGCTCGGGAATCGCGAGGCTCCAGTTGACCTTGTAGTGGCGGCCCTCGAAGGCGGCGGCGCCGCCGAGCGCGCCACGGAGGACGCCGACGTACTCGCGCGTGACGGCGAGCGGCTCGCGCAAGGTGAGGCCGAGCGAAGACTCCATGCTGACCTTGTGGCTCACGCCGATGCCGAGCCTGAACCGCCCGCCGCTCATCTCCGACAGGGTGAGCGCCGCCTGCGCCATCGCCACCGGGTGCCGCGGGTAGATCGGGACGACCCCGTTGCCGAGCCCGAGCCGCGTCGTCGCGGCGCCGTAGGCCGCGAGCACGAGGAACGAATCGCGCCCGGAGCCGTGGGTCACCCACACGCTGTCGTAGCCCAGCGCCTCGGCCCGGCGCGCGAGGTCGACGCCGACGGCGAGGTCGCGCCCGGGATTCAGAAAGGCCGCGCGCCGGAGCGTCGCCATGTCAGTCGCGGATCCACGACTCGGCGAGCGGGATCGGCGCCCGGCGCGCCCGCGCGCGGAGCGGGATCACGTTCGCGGTTCGCGCGGTGCTGGGCGCCAGCCGCAGGAGCCCTTCGACTTCCGCTCGGCGATAGAGCCGCTGGCGCTTGATGCCCTGGCGGTAGCTCCGGAGCACGCCGCGGCTCACGTAGGCGTAGAGCGTCGCCGGCTTCACGCCGAGCAAGCGGGTCGCCTCCTTGACCGTCAGGTACTCCTCGCCGTTCACGCTGATCATGGCGCGCCTCGCCTCCGACGCTAGCAGGAGCGGCCGGTCTCGTCCAGGGTCCGCTGGCCTGGTCAATCTAAATCAAGTATAATCAATATCGGTCAAGATAAGCAGGCCCACGACACGTGTACGAGTCAAGGAGGCGGCGATGGAGACGGCGTGGAAAGCAGGGCTCGAGGACGTCATCGCGGCGCGGTCGGGGATCTGCCAGGTCGACGGCGAGCGCGGAAAACTCTACTACCGGGGCTACGAGATCGCCGAGCTCGCGGGCACGCTCTCGTTCGAGGACGTGACGGCGCTCCTCTGGCACGGCGAGGTGCCCTCCGCCGCCGAGTCGGCCGCGTTCGCCGCGCGGCTCGAAGCGGCGCGCGGACTCCCTCCGGCCGTCGGCGACCTGCTGCGCGCCCTGCCGCGCGACGCGCACCCGCTCGACGCCCTTCGCACCGCGGTGTCGCTGGCCGCGACCCACGACCCGGACGTGCGCTCGAACGAGCCCGAGGCGAATCTCAGGAAGGCCTTCCGCCTCATGACGCTCGTGCCGGAGACGGTCGCCGCCTGGCAGCGGATCCGCACCGGCCGGACGCCCGTGACGGCGCCGGGCGCCGCGTCGCACGCCGCCTACTTCCTGGAGCTCCTCGAGGGGCGGGCCCCGTCGCCCGACGTCGCGCGGGTCCTGGACCTGGTGCTGACCCTGCACGCCGACCACGAGCTGAACGCCTCCACGTTCGCGACGCGGGTCGGCGTCGCGACCCTCACGGACCTGCACGCGGCCATCGTGGCGGCGGTCGCGACCCTGAAGGGCCCGCGGCACGGGGGCGCCAACGAGGACGTGCTGGCGATGCTCCTCGAGATCGGCGAGCCGGCGCGCGCCGAGAGCTACGTCGAGTCGCGCCTGGGGGCGCGGGCCGGCCTGTCCAAGCACGAGCGCGGCGACCCGCGCGTGCGCGTGCCCGGGTTCGGCCATCGCGTCTACAAGGTGGACGACGCCCGGGCGCGGGTACTCCGTGGCATGGCCAAGTCGATGGCGGAGGCGACGGGCCGGCAGAAGCTCTTCGAGGTGGCCGAGCAGGTCTACGACGCGATGCGGGCCCGGACGAGCTTGCCGGTGAACGTCGACTTCTTCTCGGCCGTGGTCTACGACGCGCTCGGGATCCCGCCGGACTTCTGCACGTCGATCTTCGCGGTCGGGCGTGTCGCGGGCTGGTGCGCCCACGCGCTCGAGCAGTACGCCGACAATCGCCTCATCCGGCCGCGCGCCGACTACATCGGCGCCGCGCCACGGCCGCTCGTCGATCAGCGGCGGAGGACGGAGACCTCCATGGCGTCGTCGTCGAAGTCGTAGGCGCGGCTGTCGTAGCGGCCGCCGGTGCGCACGTACTCGAGATAGGGCGCGACCTCGCGGCGCGCGATGCCCGTGTTGTCGGCTACGACGACCGCCCCGGGCACGAGCTTGGGCTCGAGCTGCCGGAGGTAGTCGAGGTAGTCCGCCTTCTCGGCGTCGATGAACGCGAAGTCGAAGCGGCCCGGCAGGAGCGGGATCACGCGCAGCGCCTCGCCGGCGATCACCTTCACCCGGCGGGCCAGGCCGGCCTCGGCGGCGTTGGCGCGCACGAGGTAGGCCAGGAAGGGATTCGCCTCGACGCAGGTGAGCCGTCCGCGCGGCGGCATCGAGCCCGCGATCAGGATCGCCGAGTAGCCGAGCAGCGAACCCAGCTCGACCGCGCGCGTGGGCCGGTGGCGATCGAGCAGCCGCCGGAGCACGCGGCCCTTGGCGCGCCCGACGTTCGGGATGTGCCAGTACCTCGTGGCGCGGTCCATCAGCGCCAGCATCCGCCGGGCTTGCTTCGTCACGCGCGCGCGGCCGGGACGCGCCCCACGACGGTGTCCGGCACCGGATAACGTCGCGTGGACTTTCCCGCCTTCACGATCTGACCGGGCAAGACCGCGATCAGGCGGTCGAGGTCGATCCCGGTCTCGATCCCCATCGCGGCGAGACAGTGCACCAGGTCCTCGCTGCAGACGTTGCCCGAGGCGCCGGGCGCGAACGGACAGCCGCCCAGCCCGCCGATCGAGCAGTCGAGGTTCGCGACGCCGTACTCCATGGCGGCCAGGATGTTCGGAATCGCCATCGCGCGCGTGTCGTGCGTGTGCAGGGTCCACTCGATCCCCGGGAACTTCGGCACGAGGTGCTCGAGCGTGCGCGCGACCTGCCGCGGGTTCGCCATCCCGGTGGTGTCGGCCAGGCCGACGGCGCGCGCGCCCATGTCGGTCAGACGCCGCACCACGCTCTCGAGCTGGGCGAGCGGCACGTCGCCCTCGAACGGGCAGCCGAACGACGTCGAGATGCCGCTGCTCACCGGAACCCTCGCACGCTCGGCCACCTGCATGACGGCCCGCAGCTTCTCCATCGACTCGGCGATCGTCATGTTCACGTTCGCGAGGTTGTGGCTCTCGCTGGCCGAGACGACGGTGTGGATCGCGTCGACGCCGGCGTCGACCGCGCGCACCGCGCCCTTGTCGTTGGGCACGAGCGCCGCGTAGCGCGTCCCCGGCCGGCGCGCGATGCGCGCCATGACCTGCTCGGCGTCGCGCAGCTGCGGCACCACCTTCGGATGCACGAACGAGGTCACCTCGATCCGGGGGATGCCGGCCTCCGACAGGAGGTTCACGACCTCGATCTTCTGCTCGGTCGGGATGAAGTCGGGCTCGATCTGGAACCCGTCACGGGTTCCCACCTCGCATATCGTGACGCGCGCGGGTAGCTTCATGGCATCCTCCAGACCTCGGATGTGCTGAACTGTAGCATGCGGAAGGCGAACCGATCGAGCGGCGGCGCGCATCGTAGAGAGAGGAGGGCCCGATGAACCCCAATCTCGGCATCAACGACAAAGACCGGGCGGGCGTGGTCAAGATCCTCAACGCGCTGCTTGCCGACGAGTACGTGCTGTACACGAAGACCCGCAACTATCACTGGAACGTCGTGGGTCCTCAGTTCAACGACCTGCACAAATTCTTCGCCGCGCAGTACGAGGCGATCGACGGCTTCGTCGACGACGTCGCCGAGCGCGCGCGCACCCTGGGCGGCCACGCGGTGGCGACCCTCGGCGAGCTCGCGGAGGCGGCACGGCTCAAGGAGCACCCCGGCCAGTATCCGAGCGCTGACGACATGCTGGAGAATCTGCTGGCCGACCACGAGGCGATCATCCGTCAGCTACGCGCCGACGCCGACGCGGCGGCGACCAGGTTTCACGACATGGGCACGAACGACTTCCTGACCGGCCTCATGGAAGAGCACGAAAAGATGGCCTGGATGCTCCGCTCCTTCCAGGAAGGCAAACGCCCCCGCTAGCTTCGCTGCTCTCGGTGGACCACGGCGTGGCTTTGAGGCACGTCGGGGCGCAGCGAGTCGAGCGCCGGCTTTGCGGGCGCAATCGAATTCGGGGCACAGGACGGCGCGGAGTTATCCTAATAACTCCGCGGCATTCCGAGCACGTGCTCGCCGACGTAGGCGAGCACCAGGTTGTTGTTGACCGGCGCCGTCTTGTAGAGGCGGCACTCGCGGAACTTCCGCTCGACGTCGTACTCCTCGGCGTAGCCGTAGCCGCCGTGACAGTCGATGCACGCGTTGCCGGCGTCCCACGCCGCCTCCGCGCCGAGGTACTTCGCCATGTTCGCCTCGCCGCCGCACGGCAGCCCCGCGTCGAAGAGCGCGGCGGCCTTGTCGCGCATCAGCTGCGCCGCGTCGGTCGCGACGTGGGCCTTGGCGATCGCGAACTGCACGCCCTGGTTGGCGCCGATGGGCTTGCCGAAGATCACGCGCTGGTTCGAGTACGCCACCGCCTTCTCGGTGAACCAGCGCGCGTCGCCGAGCGAGTCCGAGGCGACCAGGATGCGCTCGGCGTTCATGCCGTCCAGGATGTAGGAGAACCCCTTGCCCTCCTGGCCGATCAGGCTCGTGGCCGGGATCTCGACGTTGTCGAAGAACAACGCGTTCGTCGAGTGGTTCATCATCATGCGGAGCGGCCGCACCTCGAAGCCCTTGAGACCGCGAATGTCGATCAGGAAGACCGCCAGCCCGTCCGTCTTGCGCTTCACCTGCTCCACCGGGGTCGTGCGCGCGAGGAGCAGCATCAGGTCGGACTGCAGCACGCGCGAGATGAAGATCTTCTGGCCGTTGACGACGTAGCGATCGCCCTTCCGGACGGCCGTGGTCTGGAGCTTCGTGGTGTCCGAGCCCGAGTTCGGCTCGGTCACGCCGAAGGCCTGCAGGCGCAGGGCGCCCGTCGCGATCTTCGGCAGATACTCGCGCTTCTGCGCCTCGGAGCCGTGCCGCAGCACGGTGCCCATGATGTACATCTGGGCGTGGCAGGCGCCGGCGTTGCCGCCGGAGTAGTTGATCGTCTCGAGGATCAGTCCGCCCTCGCGGATGCCGAGCCCCGCGCCGCCGTACTCTTGCGGGATCAGCGCCGCCAGATACCCCGCCTCGGTCAGCTCGGTGACGAACTTGTCCGGGTACTCGCGGCGCGTGTCGAGGTCGCGCCAGTACTCGCCGGGATACCGCTTGCAGATCTCCAGCACGCCCGCCCGGAGCGCGCGCTGCTCTTCTGTGAGTGCGAGCTCGATCGACGCCATCGTCACTTCCCCTTGAACTCGGGCTGTCGCTTCTCGTTGAAGGCGCGGACGCCCTCGAGGCGGTCCTCGGTCACGACCGTCGCATTATAGGCCTCGATCGCGAGGATCATCGCGGTGTCGAGGTCCGTCTCCGCGCCATAGGCGATGGCCTTCTTCGCCTGACGGACCGCGATGGGCCCGTTCTGCGCGATCGTCGCGGCGATCCGGGTCGCAGTGGCGCGCGCCTGGCCGGCCGCGACCAGGTGGTTGACGAGGCCCGCCGCCTTGGCCTCGTCGGCCTTCATCCGCCGGCCTGTGAAGATCAGCTCCTTCGCGAGCGGCGCGCCGACGATCCGCGGCAAGAGCTGCGTGCCGCCGATCCCCGGAAAGATGCCGAGCGTCGTCTCCGGCACACCGAACACCGCCGTCTCGCCGGCGACGATGAAGTCCGAGAGGATCGCCAGCTCGCAGCCGCCCGCAAGCGCGAAGCCTTCCACCGCGGCGATCACGGGCACCGGGCACCGGAGCACGCGGAAGGCCGCCTGCTCGAAGATCACGTGCTGTGCGCGCCACGCCTCGTCGGTCATGGCGTTGCGCTCCTTGAGATCGCCGCCGGCGCAGAAGGCGCGGTCGCCGGCCCCGGTGAACACGATCGCCCGCACGTCCGGGTCGCGCTGGAATCCGTCGAAGCAGGCGAGCAGGTCCTCGCCCATCGCGGTGTTCATCGCGTTCATCTGCTCGGGCCGGTTCAGGGTGACCGTGACCACCCGCGCGTCGTCCGAGCGCGTGACGAGCAGATGACGGTAGCTCGCGGCGCTCACTGGATCACGCCCTTGCTCCGGAGGCTTCTCACGTCGTCGAGGGTGTAGCCGAGCCAGGTGAGGACGTCGCCGCTGTGCTCGCCGAGGAGCGGCGGCACCCGGCGCACGGCCGGCCGGACGCCGTCCCAGGTGAGCGGCAGCCCGATGCTCTGGTAGTCGGGCAGCCGCGGATGCGCTGCCCGGACGACCACGCCGCTCTCGCGCGTCTGGGGCTCTTCGAGCATCTGGTCGACGCTCAAGATCGGCGACGCCGGCACCCCCGCAGCGCGGAGCGCCTCGACGAGCTCGGCCAACTTGCGCTGCCGCGTGCGGGCGGAGAGCGCCTCGACGAGCGGGCCGCGGTTGCTCACGCGGGAAGGATTGTCCTTGAACCGTGCGTCCTGGGCGAGCTCGGGGCAGCCGAGCGCCGCCGCGAGCTTCGCGAACAGGGCGTCGGAGCCCGCGCCGATCATCGCGAAGCCGTCGGCCGTCGGGAAGGCTTGATAGGGCGCGATCATCGCGGTGCCGGAGCCCTGCGGCTGTGGCACGGCGCCGGAGGCCATGTAGCCCATGGCGTGGTAGGACATCCACATCAAGGCCGTCTCGAAGAGCGCGGTTGTCACCTCGATCGCGCGCCCGGTCGCATCGCGCTGCCGAAGTGCGGCGACGATGCCCAGGGCCGCCCACATGCCGGTGCCCATGTCGACGATCGACGTCCCGACGCGTGCCGGCTCCTGATCGGGATGGCCGTTGACCGACATCAAGCCGCTGTACGCCTGCATCAAGGGATCGTATCCGGGCAGATGGCTGAGCGGTCCGCGAGCTCCAAACGCGGTGATGGAGCAGTAGACGATGCGTGGGTTGATCCGTGAGGCGGCCGCGAAGTCGAGCCCGAGCTCCTCGATGGCTCCCGGCCTGAGACTCTGCACGAACACGTCGGCGCGGCCGACCAGGCGGTGCAGGATCTCGAGACCCCCGGGTGACTTGAGGTCGAGGGCGAGACTCTTCTTGTTGCGATTGAGCGAGATGAAGGTGGCGCTCTCACGGCCCCAATAGGGTGGCGCCCATGCCCTGGCGTCGTCGCCGCGCCCGGGCCGTTCGATCTTCACCACCTCGGCACCCATGTCTCCGAGGGTCTGGGTGCAGAACGGCCCGGCGACGTTCTGGGTCAGATCGGCAACGACGATACCCTCCAATGGATGCGCCACGCCAGGAGTCTACCATCGCGGAAGTACCTCAAAACGTCCCCTATCCAGGGATTTTCGGAGCGTCCGGGCTGTGCGATAGAATCGAATTCACCCCATGGCTCCGAACGCCGAAGACTTGGCCAAGCGCCTGGCGGCGCTGAGTGAACGGTTCACGACGCTCGCCGCAGCGCTCGCTCAGGCCACCCGAGAGCTCCAGGCCGGCATCGTCCCGTCCGAGGCCGTCGTCGACGAAATCACCAAGATCCGCACTGACTTCGTCGAGGTCCGCCATCGCATTCTGGAGGCGGCTCGCTCGCTTTCCATCACCGTGCCGGCGATCTCCGAAGTCGACAGTCTCAGGGCACTCGAGCCGGTGCTCCAGACCCTCGTGCAGACCATCGCAACCCAGGAAAAGAAGGCGGCACTGTCGGAGGCGCGGACCAGGGTCATGACGGTGCTGGACCGGATTCTGACCGTTACCCATTCAGACGGCCCGAACTTCGCCTCGCTGGTGCAGTGCCTGATAAAGGCCAAGGAGACTCGCCAGGCGGCGCAGGACCCCAAGGCGTTCGACTCCGAGGACGCCCCCGCCTTCCTCAACAGCATCCCGGCGTTCGCCGCCTTACTCTCGATCATCGAGGGGCGCGACGCTATCGACGATGACAAGTTCGCCGTCCTGGACGAGCAGGTGACCCAGGCCTTCGGAAGGACCCTGGCGGTCGCGGCGGCCCGCGGAAAGCTCACTGTCGGCGCGGTCCCGGCGCCCCTCACGGAGCGGTCGGCTCCTCCCGCGCAGAAGGAGCCGATCACCCGGTCCGCAGCGGCCGCGGCCCATGCTCCGGCCCCCGCGGCCCCTTCGCGAAACATCATTTTCACCAACCGCGAGCCCACCCCGCCGCCCCGCGAGCCCGTCCAGCCGCGCGAAGGGGTGCTGACGCGCGAGCCCGTCCAGCCGCGCGAGTCCGCGCAGCCACGGGAAGGTCTCCTGACGCGTGAATCGGCGCAGCCGCGGGAAGACGTCCTGGCGCGTGAGTCGGCGCAGCCCGCCGCCGATCAGGGACCTCAGGACGAGGCGGCGCAGTGGTGGGTGTCGGCGTGGGCCCGATGGACGCAGTGGAAGGGCACCCTCGCCTTCGACGCCGCCGTGAAGGAAGAGCTCGGCAAGTACAACTACGTCTTGAGCGTGCCGATCCAGAAGAGCACGGACTACGAAGAGGGCCTGCTCTCGTACGGCTACTCGATCCTCCTCGATCACATCGAGCGCCGCTTCTCGGGCTTCGTCAACAAGGCGCTGAACAGCCTCAAGACGTTCCAGCCGGGCACCGCGGGCGCGCCGAAGTCGGTCGGTGCGCACCTCTACAACGTCCTCGTGAACGAAGGCCGGCTCCAGGAGATCTATCCCGAGTTCGTCAAGACCGTGCTTCTGGCCGCCGTGCCCGAGCCCGGGCTCTGGACGCACGCGCGCATCCTCGAGTCGACGACCGAGACGCGGATCTTCACGCATCCGAGCAACCGGATCGGCGATCCCGAGCACAACTCCCAGCGGCTCACCCAGGAGCGCCAGCGGTTCGCCGACCATCGCTTCCCGGTCGTCGTGTCGCCGATCACCGCTCGCTTCTTCGCGATCGCGGCCGACCTGCGCGAGCCGCGGTCCATTGACGTGAAGCTGGTGGACGGGCGGAGCGACTCCGATCACGCGTGGCTGCTGACGATGCCGCCCGTGGGACGGGCCGACCTGAAGTCCGAGGTGCTACGGCTCTTCCCGGAGGGAACCTCGGTGCCGGGGCTGGGACGGGACTACGCGACCTTGTGGGTGGCGGTGTTCAACCCGGATCCGAGCACGGAAAAGAAGTACGAGCTGACCTTGAGCCTCAAGCAGTCCGCCGCGACCAAGCCGTCGACCGGGACCTTCCGCTCGGCACAGAGCGCCTGATTTAGGGCTTCGCGGGATCGGCCGCCTTGGGCTGCTCTGCGACCCTTGGCGACTCGGGCGGCCTGGCGTGATCGGGCTGACGCGGTTGGTCCGCGGGTCCCGATCGTTCGAAGGGGCTCCGGCGAGGGGTGATACCGAGCTTCGCCGCGATCTGTCCCATGGCCTGAGCGATCTCGTCCTTCTCGAGCCGCAGCAGGTGATTCTCCCGCTTCAGGTCCTCGATGTCCTTGTGAAGCTTATCCACTTCCTTCTGCGCTGCGGCGCCCGCGTGGTGGTCGCCCGCGATGAGCTCGGGCAGCAGACCGAAGATCTGGCGTGTCTCCTCGATCCACTTCGCGACTCGCTCTCGCGCTTCAGCAGCGGATGTGGGGTCCATGGCCATCCTCGTCTGCTCCGGGGCGCGGTCCGTCGCCACATGTCATTGGGCGGAAGGCCGACGGCAGCCTGCTAGCCCGGGCAGGTGCTACGTTCGTAGAATATCAGCGTAGCATCGGCGTTCAGAAATTCGCAAACCGGCCGCGGGGGGGGGAGGGCCGGTCAGGGCGTCGAGGGCGTGGCCAGGACGGCCTCGATAAACTGGCGTCCCTTCTGGCTATCCCACTGTCGCGGGCCCGCCGCCCGCCCGACCAGCCGGCCCTGGCGGTCGACGATGTACACGGTCGGCGGACCCCAGACGCCATACGCCTTGCCGGTCACGTCGCCGCTCTCGTCGAGCAGCACCGGCGCGATGTAGCCGCGC
This sequence comes from Candidatus Rokuibacteriota bacterium, assembly GCA_003220685.1. Taxonomy (GTDB): domain Bacteria; phylum Methylomirabilota; class Methylomirabilia; order Rokubacteriales; family CSP1-6; genus AR31. The sequence goes on from QHTE01000055.1 coordinate 255,481, forward strand.
TCCTTGACGGTCTGCCGGACCCTGTCGGGATCCTCTCTGAAGTCGATCAGAAGGACTTCAAGGCCCTTACCGCGGTAATCCCGATAGACCTTCTGGACGGGAGGCAACTCCTCCCGGCAGGTGGTTCACCACGTGGCCCAGAAGAAGAGCATCACGACTTTGCCGCGTAGATCGGCGAGGCTGACCGTCTTGCCGGCGAGATCCGGCAGCGAGAAGGCCGGTGCCGCCTTCGGCGGCGTGTACGGCTGTATCTGCACGCTGGCGAAGTCCGGCCGAGCGGCCGCCCTGGGCGCGATCGTCGCCGACCCGACCAGCGCCGCGGTGAGGACTGCGACGGGCACTAGTGATCTCATGAGCGCAGGGTACCGCATGACGCCAGCCCCGAGCTATCTCCGCCGCAAAGCCCGCATGACGCGCTCCGGGGTGATCGGCTGGTCGGTGAGCATCACGCCGAGCGGCGCCAGCGCGTCGTTGACCGCGTTGACAATCGCGGCGGGCGCGCCCGTCGCCCCCGCCTCGCCCGCACCCTTGAAGCCGCCGACCAGTCCCGGGGCGGGTGTCTCGATGTGGTGCATCTCGATCGGCGGCAGGTCGGCGCTGGTCGGCACGGCGTAGTCCATCAACGTCGTCGTGAGCAGCTGCCCGGCGTCGTCGTAGACGCAGTGCTCCAGCAGCGCGCCGCCGAGCCCCTGGGCGATTCCGCCGGCGATCTGGCCCTCGACGAGCGCGGGATTGACGATGCGCCCGCAATCGTCGACGGCGACGTATCGCAGGACACGCACGCGGCCGGTGTCGGCGTCGACCTCGACGACCGCGAGGTGGGCACCGTTCGTGAAGGTCCACGCCGCGGGATTCGTGTAGTGCACGGTCGCCTCGAGGCTCGGCTCGACGCCTCGGAGCTCGTTCGACCGGAAGTGCGCGGCGCGGGCGAGCTCGGCGTAGCTCAGGCCCCGTTCCGGGCTCCCGCGGACCGCCGCGCGGCCGCCGCCGAGCTCGATGTCGGCGGCGTGCGTCTCCAGGAGCGCAGCCGCGATCGTCCGGATCCGTTCTCCGAGCGCCCGGGCGGCCAGCAGGGTCGCGCTGCCGCCGATCGGCATGCCGCGGCTCGCCCAGGCGCCTCCGCCGTACGGCACCACGGCGGTGTCGCCCGACCGCACGGCGACCTCGTCGAGCGGGACGTCGAGCACGTCGGCGATGATCTGCGCAAGCGCGGTGTGAGTTCCCTGGCCCTGCTCGGTGACGCCCACGAGCGCGGTGACCGCGCCGCCGGGCTCGAGGCGCACGGTCGTTCCGTCCTGGCCCGAGATCGGCGCGCCGCCGACGCCGTAGAACTGCGCTCCCGGACCGGTGAGCTCGACGAAGCACGCGAGCCCGATGCCCACGTGGCGTCCCGCGGCGCGCGCCGCCGCCTGCTCGCGCCGCAGCCGGTCGTATCCGGCAGCCTCCACCAGACGCGCCAGCGCGGCCTGATAGCTGCCGCTGTCGAAGACGTTGCCCGCCGCCGAGGTGTAGGGAAGATCCTCGGGCCGCACCAGATTGCGGCGCCGCGTCTCCGCGGAATCGAGTCCGAGATCGCGCGCGACGAGATCGATCATGCTCTCGGTCACCGCGGTGGCGATCGGATGACCCACGGCGCGGTACTGCGACGTGACCACTTTGTTCTGCGCGACGACGCGCAGGGTGGCGTCGTAGTTCCGCACGCGATAGGGCCCCGGGAGCAGCCGGAGCACCTGACCGCCTTCGACGACGCTCGAGCGCGGATACGCGGAGTAGGGCCCGACCGCAGCCGTGATGCTCGCCCGCATCGCGGTCAGGACGCCGTCGCGGTCGGCCGCGACCTCGACGCGGATCGTCTGCTCGCGCGCGTGGATGTCCGACAGGAACGATTCGCGGCGACCCGCGACGAACTTGACGGGCCGACCCAGCGTCAACGCGAGCGCGCACGCCGCCATGTCGTCCTGGTAGACGTGAATCTTGATGCCGAAGCTGCCGCCGACGTCAGGGGCCACGACACGGACGCGCGGCTCGGCGAGCCCGAAGAGCTCGGCGACCACGGCCTGCATCATGTGCGGGACCTGCGTCGAGATCCACAAGGTGAGCGCGCGGGTCGCGGGCTCATAGTCGGCGACCAGGCTTCGCGGCTCGAGCGGCACGCCGGTGTGGCGACCCGTCGTGAACGTGCGCGCCCACACGCGGCCGGCGCCGGCGAAGGCGCGCTCGACGTCGCCGGCCGAGAGGCGCGTCTCGTAGAGGACGTTGTCGCCGAGCTCGGGATGGATCAGGGGCGCGCCGGCGGCCAGCGCCGTCTCCGGTGCCAGCACCGCGGGCAGCGGCTCGTACTCGACCTCGACCAGCGCCGCCGCGTCGTCGGCCGCCGCCCGGCTCTCGGCGGCGACCGCGACGATCGGCTCGCCGACGTAGCGCACGCGATCGACGGCGAGCGGGAGCATCGCGCCTGTCTTCATGCCCCGGTAATGGAGGAGGACGCCGCGATAGGGCTTGCAGAGCCGGGCGACGGCCTCGCCCGTCAGCACGCCGGCGACACCGGGCGCTCGGCGCGCGCGATCGACATCGAGCCGGACGAGGCGCGCGTGGGCGTGGACGCTGCGGACGAACGCGGCGTGAACCATGCGCGGCAACGTCACGTCGTCGACATAGCGGCCGCGCCCCGTCAGCAAACGGGGGTCGTCGCCGCGTTTGACGCGCGCTCCGATTCGGCCCGCCGGCGCCGACACGGCGGGAATCTATCACGATTGACACTCGTGAACCGGGCCCCTATCATCGGCGCGTTTCGAGACACTCCACCCGCGTTCACGACGGAGGTAGTCATGCATCGACGCCAGTTCCTGACGACCGCAACGGCCGGGGCGAGCATCCTGGTCTTCCCGGCCGTGCTGCGGGCGCAGAGCAAAGATCCAGTCCGCATCGGCTTCCCGCTGCCGCTGACCGGCACCTTCGCCGCGATCGCGGCCGACATGCAGCGCGGCGCGCAGCTCGCGATGGAGGAGCTCAACGCGAAGGGCGGCGTCATGGGCCGGAAGGTCGACGTGATGTTCCGCGACGACGAGCTCAAGCCGGCGGTCGGCGCCCAGCGCACCAAGGAGCTGATCGAGAACCAGAAGGTCGACTTCGTCGTCGGCGGTCTCGCCGCCCACGTGCAGATGGCCATCAACGAGCAGACCAAAGCCGCCGGCAGGCTCTACATCTCGGTCAGCCAGTCCGACGAGATCAGCGCCAAGCCCGACACGAGCCCGCTGACGTTCCACGAGGCGCTGAATCCGACGATCACCAGCCGAACCATCGCCACCTTCGGCACCAAGGAACTCGGCAAGAAGTGGTGGATCGTCTACGCCGACTACGCGTTCGGCAAGCAGAACACCGCGGTGTTCGCCGCCATCGCCCCCAAGCTCGGCGCCACCTTGCTCGGGAGCACACCCTACCCGCTCGGCAAGCCCGAGTTCTCGGCCCACCTGCCGAAGATCCAGGCGGCCAAACCCGACGTGATCTACGCCGTGACCCCGGGCGCCGACAACGTCCCCTTTCTCAAGCAGGCGATCAGCTTCGGCTTGAAGAAGGAGGCGAAGATCATCGTGCCGTTGCACTTCCTCGACTACGTCAAGGAAGGTGGCGCGGAGGTCTGGCAGGATATTTTCGGCGCGACGCACTTCTGCCACGAGCTGGCCGAGACCCTGCCGCAGGCCAAGCGCTACGTCGAGGCCTACACAAAGAAGTTCAACCGGCCGCCCGACGCGTACTCCGGCTACGGCTACAGCGGCATCATGGAAGTCGCCCGGGGCGTCGAGCTGGCGAAGTCGACCGACTCCAACACGGTCGCGAACGCGCTCCGCAAGAACCGCGAGTACGACCACTACAAGGGCAAGCAGTGGTGGCGCGCCTGCGACAACAAGTCCTTCCAGGACCTGTGGATCCTCAAGGTCCGCTCGCCGCAGCAGGTGAAGGGCGAGTGGGGCTTCTTCGACGTCGTCGGCAAGGTCGCGGCGAACGAGGAGCTCGACCGGACCTGCGCCGAAAAAGGACTCGCCTAGCCGCGTGCTCGACATCCCGCTGCAGGCACTCGCCGCTCAGGCCTTCACCGGCCTCGTGCTGGGCGGGATCTTCGTCCTGATGGCCATCGGGCTCAGCCTGATATTCGGGCTGATGACGGTGGTGAACTTCGCCCACGGCTCGTTCTACATGCTGGGCGCGTACGTCGCGTTCTCGCTGATGGGAGTGACGAAGAGCTTCTGGGCCGCGCTGGTCCTGGCCCCGCTCGTGGTCGGGGCGCTGGGGTTCCTGGTCGAGCGCTTCCTGATCCGGCGGCTCTACGGGCGCAGCCCGGACGATCCGCTGTTGCTGACGTTCGGGCTGTCGCTGGCGATGGTCGAAGGCGCGAAGCTCGTCTGGGGGAAGATCGGCCTCACCGTCGACCCGCCCAGGCAGCTGGCGGCCGCCGTCAACCTGGGCTTCATGAATTTCCCGGTCTACCGGCTGTTCGTCATCGCGGTGACGGCTGCCGTGCTGGTGTCGCTGTGGCTCTTCCTCGAGAAGACCAGCGTCGGGCTCGTCATCCGCGCGGGCTCCCGGGACGCGCTGATGGTGCGGGCGCTCGGTGTGGACCTCAATCGGATCTGGCTGCTCGTCTTCGGGATCGGCATCGCGATGGCCGGCCTGGCCGGCGTTCTCGCGGGCCCGATGCGCGGCGTCTATGCCGAGATGGGGGTCGAGATCATCATCGACTCCTTCGTGATCGTGGTGGTCGGCGGGATGGGAAGCCTGGCCGGAGCGATCGTCGCCGGGCTGGTCATGGGCGAGATCGTCAGCCTCACGACGTTCTTCGCGCCCAGGCTCGCCGAGCTGATCATCTTCATCGTGATGGCCATCGTCCTGCTCGTCCGGCCGAGCGGACTCTTCGGCGAAGCGGGTCTGGCGGAGTGATCTCGGCAGCGCTCCGCCCGGTCACGTCGTGGGTGGCGGCCCATCCCGTGGCGTCGTTCGTCGTCTTCTTCGCCGCGTTCCCGTTCCTGGTGCCCTACCAGTCGCTCGCGACGCAGGTGCTGATCTTCGGGCTGTTCGCGCTGGGGTTCAATCTCCTCTACGGCTACACCGGCCTGCTCTCGTTCGGTCACGCCGCCTACTACGGCCTGGGCGCCTACGGCACCGGCATCGCGCTGGCCAAGCTCAAGCTGACGTCCCTGTGGCTCGCGCTGGGCATCGGTCTGGCCGCGGCGGTGATCGGCGGCGCCGTGATCGGATTCTTCTGTCTGCGGCGGCGAGGCATCTACTTCGCCATGCTCACCCTGGCCTTCGCGCAGATGCTCTACTTCGTCGCGTTCCACGCCGCGGATCTGACCGGCGGCGACGACGGGCTGCGCGGCATTCCGCTGCTCCCGCTCGGGCTCTTCGGCGCGTCGGTCTCGCTCCGCACGCCGCTGGCGTTCTACTTCTTCGCGTACGCCTTCGTCGTGCTGGCGGTCGCCGCGCTCCGGCGAATCCTCGACTCGCCCTTCGGCGCCGTGCTGCAGGCGATCCGCGAGAACAGCGACCGCGCCGTGGCCTGCGGCTACGACATCAACCGGATCAAGCTGCTCTCGTTCGTCTTCTCGGCGCTCTTCACCGGGCTGGCCGGCGCGCTCGACGCGCTGCGACTGACGGTGGTGCCGGTCGATTCTCTCTACTGGACGACCTCGGGACAGGTGGTGATCATGACCTTGCTGGGAGGCGCCGGGACGTTCTTCGGGCCGTTCGTCGGCGCCGCCACGTTCCTGATCCTGGCCGACCGTCTGAGCCTCTTCATCGAGGCCTGGCCGCTCGTGATCGGTGTCATCTTCATGGCGTTCGTCCTGTTCCTGCCGCGCGGGATCTGGGGCACCCTGGCGGCGCCAGGAGTCGAGCGATGAAAGAGATCCAGCGCGCGATCGTCGAGCGCGCGGAACGATTGACGCGCGAGCGCATCGCGCCGCGGGCGGCCGAATACGATACCGCCGCGGCCAATCCGATCGAGAGCTGGCGCGATCTCTGGCGCGAAGGCTTTCTGGCCGGCGCCATCCCCGCAAGCCACGGCGGGCTCGGGCTCGACATGACGACGTACATCGCGGTCATCCGCGCGATCGCCCGTGGCTGCGCCAGCACCGCGATGACCCTCCACATGCACTCGACGGTCATGCGATTCGTCGACGCGGTTGGCAGCCCCGCGCAGAAGGTCCGCTATTTCGACGAGGTCGTGCGGCACGGCAAGCTCTTCGGAAGCTGGGGCAGCGAGCCCGCGGTGAGCCTCTCGCGCACCTTGCTCATGGAGACCGTGGTCCGCCACGACGGCGCCGGCTACGTGATCGACGGCGTCAAGCACTTCTGCACCATGGCCCTCGGCGCCTCGCATTACATGGTGTGGTGCGCGCTCGACGGCGGTACCGACATGGGCAAGTCGCTCCAGCTGGCGCTGGTGCCCGCCGACTCACCGGGAATCACGACCGACGGCCAGTGGGACACCCTCGGCATGCGCGCGACCTTCAGCCCGTCCGTGACGTTCGCGGGTGTCCGCGTGCCGGACGACGGGATGCTCGGCGATCCCGGTGCCGCGGTCCAGGTGGGCGTCATCGAGACCTTCGCGCTCGGCTACGCGGCCGTCTATCTCGGTATCGCGGAATCCGCGCTGGCCTTCGCGCTCGACTACGCGACGAAGCGGATCGTGAAGCCCGAGAACACCGCGGTCGCGGCGGATCCGACCGTCCAGCGCCACGTGGGGGAGCTGGCGGCGCATCTCGACGCCGCCGGGCTCGTGCTGACCGACTCGGCCGCGCGCTGGGACGGCGCGGACCTCGCCGACCTCGGGCCGCTCGCCAACCGGGCCAAGTATCTGGCGACCGAAGTCGGGCTGCACGTCACCTCGAAGGTCATCCAGGTCGTGGGCGGGCGCGGCGCCTACAAGGACTTTCCCGCCGAGCGCGCGTTCCGCGATCTGAGGACCTGCACGTTGATGCCCCCGACGGTCGATCGCATGCTCGAGGCCATCGGCAAGAGCGCGCTCGGACTCGACACCGCGATTTTCAACGTCTCCGGGCGCAAGCTCCCGAGTGCTGATCGGCCCCTGAAATAGTTCGCCTCGAGGGTCCGTCCTATGGGCCAGAGGGAAGGCAAAGAGGTTGGCCCCCTCGGGAGGGACCGACATGAAAAAGGCTATAGTTCTTGCGAGCTTGTTAGCGCTGCTCGTTCCCGGCGCGGCATTCGCGGGGGCCTCGACCGACGCCGCCCTCGGACTCGGCGCCTTCGCCGTTTTCAACCAGATGATCTCGGGCACCGGCATCTTCGGCGCGTTCGTGCCCCCGCCGGTGCCGCGACCGGTTTACGTGCCGGCGCCGGTCATCGCGCCGCCGCCGGTGATCGTGCACGAGTACCGGCCGGTCTACGTCCAGCCGCCCGTCTACTACGCGCCCCCGGTTTACCGCGTGTACCACGCGCCGGCGCGCACGGTCGTGATCGAGAAGCGCGTGGTCGTCCCGCCGGGTCACGGCTGGAAGCGCCACCACGGCCACGACCGCGACCGGTAAGCGCCGCGATCTCGTCCGCCGGGACGCCGACCTCAGATTTCGAGGAAGCGCTGCCGAATGGTCGGGTCCCGGCGGAGTTGTTCCGGAGTGCCCTCGAACTGGATCTGCCCCTGGTCCATCACGTAGACGCGATGCGAGAGCGCGAGCGCGACCTCGAGCGTCTGCTCGACCAGCAAGATCGTCGTGCCACGCCGGTTGATCGCGGCCAGGATGTCCGTGAGGTTCTGAACGAGGAGCGGCGCGAGCCCTTCCGTCGGCTCGTCCACCAGCATGACGGCCGGGCGGCTCACCAGCCCCCGCGCGATGGCGAGCATCTGCTGCTCGCCGCCCGAAAGGAACCGGCCGCGATGCGCGATGCGCTCGCGCAGGCGCGGGAAGTAGCCGAACACTTCCTCCAGCACGTCGGCGCCGCCGTTCGGGCTCGAGCCGCCGAGCATGCCGAGCCGGAGATTCTCCAGCACGGTGAGATTCGGCAGCACCCGGCGCTCCTCCGGGATCCACGCGATCCCGCGGCGCGCGATCTCGTGGGTGCCGAGCCCGGTGATGTCCTCGCCGCGCAGTCGCACGTGACCGCGCCGGGCCCGCACGATGCCCATGATTGACCGGAGCGTGGTCGTCTTCCCGGCGCCGTTGCGTCCGATGAGCGTGACGACCTCGCGCTCGCCGACCGTCAGGGACACACCCTGCAAGATGTGGGCTTCGCCGTAGTAGGTGTGGACGTCCTCGAGCGCGAGCAGGCTCACCGGCCGGCTCCCAGATAGGTCTGCTGCACGCGGGTGTTCGCGCGAATCTCCTCCGGCGTTCCGTCCGCCAGCACCTGGCCCTGGTGGAGCACGGTGATGCGGTCGGAGATCCCCATCACCACTTTCATCTTGTGCTCGACCAGCACCACCGTGCGCCCCGCAGCGAGCTCGCGGATGAGCCGCATCGTCGCGTCGGTCTCCTCCGGGCTCATGCCCGCGGTCGGCTCGTCGAGCAGCAACAAGACCGGATCGGACGCGAGCGCGATGCCGAGCTCGAGGTGGCGCTTCTCGCCGTGCGAGAGGTGCGCGGCGAGCAGGTCGGTCTTGGCGCCGAGCCCCACCGATCTCAAGATTGCGACCGCCCGCTCGCTCACCTCGGTCAGGTGATCGACGCGCGACCAGAAGTTGAACGACCGCGCGTAGCCCTGCACCGCGACGCGCACGTTCTCGAGCACGCTCAGGTGCGGGAAGACGTTCGTGATCTGGTACGACTTGGCGATCCCGAGCCGTGCCGTCGCGTGCTGCGGCATGCCGGTGATGTCGGCGCCGTCGAACCAGATGCGGCCCGAGGTGGGCACCGTCTCGCCCGAGATCAGACGGAAGAAGGTGGTCTTGCCCGCGCCGTTGGGCCCGATGATCGAGCGCAGCTCGCCGCGCCGCACGCTCACGTCGACGTCCGACACCGCCAGCAAGCTGCCGTACGCGCGCGTGAGGCGCTCGGTGCGCAGCAGGACGGCGTCGGGCATAGCGCGAGATAGCACGCGGGCTTTCGCCGTGTCAAGGCGCCGAGCTGTGCTATCGTGCCGCGCGATATGAGCCGTCACGTCGTGCCGCGGCGCTGGAAGAGCGGGATGATCGAGGTCGGCGCCAAGGTCTTCGCCTACGTGCAGGCCTCGGGGATCGATCCGACCGGGGACACCGGCGTCGCCAACTCCGGGCTGATCGTGGGGCCCTCGGCGGCGGTCGCGGTGGACGCGCTGATGGTCCCGTCGATGACGAGACGGCTCGTGGCGGCCATCAAGAGGACGACGCGCAAGCCGATCGCCCAGCTCATCAACACGCACCATCACCTCGATCACACCGGCGGTAACCGCTTCTTCCGCGGCGCCGCCATCGTGTCCACCGAGAAGTGCCGCGAGGCGCTGGCTCCGGGGTTTCCGCCCCTGTCGCTGCTGCAGCGGTTCATGCCCAAGTTCGCCGCCGAGTTCGCGAAGCTCCAGGTGATCCTGCCCACGGTGACCTTCGCGGACCGCATGGTGCTGCACGACGGCGAGCGCGAGATCCAGCTCTGGCATCCGGGCTTCGCCGCGCACACCGTCGGCGACGCGGTCGCGTACCTGCCGAAGGAGCGGATCCTCTTCGCGGGCGACATCGCGTTCCTCTACGTCACGCCGCTCGCGTTCCAGGGGCACGTCGGCAACTGGATCAAGGCCGCCGATCGGCTGCTGCGCTTCGACGCCGACGTGATCGTGCCGGGCCACGGGCCCGTCGGCACCCGGAAGGACCTCAAGAACATGCGCGACTACCTGGCGCTCGTGCGCCGCGAGGCCAGGCAGCGCTTCGACGCCGGCATGCCGGCGGAGGCCGCCGCCGCCGACATCAAGCTCGGCGTGTACGCGTCGTGGAGCGACGCCGAGCGGATCCTGCCGAACGTGATGCGCTGTTACCAGGAGTTTCGCGACGAGCTGGATCAGCCGATGGACCTGCCGCGGATGCTGGCGGGGATGGAGCGGCTGCGGGGCGCGGCGTCGACGCACGCGTGCGTCTAGCGCCGGCCTGAGAGCTCCTTGCGCACCCGCGCGGCGCCGGTGGCCAGCGCCGCGAGCTTCTGGTTGCACATGTAGCGGGGCGACCAGCCAAAGCCGCAGTCGGGGTTCACGGTCAGCTTCTCGGCCGGGCACACCTGGAGCACGCGCCGGATCCGCGCCGCGACCTCGTCGACGGTGTCCTGGTTGAACCCTTTCACGTCGATCACGCCGGCGCCGAGCTCGCGTCCCTCGCCGTAGCGCTTCCAGAGATCGACCTCGCTGAGCTCGCGGCCCGCGAACTCGAGCACGAACTGGTCGGCGCGCGCCTTGAGAAGCCCGGGAAAGTACGGCTCGTAGGAGCGGCTGAAGCGCGAGCGGCCGAAGCGGTTGCCGAAGCAGATGTGAAAGGCGAGCTTCACGTTGATGCCCGCGGTAGCCAGGTTGAAGAGCCGGGCCATCTCCTCGCCGGAGACGTTGCCGCGGGCCGGCTCGTCGAGCTGGATGAAGTCGGCGCCCGCCGCGACGAGTCCGCGGAGCTCGGCGGCGATGACCTCGGCGAAGCGCTCCGCGACGTCGACGACGCCCTTGTAAATCGTGCCCGGATGGATCCGCGAGCCGAACGTCAGCGGGCCCGCGCAGGTCGCCTTGACGTGGCTCGTCGTGTGCGACCGGAGGTACTCGAACTCCTTGACGATGCCGAGCCCGCCGCTCGGCGTCTCGATGCGGCCGACCGCCTCGTAGCGCGTCTGCTGGTCGTAGCCCCACGGGCCCGCCTTGCGGCGGACCGGCAGGGGCTCGATGCCCTTGATGATCGCGTAGTAGGAGTCGACGTAGCCGTCGAGCCGGCGGACCTCGCCGTCGGTGATGATGTCGATGCCCGCCTTCTCCATGTCGCGGATGGCGGCGTTGGCCGCGTCGTCGAACATCTCGTCCATGTCGGCCGGGCCGAAGTCGCCCTGCTCGAATGCCTTGACCGAGGCGAACCACCAGCCCGGTTTTCCGTGGGAGCCGACGACCGCGGTCGGGATCAGGGGCAGCGTCATCGTGAGCGTCCTCCGATTATCCGCGAAACTCCGGGGTCGCGCCAGGCGTCGTCCGGCCGCCCGCCGAAGATGATCTCTCCGCGCTCGATGACGTAGAGCCGGGTCGTGTAGTCGGGTACGTGGTGGATGTTGGACTCCGCGATGAGAATCGCGCGGCCGAGCCCGGTGATGGCGGCGATACCGGCGCTCACCGCGGGGATGATCGCGGGCGAGAGGCCCTCGAACGGCTCGTCGAGGAGCAGCATCTCCGGATCGAGCGCCAGCGCGCGCGCGATCGAGAGCATTTTGCGCTCGCCGCCGCTCATCTCGGGCCCCCGGCGCGCGGCGTAGCGGCGAAGCGCCGGGAACACCTCGTACGCCTGTGCGACGCGCTCGGCGGCCGCCCGCCCGCGGGGCCGCGTCCACGTCGCGATCTCGATGTTCTCGGCCACGGTGAGGTCCGAGAAGATGCCGCAGTCCTCCGGCGCCCAGCCGAGCCCGAGCCTGGCGATCTCGTGCGTGCGCCGCCCGTGGATGGGACGGCCCCGGAACTCGACCGCGCCGGCCCTCGGACTGAGATAGCCCATGACGGTCCGGAGGGTCGTCGTCTTGCCCGAGCCGTTGCGACCCACGAGGCACACCACCTCGCGCGCGCCGACCTCGAGCGAGACCCCGCGCAAGATCTGGCTCGACTGGATGAAGACGTCGACGCCGGCGACGCTCAGCACGAGAGCGCCCGCGGCGAGGCGGCTTTGCGGCCTATGACGGTGTCCATCACGCGCTGGTCGGCCAGGATCGTCCCCGGCGCCGCGTCGGCCAGCACCTTGCCCTGATGGAGCGCGATGATGCGGTCGGAGTACGCGAACACGATGTCCATGTCGTGCTCGACCTGGACGATGGCGCGAAGCCCGATTCGCTTCGACGCCGTCACGAGGGTGTCCATGATCGCGGTCTTGTCCGCCGTGCTCACCCCCGACGTCGGCTCGTCCAGCAGAATGATCACCGGCTTGAGCGCGAACGCCGAGGCGACGTCCAGGAGCTTCTTGTCTCCCTGCGGCAGCTGCCGGGCCGGAACGTGCCGCTTGTCGGCGAGCCCGAACAGCTCGGCGACTTCGAGCGCGCCCGCCTGCACCTCACGGTCGCGCGCGAGCGACCGGAACAGACGCGCGGCGCGTCCGAGCCGCGCCACCACCGCGGCCTGCAGCGTCTCGAGAACCGTGAGATCGGGAAAGACGTGGACGAGCTGAAACGAGCGGGCCATGCCGAGCCGGGCCAGGCGCGCCGGACCGGCGCCGCCGATTTCGCGGTCCTTGAACCGCACCGTGCCTGCGCTCGGCCGCACGACGCCGGTGAGGATGTTGATCAAGGTCGACTTGCCGGCGCCGTTGGGCCCGACGATCGAAACGAACTCGCCCGCGTCGATACCGAGGCTCACGCCGTCGAGCGCGCAAAACTCCCCGTAGAGCTTTCTCAGCCCTTTGGCCTCGAGGATCATGTGCGCCCCGCCAGCGCGGGACGGCGGCGCGTCACGAATCCCATCAACCCGTCCGGCGCCAGGATCACGATCACGGCGAGCATCGCGCCGAAGATCAGCCGCCAGTAGGGCACCACCGACATCACCCAGTTCTGGAGATAGATGAACACGAAGGCGCCGACGACCGGGCCGAAGAAGCTGGTAAACCCGCCGAGCAGGGTCATGAACACGATGTTGCCGGAGTGCGTCCAGTACGCCAGGGTCGGATCGACGTTGCCGGTCGGCGGGCCCAGGAGCGCGCCGCCGACGGCGGCGTAGACCGCGGAGATGACGAAGGCGTAGAAACGGTGGCGCGTGACCCCGATGCCGAGGGTCTCGGCCTTCGCCGGGTTGTCGCGGATCGTTTTCAGGCAGAGGCCGAACGGCGAGTGGACGATGCGCCACATGCCGAGCGCGGCGAGGCCCAGCACGGCCAGCGAATAATAGTAGTAGGGCCCGACGAGGTAGTCGGTCTTCGGCATCGCGTCGAGGCTTTGCCCGAGCAGCGACGGCCGCAGGAACGGCAGGCCCTCGTCGCCGCCGGTGAGGCGGTAGAACTTCAGGACGAACGTGTAGAAGACCATGCCGAAGGCCAGGGTGAGCATGCCGAAGTAGATCTTCACGTAGCGCACGCAGAGCGCCGCGACCGGCACCGCCACGAGCGCGCCCAGCGCCGCGGCCGCGAGCAGGATCACCTCGAGCGAGCGGATCTTGGCGTGCGTCGTCAGGAAGGCGCCGGTGTAGGCGCCGAGCCCGATGAAGAGCGCGTGGCCGAACGAGACGAGGCCCGCGTACCCGAACAGGAGATTGAGCCCGAGCAGGACGACCGCGTAGGCCATGAACGGGAGCATGAGGAGCACGTGATACGTCGAGGCGACGAGCGGCGCGGCGGCGATGGCGCCGGCCCCCAGTGCGACCGCCAGGCCGCCCTTCACGCCGCGGCCCCGCCGAAGAGGCCGCGCGGCCGCGCCGCCAGCACCGCGATCACGATGAGGTAGATCAGCAGCATCTCGAGCTCCGGATAGACGGAGATCGCGATCGCGCGGAGAACGCCGACGACGAGCGCGCCGCCGAAGGCGCCCCGCATCGAGCCGAGCCCGCCGATCACGACGACCGCGAAGGCCTCGACGATCAGCTCGATCCCCATCTCGCTCATCGCCGCCGTCGTGGGAATGACGAGCGCGCCGCCGAGGGTGCCGAGCGCGGTGCCGAGCGTGAAGACCTCGGCGTAGACGCGCCGCATGTCCACCCCGAGCGCCTCGGCCATCTCGCGGTTGTCGGCGGTCGCGCGGATGATGCGGCCGAACGCGGTGCGGGCCAGCAGCCAGCCGATCGCCAGCGCGATGGCGAGGCTCGCCGCGATCACGATCAGGTTGTAGACCGGCGCGGTGGCGCCGAGGAGCTGGACCTGGCCGTAGGCCAGGTAGAGCCCGGCGGTCGAGCGGGGCGCCGTCCCCCACGTCAGGCGGATCGCGTCCTCCATCATGAGGACGATCGCGAACGTCATGAGGAGCTGGAAGGTCTCGTCGCGGTCGTAGACGAAGCGGAGGAGTCCGCGCTCGACCACGATCCCGACCGCGCCCACGGCCAGGCCCGCCAGCGCCAGCGGCACGATGAACAGCGCGGGGGGGCCGCCGGCGCCGACGTACCAGCCGACCGCCGAGACGCCGACGTAGGCGCCGAGCGCGTAGAAGGAGCCGCACGCGAGGTTGAAGATCTTCTGCACGCCGAAGACGACCTGGAGGCCGGCGGCCACCAGAAACAAGATCGAGGCGTGAAACAGGCCGCTCAGGAGGACGTTGACGGCGTGCGCGATCGGCTAGACCTTCCAGCCGGCGATCCACTCGAAGAGCTTCGAGCCGGCCGGCTTCATCGCCTGCTTGGTGGACACGACCTCGAGGGGGCCGATCGTGACGAAGTCGTACGCGTTCTTGTGGGTCGTGATGCCCTGATAGAAGTTGCACATCTGCACGTGGTCCTCGCGCCAGCTGCGCTTGCCGGAGAGCGACTCGATCTCGAGGCCCTCGAGCGCCTTCACGACCCGGGCCTTCTCCGGCCACTTCTTCGCCGGCCCGGCGGCCTTCTCGACCGCCACCTTGTACGACTCGGCGTTGAAGAACGCGTGGTCGCACTCGTAGGGCGGATACTCGTTGTACTTCGCCTTGTACTCACGCACGAACTGCTTGAGGAGCGCACTGCCCTTGGGGTCGTCGAAGTACATGGTGTTGTAGCCCAGCAGCAGCCCCTCGGGCGTGAACTCCTTCTTGAGCGAGTCGTGGACGCCGCCCGCGGTCGTGAACACGCCCTTCATCGTCTTGAACAGGCCGACCGCGGCGGCCTGCTTCATGATGATCGTCGCGTCCCCGGACCAGAACGAGCACATCAAGAGGTCCGCCTTCGACTGCTGGATCGCCGCGATGTGCGAGGTGAAGTCGGTGACGCCGAGCTTGGGGAACAGCTCGAGCACGAACTTCACGTCCGAGACGTAGCGGCGGAGCACAGCCTGGTAGGACTCCCAGCAGTCGTGTCCGTAGGAGTAGTCGTTGCCGATGCCGGCGACGGTCTTGATGCCCTTGAAGTACTTCGGCGTCAGGATGCCGGCGACGATCGCCTCGACCTCGTTGTCGACGCTCTTGAACGCCCACTTGGGATTCGGCATCGTCTCCTCGACGCCCCTCTGGGTCGTGCCGTCCCAGGAGAGCCACGGGGTGCCGAGATCCTCCGCCACCGGGCCCAGCGCGAGCGTGACGCCGGTCGAGATGCCGCCCAGGACGACCTCGACCTGATCTTGCAGCACGAGCTTGCGGAAGCGCTCGACCGTGTCCTTGGGATTCGACTCCTCCTCGACCACGAGCTGAATCGGCCGGCCGAGGATGCCGCCGGCGTTGTTCACGCGCTCGGCCCACCACTCGGTCGCGCGGAGCCCGGCGGCGCCGACCGGCGCCGCGACGCCGGCGCGGATCGTGAGCACGCCGATCTTCACGGGGCCGCTCGCCTGAGTGCCTGCGGCCGGCGCGTCGAGCCGGCTCGCCGCGGCCGCGCCGGCCCCGGCGCCCAGGAGCTTCAGGAACTGCCGTCGCGAGGAGTGGTCGTGCGTCATGGCGAGGCTCCTGGTGTCATGGCCGCGGCGAAGCGAGCCCGAGCCGTCGGCGCGCGAGCCGCGTGCCGGCGACGAGGCGCTTGAGCTTCTCGAAGGCGACCCAGCGCGGCACCGGAAAGAAGCCGCAGTCGGGCACGGCCGACAGCCGCTCGACCGGAATGAACTTCGCGCAGAGCTCGAGCCGCTCGGCGACGTCCTCCGGGCTCTCCATGTAGAACGACTTCACGTCGACTACGCCACACGCCACGTCGCGGTCGACGCCGATCTCCTTCCAGTGCTCGATCTCCGCCATCTCGCGGTTCGCGTACTCGAAAACGAACTGGTGGCATCGAGTGTCGAGCAGCTTGGGAAACATCCAACGATAAGACCGCTTGCCGCGCGGGCGCGACAGGAGATTGCCGAAGCAGACGTGGTACGCGATCCGCGCGCGGACGCCCTCGACGCAGGCGTTGAACATCTTCACGTACTCGCCGATCTGCCCGGGCACGATCGCCGCCGACGGCTCGTCGATCTGGATGTAATCCGCCCCCGCGTCGACCAGCGCGCGTAGCTCGGCGTTGATGGCCGGGACGAAGTCCCAGCAGAGTGCCAGGCGATCGTTGCCGTACGCGTCGCCGGGCCGGAGCTGGACGTGGATCGAGAGGGTGACGGGCCCGGGGCACGTGGCCTTCACGGGCTTCTCGGTCTGCGTCTTCAGATACTGGAACTCCTCGACCACGCCGAGCCCGCGCGGCACCGTGACGCGCTGCCGCGGCCGGTAGCGCGGCGCCGAGTCGTAGGCGTAGAGCCCGGTCTTTCGGAGTGGCTCGACCGGCTCGAGCCCGTCCATCTTCGCGTAGAAGGTCTGCACGAAGAAGAAGCGGCGCATCTCGCCGTCGCAGACGATATCGATGCCGGCGCGCTCCTGGTCGCGGATCGCGAGCTGCGTCGCGTCGTCGAACGTCTCCTTCGTATCGGTCTGGCCGTAGTCGCCCGCCTTGATCCGGTCGAGGGCGGTCCAGAACCAGCCCGGGAAGCCGTGGCTGCCCATCACGTGGGTCGGGATCGGCGGCAGGATGGCGGTCACGCGCTGTTGTGTATCAGAGGGCCCTGCCTGGACGCAAGTCGAGGCCGTCCCGGACTTATCGACTGCGGATCCAACCTGTGAAAACTTTTTCACGTTGACAGGCTCGATAAGCTATCTGTATTTCGCTGCCATGACCACGTGCCCGGCCGATCCTGACGAAGAAGTTTGGACGAACCAGCGACACATGCTTCGCCCTGGAGATCTCGTGGAGGTGAAGACGCCCGACGAGATCCTACGAACCCTCGACGCTGACGGGACGTTGGACCACTTGCCGTTCATGCCGGAGATGGCCGAATTTTGCGGGAAGCGATTTCGTGTGGCCCGGCGGGTCGTGAAGACGTGCTACACGGGAAAAGGTTCGACCATGCGGGCGTTCAGGGGCGATGACGTGGTCACGCTCGACGGAGTACGCTGTTCCGGTGCCGCGCATGATGGCTGCCAGAAAGCGTGCTCGATTTTCTGGCGCGAAGCGTGGCTCCGCAAGGTCGCCGACAACGAAGGCCCCTCCGAGAGGGAATCGAATGACGGCAGGCGACTCCGCCGCCGGCTCAAGACCACGAGCGGCCCGAGCACTTTCTTTTGTCAGGCGAGCGAGTTGTTGAAGGTCACCGACAGCTTGCCACGGTGGTCTCGAATCGGACGATGCGTCGTCGCGGTTCGAGCCGGTAATTGCAGCGTCCTGCAGATGGCCCGTCGCGTCGGGATATTTCTTTTCTGGAAATTCCGCCGGAAGCTGCTGGGCGAGTACGCGCGCGGACGCAAGCAATCCACTCCGGTGGCGACCCTCGGCCTCAAGGCCGGCGATTTGGTAGAAGTGAAGCCGATGGAGAGCATCCTCGACACCTTGAACAGTACTGCGCAGAATCGTGGGCTCTACTTTTCGCCGGACATGCGTCGGCTGTGCGGGCAGCAGCGCCGGGTGAAGGCACGGCTCGACAAGATCATCTTGGATGGGAGCGGAGAGATGCGTCAACTCCACAATACGGTGGCTCTGGAAGGTTCCGTGTGTCGGTGTGAAGCCATGGCACTGGGCGGTTGCGAACGCTCCGAATTGGTCTATTGGCGCGAGATTTGGCTTCGCCGATCCCGACGGACGTAAGCTCGACCGGGTGACGGGCGCCTGGCGCAACCTGGTCGCACCGGGTGTGGCGTCATCCGATCCACATATTCCTACGCCCTGCTCGAGCCGGTGCGGTTAATATTGCTGCAACTCAATGCTCGGACATTGCGCCCACTGGAGAATACCATGTCCAAATCGATCGTGATCACCTCCGCAGGCACCGACGGTCTCAGGTCCGCGCCGGTCAGACCCGACTGGGTCATCAATGGTCGGCCGGAGACCCGAAGCAGGGAACTGGCGAGAAGCCATGACCGCACTTCGCAAGCCAGGGTCTGGGATTGCACCGCTGGACGCTTCAACTGGCATTACACCCAGGACGAGACTCTCGTCGTGCTCGACGGCGAGGCCTTCATCACCAACGGCGACGGAAAGGAACATCGAATCGGTGCGGGCGACATCGTATTCTTCCCCGCCGGCACCTCTTCCAAGTGGCATGTTCCCGAATACATCAGGAAGGTCGCCTTTCTTCGGCACACGATGCCGCGACCGGTTGGTTTCGGCGTACTCGCGTGGAATTCTATCCTCCGGATGGTCTGGCGAACGGGAGCATCGCCGTTGGTGATGACCTTGCTATGCGATTCACCCTACTAGGCGTCACGAGGAGTCGTCTCGTGCGGCATCGCCGACCAGGCTTGTTGTGAACGGTCGGGGATTGTTTCAACGCGGTGGGCCCGGATGGCTCGCCATCGCGTCCCTCTTGCCCCCGGTGAATGGGGGAACTATGCCTGCCGTGCTTGCCTTGGGACGTCGTGCGACGCCCGTAGAAGCACCCTCGCCAGCCCCGGGGGCGGGGGCGTCGGTGTCACGCTCGTACGAGCCGCGTCAGCGCCAGTGGCAGGTGAGTCCGCGTAGGGCAAGGCGATGGGCGATATGATAAGACTATTCGACATGCGGATTCGCTTTTGGGGCACTCGTGGATCGATCGCTGCACCCGGGGCGAGCACCGCCCGCTACGGGGGTAACACCTCGTGCGTCGAGGTACGGGCCTCGGACGGAACGGTGATCGTCCTCGACTGCGGCACCGGGGCCCGCGAACTCGGGCTCCATCTGGCGCAAACTATGCCACAGCCGATCCGGCTGCACCTCTTCATCGGCCATACCCACTGGGATCACATCCAGGGCTTTCCGTTCTTCGTTCCGGCGTTCCTGCCCGGCTCCGAGCTGAACATCTACGCGCCACTCGGGTTGCAGCGCGGCCTCGAGGAAGCGATGGCCGGCCAGATGGAGTATTCGTACTTCCCGGTCAAGATGCGCGACCTGCGCTCGCGCATCCACTTCACCGAGCTCGACGAGGGGTTCTTCCGGGTGGGCGGGGTGCTCGTGGAGACGCAGTTCCTGAATCACACCGCGCCCACGATCGCCTACCGCATGACCAGCGACGGCGCGACGATCGCGTATGCGACCGACCATGAGCCCTTCTGGAACGCCTCGGGCCGCGTCTCCCAGCATCCGGGCGACGAGCGCCACATCGCCTTCCTGAAGGGCGCGAACCTCGTGATCCACGACGCCCAGTACACCGACGCGGAGTACCGCGACAAGGTCGGCTGGGGCCACAGCAGCATCGAGTACGCGGTCGACGTCGCGCTGGCCGCCGGCGTCGAGCGCCTTGTGCTCTTCCACCACGATCCGGCGCACGACGACGCGACGATGGAGCGGATGGAAGCGATGGCGCGGGACCACGTCGGCCGGCGAGGCCAGGCGCTGGACGTCCTCGCGGCCCGCGAAGGCCTCGAGCTGGAGGTGCGGGGCAGCAGCGCCGCGCCGGACATGGCCGAGGCCTCGGCCCTGCAGCACCGCCAGATCGTGGGCGGCCGCGTGCTCCTGGTCAGCGCCAACGAGCCGGAGGTCGCCGAGATCGAGGAAGTCCTCAGCGACGACGGCCTCGTCTTCCTGCGCGAGACGGACCTCCGCGCGGCGCTTTCGCGCGGTCCCGAGCTCGTACCCGACATCGCGATCATCGACCGCGAGCTGCTGGACGGCGACGACGACTCGAGCCTCGACGTCTTGCGCGACCGCCTGGGCCGGCGCAACTTTCCGATCGTCGTCCTCGCCAACAGCTCCATCCCGTCCGACGCCGTCTTCCGCGGCGAGGCCTCGTGGACCGACTACCTGCCGAAGCCCTTCAGCCCCCCCATGCTCCGTACCCGCGTGCGGGCGTGGCTCGCTCGGACCTTGCTCGTCTTCGATCCGGTCGAGCGTGTGGCGCTGCGCACCGAGCAGGTGACCGCATCGGGCGACAGCCGGGCTCGCTGCGCGAGCCTCCTGGCCGCTCTACCGCTATTCCGTTTCCTGACCGCGGAGCACCGCGAACTCCTGCTCGACAGCGCGACCGAGCAGACCTTCACGGCCGGCCACGTGCTGATCCGCGAGAGCGATCCGCCCGACCGCCTTTTCGTCATCCTGTCGGGCCGGGTGCGCGTTCTGGAGGTCGCGACCGACTCTCCGGTGGAGCTCATCGTCGGCGAGCTCGGCGTGGGCGAGATCCTCGGCGAGCTGGGCGTGCTGCGGAACCAGCCGCGCTCGGCGACCGTCGTCGCGGTCGAGCGGACGCACTGCCTGGTCATCCCGCAATCCGAGTTCCTGAAGGTGCTGCAGAACTCCGCCGAGCTGGCGGTCTCGCTGCTGCGGACGCTCGCCGGTCGCCTCTACGAGACCGACCGCCGCCTGTCGCGCTTCGCGCCCGATCCGGTCACGGGCCTGCCGGGGCGCCGGGCCTTCTACGATCAGTATCGCCGGCTGGCCGCCGTCGCGCGCCGCCGCAAGACCGGCGCGCTCCTGCTGGTCGTCGACGTCCTGCAGCTCCGGTCGATCAACGACCGCTTCGGCTACGGCATGGGCGACGACGTGCTGCGGACCGTGGCCGACGCCCTCGTCGAGGCCACGCGGACGACGGATCTGATCGTGCGCCACGGCGGCGACGAGTTCGTCGTGTTCTTCCCGGACGCCGGGGTGGGCGACATCGACACGGTCATCGCCAGGGTCAACGACAAGATCAAGGTCCTCTCGGGCAAGCGCGGCGTCCCGGTCGCGGTCACTTGCAACTTCGGCGTCGCCTACGCCCAGATCCCTCCCGAGATCGCGGACGATTTCCTGCGCGAGGCCGATCAGGACCGGCTGCGCCGCAAGCGGTAACCTACCGCTTCTTCCGGCTCGCGAACTCCCGGATTCGCTCCCGAGCCGCCGGGCTCGTCCTCAGCGCGGCGGCGTAGCCCTCGGCCTCCCGACCCGACCCGCCCGCGCGGATCGCCGCGACGATCTTCTTCGTCGCCTCGAGCCCGCCGCGGGGCGAACGGGCGATCTCCGCGGCCAGCGTGGCGACGCTCGTGTCGAGGGTGGGCGGAGCGACCACGCGATTGACGAGGCCGATGCGCAGCGCCTCGGTCGCGTGAATGGTACGTCCGGTGAGGAGCAGATCGCGAGCGTGGCCGCCCGCGACGACGTCCAGCAGGCGCGCGATCCCGTAGGCCGGCGGAAAGCCGAGCGTGACCTCCGGGAGCCCGAAGCGCGCCCGGTCGGACGCGACGCGAAGGTCCTGGGCGATCGCGAGCATCAGCCCGCCGCCCAGGGCGAAGCCGTCGACGGCGGCGATCGTCACCTGCGGAAGTGTCGCGAAGCGCGCCATGATCGCGGCGTGGCGCCGCGCGAGGGCCTCGGCGTCGTCGGGCGTCACCGTCTCCATCTCCTTGATGTCATTGCCGGCGCAGAAGGCGCGGCCGCGCCCGGCCACCACGAGCACGCAAACGTCGTTCAGCGCGGCCACGCGCTCGAGCGTTTCCTCGAGCGCGGCCGTCAGCCGGCGATCCAGCGCGTTGAGCGCCTCCGGGCGATTGAGCCGCAGCCACGCGACGCCGTCTTGGGCGTCAAGCTCGACGATCGGGGTGTCCGCCATTGGTCCGGGCCCGGCCGAGGGCGGTGAGGGTCAGGCAGGCCGCCACGCCGAGCGCGATGCCCACCGTCGCGGTGACGGCCATGGGCCAGAAGTCGGTCCTGAAGAACGCAAGCACGAAGAACGGCGAGCGGCCGGCGCGAGGCGCCACGCGCCCGTCGAGAAGGCCTTCCACGAGATCCATCGTCTCGGCCAGCAGGACCTCGCAAGCCGCCTTGGCGAACGCCGGATCGGCCAGCGCCGGGTGGCCGACGTAGCCCCGACCGCCGTTGCGGAGCGGGAAGTTCGGCACCGCGCGCGCGGGGAGCGAGTAGCGCGCCGGCGGAAGCGAGCGATAGGACGGATCGACCAGATCGGGCCGGAGCAGGAGCATCAGCGAGGTCTCCCACCAGCCGGCGTGAGCATCCTCGGAGAACGCCCGACGCTCGTCGTCGGAGAGCGGGCGTCCGAGCGCGTCCGCGATCTTGTCGACGTATCGGCCGCGCAGGAACTGCCAGGCCAGATGGCCCGAGAGCGAGGCCATCGTCACGCGATGTCGCCGCGAGACGATCGCGGAGGCTTCTTCGAGCGCCGTCAGGTGCCCCGGTCCCCCGTGCCCGTTGGCGACGAGGATATAGCGGAAGCCGGCCCGCGCCAGCGAGCGGCCGCAGTCGACGACCGCGTCGCGCAGGACGCGCTGGCGCACGCTCACGGTGCCGACGGCGTCGAACGTGAACGAGCCGAGCGGCAAGGTCGGCGCCAGCAGGGCGGTCCAGCCGGGCCGCGCGGCGGTGAGGCGCTCGGCGAGGGCCTCGGCAAAGTGGCGCGCGGCGATCGCGTCGACGCCGACCGGTAGGTGCGGCCCGTGCTCCTCGAGCGGGCTCACCGTCAGGACGACGACGGTGCGCGCGCGGTCGAGCGCGTCGAGCGCGGAAGTCGACATTTCCTCGAGCCGGCGAACGCTCAAAAGGAGCTCCCTTTCGTCGCGGCCAGATAGTCGCTCTTGGCCCGCTCGAGCTCGGCGATCAGCGCCTGACGCTCCGTCGTCAAGCGACGGGCCGCGTGCTCGCGGGTCAGCGCGAGGGCGCCGAAGCGCAAACGGCTCCGGAGCCGCCCGGCGCCGACCCAGTAGCGATACGCGATCACGCCGGAGAGCGGCAGGGTGAGCAAAAATACGAGCGCGCCGGCGGGGCCGACCAGCCGCGCGACGAGCCAGGTCTCGAGCGCCCAGAAGAGCGGAATCGCGAGCATCGCGGTGAGGAACCGCCACGTCGCGTAGTCGGTCTCCTTGCGCGACATGTGGCGCGCCACCCAGCGCGGGATCCAGTAGGGGAGAAAGTTCACGGTCGCGCCGTACACGAAGAACGGAAAACCGACGATCGCCTGCCAGCCGCGGCGGATCCGCTGGCGGGGCCGCCGCCGCTCGAGCCGCGCGCGCACCGCCTCGTCCTTCACGCGATATTCGGCCAGGAGCGCCCGGTAGCTCTGGATGCTCTGCCCGATGCGCTCGACCCGCTCGGGGTCACGCTGCTTGAAGTAATTGGTCGAGTCCACGATCGCCCGCGACAGGCGGACCAGGTCGATCTGCCGCTCGGCGAGGCCGCGCTCCTCGCGGAGCTCGCGCACCAGCTCGTCGC
Organism: Candidatus Rokuibacteriota bacterium; assembly: GCA_003220685.1. GTDB lineage: Bacteria > Methylomirabilota > Methylomirabilia > Rokubacteriales > CSP1-6 > AR31. The sequence goes on from QHTE01000055.1 coordinate 278,839, forward strand.
GGTAGAGCTCCTGGACGGCGTTCACGAGCCGGCTCTCGTCGATGCGCTCGACGTGGACCACCTCGGCCTCGATGCCCCACTGGATCGCGTCGGTGAGGGCCTCGACCGCTTTGACCGGATCTCTCCGGTACGCCTCGAGGTAGGGCGTGACCGGAATGACCGGGCCGAAGGAGAGGAGGACGCGGCCGCGGAAGGACTTCCGCGCGTCGAAGTTGAGCCCGACCGGGATCACACGCAAGGGGCCCGGACGCTCGGCCTCGTAGCCGAGCGCCAGCCGCGCGGCGCCGGTCTTGATCCGCTGAACGCGCACCTCGGCATGCGTCGTGCCCTCCGGGTAGATGGCGACGAGCCGGCCCTCGGCGAAGGCCTTGAAGCACGCCTCGAAGGTGCCCGCATTTTTCTCCGCCGTTGTAGCGGGTGCCGTGAGCCCGGCTCCAGCCGAGGGTGGCCTGCCATAGGAGCTTGGCTCGTCTTGCTTGCGATAGACGGGGATCGCGCCGCACGCGAGGAGGAAGCGCGCGACGAGGCGATTCTTGAACAGGGCGGCCGTCGCCAGGTAGTGGACCTTGCGCGGAATCGCGGCGCCCACGAGCAGCGAGTCGATGAAGTTGTTGGGATGGTTGATGCAGAGGAGCACCGGCCCGTCGGCCGGCACGCGCTCCGGGTGCCGGATGTCGACCGAGCGAAAGAAGAACCAGAGCCAGAACCGCCCGACGGCGCGCACGGCGCGGTAGAAGCCGTCCATGCTATCGGGCCGCGCGCCGGTGTCGACGGTCGCGCTCACGGAATGCGCGCGAAGCCTTCCATCAGGCGCCGGGCCGTCCGATACACGGTGACGCGCTCCGCCCAGGCGGCGCCGTCGCGGCGACGCACGGCGGCGTCGATCGGCAGCACTCCGGACGGATGACCGAGGCGGAGATCGTGCGTGCCGTCGCCGGCGCACTCGCGCACGACGGTTCCGTCCACGCGCGCCGCCACGGCGAGGCACATCGCGACGGTGAGCGCGACGGCGCGGTGGCAGTTGCCCATCGAGATCACGCGCGTCACCAGATCGACGCTGTCCGCCGCATGCCGGACGCCGTCGAGCGCGGTGAACGCGGTCGCCGGCGCGACCATCGCGATCTTGGGCACCGCGGCGCTGCCCGGGATGCCCATCCGCCTAGCCGCGTCGACGCGGATCGCCTCGAGCCGCGTCGAGAGCGCGCGGTCGGCGTCGATCGCCTGCGGCGTCTCGGTGCCGGCGAGGCCGAGGTCATTCGCGCGGACGAAGACGACGGGGTTCGTGGCGTCCACGAGCGAGGCGTCGATGCCGGCGATCGTCTCGCGGGGCGCGCCTGTCGGCAGGAGGCGCCCGGTGCCGGCACCGCCAGGATCCAGGAAGTCGAGCGCGATGCGCGCGCCGCGGCCGGCCACGCCGGCCAACTCGAAATCGCCCTCGACCGCCGCCTCGCCGTCGAGGACCGGCACGTGGGCGACGATGAGCTTCTTCGTGTTGGTGTTGTGGATGCGGACGAGCGTCTCGCCCTCGACCGCCTTCACCAGGCCCTCGTCGATCGCGAAGGGCCCGACAGAGGACGAGCAGTTGCCGCAGTTGCCCTTGTAGTCCACGATCGCCTTCGCCACTTCGACCTGCGCGAAGGTGTAGTCGACGTCGGCGTCCGGGTGCGATGGGGCGCCGATGATGCACGCCTTCGACAGGGACGAGATCCCCCCGCCCATGCCGTCGAGCTGGCGGCCGTAAGGGTCGGGGCTGCCGAGCGCGGTGAGCAGAATACGATCGCGCTCGGCGCCGGCCGGCGGAAGATCCGCTTGATGGAAAACGAGACAGCGGCTCGTGCCGCCCCGCATGTAGACGGCCCGGATCTTCTTCTGGCTCATGGACGTCGCCCCTTCGTGTGCGCCAGGATGCCGCCGGCCAGCAGGATCTCGCGCTCCCGCGTCGTCAGCGCGCACGAGGCGGTGAACGCGGCGCCCGTCCGCGCGTTCTCCACGCGCACCCGCTCGCCCGCCGCCAGCGCGGCGCGCAGGCCGGGCAGCCGCAAGCGGTCGTCTCGCTCGATGCCCGCGAAATCATCGGGATTGTCGAGGACGAGCGGCACGACGCCCCAGTTGATCAGGTTCGTGCGGTGGATCCGCGCGAACGATTTGACGATGACGGCGCGGATCCCGAGGTACATCGGGCCGGTGGCCGCCGCCTCGCGCGACGATCCCTGGCCGTAGGTCTCGCCGCCCACGATGATGCCGCGTCCGGCCGCCTTCGCGCGCGCCACGAAATCGGCGTCGACGTACTTGAAGCAGAACTCCGCGATCGCCGGGATGTTCGAGCGGAACACGAGCACCGCGGAGCCGGCCGGCGAGATGTCGTCGGTCGACACCTTGTCGCCGAGCTTGATCACGACCGGCGCCTCGAGCGTCTCGGCCACCGGCTCGCCGAGCGGCACCGGCTTGATGTTCGGCCCGCGCGGGATCTCGCCGGCCCCGTCGGGCTCGACGAATCCCACCGTCGAGCTCGCGAAGCGCGCCGGCAGGGTGACCGGCCCCGGCGCGCCGAGCGTGCGCGGATCGGTGATGACGCCGGTCAGCGCCGAGGCCGCCGCCACGGTCGACGAGCAGAGATAGACCGCGTCGTCCTTCACGCCGCTCCGCCCGGGGAAGTTGCGGTTGAAGGCGCGCAGACTCTTGGCGCCGGCCGCCGGCACGTGGCCGATCCCGGCGCACGCCCCGCAGCTCGACTCGGAGACCGTGGCGCCCGCGGCGATGAGGTCGGTGAGCAAGCCTTCGCGGGCCATCGTCTCGAGGATCTTGTGGCTGCCCGGGAACAGGACGAACGACACCGACGAGTGGACGCGGCGGCCGCGCACGATGTCGGTGACCGACGCCATGTCGTGCCACGAGCCATTCGTGCACGAGCCGACCATCACCTGCTCGATCGGCGTGCCGGCGACTTCCTCGATGGGCACGACGCGGTCGGGCGAGCCCGGGAGCGCGACGAGCGGCGTGAGCGCCGCGAGGTCGAGCTGGATCTCGCCGTCGTACGTCGCGTCGTCGTCGGGCGCCGCCGGCCGCCAGTCGTCGCCGCGGCCCAGACGGGTCAGGAACGAGCGCGTGACGTCGTCGCTCGGGAAGACGCTGGTCGTCAGCCCGAGCTCGGCGCCCATGTTGGCGATCGTCATGCGCTGGGCGGCCGCCAGGCTCCGGAGCCCGGGGCCGCCGTACTCGAAGATCTTGCCCGTGCCGCCTCGGACGGTCAGTCGGCGCAGCAGCTCGAGGATCACGTCCTTCGCCGTCACCCACGGCTGGAGCGCGCCGGTGAGGTGAACGCGGACGATCTCGGGCATCTGGAAGAAGTAGGGCCCGCCGCCCAGCGCGACCGCGACGTCGAGCCCGCCCGCGCCGATGGCGAGCATGCCGGCCGCGCCGCAGAGCGGCGTGTGGCTGTCGGTGCCGAGCAGGGTCTGGCCCGGAATGGAGAAGCTCTCCATGTGGACCTGATGGCAGATGCCGTTGCCGGGCTTGGAGAAGACCGCCCCGTACTTGCGCGAGACGGCCTGCAGGTAGCGGTGGTCGTCGGAGTTTCGCGAGTCGACCTGATAGACATTGTGGTCGGCGTAGCTCACGATCCGGCCGGGCACGGCGCGCGCAAAGCCCATCGCCTCGAACTGGAGCCACGACATCGTGCCGTTGGTGTCGGTGAGGAGGACCTGGTCGACCGAGATGCCGATTTCGTGGCCGGCGACGGGCTTTCCGGCGACGAGGTGGCTGGCGATGAGCTTCTGGGTGAGGCTCTGGGGCATTTCAGCGCTTGTCCACGGTCGTGAACCCGCGGCGGGAGGGGCCGATGTAGTCGCCGCGGGGGCGGATCAGGCGGTTGTCGTCGTACTGCTCGATGATGTTCGCCGTCCAGCCCGCGATGCGACCGGCCGCGATCACCGGCGTGAAGAGATCCACGGGGATGTTCAGTGAGTAGAAGAGCGGCGCCGAGTAGAAGTCGACGTTGGGGATGAGCTTCTTCGCGTCGTTGATGCGCGCGTGGAGCTTCACCGCCATCTCGTACCACGTGAACTGGCCGGACTGGCGGCAGGCTTCCTCGGCCATGCCCCTGAGAATCGCGGCGCGCGGGTCGCCGGCCTTGTAGACGCGGTGGCCCATCCCCATGAATCGGCGCTTGTCCGCGAGCGCCTTCGCGGTGAAGGCGTCGACGTTGGCGACCTCGCCGATCTCCATCAAGGTCCGCATCACCGCCTCGCCGGCGCCGCCGTGGAGCGGCCCCTTGAGCGCGCCGACGCCGCCGGCCACCGCCGAGTGCATATCGGACTGCGTCGAGACGATGCAGCGGGTCGTGAACGTCGACGCGTTGAGCTCGTGCTCGGCGTAGAGCGTCAGGCTCGCGTCGAACGCCTTGGCGACGACGCCGCTGGGCCGCTTGCCCGTCAGCATGTAGAGGAAGTTGGCGGCGTGCGAGAGATCGGAGGCGGGCCGAATCGGCTCCTCACCGGACCGGATCCGATGGTGAGCGCAGATCGCCGTCGCCATCTGGCTGGTGAGCCGGATCGCCTTCCGGACATTCGTCGCGTGAGAGCTGTCGGTGGTGTCGGGGTCGCTCATACCGAGGATCGCGACCGCCGCCTGGAGCACGCGCATCGGATCCGTCGCCTTCGGCATGAGCTTGAACGCCTGGACGAGATCGGCGGGAATCTCGCGCGCGCTGATGAGCGCTAGGGTGGTCTTGTCGAGCTGCGCCGCGTTCGGGAGATCGCCGTACCAGAGCAGGTGGCACACTTCCTCGAAGCTCGCCCGGCGCGCCAGGTCTTCGATGTCGTAGCCGCCGTACGCCAGGCGGCCGTTCCGGCCGTCGAGATCGCACAGCTTGGTCTCGGCGGCGACGACGCCCTCGAGTCCGCGAATGAGCTGGCTGCCTTCCTTGTCCATGATCGCCCTCTTCGAGGCTCAGGTAGCTGGATGGTAACAGGAATTTCAGCGAGCGTCCTCAAGGCCGCGGGCTTCCACAGTTTGGCGACTGCGCGGCCCCCGCGATTCGAGCGGCCGATTCGGCCTCGTGAAGGTCAGGATTCGAGGACCGGCTCGTCTTGACGCGAGACGCGGAGCCAGCGCACGAGGGGCGCCCGCAACCGGGCCGGGGTGACGCGGCCGATCGCCACCTCGTCGGCTCCTACGAAGATGCGCAGCGAACCCATCGCCTGCGCGACGCCCCCGAGGGCTTCGTCCCGATCCAGACGATCTATGCCGTCGGGGAGCGCGCCGGCCGACGCGAACCAGGGCTCGAAGTGCACGTGGCGCACCTCCAGCTTCCGGTCGGCACGGTGCGACTTGGCGTCGACGCGGCCGATGAGATGGCCGTGGTGGAGGATCGGGAGCGTGTAGTAGCCGTGCACGCGCTTGGGTTCGGGTGTGTAGACCTCGATCCGGTAGTCGAAGCCGAAGAGCCGCGCGACGCGGTCGCGGTACCACATCAGCGAGTCGAAGGGCGAGAGCAAGGTCGTCCCGTGCGCGAGTGCCGGCGCTCGGCCGGCGCGGACCAGGGCCGGAAGGTCGCTGGCGAGCGCGAGCCACCGGCCCCCCGAGCCCTCGAGCTCGATCTCCGTGATCTCGCCGCGCTCGAGCATCTCGCGCAGCGCCGCGCGTCGAACGCCCGGCTGGAAGCGAGGGAACGTGAGATAGCGCGCCAGATCGAGCTCGGTCGCCGCGCCCATGGCGTGGAGCGATCGTCTCACGTGCCAGCGCTGAAACTCCGCCGCGGAGACCGGCTCGACACCGAGCGCGTCCGGCATCGCGCGCTCGAGCAAGTCGTAGCGCTTCTGGAAGTGCTCGCGCGAGTGGATGGTGAGCGCGCCGTTCATCCAGAGATGATGGAGCGCGTGCTGTACCGGACGCCACGACCACCAGCCGCCGCCTCCCGCCGGCCGCCGTCCCTCGAAGTCGCCGTTGCCCATCGGCCCGTTGGCCTGGACCGCCTCGCGCACTGTGCGCAGCATCTTCGCGTTCCGGCGTGGCCAGCCCGACCAGCCGGTGTGGCGGCTGCGATAGTCGAGCATGGCGCGCCGCCACCACGGAAAATCCGAGGCCGGCACGAGGCAGGCGGCGTGAGCCCAGTACTCGAAGAGGATCCGGCGGCGGTAGATCTGGCGATCGAGCCACGCCCGGTCGTACGGGCCGAATCGGCTCCACACGGTCAGGTAGTGGGCGCGGTCGAGCACGTTGATCGAGTCGAGCTGGATCCCGCCGACATCCTGGACGAACCGGAGCAGGCGCGGCGCGGTCAGCCTGGTCGCGTGCGGCCGGGCCAGATTCTGACGCTCGAGGAAGAGCGCGGTGACGGCGCGCAACGTGACGCGGCGGCGTGGCATCCGGCCGAAGCTTATCATCCTGCTGGAGCTTCGTTGAGGGGTGGTAGGCTACCGGCACATGGTCGAGACGCTTCTGCCGCGCGGCGAGAGCTACCAGGACGTCTACGAACGGTTCCGCTGGGCGATCCCGCCGGTCTACAACATCGCGATCGACGTCTGCGACCGCCACGCCGGCGACCGCTCGCGCGTCGCGCTCGTGTACGAGGACGACGCGGGCTCGGTGAGCGAGCACACGTTCGCGGAGTTTCGCGCCCGCTCGAACCAGCTGGCACGCGCCTTCACCGGCCTCGGAATCGTTCGGGGCGATCGGGTCGGGATCGTGCTGCCGCAGCGGCCCGAGACTGCGGTCGCCCACCTGGCGGCCTATAAGCTCGGCGCGGTCGCGCTGCCGCTGTCGACGCTCTTCGGCCCGGAAGCGCTCGAGTACCGGCTGCGGGACGCCGGCGCGAAGGTCGTCGTGACGGACGGCGAGAATCTCGACCGCGTGCTCGCCGTCGCCAAGGGTTTGCCGGCGCTCGCTCAGGTGATCTCGGTCGATCGCGTCGACGCCGATGGTGTCGTCGAATACGCGAAGGCCATCGCACGCGAGCCCGACTCGCTCGAGCCCGTCGCCACGGCGGCGGAGGATCCGGCGATCCTCATCTATACGTCGGGAACGACCGGGCCGCCGAAGGGGGTGCTCCACGCGCATCGCGTGCTGCTCGGGCACCTGCCGGCGATCGAGTTCTATCACGAGTACTTTCCGAAGCCCGGCGACCGGCACTGGAGTCCGGCGGACTGGGCGTGGGCCGGCGGGCTGCTCGACGTGCTGCTCCCGAGCTGGCACTACGGCGTGCCGGTCGTCGCCCATCGCCCGAAGAAGTTCGACGCCGCGCGCGCGTTCGACGTCCTGGCGCGGCACCGTGTCCGCAACACGTTCCTGGTGCCCACGATGCTGAAGATGATGCGCTCGGTCGCCGATCCGCGCGCGCGGTGGAGGCTCGAGCTGCGCTCGATGTTCACGGGCGGCGAGGCCGTCGGCGAGGAGGTCATCCGGTGGGCGCGCGAGGCGCTCGGCGTCACGCCGCACGAGGGCTTCGGGCAAACCGAGGTGAACCTCGTGCTCGGCAATTGCTCGCTCCTGATGCCGGTGAAGCCGGGGTCGATGGGACGCCCGATCCCCGGCCACGTCGTCGACGTCGTGGACGGCAAGGGCACCGCCGTCCCGACCGGCGAGGTCGGCGAGGTGGCGGTGCGCCGTCCGGATCCCGTGATGTTCCTCAGGTACTGGAACAACGAGCGGGCCACCCGTGAGAAGTTCGTCGGCGACTGGGCGCTCACGGGCGATCTTGCCCGGAAGGACGCCGACGGCTACTTCTGGTTCGTCGGCCGCAAGGACGACCTGATCTCGAGCGGCGGCTATCGGATCGGGCCGGGCGAGATCGAGGACTGCCTGCAGGGCCACCCGGCGGTCGCGCTGGCGGCGGCCATCGGCGCGCCCGACCCCGTCCGGGGCGAGGTGGTCAAGGCGTTCGTCCAGCTCCACCCCGGAGCCGCCGGGACGCAAGAGCTGGCGCGCGACCTCCAGGCGTGGGTGCGCACGCGCCTTTCGGCCCACGAGTACCCCCGTGAGATAGAATTCATCGAGACCATTCCGGTGACGACGACGGGCAAGGTGCGACGCGCCGACCTGCGACAGCTCGAGCGCCGGCGGCGCGGACTGGAGAGCTGACGATGGCCTACGACTACAAGACGCACTTCGGCGAGATCACCCTGACGCAGGATCTGACGACCTTGCCGGAGGAGCGGACGTGGCGTCTGCAGGCGCCCGAGGCGGACACCGCGCCGCACCAGATCGTGCTTTACCTCGGCTGCAACGTCTTGCGCACCTCGCACATGATCCGCACCGTCACCGCGATCTTCGACCGGCTCGGGCTCGACTACGTCGCCGTCGGCGGCCCGACGTACTGTTGCGGCATCGTCCACCACCGGAACGGCGACACCGCGGCGTCGGGCGGCATGAACCGGCGCACGGTCGAGCTCTTCCAGCGCTACCAGCCCGAAGAGGTCGTGATGTGGTGCCCGTCGTGCATGTTCTTCTACGACGAGATCCAGAAGTTCCAGTGGCCGTTCCCGGTGCGCCACACGACGGAGTTCCTGGCCGACCGCCTGCCCTCGATCGAGTTCACGCATCGGGTCGACCAAGCCGTCGCGCTCCACTATCACAGTCAGAGCGAGCCGCGTCGGCGTGAGGGCGCCGCGGGTCGTCGGCTGCTGGAGGCGGTGCCCGGGCTGCGCCTGGTCGACGTCGGGTCCGAGCCGCGGTTCGGCCGCCTGTGCACCGTCGACGTCCAGGCCCAGCTCGGTCAACAGGTGTGGGACGGGCTCATCCTCGACGAGATCGACCGTTCTCGCGCTGGCGGCGCCCAGACCCTCGCGACGATCTACCACGGCTGCCAGCGGCTCATCTGCGGCTTCGAGGCCGAGCGCCCGATCACGATCGAGCACTATCTCTCGGTGTTCGCGCGCGGCCTCGGGATCGAGTTCGAGGATCGGTACAAGAAGTTCCGCCTCTGGCAGGATCCCGAGCGCGTCCTGGAGGAGTCGACGCCCTGCCAGACTGCGAACCACGTCGATCCGGCGCGGGCGAGACAGCTCGTCGAGAAGACGTTCGGACGCTTCACGGCGGCGCCGGACGGAAGCCCGGCGGCATCGTAGGCAGCGCGGCGCGGAGTCACTAGCCACCACCGTGGAGATCGGGCTCTTTACCGAGTTCGAATGGCGCCCGGGCGTCGACGAGGCGCAAGCCTTCGACGACTCGTTGACGCAGACGACGGTGGCCGAGGAGCTCGGCTACGACGCGGTGTGGCTGGCCGAGCTGCACTTCCAGAAGGAGCGTTCCGTGCTGGCCTCGCCGCTCGTCGTCGGCGCGACGATCGCCGGGCGGACCAAGCGCGTGAAGATCGGGTTCGCCGTACAGGTGCTGCCGCTCATCCATCCGCTGCGCCTCGCCGAGGACGTTGCGACGCTCGATCACGTCAGCAAAGGCCGTGTCGATCTCGGCGTGGGCCGCAGCGGTCTGCCCGAGCACTACACGGGCTTCAGCATTCCCTACGAGGAAAGCCAGGAGCGCTTCGACGAGACGCTCGAGATCCTCCTGAAGGCGTGGACCGAGGAGCGATTCACGTACGAGGGCAAGTACTTCCAGTTCCACGACGTCTGCGCGGTCCCCAAGCCGTACCAGAAGCCACACCCGCCGCTTCGCGTCGCGGCGACGTCCGAGGAGTCGTATGCGGCGGTCGGACGCCGCGGGCTGCCGATCTTCCTGGCGGTGAGGACGTCGAGCATCGGCGAGCTCGAGCGCTACGTCGGGGCCTATCACGCCGCGTGGCGCGAAGCCGGCCACCCGGGCCGCGGCGAGGTCGGCGTGATCCTGCCGGTCTACGTCGCCGAGACGGACCGCCGCGCGCGGGAGGAGACCGAGGCCAGCGCGATGCACTTCTATCGCTCGGTCGGCAAGGCCCTGCTCGCCGGGCCACGACGGGCGGTCGGCGAGCGGTTCCGCCGCATGAGCTTCGACGAGGTGCTGAGGGACTTCGGGGTCTACGGCGCGCCCGAGCGCGTCGCGGAGCGACTCGAAGAGCTGCGCCACGCGATCGGCTTCACGAAGCTCGCCGTCTGGATGAACGTCGGCTCGCGCGTACCGCACGAGCGCGTGCTGGCGTCGATGCGCCGCTTCGCCGAGCTGGTGGCCCCGCGGCTCAGATAGCCGGGTCGATCCTCACGTCGACCAGGTACGGGCCGCCGCTCGCCAGCGCGCGGCCGACCGCCGGGCCGATGTCAGAGGCCTTCTCGATCTTCGTGCCGGGGACGCCGAGCGAGCGTGCCAGGCCGACGAAGTCGATCTGCGGCCGATCGAGATCCATCGCGACGTAGCGGTCGTCCTCGGCCGAGAAGCCCTTCAACGCCTTCGTCCGCAGCTTCAGGATCCGACACGACGTGTTGTTGAAGATGACGTAGACGACGGCGAGCGACTCCCGGGCCGCGGTCCAGAGGGCCTGGTTCGTGTACATCGAGCTGCCGTCGCCGACCAGCGCGACCACCGGCCGGTGCGGCAGGGCGAGCTTCACCCCGAGCGCCGCCGGCAACCCCCAGCCGATGCCGCCGCCGCGCAGCCCGAAGAAGCTCTTGGCATCGGCACACTTGAAGAAGTGGCGGATGCCCGACGAGGACGAGATCGCCTCGTCGACGATGACCGCGTCGGCCGGCGTCACCTTTGCAACCTCGTTCATGAGCGTCAGCGCGGAGATCGGCACGCGCGAGGCCTCGGCCCCCGCGCGCTTCGTCAGCTCGGCGCGTTCGGCGGCAAAGGCCGCGGTGACCGCGTCCCGGCGCCTGGCGGCCTCGGGATGGCCGTTGTTCTTACCGGTGTTGCGGCGAATCGCCTCGGCCAGCTCGGGCAGGGTCGCCTTGGCCTTCCTGCTTGAGGATCTGGAGGAACGCCTGCTTGCCGGTGATGTATGCCATGGTGGGCCAGATGATAAGCTTTCCGGCGTGTCGCTTCCAGACGCGCCGCTCCTGCGCGCCGCCCGCCGTCAGCCGACGTCGTTCACGCCGGTGTGGCTCATGCGGCAGGCCGGCCGCTACTTGCCGGAATACCGCGCAATGCGCGAGCGCTACGGCTTTCTCGAGCTCGCCCGCAATCCCGAGGCGGCCGCGGAGGTCACCGTGCAGCCCGTCGCGCGTCTCGGCGTCGACGCGGCGATCCTCTTCGCCGATATTCTGTTGATCGTCGAGCCGCTCGGCGTCGGGCTCGAGTTCGCGGCGGGCGAGGGCCCGGTGATCCATCGGCCGGTACGCAGCGAGGCGGCGATCGCGCGTCTTCCGCGGGTCGACGTCGAGTCGTCTGTCCCATTCGTGTTCGACGCCGTCCGCCGCGTGAAGCGGGGGCTCGCCGGGAAGGTGCCGCTGATCGGCTTCGCCGGCGCGCCGTTCACCGTCGCGTCGTACCTGGTCGAGGGCGGCCCGTCGCGCGACTACTTGCACACGAAGCGGCTCATGTACGAGGAGCCGGAGGGCTGGGGCCGGCTCATGGGGATCCTCGTCGACGCGACCGCGCGCTATCTCAACGGTCAGATCGCGGCCGGCGCCGAGGCCGTCCAGATCTTCGACTCGTGGGTCGGGGTGCTGGCGCCCGAGGACTACCGCACGTTCGTGATGCCGCACACGCGCGCGCTGGTCCGCGCGCTCACGCCGGGCGTTCCGGTCATCCACTTCGGAACGGGCACGGCGTCGCTGCTGCCGGCGATGCGCGCCGCCGGCGGCGACGTGATCGGACTGGACTGGCGCGTGGACCTCGACGTCGGCTGGGCGGCCGTCGGCCACGACGTCGGCGTGCAGGGCAACCTCGACCCGGTCGTGCTGCTGTCGAAGCCGGCGTACATCCGTCAGCGCGTGAAGGACATCCTCGAGCGCGCCGGCGGCCGTCCGGGCCACATTTTCAACCTGGGTCACGGGATTCTCCCGCAGACACCGGTCGAGCACGCGCGCGCGCTGGTCGAGATGGTCCACGAGCTGTCCGATCGGCGATGAGCGCCGTCGATTCCGTGCTGCTCGTCGCCTTCGGCGGGCCGACGGCGCCGCACGAGATCCGACCGTTCCTCGAGATCGTCGCGCGCGGCCGCGGCATCCCCCCCGAGCGGCTCGAGGCGGTGGCGCGCCACTACGAGCAGATGCCGGGCGGCCGCTCGCCGCTCGCCGAGCTCACGTTCGCCCAGGCGCAGGGGCTCGAGCAGGCGCTCGCCCAGGCCGGGCCCGCGCTGCCGGTGTTCGTCGGCATGCGGAACTGGCATCCGTTCCTCCACGAGGCGCTCGCCGAGATGGCGGGCAAGGGCGCGCGCCGGGCGCTCGCCGTCATCCTCTCGCCGCTCCGCACGGAGGCCTCGTGGGATCGCTACATGCAGGACGTCGCCGAGGCCCGCGCGCGCGTCGCGGGCGCGCCCGAGGTGGGCTTCGCGCCGGCGTGGTTCGAGAGCCCGCGCTTCGTGGCGGCGGTCGCCGATCGTGCGCGCGCGTCGCTCGCCCGGGTCCCGGCAGACGCGCGGGCGGCCACGCCGCTCGTGTTCACGGCGCACAGCGTTCCCACGGCGATGGCCGCCGCGTCGCCGTACGTGTCGGACCTGAACGCCGCGGCGCGTGCGGTCGTCCGGCGCCTGGGCCACGCGCGGTGGTCGATCGCCTATCAGAGCCGGAGCGGAAGCCCGCGGCAGCCGTGGCTCGAGCCGGACATCGGTAATGTCCTCCGGCGCCTGGCGACGGAAGGCGAGCGCCACGTCGTCGTGGTGCCGATCGGCTTCGTGTGCGATCACGTGGAGGTGCTGTACGACCTCGACGTCGAGGCGCGCCGGGTGGCCGAGGGAGCCGGGCTCGCACTGCATCGCGCGGCGGCCGTGAACGATCATCCCGAGTTCGTCGCGATGCTGGCCGACCTCGTCCGCGGCGCCGGCGTCCGGGCCGGGCGATGAGCGCGTCCCGCGGTCCTGGCGCGAGACGGCTCGAGTGAAGCTCGTCGTCGTCGGCGGCGGGATCACGGGGCTCGCCGCGGCCCACCGGGCCGTCGAGCTCGCGCGCGAGCGATCGGCCGCGCTCGAGCTGACGCTCGTCGATTCGCGCGACCGGCTCGGCGGCACCATCGCGACTGAGCGCGCCGGCGGATTTCTCGTGGAGGCGGGCCCCGACTCGTTCCTCTCGGAGAAGCCGTGGGCGCTGGCGCTCTGCCGGCGACTCGGCGTCGAGCACCGGCTGGTCCGGACCGACGATCGCTTCAGGAAGGTCTTCGTCTGGCACGCCGGGCGTCTGCATGCCCTGCCGGACGGCTTTCAGCTCCTGGCGCCGACCAAGCTCGGGCCGTTCGTCAGGTCCGGTCTGTTCTCGTGGCCGGGTAAGCTCCGGATGGTGCTCGACCTCGTCGTGCCCCGGGGCACGAGCGACGACGAGAGCCTCGGCGCGTTCGTGCGCCGCCGGCTCGGGCGCGAGGCTCTCGAGCGCGTCGCCCAGCCGCTGGTCGCCGGGATCTACACCGCCGATCCCGACGACCTCTCGCTGACCGCGACGATGCCGCGCTTTGCCGAGCTCGAGCGGCGCGAGCGATCGATCATCCTCGGGCTCTGGCGCGCGAACCGACGGGCGCCGCAGACCGGGACGAGCGGAGCGCGCTGGAGCCTCTTCGTGACCCTCCAGAACGGCATGGAGGAGCTGGTCGCCACGATCGCGTCGCGCCTGCCGCCGGGCTCGGTCCTCCTCAAGCATCGCGCGGACGGAATCGAGCGATGCGGCCGGGGCTGGCGCGTGGTCGGCGGCCTGGGCGGAGCGCTCGAGGCCGACCACGTCATCGTGGCGGCCGAGTCGTACACCGCGAGCCGGCTCCTGCGCTACGTCGATCCGGCCCTCGCGACCCTGCTCGGCGAGATCCCCTACGCCTCCTCGGCGACCGTGACGTTCGGCTTTCGCCGGGCCGACGTGCCGCATCCGCTCGACGGCTTCGGCATCGTCGTCCCGCGTGGCGAGCGGCGCGCGGTGTTCGCGTGCACCTTCTCGAGCGTGAAGTATCCGGGCCGCGCGCCCGAGGGCCACGCGCTGCTCCGTTGCTTCGTGGGCGGTGCGCTGAACGAGCGCGTGCTCGAGTCGGACGACGCCGCGCTGATCGCGTCGGCGCGGGACGACCTGCGCGCGGCGCTCGGTATCACCGCCGGGCCCGTCCTGATGCGTGTCGCGCGCTGGACGAAGGCGATGCCGCAGTACCACGTCGGCCACGCGGGCCGCGTCGAGACGATCGAGCACTGCGCGGGGGCCTTGCCGGGCCTGCATCTGGCCGGCGCCGCGTACCGCGGCGTCGGAATCGCCGACTGCGTCAGATCCGGCGAGGCGGCCGCCGAGCGCGCCTTCGGCGTTTAGCCTCGCGCGTTGGCGATGCTGCGAATTCGAGGGGCGCCCCGGCTACGTCGGGGCGTCTCCGAGCGTTGGGAGGTTTGGGGGGTCATCGAGACGCCCCATGCAGGTCAAACACCTGCGATCGCGCCCAGCTTCATTAGCTCCTCGATCCGCTCCCGCGAGTAGCCCAGCACCTCGGTGAGCACCGCGCGCGTCTGCTCGCCCACGCGATACGGCGCGCCGCCGCGCGGCCTCACCGGCCGGCGGTCGACGTGAAAGGGCACGGCCGTGATGCGCACGGTCCCGCGCCCGGGATGCTCGATCTCCGGAAACGCCTGGCGCTCCTTCAGGTGCGGATGGGCCACGACCTCGGCGGGCGAGAGGACGGCGGAAGCCGGAATCCGGGCGGCCGTGAGCGTCTTCACCGCCTCCTCGACCGTCGTGAACCGGTCGAGCCACTTGCAGATGATCGGGTGCAGCTCGGCCCAGTGCTCGCGCCGTCCGGCCGGCGTGGCGAAGCGCGCGTCCGACGCGAGGTCGGGCCGGTCCATCATCGCGACGAGCCGTGCCCAGAGCTGCGGCGCTCCGACCGTCTGCATCGCCACGTGACGGCCGCCGATGCCGTGCACGATCATGCCCGGCCGCGGGCCCGGGTAGTCCGCGCCGGCGTTCAGCATGCCCCCGTAGTTGATGTCCTCGGCGCCCACCAGGCACTCGAGCATCGAGACGTCGAGGTAGGCGCCGCGGCCGGTTCGCGTGCGGCGCCAGAGCGCCGCGAGGATCGCGCCGAAGGCGTGGGTGCCGGCGAGCACGTCGGCCGCCTGGAGATAGCCCGGCCGCGGCGCCGGGTCGGTCTGCTGCTCGAGGTACATGATGCCCGACATCGCGTTGACGATGTGGTGGAAGGCCGGCTGCAGACGCAGCGGTCCGCTCTGGCCGAAGCCGGAGATCGAGCAGTACACGAGGTCGGGCTTCACCGCCGAGAGCGCCGCGTAATCACAGCCGAGCTTCGCGACGACGCCGGGCAGGAAATTCTCGACCACGACGTCGGAGACCCGTGCCAGGTCCATCACGACCTCGCGGGCCTTCGGGTGAGAGAGATCGAGTGCCAGGCTCGACTTGCCCGCGTTGATCCGGATGAAGTACGTGCCCTGATCGGTTCGGCCGGGCTCGATCTGGGCGTGCCCGCGCCGCGTGTCGTCGCCTTCGCCGGGGCGCTCGATCTTGATCACGCGCGCGCCCAGGTCCGCGAGCAGGCGCGTGCAGTACGGGCCGGCCAGCACGCGCGTGAAATCGAGAACGGTGAGACCGGCGAGCAGCGGTTCGTCGGCGGCGGACATGGAGGATCTCCTAGACGTGATTTCTGAGCAGCAGCTCTTTGGGATGCGGCGCGAAGTGCGTTTGATCGGCCAGGTCCGCGACCGAGAGCCGACGCACGTGGTGCTCGATCAGCGTCAGCGGCACGACCAGCGGCACCAGGCCGCGCCGGTAGCCGTGGATCGCGTCCGCGAGCTCGGCCCGCTCGGCGCCGTTGAGCCGGCGCCCGAAGGACCCGGCCAGGTGCTGCAGCACGTTCGCGTGCCGGGCGCGCGTGGCGCGGACCGACAACGCCTGCATCAGGAGCGAGCCGTACTGGGCCAGGCGCAGGCCGAGCCGCGCGCCCACGACGGCCACCAGCCGGCCCCGGGCCGCGTAGTGCGACGGGCTGTGGGCCAGGACCGCGAACTTCCGCGCCGCGTGGTACGCGGCGAGATCGCCCGGCTTCGGACGGCGCGCCGCGAACGCCCGCCAGCGCGCCATCGCGAACACGCGCTCGATGAAGCTCTCACGGATCGCCGGATCGCCGAGCCTGATCTTTTGGGCCTCGCCTTCGCGCATTCGGTCCATTAGTCTAGCAGGCGTTCGATCGGAGCCCCGGGAGGACACGCATGCGGACGGTCGACGTCGAGACACTCGAACGGATCACGCGGGACATCTTCGTTGCCTGGAAGGCACCTCGCGAGGACGCGGCCTGGATCGCATCCCTGCTGGTGCGCGCGAACCTGCGCGGCCACGACTCGCACGGCGTGATCCGTATCCCGCACTACGTCCTGGCGCTCAAGGCGGGCGAGGTCAACCCGACGCCGTCGATCAAAACCGAGATGGAGACGCCGACGATCGCGCGCATCGACGGCGACAAGGGATTCGGACAGGTCGTCGCGCGGCACGGCATCATCCTGGCGATCGCGAAGGCCCGGGCTCAAGGCCTGTCGGCCGTCACGCTCCGGCGTACGAACCACGTCGGCCGGCTCGCGGACTACGCGGAGATGGCCGCGGTCCAGGGGCTGATCGGCATGCTCTGGGTCAACGCGCCGACCGCGCTGAACGTCGCGCCGTGGGGCGGCGCCGCGCGGCGCCTCGGGACCAACCCGCATGCGGTGGCGGTGCCGGGCCCCGGCGCAACCGTCGCGATGTCGCACGACTTCGCCACCAGCGTCGTCGCCGAGGGCAAGCTGAAGGTGAAGTTCAACCGCGGTGAGAGGGTCGCGCCCGGCATCATGCGCAACGGTCGGGGCGAGCCATCGACCGATCCGCGCGAGTACTACGCCGACCCGCCCGGCTCGCTGATCACCGCCGGAGAGCACAAGGGCTACGGCCTCTCGCTCGCCGTCGAGATCCTCGGAGGCATCCTCTCGGGCACCGGCGCCGCGCGTCCGGACAAGGGTCCCGTGAGCAACGGCGTGCTGATGCTGTGTATCGATCCCGGGCGCTTCCTGCCTCCCGGCGATTTCCACGCCCAGGTCGCCACGCTCTTCGGCTTCGTCCGCTCGGCGCCGCTGGCCGGTGGCTCCGAGGAGATTCTGATTCCGGGTGAGCCCGAGGAGCGCACGGCGCGCGAGCGCCGCGCCGGCGGCGTGCCCATCGACGACGAAACGTGGCGCCAGATCAAGGAATGCGCCGCCGAGGTCGGCGTCGATGCTTGAGGTCGTCACGATGAAAGAGATCGACGCGATCTTCGCGGTGACCGACGGACTCGGCATCCACCGCGAGCAGCTCGTGATCCCGCTCGGCCCCGCCACCCCCGGGCGCGTCCGCCGCCTGCCGAGCGGCAAGCTCGAGATCACGGTCGAGGCCGCGCGCCCGATCGACGAATGGCTCACGGAGCTGCCGCGGCTGATCGCGGCCGCGCGGGGGACGTGAGCTGACGGCCGGGCTCCAGCGCGGGCTCGGGCTCTTTCCGCTCGCCGCGATCGTCTTCTTCAACGTGAGCGGTGGGCCCTACGGGATCGAAGACATGGTCCCCGCGCTCGGTCCAGGCACGACGCTCGTGCTGCTCGTCCTCACGCCGATCCTCTGGAGCGCGCCGGTCGCGCTCGTGATGGCCGAGCTCGCCTCGGCGATGCCGGACGAGGGCGGCTACGTCACCTGGACGCGCCAGGCCTTCGGACCGTACTGGGCGTTTCAGGTCGGCTGGTGGAGCTGGATCGACAGCTTCGTCGACGTCGCCGTGTACCCGGCGCTGTTCGTCGAGTATCTCCGCTTCTGGCTTCCGGACATGACGGCGGTGGAGCGCTGGCTCCTGGTCGTCGCCTTCGTCGTCGTGCTCACCGGACTCAACCTGCTCGGGGTGCGTCCGACAGGCCGCGCCGCGGTGGCGCTGGCGATCGTCTCGCTCACGCCGGTCGGCGCGCTGACCGTGGCCGCACTGCTGGGGCCGCGAGTCTCGCCGTGGACGCCGCTCGCTCCGGCGGGACAGGGGCTAGAAACCCTGGGTCTCGGCCTCGCCGTGGTGATGTGGAACTACTCCGGCTGGGACACCCCCTCGACGATTCTCGGCGAGGCGCGCTCGCCGGAGCGCGCGTTCCGGTCCGCGACGTTCCTGGCGCTGCCGGTGCTGACGGCGGCGTACGTGCTTCCGGTGGGCGCGGCCCTCGCGAGCGGGGCCCTCCCGTGGAGCCAGTGGACGACCGGTGTCCTGCCCACGATCGCGCGGTCGGTCGGCGGCGAGTGGCTCGGCCACACCGTGGCCGCCGGCGCCGTGCTCAGCACCGCCGGGCTCTTCATGTCGCTGCTCCTCACGAACTCGCGCCTGCCGTACGTCATGGCGCGCGATCACGTGATGCCCCGGTGGCTCGGCGCCGTCGACTCGAGGTTCGGCACGCCGTGGAAGGCGGTCGTCGTCTCCGCGGCGCTCTACGCAGCCTTCGCAGTGTTCTCCTTCAAGGAGCTGATCGTCCTGAACGTCTGGCTCTACTCGCTGAGCCTGCTGGTCGAGCTCGCGGCGTTCGTCCGGCTGCGCGTCGTCGCGCCCGAGATGTCCAGGCCGTGGCGCGTTCCGGACGGTCTCGCGGCCGCGGTCGGCGTCGTCGTGTTCCCCGTGCTCTTCTGTCTCGGCGCGATAGCGACGGCGGGCTGGACGAACACGATCGCCGGCGTGGCGGCCGGGCTCACCGGGCCGCTGGTCTACCGCGTGCTCGGCCGGCGCGCGATGCTGGCCGAGGAGGGACGGGCGTGAAAGGGCTGGTCAACAGCGTCGCGTACGCGGACGGTCTGCGGGTCGGGGAGGTGGCGATCCCGGACATCAGCGAGGTGCTCAAGCAGCCCGGGCGGTTCGTCTGGGTCGGCCTGCACGAGCCCGACGACGAGATGCTCGCGGAGATTCAGCAGGAGTTCTCGCTGCACGACCTGGCGGTCGAGGACGCCGCCCGCGCCCACCAGCGGCCCAAGCTCGAACGGTACGGCAACTCGATCTTCGTCGTCCTGCGCACGGCCCACATCGATCCGTCGACCAGGGGCATCGACTACGGCGAAACGCACATCTTCGTCGGATCGAATTACGTCGTCTCGGTCCGGCACGGCGGATCGCTGCCGTACGTCGACGTGCGCTCGCGCTGCGAGGCCGCCCCGGATCTCTTGATCAAGGGGCCGGGCTTCGTGCTCTACGCGCTCATGGACTTCATCGTCGACCAGTACTTCCCGCTGGTCGACCGCTTCGAGGACAAGCTAGGGGAGCTCGAGGACCACATCTTCCAGCAGACGCTCACCCGCGAGACGACCGAGCGAATCTATCAGCTCAAGCGCGATCTGCTCGAGGTGAAGCGGGCGGTGGCGCCGCTGGTCGACATCTGCAACCGGCTCGTGCGGGCCGACGTCACGCTGATCCCCGACGACGCGCGCGTCTATTTCCGCGACGTGTATGACCACACGATCCGGATCAACGAGATGATCGACACCCTGCGCGAGCTCCTGACGACCGCGCTCGAGGCGAACCTCTCGCTGGGCGGGGTGGGCGGCGATCATCGCGGTCCCGACGATGATCGCCGGCATCTACGGGATGAACTTCAAGGTCATGCCCGAGCTCGATTGGCGCTTCGGGTACCCGGTGGCGATGACCGTGATGGTCGGCGCCTGCGCGTTTCTCTACTACAAGTTCAAGCGCTCCGGCTGGCTCTGAGCGGGGCTCAGCGCCGGGCCCGCCCGAGGTTGTCCTCGATCACCGCGGCCAGACAGTCGAGCGTTCCGAGCGAGTAGACGTAGGTCTTCCAGTCGATGGCCACGTGGTCCTCGCGCTCGCCGGGGCGCGTGAGCGCAAAGATCTCCAGCGACACGTTGGGACCGGGTCCCGAGCAGCCCCCGGCGCAACCCTCGCGGAGCCGCACGCGCTCGCCGAGCCCCCGCTCGGCCACGAGCTCCGACAAGTGCCGGAGGATCGACGCGGCATCGAGGCGGACGGCGCGGCCGCCGCGCGTGATCGGGAGCACGACGACACCGCGCTCCCGCGGGCACACCGTGATCACGAGCCGGCGCGGCGTCACGCCCGGCCCAGCGCCGCCGCCAGGCGCGCGGCGGCGACGACGGGCTGCTCGGCCGGGCGCTGCCACCGCGCCTGCAGGCCCACGCGCGCGACCGCACGAATCAACCCCGCGCGATACCACCGGTCGGCCAGCACGCTCCCCGCCCAGCTCGCGTTCACGGTCCGGCCGAGCCGCAGCGCCCGCGCCACCTGGAGCGCGCCCGCCGCGAGCTGCCGCTGGCCTTCGGCCACGATGCGCCGCGCGCGGCGGTCGCCGCGACGGGCTCGCGCGAGCACCGGGCGGGCCATCGCGGCCATGGTCCTCACTGGGTCGCGGCCGTGGGATGCGCGAAGCGCCGGCAGCAAGTGTCCGTCGCGCACGCGCGCGCGAAGCCACTCGCGGCCGAGCCAGAATCCGGAGCCCTCGTCACCGAGG
Organism: Candidatus Rokuibacteriota bacterium; assembly: GCA_003220685.1. Taxonomy (GTDB): domain Bacteria; phylum Methylomirabilota; class Methylomirabilia; order Rokubacteriales; family CSP1-6; genus AR31. Next base: position 299,321 of record QHTE01000055.1, read on the forward strand.
ATCGGCCCGAGACCGCCGGCGCGCGCCCAGCGGCCGCGGGCATTGCGGCCGACCACGATCGATCCGGTGCCCGAGAGCAGGAGCACGCCGGGCTTCTTACCGAGCGCGCCGAGCAGCGCGGCCTGTGCGTCGGAGATCACGTGGACTCGCGCCGCGAGCCCCCGCAGGGCGCGCGCGAGGATGCGGCGCTCGGCGGGCGTCCAGAGGCCGCGCGAGGCGACGACGAGCGCCGCGACGCGGCGCCGATCCCATCGGCGGCGGCGCCACATCGCGCGCAGGACCGATGCGAGCTGCTCGAGATCACGGTCGGCGGGCACGATCGTGGTCACGACGCGACGTTCGGCCCAAACGGCGATGCGGATCCACGTTCCGCCGACGTCCGCGCCCACGCACACGGCCCGTCGTCTGGACACGTGTCGTTCCGCGGAAGTGGTTGCCACTCTGTCCATTATGCGGCCGATCGAATGATCCGGAGGCCTCTGAAATAACACGCTTTCCGCTTATTCAGCCCCTGGCACGTCGGATGCTGAAATAGCCGCCTGGAGGATCAGTCATGGGCAAGGCAGTCGCCGCCTGGATCATGCTGGCCGGAGTCGTCGCGGCCCCAACGATGGGCCCACGGGAAACCGTGGAGACGGCCGTGGTCCGCGTGATGAATCTCACGCAGGACATCGAGCCTGCGGCGAAGCCGGAATCGGCGACACCCAAGCAGTCGACGGACAAGCGGACCGAAATCCGGAAGATCGCGCGCGAGCTCTTCGATTTCGAGGAAGTCACCCGGCGCACGCTCTCGCGTCACTGGGCCGCGCGCACCCCGGAGGAGCGGACCGAGTTCGTCGCGCTCTTCACCGAACTGCTGGAACGCTCTTACATCAGCCGGGTCGACGCCTACGCGGGCGAGAACATCACGTACGTCGGCGAGGCCATCGATGCGAACTACGCCACCGTGCGGTCGAAGATCATCACGGACCGCCGCAGCGAGATCACGCTCGACTACCGGATGCATCTCCGGGACGGCCGGTGGCGCGTCTACGATCTGCAGATCGACGGTGTGAGCTTCGTCTCGACCTACCGGAGCCAGTTCGACCGCATCATCTTGGCCGAGTCGTACTCGGCTCTCCTCGAGCGCATGCGCAAGAAGAGCTTCGAAGCCAACGTGGCCGAGCGCGGGGGCAAGAAGCTCTAGTCGATCGGGGCGCCGGCCTCTCCCGGCAGCCCCAGGATCCAGCCTTCCACCGCCCGCGCCGACTCCGGCGGCTCCGGTACCGCGTCGTCGAGCAGGAGCCGCGCGAGCCCGATGCAGGCAATCGTGGCGTCGAACGGATCCTCACCCGATCGGGACCCGCCGAAGCCGTCGTGGAGGAGTGCCCGGACCGCGTCGAGATCGAGGCGCCCGTCGCCGCCGGCACGGCGCAGCAGCTCTCGACCGCACGCGGCGCGCGCCGCGGATTTGGACTTGCGAGCGACCGTGACTCCCAGAGTCCGCAGAAGGAAGGCCGGGTACATCTCGGCGATCACCGGCCGACCCGTCGTGAGCAGGTCGACCAGCGGCCCGTCGAAGGGCCAGAGGGCCACGCGGTCGAGGCGCGGGGTGATGAGCTCGCGCCAGATACAGACGGCGGACCGGCCGACCTGGCGCGGGCCGACCAGCCAGAAGATCGGCCCCGCGCCGGCCAGGCGATCGCAGACGCGCGGCGCGAACGCGGCGTCGCCGAGCACCGCCCGCAGGTGCTCGCGCGCGGTCCCTCTCACGCCCCGCGCCGGATAGAAGGGCCGCTCGGTCGCGATGTCGGCGGCGCACTCGGCCAGCTCGTAGAAGCGCGCGAACCGGCCGCGGCCGAAAACCTGGAGCGCCGCTCGAAACGAGCTCAGCCCGGCCATCGCCGCATACTCGCGCGAGACACCGATCGGACAGTCGAACGCGGCGAGAGCGCCCGGACCCAGCTCGAGCGCGGCGACGTCGTTCACGGGACGCGGTGGCGAGACGACGTAGCGGCCGCCGCTGAGGACCGCTCGGCACATCTGCCGCTTGGCTGGCGTCGAGCCCCAGTCGATCGCGAGGATCTCGGCGGGCGGTTGGTAGGGTCGGCTCACCCCTGGACGAGACGCGCGATGACCGCGTCGAGCTGGCACTTCCGGAATCCGTACGCGGTGAGGCCGAGAACACCGGGCGCGAGCATGTCGGCGTCGTACGGATCGCGCATGAGCACGACGGCGAGCGCGCGCGACCGCGCCTGAAGCTGCTTGAGCAATCTCGCGTTCGACGCGTAGAGGTGGGCGTCGAACAGGAACAGGACGAGCGCGTCGGAGGCGTCGGCCAGAGCACCGGCGGCGGCGATCTCCGCGTCGGTCGGCTCGATCCCGACGAGCCGTGTCTCGGGCGTGATGCCGGCCGGCGCGAACGCGCCGGCGATGTACGACTTCTCGGCGGCGATCTCGGGCTCGATCGTGATCCGCGGCGCGAGATCCGAGAAGCGCGGGAAGACGACGCCGACACGACCGTTCAGCGCCCGCCGAAGCTCGGGGCGGCCGGCCGAGACGACGGTGACCGCACGCGTCGCGATCGCCCGCGCGAGCGGCGCGGCGTCGGGCTCGGCCGCCGCCGGCGCGCCCTCGAAGCGGGCGGTCCGGCGCGCTCGCATGCGGCGAATGCGCTCGACGGAACTCTCGAGGTCGCGCACCGGGAGGGCGCCCGACCGATAAGCGTCCAGGAGCGCCCCGGCGGATGCGCGCTGCGCCGCCTCGGTGTGGCAGACCAGCAGGAGGTCGTGGCCCGCCGCCGCCGTCTTGATCATCGCCTCGCCGATCGGGCACGTTTCGCCGATCGCTCCCATCTCGAGGTCGTCCGACACGATCACGCCCGAGAACCCGGCCTCCTGGCGCAGGTAGTCGTGCACGATGCGCCGGGAGAACGTCGCCGGGACGCGCGAGGGATCGAGATGCGGATAGACCGGGTGACTCGTCATCAAGCAGTCGATCCCCTCCGCGATCGCGGCGTGGAACGGCGGCAGATGCGTGCTCTTCATCTCGGCCCACGTCGAGTCGATCGTGGGCAGCTTCAGGTGGGCGTCGAGGGGCGAGTGGCCCTTGCCGGGGAAGTGCTTGGCGCACGCCGAAATGCCGCCCTTCTGCATGCCCTTGATACGCGCCAGACCGTAACGCGCGACCAGGCCTGGATCCTTGCCGTAGGACCGGATCCCGATGTTCGGGCTGTAACGGTCGGTGAGGACGTCGAGGCACGGACCAAAATTCAGGTCCACTCCCAGGCGCCGCAGCTCGCGCGCCTCGAACACGCCCTGGCGGTACGGGAAGGCTTCTTCGCCCGCCGTCCCCACCGCGAGGTTGTCGGGAAAGATCGTCGTCCCCTGGCCGAGCATGACGATGCGGCCTCCCTCGTGATCGGTCGCGACGAGGAGCCGGCGGTCGAGCGCGGACTCGAGATCGTTCAGGAGCTCGGTGTGCTGCTCGGGGGATTCGAAGTTGCGCCGGTACAGAATCAGCCCGGCCGCGCGCGTATCGCGGAAGAGCTTGACGTCGGTGTCCGTCAGCTTCGGGCCGGCGAGCCCGAAGACCAGCCGCTCGCCGACGAGGCTTTCGAGGTCGCTCACAGAACGATTATAGGCCGGTACCTCATCACGGCCCGCGACCTGCGATACACATTCGACTGTCACAGCGTTGACACAAAGGAGCGTCGTCGGGGACCGTCCTGACGGGCAAAAGTGCGAAAAATTCTGGGGTTTTGCTTACGGACAGATCTGGCATGCGTGCTGCAGTTCCTACATCGGGACGGTATGTATTCGAGACAAGCGATCCAAAATCTGGCGGTTGTGACCATCGTCACGATCTCGGCGACGGCGGGCGTGCAGGCGCAGACGAAGCCCGTCGCGCCGCCCCCGTCGAGCGCGTACGGCAAGCTCTCGCTCGGCAATCAGATGGTCGCCTCGGCGCTCTACCAGGCGCAGACGCCCGCAGTCGGGACGACCGCCAGGCCGCTCAGCCTCGAACAGGTCGCCGCGAAGCGGCACAGTGGTCAGGCGTGGGGTCAGATCTTCCGGGAGCTGAAGGCGCAGGGGCTCGTGCACGAACAGAGCCTCGGCCAGGTGGTCGCGAGGTACCAGAAAACGACCGATGGGGCCCCCAGCGTGGTCGCCAGCGACAATAGCGGTGGCAAATCCAGGGCTCTCGAAGTCGGCTCGAACGACTACGCGAGCGGTGCGGCGCATGGTGTCGGTAAGGGAGGGAAGTGATGGACAAGTGGAATCCCTGGAAGGTGACCGCGCTCGCCATGGCCCTCGTCATGGCGACAGCGCTCATCACGGGGCTCGTCGTCGCAAACTGGTCGGGCTCGAACCAGGAGGTGGCTCAACCGACGTCGTCGCCCGCGAACGCCCGGCTGATCCAGCCGCCGAAAACGACCAGCGTGAAGCCCGCCACGTCCCCGACGCAGGCCGCGCCGGCGCCGGCGGTCCCGGAGGTGCCGACGCAAGAGGTCGTCGACGCGTGTAACCGATACGCGGCGGCGCAGGTCGGCGAGTCGGACAAGACCAAGGAGGTCGTCAAGGACGCCGCGATCGGTGCCGTGGTCGGTGCCGCGGTCGGCGCCGCGGGCGGCGCGATCGCCGGCGGTGGAAAAGGCGCGGGTAAGGGCGCCGCGATCGGCGGCGTCGTGGGTGCGGGTGGCGGGACACTCTACGGGCTCAACGAGAACAAGAAGAACGACGAGAAGTACAAAGCCGCGTACTCGAGCTGCATGCACTCGCGCGGCTATACCGGATAGCGAGTCGACCCTCGTCCGAGCCCGTGGGTACACTGGACTGGAAGGAGGGTATCGTGATGAAGCTTCTCGCGCTCATTCTGGCTGCCGCGGTGGTCGTGGGCTCGGCCCTGCCGGCGCGAGCGGCCGATGACTCGAAGGTAAAGGCCGCGACGCAGCAGGTCGAGGCCGGCGGCCGTAAGGTCGGCGACGGAAAGCTCGGCTCGGGTTTCGAGGAAATGTTCAAGGGCGTCGGCAACACGATCGTCGAAGGCGCGAAGTACAGCGGCCACGCGATCAAGGACTTCTTCTCGAGGGCCTTCGGAAGCTAGTAGAGCAGGTACCGAGCACGCAGCCGCTTCCAGTGGTCGAGATCGCGCTGCCACGCGCGCTCGATCGCTGGAAGCGGCGTCCCCCTCTCGATCGCCTTCCGGATCGCGTCGGTCCCGCACAGGATGTCGATGGGCATGCGCCGCTTCTCGAACTCGTATGGCGGCCTGCGCCAGGCGAATCCGCGTGGTGCCAGGCGCCGCGCCACGACGATCTCGGCCAGCCCGGTGAGGAACGGCTTGAAGCGGCGCGCGTCCGTCACGTGGATCTGAACGCCGTCGCAGAGCCGTCCGGCCCACTTCTGGAAGGTCGGCTGAAAGCGCGCGGGACGGAAGCGGACGCCGGGTAGCCGCTCGCGCTCGAGCGCCGCCGCGTAGCGGTGAGCGTCGAGGTAGGGCGCGCCGATCCACTCGAACGGCCGTGTCGTTCCTCGGCCCTCCGACAAGTTGGTTCCTTCGATCAGGCAGCCGCCGGGATAGACGCGGGCGGTGTCGAGCGTCGGCATGTTGGGCGAGGGCGGCACCCAGGGAAGCCCGGTGTCCTCCCAGAGCATCGCGCGTCGCCACCCACGCATCGGCACCACGGCGAGTCGGCAGCCGATGCTGTGCCGGTCGTTGAGGTAACCCGCGAGCTCACCGATCGTCATGCCGTGCCGGATGGCCAGCGGATAGAGGCCCACGAAGGACGCGAACGTCGGATCCGCCACGTTGCCTTCGACGAGGGCGCCACCGAGCGGATTGGGCCGATCCAGGACGACGACGCGGACGCCGTAGCGCGCGCACGCGCGCAGCGCGAGCGCCATGGTCCAGACGAACGTGTAGTAGCGCGAGCCGACGTCCTGCAGGTCCACGACGACCGTGTCGATGCCGCGCAGCATCGCGGCGGACGGCTCGCGGCGCGCGCCGTAGAGGCTCCACACGGGCAGGCCCGATGCCGCGTCGCGGGCGCCGTCGATCCAGACGTGGTCCTGGGGCGCGCCCCACAGGCCGTGCTCCGGCGCCAGGAGCCTCGCGACCTTGACCCCCGGCAGTTCGCGCACGAGCGTCACCGCGTCCGCGTAGCGTGAGTCGATCGACGCTTGATGCGTGAGCAGCGCGACCCGCTGGCCCCGCAGGAGGGCCGACCGGCGGCGGACGAGCACCTCGAGACCGGATTCGACGAGGGGCACGCTTTCGATAGTAGTAGCATGCGGGCGGAATGGCCTCGCGAATCCGCTACGCGCGCCTCGCCACGGAGCGCGCGAACCCGAGAAGCCGCGCGCTCGATCTCCTGGGCCCCCACGAGATCGCGACGCTGATGAATCGCGAAGACCGCCGCGCGGTGCGCGCGGTGGGGCGCGTGCGCGCCGCGATCGCGGCGGCCGTGCACGTGATCGTCGGCGCGCTGCGCGCCGGCGGCCGTCTTTTCTTCGTGGGCGCCGGCACCAGCGGACGCCTGGGCGTGCTCGAGGCCGCCGAGTGCCCGCCGACATTCGGGACGCCGCGTGAGCTGGTGCAGGCGATCATGGCCGGCGGCCGCGGCGCGGTCTTTCGCTCGCGCGAGGGAGCGGAGGACGACGAGACAGCGGCCCGTCGCGCGGTGCGCGCGCGCGTGCGACGCGGCGACGTCGTCGTCGGTATCTCGGCCAGCGGGGTGACGCCCTTCGTGCGCGCGGCGCTCGACGCCGCGCGGAAGCGGGGCGCCAAGACCGTCCTGATCAGCTCTAACGCGCCGGGGCCCGGCCGGGCGCTCGCCGACGTTCGAATCGTTCCCGCAACGGGGCCCGAGGTGCTGACGGGATCGACCCGGCTCAAGGCCGGCACGGCCACGAAGCTCGTCCTGAACACCCTGACGACTGCGGCCATGACGGGGCTCGGCCGAGTTTATGGAAATCGGATGATCGATCTTCAGCCACGGTCGGCGAAGCTGCGGGAGCGTGCGCTGAGGCTGATCGCCGAGGTGGCGGGTGTCTCGCGGGCGAGAGCGCTCCAGGCGTTCGAGGCGTCGGGTCGTCGAGTGCGGATCGCGATCGTGATCGCTCGGAACGGATGGGATGCGGCCGAGGCATCCCGCGCCCTGCGGGCCGCGGGCGGATCGTTACGGGTCGTGCTTCAGAAGTTGCGGCGGAAGTAGCGGGCGCGAACGCGAACCGGCTCGAACTTGAGGGCGAACAGCACCCAGCCGAACGGGAGGATGATCGCTGCGACGGTGAGCCAGAACTTGCTGCTTTTCCAGAACTCGCTTTCCCTCACCCGCGCCCACGCTGTATTCATGGCCTTCGTTAAAGCACGGACGATGCCATGAAATATCGTCTCGTAAGATCTTGAAACTACACACGTATAGAGCCTCTGCGGGCGTGAACCTCTGCAGGGCCGGTAAATTTTCTACCGGGAACCCGATGCTTTCTTTCCGTGCGCGCCGCTTCTAGCTGTGCGACGGGCCCGCGGTGTCCTCGAATCTGACGGGCGTGCGGCCCTTCAGATAGTCGAAATCGCACCCCTCGTTGGCCTGGAGCACGTGGTCGAGGAAGAGCCGGCCGTAACCGCGGGTGAAATGCGGTGGGCGGGGCTTCCACGCGGCCCGACGGCGGGCCAGCTCGTCGTCGCCGACCTTGAGGGTCAGGCTGCGCCGCGGCACGTCGAGCTCGATCTCGTCACCGTCGCGGACGAGCGCCAGTGGCCCGCCGATCGCCGATTCCGGAGCTACGTGGAGTACCACGGTGCCGTAGGACGTCCCGCTCATCCGGGCGTCGGAGATGCGCACCATGTCTTTCACGCCTCGCTTGAGCAGTCGCGCCGGGATCGGCGCCGCCCCCCACTCGGGCATGCCCGGCGCGCCGCGCGGGCCGACCTGCTTGAGCACGAGCACCGAATTCTCGTCGATCGCGACACTCTCGTCGTCGATGCGCTTGTGGAGATCCGCGTGGTCTTCGAACACGACCGCGCGGCCGCGATGGGTCAGCAGGTGCGGTGAGGCCGCCGACTGCTTGAGCACCGCGCCGTCGGGGCAGAGATTGCCGAACAGGATCACGGTGCCGCCTTCGTGGGCCAGCGGCATCGCGAGCGGGCGGATGACGTCCTCGTTGTGGCACTTCGCGTCCTTGACGTTGTCGGCGATCGTGTGGCCGTTCACCGTCAGCGCGCCGCCGTGCAGCAGCGGGAGGAGCTGCTTGAGCACCGCCGGCAGGCCGCCCGCGTAGAAGAAGTCCTCCATCAAGTATTTCCCGGACGGTCGCAGGTTGACCAGGAACGGCGTGGTCTTCGACAGCTCGTCGAAGCGCCCGAGCGGCAGCGGCACGCCGACGCGGCCGGCGATCGCGACGAGGTGAATGATCGCGTTGGTCGAGCCGCCGATCGCCATGTCGGCGCGGATCGCGTTGTCGAACGCCTGCGCGGTCAGGATCTGCGACGGTTTGGGCCCGCCGGCGAGCGCCATCTCGACGGCGCGCCGGCCGGCCATCTCGGCCATCGCGAGCCGCCGCGAGTCGGAGGCCGGGATCGCGGCGTTGCCCGGCAGGGTCATGCCGAGCGCCTCGACCATCGAGGCCATCGTGGAGGCGGTGCCCATCACCATGCAGTGGCCGCTCGAGCGCGACATGCACGACTCCGCCTCGCAGAGCTCTTCGTCGGTGAGCCGCCCGGCGCGCCGCTCGGCCCAGAGGCGCCAGGCGTCGGTGCCCGAGCCGAGCTCCTCGGCGCGCCACTTGCCGTTCAGCATCGGTCCGCCGGTGACCATGACGGCCGAGATGTCCGCGGACGCGGCGCCCATCAGCATCGCCGGCGTCGTCTTGTCGCAGCCGGACAGGAGCACGGCGGCGTCGAGGGGATAGGCGCGCAGACATTCCTCGACGTCCATCGCCATCAAGTTGCGGAAGAGCATCGTCGTGGGCTTCATCAGAACTTCGCCCAGCGAGATGGTCGGGAACTCGACCGGGAAGCCGCCCCCGCTCCAGACGCCGCGCTTGACGGCGTCGGCGACCTGCCGCAGGTGGGCGTTGCAGTTCGTGAGCTCGGACCACGAGTTGGCGATGCCCACGACCGGGCGGCCGTCGAAGACGGCGTCGCTGAATCCCTCGGCCTTGAGCCACGAGCGATGGACGAAGCCGTCGAGGTCGTTGCGCCCGAACCAGTTGCGGCTTCTGAGCTGGTGTGCTGTCATGGGTCCCTCCGGGGCACCGATTATAGATCGAGGGGGTCTCCATGCGGCTCGCCGGCAAGGTCGCGGTCGTGACGGGCGGAGGCAGTGGGATCGGCCGTGGCATCGTGCTGGCGATGGCCCGCGAAGGCGCCGACATCGCGATCCCCGACATCCAGGTGCTCAACGCGGAGAAGGTCGCCGCCGAGGTCAAGGGGCTCGGGCGCAAGGTCGTCGCCATGAAGACCGACGTCACCAGCGCCGCCGACGTGAAGACGATGGTCGATCGAACGCGCGAGTCGTTCGGCAAGATCGACATCCTCGTCAACAACGCGGGCGCCGCCGGCCCTCCGGGGATGCCCTTCACGAACAACACCGAGGAAGACTGGGACCGCACCTTCGCCGTCAACACCAAGTCGGTCTTCCTCACCTGTAAGGCGATCACGCCGCACTTCATCGAGCGCAAGGCGGGCCGCATCGTGAACATCGCCTCGATCGCCGGGCCCATCTCGGCGCCGACGATGCCGCCCTACAGCGTGGCCAAGATGGGCGTGATCACGCTCACGCGCATCATCGCCAAGGAGCTGGCCCCGCACGGCGTGACGGTGAACGCGATCTGTCCGGGCGTCCTCTGGACCGACTTCTGGCAGAAGCTCGCCGCCCATCTGGCGGAGACCAACCCGGCCTTCAAGGGCATGACGGCGCGCCAGGTCTTCGACAAGCGCGTGGCCGACATCACGCCGATGAAGCGCGAGCAGACCCCGGAGGACATCGGCTGGGCCGCCGTCTTCCTCGCCTCCGACGAGGCGCGCAACATCACCGGTCAGGCCCTGAACGTCGACGGCGGCGTGGTCATGCAGTAGTGGCAGTGCGAGCCGCAGGCCGTCGCGGGGCTGGGGTCCCGCCGGCCGAGGCGAGCGGATAGAACGAGCAGTGCGAGCCGCAGGCCGTCGCGGGGCTGGGGTCCCGCCGGCCGAGGCGAGCCTATAAAATGAGCATGAACTTCGACTTCACCGACCGGGAAGAAGCGTTTCGCAAGGAAGTCCGCGGCTGGCTCGAGGTCAACCTGCCGGACGATCTGCGCGGCCGCGCCTTCGCCGCCTCGCGCGCCGGCCGCGACGAGGTGAAGAAGCTCCGGGCGTGGCAGAAGCGAATGTGCGAGGCCGGCTACGTCGGGCTCGACTGGCCAAGGGAGTTCGGGGGCCGCGGCGCGACGATCGTCGAGCTGGTCATCCTCTACCAGGAGATGGCCCGCGCCGAGTCGCCGCAGCTCGTGAACCGCGGCGGCGTGTCGATGCTCGGCCCCACGCTCATGAAGCACGGGACCGCGGCGCAGCAGCAACGCCACCTGGCGAAGATCCTCACGGCCGACGAGCTCTGGTGCCAGGGATTCTCGGAGCCGAACGCGGGCTCCGATCTCGCGAACCTCCAGACGCGAGCCGCGCGCGACGGCGATCACTTCGTCGTGAGTGGCCAGAAGGTGTGGACCAGCATGGCCCACGTCGCCGACTGGTGCTTCCTGCTCGTGCGCACCGACCCCGCCGCCGCCAAGCACAAGGGCATCAGCTTCCTGCTGGTCGACATGAAGACGCCAGGCATCACCGTGCGGCCGCTGCGCCAGATCACCGGCGAGGCCGAGTTCAACGAGGTCTTCTTCGACAACGTGAGAGTGCCGGTCGAGAACCTGGTCGGAAAGCTCAACGAGGGCTGGAGCGTCGCCATCACCACCTTGGCGTACGAGCGCGACCTGCTGACCTTCATCCGGCACATCTCGCTGCGGAACGCGCTGCACCGCCTCGTGCGCCTCGTGCAGGAGCATCGCAAGGGCGGCGACCCGATCCTCCGGCAGAAGCTGGCCGCGCTCTGGATCGGCGAGCAGGCGCTCCAGCTCAACGGCTATCGGAGCCTCACGAAGATCCTCCAGGGCGGCGCGCCCGGGCCCGAGGGCTCGACCTCGAAGCTCTTCTGGAGCCAGCTCGACCAGGAGCTCGCGCGCGTCGCTACCGAGGTTATCGGCCCGTACTCGCAGATCGCCCACGGCTCGGACTGGGCGCCCGACGACGGCCAGTGGGAGTTCTACGAGCTCCTGGCGCGCGGAAGCGGGATTCGCGCCGGCACCTCCGAGATCCTCCGCAACATCCTCGCCGAGCGTGTTCTCGGTCTGCCCAAGGACTAGCGCAAGGAGCCTGACCCATGAGTGACCTGCTCTACGAAGTGAAGGACAAGATCGCGACGATCACCCTGAATCGTCCGGACAAGCTGAACGCGTTCACCCGCGACATGATCGACGCGTGGGCGAAGTCGCTGAGCGCGGCGCAGGCCGACGAGAGCGTCAACGTCATCGTGGTGACCGGCTCCGGGCGCGCGTTCTGCTCGGGCGGTGACGTGGGGCGGATGCGCGAGGGCGAGCCGACCGCGCTCGACGGCAAGAACAGCCTCTGGGAAGGCGTCCACCGCGTGCCGAAGACGCTCGAGACCGTGGACAAGCCGGTCATCGCCATGGTCAACGGGCTGGCGGTGGGCGCCGGCATGGGCATGTGCGTCATGTGCGACATGCGCGTGGCCGCCGAGTCGGCGCGCTTCTCGACGGGTTACGTGCGCGTGGGCCTGGTGCCGGGCGACGGCGACACGTACTTCCTGCCGAGGCTCGTCGGGGCGGCCAAGGCCCTCGAGCTCCTGTGGACCGCCGACTTCATCGAGGCGCCGGAAGCCCACCGGCTCGGCATCGTGCAGCGCGTCGTGCCGGACGCCCAGCTTAAGGACACGACCTACGCGCTGGCGCGTCAGATCGCCGACGGGCCTCAGATTCCAATTAGGATGATCAAGCGGCTCGTCTACCAGAGTCTGCGGCTGGACCTCAAGACGCACCTCGACCTGGTCTCCTCGCACATGTCGATCGTGCGGCAGACGGCCGACCACGCCGAGGGCGTGAAGGCGTTCAAGGAGAAGCGGCCCCCGCGGTTCGAGGGCCGCTGACCGTCAGCCTCACCCCTTCAGCTTCGGGTCGAGCGCGTCCCGGAGCGAGTCGCCGAAGAGGTTGAAGCCGAACACGCCCAGGCTGATCGCGATGCCCGGGAAGAGCGCGATCCACGGCGCCTTCTCGGCGTACGAGGGCGCGGAGCCCGACAGCATCAGGCCCCACGACGGCGTCGGCTCTGCGGCGCCGAGCCCGAGGTACGACAGCGCGGCCTCGGCCAGGATCGCCGCGCCGAGCTGCGCGGTCAGCATGATGATGTACGGAGCCGCGACGTTCGGAATGATGTGCTGCAGGATCACGCGACGCCGCGTGGCGCCCAGCGCCTGCACGGCCTCGACGTAGACGTTCTCCTTCACCGACAAGGCGGCGGATCGCACCACGCGCGCGACCCGTGGGATGACGGGGATCGAGATCGCGATCACGACATTCTGGACCGCCGGGCCCAAAATCGACGCGATGGCCAGCGCCAGGATCAGCTGCGGGAACGCTAACAAAATATCCATCAGTCGCTCGAGCAGGAGATCGACCCGACCGCCCCAGTACGCGCTGATCACGCCCAGCAGCGCGCCGATCGTGCATCCGATCAACGACGCGGTGAACCCGACGAATAGCGCGATTCGCGCGCCGTACATGATCCGGCTCATGACGTCACGGCCGAACTCGTCCGTCCCGAACCAGTGCTCCGCGCTCGGCCGTGAGAACTGCAACCCGTAGTCACCGACGTACGGGTCGTACGGCGCCAGCATCTGCGCGAACACCGCCAGGAACAGCATGCCCAGGATGATCACCCCGCCAGCGGCGCCGAGCGGCTTGGTGCGGACGAACCTCGCCACCACCTCGGTGACGCTGGGTTTCGGCGCCAGGGTCGCCGACGCGCTCGCATGGGCCAGTTCGATGCTCGTGGCCATGGCCGTCAGCCCGCTCGGTGGGGGGCTCCGCCCCCCTTCCGAACCCTCCCCCCGGGGGTCGATGGCGCCGGCAAAGCCGGCGCTCGAACCGCCGAGCGTTGGGCAACCATCTCGAGTCGCGTGATCATGGTGGCCATGGCCGTCAGCGATAGCGGATGCGTGGATCGAACCAGGCGTACGTCAAGTCAACCAGCAGGTTCACGACGACGAAGCCGAACGCGATGAGGAAGATCAGGGCCTGCACCACCGGGTAGTCCCGGTGGGCGACGGCGTCGACCACGAACCGCCCGACGCCGTTCAAGGTGAACACGGTCTCGGTGACGACCAGCCCGCCGATCAGAAACGCGAACTCCGTACCGACGAGCGTGATGACCGGGAGCATCGAGTTCTTCAGGGCGTGACGGATGACGACGGCGCGCTCGCGCAGCCCCTTCGCCCAAGCGGTGCGGATGTAGTCCTCGCGCAGCACTTCGAGCAGGGTCGAGCGCGTCATCCGCGTGGTCACCGCCGCGTAGCGATAGCCCACGGTGACCACCGGCCAGATCATCATCTGGAAGTTCGCCCAGGGATCGATCCAGGGCGGCGTGAACTCGAGCGGCGGGCCCCAGCCGAAGAAGATCACGAGCATCAGGATGCAGAGGATGCCGACCCAGAACGAGGGGATCGCGAGCCCGCCGATGCTGACCACGCGGACGAGGTAGTCGACCCAGGTGTCCTGGCGGATCGCGGCGAGCATCCCCAGGGGAATCGCGATCAGGACCGAAACGATCGTCGCGGCGATCGCCAGCTCGAGTGAGAGCGGCAACCGGATCAGCAGCTCCTCGATGACGGGCCGGCCCGTCCAGAGCGAGTTCCCGAAGTCGAACCTGAGAACACCCCACAGCCACGTCCCGAACTGGACGATCAGCGGCTGGTCCAGGCCGAGACGATGGCGCATGTCCGCGAGCTGCTTGGGGTCGATCTGACCTGCCTGGTCGCCGCCGAAGATCAGGAGCGCAACGTCCCCGGGAATCACCCGCATGATCACGAAGACCAGCGCGGCGGCGCCGATGAGCGTCGGAACGATCAGGAGGAGACGCTTGGTGATGTAGGTGCCCATTGGCCGGCTCCTCGGATCAGTCCTCGGACAGCCAAACGTCCTGGAGCTTCTGGTTGGCGTAGTGGTTGGGCGGTGCCACGTAGTTCTTCACCTTCGCCCAGTGGACGACGTTCCGCGACCACCAGAGCCCGGGCATATAGTACGCGTGCTCGAGCACCGTCTTCTGGAGTTGCAGGATCACCTTCCTACGCTCGGCGGGATCGAGCGCGCGCGACTGCCGCGAAAACAAGTCGTCGACGACAGGGTCGGTGAAGCGGCCCCAGTTCTGCGTGTCCCCCGTCGTATATCGGCGCAGGAACACGTCGGGGTCGTCGCTGGCCTCGACGGTCGGGGCGATGATCAGCTCGAAGTTTCCGCTGTCCCGTCCGTCGGCGAACCAGGCGGCGGTCTCGAGCGGCCGGTGCTCGGCCTCGATCCCGATCTTCCGCCACTCCTGGATCGCGAACACCGCGAAGTCCTGATACGGGAGCTTCACGTTGCGGTTCTTGAGCACCACCTTGAATCCATGGGGGTAGCCGGCCTCCGCCAGGAGCTTCTTGGCCTCCGCCCGGTTCTTCTCCATGTCCTTCCCGAATCCCGGCAGCTTCTGGAGGTCCGCCTCGGGCATCGCGAACTCGGTGCCCGGGCGCAACAGGCCGCCCACGTCCTTCAGTCCCGTGAGGCCGAACAGGACCCGGCCGCCGGTGTAGCGGTCGAGCCCCAGCGTGAGCGCTTTGCGCACGCGCTCGTCGGTGAACGGCTTCACCGTGTTGTTGATGGCGATCCCGAACTGGCCGGTCATCGGCGTGTGCTGGACGACGACCTTGTCACCGAGCTGCTTCTTGATCGCGTCCACCTCGGCGCTCGGCAGGTCACGGAACTCGATGTAGGCGCGGCCGGACCGGACGGCGGCCGCTCGCACCGAAGTCTCCGTGCTGATGAAGAACTTGTAGCCGTTGAGGTACGGCCGGTCCTTGACGAAGTAGTCGGGGTTGCGCTCGCCCTCGAAGCTCGCGCCGGGCGTATAGCTCTTGAACTTGAACGGACCGGAGCCGACCACGTTCTTCATGAAATAATTCGGATCCTTGTCCAGGTACTTCTTCGGGTAGATGACGTTCCACGGAGAGGCGAAGTTCTCGAGCAGCGACGCCGACGGATGCTTGAGCTTGAACACGACGGTGCTCGCGTCAGGAGCGTCGATGCTCGCCACCGCCAAATAGGCGCCCTTTCGAACGCTTCGCGTCTCTTTGGGCGGGAAGATCAGCTTGTCGTAGGTGGCCTTGACGTCGGCGGCCGTCAGGGGCGACCCGTCGTGGAACTTGATCCCCGGACGGATCTTGAACGTGTACGTCAGCGCGTCGGGCGAGATCTTCCACTCGCTCGCGACGTCGCCGATGATCTTGGGGTAGCTGTAGGGATCGATCTGGATCAGCGTGCTGTAGAGCGGGGCGACGAGCTGCATGGTGGCGAAGGTGCTCTCCTGGTGCGGATCGAGGCTCGGCGGGTCGGCGCCGATGACCGCGAGAAGAATGCCGCCGCGACGGGGCGTGTCGGCGGCGTGGACGGCCGTGACGACCG
Organism: Candidatus Rokuibacteriota bacterium; assembly: GCA_003220685.1. Classification (GTDB taxonomy): domain Bacteria; phylum Methylomirabilota; class Methylomirabilia; order Rokubacteriales; family CSP1-6; genus AR31. Next base: position 315,058 of record QHTE01000055.1, read on the forward strand.
ACGCGGCCACGACCGCGAGAGCGAGGACGATGAAGAGCGCATGGTACCGCCTGGTTACTGCCGCCATTCGTAGACCTCCCGAGCGTCGGGGACGCTCGATTGTTTTCTGCTACCGATTAGTGGCGGACGGTACAGGGCGAAGGCGGCACCTGTCAACCAGTGCTGCTTGTTAGGTCAGTTGTCAGGTGGTCAGTCCGCGTCTCAGTCCTCGGCGAGCCAGACGTCCTGGAGCTTCTGGTTCGAGTAGTGATTGGGAGGCGCGACGTAGTTCTTCACCTTGGCCCAGTGCACCATGCTCCGAGCCCACCAGAGGCCCGGGATGTGGTAGGCGTTCTCCAGTACGATCTTCTGCAGCTCGATGACCAGCTTCCGGCGCTCGCCCGGGTCGAGCGCCCGCGCCTGCCGCGCGAAGAGGTCGTCGATGCGAGGGTCGGAGAAGCGGCCCCAGTTGCTGGTGTCGCCCGAGGTATACCGCTCGAGAAAAAGGTCGGGATCGTCCATGTAGTTGAAGGTGCCGTTGACGATCACCTCGAAGTTCCCCGTATCCCGTCCGTCCGCGAACCAGGCGGCCGTCTCGAGGGGTCGGTGCTCGGCCTCGATCCCGATCTTGCGCCACTCCTGGATCACGTATACGCCGAAGTCGATGTACGGGGTCCGCACGTTGCGGTTCTTCAGGACGACCTTGAATCCGTTGGGGTAGCCGGCCTCGGCCAGGAGCCGCCGGGCTTCCGCCCGGCTCTTCTCGGCGTCCCTCCAGAACCCGGGGAGCAGCTGGAGCTCAGACTCCGCGATCGCCCACTCTGTGGTCGGGCGCATCAGTCCCCCGACGTCGCGGAGACTCGCGATCGGATACAGGACCCGTCCGGCGGTGGAGCGATCGATCCCCAGCGTGAGCGCCTTGCGGACGCGGATGTCGGTGAAGGGCTTCTGGGTCTGGTTCATCGCGATCCCGAACAAGCCGGTGGCGGGCGTCTCCTGCACGACGACCTTGTCGCCGAGCTGCTTCTTGATCGCCTCCACTTCCGAGAGGGGGAAGGTGCGAAACTCGACCCAGGCGCGGCCGGACCGGATCGCGGCGGCGCGCACCGCGGTTTCCGTGCTGATGAAGAACTTGTAGCCGTCGAGGTACGGCCGGTCCTTGACGAAGTAGTCGGGGTTGCGCTCGCCCTCGAAGGTGGCGCCGCGCGTGTAGCTCTTGAACTTGAACGGGCCGGAACCGACGACGTTGTTCTTGAAGTAGTTCGGGTCGCGGTCGAGGTACTTCTTGGGGTAGATGACGTTCCACGGCGACGCCAGGTTGCCCAGGAGCGACGCCGAGGGGAACTTGAGCTTGAAGACCACGGTGCTCGGGTCGGGCGCCTCGACGCTCGACATAGCGCTGTAGGTATTCTTGCGGATGCTGCGCACCCCTGCCGGCGGGAAGATGATCTTGTCGTACGTGGCCTTGACGTCGGCGGCGGTGAGCGGCGAGCCATCGTGGAACCGGATGCCCGGCCGGATCTTGAACGTGTACGTGAGCCCGTCCGGCGCGATCTTCCATTCGGTGGCCGCGTCGCCGATGATCTTGGGGTAGCTGTAGGGATCGATCTGGATCAGCGTACTGTAGAGCGGCGCCACCAGCTGCATCGTGGCGAACGTCTGCTCCTGGTGCGGATCGAGGCTCGGCGCATCGGCGGCGATGGCGGCCAGTAGGACGCCGCCGCGGCGCGGGGTCTCCTGGGCGGCGGCGCGCGCCGGGGCCAGCAGGGAAACGATGAGGAAAACGAGCGCGAAGCCGCTGACGAGCGCCTGATGGCGTCGCATATCAGTCCTCCGAGAGCCACACGTCCTGGAGCTTCTGGTTCGTGAAGTGACTGGGCGGCGCGATCCAGTTCTTCACCTTGGCCCAGTGCACGACGTTGCGCGACCACCAGAGACCGGGGATGTGATACGCGTTCTCCAGCACGATCTTCTGCAGCTCGATGACCAGCTTCCGGCGCTCGCCCGGGTCGAGCGTCCGCGCCTGCCGCGCGTACAGGTCGTCGATCGCCGGGTTGGAGAAGCGCGCCCAGTTCTGCGACGACCCGGTGATGAACGGCGCGAGCAGCGCGTCGGGATCGTCGACGAAGTGCCCGGTCGGGAAGACCACCACCTCGAAGTTCCCCTGGTCCCTTCCGTCCGCATACCAGGCCGCCGTCTCGAGCGGCCGGTGCTCGGCCTCGATGCCGATCTTGCGCCATTCCTGGATCACGAACACCGCCCAGTCCTGGTAGGGAAGCTTGACGTTGCGGTTCTTCAGCACCACCTTGAAGCCGTTCGGGTAGCCCGCCTCCCCTAAGAGCTGCCGGGCCTCGGCCCGGTTCTTCTCGGCGTTCCGCCCGAAGCCGGGGTATTTCTCGAGCTCGGCCGGCGACATCGCCCACTCGGTGGTCGGACGCGTGAACGCCCCGACATCCCGAAGCCCCGTGAGCCCGTAGAGGACCCTGCCCGCGGTGTACCGATCGATGCCGAGGTTGAGGGCCTTCCGCACGCGAATATCGGTGAACGGCTTCACGGTGTTGTTGATCGCGACGTCGAAGTGGATGACGAAGGGCGTCTGCTGGACCACCACCTTGTCGCCCAGGTTCTTGGTGATCGCCTCCACCTCGCTGAGCGGCAGGTCGCGAAACTCGATGTGGGCGCGACCGGAGCGGATCGCCGCCGCGCGCACGGAGGTCTCCGTGCTGACGAAGAACTTGTACCCGTTCAGGTACGGCCGGTCCTTGATGAAGTAGTCGGGGTTCCGCTCCCCCTCGAAGGTCGATCCGCGCGTATAGCTCTTGAACTTGAACGGACCAGAGCCGACGACGTTGTTCTTGAAGTAGTTCGGGTCCCGGTCGAGGTACTTCTTGGGGAAGATGACGTTCCAGGGCGACGCGAGGTTCACCAGGAGCGACGCCGACGGGAACTTGAGCTTGAAGACCACGGTGCTCGGATCGGGCGCCTCGACGCTCGCCACCGACGAATAGTGGTGCTTTCTGATGCTGCGGACGCCCTCCGGCGGAAACAAGATCTTGTCGTAGCTGGCCTTGACGTCGGCCGATGTCAGCGGCGAGCCGTCGTGGAACCGGATGCCCGGACGAATCTGGAACGTGTACTGGAGCCCGTCGGGCGCGATCTTCCACTCGCTCGCGACGTCTCCGATGACGTTCGGGTAGTTGTAGGGATCGATCTGGAGCAGCGTGCTGTAGAGCGGGGACACCGGCTGCAAGGTCGCGAACGTCTGCTCCTGGTGCGGGTCCAGGCTCGGCGCGTCGGCACCGATTGCCGCCAGAAGGACGCCGCCACGGCGTGGGGTGTCCGCCCCGTGGACCGCCGCCCCCGCGGTGAGGCCGAGTAAGCCGATGAAGAACGCGAGGGCAGCGACGGTGTAGAGCGGTCTTTGACGTCGGGTTCCTGTCGCCATCCGACACCCTCCTGCCGGGTTCCAGGGACGTTGGGAACAGGACAGGTCAAAACGGGACGTCGAGCGGTTTCGGGGAGCCGTAAACTCCAGCGAGCCCACTCGATGCGGCGGAAGCTACCAAGCGCGTGGCGCCCTGTCAAACCGGCGGTCGGGACGGAACGGTCAGCGCGGAGCGAGCACCATCTGGGTCTGGATCGTCTGCGCCAGCAACCGGCCCGACGCGTCGGTCACGCGTGTCTGCCACACCATCGTGGTCCGGCCCCGGTGGAGCGGCGTGGCCTCGGCGCGAACGATGCCGTCGCGCCCCGCCGCGAAGAAGTTGGTCTTCGATTCCAAGGTCGTGGTCGACGCGCCGGGTGGGAGGTTCAGAAACGTCGCGGTCGCCCCGACGGTGTCGGCCATCGCCATGATCGTGCCCCCGTGTAGCGCGCCGCCGACGGTTCGCAGATCGTCGCGGATCGTGAGCTCCGCGACGAGGCGATCCTTCGAGGCCTCGGTGTAGCGCATGCCGAGCAGCCCCGGCAGGAATCCGCGTTGAAGCTCCATGAGCTGGGCCAGGTCGATCGTCACGAGCGCTCTCCTTCGATGGGCGCGCGCGCCGCGCCCGATGGGCGCGCGGTGCGCGCGCGGGGACTTCAGACCGGCGAGTAGTCGCGGTACTCCATCTGGTTGGCGATCCGCACCCGCGCGTCGGCGCCCCAGTATTTCTCGACCAGGTACAGCCCGAGATCGAGCGACGACGAGACGCCGCCCGCGGTCACGACCTCCCCCTCGTCGACGACGCGCCGGTTCGTCACCACCTCGCGGCAGAGCGGACGGAGCAGGTCCACGGTCAGATGGTGGGTGGCGGCCCGCTTGTCCTTGAGGTAGCCGGCGCGGCCGAGGAGCAGCACGCCCGAGCGCACTGACGCCAGCGGCCGCTCGTCGCCCCAGGTTTTCAGGTAGTCGATGGCGCGCTTGTTGTCCATCAGCGCGACGGTCCCCAGGCCGCCCGGCCGATGAGTGACCTTGGAGTCGATCGACATCGCGGCGACTCGTCGCAGCGCGTCGTAAGCGCCGATGAGATCGAGCAGGGTCAGACGCGGGAAGACGAGGAACGCGAGCCGCTTCGGCGCCGCCATCTCAGCAGGGCTGGACGGAGGCCTTGTGGCGCTGCGCGAGCGCCTGATAGCCCTCGGGGTTGGCACGCACCCAGCGCTCGGCCGGCGTGCCGGCGAGCGGGCCGCGCACCTTCGCCGGCGCGCCGAGCGCGAGCGTTCCCTCGGGGATTTCCGTTTCGGGCGTCACGAGCGCGCCGGCCGCCACCATCGCCCGGGCACCGATGCGCGCGCCGTCGAGCACCGTCGCGCCGTTGCCGATCAGACATTCCTCGCCGAGCGACGCGGCGTGGATCGTGCAGTTGTGGCCGACCGTCGAGCCGGCGCCGATCTCGGTGCCGCCGCGCGGCGTCACGTGGACGACCGCGCAGTCCTGCACGTTGGCGCCGCGGTGCACGACGATCGGATTGAAATCACCGCGGAGCACCGCGTTGTACCAGACGGAGGCTCGCTCCTCGATCGTCACGTCGCCGATGATCACGGCGGTCGGCGCGATGAACGCGGTGGGATGAATCTTCGGGCTCTTTCCCTCGAAGCTGAACAGTGGCATGCGCTGGACCCCCGCAGTATCCTCGGAGTGCACACATCTTACTCCCACACGCCGCGACAGGAGGAGGGAATGCCGTTCCCGAGGATCGCGGCCGTCGCCACCGCGACGCCGCCCCACCGCTTCACGCAGTCCGAGATTCTGACGCTCGCGGGCTATCGAGACGAGGAGCGGAGCGGATTCTTTCGCCGGAGCGACATCGAGGGCCGCTATCTGTGGATGGATCCCGCGACATTCCGGCCGAACGAGTCGGTCGACGAGATGAGCGCCCGCTCTCGCGAGGGCGCACTCGAGCTTGGCGAATCGGCGGCGCGCCGCGCGCTCGAGAGAGCCGGCTGGGACGCGGTCGACGTGGACTTCATCGCGACGACCACCTGCACCGGACGGCTGACGCCCAGTCTCGACGCGCATCTGATCGCCCGGCTCGGCTGCCGCGCCGACATCCAGCGCGTCCACGTCGGCGACACCGGCTGCGCATCGGCGATGGTGGCGCTCCAGCAGGCGTCGAACTACCTCGCCGCGTATCCAGGGCGCCGGGCGCTGGTCATCGCCGTCGAGATCTGCTCGGCGGCCTATTTCCTCGACGACCGGCTCGAGAGCGCGGTCGCGCACGCCATCTTCGCCGACGGCGCCGGCGCCCTCGCCGTGACGACCGATGGACAGGGCCCGTCGCTCGTCGCGCAGCGGACGCTCTTCCGGCCCGAGCATCTCGACGCGATGGGCTTCGAGTATCCGGGCGGCCGGCCGCGGGTCGTGCTTTCGAAGGACGTGCGCCGCATCGGCGCGGTCATGATGGGCGAGATGGCGGCGATCTTGATGGCGGCGCAGGGGCTCAAGCGTGAGGACATCCGCTATTGGATCCTGCATTCGGCTGGACGACGGGTGATCGACCGCGCGCGGACCTTGCTCGATCTCAGCGAGGATCAGGTCGGCCACTCGCGCTCCGTGCTTCGACGCTTCGGCAACATGTCATCGGCCACGATCCTGTTCGTACTGGACGAAACGCTCCGTGACGAGTCTCCGGTTCCCGACGACTGGGGCGTGATGATCGGTCTCGGCCCCGGCTTCGCCGCTGAAGGAGCACTGCTACGGTGGTAACCAACACACACGGTTCGGACGGTGGTCCGGGCGTGTCGGAGCCACGCGCACCTTTCTCAGGCCACCCTCGGTACGAGCCGGCCTCAAGGCACTCGCTCCAATGAAACGGGCGGAAGGGGTGCCCGAAGTTCTCGACGGCGCCGTCGCGGCGCCGGAGCGCGCGGCGTCGCTGGCGGACATCGACCGGCTCAACAGCTGGTTCGGCGGGTACGCGCTCTCGCTGCGCGCGATCCGTCGCCTGTCGGCCGAGGCGCCACGGGACCGGCCGCTGCGTGTGGTCGACGTGGGCGGCGGCACGGCGGCGTTCGCGGTGCGGGTGGCCGAGTGGGCGCGGCGTAGCGGGCGCCCCGTCCGCGTCGTGGTCGTCGAGCGCGACGCGACGACGCTTCGGCTCGCGCGCGAGGCCGTCGCGGGGTACCCGGAGATCTTGCTGGTCCGCGGCGACGCGGCCGCGCTGCCCTGCCGCGCGCGCGCCGCCGACATCGTCACCAGCGCGCTCACGCTGCACCACCTCGAGCCGGCGCAGGCCGCGGCCGGGCTTCGCGAGATGGCGTCGACCGCCCGGATCGCCGTGGTGGTCAACGATCTGCTCCGTCGTCGCCTCTCGCTCGGTCTGGTCTGGCTCGCGACCCGGCTGCTCGGGTGCCACCCGATCTCGCGCCACGACGGGCCGCTCTCGGTGCGGCGCTCCTATTCGAGTAACGAGCTGCGCGCTCTCGCGGAGAAGGCCGGCGCGCGGCGCGTGACGATCCGCGAGTATCCCGTGCTCGGGCGGCTGCTGGCGGTCATGTCGTGACGGCCGACGTCCTGATCGTCGGCGCCGGTCCGGCGGGCGCGGCGACGGCCATTCTCCTGGCCGAGCACGGGCTCTCCGTGCGCCTCCTCGATCGTGCGCGATTCCCGCGGCCGAAGGTCTGCGGGGAGTATTTGAGCCCGGAGGCACCGCGGCTGCTCGATCGGCTCGGCGCACTGAAGGCCGTCGACGCGGTGGCGAGCATCTTGAAAGGCATGCGCATCACCGCGCCAAACGGCCGGACGCTCGTCGCGACGTACCGGCCGATCGGAGCGTGGCGGCCCTATCGCGAGCACGCGATGGCGATCACGCGCGAAGCCCTCGACGCGATTCTGGTCGACCGCGTCCGCTCGCTGCCGGTCGACTTCCGCGAGCAGACGCGCGTCACCGATCTCGTCGTCTCTGGCGACCGCGTCCTCGGCGTCGAGGCAATCGACGGCGACGCGCGCCGCCACACCCTGCGCGCCCCGCTGACGATCGCGGCGGACGGCCGCGCGTCGGTCGTTGCCCACCGGCTCGGGCTGCGCCGGCCGCATCGCCTGCAGCGGATGGCGATGGTCACCTACGTCGAGGACGTGCGCGGGCTCGAGCGCTTCGGCGAGATCTTCGTCGATCCGCCGGACTACGCGATCCTCAACCCGGTGGCACCCGGTCGCGCGAATCTGAGCGTGGTCGTGCCGCTGGCGCATGCGGCGCCGTGGAGCGGCCGGCTCGATACGTTCTTCGACGCGCGTGTGAAGCACCTGCCGCACCTCGCGCGCCGCATCGCCGGCGGCCGGCGGGTCACGCCGGTCCGAGCGATGGGTCCTCTCGCGTACCGGGTCGACCGGCCGCGGACCGGCGGCGTGCTCATGGTGGGCGACGCCACGGGTTTCTTCGATCCCCTCTCGGGTGAGGGCATCTTCAACGGGCTCCGGAGCGCCGAGCTGGCCGTGGAGACCGCCGTCCAGGCGCTCGGTCGCGACGACGTGTCGGCGCGCGCGCTGGCCGGCTACGATCGCGCCCGGCGCCTGGCCTCGCGCGACAAGGAGCGGGTGACGCACGCGCTCCAGATCGTCATCGGCCATCGCCGCCTCGCGAACGTGGCGGCGCGCCTCCTGGCTCGACGCCCACGCCTGCTCGACCTGCTGCTCGGCGTGCTCGGCGACTTCGTGCCGCCGCGCGCGCTCCTGACCGACATCTTCCAGCGCTCACGATTCTGACCGCCCGCGGCCCGGACGGAGGTGCGCGCCGCAAGCCGTCGCGGGGCTGGGGACCCGCCGGCTGAGGCGCGCGTTGAAGAGAGGTGTGCGCCGCAGGCCGTCGCGGGGCTGGGGACCCGCCGGCCGAGGCGCGCCTCTGAAGGGAGGACACTCTCGATGAGCCCGAGCGACAACCTGCCGCGCCGCTTCGCGCGCGTCTACACGGCAGCGATCACCGACGTCATGGACGAGATGGGCCTCCGGCGCCAGACCCTGCCGGCGACGATCCAGCCGCTGTCCTCCGGGATGCGGACGGCGGGCTACGCCTTCACCGTGCGCGGGCGGCCGCACAGCGGCTCACCGCGCGAGCGCGACCAGACCTTGCGGCGCTTCTTGGGCATGCTCGGCGCGGTGCCCGCCGAATCGGTCCTGGTGGTCGCGGCGCACGACAACGTCGCGGCGCACTTCGGCGAGCTCAGCGCGGCGTGGTTCCGCGCCCGCAGGGTGCGGGGCGCTGTGATCGACGGCGCGACGCGCGACGCCGCCGCCATCATGCGCATGGGGTTTCCGACGTTCGTGCGGTATCGGACCCCGCAAGACTCGGTGCCGCGCTGGCGCGTCGCCGACTGGGGCCAGCCGGTGACGATCGGCGGCATCCGCGTGAGCCTCGGCGACGTCGTGGTGGGCGATCTGGACGGCGTCGTGATCGTCCCCCGCCGCGCCGCGCACGAGGTGCTGCGGCGTTGCGAGAAGCTCGTGGGGACCGAGAATCGGGTCCGTTCCGCGGTGCGCCGCGGGATGACGCCGCTGGCCGCCTATCAGAAGTTCGGCAGCTTCTGACGCCGGCCGCCGCCGGCCCGGGGGCTCAGCCGGTCGCGACGGCAGCGCGCGCCGCCTCGCGAACGACCTGCACGGCCGAGCGGCCAAATACCACGGCGACGAGCAGGCCGATGACGATGTCCGGCCACCCTGACCCGGTCACGGCGACCGCGACGGCGGCGATCAGGACGGCGGTGTTGCCGATCACGTCATTGCGCGAGCAGACAAACGCCGATCGCATGTTGATGTCGTCGCCGCGCCGCCGCCAGAGCAGCGCCAGGCAGCAGAGGTTCGCGGCGAACGCGAGCACACCGACCGCGCCCATCAGCTCGACGCTCGGCGTGAGACCCTGTGCGAGCTTGACGGCGACCTGGACGAGGACGCCGAGCCCGAACGCCCCCATGACCAAGCCTTTCAGCAGCGCGGCGCGGGCCTGCCATACGAGTCCACGTCCGACGACATAGAGGCTGAACCCGTACACGACGGCGTCACCGAGCATGTCCATCGAATCGGCGAACAGTGCGGTCGAGTGCGCGAGGACACCGGCTACCGACTCGGCGAGGAACATCGCCGCGTTGATCCACAGGACGACGTGGAGCACCCGGCGCTGCTCGCGCGGAATCGGACGGACCTCGCAGCACTCGTCCATGGGCTCGAGCCTATGCCGGCGGAGCGATGACCGCCAGCGGGCTAGCGGCGGCGGCGGGCGGCGCGGGACGCCGCCGCCCGCGCCGGCTCCTCCGGCTCGTCGCGCGCCTCGGCGCCGCTGATCTCGGGGAGCGCGGCCTCCTTCAACGGCTTGCCGACGTGGTCGCGGATCCACTTGACGTCCCACCACTCCAGGGGTGTGACCGAGATGCCGTTGACCAGCACCTCGTAGTGGAGGTGATCGCCGATCGCGAGCCCGGTCGAGCCGGTCCGGGCGATCTCCTGACCTTTCTCGACGGCGTCGCCCACCTTCACCGCGGTGCTCGAGAGATGTGCGTAGAGCGTCTGCAGGCCGAGGCCGTGGTCGATGACCACGGTGTTGCCGTAGATCGTGAGGGGCTCGGCGAAGACCACGACGCCCTTGTTGGAGGCCGGCACCGGCGACTGGCGCGTCGAGGCCAGGTCGTACCCGAAGTGGATCTGACGGTCGATCTCTTTGCCGCCGTGGACGTAGGTGCGGGTCTCGGCAAAGTTCGCGAACACCTTCGTGTTGCGCGCCTGCACGAACGGCCCCTGCCAGAGCGGCTTGTCGGCCGTGGTCGCGCCGATCTTCCGCTTGGTCTCCTCGGCCTGTCGGCGCAGGTCGCGGTTGATCACCAGGAACCCCTCGACCAGCGACTCGGTGGGCGACCGCTGCGGTAGGAGCTCGGGGACCTTGGCCTGGAGGAACGCGTCCTTGACGTCGATCGTGTCCTTCGGGAACTTGCGCGGGCGGATCTCCGCCGGGATCCCGCGCGTGGCGGTATTGCCCGCCTCGTCGGTGGCGCGGATCTGGATCGGCGTGGCCGGATCGTAGTTCCACGGCAGCGCGATCAGCGCGATGCGCGCGCCCTTGTCGGCCGGGCCGAAGGCGAACGACGGGAAGGTCGTCGCACCGGCCAGCACGTCGGTTCGCGCCGCGCCCGAGACCCGGAACGCCACGAGCCCGCTGCCGCCCGGCGAGAGGTAGCGCGTCGCGGACAGCAGCTCGACCTTCGGCGGCGTGAGGTCGACGGTAACGGGATAGCCGGCGATCGCGCGGTCGTCGCGCCGGATCGGACGCCAGAACGTATCGCGTCCCCACACCTCGATGGTCGCGCTGCCCTCGCGCAGGCCGAGCGCCGAGCTGTCGACCACGACGGGCAGCTCGACGCGCCGGCCGAGGCCGCTTTCTTTCGCGGCCACGGGCGTCGACTTGCCGGATTGCTCGATGCGGACCTCGACGCGCGCCACGTTGCCGCGCCGCGCCTCGACGACCGCGGTGAACGTCGTCTTCTGTCCGATGAAGCGCGGCGGGGTCGTGAGCGATTGCACGCCGGGGACGGTTTGCCGCCAGACCAGATACGCGACCGAGCCGACGACGGCCACCAGCAGGACCACGACGATGAGCACCCAGGCCTTCGCGCGAGACCGCTTGGGCACGAAGCGGATGATACCATGCCGACCCGTCACGAACCTCGGAGGTGATCGCGCGTATGAGCCCGCTCGTGGTGATCGCGTCGCTGTCGCTGTTCGTCCTGGCCGGCCTCGCCGAGATCGGCGGGGGATATCTCGTGTGGCTGTGGCTTCGCGAGGGGCGGAGTGTGCTCCTGGGCATCCTCGGCGCCGCGGTCCTGTTCGTCTACGGCGTCGTGCCGACGCTCCAGCCGGCGCCGTTCGGTCGCGTCTACGCGGCGTACGGAGGCGTGTTCGTCGTCCTCTCGCTCCTCTGGGGCGCGATCGTCGCTCGGGAGGCGCCCGATCGATTCGACGTGCTCGGCGCGCTGCTCTGTCTCGCGGGCGTGTCCGTGCTGATGTACGCGCCGCGAAGCTGACGTCGCCGACCGCTGTTCCCGACGGGGCGTCCTCGACACCCCGGCGTCCTTGACACCCCCGGTGGGCGCTCGCTAGCATGACCCGGTGTCGACCACCCTCTGGCTGATCCCCCTCTTTCCGCTCGTCGGCGCGCTGCTCAACATCTTCTTCGGCAGGCTCCTCGGCCGGCACGCGCACTGGGTCGCGGTGCCCGCGCTGGCCGGATCGTTCGTCGCGGCGTGCCTGCTGTTCTCGCGCGTCGCGTCCGGCGAGGTGATCGACGCGACGCTCTTCAGCTGGGTCGGCGCGGGCGACTTCGAGACGTCGGTGGCCGCGTACGTCGACCCGCTCACCGGCGTCATGCTGCTCGTCGTGACTGGCGTCGGCGCCCTGATCCACCTCTACTCGATCGGCTACATGCACGGCGACCCGGGATACCCGCGCTACTTCGCGTATCTGAACCTGTTCGTGTTCTCGATGACGATGCTGGTGCTGGCCGGCAACTTCCTGCTGCTCTACGTCTTCTGGGAGGCGGTCGGGCTCTGCTCGTACCTCCTGATCGGCTACTGGTACACGCGGCCGGCGGCCTCACAGGCGGGCAAGAAGGCGTTCATCGTCAACCGCGTGGGCGACTTCGGCTTCGGTCTCGGCGTCATGTGGCTCTGGAGCGCGGTCGGGACGCTCGACTACGACGCGGCGTTCGCCGCGGTCGGCGGCCTCGAGCCCCGTACGGCGACGGGCATCGCGCTGCTCCTCTTCATGGGCGCCTGCGGCAAGTCGGCGCAGCTCCCGCTCCACACCTGGCTGCCCGACGCGATGGAGGGGCCCACGCCGGTGTCCGCGCTCATCCACGCGGCGACGATGGTGACGGCCGGGGTGTACATGGTCGCGCGCAGCCACGCGATCTTCGAGCGCTCGCCGGTCGCCCTCGAGGTGGTCGCGTGGATCGGCGTCGCGACGGGGCTCTTCGCGGCCACGGTCGGCCTCGTGCAGACCGACATCAAGCGCGTGCTCGCATACTCCACGGTGAGCCAGCTCGGCTACATGTTCGCCGCGGTCGGCGTGGGCGCGTACGCGGCCGGGATCTTTCACCTGGTCACCCACGCCTTCTTCAAGGCGCTCCTGTTCCTCGGCGCTGGCAGCGTCATCCACGGCCTCGGGGGCGAGCAGGATCTCAGGAAGATGGGCGGGCTGTCCTCGCGGATGGTCGCGACGACGATCACGACGACGATCGGCGGGCTCGGCCTGGCCGGGCTGCCGGGGCTCGCCGGCTTCTTCTCGAAGGACGAGATCCTGGCGGCCGCCTACGCGAGCGGCCACAAGGGGATGTGGGCGCTCCTGCTGCTCGGCGCGTTTCTCACCTCGTTCTACACGTCGCGGATGCTGTTCCTCGCTTTCTACAGCGGCCCGCGCATGACGCGCGAAGCCGCCCACCACGTCCACGAGTCTCCCGGCGTGATGACCTTCCCGCTGTGGATCCTGGCGTTGCTCACCGTGATCACCGGCGTGGCGTTCGGAATTCCCTCGGAGCACGGGACGCGATTCGAGCGCTTCCTGGCGCCGGTGTTCCCCATCCACGAGAGCGGCCACAGCGGGGTCGTCGCGCTGATGCTGCTCGTCTCCGCGGTCTTCGTGTTCGTCGCCGGCGTCATGGTCGCGTGGTCCATGTACATGGCCTCGGCGGTGAGGCCCGACACGATCGGGCGGCCGCGGACGGCGGTCCACGCGCTCCTGCTCAACGCGTACTACGTCGACGCGCTCTACGATCGCGCGATCGTGCGTCCGTTGCTGGCGCTCTCGCGGTTCCTGGCGGGGGTCTTCGACGTGCGCCTGGTCGACGGGCTCGTCAACGCGCTGGGCCGCGCCGTCGTCACGAGCGCGGCGCGGCTGCGGCGGCTGCAGACGGGCTACACCGTCAACTACGCGCTCACGATGCTGGCGGGTGCCGTCGCCATCGTGGCCTTCCTTCTCGCGCGGTCTTGATCCCGCTCGTCTCGGTCGTCACGTTCCTGCCGGGCCTGGCCGGGCTCGCGCTGTTGTTTCTGCCGCGGCGCGCGGCGGGCGTGCTCTGGCCCGCCGCGCTGGCCGCCGCGGTCGTCACGTTTCTCTTGTCGCTGCCGCTCTACTTCGGGTTCGACGCCGAGCTCATCGGCTATCAGTTCGAGGAGCACGCGCGGTGGATGCCGACGCTCGGGGTGAGCTACCACGTGGGGGTCGACGGCATCAGCCTCTTGCTCGTGCTCCTGACGACGTTCCTCATGCCGCTGGCGCTCGCGTCGGCCTGGGACTCCATCGAGGACCGCGTCAAGGAGTTCGTGGCGACGATGCTGATCCTCGAGACCGGGATGCTCGGGGTCTTCGTCAGCCTCGACCTCTTCCTGTTCTACGTGTTCTGGGAGGCGATGCTGATCCCGATGTACTTCGTCATCGGGGTCTGGGGCGGCCCCAACCGGATCTACGCCGCGGTGAAGTTCGTGCTCTACACGATGGTCGGCTCGATGCTCATGCTGGTGGCGATCCTCGCCCTCTACTATCAGTACGGCGCGGCGACGGGACGGTACACGTTCGACCTGCCCCTGCTGACCCAGTACGTGATGGCGCCGGGCCGCGCGCAGAGCCTCATGTTCCTCGGCTTCGCGCTGGCCTTCGCGATCAAGGTACCGCTGTTTCCGTTCCACACCTGGCTGCCCGACGCCCACGTCGAGGCGCCGACCGCCGGCAGCGTGATCCTGGCCGGCGTCCTCCTGAAGATGGGGACGTACGGATTCCTGCGCTTCTGCCTGCCGCTCTTCCCCGACGCGGCCCTCGCCTACGGGCCGCTGGTCTTCACGCTCGCGGTGATCGGCGTGATCTACGGCGCGTGGGTGTCGACGGTGCAGCCCGACATGAAGAAGCTCGTGGCCTACTCGAGCGTGAGCCACCTGGGCTTCGTGATGCTCGGCATCTTCACGCTCAACCAGCAGGGGCTCGTCGGCGGCCTCATCCAGATGGTGAACCACGGGCTCTCCACGGGCGCGCTCTTCCTGATGGTCGGGATGATCTACGAGCGCCGCCACTCGCGGCTCATCGCCGACTTCGGCGGCCTCTGGCAGGTGATCCCGGCCTTCTCGGCGCTCTTCCTGGTCGTCACCCTCTCCTCGCTCGGGCTGCCGGGGCTGAACGGGTTCGTCGGCGAGTTCCTGCTCCTGCTCGGCGCCTTCCAGCGCAATCCGTGGATGGCGGCGCTGGCGACCACCGGGATCATCTTCGCCGCGGTCTACATGCTCTGGATGTATCAGCGCGTGGTGTTCGGCGAGGTCACGCGGGACGCGAACCGCCGGCTCGCCGACCTCACGACGCGGGAATGGGCGGTGCTCGTCCCGGTCGTGGCGCTCATCGTGTGGATCGGCGTCTATCCGGCCGCCTTCACGGGCAAGACCGAGACCACCATCGAAGCGCTGATCGCCCAGGTCCAGAGCAAGACCAGCGCGCACCGCTGACCATGGACACGATCGTCTTCCCGTCCGTCCTCTTCGGCCCGCTGGCGCCGACCCTGGTCGTGCTGGGCGCCGGCGCCCTCGTGCTGGCGCTCGACATCCTTCCCCGGGCGGCCCCGCGCGAGATCGCGGCGATGGTCGCGCTCGCGGGCATGGTCGGGGCGCTCCTGGCCACGGTCGCGCGGTGGAGCACACCGGGCCGCGCGTTCCGCGACATGGTCGTGCTCGACAACTTCGCGCTGTTCTTCAACGTGGTCATCTGCTACGCGGGCGCGCTCATCGTGCTGCTCTCGATGGACTACCTGCGCCGGACCGGCGCCGAATCGAGCGAATACTGGGCGCTCGTGCTCTTCGCGACCGCGGGCATGATGCTCCTGGCGGCGGCGGGCGATCTGGTCGTCGTGTTCCTGGCCCTCGAGCTGATGTCGCTGTCGCTCTACGTCCTCGCGGGCCTGTTCAAGCGCGAGCTGGCCTCGGGCGAGGCGGCGATGAAGTATTTCCTCCTCGGCGCGTTCGCCTCGTCGTTCCTGCTCTACGGCATCGCCCTCGTCTACGGCGCTACCGGGACGACGAACCTCGACCGGATCGCCGCGGTGGTCGCCTCGCGCCCCCGCGACCCGCTGTTCGTCATCGGGCTCGGGCTCCTGATGGTCGGGTTCGGCTTCAAGATCTCCTCGGTGCCGTTTCACATGTGGGTGCCCGACGTGTACCAGGGGGCGCCGACGAGCGTGACGGCGCTGATCGCGACCGGCTCCAAGGCGGGCGCCTTCGCGGCGCTGATTCGCGTGCTGACGGTGACCCTCCGCGGCGTCCCGCCCGACTGGGCCGCACTGCTCTGGGCGATGGCCGCCGTCACGATGACGGTGGGCAACGTGGTGGCCCTGGCGCAGTCGAACCTCAAGCGGATGCTCGCGTACTCGTCGATCGCGCACGTCGGCTACATGCTGGTCGGCCTGGTCGCCGGCGGCGTGGGCGGCGCGGGCTCGGTGCTCTTCTACCTCTTGACCTACACCTTCACGACCGCCGGCGCCTTCGGGGTGATCACGTTGTGCGAGCGCGCCCGCGGCGAAGCGGTCGAGGTGTCCGACTACGCCGGGCTCGCGCGCCGACATCCCGTGCTGGCGGCGGCGCTCGGGCTCTTCCTTCTCTCGCTCGTCGGGATTCCGCCGCTGGCCGGGTTCGTCGGAAAGTTCTACGTGTTCGGCGCCGCCGTGCGGGCGGGCTATGTCTGGCTGGCGGTCATCGGCGTGCTGAACTCCGCGGCCGCGGCCTACTACTACCTCCGGATCATCGTCTACATGTACATGCGCGAGCCGGAGGGAGCCGCCACCACCTACGCCTCGTCGTTCGCCGGCGGCCTCGCGCTGGCGATCGCGCTGCTCGCGATCGTGCTCCTCGGCGTGATGCCGGCCCCGTTCGTCGATCTCGCCCAGGCCGCGGTCGCGCCCCTCCTGCGCTGACCCGGGCGCGGCATGGCGGGCTTCGCGCTCCCTCATCGCGGCTGGCTCTTCGACCTCGACGGCACCGTCTATCGCGGCGACACGCTGATCCCCGGCGCCGACGGTACGATCGCCGCACTGCGCGCCGCCGGCCGGCGCGTGGCCTTTCTCTCCAACAAGCCGCTCGAGACCCGCGCGGACTACGCCCGGAAGCTCACGCGTCTGGGCATCCCGGCGGGCGAAGAGGACGTCATCAACTCGTCGCTCGTGCTGGCGCGCCACCTGGTCCGGCTCGACGCGCGGGCGCCGGTGTTCGTCATCGGCGAGCCGCCGTTGATCGCCGAGCTGCGTGCGCACGGCTTCGAGGTGCGCGGAGATCACCGCGTTCGCTGGGTGGTGATCGCGTTCGACCGCACGTTTGACTACGCGAAGCTGAACACGGCGCTCCAGGCGGTGCGGCAGGGAGCCAGGCTGATCGCGACGAATCCCGATCGGACGTGCCCCACCGAGGACGGCGAGATCCCCGACTGCGCGGGGATGACGGCCGCCGTCGAGGCGGTGACGGGGCGTGCGGTCGAGGTCGTGGTCGGCAAGCCCTCGCCGATCATCCTCGAGGTCGCCCTCGAGCGGCTCGGGGTCGAGGCTCGGGAGTGCGTGATCGTCGGGGACCGCCTCGAGACCGACATCGTCATGGGCAAGCGCCTCGGCCTGGCCACGGTGCTGGTGCTCACGGGCATCACACCCGCCGGCGACTCGCGCATCGCCGAGACGGCGCCCGACCTCGTCGTCCCGTCGATCCGAGAGCTCGTCTATTCATAATCGCGCCTCGGCCGGTTGGGCCCGAGCCCCGCGACGGCCGCGGCGAACGGCCACTCGTAGTCGCCCCTTGTAGTCCGCCCGGGCCGGCGGGGCCCAGCCCCGCGACGGCCTGCAGCGCGAAATGCCACTCACGATCGCGCCGCCGAAGTTGACGGCCGTCGGCGCCGGGCAGTACGGTGATGGCTGGCGCAGCGCGGAGCGCCCGAGGGAGCGAGCGAATGATCGAAGCCACGACCCGGCGTCGGAGCGCCTGACCCGGTGCAGGGCCGTCCCTGGCCGCTGGAGGACGCCGAGTACGACGTCGTCGTCGTCGGCGGCGGGATGGCCGGCGCCGGCGTCGCACGCGAGCTGGCACTCCGCGGCGTGTCGGTCGCCCTGGTGGAGAAGGGAGACTTCGCCTCCGCGACGACGTCCCAGTCGTCGAAGCTCATCCACGGCGGCCTGCGCTACCTCGAGCTGTTCGACTTCGGGCTCGTGCGGGAGTCCCTCCGCGAGCGCGAGACTCTGCGGCGCCTGGCCCCGCATCTGGTGCGGCCGCTGCCGTTCCTGGTGCCGATCTACCGCGATTCGTCGCGCGGCCTGATCAAGGTCCGGATCGGCTTGAAGCTCTACGATTGGCTCGCGCCCGGGCGGCGCCGTGAGCGCTATCGCGTGCTGCGCCCGGTCGACGCCCTTTCCCTCGAGCCGGCCCTGCGGGCGGGCGACCTTCGCGGCGCCGGCTACTACTTCGACGACCTGCTGCTCTACCCCGAGCGGCTCTGTCTCGAGAACGTCCTCTCGGCGTGCCGCGTGGGGGCGCGGGCCTTCAACTATACGCGGGTCGCCGAGATCGCGCGCGACAAGCGCGGCCTGATCACCGGCGTGCGCGCACGCGATCTCCTGACCGGCCGCGTCGCGACCCTGGGCGCGCGCGTCGTGGTCAACGCGACCGGCCCCTGGGTGGACGAGCTCCGCGCCGCCGCCGGCGTGTCGGAGCGCGGCCCGCAGATCCTCAGACGGACGAAGGGCATCCACTGCCTCGTGCCGCGGCTCACCGACCGCGCCATCTACCACTCGACCCGCGACGACCGCATGATCTTCGTGATCCCGTGGCGCGAGTTCTCGCTGATCGGCGCCACCGACACCGACTTCAACGGCGACCTCGAGCACCTGCACGCCACCGGCGACGAGGTTGCCTACCTCCTGGGCGAGGTGCGCAAGGTCCTGCCCGACCCGCGCGTGGCGCTGGACCACGTCGTCTACACGTATGCCGGGGTCCGTCCGCTCTCGTTCGAGAAGGGCAAGCGCGAGTCCGACGTCTCGCGCGCGCACAAGGTGGTCGCCGAGGAGCGCGGGCGCTTCCTGTCCATCACCGGCACCAAGCTCACGTGCTTCAGGAGCCTGGCCGAGACGCTGGGCGACCAGGTCATGACGAGCCTCGGGCGCCGCGGCGAAAGCCGGAGCGAGCGCATCGGCCTCGACGGCACCGATGACGAGGCGTCGTCGCGGGCCGAGGCGCGCGCCTGGCTCGATGTCTCGGGCGAGGTGGCGGCGACGGGACTCGGGCGGGACACGCTCGAGACGCTCGTGTCGGCGTACGGCCGCGGCTGGACGCGGGTGCTGGCGCTCGCCGGCAAGGTCGCCGGCGGCACCGAGCGGCTGTGCCCCTCGAATCCCGACATCGTCGCCCAGCTGCACCACGCGGTGCAGGACGAGCTGGCCGTCTCGCTGCAAGACGTCCTGCTGCGGCGCACCGGCATCGGCACCAGCCGCTGTCAGGGACAGGACTGCGCGGAGTCGATCGGGCGGCGCATGGCGCAGCTCTGCGGCTGGACGCCGCGCCGGCTCGACGCCGAGCTCGAGGCCTATCACGCGCACGTCGCGCGCTCGCACAAATTCCGGACATAGCGGCGCCGGGTAGGGGCGCACCTCGGCCGGCGAGCAGCCCGGCGGCCTGCGGCGCGCACTGCCGATCGTCGTCGCACCGTCACCGAGCCGTCGCACCCGTGTGCTATAGTGCGGCGCACCTGGCGCGGATGCTTCCCCGCACGAACCGCGTGAACACTATGGAGGCTCTCATGAAGCGCTCGACCTTGAGCGTGCTCGTCTCGGCGGTGCTCCTCGTCGCGCTGCCGGCGTCGGCGCTCGCCGCGACCGAGATCCAGTTCTGGCACGCGATGACGGCGGTGCTCGGCGAGCGGGTCAACGATATCGCCGCCAAGTTCAACGCCTCGCAGAACGACTACGTCGTGAAGGCGGTCCACAAGGGCTCGTACGCCGAAGCGCTCAACGCGGCGGTCGCGGCGTATCGCGCCAAGCAGCCGCCGCACATCGTCCAGGTGTACGAGGTCGGCACGCAGACCATGCTGTCGTCGGGCGCGGTGTATCCCGTGTATCAGCTCATGAAGGACAACGGGATCGCGATCGACTGGAACGATCTCATCGGACCGGTGAAGAGCTACTACTCGACCGGCGGCAACCTCTACTCGATGGCGTTCAACTCCTCGACGCCGATCCTCTTCTACAACAAGGACCTCTTCAAGAAGGCGGGCCTCGCCGACCGAGCGCCGACGACCTGGGACGAGGTCGAGGCGATGGCGAAGAAGCTCCAGGGCGCAGGGGTGAAGTGCGCGTTCGGCTCGGCGTGGCCGTCGTGGGTGCTGGTGGAGAACATGCACGGCTACCACGATCAGCCCTTCGCCGATCACGCCAACGGCTTCGACGGGCTCGCGACGACGCTCAAGATCAACGGTCCCTTCGGCGTCAAGATGATGGAGCTGCTCGCGCGCGGCGCCAAGGAGGGCTGGTTTGCATATGGCGGCCGCGCCAACAAGGCCGAGGCGCTCATGACCGCCGGCGAGTGCGGAATCTTCACGACCTCGTCGGCGTACATCGGCAATCTCACCCGCGCCTCGGAGGGAAAGTTCACGTGGGGCACGGGCTTCCTGCCTCGGCTGGCCGGCTTCCCGCAGGGCAACTCGATCATCGGCGGGGCCACGCTCTGGGTCATGAAGGGCGGCAAGCCCGAGGAGTACAAGGGCGCCGCGCAGTTCTTCAAGTACCTCGCCTCCACCGAGAACCAGGCGTGGTGGGCGGGGGTGACGGGGTATCTGCCGCTCACGAACGCCGCCGCCAAGGCGCTGGAAGCCTCGGGCCACTACACGAAGAACCCGAACCAGAAGACGGCCGTGAACCAGATGAACGCCGGCAAGACCACCCCCAACAGCCAGGGGATCCGGCTCGGCAACTTCACCTCCATCCGCGACGCGATCGAAGAGCAGATGGAGCACATCTTCAGCGGCAACAAGACGGCCAAACAGGGGCTCGACGACGCGGTGGCGAAGGGGAACGAGATCTTGAAGGAGTTCGCGGCGCTCTACAAGTAGCGGGCGGCGCCGGCGGATGAAACGCACGGTCTTCCCCAATCGCTGGCTGCCGTACGCGCTGGTCGCCCCGCAGCTGGCCGTGACGATCGCGTTCTTCTTCTGGCCGGCGTTCGACTCGCTGCGCCTGTCGCTCTATCGGGCCTCGCCGTTCGGCGATCGGCTGATCTTCATCGGCCTTGGCAACTTCGAGCGGCTCCTCTCCGATCCGGCGTACTTCCGGAGCGTCGCGACGAGCTTCCTCTTCTCGGCCCTGGTGACCGTCGTCGGGCTGGCGGTCGCGCTCCTGCTGGCCGCGCTCGCCAACGCGAAGATCCGCGGGCTCGCCGTGTACCGCACGCTGCTCCTGTGGCCGTACGGGATCGCGCCGGCGATCGCCGGCGTCATTTGGCTGTTCGTCTTCCATCCGTCGTTCGGCGTGCTGCCGTACGTCCTGTCGTTCGTGACCGCGTACCAGTTCAACTGGTTCTTGAAAGGCTGGGTCGCGCTGGTCCTGATCGTCGTCGCGGCGATCTGGAAGCAGTTCGGCTACAACCTGGCCTTCTACCTGGCCGGCCTGCAGGCCATTCCGGGCTCGGTGCTCGAGGCGGCCAGCGTCGACGGGGCCGGCCCCATCAGGCGATTTTTCGCGATCACGTTCCCGCTCCTGTCGCCCGTCACCTTCTTCCTGTTCACGCTCAACATGACGTTCTCGTTCTTCGACACCTTCGGCCTCGTCCACGCGGTCACGCAGGGCGGGCCGGGCGACGCCACGTCGATCCTGGTCTTCCGGGCGTGGAAGGACGGCTTCGACGGGCTCCAGCTCGGCTATTCCGCCGCGCAGTCGGTGATCCTCATGCTGCTGGTGATCGCGCTGACCGCCGTGCAGTTTCGCTTCGCGGAGAAGAAGGTCACCTACTGATGGCCGCGACCAGTCCCGTCGCCGCCGCCGGCGCCGTGGCCACGGCCGAGCTCGCCGGGCGCCTCCCCGCGGCGCGTCGGCGCGACATGAGCGGCGCGATCGCTCACGCGATCCTGCTGGCGTCCGTGGTCGTGCTGGCGTTTCCGCTCTACTACGCGTTCGTCATCAGCACCCAGACGCTCGACGAGGTGACGACCCTGCCGCCGAAGCTCGTGCCGTCGACCCACATGGTGCAGAACTACGCGGATGCCTGGGCGCGAGCGAAGATGGGCCGGCTCCTGCTGAACAGCGCGATCGTCGCGCTCGCGGTCGCGATCGGCAAGATTGCGATCTCGCTCCTGTCGGCGTTCGCGATCGTCTACTTCGACTTTCGCGGCAAGCAGGCGGTGT
This sequence comes from Candidatus Rokuibacteriota bacterium, assembly GCA_003220685.1. Lineage (GTDB taxonomy): Bacteria > Methylomirabilota > Methylomirabilia > Rokubacteriales > CSP1-6 > AR31. The sequence continues at coordinate 336,885 of QHTE01000055.1, forward strand.
TCTGGACGATCTTCATCACGTTGATGCTGCCGGTGCCGGTGCGGATCGTGTCCACCTATCAGGTGGTCAGCGTGCTGGGCTGGGTCGACACGTACTGGGGGCTCACCGTCCCGCTGCTGGCCTCCGCGACGGGCACCTTCCTCTTCCGCCAGTACTACCAGACCATCCCGGACTCGCTCGCCGAGGCGGCCCAGCTCGACGGCGCCGGCCCGCTGCGCTTCCTGTGGTCGTTCCTGCTGCCGCTCTCGAAGGCGAACATCGCCGCGCTCTTCGTCATCCTCTTCGTGTACGGCTGGAACGACTATCTCTGGCCGCTGATCGTGACGAACAGCCCGGAGATGCGCACGGCCGTGATCGGGATCGACTCGCTAATTCCCCGCACCTCGCAGCTGCCGGAGTGGAACGTGGCGATGGCCGCGGCCATGATGGTGCTGCTGCCGCCGGTCGTCGTGATCGTGGTGATGCAGCGGTGGTTCGTGAAAGGCCTGATCGAGACCGAGAAGTGACGCGAATCGCGGCGCATCGCGGCGGCGCGGCCCTCTGGCCCGAGAACAGCCTCCTCGCGTTCGAGAGCGCGATCGCCCTCGGCAGCGACCTCCTGGAGCTCGACGTGCACCTGACCCGCGACCCGGCCGTCGTGGTGATCCACGACGCCACGCTCGAGCGCACCACCGACGGCCGGGGTCCGGTCGCGTCGGCGACGGCCGCCGACCTGCGCCGCCTCCGGCTGCGGGGGCCGGGCGCGACCCTGACGGGCGAGCACGTGCCGACGCTCGACGAGGTCCTCGCGGCGGCGGCGGACGCGCCGGCGCCGGTCGGACTGCTCGTCGAGGTGAAAGGGCCCGCACCGGGTGTCCGCTACGAGGGGCTGGAGGAGTTGGTGCTCGCCGCGCTCGCGCGGACGGGCCTCCAGGGGCGCGCGACCGTCATGGCGTTCAACCCCGACGTGATCGCGCGGGTCCGTGAGCTCGCGCCGCGCGCCCGCACGACGTTCCTGGTCTCGCGCGGCGCGGTCGAGCGCGCGGGCGCGCGCCCCGAGCAGACCGTCGAGTGGGCGGTCGGCGCCGGCGTCACCGACCTCGGCGTCGAGTACACCCTGGCCGACGACCGGCTGGTCGCGGCGGCGCGCGCGGCCCACCTCGCCCTCGGCGTCTGGACCGTGAACGATCCAGAGGACATCCGGAGGATGCTCGGCCTCGGCGTCGACATCATCACGAGCGATCGCCCCGATCTGGCCAAGCGCCTGCAGCGGGGTGACGGTTGACCCGGTCCTTCCGCGTCGGGCTCCTCGCCTCGCGGCTGCTGGCCCAGGCGGGCCCCGCGACTCCGACGGCCGGCCCGGCGACGCTCGTCGCCGCGCACCGCGGCGGCGCGGGGCTCTGGCCCGAGAACAGCCTCCTCGCCTTCCGTCAGGCCCTGGCGCTCGGCGTGGACGCGCTCGAGTTCGACCTGCACATGACGGCCGACGGCGAGATCGTCGTGCTCCACGATCCGACGCTCGACCGCACGAGCACCGGCACGGGACCCGTGCGCGACCTGAAGCTCGCCGACCTCGCCGGCGTGAGGCTCAAGACGCGCGACGGGGCGGTCACGAGCGCGTCCCGACCTTCGCCCGGCTGCTCGACCTGGCCTCCTCGGCGCCGGTCGAGCTCCTGCCCGAGATCAAGGTCGACGCGAATCGGCAGCGCTACGACTCGATCGAGGACAAGGTGCTGGCGCTCTTGCGCGCACGCGGACTGCTGGCGCGGACGACGATCCAGGCGTTCCAGGTCGAGACGATTCGCCGCCTGCGCGAGCTGGAGCCGAAGGCCCGGACGATGCTCCTGGTGGCGCGCGGCGACGTCGAGCGCGACCGCGCGCGCCCGGCCGAGGCGGTGCGCCGGGCGCGCGAGCTCGGCGCCACGGACCTCGGCATGAACCATCGGCTGATCGACGCCGACGTCGTGGCCGCGGCGCGCGCCGCGGGCATCCGGATCTCCGCGTGGACCGTCAACGAGGGGGCGGACATCCGCCGGATGGTCGACCTCGGCGTGGACGTGGTGATGAGTGACCGGCCCGATCGGGCGAAGCGGCTCGCCGGGCGATGACCGCGCGGCGCTACGTCCTCGCCCTCGATCAGGGCACGACCGGCTCGACCGCGCTGGTCGTCGACCTCGACGGCCGCGTGCTGGCGCGCGGCTACGCCGAGCTACCGCAGCATTATCCGCAGCCCGGCTGGGTCGAGCACGACCCCGAGGAGATCTGGTCGACGGTCGAGCGGTCGGCCCGCGCGGCGCTCGCCGAGGCCCGCGCGGCCGGCGGCGAGATCGCCGCGGTCGGGATCACGAACCAGCGCGAGACGACGATCGTGTGGGAGCGCGCGACGGGCGCTCCGATCCATCGCGCGATCGTCTGGCAATGCCGCCGGACGGCGCCGCTGTGTGATCGGCTTCGCGCCGACGGTGCCGAGGGGACGGTGCGCCGGATCACGGGGCTGGTCATCGACGCCTACTTCTCGGGCACGAAGATCCGCTGGCTCCTCGACGAGGTCCCCGAGGCGCGCCGCCGCGCCGAGCGCGGCGAGCTCGCCTTCGGCACCGTCGACTCCTGGCTCGTCTGGAAGCTCACGGGCGGCCGCGTGCACGCCACCGACGCCACCAATGCCTCGCGCACGCTCTGCCTCGACCTCCGCACGGGTGACTGGAGCGACGAGATGCTGAGGATCCTCGGCGTCCCGCGCGCGGTGCTGCCGGCGGTGGCGCCGTCCTCGGGAGTCTTCGGCGAGACGACCGACCTCGGCTGGCTCCCGCGCGGCGTGGCGATCGCCGGGATCGCCGGAGATCAGCAGGCGGCGCTGTTCGGCCAGGCGTGCCTGGCGCCCGGCGCGGCGAAGAATACCTACGGTACCGGATGCTTCATGCTGCTGAACACCGGGGCCGAGCCCGTCGCTTCGTCACACGGCCTCGTGACGACGATCGCGTGGCGGATCGGGGGTGCGACGACGTACGCGCTCGAGGGCAGCGTGTTCATCGCCGGCGCCGCCATCCAGTGGCTGCGCGACGGGCTCGGGCTGATCCGGAGAGCCGCCGAGAGCCAGGCGCTGGCCGAATCGGTGCCCGACACCGGCGGGGTCCACTTCGTCCCGGCCTTTGTCGGCCTCGGCGCGCCGTACTGGGACATGTACGCGCGCGGCACGATCGTGGGCCTGACGCGCGGGACCACCGGCGCGCACTTGGCGCGCGCGGCGCTCGAGGCGATCGCGTTCCAGAGCCGCGACGTGCTGGAGGCGATGGCGGCGGACGCCGGGATCGCGGTCCGCGAGCTTCGCGTGGACGGGGGCGCCGCGGCGAACGACTTCCTCTGCCAGTTCCAGGCGGACGTGCTCCGGGTCGCGGTGCTGCGGCCGCGGGTGATCGAGACGACGGCGCTCGGCGCCGCCTACCTGGCCGGGCTGGGCGCGGGGGTGTGGCACTCGCTGGACGACGTGGAGCGTCGCTGGACGCTCGAGCGAAGGTTCGAGCCGCGATGGGACGAGGCGACGCGGGCGGCGCGATACGATGGCTGGCGCCGCGCGGTGGAGCGAGCCCGAGCCTGGGTGGTTCCCTGAGAGGAGACGAGCGATGAGACGATTCGCGATTCTGACGCTCGCGGCGCTGCTGGTCGCGGGTGCGGGCGGTGGGGCCGCGGCGCAGACGCCGCCGATCGAGGGCGAGCTGGCGCTGATCACGCCGGTCTCGAAGTTCATCCACGACGCGGCGCTCAAGGCGTTTGCCGACTACGCCAAGGAGAAGTGGAACGTCACCGTGAAGGTCAGCGCGATCCCGGCGGGCACGCCGGTCGCGTACGGGCGCATCGTCGAGTGGAAGGGGCGGCCCGAGGTCGACATCTTCTGGGGCGGCGAGTCGGCGCTCTTCGAGAAGCTCGCCGAGCAGAAGCTTCTGCAGAAGGTGGAGATCTCGCGCGAGGCGTGGGACGCGATCCCGGCGTCGATCGGGACGCCGAAGCCGATCCCGCTCAAGGACAGGGACGGCCACTGGGTCGGCACGGCGCTCGAGCCGTACGGCCTCGTCTACCACCCGAAGAAGATCCAGCGCCTCGGCGTTCCCGAGCCGAAGGATTGGGACGACCTCTTGAACGCGAAGCTCCGCGGCGAGGTCGCCCAGTGCGCGCCCACGCGGTCCTCGTCGTCGAATGCGACGTACGAGGTGATCCTGTCAATGCATGGCGAGGACCGCGGCTGGGACTGGCTCCGCAAGCTCGCCGCCAACACGGGCCTCTTCACCGCGCGCAGCCGCGACGTGCCGACCGTCGTGGCCAAGGGCGAGTTCACCGCGGGCTTCGCCGTGCCCTCGTACATGGCGTTCGAGGAGAAGCTCGCGGGCTTCGACCTCAAGTTCGTGGCGCCGAAGAACGCCTTCGTCACGCCCGAGCCCATGGCGATCCTGGCGGGCGCGCGCAACCCGAAGGCGGCGCGCGCGTTCGTGGAGTTCCTCCTGAGCGAGCGCGGGCAGCGCGTGTTCATGGAGCGCGGCCTGTTCCCGATCACGCCGAAGTACAAGGTGCAAGGGCCGCCGGGCTCGCCCGCCGAGATGGCCGTGGAGTTCACCGGCGGCGTGCGCTCGTACTTCGACCGCGGCGTCTCGAACGTCTACGACGAGGCGGTCGCGCAAAAACGGTCGGACGCGCTCAAGCAGAAGTTCCGGACGGACATCGAAGCGACCTGGAAGAAACCCTGAAGATCCGGCTGCACGGGGTCCACAAACGCTTCGGGAGCGTGACCGCCGTCGACGGCGCGAGCCTCGAGATCGGCGACGGCGAGCTGTTCACGCTGCTCGGCCCCTCGGGCTGCGGCAAGACGACCCTGCTCCGGCTGATGGCGGGCTTCCACGCGCCGGACACCGGCGAGATCTGGTTCGGCGAGCGCCGGGTCGACGCGCTCCGGCCCTACGAGCGCAACATCGGCATGGTGTTCCAGAACTACGCGCTGTGGCCGCACATGACGGTGCGGGCGAACGTCGCCTACGGGCTCAAGCTGCGCAGGCTCGACGCCGCCGCGGTCGCCGAACGCGTCGCGGCGGGCCTCGCGAAGGTGAACCTGGAGGGGCTCGAGCACCGCTACCCCGGCCAGCTCTCGGGAGGCCAGCAGCAGCGGGTCGCGCTCGCGCGCGCGCTCGTGCTGAAACCCGACGTCCTCTTGCTCGACGAACCGCTGTCGAACCTCGACGCCAAGATCCGCGTGCAGGTGCGCGCCGAGATCCGCAAGCTCCAGAAGGAGCTCGGCATCACGACGGTGTACGTGACGCACGACCAGGAGGAGGCGCTCTCGCTCTCGGACCGGGTCGCCGTCATACGCGACGGCCGCATACTACAGACTTCGCCCCCCAAGGAGCTCTACGAGCGGCCCGTCGGACGATTCGTCGCGGACTTCGTCGGGACCAACAACTTCCTTGCCGGCACGTGCCGCGAGGCCGCCGCCGACCGGCTCTGCGCGGAGACCGCCATCGGCCTCGTGCGCGGCTCGCCGGCGCCGCGGCTCCGGCCCGGCGACCGCTGCGTGCTCGCGATCCGCCCCGAGAACATCGCGCTGGGCACCGCGCACGAGAACACGTTCGCGGGCCGCATCGTCCTGGCCTCGTACCTCGGCAGCACGCTCCGCTACGACGTCGAGGTGCGGGACGGCGTCGTGCTCAAGGTGGACGTCGGCGACCCCTGGCACCACGAGGTCCTGCCGCCGCGCGCGGCGGTGCACGTCACCTTCCCGGCCTCGGCGGCGCTGACCTTGGCGGACGGATGAGCAGCCCCGTCGCGGCGCCCGCCGCCCGGCGCCCCGCGGTCGCGAGCCGCCTCGTGCCCGGGCTCGGCGTCGGCGTCGTCTGGCTCTTCCTGCTCGTCTTTCTCGTCTATCCGCTGCTGCGCATCCTCTACGACGCGTTCACCGACGAGGCCGGACTGGTGACCGTCGCGAACTTCGCCGAGTTCGCGCGCGACCCCTACTACCTGCGCTCGCTCGGGAACTCGCTGGCGCTCGGTCTCGGCACCGTGGCGGCGACCTCCGTGGTGGGGTTCGCGGTGGCGTTCCTGCTCGTGCGCTACGACTTCGTCGGCCGCAGCCTCTTCGGCTACCTGACCTTGATTCCGATCATCTCGCCGCCGCTGGTCGGCGTGCTCGGATTCACCTTCATCATGGGGCGCGCCGGGACCGTGAACGTGCTGCTCGAGGACTGGGTGGGGCTCACGCGGCCGGTGAACTTCGTCTACGGGCTGCACGGCGTGCTGCTCGTGGAGACCCTCCACCTCTTTCCGATGATCACCTTGAACGTCGTCGACGCGCTCGCCAAGATCGATCCCGCGCTCGAAGAGGCGGCCGAGAGCGTCGGCGCCCGGCCCTTCACGAAGCTGGTCCGGATCACCCTGCCGCTCACGACCCCGGGCTACGTCGCCGGCGCGCTTCTCGTCTTCATCTGGACCTTCTCCGACTTCGCCACGCCGCTGGTGCTCGGCGTCCACGACCTGCTCGCGTCGCAGGCCTACCTCAACATCGTCCAGTTCGTCGACCGGCGGCTCTTCCGCATGGGCATCGTGATCTCGGCGTTGATGGTGGTGCTGGCCGTGCTGTTCCTGGTGGCGGCGCGCCGCTACGTCGCGATCAAGGACTACTCGTCGCTCTCCTACTCGAAGGTCGCGCGCCGCCGGCTGTCGCCGCTCGGCCAGACCGGCGCCGTCTCGTTCCTGTCGCTCCTGATGCTCCTGTCGTTCATCCCCTATCTCGGCGTGGCGCTGGCGTCAGTCGGGAAGGGGTGGTCGCTGACGCCGTTTCCGACGCGCTACACGCTCGCCCACTTCGAGCGCGTCATCGTCGAGACGCCGAAGTACGTCGTGAACAGCTTCCTCTACTCGGGGCTCGCCGTGGTGCTCTGCATCGCGATCGGCGTGCCGATCGCGTGGATCCTGGCGCGCACGCGCCTGCCCGGGCGGGACACGCTCGACGGGCTCAACACCTTGATCCTGGCGATCCCGGGAACCGCGATCGGCATCGCGTACATCCGCGCGTTCCACTTCGACCTGCCCCTGGTGGGCCGCGCGCTCACGAGCCTCTGGGTCATCCTGCCGCTCGTGCTCGCCATTCGGCGACTCCCGTACACCGTGCGCGGCTCGTACGCCTCGCTCCTGCTCGTCCACCGATCGATGGAAGAAGCGGCGGCGAGCGTGGGCGCCCGCGGGCTCCGGTCGTTCGCCGACGTGACGCTGCCGCTCATCTGGCGCGGCGTCCTGGTCGGCGCGCTGTTCTCGTTCATGACGTCGCTGCAGGAGGCCTCGGCGGTGCTGTTCCTGTCGCTCGGCGGCTGGGAGACGATCACCGTCGGGATCTTCTCGTTCTACATCGCCGGCAGCGCCAACGAGGCCGCCGCCCTCGGCGTCATCCTGATCGTCGTCGCCGCGATCAGCGTGGCCGCGATCAACCGGGTCGCCGGCGCGCGCATGGGCGGCATGTTCGGCTGAGGTTGTGCCGAACTGACGCCGGCCCTTCGGCCCTCGCTCCAGCGAAATCAGCCACTTCCGATCGCTTGTTCGCCCGGAGTCAATGTGCTAGTGTCCTTCTTCACATGGCGCCGTCCGGGGATCAGGGAACCTGGAAAGCGCTCGGGGAGCTCTCCTCGATCGGGCTCGCGCTGGTGGTCGCGACGGTGATCGGGCTCGTCGGGGGCTACTACGCGGACCGCTTGCTGGGAACGTCGCCCTGGCTCTTGCTGCTCGGGCTGGCACTCGGGATCGCGGCGGGATTCGTCAACCTCTTTCGATCGGTGAACCGCGCCGACCGGGAGCTCGATGACACCAAGTGAGTTGACGACGCGGGTGACGCTCGACACGTGCGTCGCCGTGGGCGCGCTCGCCGCGCTCGGCTGGTGGCTCGCGGGCGCGTCGATCGGCCTGGGTGTGCTGGCGGGCGGCGCCCTCGCGGTCGTCAACTTCCGCTGGCTCGTCGCGCGCGCGGCCATCGCGAGCGCCGCCGGCGGTCGGTCGGCCGCCGCGTGGGTGCTCGGCGCCGGGCTCCGGTTCACCGCGTGCGCCGTTACGTGCGGAATCCTCCTCGCCTACGGCTGGGCGCATCCGGTCGCGCTCGTGGCCGGATTCACCGTGTTGCCCTGCGATGTGATCGCGCGCGGCCTCGCGTCGGCGCGCGCGGAGCGCTGATCGATGGAAGCGATCGAGCACCCTCCGATCTTTCGGCTGCCGGGCATCCCGGACCACGTGACGTACACCTGGCTCGTCATGGTGATCCTGGCGGCGCTGACGTTCGTCGCGTCGCGGAATCTCCAGCTGGTGCCGCGCGGCCTGCAGAACTTCCTGGAGGTCCTGCTCGAGCAGTTCCAGCAGATGATCGACGACGTGATGGGCCCCGAAGGGCGGCGTTATCTGCCGCTGATCGCGACCCTCGGGCTGTTCATTCTCACCGGCAACCTCATGGGGCTGGTGCCGGGCCTGGCCGGCGTGACGAGCAACCTCAACACGAACGCCGCGTGCGCGCTCGTCGTGTTCGTGGCCTACCACTGGATCGGCGCGCGCAAGCAGGGGCTCGTGCCCTACCTGAAGCATTTCGCCGGCCCCGTTCCACTGGCGCTCAAGCCCCTGATGTTCGTGATCGAGATCATCAGCCACCTCGCGCGCCCGCTCTCGCTCACCCTGCGACTCTTCGGCAACATGGTCGGCGGCCACATCCTGCTCGCGGTGATCTTCCTCCTGATGGGCCTGGACGGCCTGATCGGATGGGCGCTGTCGGGCAGCGTGCCGGGCGCGATCATCGGCGGGATCGGCGGCATCGTCACGATCGCCTTCACGGTGGGCTTTCTCTACCCGCTGAAGATTCTGGTGGCCTTTCTGCAGGCGTTCATCTTCGTGATGCTGACGATGCTCTACATCTCCGGCGCGATCGAAGAAGCCGAGCATTCCGAACAGCATTCCGGGCACCACTAGCAGATCACTCGCATAGAGGAGGGAGTCGTGCGACGTTCACTGATTCTGGGTGGGTTGGCGGTTCTGGCGTTTCCGACCGCGGCGCTGGCGGCCGAGGGCGGCACGGGCGGCTGGATCGCTCCGTTCGCGGTGATCGCGGCCGGCATCGGCATGGCGATCGCGGCAGGGTTGTGCGGGCTCGGGCAGGGCAGGGCGGTCGCGTCGGCCGTCGACGCGATGGCCCGGCAGCCGGGGGCCGCGGCGCGGATTCAGACCGCGATGATCATCGGTCTGGCGCTCATCGAGTCCCTCGCGATCTATACGCTCGTCATCGCGTTGATCCTCCTGTTCGTGAAGGGTATCAACTTCGCGTGACGATCAGCGCATAGCGGAGGACCGGCGCGCCGCACGCCTCCCGCGCGCGGCGCGCCGCTCGATGAAGCCACGTCCGAACGCCCGCCTGCCGAAGATCCCCGAGATGACGATCCGTCGTCTCTCGGTCTACACCCGATGCCTGCTGCAGCTCGAGGAAGACGGCGTCAAGACCGTGTCCTCGCAGGAGTTGGCGGACCGCTTCAACCTCAATTCGGCGCAGGTCCGCAAGGACCTCGCCTATTTTGGCGAGTTCGGTGTTCGCGGCATCGGCTACTACGTCTCGGGCTTGAAGGCCGAGCTCCAGCGGATCCTCGGCCTCGACCGCGAGTGGCCGGTGGCGCTCGTCGGGTTCGGCAATCTCGGCTCGGCGCTGTTCCACTACCGGGGCTTCGCCCGGCAGGGGTTCCGGATCGCGGCGATCTTCGACGAGGATCCGTCGAAGGTGGCGTCCGAGGTCGAGTCGACGCCGATCTTCGCGAGCCGTGACCTCGGCCGCGAGGTGAAGGCGCGGGGCATCCAGATCGCGATCGTCGCGGTGCCCACCGAGGCGGCGCAGTCGGTCGCGGACCAGCTGGTCGCGGCCGGTATCAAAGCGATCCTCAACTTCGCACCCGCCCGCATCAAGGTCCCCCGCGACATCCGTCTCAAGAACGTCGACCTCTCGATTGAGCTCGAGACCCTCTCGTTCTATCTCGCCAAGACCTCCCGCTAGCCTCTCGGCGTCCAACGCGCCGGCGGGTGGGAGCGGTTTGGCTCGGGGGTGGGGCCCACGCGCCCACGCGCCGCGCGCCGCGTCGTCGCCGGGACCCCTGCCCCGCCTCGCCGCTCCACTCGCCAGTCCGCCGCCAGCGCCGTGGTACCGTAAAGCGTTCGGTTCGAGATGCTGACAGAGTGGCCGGCATTCGAAGCGCTGGCGAAATCGTTCGCCGAGGGAGAAGTCTGCCTCCGCGTCGCCGGCCTCACCGGCTCGGCCCGCGCCCTGGCGGTCGCCGAGCTCCTCCAGGTCCATCCGCGCCCCGCGCTCGTCGTGGTCGCCGGTCTGGCCGAAGCTCACCGCTGGACCCAGGACCTCAAGTTCTTCGGCGCAACCGTCCTCGAGTTTCCTCCGCCGGAGCCTCGACTCTGGCGCGGCGGCCATCACCGCGAAGCGGACGCCGAGCGCGCGGTGATCGCGCGGCGGCTGACGGTGGCCGACCCGGTCACAGTGGTGACGACGCCGGCCGCGCTGGGCGCTCCGCTGTGGAGTCGCGAGGAGTTCGCGGCGCGCACGCTCCGCCTCGCGACCGGCGACAGCCTCGATCGCGAGCTCTTGCTCGAGGCGTTGGAGCGCTGCGGCTACGAGAGGGTCGAGACGGTCGTGAGCGTGGGCCAGTGGAGCTTGCGCGGCGGCATCGTCGACGTCTTCTCGCCGAGCCAGGCCGGCCCGGCGCGGCTCGAGTTCCTGGGCGACGACATCGAATCGATCCGCCTGTTCGATCCGACGTCCCAGCGCTCGGTCGGGAAGCTCGACGAGCTGCTCGTGCTGCCGCTGCCGCCCGAGGACGGCGCTCCCGAGCCCGCAGCGCGGCTCCTCGACTACCTGCCGCCGGCGGCACCGGTCCTGGTCGACCTGCCGAAGCTTCTGGACGAGCCGACGGACGAAACCGTTGCGGACCCGCCGCTCCGCGAGCGCCTCGCGGGCCGCCAGATCGTCGAGCTGAGCCTGGTCGCCGGCACGTCGAGCGCCGCGGCCGGCGCGGGGCCCGGGACCGAGATCGTGCTCGAGACACAGGAGGTTCCGCGCTTCACCGGCCGCTTCAACCAGCTCACCGCGGAGATCGCGCGCTGGCGCGCGGAGGGATTTCGTGTCCGCGTGACCGCAGCCGACGAGCGCCAGGCGGAGCACCTGCGCCAGATCCTCCGCGAGCACCAGGTCGAAGCCGTCCTGGCGACGTCGCTCGAGGGACCGGATGCGCTGACGGTCGTCGTCGGCGAGTGCGCCACCGGGTTCGCGATCCCCGCTCTGGGCGTCATCGTGCTGACCGAGGGCGAAGTCTTCGGCGCCCGGCGTCGATCGCTGCGCCGGCCCAAGTACCAGCGCGGCGCCGCGCTCACGGCGTTCACCGATCTGGCCGCCGGCGACATCATCGTCCACGAGGACCACGGGCTCGGCCGCTATCTGGGGCTTCGGACGATGAAGGTCGGCGACCGCGAGAGCGACTTCCTGCTGCTCGAGTACGCCGAGGGCAACCGGCTCTACCTGCCCGTCGAGCGGCTCGAGCTCATCTCGAAATATCTGGGCGGCGACGCGGGCGCCGCCCGGCTCGACCGGCTCGGCGGCGCGTCCTGGCAGCGCGTGAAGGAGTCGGTCCGCGCCGCGTTGCGCGAGATGGCCGAGGGACTGCTTCGCCTCTACGCGCAGCGCGCCGTCACCGAGGGCCACGCGTTCGCGGCGGACACGCCGTGGCAGCGCGAGTTCGAGGCGGCGTTCCGGTTCGAGGAGACGGCGGATCAGCTCAAGGCGATCGAGGACACCAAGCGCGACATGGAGGCGGGCCGCCCGATGGACCGCCTCGTGGCCGGCGACGTCGGCTACGGCAAGACCGAGGTCGCGCTGCGCGCGGCGTTCAAGGCGGTCGGCGACGGCATGCAGGTCGCCGTGCTCGTGCCGACGACCGTGCTGGCCCAGCAGCACTGGGCCACGTTCGCCGATCGGTTCGCGCCGTTCCCGGCGAAAGTGGAGCTCCTGTCCCGCTTCCGTTCGCCCAAGGAGCAGAAGGCGATCGTCGAGGGGCTGCGCCGGGGCACCGTCGACGTCGTGATCGGCACCCACCGCCTCCTGTCGAAGGACGTCGCGTTCAAGAATCTCGGGCTCATGGTCATCGACGAGGAGCACCGGTTCGGCGTCGCGCACAAGGAGCGCATGAAGCAGCTGCGCGCCTCCGTGGACGTGCTCGCGCTCACCGCGACGCCGATTCCCCGGACGCTTTACATGTCGCTCTCCGGCGTGCGGGATATGTCGGTGATCGAGACCGCGCCGCTCGATCGGCTGCCGGTCGAGACCGTCATCCGCCGCTTTAGCCGCGGCGTCATCAACGAGGCGCTCGAGCGCGAGCTCGCGCGGGGAGGCCAGGTCTTCTTCGTTCACAACCGCGTCCAGTCGCTGCCGTCGATGGCGAAGCTCGTCCAGGAGCTGGTGCCGGACGCGCGCGTCATCATGGGCCACGGCCAGATGAAGGAGCGCGAGCTTGAAGCGACCATGGTGAAGTTCGTCACGGGTCAGGCCGACGTCCTCGTCTCCACCGCCATCGTCGAGTCCGGGCTGGACATCCCGGCGTCCAACACGATCATCATCAACCGCGCCGACCGGTTCGGGCTCGCGCAGCTCTACCAGCTCCGGGGCCGTGTCGGGCGCGAGCGGCAGCAGGCCTACGCCTATCTGCTCGTTCCGGCCGACGGTCGGGTCGACGAGCAGGCGCAGCGGCGGCTTCGCGCACTGCAGGAATTGACCGAGCTCGGCTCGGGATTCAAGCTCGCGATGCGCGATCTCGAGATCCGGGGCGCCGGGAACCTCCTGGGGGCCCAGCAGCACGGCCACATCGCCGCCGTCGGCTACGATCTTTATTCGAAGCTCCTGGCCGAGGCTGTGCGAGAATTGGCCGGCGGTCCGACCGCCGCTACGGTCGATCCAGTCATCAGCGTGGCCGTAGAAGGGTTCTTGCCAGAGGAATATGTACCCGAGGTCAATCAGCGACTCGCGTTGTACAAACGCCTCGCGGGGGCGACCAGCGACGCGGAGGTTGCCGATCTGCGCGCCGAGCTGGCCGACCGGTTCGGCCCCTTGCCCGCCGCGGCCGAACAGCTCCTGGACATCGTGCGCATCCGCGTGGCGGCCCGCGCCGTGGGCATCGAGAAGATCGAGGCAGGCGACGGCAAGGCGCTGGTCACGTTCTCCCCGGTCACCCCGCTGGACCCGGAGCACCTCGTGCGCGTCATCCAGAAGAGCCGTGGGCGGTTCAAGATGAAGCGCGAGTTCACGCTCGAGGCCACGATCCTGAGGGGCGACTGGTCCCGCGTCCGCGACTCCCTGCTCGGTATGCTCGCCGATCTGGGCCGTTCGTGATCTGGCGGTTCCTTGGGCCGTCGCTCCTGATCCTGGCCTTCGCCGGGTGCTCCATGCCTCAATGGATGCCGCTCGTCGGCGAGCAGCAGATCGTGAAGGACGAGCCGCCGAAGGCCGCCCCGCCGACGTCCACCGTGCCGGTGCGCCTGAGCTCCGCGGGGCAGAAGCCGTCGCCGCCCGACGAGCGGGTGACCGACCGCGTATTGGCCATCGTCAACAACGACGCGATCACGCTCTCCGAGATCCAGGAGGCGATCGCGGTCTACAAGTACGAGAACCGCGATCGGGCGTCGGAGAGCTCCGACCAGCTCGTACAGCAGTTCCTCACCCGGATGATCGACAGCCGGCTCCAGGTCCAGGAAGCCGAGCGCGAAAAGATCGTCATCGAAGAGAGAGAGATCGACGAGGAGCTGGCCGACCGCATCACGAAGATGAACATGAAGAGCAAGGAGGAGTTCGAGGCGGCCCTGAAGGCGCAAGGCATCCCGATAGCGGCGATCCGCAAGCGGGTCGCCGACGAGCTCCGGCGCAGCCGGATCGTGAGCCGGAAGGTGCGGCTGCGCGTGTCGGTGACGGAAGAGGAAGTCACGCAATACCTCGAGGCCAATCGACCGAAGCTCGAGACCGGTCTCGCGTACCACGCGCGCCACATCCTGATCCTGCCCGAGACCGGCGCGGAGGATGCGGCGTGGGAGAATGCGCGCATCCGGGCCGAGCTCATTCGGAGCCAGCTCCTCGAGGGCGCCGACTTCGCCGAGTTCGCGAAGCAGTACTCCCGGGACGCCAGCGCGCGGGACGGAGGCGACCTCGGAACGCTCAAGCGCGGCGAGCTCGCCCAGGACATCGAGACGCAGATCCTCAGCCTGGCGCCGGGAAAGATCTCGTCGCCGTACCGCTCCCCGCTCGGCTATCACATCTTCCGACTCGAGTCGAAGGAGACGCTCGAGGGTGAGGGGCTCGGCCGGGTGCGGACCCAGATCCGCGAGATCCTCTTCCGCGAGAAGTTCGACACCCGGCTCGACGCGTGGCTCAAGGAGATCAAGCAGCGCGCCGTCATCGACGTACGCCTGGAGGGACAGCTTTGAAAAGTATTGACAATCTCGCCTTAAAATGGCAGGATTAATTCTGCGTTAGCTTTCCAACCCCGCAGAAAACCTAGGGAAACAGGCTAACCTATTCACTTCATGCGGCGCCGAGTCGCCGCGCCCGGAGCCCTTTGATGAGCGCCCGCCGAGAAAGAAGTCAAGGTCAAGGAAGCCCGACGCAGAACTCCGAAGTGAACGGGATGAATCTTTCCGAGCTGAAGGAAAAGAGCATCTCGGACCTCAACGTCATCGCGCGTGACCTCAACGTCCAGAACATGGGCGGCCTGCGCAAGCAGGAGCTGATCTTCAAAATCTTACAATCGCAGGCGGAAAAGGACGGTCTGATCTTCGCGGCAGGCGTCCTCGAGGTCCTTCCCGACGGATTCGGATTCCTGAGAGCTCCCGACTACAACTACCTGCCTGGTCCGGACGACATCTACGTGTCTCCGTCCCAGATCAGGCGATTCGATCTCCGCACGGGCGATACGATCTCCGGACAGGTTCGCCCGCCCAAGGACACCGAGCGGTACTTCGCTCTCCTGAAGGTCGAGGCGATCAACTTCGAGACGCCCGAGCAGGCGCGAGAGAAGATCTTCTTCGACAACCTCACGCCGCTCTATCCGATGGAGCGGCTGCGCCTCGAGCACGACGCGGAGAACCTGACCACGCGGGTCATGGACCTGCTCTGTCCGATCGGCAAGGGCCAGCGAGGTATGATCGTGGCCGCTCCGCGCACCGGCAAGACGATGATGCTCCAGTCGATCGCCCACGCGATCGCGACGAACCACCCCGAGGTCTACCTCATCGTGCTGCTCATCGACGAGCGTCCCGAGGAAGTCACGGACATGCAGCGGTCCGTCAAGGGCGAGGTGATCTCGTCCACCTTCGACGAGCCGCCCCAGCGGCACATCCAGGTCGCCGACATGGTGATCGAGAAGGCCAAGCGGCTGGTCGAGCACAAGCGGGATGTCGTGATCCTGCTCGACTCGCTCACGCGCTTCGCGCGCGCCCACAACGCCGTCATCCCGTCGTCGGGCAAGGTCCTGTCGGGCGGTCTCGACGCCAACGCGCTGCAGCGTCCGCGGCGCTTCTTCGCGACGGCGCGGAACATCGAGGAGGGCGGCTCGCTCACGATCATGGCCACGGCCATCGTCGACACCGGCAGCCGGATGGACGACGTCATCTTCGAGGAGTTCAAGGGCACCGGCAACATGGAGGTCCACCTCGACCGCCGGCTGATGGACAAGCGGATCTTCCCGACCATCAACATCGAGCAGTCGGGCACGCGGAAGGAAGAGCTGCTCCTCGAGAAGGACGAGCTGCAGAAGGTCTGGCTCCTCCGCAAGGCACTCTCCCAGCTCAACCCCGTCGAGGGCATGGAGCTGCTGCTGGACAAACTCAAGCTCACCAAGACCAACAAGGAGTTCCTGGCCTCGATGCACTCGATGGGCTAGGCGAGGCCCGGTTCGTCTGGTATTCTTGGTGGCCTTGAGGGGGTGGCGACAGTGAAGGTGGGCATTCATCCGGACTATGTGGACACGACCATCACGTGTGCGTGCGGAGAGGTGGTTCACACCCGCTCTACTCGACCCGACATCCACGTCGAAGTGTGCTCGAAGTGCCATCCGTTCTACACCGGCAAGCACAAGCTCATGGACACCGCGGGTCGCGTCGAGCGGTTCCAGAAGAAGTACCGGCGCCAGCCGGCGGTTTCGGCCTCGTAACCTCGCGCTCCAACGCCGGCGGGACCGAGCTCCCGCCGGCTCTCTCTTTCATCCACATGCGCGCCTCGGCCGGCGGGGCCATTTCGTCTCGCTCGCCTCGGGCCTGGGGGGCCCAGCGCCCGCCCGGCCCTGCGGCTCGCACTGCGGCCCCGCGACGGTTTTCGGCGCGCACCGCCCGACGCCCGCGAAGCGGCGCGCAGTGAGTCGCGATGCTGTTTGACAAGCTCCGTCACATCGAAGAGCGGTCCAACGAGATCGCGCGGGCGCTGTCCGATCCCGCCATCTTCAGCCAGCCGAACGAGTACGCCCGGCTCCGGAAGGAGCACGCCGAGACCGTCGAGATCGTCGAGCGGTTCACCGCCTATCGCGACGTCCTGCGGCGGATCGGAGAAGCGCGCCACATCCTCGCCGAGGGGGGCGACCGCGAGCTCGCCGAGCTCGCGCAGGCGGAGATCGACGAGCTCACGGCCAAGCAGACGGCGCTCGAGGAGGAGCTGAAAAAGCTCCTGCTGCCGCGCGACCCCAACGACGACAAGAACGTCTTCGTCGAGATCCGCGCCGGCGCCGGCGGCGACGAGGCGGCGCTCTTCGCCGCCGACCTCATGCGGATGTACACGAAGTACGCCGAGCGCCAGCGGTGGCGGGTCGAGGTCATGGACGCGAGCCCCACCGGGGTCGGCGGGTTCAAGGACGTGATCCTCTTCGTCCACGGACGCGGCGCCTGGAGCCGGCTGAAGTTCGAGCGCGGCGTGCACCGGGTGCAGCGCGTGCCGGTCACCGAGTCGAGCGGCCGCATCCACACCTCGACCGTGACCGTCGCGGTCCTGCCCGAAGCCGAGGACGTCGACGTCAGGGTCGAGGAAAAGGACCTGCGGGTCGACGTGTATCGGTCGTCCGGCCCGGGCGGCCAGGGCGTCAACACCACGGACTCGGCGGTGCGGATCACGCACCTGCCGACCGGCCTGGTCGTGACGTGCCAGGACGAGCGGTCGCAGATCAAGAACCGGGCGAAGGCGATGCGCGTGCTCAAGGCGCGCCTACTCGAGCGGGCGCAGGAAGAGCAGCAGGCGGCGATCGCGGCCGACCGCAAGAGCCAGGTCGGCACCGGCGAGCGGAGCGAACGGATCCGCACCTACAACTTCCCGCAGACGCGGGTCACCGATCATCGGATCGGGCTCACCTTGCACCGGCTGCCGACCGTGCTGGAAGGTGATCTCGACGAGCTGATCGACGCCCTCGTCGCGGCCGAAGAGGCCGAGCGTCTGCAGCGGGTGGAGAGCTGATGACCGCCGCCACGCTCGCCGATCAGCTCGACGCCGCGACGACCGCGCTGGAGGCCGCGGGCCTCCCGACCGCGCGTGTCGACGCCGAGTGGCTGCTCGCCGGTCTGCTCGGGGTCGGCCGTGTCGCGGTCCGGCTGGGTCTCGGGCAGGCGGCCCCGGCGGCCCTCGCCGAGCGCTACGCCCACGCCGTCAGCCGGAGAGTGCGGCGCGAGCCGCTCCAGCGGATCCTCGGCTGGGAGGAGTTTCATTGCGTGCGGGTGCGCCTCACCGACGCGGTGCTCGTGCCGCGCCCCGAGACCGAGGCGCTTGTGGAGTGGGCGCTGTCGCTCCTGCCCCCGCCCGGCGGCCGACGACTGCTGGCGATCGACGTCGGTACCGGGTCCGGCTGCATCGCGTGCGCGCTGGCCGCCGAGCGGTCCGATCTCGACGTGGTCGCCGTGGACGTGTCGCCCGCCGCGGCGGCGGTCGCGCGAGAGAACGCGAGAGCGATGGGCCTCGCGGCGCGAATCCGGGTGCTCGCGGCGGATCTGTTCGACGGAATCGGCGAGCTCCGCGCCGATCTCATCGTCAGCAACCCGCCGTACCTGCCCAGCGCGCTCATGCCCGAGCTGCCGCCGGAGGTGCGGTTCCACGAGCCGAGGCTCGCCCTCGACGGCGGAAGCGACGGGCTCGCGGTGATCCGGAGGCTCGCGAGCGCCGCGCGCCGTTACCTGCGGCCGGCGGGCGCGCTCGTCGTCGAGACAGCCGGCGGCGCCCAGGCGTCGGCCGCGGCGGCGCTCCTGGGTGAGGTGGGCTGGGACCAGGTGACCGTGCGCGCCGACCTCGCCGGCATCGATCGGTTCGTCGCCGGGAGGGCGTGATGTCCGCGACACTCGGTGCCGATCGGGGCTACGAGCGCCCGGAGAAGAAGCCGGGCGCGCGCATCGAGCGGCGCTCATGAAAGAGCGGCTCACGCTCGCGCTGCCGAAGGGGCGTCTGCTCGACAGCGCCGTCGAGCTCCTGCGCGAGCTCGGCGTGCAAGGCATCGACCAGGACTCGCGTCGGCTGATCTTCACCGATCCCCGCAGCGGGCTGCGCATGCTCTTCCTGAAGCCGGTCGACATTCCGGCCTACGTGCTGTACGGCGCGGCCGACGTGGGGATCGTTGGCAAGGACATCCTGCTGGAACAGGAGCCCGACGTCTACGAGCCCCTCGACCTTGGGTTCGGGTTCTGCCGGCTCGTGGTGGCCGAGCCGCGCGAGCTCCGGGAGCGCGACGATCCGGCGAAGTGGTCGTGGGTGCGGGTCGCGACGAAATATCCGCGACTCGCCGAGCAGTACTTCACCGACCGGGGCGTCCAGGTCGAGCTGGTGCGTCTGGACGGCTCCGTCGAGCTGGCGCCGCTCGTGGGACTGGCCGAGCGCATCGTCGACCTGGTCCAGTCAGGCGAGACCCTGCGGGCGAACGGTCTGGTCGAGGTGGCCGAGATCACGCGGTCGACCGCGCGCCTGATCGTCAACCGCGCGTCGATGAAGACCGAGCACGCGGCGGTCAACGAGCTCGTCGACGAGATGAAGAAGGCGCTCCGCGCCGCGCCGCGGGCCGCACGAGCATGATCCGCACCCTCGACGCGCGGGCCGGCGTCGACGCGGTCGTGGCGCTGCTCGAGCGCTCGCCGGAAACGGTCGCGCCCGAGATCCACCGGACGGTCGACGCGATCCTCGCCACGGTGCGCGCGCGGGGCGACGCGGCGCTCTGCGAGCAGACGGCCCGGCTCGACGGCTGGAACCCCGCCCGGCCCGAGGACCTCGCCCTGGCCCCGCGCGACTTCGAGAACGGAGCGCGCGCCGTCGCCGCCGACGTCCGCGCCGCACTCGAGTATGCCGCCGAGCGCATCGAGCGCTATCACGCCGCGGCGATGCCGAAGTCGTGGCGTATGACCGACGAGCACGGCTCGGTGCTGGGCCAGGAGGTGCGCGCGCTCGACCGCGTCGGCGTCTACGTGCCGGGCGGGCGGGCCGCGTATCCGTCGACGGTGCTGATGACGGCTGTGCCGGCGCGCGTCGCCGGGGTCAGGGAGATCGTGCTCGTCACGCCCGCCGGGGCCGGCGGCCGGATCGATCCGGTCGTGCTGGCGGCCGCGCGGATCGCCGGCGTCACCGAGGGCTATCGGATCGGCGGCGCCCAGGCGGTCGCGGCGCTTGCGTACGGCACGTCGCTGATCCGCCGCGTCGACAAGATCGTGGGCCCGGGCAACATCTACGTGGCGCTCGCCAAGGCGCGAGTCTTCGGCGAGGTGGGGATCGACATGGTCGCCGGGCCGAGCGAGGTGGTCGTGATCGCCGACGCGGGGGCGGACGCCGAGTGGATCGCCGGCGACTTGCTCGCCCAGGCCGAGCACGACCCGATGGCCCGCGCGCTCTTGATCACCGACGCGAGCGAGCTGATCCCGCGGGTCGAGGCGGCTCTGGAGCGGCAGCTCGAGGCGCTGCCGCGGCGGGCGATCGCCGAGCAGGCCCTGCGGGCCAACGGCGCGCTGATCCGGGTGGCCACCCTCGACGACGCGGTAACGCTCGCCAACTTGCTGGCGCCCGAGCACCTCGAGCTCCTGGTGACCGCGCCGACGGCGCTGCTGCCGCGGGTGAAGCACGCCGGCGCGGTCTTCCTCGGCGCGCACTCGCCCGAGGTGGTGGGCGACTACGTCGCCGGACCCAACCACGTGCTGCCGACGGCGGGCACCGCGCGGTTCGCGTCGCCGCTCTCGACCGAGGATTTCGTGAAGCGCTCGAGCGTGATCGAATACTCGCGCGGCGGCCTGCGCGCCGCCGCGCCGCATTTGAAGACCCTGTCCCGCATCGAGGGTCTGGACGCGCACGGCAACGCGGCGGCCTTGCGACTGGACGCCGACGGAGGGAAAACCCCATGAGCCCCGAGACGACCGGCCGGCAGGCGCGCGTCGAGCGCAAGACGAAGGAGACGGAGATCGCGCTCCACCTGAACCTGGACGGCACCGGCGCTTGCAAGGTGCAGACGCCGATTCCCTTCTTCAGCCACATGCTGGAGGCGTGGTCGAAGCACGGGCTGATGGATCTCGCGGTCGAGGCGCAGGGCGACGTCGAGGTCGACCAGCACCACACCGTCGAGGACGTCGGGATCGTCCTGGGCCAGGCGCTGCGCCAGGCGCTCGGCGACAAGCGCGGGATCGTGCGCTACGGGACGGCGTACATCCCGATGGACGAGGCGCTGGTCTCGTCGTCCGTCGACCTGTCCGGCCGGCCGTTCCTCGTCTTTGGCGTGCCGGTGGCGCGCTCGCGCGTGTCGAACTTCGACCTCGACCTGCTGCAGGAGTTCTTCCGCGCCTTCGCGTTCAACGCGGAGATCACCCTGCACGTGACCATGCACTACGGTCACAATCTCCACCACGTCACCGAGGCCGTGTTCAAGGCGGTCGGGCGGGCGCTGGCGGAGGCGACGCGCCTGAATCCCCGGATCACCGGGATCCTGCCCTCGACGAAGGGCTCGTTATGATTGCCGCAGTGCGAGCTGCAGCCCCGGGCGAGGCGAGCCTGTGATTGCCCTAGTCGATTACGGGCGCGGGAACCTCGGCTCGGTCGAGAAGGCGTTCCGGCGGGTCGGCATTCCGGCGTCGATCACGCAGGACCCGCGAAGCGTCGACGAGGCGGAAGCCGTGGTGCTGCCCGGCGACGGCGCGTTCCACGACGCCATGTCGAATCTCGATCGTCTCGGACTAACCCCGGCGCTGCGCCGGGCGCTCGACGGCAGCCGGCCGTTTCTCGGGATCTGCCTCGGCTATCAGCTGCTCTTCTCGACGAGCGAGGAGTTCGGCGAGGGACGCGGGCTCGACGTCGTGCCGGGCGCCGTGCGCCGGCTGCCCGCCGGTCGGAAGATTCCGCACATGGGATGGAATCGCGTGGAGCACGCGGGGGAGCTCAGGCTCTTCGACGGCATCCCGTCGGGCGCGCATTTCTACTTCGTGCACTCGTATTATCCGGTTGTAGCGGGGGCCGTGAGCTCGGCTTTGACCGAGGGTGGCCTGAGACGGGAGCGTGTGGCTCCGCACGCCCGCTCACTCGCTCCGGACGCCCGATCTGATGCTTCCGGCGCGCGATCTCAGATGCTACGCGCGGCCTGGTGCGAGTACGGTGTGAGGTTCGCCGCCGCGATCGAGGTCGGGCGGATCCATGCCACCCAGTTCCACCCCGAGAAGAGCCAGCGGTGGGGGCTCCGCATGCTCGAGAACTTCGCCGCCGTCGTGAAGAGCGGCCAGTGATCGTCATCCCCGCCGTCGACCTGCGCGGCGGCCGGTGCGTCCGCCTGCATCAGGGTCGGAGCGATCGCGAGACCGTCTTTTCCGACGACCCGGTTGCGGTCGCCCTCCGGTGGAAGGAGCTCGGCGCCGAGCGGCTCCACGTGGTGGACCTCGACGGCGCCTTCGCCGGCGAGCCGCGTCAGAGCGCGCTCGTCGCGAAGATCGTCGCGGCGATGGCGCCGGTTCCGGTCGAGGTCGGCGGCGGGCTCCGAAACCTGAAAGACGTCGAGACCGCGCTCGAGACCGGCGCCCGCTGGGCGATGGTCGGTACCCGCGCGGCGCTCGATCGCGCATTCTTGAGTGAGGTGTGCGGGCGCCACGCCGGGCGGATCATCGTCGCCGTGGACGCGAAGGGCGAGCGCGTGACGGTCAAGGGCTGGACCGAGGTGGTGGACGACACGGTCGTCGAGGTCGGCCGGCGGGCGCGCGGCGCCGGCGCGGCGGCGCTCCTCTACACCGACGTGAGTCGCGACGGCACGGAGAGCGGACCCAACGTCGAGTACGCGGCGACGCTCGCGCGGGAAGTCGCGATCCCCGTTCTGGCGTCGGGCGGTGTGGGACGCGTCGAGGACCTCGCGCGGCTGGCGGCGGTCCCCGGCGTCGTCGGCGCGGTGGTCGGGCGTGCGCTCTACACCGGCGCGATCGATCTGCGCCGGGCGAACGAAGTCGCGACGGCGGGCGCCGGCCCGCCCGCTGCGCCTCGAGGCTGATCGTGCTGGCCAAGCGAGTGGTGCCGTGCCTCGACGTGAAGGACGGCCGCGTCGTCAAGGGCGTGCAGTTCGTGAATCTGCGCGACGCCGGCGACCCGGTCGAGGCCGCGCTCGCGTACGACGCCCAGGGCGCCGACGAGCTCGTCTTCCTCGACATCACGGCCTCGCACGAGGCGCGCGAGACGATGCTCGACGTCGTGCGCCGCACGGCCGAAGGGATCTACATGCCGCTGACGGTCGGCGGCGGCATCCGCTCGGTCGACGACGTGCGGCGCCTGCTGCGCGCCGGCGCCGACAAGATCTCGCTGAACACCGCCGCCCTCGAACGGCCCGCGCTGATCCGCGAGGCGGTGGAGCGCTTCGGGAGCCAGTGCATCGTCGTCGCGATCGACGCGCGCCGCCAGCCGGGCCGTCCCGACGGGCCGCTGCGCTGGGGCGTCTACACCCACGGCGGCCGGCGCTCGGCCGGACGCGACGCGCTCGAGTGGGCGGGCGAGGCGGTGGCGCTCGGCGCCGGCGAGATCCTCCTGACGAGCATGGACCGCGACGGCACGAAGGACGGCTACGACATCGAGCTCACGCGTGCCGTCGCGCAGAGCGTGTCCGTTCCCGTGATCGCCTCCGGGGGCGCCGGCTCGCTCGAGCATCTCTACGAGGGGCTGATCGACGGCTGCGCCGACGCGGCGCTCGCCGCGTCGATCTTTCACTTCGGCACCCACACGATCGCCGAGGCGAAGGCGTACCTGCGCGGGCGCGGCGTCGAGGTACGGAGCGAGCCGTGACGCTCGACGAGCTCCGGTTTGACGCCCAGGGCCTGCTGCCCGCGGTCGTTCAGGAGGCCGACACCGGCGAGCTCTTGATGGTCGCCTGGATGGACCGCGCGGCGGTCGAGGCCACGCTGTCGAGCGGTGTCACTCACTTCTGGTCCCGCTCACGCGGCAAGCCCTGGCGGAAGGGCGAGACCTCCGGGCACGTCCAGCACGTCCAGTCGGTCTACGCCGATTGCGACGGCGACACGCTCCTGGTCCAGGTCCACCAGGAGGGCGCGGCCTGTCATACCGGACAGCGCACGTGCTTCTTCGCGGCGCTCAAGGGTGGCGCAGGCGACGAGCCGCGCCCGGCGCCATCGACCATGCTCGAGCGGATCGAGCGCACCATCGAGGAAAGAAAGCGGAACCGGCCCGCCGGATCGTACGTCGCCGGCCTGCTGGCGGCGGGCGAGTCGCACCTGTGCCGGAAGCTCGGTGAAGAGGCGATCGAGGTGATCACCGCCACGCTCGGTGGTGAGGGCGACCGGCGCGTCATCGAGGAAGTCGCCGACCTGTGGTTCCACACCCTCGTGCTGCTCGGCGCGCGTGGGATACCGCTCCGCGAGGTCCTGAACGAGCTGGCGCGACGCCACGCGGCACGGCCCACGCCGGATCGGTAGCCGGCTCGTGTGCCGGGCGCCGCTGGCGCTCGCGCTGGGAGCCGTCATCGTCCTCACCGGGTGCGCCGGCCGGCGAATCGAGAACGGCGTCTATCACTCCGAGAAAGGCTATCGCCTCACCCTGCCGGGCGCCGACTGGTCCGTCGCCACCGGGAGCAAGGCCGACCTCGAGCTCAGACATCAGGAAGGGCTGGCGGCGATGCTGGCCAACGCCGAGTGCGACGAACGCGCGAGATCCCGCAGCGCCGGCCTGCTCCTCGGTCAGCTATTGATCGGGCTGCACGACCGCGCGACGATCGAGCAGAACGAGGTCTCGGTGAACGGGCAGCGGGCTCTGCATCGGGTGCTCGACGGCCGGGTATCGGAGGACGGCGTGCCCACGCGGATCGAGGCGTACGTGTGGAAAGACGGGGCGTGCGTCTACGACTTCGCCTACGCGGCGCCTCCGGCTTCGTTCGAGGCGTGGCGCGGCGACTTTCGCCGGTTCGTCGAGAGCTTCGCGAAGGAGCGCGCGGACTGACGGATGGACGTCTATCTGAGACGCACCGTGGAGTGGTACGGCGGGGTCGGCCTGCTGACCAAGCAGGTCTTCCGGAGCCTCGCCCTGCCGCCGAAGTACTTCCGCCTCGTGGTCCAGGAGATCGAGGTGATGGGCGTGCGGTCGCTCGGCGTCGCGCTGACGGCCGCCATCTTCACCGGCATGGTCTTCACGATCCAGAGCGCGGTCAACATGGGCCGCTTCGGCGCCGAGAGCTACGTCGGCCCGGTCGCCGCGCTGGCGATCCTGCGCGAGCTCGGACCCGTTCTGACCGCGATTCTCGTCGGCGGCAAGGTGGCCTCGGGCATCACGGCCGAGCTCGGCTCGATGAAGGTGACCGAGCAGATCGACGCGCTCCGCACCCTCGGCGTGAACTACATCAAGCGCCTCGTGGTGCCGCGCGTGCTGGCGGCGCTCGTCGTGTTCCCGCTCCTGACGGTGCTGGCCGACGCGGTCGGCGTGCTCGGAGGTATGCTGATCATGTTCCTGGAGCGCGGCGCGGACCTGCACGCCTACTGGAACATCACGACCTACTGGGTCGTGCCGAAGGACTTCCTGACCGGTGTCGGCAAAGCGGTGTTCTTCGGGGTGATCGTGACGCTCATCGGCTGCTACAACGGCCTCAGCACGGAGGGCGGGACGGAGGGGCTCGGTCGGGCGACGACCGCGACGGTCGTGCACGTGACCATGGGGGTCATCGTGTCGGACTTCTTCATCACCAAGCTGTTCCTGACGCTTTTCTATTGACGGGCATGGCCGAGGCGATCGTGGAGGCGACCGGGCTCAGAAAGAGCTTCGATTTGAGCGAGGTGCTGCGCGGTGTCTCGTTCGTGCTCGACAAGGGCGAGACCCTGGTGGTCATGGGCGGCAGCGGCGCCGGCAAGACGGTCCTCCTCCGCCTCGTCGCGGGTCTGATCCGGCCCGACGCCGGCCGGCTGCGCCTCTTCGGGGTCCACATCGAGAACCTCTCGGAGGAAGCCTTGCTCCCGCTGCGGCGCCGCATGGGCTACGTCTTCCAGAGTGCTGCGCTCTTCGATTCCCTGTCCGTTTACGAGAACGTCGCGTATCCTCTTCGCGAGCACACCAGCCTCGGGGAGGCGGAGATCCACGAGCGTGTGGTCCGGAACCTGTCGGTCGTGGGACTCTCGAACGACGTCCTGCCGCTTCTGCCGTCCGAGCTGTCCGGCGGCATGCGCAAGCGGGTCGGCATCGCGCGCGCCCTCTCGGTCGAGCCGGAGATGCTCCTGTTCGACGAGCCGACGGCCGGCCTCGACCCGACGAACGCCAAGCTCGTCGCCGACCTGATGCTGCACCTGCGGGGCGGCGTGTGCGACACGGCGATGGTCGTCACGCACGACATCGAGCTGGCGCGCACGGTCGCCGACCGCGTGGCCATCCTCATCGAGGGGCAGTTCGCGGCCCTCGGGCCGGCGGACGAAGTCCTCAGCGGACGCAACCCGGCGGTGCAGGCCTTCCTCGCCGGCACGGCGGCCCGATGAGCCGAGCCCTGAGGGCCGCGAGCGAGGCGAGCCGGTGAACGACAAGCACGAGAACGCGGCGAAGTTTCGCGTCGGCGTCTTTGTCCTGGTCGCGCTCCTGACCTTCCTCGGCGCGGTCTACGCTCTTGGGGCCCGGGCGAGGCTGTTCGAGGCGCGCTACACCATCCACGCCGACTTCACCGAGGTGGGCGGCCTCGTCGAGGGTGCGACGGTCCGGCTCGCCGGCGTGCAGATCGGCCGGGTGACGGGGGTGAACCTTCCGCCGCAGCCGGGCGGCAAAGTCCGGGTCGATCTCACGATCGGCCGGCGCTTCTCCGACCGGATCCGCAAGAACTCGGTCGCGCGCATCGAGACCCAGGGACTGCTCGGGGACCGGATCGTGGAGATCACCGTCGGGGACGCGAGCGCGCCGCCGGTGGCGCCGGGCGAGGTGCTGGCCTCGCGCGATCCGGCCGACTTCGGCCGGGTGATCGCCGCCGGCGCCGAGACGGCCAAGA
Source organism: Candidatus Rokuibacteriota bacterium (assembly GCA_003220685.1). Taxonomy (GTDB): domain Bacteria; phylum Methylomirabilota; class Methylomirabilia; order Rokubacteriales; family CSP1-6; genus AR31. The sequence continues at coordinate 363,368 of QHTE01000055.1, forward strand.
ACGTCGCGGCGCTCGCGGACTCGCTGCGCGAGACGGCTGATCAGGTCAACAAGTCGAAGATGATCCAGGACGCGGCGGCGACGGTGAACAAGCTCGGACGCGTGGTCGACCAGGTGGAGCATGGCCGCGGCTGGGCGCACGCGCTCCTCTACGAGGAGCCGATCGCGCTCAAGCGGGTCAACGAGCTGATCGCGACGACGCAGGCGCTGATCGAGCGGGTCGAGAAGGGCCAGGGCGCGGCCGGGGTGCTGGTCTCGCCCGAGGGCACCGCCTCGGCGAAGCGCTTCGTGGCGGCGATGGATCGGATCAGCGCGATGATCGAGCAGCCGGAGCGCGAGACGGGGCTCTTGCCGGGGCTTCTGTTCGATCCGAAGTACAAGGCGGTCCTCGACGACCTCAAGGTCGTCTCGCACAACCTCCGTCTGGTCTCCGACCGCGTGGCGGGCGGCCGCGGAACGCTCGGAAGCCTGGTCGCGGACAGCGGCGCCGACGACGGATCGCTCTCGCTCACGATGCAGGACCTCCGGGCCGCCATGGCGAACCTGAAATCGATCAGCCAGAAGATCAACGAAGGCGAAGGGACGGTGGGGCTGCTCATCGCCGACCCCACGATCTACGAGCGCCTGGTGACGATTCTCGACGGCGCCCAGCGGAGCTTCCTCCTGCGCTCGATGATCAAGAGCCTCGGGGATAAGGGAGCGAAGTCGAAGGATGACGACACGCGACGCTAGCGCCTACCGCTGCCAGGAATGCGGCTTCTCGAGCCCCAAGCCCGGCACGTGTCCCGATTGCCGGCGCGCCGGCAACACCTGGGTGCAGCTCGTCGAGGAGCGGCCGGTCTCGCCGCGCTCGTCGCGGCGCGCGAGCGTGGCCGCCGCCCGGCCCCGCGCGCTGACAGAGATCTCGATAGAGCCGGACGACCGCGTCCGCACCGGGATCGGCGAGCTGGACCGCGTGCTGGGCGGCGGCGTAGTGCGCGGCTCGCTGGTGCTGATCGGAGGCGACCCCGGAGTGGGCAAGAGCACCCTGCTCCTGCAAGCGGCCCGGGCGCTGGCCCAGGCCGCCCCGCCGGTCCTTTACGTCACCGCCGAAGAGTCGGCCGCGCAGGTGAAGATGCGCGCGGACCGGCTCGGGATCGCGACCGACGGGCTCTTGCTGTGGCCCGAAAACGATCTGTCGATCGTCCAGGCGCAACTCGACGACGTGAAGGCCCGGGCGCTGGTCATCGACTCGATCCAGACGGTGTTCCTGCCCGATCTGGAGTCGGCGCCGGGCAGCGTGGCGCAGGTGCGCGAGTGCGGGGCGCGGCTGATGACCCTGGCCAAGGGCCGCGGCATCGCGACCTTCCTGGTCGGCCACGTCACGAAGGATGGCGCGCTCGCCGGGCCGCGCGTGCTCGAGCACCTGGTCGACACGGTGCTGTACTTCGAGGGCGAGCGCACTCACTCCTACCGGGTGCTTCGCGCGGTGAAGAACCGGTTCGGCTCGACCAACGAGATCGGTGTCTTCGAGATGGTGGAGGGCGGGCTGGTCGAGGTGAAGAACCCGTCCGGGTTCTTCCTCGCCGAGCGGCCCCGCGAAGCGCCCGGCTCGGTCGTGGTCTCGAGCCTCGAGGGCACGCGACCCGTGCTGCTCGAGCTGCAGGCGCTCGTCGCGCAGGCGTCCGTCGGCACGCCGCGGCGAACGGTGCTCGGCGCCGACTACAATCGCGTCTGTCTGCTCCTGGCCGTGCTCGAGAAGCGCGCGGGCGTTCCGCTCGGCAGCCAGGACGTGTACGTCAACGTCGCCGGCGGGGGCCGCGTCACCGAGCCCGCGGCCGATCTGGGGATCGTCGTCGCGGCGGCGTCGAGCTACATGGATCGCGTCGTGCCGCCGGACGTGCTCGTGGTCGGCGAGGTCGGGCTCACCGGCGAGGTCCGCGCGGTCGCCGGGCTCGAGCTTCGCCTGCGCGAGGCGGCCGCGCTCGGGTTCCGGCGGGCCATCGTGCCCCAGAGCAACATCCTCGAGCCGATCAGAGTGTCGGTCGACATCCGCGGCGTGGCGACGGTCGGCGAGGCGCTGACCGCGCTGCTCGGCTGATGCCGGACCGGCCGAAGCCCCTGAAGCTGGCGGTCGTCATCCCCGCGGGCGGCGTGGGAACGCGTTTCGGGGGCCGCCTGCCCAAGCAGTTCGTCAATCTCGGCCGCGCGCCCATCCTGACCGAGACGGTCGGGCACTTCACGCGCCATCCCGCTGTGATCGCGATCGTCGTCGCCGCGCCCGAGATCCACGTGGAGCGCACGCGCCGCGCACTGGCGCGGGTCACGCGCCGGGCGCCCGTCACCGTGATTCAGGGCGGCGGGATGCGGCAGGACTCCGTCTGGCTCGCGCTGCGGGCCGTCCCCCGCGACGCCGACATGATCGTCGTTCACGACGCGGTCCGGCCGCTGATCACGCGCCGCCTCATCGACGCGGTCGTGGGCGCGGGCGCGGAGACGGGCGCCGCGATCTGCGCCCTGCCTATCACCGAGACCGTCAAGCGCGTGCGCCAGGAGGTGGTCGAGACCACGCTCGACCGCTCGGAGCTCTGGGCGGTTCAGACGCCTCAAGCATTTCGTGCGGCCTTGCTCCGGGAAGCCCACGAGAAGGCGCGCCGCGACGGGGTGGTCGGCACCGACGACGCGATGCTCGTCGAGCGGCTCGGCCATCCGGTTCGTGTGGTGCCCGGGCTCGCCGAGAACGTGAAGATCACCACGCCCGACGACCTGCGCCGAGCGCGCCGAGCGTGGGCCAGGTGACCCGCGTCGGCTTCGGATTCGACGTGCACCCTCTGGTACCCGGCCGGCCGCTCGTGCTGGGCGGAGTTACGGTAGACTTCGACCGCGGGCTCACCGGACACTCGGACGCCGACGTGCTGTCGCACGCGGTCGGCGAGGCGCTGCTGGGCGCCCTGGCGCTGGGCGACCTGGGGCGACATTTTCCCGACACCGATCCGCGCTATCGCGGCATCTCAAGCCTGCGGCTCCTCCGGAACGTCGTCGACCTGGTGACCGCGCGGGGCGGCCGGCTCGTGAACGTGGACGCGACCGTGCTCGCCCAGGCGCCGCGCCTGGCGGCGTTGCTGCCGGAGATGGCCAAGAGGCTGGCCGAAACGCTCGGTCTCGAGGTCGAGCGGGTGAGCGTGAAGGCGAAGAGCCCCGAAGGACTCGGTCTGGTGGGACGGCAGGAAGGGATGGCGGCGATGGCGGTGGTCAGCGTCGAGGTGACGGCATGATCCGCATCTCCAACACGATGACGCGGACGAAGGAGGAGTTCGTCCCGCTGACTCCCGGCGAGGTCCGCATGTACGTCTGCGGAGTGACCGTCTACGACTACTCGCACATCGGCCACGCGCGCAGCGCCATCGTCTTCGACGTGATCCGCCGCTATCTGACCTTCAAGGGCTATCGCGTGACCTTCGTCAAGAACTACACGGACGTCGACGACCGGATCATTCGGCGCGCCAACGAGGCGGGCGTGTCCGCGCGGGAGTACGCCGAGCGCTTCATCGCCGCGGAGCGCGAAGACATGGCCTCGCTCGGGGTGCTGGCCCCCGACATCGATCCGAAGGCTACCGAGCACGTGGCCGAGATGATCGAGCTCGTCGAGCGCCTGGTCGACGACGGCCACGCCTATCCGGTCGAGGGCGACGTCTACTTCGCGATCAGCAGCTTTCCGCCGTACGGACGGCTCTCCGGAAGGAACCTCGACGAGCTGCTCGCGGGCGCCCGCGTCGAGGTGGACGAGCGTAAGCGCGACCCGCGCGATTTCGCGCTCTGGAAGGGCGCCAAGCCGGGCGAGCCCTATTGGGACAGTCCGTGGGGGCCGGGGCGGCCGGGGTGGCACATCGAGTGCTCCGCGATGGCGATGAAGTATCTCGGCCCGTCGTTCGACCTGCACGGCGGCGGCGAGGACCTGATCTTCCCCCACCACGAGTGCGAGATCGCCCAGGCCGAAGCCTGCACCGGCAAGCCGTTCGCCCGCTACTGGGCGCACAACGGCATGGTCAACATGGGCAAAGAGAAGATGTCGAAGTCGCTCGGCAACACGCTGAACATCAACGAGATGGTCACGCGCCACAGCCCAGACGCGCTCCGGCTCTGGATGCTCGGGACCCACTACCGGAACATGCTCGAGTGGTCCGAGGAGCGCGTCGTCGAGAGCGCGCGCGCGCTCGAGCGCTTGACGCGACTGCGCCACGATGCGGCCGCCGTGCGCGCCGGCGGCGCGCCGGCGTCGCTGCCGCCGGCGTTCGCCGAGTTCCGGCCACGCTTCGAGAAGGCGATGGACGACGACTTCAACACGCCCCAAGCGCTCGGCGTCCTCTTCGATTTCGGCCGCGGGCTGGCCGAAGCCCGCGACCGGGGCGGCGCCCCCGCCGCCTTCGTCGCCGGCGTCGACGAGCTGGTGCAGCTCGCGCGCGTCCTCGGGCTCTTCGGCCGCGACGCCGCGCCAGACGGGCCTCCGCCGGAAGTGCAGCGGCTGCTCGCCGCGCGCGGAGAGGCGCGGGCGCGCCGTGACTTCAAGCGAGGGGACGAGATCCGCGACGAGATCGCGCGGCTCGGCTGGCTCGTCGAGGACACGCCCGCCGGCCCGCGGCTCACGCCGAAAGGTCGCTAGTGGCCGAAGGCCGTATCTACGGCCGCAATCCCGTGCTCGAGCTGCTGCGCGCCCACGGCCGGCGCGCCGACGAGATCGCGGTGCTCGCCGGAGCGCGAGGTCCGCTCGCCGAGATCGTCGCCCTCGCGCGGCGCGCGGGCGTGAAGGTCTCCTATCGCACGCGCGAGCAGCTGACCGCGATCGCCGGTAGCGACCGCCATCAAGGAGTGGTCGCGCGCGTCGCCTCAGCGGAGTACACGGACGTGGGGGCGCTCCTCGCGATCCCCGCCACCCGCCGGGAAGCCCCCTTCTTCGTCGCCCTCGACCAGGTGCAGGATCCGAGGAACTTCGGCGCGGTCCTCAGGACCGCCGAGGTGTTCGGCGCCCACGGCGTGATCGTCACCAAGCACCATCAGGTCGGCCTCACCGACGCCGCCGCCCGCGCCGCAATGGGGGCTGTCGAGTATCTGCCCGTCGCCCGCGAGACCAATCTAGTAAACGCCCTCGAAATAGTGAAGAAAGCTGGCGTCTGGGTATACGGTGGGATTGCGGGCGGAGGGGTTCCCGTGTGGAGCGCGGACTTGACGGGCCCCCTCTGTCTCGTACTGGGAAGCGAGGGGGGCGGGCTCAGACCGCTGGTCGCCCAGGCGTGTGACGTGCTCCTCACGATCCCGATGCGGGGGAAGATCGGCTCGCTGAACGTCGCGTCCGCCGGAGCGGTTCTCTGCTACGAAGTTGCGCGGCAGCGCGGCGCCGGGGGCAAAGTGCTTGACTTATCGAAAAGTCAAGCATAATGTGATCTTTTGTCTATGCTGGCGTAGCTCAGGGGCAGAGCAACTGCCTTGTAAGCAGTGGGTCGGGGGTTCAAATCCTCCCGCCAGCGCCAGCTTTTTCGAGGAGTTGCCAGGTGCGGCCGGCGGATTCGGGGAGGTACCCAAGTGGCCAAAGGGGGCAGACTGTAAATCTGCTGGCGTACGCCTTCGGGGGTTCAAATCCTCCCCTCCCCACCATTGTAGCGGGTGCCTTGAGCCCGGATCAGACCGGGGGTGGGCTGAGAAGGGCGCGACTGCGAGAGGCACGCGCTGTTAGGTGTTGCGCGAAGGCGCGACTGCGAGCGGCACGCGCTGTTACGCGTTGCGCGGAGGCGCGACTGCGAGCGGCACGCGCTGTTACGCGTTGCGCGGAGGCGCGACTGCGAGCGGCACACGCGGCCACGCGTTGCGTGGTGCCGCGACTGCGAGCGGCACGCGCAGTCCTGCTATTGAGAGAGGTATCCGTCGCTCCGCGTTTGAGACGGGCACACGTGGCTCTGCAATCGGGCGGGAATAGCTCAGCGGTAGAGCGCCAGCCTTCCAAGCTGGGGGTCGCGGGTTCGAATCCCGTTTCCCGCTCCAGATCTCGGGTTTGCGCCCATGTAGCTCAGTCGGCAGAGCGCGTCCTTGGTAAGGACGAGGTCTCCGGTTCAATCCCGGACATGGGCTCCAGGCTTCATAGGCGCGCCTCGTCCGGCGGGGCCCCGGCCCCGCGACGGACTGCAGCGCGCACGACGTTGACTGCGATCGCTACCGCCAACGGGAGGGCGTGAGGAATGGCGAAGGCGAAGTACGAGCGGACGAAGCCGCACGTGAACGTGGGGACGATTGGGCACATCGACCACGGCAAGACGACGTTGACGGCGGCGATCACGAAGGTGCTGCACACGAAGAACAAGGCGATCGCGGTGCGGGAGTACGGGTCGATCGACAACGCGCCGGAAGAGCGGGAGCGGGGGATCACGATCGCGGTGGCGCACGTGGAGTACGAGACGGACAAGCGGCACTACGCGCACATCGATTGTCCGGGCCACGCGGACTATATCAAGAACATGATCACGGGGGCCGCCCAGATGGATGGGGCGATTCTGGTGGTGGCGGCGAACGATGGGCCGATGCCCCAAACGCGCGAGCATGTGCTGCTGGCGCGCCAGGTCAACGTGCCGTTTCTGGTGGTGTTCATGAACAAGGTGGACATGGTGGACGACCCGGAGATTTTGGACCTGGTGGAGCTGGAGGTGCGGGAGCTATTGAAGAAGTACCAGTTTCCGGGGGACGAGGTGCCGGTGATCCGGGGCTCGGCGTTGCAGGCGAACGAGAAGCCGGAGGACCCCAAGGCGAACGCGGCGATCTTCAAGCTGATGGAGGCGGTGGACAGTTATATTCCGACGCCGCCGCGGCCGGTGGACAAGCCGTACCTGATGCCGATCGAGGACATTTTCTCGATCACGGGGCGAGGGACCGTGGTCACGGGGCGGGTCGAGCGCGGGGTGGTGAAGGTGGGCGAGGAAGTGGAGATCGTGGGGATCCACGACACGCGCAAGACGGTGGTGACGGGGGTAGAGATGTTCCGCAAGCTCTTGGACGAGGGGCAGGCGGGGGACAATATCGGGGCGCTGCTGCGGGGGATCGACAAGGACGAAGTGGAGCGGGGCCAAGTATTGGCCAAGCCCGGGACGATCAAACCCCACAAGAAATTCAAGGCCGAGGTGTACGTGCTGACGAAGGAAGAGGGGGGGCGGCACACGCCGTACTTCAACGGGTACCGGCCGCAGTTCTACTTTCGGACGACGGACGTGACGGGGGTGTGCACGTTGCCGGCGGGGGTGGAGATGGTGATGCCGGGGGACAACGTGACGATGTCGATCGAGCTGATCGTGCCGATCGCGATGGAGAAGGAGCTACGGTTCGCGATCCGGGAGGGCGGGCGGACGGTGGGCGCGGGCGTCGTCACCGAGATCGTGGAGTAGGCGATGGCAACCTTGGCCGCTGATCAGAAAATCCGGATTCGCCTGAAGGCTTACGATCACCAGCTGCTCGATCGGTCGGTCAAGGAGATCGTCGAGACCGTGCGCCGCACCGGCGCGCGCGTGTCGGGCCCGGTCTTGTTGCCCACGATCATCAACCGCTGGACGGTGCTACGCAGCCCCCACGTCGACAAGACTTCGCGCGAGCAGTTCGAGATGCGCACGCACAAGAGACTTCTGGACATCGTCGACCCGACGCCGCAGACAGTGGATTCTCTGATGAAGTTAGATCTGCCAGCAGGCGTGGACGTCGAGATCAAGCTTTGAGCGGCCGCGAACTACAGGAGCTCGAGGTGAAACCGGTCGCGAGACGCGGAAACTTCGGGGATAGCGATGGCGCGTAAGGAAGGACTGATCGGGCGGAAGGTCGGGATGACGCAAGTGTTCGCTGACGATGGGAGTCACGTCCCCGTGACGGTCATCGAGGCGGGGCCGTGCACCGTCATCGGGATCAAGACGACGGAGTCGCACGGGTACGACGCACTGCAGCTCGGGTTCGGCACGAAGAAGAAGAACGTATCGAAGCCGGCGGCCGGTGTGTTCAAGAAGGCGAACGTGGCCCCGATGCAGGTGGTGCGCGAGATCCGGCTCGAGAAGACCGAGAAGCTTCAGGGCTATCAGCTCGGCCAGGCGCTCACCGTGGAGATGTTCGCGCCGGGCGAGCTGGTCGACGTCGTCGGTGTCACCAAGGGTAAGGGCTTCCAGGGCGGCGTCAAGCGCTACGGCTGGTACGGCGGCGACGCGACCCACGGCTCGATGTTCCATCGGGCTCCCGGCTCGATCGGCGCCTCGTCGGATCCCTCCCGCGTGTGGCCGGGCCACCATCTCCCCGGGCGCATGGGCGGCGATCGGCGGACTGTGCTGAACCTCTCGGTGGTGAGGATCATGCCCGAGCAGAATCTGGTGCTGGTGCGGGGCGCGGTGCCCGGCGCCAACGGAACCCTCGTGATGGTGCGGAAGTCGGTCAAGGCGACCAAGGCGCAGCAGCAGAAGGTCACGGAAAAGAAATAGCGATGCCGACCGTACCGGTGCTGGACGCGAAGGGCAAGGCCGCGGGATCGCTCGAGCTGAAGGCGGACGTCTTCGGCGCCGAGATCAGCGCGCCGCTTCTCCATCAGGCCGTCACCCGCGAGCTCGCCGATCGCCGCGCCGGGACGCACGACACCAAGGGTCGCAGCGAGGTGTCCGGAGGCGGCCGCAAGCCGTGGAAGCAGAAGGGAACCGGCCGCGCCCGTCAGGGCTCGACGCGGGCCGTGCAGTGGAAGGGGGGCGGCAAGCCCTTCGGTCCGACGCCGCGGAAGTACACGAAGGACATGCCGCGCACGATGCGACGCCAGGCCCTGCGCGCGGCGATCGCGGCCAAGATCGCCGCCGGCGAGCTGTCCGCGGTCGAGACGCTCGACGTCCGCGACGGCAAGACGAAGTCGCTGGTCGGCCGGCTCGCGGGCCTCGGGGCCAACGGCACGCCGACGCTCATCGTCGTGCGCGAGCTCGACGGCGGGCTGGCGCGCGCGGCGCGCAACGTTCCGTGGCTGACCGTCGAGACGCCGGCGCACGTATCGGTCTATCAGCTGCTTCGCGCCCGCCGGGTCGTCTGCGAGCGCGCGGGCCTGGTCGCCCTCGAGGAGGCGCTGTCGTGAGCCGAACGGCGCGCGAGATTCTCATCCGTCCGCTGATGACGGAAAAGAGCATGCGGCAGAAGGAAGAGCTGAACACGGTGGCGTTCAGGGTCCGGCCCGACGCGAACAAGGTCGAGATTCGCGTGGCCGTCGAGACCGTGTTCAACGTCAAGGTGTCGTCCGTCCGGACCGCCTCCTTCGAGGGGAAGCTGAAGCGCATGGGTCGGTCCGAGGGGCGGCGCGCGGACTGGAAGAAGGCGATCGTGACCTTGGCGCCCGGGCACAAGATCGAGCTCGTCGAGGGGGCGTAGGGTCATGGCCATCCGGACCGTCAAGCCGACGTCGCCTGCTCTCCGCTACCTGACGTACGTCACCTACGACGAGATCACGAAGACCGAGCCGGAGAAGCGCCTGCTCGCCCCCAAGCGGCGGACGAACGGCCGCAACGTCTACGGACGGATCACCGTGCGCCATCGGGGCGGCGGGGCCAAGCAGATGCTCCGGCGGGTCGACTTTCGCCGCGAGAAGTACGGGATACCCGCGCGGGTGGCCGCGATCGAGTACGATCCAAACCGCTCGGCGCGCCTGGCGCTGCTCCACTACAAGGACGGCGAGAAGCGCTACATCATCGCGCCGCTGGGGATCCGGGTCGGGGACACCGTGATGTCGGGCCCGCAGGCGGACATCCTCCCCGGCAACGCGCTGCCGGTGCGGAATATCCCGGTCGGGACGCTCGTGCACAACGTCGAGCTCCAGCCCGGGCGCGGCGCGCAGCTCTGCCGGAGCGCGGGCGCTCAGGCGCAACTCCTGGCCAAGGAGGGTGACCGGGCCACGCTGAAGCTCCCCTCGGGCGAGGTGCGGATGGTGGCGCTCACGTGCATGGCGACCGTCGGTCAGGTCGGCAACCTCGACCACGAGAACGTCTCGATCGGCAAGGCGGGGCGGGTCCGGTGGCGTGGCTTCCGCCCGACGGTGCGCGGCACGGTCATGAATCCGGTCGATCACCCGATGGGCGGCGGCGAAGGCAAGGGCAAGGGCAACCATCCGATGACTCCGTGGGGCAAGCCGACCAAGGGCTACAAGACCCGGCGCGGCGCCAAGCCGTCGGATAGCGCGATCGTGACGCGACGGACGAAATAGGAGCAGGGGATGGGACGCTCGCTGAAGAAGGGCCCGTACATCGATCCGACGCTGTTCGAACGGATCGAGGAGCTGAACCGCAGCCGTCAGAAGAAGGTGCTGAAGACCTGGTCGCGGCGCACGACGATCCCGCCCGAGTTCGTCGGCCACACGGTGGCCGTCCACAACGGCAAGAAGTTCATCCCCGTGTATGTGACCGAGAACATGGTGGGCCACCGGCTCGGTGAGTTCGCGATGACCCGCACGTTCCGGGCGCACGGCACCGCTGAGAAGGCGGCGACGTCGCCGACGGGCAAGACCTGAGCGGTGCGAACCCTGGCGCGCGCCCGATTCGTCCGAGTGTCGGCCCGGAAGGCCCGGCTGGTGCTCGACCAGATCCGCGGCAGGCCCGTGGCGGAAGCGCTGGCGACGCTCGAGTACACGCCGCGCGCGGCGGCGCGACTGGTCGAGAAGGTGCTGCGCTCGGCGGTGGCGAACGCCGAGCACAACCACCAGGTGCGCAACCTCGACGACCTGCGCGTCGTCCAGGCGTACGCCGACGGCGGCCCCGTGCTCAAGCGCGTGCAGCCGCGCGCGATGGGCCGCGCGTTCTCGATCAAGCATCGGACGAGCCATCTGACGATCGGCGTCAGCGACGAGACGAACGGCGCGGTCGTGGCGCCCGCGCCGCCGGCGCGACCGAGCGCGCCGCCGCCGCGCGAGGAGCGGCGGGCTCCGGCGCGGCGGACGACCGCGCGCCGCGCCCCGTCGCGGGGCCAAAAGAAACCGGCGGCACGGACCACCCGGAAGCCGAAGGAGAAAAAGTAGCGATGGGTCAGAAAACGCATCCGATCGGCTTCCGAATCGGCGTGACGCGCACCTGGAGCTCGCGCTGGTTCGCGACGAAGGCCTACGCGAATCTGCTGCACGAGGACGTCAAGATCCGGCGCTTCATCAAGGACCAGCTCTACCACGCAGGCATCGCGAAGATCGACATCGAGCGCTCGGGCAACCGCGCGCGCATCACGATCTCGACGGCGCGTCCCGGGATCATCATCGGCCGGAAGGGCTCCGAGGTCGAGAAGCTGAAGAACGAATTACAAGTGCGGACCGGCAAGGAGATCTACCTCAACATCGAGGAGGTCATCCACCCGGAGCTCGACGCGCAGCTCGTCGCCGAGAACGTGGCGCTCCAGCTCCAGAAGCGCGTCGCGTTCCGGCGGGCGATGAAGAAGGCCGTGACCTCCGCGCTACGCCTGGGCGCCGACGGCATCCGGATCGCGTGCGCCGGACGGCTGGGGGGCGGCGAGATCGCGCGGCGCGAGTGGTATCGCGACGGGCGGGTGCCGCTGCACACGCTCCGCGCCGACATCGACTACGGCCTGGCCACGGCGCACACGACGTACGGCACGATCGGCGTCAAGGTGTGGGTCTTCAAGGGCGAGGTGCTCCGCGCCGCGCCGGCAGAAGCCTGAGGCGACGCTCCATGTTGATGCCCAAGCGGGTCAAGTACCGCAAGGCGCAGCGCGGCCGGATGAAGGGGATCGCGGTCCGTGGCTCGACCCTGGCCTTCGGCGACTTCGGCCTGAAGGCCCTCGAGCCCGGATGGGTCACCAACCGACAAATCGAGGCCGCGCGCGTGGCGCTCACCCGGAGCCTCAAGCGTGGTGGTAAGGTGTGGATTCGCGTCTTTCCGGACAAGCCGGTCACCAAGAAGCCGGCCGAGACCCGGATGGGCAAGGGCAAGGGCAACCCGGAGGAGTGGGTGGCCGTCGTGAAGCCGGGCCGGATCCTGTACGAGATGATCGGCGTGCCCGAGGACGTGGCGCGCAACGCGTTCCGGACCGCGGCCCAGAAGATCGGCATCACGACGAAGTTCGTGTCGCGCACGAGGGCGCTGTAGTGCGAGCCGAGGCGCGTCGAGCGACGAGGCGAGCGCTATGAAGGAGCGAGCCGAGGCGCGTCGAGCGACGAGGCGAGCCCTATCAAGGATCGAACCATGAAAGCGGCGAAGTGGCGTGAGTTCTCCGAGGACGAGCTCCAGCAGAAGGCGCGGGAGTTGACCGAGGAGATCTTCAATCTCAGGTTCCAGCTCTCGATGGGGGTGGCCAAGAACCCTTCGCGGCTGAGCCAGGCGAAGAAGGATCTGGCGCGGGCGAACACCGTGCTCCGCGAGAGGAAAGGCGCAACCCGTGGGTGAGCGGAAGAGTCGTGAAGGCGTGGTCGTGTCGGACGCGATGCAGAAGACGCGCGTGGTACGGATCGAGCGGGTGTTCCGCCATCCGCGCTACCAGCGCGTCGTCCGAGCGTCGAAGAAGCTGAAGGCGCACGACGAGACCAACGCGAGCCGGGTGGGCGACCGGGTGCTGATCGAGGAGACCCGGCCGCTCTCGAAGGAGAAGCGCTGGCGGATCCGCAAGGTCCTCAGCCGCGTGTCCTAGCGATGATCCAGCCGCGCTCGATGCTCGACGTAGCCGACAACTCCGGAGCCAAGAAGGTCCAGTGCATCCGGGTGATGGGCGGCGCCAACAAGCGCTACGCCTCGCTCGGGGACACCGTGATCGTGGCCATCAAGGAGGCGACGCCCGACGGGACCGTCAAGAAGGGCGAGGTGGCCCGCGCCGTCGTGGTCCGGACGGTCAAGGAGGTCCGGCGGCGGGACGGATCGTACATCCGCTTCGACCGCAACGCGGTGGTCCTGATCAAGCCCGACGAGAATCCGGTGGGCACGCGCATCTTCGGGCCGGTGGCCCGCGAGCTGCGCGAGCGCCAGTTCACCAAGATCATCTCGCTCGCGCCCGAGGTCATCTGATGCCAGACGCGCACGTGCGACGGGGCGACACGGTTGCGGTCATCGCCGGCCGGGAGCGCGGCAAGCGCGGCAAAGTGCTGCGCGTGCTGCCGATCGGCAGACGGGTGCTGGTCGAGAAGATCAACATGATGAAGAAGCACCAGCGGCCGACGCAGAAGCTCAGGCAGGGCGGCATCATCGAGCGCGAGAGCCCGCTGGCGTTGTCCAACGTGCTCGTGGTCTGCGGCCGGTGCGACAAGCCGTCGCGCAGCGGGATCAAGAGGCTCGCCGACGGGCGCAAGCTCAGGATCTGCAGGCGCTGCGGCGAATCGATCGACAAGGGCTGACACCATGGCGAAGGAAACGACGGCTCCACCGAAGGCACCCGCGGCCGGCAAGCCGGGCGCGAAGCCCCAGGCCCAGCCTCGGAAGGGCGGCGGGCCGGCCGCGGCGGCGGCGCCTGTCGCCAAGGGCCGCCCGAAGGGTACCGGCGAGACGAAACCGCGGCTCAAGGAGCTGTACCACAAGACGATCGTCCAGGCGGTCATGAAGGAGCGCGGGTTCGCCAACCCGTACCAGGTGCCGCGGCTCGAGAAGGTCGTCATCAACATGGGCGTCGGTGAGGGGCGCGAGAACGCCAAGGTGCTCGACTTCGCGACGGCCGACCTGCAGCTGATCTCCGGCCAGCGGCCGATCGTCACGCGCGCGAAGAAGTCGATCGCGAACTTCAAGCTGCGCGAGGGCGTGCCGATCGGCGCGAAGGTGACCCTGCGGGGCGCCCGGATGTACGAGTTCCTTGATCGCTTGATCAACGTGGCGCTGCCGCGCGTGCGCGACTTCCGCGGCGTGCCGCCCAAGGCCTTCGACGGCCGGGGCAACTACGCGCTGGGGCTCCGCGAGCAGCTGATCTTCCCGGAGATCGTGTACGACAAGGTCGACAAGGTTCGCGGCATGGACATCAGCATCGTCACGACGGCGCGCACGGACGAGGACGCCAAGGTGCTGCTGACGCATCTGGGTATGCCGTTCAGGGAGTAGCTTCGCATGGCCAAGACCGCGCTCATCATGAAGTCTCAGCGTCAACCGAAGTTCAAGACGCGCGCCTATCATCGGTGCAAGCTGTGCGGCCGCCCGCGCGGCTACCTCCGGAAGTTCGAGATGTGCCGGCTCTGCTTCCGCGAGCTGGCGCTCAAGGGCGAGGTGCCGGGCATCGTGAAGGCGAGCTGGTAGAGGCCATGCGAAGCGATCCGATCGCCGATCTTCTGACCCGCATCCGCAACGCGAGCCGCGCCGAGCACGAGAAGGTGGACATCCCGTCCTCGAAGCTCAAGGTGCGGATCGCCGAGATCCTGAAGGACGAGGGCTTCATCAAGAACTTCCGCGTGCTCGAGGACGAGAAGCAAGGGACCCTGCGCGTCTACCTCAAGTATGGCGTGGGCAACGAGAAGATGATCTCCGGGCTCGTGCGGGTGTCCACACCGGGACGGCGCATCTACGTCACCCACGACAAGATTCCCTCCATCCTGGCCGGGATGGGCGTGGCGCTGGTGTCGACGTCGAGGGGCGTGGTGACCGATCGCGACGCGCGCAAGCAGAAGGTCGGCGGCGAAGTGCTCGCCTACGTGTGGTAGAGGGAGCGTCATGTCACGGATCGGCCGAAAGCCCGTCAGTATCCCGCAGGGTGTGAAGGTCCAGATCGAGGGGGCCACCGTGCGCGCCGAGGGCCCCAAGGGCAAGCTGGCCCAGCCCGTCCCGGCGGGGCTCAGCGCGAAGCTCGAGGGCAACCAGCTCGTGATCTCCCGCATCGGCGACGACCGCAAGATCCGCGCGCTGCACGGCCTGGCCCGGGCGCTGATGGCGAACATGGTGACCGGCGTGAAGGACGGCTTCGAACGCAAGCTCGACATCGTGGGCATCGGCTACCGGGCGCAGGTCCAGGGCAAGGCGATCACCCTCTCGCTGGGCTACTCGCACCCGGTGGTCTTCCCGCTGCCCGACGGCATCACGGCCGACATCGAGCGCCAGGTGGCGATCACCCTGAAGGGCGCCGACAAGGCGCTGCTCGGTCAGACGGCGGCGAAGCTGCGCGCGCTCCGCGAGCCGGATCCGTACAAGGGCAAGGGGATCAAGTATTCCGACGAGGTGATCCGACGCAAGGTCGGCAAGAAGGCGGGAGCGGGGGCCAAGTGATCACGAAAGAGCGGCGCGCTGCGCGAGATGTCCGGCACCGGCGGCTGCGCCGGCTCGTGCGTGGCTCGGGGGCGCGGCCACGGCTGGCCGTGTTCCGCAGCCTGAACCACATCTACGCCCAGCTGGTCGACGACGACCTCGGCCGGACCCTGCTGGCCGTGGACAGCCGGAGCAAGGAATTCCGCGCGCGCCAGCCGCGGGGCGGCAACGTCGCGGCCGCCAAGCTCGTCGGCGAGTTGCTGGCCGGCAAGGCGAAGGCGCAGGGGATCGAGCGCGTCGTGTTCGATCGCGGCGGGTACATGTACCACGGACGGGTGAAGGCGCTCGCCGACGCGGCCCGCGCCGGCGGTCTCGTCTTTTAGGAGAATCGAGTGGCGGAAGCGAGGATCGATCCTAGCGTGCTCGAGCTGAACGACCGCGTGGTGTCCATCAACCGCGTGGCCAAGGTCGTCAAGGGCGGCCGGCGCTTCTCGTTCACCGCTCTGGTGGTGGTCGGGGACGGGCGCGGCCACGTGGGAGTCGGCCTGGGCAAGGCCCACGAGGTGCCCGAGGCCATCCGGAAGGCGGTCGAGCACGCCAAGAAGGACCTCATCTTCGTCCCGCTCAAGGACACGACGATCCCCTGCGAGATCACCGGGCATTTCGGCGCCGGCCGGGTCTTCCTGAAGCCGGCGGTGCCGGGGACGGGCGTCATCGCGGGGGGCGCCGTCCGGCCGATCCTCGAGGCGGCGGGCGTGCAGGACATTCTCACGAAGACCCTCGGCTCGAACAATCCCCACAACGTGCTCAAGGCGACGATCGACGCGCTCCGCCGGATCAAGCGACTTCAAGATCTGCATGCGGCGCGGCGACGCGGCGACGGGGCCGTCGCCCCCGCGGAGGAGGTGGCCGGTGCCCGACAAGAAGCTTAAGGTCACCTTGACCAGGTCGATGATCGGTCTCTCGCCCAAGCAAGAGGCGACCGTGCGGGCGCTGGGCCTGCGCCGGATCCGTCAGTCGGTCAGCCACGACGACTCGCCGTCGGTTCGCGGCATGATCGCCAGGGTCTCCTTCGTGCTGAGCGTGACCCGTGAAGCTTGACGAGCTACGCCCCGCGCCGGGGGCCACGAAGCGGCGGAAGAAGATCGGTCGCGGTCCGGGATCGGGTCACGGCAAGACGTCCACGAAGGGCCACAAGGGACACAGCGCCCGATCCGGCGGCGGCAAGGGGCGCGGGTTCGAGGGCGGTCAGATGCCGCTCTACCGGCGTCTGCCCAAGCGCGGCTTCATGCCTTACGGCGGCAAGACCTCGTACGCGATCGTGAATCTCGAGTCGCTGGAGGGGTTCGCGGCGAACGCCGTGGTCGACCCCGACGGTCTCGTGCAGGCCGGTCTCATCAAACCGAGCGATCGCGCGCGGGTCAAGGTGCTCGGCACCGGCGACGTCGCGCACGCGCTGACCGTCCGCGCGCACGCGGTGAGCGAGTCGGCGCGCGCGAAGATCGAGGCCAAGGGCGGCCGGGTCGAGACGCTCCCCGAGCGAGTGCCCGCTTCGTGATCGAGAGCCTTCAGAGCTTCCAGAACGTCTTCAAGATCCCGGAGCTGAAGCGCCGCGTCCTCATGACCGCGGTGCTGCTGATCGCGTACCGCGTGGGCGCGCACGTGCCCACGCCGGGGATCGACGGTCACGCGCTCGCCCAGTTCTTCGATCAGGTCCAGGGCACCTTGCTCGGCATGGTCGACCTCTTCTCGGGCGGCAACCTGAGACGGCTGTCGATCTTCGCGCTCGGCATCATGCCGTACATCTCGGCCTCGATCATCCTGCAGCTCTTGACCGTCGTCGTCCCGGCCCTCGAGCGGCTTGCGAAGGAAGGCGAGGCGGGCCGCAAGAAGATCACCCAGTACACGCGCTACGGCACGATCGTGCTGTCGGGCGTCCAGGCGCTCGGGATCGCCTACGGCCTCGAGAGCATGCGGAGCCCGACCGGGCTCTCGATCGTGCCGATTCCCGGCTGGGGATTCCGGCTGCTGACGATGATCACCCTGACGGCCGGCACCGCGCTGATCATGTGGATGGGCGAGCAGATCTCCGAGAAGGGGATCGGCAACGGGATCTCGCTGATCATCTTCGCGGGCATCGTCGTGCGGCTGCCGTCGGCCATCAGCGCCTCCTACGTCCTCATGAAGAACGGCGAGCTGAAGCCAGTGGTCGTCGTCGGCATCGTGCTGGTCATGGTCGGCGTGACGGCGGCGGTGGTCCTCATGCAGGAGGGCCAGCGAAAGATCCCCGTGCAGTACGCCAAGCGCGTTGTGGGCCGGCGCGTCTACGGCGGCCAGTCGACGCACATCCCACTCAGGATCAACACCGCGGGCGTCATCCCGGTCATCTTCGCGTCCTCGCTGATCCTGTTCCCAGCGACCCTGACGCGGTTCGTGCCGCATCCGTGGATGCAGGCGATCTCCGACGCGATGTCGCCCGGGCGGCTCTTCTACACTGTGAGCTACATGGCGCTGATCGTCTTCTTCGCCTACTTCTACACGGCGATCGTGTTCAACCCGATCGACCTGGCCGACAACATGAAGAAGTACGGGGGCTTCATCCCGGGCGTGCGGCCCGGCAAGAAGACGGCCGAGTACATCGACCGGACCTTGACGCGCATCACGTTGCCGGGCGCCCTGTTCCTGGCGCTGATCTCAGTGCTGCCGGACTACCTGATCCGCTGGTTCAACGTGCCGTTCTACTTCGGTGGCACGAGCCTCCTGATCGTCGTGGGCGTGGCGCTCGATACCGTCCGACAGATGGAGTCGCACCTGCTCATGCGGAACTACGAGGGCTTCCTGAAGCGGTCCAGGTCGCGCTCGAGCGGGTACGGAAGTTGAGCGTGCGCATCGCGTTTCTCGGGCCGCCGGGCGCGGGCAAGGGCACGCAGGCCCGCGACCTCGCGCAAGAGTGGGGCGTGCTCCACCTCGCGACCGGCGACATGCTGCGCGAGGAGGTGGCGGCGGGAACCCCGCTCGGACGCGAGGCCAAGAGCTACATGGACCAGGGCGCGCTCGTCCCGGACGACGTGATCATCCGGATGATGGGCGAGCGCCTCGGCCGGGCCGACGCCGGGCGAGGCTTCATCCTCGACGGGTTCCCGCGCACGATCGCCCAGGCCGAAGCGCTCGCGAAGCTCCTGAAGGATCTCGGTCAGACGCTCGACACGGTCGTCTACTTCGACGTCTCCGAGCCCGAGCTGCTGCGCCGGCTGACAGGACGCCGCGTGTGTCGCGCGTGCGGCCACTCGTATCACCTGACGTCGAATCCGCCGAAGCGCGCGGGGGTGTGCGACGCGTGCGGCGGCGAGCTCTATCAGCGCGACGACGACACCGAGGCCACCGTCCGCAGGCGTCTGGAAGTCTATCAGCGTCAGACGGCGCCGCTGCTCGACTACTACCGCCAGCGCAACATGCTGACGACCGTGTCGGGCGAAGGGCCGCTCGCCACGATCCGGGGCGCGATCCGCGCCGCGGCGGGGGCCATCCGGTGATCGTGCTCAAGTCGGCGCGCGAGATCGCGCTCATGCGGCGAGCGGGCCACATCCTGGCCGGCGTCGTCGAGCGGCTGGGCGGCTTCGTCCGCCCGGGGATGTCGACGCTCGAGATCGACGAGGACGTCGAGGCGTACATCCATCGCGAGGGCGCCGCGCCGGCCTTCAAGGGCTACCGCGGATTCCCGGCGACGGCCTGCATCTCGATCAACGAGGAAGTCGTGCACGGCATTCCGTCGGCCCGGCGCAGGATTCGCGAGGGCGACATCGTCGGCCTTGACCTCGGGTGCATCGTAGAGGGGTACTACGCCGACTGTGCGTTCACGTTGCCGATCGGGACCGTGCCGGCGAACGTGCAGAAGCTCCTGGACGTCACCCGGGAGAGCCTGGATCTGGCCATCCAGGAGTGCCGTCCGGGCCGGCGGCTGTCCGACATCTCGCACGCGGTCCAGTCGCACGTCGAGGCGAACGGGTTCGCCGTCGTCCGCGCCTTCGTCGGTCACGGGATCGGGCGGGCGCTGCACGAGGAGCCGCAGATCCCCAACTTCGGGGATCCGGGGCGCGGCCCGCAGCTCCGGCCCGGCATGGTCCTCGCGATCGAGCCCATGGTCACCATGGGAAGCTGGGAAGTGCGGATCCTGGACGACGGCTGGACGGCGGTGACCCAGGACGGGAGCCTGGCGGCGCACTTCGAGCACACCGTGGCGGTGACGGACAACGGGCCGGAGGTGCTGACGAGCCTCCGCGGCCGGTCCACGCCGGCGGCACCGAGTCCAGAGCGATGACCAAAGAAGACGCGATCGAGGTCGAGGGAACGGTGGTCGAGCCGCTGCCCAACGCGATGTTCCGGGTGGAGCTCGAGAACGGCCACAAGGTGCTCGCGCACGTCAGCGGCAAGATGCGGATGAACTTCATCCGGATCCTGCCGGGCGATCGCGTGAAGGTCGAGCTGTCGCCGTACGACCTGACCCGGGGCCGGATCACCTATCGGTTCAAGTAGTCGGATCTCAATGGACGTGGAGACGGAGAAGCGATGAAGGTACGGCCGTCGATCAAGGTGCGCTGTGAGCACTGCAAGATCGTCAAGCGTCAGGGCGTGACGCGGATCATCTGCAAGAACCCGCGCCACAAGGCACGCCAGGGATAGCACTCGGAGGGGGGCTTCGCCCCCCTTCCGATGCCTCCCCCCGGGATGGATTGGGGCGGCCAAGCCGCCGCTCGGACGGAACAGAGAACGGAGAAAGTCAATGGCGAGAGTGGCTGGCGTCGATTTGCCGCGGGAGAAGCGGGGCGAGGTGGCGGTGACATACATCTATGGGCTCGGCAGGTCCACGGGGCGGCGCGTGCTGCTCAAGGCCAACGTCGACCCCAACAAACGGGTGAAGGCCTGGACGGACGATGAGGTGAACCGGATCCGCGAGATCATCGAGCGCGAGCTCAAGGTCGAGGGCGACCTGCGCCGAGACGTCTCGATGAACGTCAAGCGCCTGATGGACATCGGCGCGTATCGCGGCATCCGTCACCGGCGCGGTCTGCCGGTTCGGGGCCAGCGGACCCACACCAACGCCCGGACGCGGAAGGGCCCCAAGCGGGGCGTGATGGTCAAGAAGAAGCCGGCGGCGGCGCCCTCGGCGCCCGTGGCGGCACCGGCGGCAGCAGCTGCGCCGAAGAAGGCGGGAGCGTAAGGCATGGCCGAAGAAACGAAACCGGCACCACGGAAGAAGGGCGCCAAGCGGCGCGAGCGGCGCGAGGTGCGCACCGGCATCGCCCACATCCAGGCGACGTTCAACAACACGATCGTCACGCTCACGGACCGGATGGGCAACGTCGTGTCCTGGTCGAGCGCCGGCAGCGCCGGGTTCAAGGGCTCGCGCAAGAGCACGCCCTTCGCCGCCCAGACGGCCTCCGAGCTGGCCGCGCGCAAGGCGATGGAGTACGGCCTGAAGCAGATCGAGGTCTTCGTGCGGGGCCCCGGGGCTGGTCGCGAGGCGGCCATCCGCTCGCTGCAGGCCGCCGGCCTGGAGATCACCGCGATCCGTGACGTGACGCCGATTCCGCACGACGGCTGCCGCCCGCCGAAGCGGCGGCGGGTATAGGGGGCGGCCATGGCGCGGTATCGAGACGCGAAGTGCCGGCTGTGCCGACGCGAAGGCATGAAGCTCTTCTTGAAGGGCGCCCGCTGCTTCACCGACAAGTGCGCGATCGAGCGGCGCAACTATCCGCCGGGCCAGCACGGGCTGAACCGCGGCAAGCCGACCGCCTTCGGCGTGCAGCTGCGCGAGAAGCAGAAGGCCAAGCGCATCTACGGCGTGCTCGAGAGTCAGTTCCGCAAATACTTCCAGTGGGCCGAGGCCGAGAAGGGCGTCACCGGCGAGAATCTCCTGCGGCTCCTCGAGCTCAGGCTCGACAACGTCGTGCACCGGCTCGGATTCGCGGCCTCGCGACGCGAGGGGCGCCAGATGGTGACGCACGGCCATTTCCAGGTGAACGGCCGCAAGGTCTCGGTGCCGTCGTTCCTGGTGAAGGTGGGCGACGCGGTGCAGCTCCGACCAACGTCCAAGCTGCAGGCGCGCCTCGACGACAACGTCAACGCCGGCCGCGGGCAGGTGCCCCAGTGGCTGGAGCTCGATCCGAACGAGAAGAAAGGGGTCGTCCGAAGCCTACCGTTGCGCGACGACATCCAGATCCCGGTCGCCGAGCAGCTCATCGTCGAGCTCTACAGCAAGTGAGGTGCGCGCTGCAGGCCGTCGCGGGGCTGGGGCCCCGCCGGCCGAGGCGCGACTCCAAATAGGAAAGGCTATGCCCCGCATTCCATTTCAGAGGCCGAAGAAGGTCGAGTGGGAGATTTTGAGTGACCGCTACGGCCGGCTCGTCGCCGAGCCGTTCGAGAAGGGCTATGCGTTGACCGTCGCGAACTCGCTCCGGCGCACCCTGCTCGCGGTCGTGCCCGGCGCGGCCGTGTCGTGGGTGCGGATCGACGGGGTCAAGAGCGTCGAGACGAAGATCCCCGGCGTCAAGGAGGGCACCGTCGACGTCCTGCTCAACATCAAGAAGCTCGCCATCCAGGTCCCCTCGGGAGAGGCCAAGGTCCTCCGGATCGAGGTGACGGGGCCGAAGGACGTGACGGGCGGCGACGTGCCCGAGACCGACGTCGAGGTGGTGAACCCCGAGATCCACCTGTTCACGATCGAGTCGAATGCGAAGGTGACGCTCGAGCTCGGCGTGGGCATGGGCCGCGGCTACGAGGCGGTCGACCGGGCCACGGTCGCCGCGCCGGCGGGCGCCCTGGCGCTCGACGCCGCCTATTCGCCGATCACCCGGGTGTCCTACAACGTCGAGATGTCGCGCCTGGGCAAGATCACGGACTATGAGAAGCTGGTGCTCGAGGTGTGGACGAACGGCTCGGTGAGCCCGGACGACGCGCTCACGCGGGCGTCCACCTACCTCAGGGATCACTTTCGTCCACTCGCCGCGGGGGTTCCGCGCGAGGACGAGGAGGCGGAGGGCGCGGAGGGCGAGGCGTTCCTGCGCGACGCCCTCGGCAAGACGCTCGAGGAGCTGGCGCTGCCGGCGCGCGCGATCAACGCGTTGAAAAATGCCGAGTTGAACCTGGTCGTCGACCTCGTGCAGAAAAACGAGGCCGACCTGGAGCACGTGAAGAACCTCGGCGAGAAGTCGATCGACGAGATCAAGACGGCGCTCGCCGCGCTCGGCCTGTCGCTCGGCATGCGGATCGACCCCAACGTCCTGGGCGCGCTCGGCCGAGGCAGTGTGAAGTGAGCCGCAGCCTCTGCGGCGAGCTGAACCCTTCAGTGCTCAGTTACCGTGAAATGATCCGAGGAGGAGTCACGCGATGAGGCACCGGAACGCCGGCTACAAGCTCGGCCGGCTCACCCAGCACCGGTGGGCGCTGTTTCGCAACCTGCTCGTCGCGCTGTTCCGGCACGAGCGCATCGCCACCACCGACACGAAGGCCCGGGCGGTTCGCGGGCTCGCCGAGCATATGATCACCCTGGCCAAGCGCGAGAACCTCCACGCGCGCCGTCAGGTACTGTCGATGGTGCCCGACACGGAGGTGGTGGGCCGGCTGTTCGACACGATCGCCGCGCGGTTCGCCGACCGGAACGGCGGCTACACGCGCATCATCAAAACCGGGCCCCGTCCCGGCGACGGCGCGCCGATGGTGTACCTCGAGCTGGTCGACCGCGCCGAAGCGCCCACGGACAAGGAGAAGAAGTCCGAGAAGAAGGAGCGGGCGCCCAAGGGCGAGGCCGGCGCGACCGGCCGGCGCAAGCGGAAGGAAAAGGCGGCCGCCGCCTCCGCGTAGGGCTCGTCAGCGCCCTCGACGAAGGCAGATGTCCGGGCCACCCCCCGGCCCGCGCGGCTATCCGCTTCTCGGGGTCTTTCCGAGAGCCCGCAAGGACCCGCTCGCGTTCTTTCTCGACGCCGCCCGCACACACGGCGACATCGTCGGCTTGCCCCTCGGCGTCCGCAGGCTCTATCTGCTGAGTCACCCGGACCATGTCAAGTACGTGTTGCAGGAAGACGCCGGCCGCTTTGAGAAGAGTGTCGCCGCCCAACGCATCAAGCCGCTCTTCGGCGCCAGTCTCACGACGGTCGATGGCGAGGACTGGCGTCGCCGACGCCATCTGATGCAGCCGGCCTTCACCCCGCAGCGGATGGCGGCCCTCGTCCCGCTGATCGTCGAGACCACCGCCGCCATGCTGGACCGCTGGCGCCAGTCGGCCGAGACGGCCCGGCCGTTCGACGTCTTCGACGAGATGACGGAGCTGACCCGGGCGATCATCATCCGGGTGCTGTTTGGCGAGGTCCCCGACGCGGAGGCGCGGACGGTCGGGCGGGCGATCAGCGTCGTGGCGGAGCGCGTGAACCGAGGTCTCTGGAGCCCCCTCGGCTGGCTACCCTGGCTCCCCACACCCGGGCAGGGACGCTACGAGCGGGCGGTCGGCGCGCTCGACACGTTCATGTCGCGACGGATCGGCGAACGCCACGACGCTCGGCCGGACGGCGAACTGCTGTCGGCGCTGCTCGCGGCTCGCGACCACGCGAGCGGCGAGGGCTTCGACGCCACCGAGCTCCGCGACGAGCTGAAGGCCCTCTTCGTCGCCGGACACTCCACGAGCGCGAGTGGCCTCGCGTGGGTGTGGTACCTGCTGTCGCAGAATTCCGGCGCGCGAAGCCGACTCCGTCGCGAAGCTCGCACCGTGCTCGGCGCGCGTCGTCCGACCGCCCAGGACCTCGTCGATCTGGACTACACGCGCATGGTCATCGAGGAGGCGCTTCGGCTCTATCCGCCCACGTGGATCACGGCCCGAACGACGACCGCCGCCGTGGACATCGATGGCTACCGCATTCCGGCGAACGCCACGGTGCTGCGGAGCCCCTTCGTCACGCACCGGGATCCGCGATTCTGGGAGGACGCCGAGCGGTTCGCTCCGGAGCGGTTCCGGCACGGACACGCGGCGCGGCCGCGTTACGCGTACTTTCCGTTCGGCGGCGGTCCGCGCGCTTGCATCGGGAGCGCCTTCGCGCTGATCGAGATGCAGGTCGTCGTCGCGATGGTCGCGCAGCGATACGAGGTGACGCTGGCGCCGGGCTGGCGCGTCGAGCCCGAGCCCGGCACCGTGCTCGCGCCGCGGCGCGGTGTGAGAATCGTGCTGCGCCTCGGCGGGACCGAGGTCTGAGCCGACCGCGCTCAGAGCGCGGCGATCAGGTGCGCGAGCTCCGGATACTCCTGCCGGACCGCGGCGACGTCCTCGCGGAGCAGCCGGAGCGCTTCGGGAACGTGCTTCAGGAAGTACTTCTTGCCCTTCACCTCGGAGAGAAATCCGTAGGCGCCCAGCGCCTGCATGTGGCGCTGGAGCCGGCAGGCGAGCAGGCTGTCCCGGAAGGCCGCCTCGTGGAACGGATGCGCGGGATCGGCCTTCATCTCGTCGAGATAGTAGGCGAGCAGCCGCTCGCGCATGCCGTCGTCCAGGCGGTGGTAGGGGTCCCAGAGCACCGACGCGACGTCGTAGGCGGGCGGCGCCATGCGAGCGCCCTGATAGTCGATGATCCGCGGGCCGCCGGCGTGGACCATGATGTTCTGGCACTGGAAGTCGCGGTGGATGATGACCTTCGGCTTGGTGAAGACGCATTGCGCCAGGCGGTGGAGCTCCGCGTCGAGAGCCGGCCGGTTCGCGATCTCGACCCGGCGGAGCCCGGCGACGAAGCGGTCGAGGAAATACGTCGTCTCCCACCGGAGGTAGTCGTAGTCGAAGATCCGCGCTTCCAGGAGCGGGCACTCGCCGACGCGGGCGGTCGCCGTCGTGTGCAAGGTCACGAGGCTCCGGAGGACGTCGCGGTACATGCTCTCGACGCTCTCGTGGTCGCGCGGCAAGGTCAGGTACGCGTAGAGCGACGTGTCGCCGAGATCCTCGAACAGCGCGCGCTTGTTCGCGCTGTCCTCGGTCAGGAGCGCCGGGACCGGCACGGTGTGCCGCGCGAAGAATCGCGTGTAGGCGAGATGCCGCTCGAAGTCCGGATCCTCGGGCCGGCATTCCATCAGGATCGCGGTCCGGCCGTCGTTCCGCACGCGATAGTAGCGGCGGTCCGACCCGCCGAGCCCGACGAGAATCGCCTCGGACCACACGGGCGAGGTCGCGCTCGGCGCTGCCCCGCGCGCGACTCCCGGACGCGTCCTGAAGTGGCGCGCGAAGAGCGGATCCCCCAGCGGGACGCGCTTCTTCTCCGCGGCGTGGATCGAGGGCTGCATGTCGGCCTCGGCGAGCGAGATCTCGTAGTCGGGTCCGACGATCGCGTTGTCGTGCTCGCCGGAGGCGTCGGCGCCCGGCATGAAGATGCAGTTCCTGACCCGCGCGCCGTCCCGGATCTGGCTGCCTGATTCGAGGACGACGTAACCGTCGATCTCGACCTTCCCGCAGCGCGCGCCCGCCGACAGGTAGACCGTCTCGCCGCGCTCCCGCAAGGCGTCGAGCACGCCGCGCGCGTAGGTGGCGGGATCGCCGACGTCGTTCCAGTAGGCGCCGGTGACGTCGAACACGCGCACCTTGAAGCCGGCCTTCGAGGCCGCGACCCAGGCGACGGTGGCGTGGGAGACGCCGGCGGGAAGGAAGCCCAGGATCTCCGGCGAATAGACGGCGATGCCGGTGTAGGCGACCTTGTTCGCGATGTGGGAGGGATCCGGTCGCGAGGCGCCGGGGTTCTCGACGTCCAGCACCTGACCGCTGTCGTCGATGACCACGTTGCTCAGGTGCGACAATCGATGGCACACGAGGGTCGCCGTGTTGCCCGAGCCGAGGTGCTCCTCGATCAGCCGCGCGAAGTCGATGTCCAGGAGGATGTCCGAGTTGTGGACGATGAACGGACGCTTCGAGAGCATCGACTCCGCGTTCTTGAGCGCGCCGCCCGTCCCGAGGATCGGGTCCTCGGGGAAGAAGACGATGCGCTCGCTCCAGGGCGACGCCGTGGCCCAGGCGCGCAGCAGCTCGGCCTTCCAGTGCAGGTTGATCCCGATCCGGCCGTCGCACACGCGGGCCAGCCTGCTCAGGATTCGCTCGATGATCGGCGTGCCGAGGATCGGCAAGAGGGGTTTGGGCAGGTGACTCGTGGCCGGCCGGAGCCGCTCGCCAAATCCGGCTGCGGGGAGGAAGACGTCGAGCGGGTACTCACGCATCTTCACGAGCTTATCGCCCGGCGACACCGGGAGCACCAAGAAACCGGAAACCTCGCGAGCCGGGGCAACGAGCGACCGCGGGGGGCGCCGGCCCCCGCTGCCCCGCGCTCGCCGACGGCTATTTCACGTGCTGGCGGAAGAACGCGAGAGTGCGCTTCCACGCGTCGGCCGCGGCCGCCTTGTTGTAGACGTCCGCCCGGTCGTCGTTGAAGAATCCGTGGTCCACCCCGGGGTAGATGTTGATCTCGGACTGCTTGCCGGCCTTCATGATGGCCGCGTCGGTATCCTTGGCCACCTGCGGCGTCACGAAGCCGTCCTTTTCCGCGAAAAGGCCGAGCACCGGCCCGGACAGCTTCGTGTAGTCGGGCTTCACGTTCGGGTGGATCCCGTAGAAATTGACGCACGCCGAGACCGAGGGGTTGAGCGTGGCGGCGTAGAGAGCGAGCTGGCCGCCCATGCAGAAGCCCACCGCGCCGATCTTCTTGGTGGACGACTGGCCCAGGAGGTACGTCGCCGCGCCTCTCAGATCTCGCTCGGCCTGCGAGATGTTGAGCGCCATGAAGAGCTTTCCGGCGCCGTCGGGCTCGCTGGCGGTCTTTCCGTGGTACATGTCCGGCGCCAGCGCCGTGAAGCCCTCGCCCGCGAACCGGTCGCACACGTTCTTGATGTGACCGACGAGCCCCCACCACTCCTGGAGCACCAGCACGCCCGGTCCCTTGCCCGCTGCGGGCGTCGCCAGGTATCCGGCGGTCTTGCTGCCGTTCGACGTGAACTCGACCATGCTTCCCGCCATGCTCACTCTCCTCTTCGTGCGCGCCCGGCCCGTCGGCGCTCGGCGGGCCGAGACGCGATCATGAACTGCTGGTTCCGGCGACCGGCAGGGTCGTGCCGGCGACCGGAGCGATCTTGACCGAGATGACACGCCGGGCATCGGACTCGAGGACGGTGATCGAATAGCCCGCGATCTGGAACTCCTCGCCGGCTCGAGGGATCCGGTGCAGGGTCGCGAGCACGAGCCCGGCGACGGTCTCGTAATCTCGCTTGGGCAGCGTCCAGTCGAGCGCCTCGTTCAGCTCGTCGATGTTCGCGCGCGCGGACACCCGGTAGCTGCCGTCGGGCAGTCGCTCGGCGGGCGCGGCGGCCCGCTCGTGCTCGTCGTGGATGTCGCCCACGATCTGCTCGAGGATGTCCTCGAGCGTCACGACGCCGGTCGACCCGCCGTACTCGTCGACGACCACGGCCATGTGGGTACGGTTTCGCTGCATCTCGCGGAGCAAGTCGTCGATGCGCTTGGTTTCGGGCACATAGTACGGCGGCCGCTTGAGCTCGTCCAGGGTCCGCACGGCGGCGCCGCGGCTCAGGATGTCCTTGGCGCCGACCACCCCCACGATGCTGGTCTCGCGCTGCCGGAAGATCGGCACACGCGAGAATCCGCGGTCCATGACGAAAGCCACCGCCTCGCGCGGCGTGGCGGTGTCGGAAAGCATCGCGACCTCGACCAGCGGCACCATGACCTCGCGCACGGTCGTGTCGCCCAGGTCGAAGATCTTGTCGATCAGCTGCGCCTCGATCGTCGTCACGTCCGCCTCGCCGGGCTCGAGCTGGAGCAAGGCCTTCAGCTCTTCGCGCGAGACGAAGGCGCGCATGTCGCCTTGGCGAGCGCCGAAGGCGCGCAGGACGGCGCCCACGACGAAGTTCGCGAACGACACGAACGGTACGAGCATGACGGCGGCCCAGGTCAGCGGCCGGTAGAGCCTGAGGATCAAGCTGGTCGCCCATTCGCGCGCGACCGCTTTCGGAATGATCTCGCCGAGGACGAGCATCACCGGCGTCAGCATAGCGGTCACCACGTACGGCGTCATCCAGCCGAGCGTCGGCAAGAGCACCCACGTCACCGCCGAGGCGGCGACGATGTGGGAGATCGTCACGCCGATCATCGCGGTCGACAGCACTCGCTCGGGCTGCCGAAACGCCTCGAGGTAGCTTCGCGCGACGCCGCTGCCCTCTTCGGCGAGGTACTTCAGCCGGAGACGGTTGGCGGCGATGAACGCCATCTCGGCGGCCGAGAAGAACATCGTGAGAATGAGACAGAGCACCGCCAGCCAGATGAGGCTCACGCGGCCGCCTCCTTCGCGGGCTTCTTCAGCGCCACCAGCACCTCGACGATCCGCGTCCGCTCCACCTTCTCCACCGTCAGCTGGAGCTCGGCCGTCTCTGCGCGCTCGGCCCGCCGGGGCACGCGCCCGAAGAGATCGAGGACCCAGCCGCCGACCGTGTCGTAGCCCTCGTTGGAGATGTTGAGGCCCGTCGCCGCGTTCAGCTGCTCGATCGGCAGCTTGCCGGCGACTCTGTAGGTGGTCGCATCGACTCGCTGGATCAGCCGCTCGGGCTCGTCGTACTCGTCGGCGATCTCGCCCACCAGCTCCTCGAGCAGGTCCTCGAGGGTGACCAGGCCGGCGGTGCCGCCGTACTCGTCGACGACGATCGCCATCTGCACGCGCTTGGCCTGGAATTCCTGCAGCAGCGCGTCGGCGCGCTTGGACTCCGGGACGAAGTACGGCGGGTGCAGGTGGGCGCGCAGATCGAAGTCCGGCGGCAGCCCTTCCATGAAGGGCAAGAGGTCCTTGGCGTACAGGATCCCCACGATGACGTCGATGGAGCCCTCGTAGACCGGGACCCGCGAGTGCAGGTGCTCCCGGAGCGCCGGCAGGATCTCGGCCGTCGGCGTCTCGACGTCGAGGCACACCATGTCCGTGCGCGGCACCATCACCGATCGGACCAGGGTGTCCTCGAGCTCGAACACCTTGTGGATCATCTCGCGCTCTTCGCGCTCGACCACACCCTCGCTGGCGCCCACGTCGACGAGGGTCCGTAGCTCCTCTTCGCTGAGCATCGCTTGCTCCACACGCCCGCGACTGACGATCCGCACCATCAGCGCGGTCAACCCCGCGAGCGCGGCCCGAACCGGCGCCAGGACCACGCTGAGCCAGGCCACGGGCCGTCCGGCGATGGCCAGGAACCGCTCCGGGTGCTTGACCGCGAGCGTCATCGGCAGGATTTCCCCGAAGGTCGTGAGGACGAAGACCAGCACGACGATCGTGACGAACATGCCCACCGTCGGACCGAAGATGCTGTCGGCGATCGTCGCGGCGAGCGAGGCGGCGCCGATATTGATCACGGTGATCCCGACCAGCAAGGTGACGAGCAGCTCGTGCGGGCGCTCGATGAGCGGCTTCGGCTCGCCCACGGGCTCGTCCTCGTCCTTCGGAGCGACGTGCTTGAGCCGGGCGCGGCCGAGCGAGAAGTAGGCGGCCTCGGCGCCCGTGAGGATCGCCGAGCAGATGATCAGCACGCACAGCGCGAAGAACTTCAGGACGATGCCCTCAGGCACGGGCGCGCCCCGTCACGAAGTGCTCGAACCCCGGGCCGACGGGCACGGCCTCCCCGCAGGCGTCGAGATATCGGATCCCATCGGCGGCCGGCATCATCTCGCCGATCGACGTCAGCCGCGCTCCCGTCGCGCGCGCGAGCCCCGAGGCCAGGCGATCGAACGCCTCTGGCGAGCAGGTGAGCAGGAGCTCGTAATCCTCTCCGCCCCCCGTGGCCCAGTGGATCGTGTCGCGACCGAGCGCGCGCGCAACGTCGCGGACCGAGGCGTCGACCGGAATCCGTGCAAGTTCGACCCGCGCTCCGAGCCTGCTCTCCTCGCAGAGATGGCCGAGGTCGGTGGCGAGCCCGTCGGAGACATCGATCATCGCGGTGACGCCGCCGGCCTCGGAGAGCCATTGCCCCTCTCGCGTCCGCGGGCGCGGCCTCAAGTGCGCGGCGGTCACCTCGGCGCGCGCGTCGCCGGCGACACCGGCCGGCGCCGGATTCGCCTCCAGGAGCGCCAGCCCGGCGGCAGAGCGCCCGAGCGATCCCGTGACGGCGATCACGTCCCCGGCGCGGGCCGTCGACCTGAGGATGGGCGCCCGCACCGCCTCACCGAGAAGGGTCACGTTGATGACCCAGCCTCGGGGCGAACCGCAGGTATCCCCGCCGACGATCGCCACGTCGTGCTCGGTCGCCAGGGCCTGGACACCGGCATAGAACGCCTCGGCCTCCTCGAGGCTCACGGCCTCCGGGCAGGCCAGCGCGATCAGGCCCCACCGCGGGCGGCCACCCATCGCGGCGATGTCCGAGACGTTTACCGCGAGGGACTTCCAGCCGATGTCCGTCGGGGTGGCCCAGCGGCGGCGGAAGTGCACGTCCTCGATGAGCAGATCGGTGGTGGCCAGCAGCAAGCTTCCCGCGGCCGGCTCGAGCACCGCGCAATCGTCGCCGATCCCGACCCGGACCCCCGGCGCTCGCCGGGCCGCCCGCCGGATGATCTCGATCAGGCGTCGCTCGGTCGCTGCTTGGGGCCGACTCATCCGGAGAGGAAATTTCTCAGAAGCTGCTTTCCCTCGATCGTCAGGATCGACTCGGGATGGAATTGAACACCCTCGACGGGATCGCGCCGATGACGGAGTCCCATGATCTCGCCGTCCTCGGCCCAGGCCGTGACCTCGAGCGCGTCAGGCACCGTGTCGCGCATGACCGCGAGCGAGTGGTAGCGCGTGGCCACGAAGGGGTTGCCGAGCCCGGCGAACACGCCGCGGCCGTCGTGGCGGATCGCGGACGTCTTGCCGTGCATCTGCGTCTTGGCTCGCGCGACCGTGGCGCCGTAAGCCTGGCCGATCGACTGGTGGCCGAGACAGACGCCGAGGATCGGCGTCGTCGCACCGAGGCGACGGATGACCTCGAGCGACACGCCCGCCTGATCGGGATTGCCCGGCCCCGGCGAGATCACGATGCGCTCGGGTCTCTTGGCGGCGATCGCGTCAGAGCTGAGCGCGTCGTTGCGGATGACTTCGAGCGTCGCGCCCAGTTCGCCGAGGTACTGGACGAGGTTATAGGTGAAGGAGTCGTAGTTGTCGATGACGAGGATCATCGTTCGGTCCCCGCCGCGAGCCGCAGCGCCAGGATCATGCCGCGCGCCTTGGAGCAGGTCTCGAGCCATTCGGTCTTGGGATCCGAATCGGCGACGATGCCGGCCCCGACCTGCACCGAGGCGCGCCGGCCGTGACACACGATCGTGCGGATGGTGATGCACGAGTCGAGGTTTCCCGAGTAGGAGACGTATCCCACCGCGCCGCCGTAGGGACCTCGCTGCGTCGGCTCCAGCTCGTCGATGATCTCCATCGCGCGGATCTTCGGCGCGCCGCTCAGGGTCCCGGCCGGGAACGAAGCCTGGAGCACGTCGAGCGCGTCGCTCCCGGCCTTGAGCTTGCCGGTCACGTGGCTCACCAGGTGCATCACGTGGGAGTAGCGCTCGATCTCCATGAACTCGGTGACCTTGACCGAGCCGAGCTCGGAGACGCGGCCCACGTCGTTCCGCCCGAGATCGACCAGCATGACGTGCTCAGCGCGCTCCTTGGGGTCGTTCTTGAGCCGCTCCTCGATCTCGCGGTCCTCGGCCTCGGTGGCGCCGCGCGGGTGCGTCCCGGCGATCGGCCTGAGGTCGACCCGACCGCCCTCGACCCGGACCAGCACCTCGGGGGACGAGCCCACGATGGACATCGGGCCCAGCCGGAGGAAGAAGAGGTAGGGTGACGGATTGATCGTCCGGAGCGCGCGATAGACCGTGAACGGATCGGCGGTGAGGCGGCAGTCGAGCCGTCGCGAGAGCACGATCTGGTACGCGTCGCCGGCGGCGATGAACGCCTTGGCTCGATGCACGGCGTCGACGAACTGCGCCTCGTTCATGGTCGAGGTGAAGCCGGTCTCGCCCTCGGCAAGGAGCGGCGCCGCCGCCGGAAGCGAGAACGTGGCGGGCGCCCTTGCCGGGCGCGCCAGCTTGGCGAGCGTCATCCCGATACGGACCGCCGCCCGGTCGTAGGCTCGATCGAGCGCGGCGGGGTCGTGCCGCTCGACGACGGCGTTGGCGATGACCAGCAGCCGGTGGCGCAGGTTGTCGAACACGAGCAGGGTATCGGTGAAGAGGAACACCGCGTCCGGCAGGCCGAGATCGTCCTGGGTCGTGCGCGGCAGCCGCTCCATGTGGTGGACCATGTCGTAGGCAAGGAAGCCGACCGCGCCGCCCTGGAATCTCGGGAGCCCCGGGGCCGGGACGGGCTGGAACTGCTTGAGGAGATCGCGGACGGCGACGAGAGGATTGCCCTCCGGCAGCCGCTCGGTGCGGCCGTCGCGGCTGAGCGTCAACCGCCCGTTCTTGGCCGTGAGGACCATCAGGGGGTCCGCGCCCAGGAACGAATAGCGCGCCCACACCTCGCCGCCCTCGACGGACTCCAGGAGGAACGAGTACGGGCCGGGCCTCAGGCGAAGATAGGCCGAGAGCGGCGTGTCGAGATCGGCCGGTAGCTCCGCGAACACGGGCACAAGGTTGCCCTGTGCCGCGAGAGCCCGGAACTCCTCACGGCTTGGAGAAAGCGACGGGATGCCTGTGCTGGCGGTGCTGATGCGGACCCGTTGGGGGCGGCTAGGCGAGAGCGTCCAGCTTTGCTTGGAGCTTGGCCTTGGGTACCGCGCCGATCACCTGATCGGAGACCTTGCCCTGCTTCACGAACAGGACCGTCGGGATAGAGCGAATCCCGTATCGCGCCGCGAGCCCGGGGTTCTCATCGACGTTGACCTTGGCGAGCGTCACCTTGCCCGCGGACTCACGGGCGAGATCCTCGAGAACCGGCGCGATGGCGCGGCAGGGGCCACACCATTCAGCCCAGAAGTCCACCATCATGAGCCCGGTTTCACGGCCAATCGCCGCATCGAAATTCTCTTCGGTCAGGTGGATGGTCTCGGGGTTGGCCATGTGGCGGTCTCCTCGGTAAAAAGTCAACGTCTACGCTAACATGGCGGGTCCCCCAGTGCAAGCCCAGACATTGCCGGAAACGTTTATATAGCTTGTCAGTTTGACATCTCGGTCATGCTAGAGTCGGTTAAGGACATGGAAGTCGCCAAGATCCTCGTCGTCGACGATGAACCCTCGATCCTCAAACTCCTGAAGGAAGCCCTTACCCAGTGGGGCTACCAGGTGGGATGCGTCGGCACCGGGACCGAGGCGCTCGAGGCGATCCGGACCGAGCTGTACGACGCCGCGATCACCGACATTCGCATGCCCGAGATGAGCGGCCTCGATTTGCTCCGCGAGATCAAGCGTCACGACGAATCGATCGAGGTGATCGTGATGACGGGCTACCCGACGATCGCCTCGGCCGT
>QHTE01000055.1:397020-408253 GCA_003220685.1 Candidatus Rokuibacteriota bacterium
CTCTCCAAGCCGCTGATCCTCGACGAGCTGCGCCATCTGATGGCGCGCGTGACCGAGCGGCGGTTCCTCAAAGGCGAGGTTCAATCGCTCCGCGCGCGCCTGGGCGAAGAGCTCACGGTGAACGAGCTCGTGGGCAACTCGGTGCCGATGCAGCGCGTGAAGGAGATCATCAGCAAGGTCGCCACCACGGATTCGCCGGTCCTCATCGAGGGCGAGAGCGGGACCGGCAAGGAGCTGGTGGCCGCGGCGATCCATCGGCTTTCCGGCCGCGCCAAAGGACCCTTCATCCCCGTCAACTGCAGCGCGATTCCAGAAGACCTGCTCGAGTCGGAATTCTTCGGGCACGTCCGAGGGGCCTTCTCGGGCGCGGTCTCCGACGCGCTCGGGCTCTTCCGCGGCGCGAACGAGGGCACGATCTTCCTCGACGAGATCGCCGAGCTGTCGCCGGGACTTCAAGTAAAGCTGCTGCGCGTGCTGCAGGAGATGCAGGTGCGCCCGGTCGGCTCGACGAAGGCGCACTCGGTCGATGTCCGGGTCATCGCGGCGACCAATCGCGATCTTGATCGCTCGATCGCCGACGGGCGATTCCGCCAGGACCTCTACTACCGGCTGAACGTGGTCCGGGTGAGCTTGCCGCCGCTGCGGACCCGGCGAGAGGACATCCCGGCGCTCGTGAACCACTTCCTCCGCCGCTACAACCGGCGATTCAGGCGCGACGTGAAGGGGATCACACCGGACGCCCTGGCCGCGCTCGCGGCCTACGACTTCCCCGGCAACGTGCGCGAGCTCGAGAACGTCATCGAGCGCGCCTTCGCCATGGGCGCTCGCGAGCAGATCACCCTCGCGGATCTGCCGGTCCTCGGCACCGCCTCCGTTCCGGCTGTCGCCTCGCCCGCCAGCGGATCCGTACCCCGGCTGGCCGACGTGGAAAAGGATCTCATCCTCCGTGCCCTGTCGTTCTACAAGGACGACAAGGAAGCGGCCGCCAGCGCGCTCGGGATCTCCAGGAGGACCATCTACCGCCGCCTGAAGGAGTACGGGATGCTCTAAATAGCACACCTGTTGCCGAACTGACACCTTCCCGAGCCTGTCCTCGAAGAAAGTCCCTGATCTTCTAGCCCATTCCGGATTGGCACCCCTGCTGCAACCGCTCGGAGCCATGTACGCGACCATCCCCGTCGAAACCGAGTCGAAAACCCTCCAGATCGGTATCGGGTTCGCCTCGCACCAGGACGCGATCTGGGCAGCTGTTCGCGCGACCGCAATGGCGCGCACCGGTCTGCACGGTACCTCTCCAGACCTCGTCCTGCTGGTCACAGCGGGTGTACCGGCCCAGGACGTCGTCCCACTCATCCGCGGGGTGCTGGGACCCGTGGGCGTCGCCGGGGGCGCAACCTCGGCGATCCTGACCCACAACGGGGCCGTGACCGCGGGTGCCCTGGTCATCTGTCTCACCAATGGGGAAGGCGCCGTCAGCGGCGTCGCCGCCTCGGGGGGTCGCCATCTCACAGAGGCAGGGCAGGGAGCGGCCCGGCTGATCCTCTCGGGCTGGCCGTTCAGGATGCGGTATCCGCGCGGCCTCGGCCTCGCGTTCGTGAAGCCGGGCTTCGGCGCGCCCGCCGAGTCATTCTTGCAGCCCTGGCGAATCCTGATGGGACCCAAGATGCGCACGGTCTGCAGCGTGCTCTCGTCCCCCCTCGTCTACGGCACCTCGACGAGCGAGCCACTCGCCAGCGCCGCGTGTCTCGAAGCCGCCTACTCGACCGGCCTGGGCTACGCCGAAGGATTCGAGGAGCGGTCTGTGCCCGACCCCGAGGCCCTCATCCAGGGGTCCGTTGAGGCCGCGCGGTCGGCCCTGAAACGTCTCGAAGGCGACGGCGCCCGCCTCGTGCTCGTCGTGGAGTCCGGCGCTCGCCACCGTGCCCTCGGTCGCGCCGCGGCCGACGAGTGGGCCGCGATCAAGAGCGAGGTTGATTCCCGTACGCCCTGTGTGGGCTGGCTGTGCGACAACGTCGCCGGCTACGGACGTGGCGTCCGGCCGGTAGACTCCCACGGCTCGCTCGTCGTCGTCGCGCTCGGCGACACTCCGCGCCGCTAGAGCCTAGCCTCCGCAGACCCGCCTCAGGTCCGTCCAGTCCCGGCCCGGCAGGAGCGGCCGGAACCCCGTCGTGTGGGACGCCGCCAGCTGCTTGAGGGTCTCGACCCGCTCCGCGGCGAGCGGGTGAGAGGTCAGATAGCGTGTGGCGCTCGGCGCGCCCCGCTCCGCGGCGCGCATGCTCTCGAAGAACGCGATCATCCCCTGCGGGTCGACGTCCGCCGCCAGCAGCATCTTCAACCCTTCGGCGTCCGCTTCGGTCTCAAGGTGGCGGCTGTAGCGCAGGGTCCCGAGCACGCGGGCGCTCTCGATCCCGTACGCCATCGCTCCCGTGATGTCTCCCGAGATGGCGACAAGCAAGAGCCCCGTGGAGGCGTGCTGCAGCAGAAGCCGCGTCGCGTGGCGCTGGAGCACGTGCTGGAGCTCGTGCGCGAGCACTCCCGCCAGCTCCTCGGGTGTCCGCGCGCGCTCGACGAGTCCGCGGAGGAGCACCACCTGGCCGCCGGGGACGGCGAAGGCGTTGACCGTCATGTCGTCCACGACGGTCACGCGAAACGTGTACGGGGTGCGCGGCTGGGGCTCGAGAAGGCGCTTCACGATCGCCCCGATCGCCGCTTCGCGCTCCGGGTCGACGCACCGGCGCTTCGACGCCGTGATCTGCTCCACGGCGGCCTGGCCGAGCCGCTCCTCCCACGACACCGGCACCCGCGCGGCGAGCATGCCGGCGGCCGCGGGGATGCCCCACACGTAGAGGACCGCCCCAATCGCCACGGATGCCAGCGCCGCGCCGACCGTGAGCAGCACCCTCGACCGTCGCCATCCGGGATTGTGGAAGCGGCGGCCGAACCCCGGGGCCGTTGCGTGAAGCGCCCCCAGGAAGGCGGAGTCGTCGATCAGGAGAATCTCGGGGAAGGGCGCGCCGCGCTCGAGGCGGGTCTGCTCGCCGGCGTAGAAACCCTGCGTCTGGCGGACCTCCCGCAGCGGCCACCACAGGCGCGTCCCGTCCCCGAGCGCGATCTCGAGCCCGCTCGCCGCCAGTCGGACCGACGCCTCACGGCGCGCGGCGCTGCGGCCGTCGAGGTAGTAGCCGGTGAACGCGCCGGGCATCTGGGCTACACGAAGCCGACGTCAGCGCCGAGGAGGCTCGAGAGCGCGTCGCCGGTCGCGGTGGCGAGCTGAGGCTCCTGAACGATTCCCGCGAGGTCGAGCGGGCCTTCGACGCCGAGGCAGGAGAACTCGAACCGCGTGCGCCGGATCAGCACCCAGGGCCACGCCAGGCCGAGCGTGAGGATCAGCATGCTCACGTTGACGAGCGTCTGGGCCAGCAGTGCGCCGCCGGTCATCGTGGAGCGGAAGCGCGCCGTCTCGAAAGAGGTGTGGTCCCAGAGATAGCGCGTCATCCTCGCGTTGAACCAGAAGAGATAGAGCCCGAGCGTGGGCACGAGCAGGAGCAGGGCGGCGAGGTACGGGCCGAAGAGGTCGCGTCCGCGCCCATCGAAGCGGAACGGCCGGCGGCCGAAATGCGAATTGGAGACCATGAACCTCTGCTGTCGCGCCTGGAAGAAGGGGTAGTACAGGGTGAGCGTCACCACGTTCAGGAGCGAGGCCAGCATGAAGATCCTGACGAATGCCCACGCTCGCCCACGAAACGAGAAGCGGATCCCGCGCCACGAGATGCGACTCAGGCGATAGCGGCGGGCCCCGACCATGGCGATCGGGATGAACGTGAAGACGAGGAGGTACGTGACCACCTGACTCGCGATGGCGATCTTCAGGTCGCCCGAGAGCCGTGCCGCCGTGTTCAACGCCGTGATCGGCAGACCGACGAACAGCAGCGCCTTGACGAATCCGAGCAGCAGCTCCTTGCCGGTGCCGTGGTAGGCGAAGCGATCGTCCTCGAACGCCGCCTGGCTCAGCAGGAAGCGGCGAACCCTCACCTTGCCCCAGAACCGATAGAAGCCGAAGGTCACGATCGTCAGCAGGATGTTCACGACGTAGATCCCGAAGAGCGTGCCGCCCGAGCCGTGGAACGTGAGCCGACGCGACGCGCTGGCTCCGACCGCGGACGCCGGCGCCGGCGCGGCCGTCATGACCGCGGTGGCCAACGCCGCCGGCCCGCTGGGGACGGGTCGCGCCGGTTGAGGCGCCCCCAGGCGCGCAGGGGCGGGCGGGGCTGCCGGCGTGCTCGCGCGGACCGTCGAGGGCATCGGGGGCGGCGTCGGGGCACGCCGCATCTTCTCGAGCGCCGCCGTGTAGACGGAAGCGACGACACCGCACTGCGCACACTTGTCACGCTCCACCGCCGGGGCGCCGCAGCGAGGACACGCGGTCGCCATCACTTCACCGGTTGCGGCGCCGGCATCGCGGCCCGCGCCCATCGCTCGAGCGGCACGGCGCGGACGAGCTCAGTCGCGGTCTGCTCGACGACCTTGCCGATCGAGGCGACCAGCGCCTTCCGCGTCGCCGTGTTGTACCAGCGGCCCGCGTCGGAGCTCGAGAACCGCACGTATTCCGAGAGCTCGTCGTCTTCGAGTGTCTGATACGTGTAGAGCATCGACATCGTGCGCACCTCACGCAGAGATTCGGATGCCCGAGCTCGCACCTGGGCCGCTCGGTCTTCGATCTGCCCGGGCCTCAGCCGGGCTTCTGCCGGCCCCGCCGCCGACACGGCGTTCGACAGCCCTCGCGCGATCGCCGCCACGAGGTCCGCCGAGGTCTCGTTCGCGCCCGTGACCCAGTCCAGGCGCTGGAGAAGCTCGAGACGCCGTGCCGCCGGCGGGTTCACCTTGACGCGCGCGGCGTAGTCGGCCACTTTTTGATCGGCGCTCGGCTCCGAGGACGCGATCTCCAGCGCGACGATCTTGCGGGCCACGGGAGTTCGCAGCCACGCGGCGGTCGCTTCCAGGTTCGGCCGGTCCACCTGAGGGCGGAATGCGTCCCGCATCGCTCCATAGACCATCTCGGGGCGTAGCGATTGGGCCAGGATCCGGTCGATGGCGGCCATTTCCGCGGCGCTCATCTGACCCGGCGGCGGCCGAAGGTCCACGGCTACCCGGTTCAGGAGGCCGGCGAGCTGAACGCGAACGCCTGACAGCTCGAGGAGCTCGTCGACTTTCGTCGGCCCGGACCGATGAATCGGAGCCGGCGGAACGGGCGCCCTCGCGTCGCGTGTCCTCGGTGGAGGCTCGAGCGCCTTCGCCTCCGGGCTCTTCGACTCCTGCGCGATCGGGTCGGCCGTCTTGGCTTCGGGTGCCTTCGGCCCAGGCTCGGGCTTGGTCTCCGGCGCGCCGACCTCCCGCGACTGCGGCGGGCGGTCGGAGTAGGTGACGTTGCCCTGGTCGTCGATCCAGCGGTACGTCTCCGCGGCGCTGGTGGCGGGCAGCAGGGCGAGCGCGGCGATCATCGTCAGAACGCGTGCGATCCGGTCAGTCATAGTTCCATCCGAGGATCGTCCGCGGATCGGGAGCCGGGGGCAGGACGGGACCCGGCCCCCAGCGATCGAACTTCGCGAGGAAGTCTTGCACCTCGGGCATGGGCACCTTCCCGGTTGCGAGGAACGCGAGGGCGGCACGCGCTTCCTTGGCGAAATCGTCGTACTTACCCTGCGCGTAGAGCACGCGCGCGAGGGCCAGGCGGCCTCCCGCGTCGTCCCCGAAGAGCTGCACGGTCTTTCGCAGGTGCATCTCGGCCTCGGGATAGCGCTCGAGATCCGAGAGGAGCTTGCCGAGGTTTCGGTGGGTGCGCCACGAGTCGGGATCAGCCTGCAGCCCCCGCCTCAGCCACGCGAGCGCGGCCTCACGATCGCCGAGCTCCGCCGCGATCGCCGCGCGATAGCTGTAGGGGCGCGCGAACGTCGGCGCCAGACGGATCGTCTCGTCGAAGAGCCGCGTCGCCCCGTCGACGTCGCCGTCCCGCAAGTAGCGCTGGCGCGCGATGAGAAAGAGCTGCTCGGCGCGCTTGGGAACCTCGCGGTTGCCGCCGAGGCGGATCTTGAGATAGCGAGCCCCGGACTCCCTGTTCGCGGCCGACGCCGTCACGCGCGTGCCTTCCATGACCATGAGACGGCCCAGTCGCACGTACCCCTCGTCCGAGAGCCACTGGCCGTACCACCAGATGCAGTCGGCCGCCTCGGGCTGGCCCAGGGTGGCGAGCCGAAACGCGTTGAAGGTCTCCTCCCGCTCCGCGCCCGCGCGGGACTTGGCCTGCGCCTCGCCGCAGTAGTTCTCGCCCGGCTTCACGATCGCGTACGAGCGGGCCAGCTGGCGGGCCTGCGCGAGATCGCCCTTCTCGGTGAGGATGTCGAGCTTGATCTGCACGATGTGCTCGAGCGACGGATGATCGCGCAGGAGCGCCGGCTGCATGGAGGTCGGCGCCCGCTGGAAGAGCCAGCGCACGTGGGCGGGGTGAAGGGCGAGGAGCCGGTCGAGCTGGGCGAGGGCCCGATCGTACTCGCCCACGCGGACCGCGAACGACGCCGTGCGGTAGGTCAGCTCGGTGTCGTCGGGCGCGAGTGCGACCGCGCGGTCGTAGAAGGTGCGCGCCTCGTCGAACTCGCCCATGAACTCGGCCATGCCGGCCCGAACGGTCTGTGCGCGGACCGACGTGGGCGCCGCGTTCGCCGCGCGCCGCGCCAGGCTGAGCGCCTCCGTATAGCGGCCGGCCCCGAACGCCACCTGCGCCCGGTCGAGATCGCTTCCCGCGGGCGCCGGGCGCTCCGGCGCGGCGTCGGCCGACGCGGTGCAGAGCGTCAGCGC
The DNA here is from genome assembly GCA_003220685.1 of Candidatus Rokuibacteriota bacterium. Classification (GTDB taxonomy): domain Bacteria; phylum Methylomirabilota; class Methylomirabilia; order Rokubacteriales; family CSP1-6; genus AR31. Next base: position 403,870 of record QHTE01000055.1, read on the forward strand.
GACCGCCGACGCGATGGCTCGGACCGTGCGGACGGTCATCGGACGCTGAACGGCGTGGGTCCGCGTCGGGCGTCGCGCCCGTAGTGCGCGTCGAGGAATCGGCGCTCGTCGTCGAGACCCGGCTCGAGCCGTACCGCGACCTGAAGCTCGCGAAGGCCCTCGGTCTGGCGGCCGGCCTTGAGGAGCAGCCAGCCGACGTTCGCGTGCGCGTGGGCGTCCGTCGGGTTCATCGCCAGCACGCGCTCGTACGCGGCCAGCGCCTCGTCGTAGCGGCCGAGCCGCGCGGCGGCGAAGCCCCGGTTGAACTGGGCGCGCAGGTGATTCGGATTGACCTCGAGCGCCTTGGTGAACCAGGCCAGCGCCTGTGCGTCGTCGTTCTGGCTCAGGTAGAGCCGTCCGAGGTTGTTGTAGGGCCACGAGAACGCGGGATCGGCCGCGATGGACTTCGTGTAGGCGGCGAGCGCCTCGGCCGGCTTGTTCTTGCGGTTCTGCAGCTGCCAGCCCGTCACGTTCAGCGATTCGGCGAGCTTGGGAACCTCGTGATCGGGCAGCCTATGGCGCAGCACCCACTCGGCCTGCGCCCGGACCTCGGGCCGCGGCGAGCGCTCCGCGCGGTCGCGCAGCATCAGCCGTCCGAGCCGCGCGAGCCCGTCGTCGGCGAGTCGCTCGCCGAGCAGCGCGAGGCAGTCGGCGCGGTCGGGCTCGAGCAGCATGGCCAGCAGCCCGCCCGTCTCGCCCGATACCGGGAGATCGCCGGCCCGGCAGTAGTCGCCCGGGTCGCGGAGCCAGCCGCGCGCGCGCGCGAGGGCGAGGGCCTGCTCGCTTCGGCCGGCCTCGACCAGGACGCGGAAGATGTGCTGGGGAACGATCTCGCGCGAAGACCGGAAGGACGCGCGGCCGATTCGAGAGGCCGAGGGCAGGCACAGGCTCCACACGTCGGACACGCGCGGCCAGACCTTCGGCACGCACGTCACGAACATGACCGCACCGACCTCGAGACCGACCGTGGCGTGTTCGCGCCACGGCCCGTACGCCTGCTCGAGCGACTGGATCGCAACGTCCACCTGGCCCATCCGATCGGCCATTTCGCCAAGACGGCGCCAGGTCGTCGTGCGCGGAGAGCGCCGAGCCGCCGCCTGGTAGGCGCCCAGCGCTTCGTCGAATTCTCCGAGGGCTTCGGCGGCCTCTCCCAGAGCCAGCTGCGCCGTGGCGGAGTCCGGAGCGAGTCTCGTCGCGGTGCGGTAGTGCTCGAGGGCCACGAGAAGCTCGCCCTGCTTCGTCGCTCGACGTCCCGCGTCGACCGCCGCGCCGGCCTCCCGCGACATCCCGCAGCCGGCGAGAAGAGTAACGAGGCCGAGAGCGCCGAGCGTCGGCACCCAGGGCCGAGCACAACCCATCTACCAGGAATAGCGTGGGCGCGAGAGGGCGACAAACAATCGTTTTCGGTGGCACCCCGAGGGGAGATGCGCACGATGAGCACTAGCCCTTGGGGCGGTCGGCGTGCGACTCCGGCACGCGGAAGGCCGCGCGGCGGCGCGAGTAAGATGGGGCCATGAAGAGGCTCACCGCCTCATCCTCGCCGCCGCCCAGAGGGGTTCCGCGCGGCGGCGCGGCCGCGTCGGGATGACGTGGGCGTCGCCGGTCCTCATGCTCCTGGTCGCGTTGGCCGGCGTCGCGGCGGCCGGCGCCTGGAGCGCGAGCGGTGCGGATGATCCGGTGATCGACCCCGACGTCCGCGCCGCCATCCGAGCCGGGACGGCGCGGGTCCTCGTCGATCTTCGCGTCGCCGCCACCGATCCGTCGGCGATCGGCAGCGCTCAGGACGAGACACTGCGCCGTCTGGCCGGCACGGGCGCGCGTCTGGCCCGTCGCTTTTCGAGCGCTCCGTTGCTGGCGCTCGAGATCGACGCGCCGGCGTTGTCCCGCCTCGAGGCCATGCGCGACCTCGTCACGCGGGTTCGCGCGGATCGGATCACTCCGCTCGACGAAGAGGGCGCGCCGCGCCGCTGACCTCTCGCCGCTGACTTGCGCGGGTGACGCCTTCGGGCACCCGCGCTGCCAAAGCGTCACGCGTTTACCGCCGTGAAATCCTTCTGCACTGGGGGGTTGCGGATGGCACAAGGGTTGCGCACTAAAACCGGCCATGTGGCCCTGGCGCCGTTCGCCAATTTCCGTAAATTTGCTGCTGCTCGGCGTCCTCCTGCCCGCTCATGCGCTCGCGGCCCCGGCGGCTCAGAATCCGCGCGCGGTGCCGAGCGCGCTTCACAACCGCGCGCGCGCCGAGGGCGAGGTGCGCGTGCTCGTCGAGTTCGCGCTTCCCTCCGGGCGCGTCGCCGAGAGCGCGCTCGCGGCCCCGGCGCGCTCGGCGTTTCGACAGGAGATCGCCGACACCGGCTCGCGTGTCCTGAGCCAACTGTCGCAGCATCAGTATCGTGTTCTGCGTCGCTACCTGACGTCGCCACTGCTGGCGCTCAGCGTCGGCCCCTCGGCGCTCAAAGAGCTCGAAGCGTCGAATCTCCCGATCAAGCGCGTGATGGAAGACAGGATCCACAAACCGGTCTTGATGGACAGCGTCCCGCTCATCGGCGCCGATCAGGCCTGGGCAGCCGGCTTCGATGGCTCAGGCCGAACGGTGGCGGTGATCGACAGCGGCGTCGACTCCGCGCACCCATTCCTCGCGGGTAAGGTCATCGAGGAGGCGTGCTATTCCACCACGTCCGGGTTCCAGAGCACGACGCTCTGCCCGAACGGCGCGGACGAGCAGATCGGGCCCGGCGCCGGCGTGTACTGCCCGCTCGACCTCGAGGGCTGCTGGCACGGAACGCACGTGGCCGGCATCGTCGCCGGCGACGGGACGTCGCTCGACTTGCCCATCTGGGGCGTCGGGCGCGGCGCCAGCATCATGTCGATCCAGGTCTTCTCGCGGATCAACAGCTTCCTCGACTGCGGCGGCGCGCCGCCGTGCCTCGGCGCGTTCACCTCGGACATCCTCGCCGCCCTCGAGCGCGTCTACGATCGGCGGACCGCGCACGACTTCGTCTCGGTCAACATGAGCCTCGGGGGCGGGCTCTTCAGCGCGGCGTGTGACAACGAGCCGTACAAGCCCTTCATCGACAACCTGCGCGCGGTGGGCATCGCGACCGTCATCGCGTCGGGCAACGACGGATCGACCAGCCAGATCAGCGCTCCGGCGTGCGTGTCCAGCGCGGTCAGCGTCGGCGCCACGACGAAGGACGACCGCGTCGCCGATTACTCGAACGTCGCGCCCTTCATGTCGCTGTTCGCTCCCGGCGACGAGATCATCTCGTCCTACCCCGGCGGGAATTTCGCGGTGGCGAGCGGCACGTCGATGGCGGCCCCCCACGTGGCGGGCGCCTGGGCCATCCTCAAGCAGGCCGCGCCGACCGCAAGCGTCGATGACATTCTCCAGGCCCTCACCAGCACGGGGCTCCCGATCACGGACCCGCGGACGGGAGGGGGCACGACCAAACCCAGGATCCAGGTCGACCTCGCGCTGAGCGTCCTGCTAGGCGAGAACCAGACTCCTCCGGTCCTGTCCGTGACTCCGCTCTCACAGGATTTCGGCACGGTGCCCGCGGGGAACTCGGCTGACAGGACCTTGACCGTCCAGAACACGGGAGGCGGGATTCTCACCGGCAGCGCCTCCGTGAATCCTCCATTCAGCATCGTCTCGGGCAGCTCCTTTCACCGCGGCCCCAACTCGACCCAGTCGGTGGTGGTGCGGTTCAGTCCGACGGTGACCGGAGTCTACTCGGCCAACGTGACCTTCACCTCCAATGGCGGGGACGTCACCGTTGCCGTCACCGGTATCGCCGCGGGTGTCAGCGCCATCGCCCCGAACGCGATCGACCTCGCGAGCCCGCCGACGAGCTTCACGATCACGGGCAACGGGTTCGCGAATCTCGGCTTCGGCCTGCCGGTCGTGAACTTCGTGCGCAACGGCGTCTTGATCGCGCAAGCGCGGGCCACGGGGCTCAGCGGGAGCACGACGTTGACGGTGCCGTATCCGACGCCGGCCACGTCGCTCACGCCGAACATGCCCGGGCTCTCGGCGGGCGCCGTCCAGGCCCAGGTCTGGCAGCAGACATCGAGCGCGCTGAGCTTCAGTCTGATCGGGAGCGCCACGCTCACGGTCACCGACACGCGGCCGGCGCCCGGCGTGAGCGGCATTACGCCGAACCCGATCGACCTGGCGACGCCACCCGCGAGCTTCACGATCACGGGCAACGGCTTCGCGAATCTCGGCTTCGGCCTGCCGGTCGTGAACTTCGTGCGCAACGGCGTCTTGATCGCGCAAGCGCGGGCCACGGGGCTCAGCGGGAGCACGACGTTGACGGTGCCGTATCCGACGCCGGCCACGTCG
>QHTE01000032.1 GCA_003220685.1 Candidatus Rokuibacteriota bacterium
TGACCCGATCACCGCGGTCAGTCAATCGGCGGACGGCGCTGAGCCCACGGACGCGCCTCTTCGAACGCCGCCGAGGCCTGGAGCACCGTCAGGTCCGCGAAGCGGCGGCCGACGATCTGGAGCCCGACTGGCAATCCGCCCGGCGTGAAGCCGGCGGGTACCGACGCGGCGGGCTGGCCGGTGAAGTTGAACGGATAGCTGAACGAGGCCCAGCGGATCCAGTCCCACACGTGCTGCGGCCAGTGCTCGGGATTCAGGCGCCCGACCGGGAACGCGGCCACCGAGAGCGTCGGCGTCAGCAGCAGATCGTACTTCTCGAAGAGCGGGCGGACCGTGTCCCAGTAGGCGAGCTTCTGCGCGCGTGCCTCGACGTAGTCGACCATGCTGTACTGCAGGCCGTTCTCGATGCACGCGATGAGCCCCGGGTCCATGCGGTCTCGCCAGCGCGGGAGGTGCTGCGCGTAGTTCCCGGCCTCGTGAGCGCTCCAGAGGCAGCGGATCAGATCGTGCGAGTCGGCGAAGCCGGGCTTGATCTCCTCGACGACACAGCCCAGATCCGCGAACGCCCGGACCGCCTGCGCCACGACGGTCGCGACCTCGGCGTCGACGGGAAATCCGCCCAGGTCCGGGCTGAACCCGACGCGCAGTCCCGTGATGCCGTGGTCGAGCTTGCCGATGTAGTCCTCGGGGGCGGCCTCGAGCGACGTGCGATCCCACTCGTCAGGTCCCGCCATGACCGCGAGCATCAGCGCCGCGTCGGCGACCGTGCGCGTCATCGGCCCCATGTGCGAGGCGTAGTCGTTGTTGGAGATGGGCCACATCGGAACGCGGCCGAATGACGGCTTCAGTCCGAAGATCCCGCAGAATCCGCTGGGGATGCGGATCGACCCGGCGCCGTCCGAGCCCTGGTGGAGCGGCCCGAGCCCGGCGGCGGCCGCCGCGCCGGCGCCCGCGCTGGAGCCGCCGGTCGTCATGCCCGTGTTCCAGGGGTTGCGCGTGATGCCGGTGAGCGGGCTGTCGCCGAGCCCCTTCCAGCCGAACTCCGGCGTAGTCGTCTTGCCGAGCATGACACCGCCGGCCTGCTTGAGGCGCCGCACGGCCGGGGGATCCACGTCGGGCACGCGATGCTCGAAGATGAACGACCCGGACATGGTCCGGACGTCCTTCGTGTAGTGCAGGTCCTTGATCGAGAACGGGATGCCGTGGAGCGCCCCGCGCGCCTGGCCCCTCATGAGCGCCTGCTCGGCCTCGCGCGCCGCCGCCAGGGCCTGGTCGGCCGTGAGCGTGCAGAACGCGTTGACCACCGGGTTGAGGCGCTCGATGCGGTCGAGCGCCGCATGGGTCAGCTCGACCGGCGAGAGCTTCTTCGCGCGGATCAGCGCGACCAGCTCGGTCGCCGGGGTGAACGCGAGGTCGGTGGACGCCATGGTCGTCTCCCTCGCTACTTCTTCGAGATCAGCCAGTGCCCAAGCGCGAGGTGCGGCAAACCCGAGCGCTCGAACGTGTCTACCGCGTCCTCGGCCGAGCAGACGAGCGGCTCGCCGTGCAGGTTGAACGAGGTATTGAGCACGGCGCCGATCCCCGTCCGTCGCTCGAACTCCCGGATGACGCGGTAGTAGCCCGGGTTCCACGCCTCGTCGAGGATGTGGGCGCGGGCGGTCCCGTCTTGTGGATGGATCGCCGCGACGATCTCGTCGCGCCGCTTCGCGTTGGTCGGGAAGGCGAGCATCATGTACGGCGAGGCCAGGCTCTTGGGGTTCAGGAGATAGTCGCTCTCACGCTCGCGCAGCACCGTCGGGGCGAACGGCATCCAGAAGTCCCGGCTCTTGATCATCCGGTTGATCACGTCCACCACCCGATGGTCCGACGGGTTGGCCAGGATCGAGCGGTTGCCGAGCGCGCGCGCCCCGAACTCCATGCGGCCCGCGCAGCGCGCGACGACGCCGTCGGAGACGAGCAGCTCGGCGATCTTCTCCTCGATGGCCGCGTGCTCGCTCACCTTGTAGCGGCTCGCCAGGTTGCGCGCTTTGATCACCGCCTCGATCTCCGCGTCACGCACGTCGGGCCCGAGATAGGCGGCGCCGAACGGCCTCGGCGCCGGCTTCACGCCCGTGGCGGCGCACAGCTCGAGATAACCGAGGTAGGCCGCGCCGACCGCGTTCGACTCGTCGCCGCACGAGGGGAAGACGAACAGATCGCCGAGCCAGCTCTCCTCCGCGATCAGCATGTTCGCCTTCACGTTCATGAAGACGCCGCCGCCGAGCGCGAGCCGCTCGCCGCCGTAGCGCTGACGCGCCAGGCGCGCCCAGCGCACCAGCGCCTCTTCGAGGATCTGCTGGGCGCCGCCGGCGATGCCGTCGAAGCGCAGGCCCAGGGTGGCCTCGAGCAGCGCGCGATAGAGAGGCCCGCGACGGCGCCACTCGAAGCGGCTCGGCGTGCCCTCCGCCATCGCGAACACGCGACCGAGCGCGGCGACGGCGCGCTCGGTCTCCCGCGCCGGCGCGTACGGCGCGAGCCCCATCACCTTGTATTCGTGCTCGCCCGGCTTCATGCCGAGCAGCAGGGTCACGAGCGCGTAGAACGACCCGAGCGAGCCCGGTCCGCTCGGCGTCGCCTCGTGACGGGTGAGGGCGACGCCGCTGGCGCTCGACACGGTGCCGCAGAGCCCGTCGCCCGAGTTGTCGTTGGTGAGGACGAGCGCGGGGCGCCCGCCGAACGGCGACCCGTAGTAGGCGGCCGCCGCATGGCAGGTGTGATGGTCGACGAACCGAACGCGGTCGTCGGCCAGGCGCAGATGGCCCGTCACGTGGCCGCGCCGCTCGCCGTCGGTGATCGGCGCCTTGCCCGGCGCGGGATCGAGCAAGCCGAGCTTGGCGCCGAGCTTCCGCGCGCGCCCGCTCAAGCCCCGCCGCGGCGCCTCCAGCCCCACACCGTAGTAGCGGCGCATGTAGGCCTCGTCGCGCATCACGCGGGTCATCCAGTCGTAGGACGGGATGCGCGCGCCGGCGAGCACGACCCGATCGATGTCGCTCGCGCGCAGACCGCGATCGCGCAGGAGCGCATCGACCGCCCGGCGCGGATAGCCCGCGTCGTTCTTCAGCCGCGAGAAGCGCTCCTCGGAGGCGCAGCCGATGATCTCGCCATCACGGAGCAGGGCCGCGGTCGCGCAGTGAGTCTCGCTGATCCCCAGGACGATCACGATCCGACGATCATATCAGCAATGGTCACTTCCCTTTGAGCCTGAGATCCTCGTACGGCGCGGAGAACGGGAAATTGGCGATCAGGCCCAGACCCGACTCGGCGACACGGGGTCCGTACGCACAGATCGACGGGAACTCCCAGATCGGGTCGAACATGGCCTTGTCGTGGACGAGCCGCTGGATACGCTCGAGGAGCTGGCCCCGGCTCTTCTGGTCGGGAGCGGCCGCCAGCTCGTGCCAGAGCCCCTCGATGTCGGGATAGCTCCCGTAGACGTACGTGCCGCCCGGCGCCACCCAGGCTTCGAGCCGCGTCGCCGCGTTGCCAAGGGCGCCGCTGCCGATCAGGATCACGCGACACCCGGGTTGAAGGCGGCGAACTTGTAGGGCCCCGCCCCGACCGGCGCGCGCTTGAACCCGTCGTCGCCCACCTTCTCCAGATATTTCTTCGGCACGATCCATCCCGCGCCCGTCGCCGGCGTGCCGTAGTACGTCATGAAGTCCGGCCACGCTTGCTTGAACCGGAAGCGTACCCGCTGAGCGTCGACCACCTCGACCGCGGCGATGCGGGCCTTGAAGGCGGACGCCGCCGTCCCGCGGTAGCGCTCGAACGAGAACTTCACATCCTCGGCGGTCAGCGGCTCGCCGTTGTGGAACTTGACGCCTCTGCGCAGCACGAACTCGTACACGAGGCCGTCACGCGATACGGTCCACGATTCGGCGAGGCTCGGAGCCATGGGCTGGCCCGGCATCGCCTTCACCAGCGCGTCGTGCACCGCGTAGAGCACGATGAACGGTACGGAGGTCGACGTGGTGTCCGCGGGATCGAACCAGACCGGCGCGAGCGACACCTGAAGGGCGAAGCTCATCTGGCCTTCGGGCGAGGCGACCGCCGGGGCAACGCTCGCGACCGACATCAGCACGACGAGGCTCACGAGGAAGGCTCTCATCGCGACGGCCTCGCGGCGCTCCTACCCACGGATCGTTCGCATCACGTCCTCGTTCGCGAAGACGTCGCGCGGATGGCCCTGGAAGATGATCTCCCCCCGATCGATGGCGTACAGACGATCGGCCACGCGCGTCGCGTTGGCCAGATGGGACTCGGCGATCAGCACGGAGATCCCCATCGCCTTGATCGCGCGCACCGCCTCGATGAACCGCGTGACCACGACCGGCGCCAGCCCCTCGAACGGCTCGTCGAGCAGCAGGATCGACGGCACCAGGGACATGGCCCGGGTGATGGCGACCATCTTCTTCTGGCCGCCGGAGAGGTGGAGTCCCCGGCGCGTCATGAAGTCCTTGACCTCCGGGAAGACCGAGAAGACGCGTTCGTCGAGCCCGCGGCGCGCCGTCGCCCGCGCAGAGGCGAGCCACGAGGTGATCTGGAAGTTCTCCTCGACCGAGAGATCCGGGAAGATGCCGCAATCCTCGGGCGCGTAGCCGATGCCGAGCAGCGCGCGCTCGTGAGTCGGCAAGCGCGTGATGTCCCGGTCGCGGAACGCGACCCGGCCCGAGCGCACCGGCAGGAGCCCCATGATGCTGTCGATCGTCGTCGTCTTGCCCGCACCGTTGCGACCGACCAGGCAGATCGCCTCGCCGTCCGCCACCCGCAGCGAGACCTCGCGAAGGATCTGGGCCGGGCCCCGGAAGGTGTTGATCCGATCGAGCTCGAGCGTGGCGGCCGGCATCAGCGCGTCTCCCTCGTGCCGATGAGCGTCGTCGTGACCGTCTCGTTGCGGCGGATCTCGTCCGGGGTGCCGTCGGCGAGGATCGTCCCCTGGTGCATCGCCACGATCCGATCCGAGTAGCTGAAGACCACGTCCATATCGTGCTCGATGATCGTCGCCGAGATGCCGGTGGAGCGCACGATCGAGGTCACCGTGTCCATGATCGGCGCTTTCTCCCGTGTGCTGACGCCGCTGGTCGGCTCGTCGAGGAAGAGCAGCTTCGGGCGCAGCGCGAAGGCGACCGCGACGTCGAGCAGCTTGCGCTCCCCCTGCGACACCCCGCCGGCCAGGGTTCGCGCCTTCGCGTCGAGGCCGAACCGACGCAGGACGTCGTGCGCCTCGTCCCACACGGCGGAGTCGCTCGCGGCCAGCGCCGCGAGATTGGCGATCTTGCCCTCGCGCGAGAAGATCGTCAGCGCGACGTTGTCGAGCGCGGTGAGCTGGTCGAAGAGGTTGACGAGCTGGAAGCTCCGCGCGATCCCGGCCTTGATGCGCCCGTGCACGGACTGGTGCGTGACGTCCGCGTCGCGGAAGAGGATCTGGCCCCCGTCGGGCCGGAAGAGCCCGGAGATCAGGTTGACGAGCGTGGTCTTGCCGGCGCCGTTCGAGCCGATCAGCGCCAGGACCTCGTTCTCCTTGACCGTGAAGTTCACGTGGTCGACGGCGTGCGTGTCGCCAAACCACTTCACGAGGTCCTTCGTGACGAGCAGGCTCATCTCGGCCCCTCCACCTCAGCTCCTCCCCTGGAAGCGCGCCACGAGCCGGCTCGCGGTGCCGACGATCCCGGTGGGCAGCGAAAGGACGAGCGCCACCAGCACGGCGCCCAGCAGCAGCTGCCAGTACACCGTGTAGCCCACCGCGTACGTCTTGAGGTAGTTGAACACGACGGCCCCGATGATCGGGCCGGCGAACGAGCGGAACCCGCCGAGCACGGTCATGAAGACGATCTCCCCCGAGAACGTCCAGTGCATGATGTCGGGCGTCGTGAGCCCGTTCAGCGGCACCCACAGGGCGCCCGCGAGCCCCGTGAAGACGCCGGAGACCAAGAACGCCACCCAGCGATACCGCCAGATCCGCACGCCGACGAACTCGGCGCGCGTCTCGTTGTCGCGGATGGCTTGGAGCGCCATGCCGAAGGGCGAGTTCACGATCACCCACATGAGCGCGACGCACGCACAGAACATGATGAGCACGTAGTAGTAGTACGCGTGGGACATGAACGCGATCTTGTCGCCGGCGCCGGTCACCAACCCGCCGAACAGGGACGGCGTCGGCACGCGCAGACCGTCCGTGCCGCCGGTGACCCAGAAGAACTTGAAGGCGAGCGACCAGAGCACCTGCGAGAGCGCCAGGGTGAGGATGCCGAAGAAGATCCTCGTGTAGCGTACGCAGACGACGCCGAAGAGCGCGGTGATGAGGACCGAGGCCACGACGGCGCCCACCAGGAAGAGCTCCATCGAGGTGATTTTCAGGTACTTGACCATGAGCGCCACCGCGTACGCGCCCACGCCGAAGTACGCCGAGTGGCCGAAGGAGAGGAGCCCCGTGTAGCCCAGGAGCAGGTTGAAGCCGAGCGCGCCGATCGCCATGACGAGGCCGTAGGCCAGGAGGATCGCGCTGTACGGCGGCAGGACCAGCGGGACGAGCGCCAGCAGCACCGCGATCGGCACGGCGATACGCAGGGGCCGGCTGTTCGGGGCCGCCGGTCGGGGCGCCGGAGCCGGCACGCTCATGGACGCCCGAAGAGCCCGGCCGGCCGCACGAGCAGCACGAGCGCCGCGATCAGGTAGAGCACCGCCAGCTCGATCTCCGCGAACCACGTGATCCCGGCCTCGCGCACGAAGCCGACGATGAGCGCGCCGACCAGCGCGCCCTCGAGGCTGCCGAGCCCACCGATGACGACCACGATGAACGCGAGCACCAGCGCGTCCACGCCCATGCCGAGCACCGCCGACTGGCTCGGCACGATGATCGCGCCGCCCAGCCCCGCCATGAAGCACCCGAGCGTGAAGGCCTGGATGTAGACGCGGTTGACGTTCACGCCGAGCGCCGCGGCCATGCGCATGTTCTGCGAGGTGGCGCGGAGCACCACGCCGAACTTCGTCCGGTAGATGAAGGCCCAGAGGAAGACGGCGGCGGCGGCGCCCACGCCGATCACGAGGAAGTTGTAGGTCGGGTAGATCGACTCGCCCACCGAGAGGCTTCCGAAGCTCTCGAAGAGCGTGCTCGCCGAGAGCGGATAGGGTCCCCAGATGAAGCGCAGGACGTCCTCGAGGATCATGAGCAGACCGAAGGTGCAGAGCAGCTGGTATTCCTCGGCGCGCCGGTAGAAAGGCCGGAGCAGTGTCGGCTCGAGAATCGCGCCGAGCATCGCCGCGGCGAGCGCGCCCGCCGGCAGCAGCACGAGCCAGACCGGCACCGACGCCCCGGCCGCCACGCTGCCGACCGCCCAGGCCGTCACGTACGCGCCGAAGGCATAGAGGTTGCCGTGCGCCAGGTTCACGATGCGCATGACGCCGTAGATGAGGCTCAGCCCGCCGGCGATCAGGAACAGGACCGAGGCGTAGAGCAGTGAGTTGAGGAGATGGATGAGGAGGACGTCCACTACTCGGCCACGCGGTACGGGACCACCTTCACCTCAGCGTTCGTCGAGTTTCCGTTGATTGCGACCGCCAGCAGAACGCGATACGCGCCCGGTGGCAGCATGCCTCGGAGATCCACGATCAACCGGCCTCCCTCCACGTCCTGGGCCTGGCCCGTCGCCACGACCTCGTCACCGGCGCCGACGACCACCCAGCGCGCCACCACCGTGTCGCGTACTCTCTCGCCGGTGGGCGTCAAGCGCATCGGCTCCCGCACGATCTTATACGATCGCTCGAATTTCGTGAGCGTTTGCCCCTCGAGCACGAGCTCGAGGCGGTCGCCTCGCCGATCGACGCCGACGACCCACGCGCGCAGGGGCCGCGCGTAGCGGTCGAACGACCCGACGACGTTCGGGTACGAGAGGTCGCGGAACACGGCGAGCGCCGCGGAGTCGGCCGACCACTTCTGCAGACGGTAGGGCCCGCTCGTCACGAACCAGTGGCCGTGCGCGCGGCGGAAGCGCCGGAGCGCCGCCCAGCGCTGCCGGGCCTGCTCGACGGTGACGAGCCCTCGAAGCGCCTCGGGCACGTACGCGCGGCGCTCGAAGCTCTCGGCGATCGGGCCGAGCGCATCGACGAGCTTCCGGTCGCGTACCAGATCGAGCCACGCGACGCCGAGGCGCCGGGCTTCGTCCTGCGAGAAGGCGGCGAGTCCGCGCGCCACCGCCTCCTCCATGAGGACGAGGAGCTGCCACGGAACGGGCCCCCAGGGCGGCGCGATCGCCGGCGCTTCCGCCGGCTCGGCCGCGTGGCGCAGATAGACCTCGATCACCGGCGTGTCGAGGAACACTTGAAGATCGCCGAAGTCTCTGACTTCGGTGTCGACCTTCACGACGCGAATGGCGGCGAGCCAGTCGCGCGCGAGCTCCGTCGCACGCTCGACCCGCCGATCCTTCGCGCTCCAGCGACGCGCCAAGACGTACGGATAGACGACGTCGGCGACGCTCATCTTCGTCTCGTCGTGGAACTTGGAGAGCGCGACGCGATAGGTGACGCGCTGTCGAGCAACCAGCCCCGGCGGGGCCGGGCGGGGCGGGCCGGTCGTCGACTCGAAGGCGAGCGCGTCGCGCGGCACCTCGACGGGCCCAGAGACCGCGACGGCGCGCACGCGGTTCGGCAGCCAGCCGCCGCCATAGGGCTCCGGAAGCAGGGCCGCGTCGCCGAGCACCGACCACACGAGGCTGCCCGCGTCGTCCGTGAAGCCGGCGATCGGGTTCCACGCCGCCGCCGGGCGCGACCCCGTCGCGACACGAAGCCAGCCGTTCCATGGGAAGTCCTTCAGCTTCACGGTCCGGAAGAAGACGCCGGACGCGAGCCCGGCCTGCGCGTCGTAGCCGATGTTTTCCACGCCCTCCGAGTAGTCGTCGTTGACGGCCTCGCGGCGGAGCGCGTAGCCGATCGGGATACGCTCGCAGCCGCGCGTCACGAGCGACACCAGGCGGCGTTCGAGATCGACGCGCTCGGCGGCGTTCGCGGAATCGCGTCGCACGCGGCGGGCGAACGTCTCTTCGATCGCGCTCCGTGTCGCCGCGTCGGTGACGGCGCGCGCGGACAGGACGTGGGCATGGAACCACCCCTCCTTCAGCCAAGGCGGGCCCAGCCACCCGTTGAATCGCGTGACCTCGTCGCGCAGGAGCGCGCCCAGCGAGACCTCTTCGAGTGTCGCGTCCCATTCGCCGTCGGCGGCCCGCCACGCGGGGCCCGCCGCCGGCGGCGTCACGCCCTTGCCCACGCGAAGCCTCAGGGCCGGTCCCGCGGCCGGCGCCGCCGCGCGCGCCTTGGCCGCTTCGACGAGGTCGGCGTGGTGCAGGTAGTCGTCGTGCCAGGGCGTGACCGGATAGGGGTACGCGACGTACGCCGTCTTCGCCCGGCCCAGCGCCGCCGCCAGCCTCGCCGCCGCGGCGCAGCGATCGCGCGCGTCGGAGAAGACGCGGCTAGCCCCGTTGAACGTGAGCACGACAAAGGCGCGAAGCGACTCGACCCAGGCGAGCCGCGATGCGCTGTTCGGCGCGGTCAGCGATCCCATGTAAGCGTGGATCGAATTGCGCGCGAACAGGCGCGGTGCGGCTGCCGGCTCGGCAAACCCCAGCGCGATCTCCTGAGGATAGAACGAGGGATAGTACGGGATCTCGTGCCCCGCCTCCGCTCCGGTCGCAAGAGCGGCGACGACGAGGGGCGCGGCGAGTGCTCGCCGGATGTTCACGTCAAGCAGCGGCCCAGGTGGCGAGTCTCCGGCAGGCGGCCGCCGGAGACTCACCGGCTGGGCAAGGGCTAGGCTTTTACGACCGGCCAGGTCTTGTCGATCCAGGTGTACGTCGAGGTCGGATCCCCTTTCGGCCATCCCGGAGGAGCCGTGATGTTGCGAATCGGGATCGTGATGATGCGCTCCGGGTCGAGGATCGGGAACGGATAGTC
>QHTE01000080.1:0-13262 GCA_003220685.1 Candidatus Rokuibacteriota bacterium
GTCGAAGCTTGCCGTCCTCTCCGAGGTGGCCGCTATCATCGGCGACCCGGCGGTGCGAAACCGCGGGACGGTCGGCGGCTCGCTCGCTCACGCTGACCCCGCCGCGGACTATCCGGCGGCGATGATCGCCCTCGGCGCCGAGATGGTTTGTGAGGGCGCGAAGGGCCGGCGGACGGTGAAGGTCGATGACTGGTTCAAGGGGCTGATGGCCACGGCTGTCGGCGAGGACGAGCTTCTCGTCGAGGTCCGCGTGCCCATCCTGGCGGCGAGCAGCGGCGCCTCGTACATGAAGTTCCCGCATCCGGCTTCGCGGTTCGCCGTCGTCGGCGTCGCCGCCGCCGTCACGCTCGACGGCAAGGGCGTCTGCTCGAAGGCGTCGGTCGGGATCACCGGCGCGGGCACGAAGGCGGTGCGCGCCAAGGGCGTCGAGGCGGGCTGCACCGGCAAGAAGCTGGATGCCGCGACGATCGAGGCGGCCGCGCAGAAGGCCGCCGAGGGTGTCGACGTGCAGGCGGACCTCCAGGGCTCCGTCGAGTACAAGTCGCACCTCTGCCGCGTGTTCGCCAAGCGCGCCTTGACCGAGGCGGTCAAGCGCGCCGGCGGATAGCCGATCCGGACGCACCCTCGGGCGCGAGGTCGGTGACGTCTGCAGGCCTCGCGCACGGGGTGGCGCACCCTCACCCCTGCCGGGAGAGCCGCGCGTGATCGCGGCCGTCGTGCTGGCGGCCGGGCTCGCGCGCCGGATGGGCCGGCAAAAGCTCCTGCTCCAGCTCCAGGGCAAGCCCGTCGTGCGCTGGTCCGCCGAGCACGTCGCACGCCACGTCGAGGACACCGTGATCGTGACCGGACCGGACGACACGGCGATCCGGCAGGCGCTCGGTGATCTCACCGTGCGCTTCGCCGTGAATCCGCGGCCGCAGGACGGCCAGGGCACCTCGATCGCCGCTGGCGTCGCCGCGCTCAAGCCGTGGACGACGGCCGCGCTGATCGCGCTCGGCGATCAGCCGCGGATGCCCGACGTGGTGGTGCCGGCGCTGCTCGATGCGTTCCGGCGCTCGGGCAAGGCGATCGTCGCGCCGCTCTATCGAGGCGTGCAGGGCACGCCGGTGGTCTTCTCGTCCGAGATCTTCCCCGAGCTCCGCGCGCTCCGAGGCGACGCGGGCGCGCGCGCGGTGGTGAAGGCGGATCCGGAGCGTGTCGAGGCCGTTGCGTTCGATCTCGCGATGCCGCCCGACGTGGACACGCCCGAGGACTACGCGAAGCTTCATGTACAATAGCTAGCCATGCGCGAAGACATCCGGAAGATCCAGGAGATGATGGAAGCGGCCGAGTACGTCACCGACGCGCCGGTCGCGACGTCGGTGCACCTCGCGATGCGCCTGCGCAAGCCGATGCTGATCGAAGGGCCGGCCGGCGTCGGCAAGACCGAGGTCGCCAAGGTGATGGCGCGGATGCTCGGGACGAACCTGATCCGCCTGCAGTGCTACGAAGGGCTCGACGCGTCCACCGCGCTCTACGAGTGGAATTATCAGAAGCAGCTCCTGCACATCAAGCTCGAGGAAGCCAGCCACGACAATCGTGCGATGGTCGACAAGGAGCACGAGATCTTCTCGGAGTCGTTCCTGCTGCGCCGGCCTCTGCTGCAGGCGATCACGCAAGAGTCGCAGTCTCCGGTGCTCCTGGTCGACGAATGCGATCGCGCGGATGAAGAATTCGAGGCTTTCCTGCTCGAGGTGTTCTCCGACTGGCAGGTGACGATCCCCGAGATCGGCACGATCAAGGCGACGCACCCGCCGCACGTCGTCCTGACGTCGAATCGCACGCGCGAGCTCTCCGATGCGCTCCGCCGCCGGTGTCTCTACCTCTGGATCGACTATCCGACGCCCGACAAGGAGATCCGGATCATCGCGCGCAAGGTGCCGGGCATCAACGGCCGGCTCGCCCGCGAGATCGCCAAGTTCATGGAGACCCTGCGCCAGGTACGGCTCGCGAAGGTCCCGGGTGTCGCCGAGACGCTCGACTGGGCCCAGGCGCTCGCGTCGCTCCACGCCGACCACATCGACGAAACGCTCGTCGGCGAGACGCTCGGCTGCGTGCTGAAGGACGTCGACGACATGAAGCGCTTCCGCGCCGAGGTCGCCAAGGCGGGGCTCGCCCCGTTCCTGCCCACTCCGAGCTGAGAGCGTGCCGCGCGATCTCTCCGCAGCGGTCGCGCGCTTCGCGGCGCTGCTCCGACGGTCCGGTCTCCCGGTGACGCTCGTCGAGGTCACCGACGCGGTCCGCGCTCTCGATCACCTCGACATCACCGACCGCCAGGAGCTCTATCGGGGTTTGCGCGCGGTCTTCGTGACCCGTCCCGAGGAGGTCCCGCCGTTCGACCGGTGCTTCGAGGCGTTCTGGCGTCTGCTGCCGGAGGGCGACGACCAGGCCGGGTTCATTCCCGCGCCGTCGCTCGACGATCCCGGCGGCGAGGCGATGGTGAAGTCGGGACAGAAGCGCGAGGCGCTGGCGCTCGACTCGTGGGGCGAGGACGAGTCCGAGGAGGCCGGCGATCCGCTCAGCGTGCCGCTCGCCTCCGAGGCCGAAGCGCTCGTGAACCAGGACTTCTCGACCTTCAGCGCCGACCAGCTCGACGAGCTGCTCAAGCTCACGGTGAAGATCGCGCGCCGGCTCGCGCACCGCATGAGCCGCCGCCGCCGCCCGGTGAAGCGCCGCGGGCGGGTCGACCTCCGCCGCACGCTCCGCGCGAACCTCACGCGCGGCGATCTGATCGAGCTGCGCTATCGCGAGCGCAAGCGCAAGAAGGTGCGGCTCGTCCTGCTCTGCGACGTCTCGGGCTCGATGGATCTCTACAGTCGCTTCCTGCTGCAGTTCCTGTTCGCCCTCCAGAACGTCTTCGGCCGAGTCGAGACGTTCATCTTCTCGACGCGGCTCACGCGCGTGACCGAGCTGCTCCGCGGGCGCTCGTACCGCCAGGTGCTGCGGCGGCTGACCGACGTGCGCGACTGGTCGGGCGGGACGCGGATCGGCGAGTCGTTCGCCCAGTTCAACCGCGAGTGGCCGCATCTGGTCGACCGGCGCACGATCGTGATCGTCCTGTCGGACGGGTGGGACACGGGCGAGCCGGACGTGCTGGCGACGGAGCTCATGCGGATCAAGCGGCGCGCGGCGCGGCTGATCTGGCTGAACCCGCTACTGGGTAACCCCTCGTACGAGCCCCTGACGCGCGGCATGGCGGCGGCGATGCCGTTGATCGACGACTTCGCGGCCGGCCACAACCTGGCGGCCCTGCGCGATCTCGCCGGCAAGCTGCATCTCTAGCGTCGCCGCCGCGACAGGGATGCGTCGCGGCCCCGCTCGGCGTATCATGAGGACCCATGGCGGAACTCTTCGATCAAATTGACGAACTTCGGCGGTCTCCGGGCAAGGTGGCGGTCGCGACCCTGGTGAACACGCGTGGCACCACGCCGCGTAAAGAAGGCGCGAAGATGCTCGTCGGAGAGGGCGGGTCCGTGCTCGGCTCCGTCACCATCGGCGGCTGCGTCGACGCCCAGGTGATCGAGCAGACCGAGGACGTGCTGAACACGAACCGGCCGCGGCTCCTCGAGCTGAATCTGGGCGACGAGGAGGCGTGGGAGATCGGGCTCACCTGCGGCGGCACCATCGAGGTGTTCGTGGAGCCGCTGACGGCCGACCTCCTCGAGCGGGTGCGCGCGCACAACGCCAAGGGCGGGCGCGCCGCGATCGTCACGCGGCTCGACGGTCCGGTCGGCGCGAAGATCCTCCTGCTGGACGACGGCACCACCACCGGCACGCTGGGCGACGCGGCGCTCGACGAGCGGTTCATCGAGGAAGCGCGCGACGCGATGACGGTCGGCACGTCCCGGACGCGCTTCGCCGAGGGCACGCGCGCGTTCGTCGAGGTCTTCACGCCGTCCGCGCTGCTGCTCGTGGTGGGCGCCAGCCACGTCTCGATGCCGATGACCGAGCTGGCCCGGGTGCTGGGCTATCGCACGGTGGTCATCGACGGCCGGCCGCGGTTCGCGACGCGCGAGCGATTCCCCCAGGTCGACGAGCTCAGGATCGGCATCCCGTCGGAGCTGGTCGGCGAGTACCCACTCGCCCCGTCGACCGCGCTCGTGCTGATGGCCCACGACTACAAGTACGATCTGCCGGTGCTCCACAAGGCGCTGGCGACCGACGTCGGCTACATCGGCATGCTCGGCTCCACACGGCGCGGCGCGGCCATCCTGAAGCTCCTGGCGGAAGAAGGCCAGAGCGAAGCGGCGCTCAAGCGCGTCCGCGTTCCGATCGGCCTCGACATCGGCGCGCGGTCGGCGCCGGAGATCGCGCTGGCGGTCATGGCCGAGATCCAGGCCGTGCGCGGCGGGGGCACCGGTCAGCCGATGAGCACAAAGCCCCACCGCGACAGCGTGCCGGTCTCGGGCCCCTCCGGCTCGGCGCCCGCCTCGAAATCATGAAGGTGATCGCCCAGCGGCGCGACGCGGCGACTCTCGAGGGGCTGGTGGGCAAGGTCCTCTGTCACGACGTCCGCGACGCCGCGGCGAAGATCGCCGTCGAGAAGGGCGCGCGGCTGACCGAGGCCGCGGCGAAGATCCTCCTGGCGACGCCCTGGGAGGAGATCCACCTGCTCGCCGTCGATCCGACCGACCTGCACGAGGAGGAAGCCGGCAAGCGGCTGGCCGCGGCGGCCGTGGGCGACGGCGTGGAGGTGAAGGGCTACACCGGAGGCCAGTGGACGCTCGCCGCCACGCGCCGGGGATTGCTCAAGGTTCGCCGCCAGGCCCTGGCCGACGCGAACGCGCGCGAAGGCATCTCGATCTTCACGCTCTTCGATTCCCAGCCGGTCGAGCCCGGCGAGACGGTCGGCAAGTGCAAGGTGACGCCGCTGGTGATTCCGGCCGAGACGCTGGCGGCCGTCGAGGAGATCGCGCGCGACGCCCACGGGCTCGTGGCCGTGAGCGCGTTCAGGCCCACCACGGTCGGCGCGGTCGCCCAGGAGCGGCTCGATGCCAAGCAGCGAGCCCGGTTCGAGGCCGCCCTGAAGCAGAAGATCGAGTGGTTCGGCGGGCGTTTGCTCCCGATCACCTACGCCGGAGGTTCACCGACGGTGGTGGCCGACGCGCTGACGGCGCTCCGGCGCGACGGCGCCGAGGTGCTGATCGTCGCCGGCGCGAGCGCGCTCGACCCGCTCGATCCGGTCTTCGGCGGTCTGACCTTGCTCGGCGCCCGCATGGAGCGCCACGGCGCGCCGGCACATCCCGGCAGTCTCCTCTGGCTCGCGCTGTGGGACGGCAAGCCCGTGCTCGGCATGCCGACCTGCGGCATGTTCTCGCAGGCGACCACGTTCGACCTGATGCTGCCGCAGATCCTCGCCGGCGAGCGCGTGGACAATCGCAGCCTGGCCGAGATGGGCCACGGCGGGCTGCTCTCGCGCGACATGGCGTATCGCTTCCCGCCGTATCGGTCGAACGCCGCCAGGGGCGAGCTCGAGTGAGCGGCACGACCCCGTCCGCGTCCGGCCTCTACAGCGACGTCATCCGCGATCGCTGGCGGCGGCCGCGCCACCGCGGCGAGCTGCCCGGCGCCAACGCCGTCGCCGAGGACGTGAATCCCCTCTGCGGCGACCGGGTACGGATGATGCTGGCGGTCGCGCCCGAGGGCCGCATCACCGAGGCGCGCTTCGTCGGGGATTCGTGCGCCATCTGCACGGCGTCCGCCGACGTGGTCGCCGATCTGATCGCGGGCCGCTCCCGGGGCGAGGCCGCGGCCCTCGACGTCGGCGAAGTGCTGGCCGTGCTCCAGGCCGAGATTCGCCCCACGCGGATGCGCTGCGTGACCCTGCCGCTCTCGGTGCTGGCGAAGGCGCTCGACGGGAGCGCGAAGCGATGAGGCTCGACGAGCTGACTCGACCGGATTTCCCGATCCTCCAGAGGATCGTCAACGGCCGGCCGCTCGTCTATTTCGATTCGGGCGCCTCGAGCCAGAAGCCCCGCGCCGTGCTCGAGGCGATGAACCGCTACTACGAGCGGAGCCACGCGAACGTCCACCGCTCGATCCACACCCTGGGCGAGGAGGCGACCGAGCTCTACGAGCTCGCGCGGGACGCCGTCCAGCGCTTCATCGGCGCCCCGAGCCGCGAGGAGGTTGTCTTCACTCGCGGCACCACCGACGGGCTCGGTCTGATCGCCGAGACCATCGGCCGGACGCTCGGCCGGGGCGACGAGATCGTCGTCACCGAGCTCGAGCACCACTCGAACCTGATCCCCTGGCAGCTGGTCGCCAAAGACCGGGGCGCCCTCCTGAAGGCGGTACCGATCCTCGCCGATGGCACGCTCGATCTCACCGCGCTCGACCGCCTGCTGACGGCGCGCACGCGCGTGGTCGCGTTCGCCCACGTCTCAAACGTTCTGGGGACGATCACCCCGGTGACCGAGATCGTGCGCCGGGCCCGCGCCGTCAACGCCCTCACGGTCGTGGACGGGGCTCAGGCGGCGCCTCACCTGCGCCTGGATGTGTCAGCGCTCGAATGCGATTTTTACGTGTTCTCGGCCCACAAGATGCTCGGCCCCACCGGCATCGGCGTCCTGTACGGCCGCCGCGCGGTGCTCGACAGTTTGGAGCCCGGGCGGGGTGGTAGCGAGATGATCAAGGAAGTGTGGATCGATCACGCTCAGTGGAACGACTTGCCCTGGCGGTTCGAGCCGGGGACTCCGCCCATTGCCGAGGCGGTGGGCCTGACCGCGGCGATCGAGTATCTCGAGAAGCTCGGCCTGGAGCGCGTGACCGAGCACGAGCGCGCCCTCACGCGCCAGACCCACGAAGGCCTGGCGCGAATTCCGGGTGTGACCGTCTACGGCCCGCCCCCTGAGGTCGAGCGCGGCGCCGTCGTCTCGTTCGCGGTCGCCGGCCTGCATCCGCACGACGTGGCGGCCCTCCTCGATGCGGAAGGGATCGCCGTCCGGGCGGGGCACCACTGCGCGATGCCGCTCATGCGTCGACTCGGAGTCGTCGGCACATCGCGCGCGACCTTCTCGGTGTTCAACTCGCCCGACGAGGTCGGGCTGCTGCTGACGACAGTCGCCGGGCTCCGCTCGGCACTTTAATCAGTCTCAGAGGAGGTTCGGGGTGAGCACGTCAGGGCCCCGCAATGCTTTCGTCTCTCCGCGATTCGGCCAGGTCGCGACGTTCATGCTGCTGCCGTCGGCGCCTTCGGCCAAGGGCCTGGACGTGGCCCTGCTGGGCATCCCGTACGACGGCGGCACGTCGTACAGGACCGGCGCCCGGTTCGGCCCGCGGGCCGTGCGGGAGCAATCCTCGCTGATCCGCCCCTGGAACCCCGTGCTGAAGGTGCATCCGTTCGAGAAGCTGCGGATCGCCGATTGCGGCGACGTCGACACCGTGCCGATCTCGATCGAGCGCACCCTGGCCGCGATCGAGGCGCGGGTGGGCGAGGTCATCGCGGACGGCGCGATGCCCGTGTGCGTCGGCGGCGATCACTCCGTCACGCTCGGCATCCTGCGCGCGCTCGCGCGCCGCCACGGACGGCTCGGCCTCGTGCACTTCGACGCGCACCCCGACACGTGGGACGAGTACTTCGGGTCGAAGTTCTTCCACGGCACACCGTTTCGCCGCGCCGTCGAGGAAGAGCTCGTCGATCCCAGACGCATGATCCAGGTCGGGATCCGCGGGCCGCTCTACGGCTCGGAAGACTTCGAGTTCCACGACCGGCACGGGATCGAGGTGGCCCGCATCGAGACCGTCAAGGAGCAGGGGACCGCCTGGGTGGCCGAGCGCTTCGCGCGCCTGCGCGGCGGCCCCGTCTACTGCTCGTTCGACATCGACGCCGTCGATCCGGCCTTCGCGCCGGGCACCGGCACACCCGAAGTCGGGGGGCTCACCTCGTACGAGGCGCTCGTGCTGGTCCGGGCGCTCGCGGGGCAGACCCTGGTCGGCGCCGACGTTGTCGAGGTCTCGCCGCCGTACGACGGCCCCGGCCAGATCACCGCGCTGCTCGGCGCCAATCTGCTCTTCGAGCTCGTGAGCGTGCTGGCATTGCAGAGATGAAGCGCGGTCGCACGGGGTTCGGGTCGGCGGTCGCTCGCTCCGGCCTCGGCGCCGCCTTCGTCCTGGCAACGCTCCTGCTCCCGGTCGCGGAGGCGGCGGCGCCCCGGCCGATCGCGACGATCGAGATCGAGGGCGTGATCAGCCCGGTCACCCTGCGCCTCGTGGGAATCGCGATCGACCGCGCCCAGGCCGAGCGCGCCCAGGCCCTGGTCATCCAGCTCGACACGCCCGGCGGGCTCGAGCGGTCGATGCGCGCGATCGTGCAGCGCATGATGAACGCCGACGTGCCCGTCATCGTCTACGTCGCGCCCACGGGCGCCCGTGCGGCGTCGGCGGGTGTGTTCATCACGATGGCGGCGCACGTGGCCGCGATGGCGCCGGCGACCAACATCGGCGCCGCCTCACCGGTGGCGCTCGGCGGCGGCGCCGACAAGACGATGATGAAGAAGGCCGAGAACGACGCCGCGGCGTTCATCCGCACCGTCGCGCTCGAGCGCGGCCGCAACGCGGACTGGGCCGAGAAGGCGGTGCGCGACGCCGTTGCCATCACCGAGCGCGACGCCCTGAAGCTCAAGGTGATCGACCTCGTCGCCGACTCCGTGCCCGACCTGCTCGAGAAGGTGGACGGCCGGACGATCAAGCTGTCGAAGGGGCCGGTGACGCTCGCCACCAAGGGTGCCCCGGTGCGCCCGATCGAGATCGGCTTTCGCGATCGATTCCTCAACATCATCACCGATCCCAACGTGGCCTACGTGCTCATGATGCTCGGCATGCTCGGCCTCTTCTTCGAGCTGTCGAACCCGGGCGTGGTCCTGCCCGGCGTCATCGGCGGCATCTCGCTCATCCTGGCGTTCTTCGCCTTCCAGAGCCTGCCGATCAACTACGCGGGCCTGCTCCTGATCCTCTTCGGCATCGTGCTCCTGATCGCCGAGATCAAGATCGTGAGCCACGGCGTCCTGGCGATCGGCGGCGTGGTTTCGATGGCACTCGGCTCGCTGATGCTCTTCGACGCGCCCGAGGTCGGGTTCCGCGTGTCCTGGTTGGTCATCGGGCCGACGGTGGCGGCGACCGCCGGACTCTTTCTCTTCGTGGTCGCGGCCGGCGTGCGAGCCCTCGGTCGGCCGCCCTCGACCGGCGCCGAAGGCCTGGTCGGCAGGACCGCGACGGTGCGCGAGCGCCTCGGGCCCGAAGGGCAGGTCATGGTCTCCGGTGAGATCTGGCGCGCGATCGCCGAGGGCGAGCCGCTCGAGCCTGGCGCGCAGGTGCGGATCGTCGGGGTGGACGGCCTGACGCTTAGGGTCGCGAAGGCGGAGGCCAAGGGAGGAGTCGCATGATCAATGTAGAGTCTCTCCTGCTCATCGTCGCCATCATCGTGGCGCTCTTCTTCATCGGCTCCTTCGCGCGCATCCTCCGCGAGTACGAGCGTGCGGTCATCTTCCGTCTTGGCCGCAGCACCAAGGCGATTCTGAATCCGGGCGGGCAGGGGAACGGCCCGGGCCTCGTCCTGCTGGTGCCCGTCATCGACAAGATGGTGAAGGTGAGTCTCCAGACCGTCGCCCTCGACGTGGCGCCGCAAGACGTGATCACGCGCGACAACGTGTCGCTCAAGGTGAGCGCGGTCATCTACTTCCGCGTGGTCGACCCGGAGCGGGCCGTCATCGCCGTGCAGGATTATCTGTACGCGACCTCGCAGATCGCCCAGACGACATTGCGCAGCGTGCTCGGCCAGGTGGAGCTCGACGATCTGCTCTCGGCGCGCGACAAGATCAACCAGCAGCTCCAGCGGATCATCGACGAGCACACGGAGCCCTGGGGCATCAAGGTGGCGACCGTCGAGGTCAAGCAGATCGACCTGCCCCAGGACATGCAGCGCGCCATGGCCAAGCAGGCCGAGGCCGAGCGCGAGCGCCGGGCCAAGGTGATCAACGCCGACGGCGAGTTCCAGGCCGCGGCCAAGCTGGCCGAGGCGGCCGAGGTCCTGACGCGGCACCCGATCGCCGTCCAGCTCCGGTATTTGCAAACCATGCGCGAGATCGCCTCCGAGCGGTCCACGACGACCTTCTTTCCGCTGCCGCTGGATCTTTTCGGCCCGTTGCTCCAGGCGTTCAACAAGGGTGGGGACGGCTCGAAGGCCTGATGTAGAATACGTTCGCCTCGGTTTCTGGTCTCTGGTGGTCCCGGGGGGTTAGCTCAGTTGGGAGAGCGCGGCGTTCGCAACGCCGAGGTCGAGGGTTCGAATCCCTTACCCTCCACCATTAATCCATCGCGAGAAATCTCGCCCAGTTGCCTCTCATCAGCGTGCCCGGCGTCCAGGGATATGGACGCCGGTGGACGCGGGTGAACGCCGGCGAGCACCGAATCGAGATCGACGCGGCGCTCGTGCCGCTCCCGTTGGAGGTGCCCGTAGGTCCCCTCAGTTTCTTCGATGCTCGCGTGCCCGAGCTGATCTTTGACCCATCGCAGGTCCGCACCGGCCTCGAGCAGCCAGGTCGCATACGAGTGCCGCATCGCGTGGGGCTTCCGATAGGGGAGCTGGGTGGCTTCCATCAGCGGCTGCCACACAAGCTCGAGGAACGCGCCGTATCGGGTGATGCGACCCACAGTGTTCGGGAAGACGAGTTGTCGCTGCTCCGCCGTCCAGCCCTTGACCGTGGCTTCCAGGTCCATGGCTTCCAAGTGGGCCTGGATGGCCGCGAGGGTGGCCGATGGGAGCTTTACCCACCGGTCCTCCCCGTCCTTGCAGAGCTCGATCCGGCCGCCGTCTTCAGACCAGGTGCGGTGGACGTGGACCCCCTCACCCCACCGAAGTCCGCCCCCAAAGCCCACCATGAGGAACGCTGTCCAGCGCGGTTTGAGCACGCGGCAAGTCTCGAGGAGCACGTGCGCCTCATCGGGCCGGAACCACTGGAGGTCGCGCTTCCGGGACTTCCTCGTGGGCTGTCTGCCGATGAAGAACTTGAGATCCGCTGCCGGGTTCGGCCCCAAGTACCGATGGACGTTCACCTGCCATTGGTAAAACCGAGTCAGCGGGCAGCGCACCTGCTCGACACTCGCTGCGGACCTGCCGGCTTTCCGAATCGCGAGGAGGACTGCCCCGATCTCATCGCGTGTGATGCGATTCCAGGAGAGATTGCCGATCCGCGGATAGGCCCACGTGGAGAGGCGATTCTTGTAGGCCCGAGCGGTGGACTCGCGTAGGTTCCGGAGCGCGACCTGCTCCTCGAGGAACGCCGGGAGTGCCTCACGTAGAGGCAGGTACGTGTGCTGACGCTCGGATCGGCTATCGGCGAGAGCGCGGGCGAGGTCGACACCTGCCATCCCGAGGCGGTTGAAATGGCGGACGAGGTCCTTCGCGTCCTGCTCTGTGTGGACGACTCGTGTAATGCGCGGCGCGCCGGCGGGCCGAATCAGGACCCGCCAGTTCTCCTTCCCGTGCTTGATGTAGGTCGCGGTGATAGTCGCGGCGCCCAGGGTTTCACCCTCCTGCCGGCCAGAGGTCACTAGCTCTCCAGCACGATAAGAGCGGCGAGACATCGGGCGCAAGCGACCCACACTTACCCTCGACCGTTGCGGGACGACCGGAATTCCGGCAGCCGCTCCGGGTCGAGATCCAGCTCGCGGAGGAGGCGGGTGATCACCGGCTTGCCGCGTGAGCGATATTGCGCGAACCAAGCATCGAACTCCGACTGCCGGACCAGGACCTTTCGTCCCGGCCGATAGCAGGGGAGGGCTTGGCTCGGAGGTAGGTTCAAGTAGTTTCTCAGCTGTCTCTCGCTCACGTTCGCGTAGCGGGCAAGCTGCCGCAGGGTGAGATATTCGGGGATAACCGCCTCGTCAGAGACCTTCGGCGGCTCAGGCGTCAGCGCCCACTCATGCGTCGAGTGCTGAGAGCCTTTTCTAGGAGGGGGAGGTGTCGCCACTCGCTGACTTCTCCGTGCCGCATCACGTGATGCAGATGTCGCCTGGGCCAACACACTCGAGCAACTGAAGGCGATGCTCGCGTCATCAGCGCCCGCTTGACGCAAGAGAATTGCCAGCCGGGAAAATGTTCAAGTCCGATAAAAGGTCTGGCCTGGAAAGGCCTGTCCTGTCGGGAGAACGTAGTCGGGCGCCGAGCGGAGCCTTTCCGCATGCTCCGGCCGCCTGGCGCCGGGTTGCGGCAACGCGCCACCGCACTGGTGCTGTTTGCCGCTCTCTGCGAGTGGCGACGGAGAAGTGCGAACCGGTCAGGACCCCCATCCGGTTCGCCGCCCGGCGGGATTTCCGGCAGGCCCGTGGCTGGTGGGTTCGCCAGGCGACTCCCCTCCTGCGCCCAAGTAAGGTCGGCATGGCGGCCAGCCGCCGCTCGCCGTTTCACGTGGAGGGCCTGCTCGCGGCCGTGACGTGGTGCGGGGCGACCGCGAAGTCGAGGTCGGGATCGAGGAGGTTGCCGTCGGCGATCTCGTCCGCGTGCGGCCAGGCGAGCGCGTGCCGGTCGTCGACGGTCACGTGATGGCGGGCACTCCGCGGCGGACGAGTCCTTCGTGACGGCGAGCCGGCGCCATGCTCGTCGTCCTAATCCTGGCCGGACTCATGACGCTGAGGACGTAGGATTCGCGACTGGCGCACGACGAACTCTGCGCGTCATGTCTTCCGGCGCCGGCCGGCGAGCGGCGGTTCGACAAAGTCTCCGACCGTGAGCCACTCGCGCAGCCGGCAAGCACACTGGCAACGCATGGGCCGACCCTGCCGTCGCCAGCCCAAGACTCTGACCGACGCCCCCTCGAGCCCACCGGCGAGAGCGCTGCGCGGGCCACAGCGAGGTCGATCGGCGCGGCGGCCTTCGAGGCGCGGTCGGCGAGGGCGCGGAGCGCTCCGCGAACCGGTCAGCCGTCGGCCGCTTCGTCCCGGCTGCCGCCCGCGAGCGTCCCCAGGCTGCATGCTGGCCTGGTGCCGGCGCTACGCTCCCCGGCGCCACCGCCGGAGCGACGGAAGATCCTTCCTGCGACTCTCCGAGCATCGGTGAGCCGCTACGAGGTCAAGGCCGGGGCGATCATCTCGGCAGTACTCATCACCAGCGTCAGAAGGCACCGGTCAGACGATCGAGCAGTGGCCCGCGGTCGTTCAGATTCTCCGGCAGTTCTTGGACGCGGATTGGGTCCTCCAGGCGTGGCGGCGACGGACCCAGAACGGGC
>QHTE01000080.1:13332-13802 GCA_003220685.1 Candidatus Rokuibacteriota bacterium
GCGACGGAAGTACCGATTGCTTAAGAAGAAGTTGTGAAGCATGCCCTTTCACGGGTACTTCGTGGATTCCCAGCCGACGCGCTGCACGTTCGGTGTCACGCCGCGTGCCGTCGGACCGCCGCCCGCGCTGTCGTCGCTGTGCCAATGGCGGGCCTACTCCTTGCCACGATCCGTGATCTTGGTCTGCACGTGAACTCTCGTCGAACGCACCGCATCACCTCCGCTGTGCTGACACCAAGCGCGCGCATTGAACGCGCAGTCACCACGCCGCTCGAGCGCGTCTCGGGACCGGCACTATACGCCGGCGGCGCAGCCTGACATCCGGCTCGTGGTCGCCCGTGCTCGCGATACCGGGAAACCGGCAAGAACGTAACCGTCGTCGACGGTGTCGGCGCGGTGAGCAAGCCGGTGGCCGTCCCACAGACTGGGGCACTCGTGGCTGCCCGAGGGAAGGCAGCGGCCGGGGGGTC
>QHTE01000131.1 GCA_003220685.1 Candidatus Rokuibacteriota bacterium
GGGGCAGGACGGCGAGCCCTTCGTCATGGGTCTGGTCGACGTCGAAGGCCTGCGGGCATCACTACGACACCCCGACGACGGAAACTTCGAGGGGGCAAATGGCGACTTCGAGCCCCCAAACGGCGAGTTCGAGGGGCAGTCGAGCCCCCAGCGAGGGGCCAGTGAGCCCCGGGTGAGGGGTGGCGAAATCGCCGGCGATCGTCGTGACGACGAGGACTTCCACGTGGCGAAGTGCGATTCACCCGAAAACGCACATCTGGACGGACACGAGAGCGCGGAATCGTACGTACCCGCACCCCGTAGCTGCATCGACGCTTCTTCTGTTTCTTCTTTAGCTGCTGAAGCTGCCGAGGTCCGGCGATGAGCCGTACTGCGCCAGCCACCTCACCCGCGCCGGTGGTGCCGAGCGCGTGGGCCGACGTCGTGGCGCGCTATCTCGAGGCGCTACGCCTGACGCACTACGCCGCCGACACCGTGCACATCCGCACGCTCTACCTGAAGTACTTCGTCGCGTGGGCCACCGCGCGCGGCCTCACGACGCCGGCGGCCGTCACGCGCGCCGCGCTCGAGCGCTACCAGCTGCTGGCTCTATCACTACCGCAAGCGCACCGGCACGCCGCTGAGCGTGTGGAGCCAGCACGGCCGGCTCGTCGCGGTGAAGGGGCTGTTTCGCTGGCTGACCAAGCAGCGGGCGCTCCCCATGAACCCCGCCGCCGAGCTCGAGCTGCCGCGCGTGACCGCGCAGCGGCTGCCGCAGCCGCTCACCGACGCCGAGATCATCGACGTGCTCGCGCATGCCGAGCCCACGACGCCGATCGGGCTGCGTGACCGCGCGCTGCTCGAGACCGGCTACTCGACGGGGCTGCGGCGGATGGAGCTGATCCGGCTGCGGCTCTACGATCTCGATCTCGCCCGCGGCGTGCTCGTCGTCCGCGAGGGCAAGGGCCAGAAGGATCGCGTCGTCCCGATCGGCGAGCGCGCGATCGCCTGGGTGGAGAAATATCTCGACGAGGCCCGGCCCGACTTCGTCGTCGAGCCCGACGAGGGCACGGTCTTCCTCACACGGCGAGGCCGGCCCTTTCATCCCAACCACCTCTCGCGCCTGACCCGCGACTACCTGGTGGCCGCCGGGATCGCCAAGCGTGGAGCCTGTCACCTGTTACGCCACACGATGGCGACGGGGATGCTGGAGCACGGCGCCGACGTCCGCGTCATTCAGGAAATCCTCGGCCACGCGCGGCTGACGACCACGCAGCTCTACACGCGGGTGTCGATCCGGCTGCTCAAGGCCGTGCACACCGCGACCCATCCCGCAGCCACACTGGCGCGCCCGGCCACACCGCCGGCGGCCGTCGCCGCCACCGAGCCGCTCGAGGCGCCAGCCGCTTCTCTCTTAGCCGCTAAAGAGACCGCACCGCCGCCGTATACTCAACGGCATGAGGACCGCACCGAGTCCGGGGCCTGATGCCGACGCTGCTGCGCATCGAGGGCTTTCGGTTTTTCTTCTTCAGCAACGAAAGCCAGGAACCGCCGCACGTGCACGTCAGCAAGGGCGATGGTGTCGCGAAGCTGTGGCTCGCGCCGATTCAGCTGACGTACGCGCGCGGGCTGACGCCGGCCGAGCTGCGGCGCGTGCGCGAGCTGACGCGCGATCACGCGCCCACGTTTCTGGAGCGATGGCATGAAGTCTTTGATCGTTAGAGCCCCGGACGCCCGGGCGCGCACGATCGAATTCATCCCGGACGCGCTCGTGGTGCATCTCGAAGACGGGCGCTCGCTGACGGTCCCCCTGGAGTGGTTTCCGCGGCTCCGGGACGCGACCGCCGAGGCCCGGGGGCGCTGGGAGCTGATCGGCCGCGGGCTCGGCATCCACTGGCCGGAGCTCGACGAGGATCTCTCCGTCGCTGGCCTCCTCGGCGTCCCGGATTAAGCGCCGCACCGCTCCCCGTCGCTGCCTCTCGAAGACCCCGACCCCACCGCTGACGGCCTGAGCCGCGCGCTCGCCGCAATCTTGGTGCGGCGGGCCAGTCGTCGCTACTATCGTGGCCATGGTCGCGACGACTCCGTGCGCGCCGTCCTCGCTCGCTGGCCCGTCAGCGCAGGGCCGTCGCGCCTCCAGAATCGCATCCGATTGCCGGGGGCGACCGAGGTGCTGGCCGAAAACGCCGTTTCTGAGCATCTCGCGCGTCGCCGCCCCGACCACGCCGCCGCCACATCCTGCATCGGCCGCGCTCGGCCTCATCGCGCCAACTCGCATCGGGAGCGACGGCGATTTTCCGGCCACACTCGCGACGGGCGGTACTGTAGGGCGCGCTACTACCACCCCCAACTCCAGCGGTTTGTCAGCGAGGATCCGATCGGATTTGCGGGAGGCTTCAACCTGTACAGTTATGTCGGGAATGATCCAGTCAACTACGTCGATCCGCTCGGATACACGAAGGGCGGAAAGCAAAACATTAGCGTGACACACGATGGGAAGGTGTTTAACAAGCGAACCCCCGCTGCCGAGGTCGAAAAGGCTCTCGAAGAGGCGACCAAGCGGGGCATGAGTAAGGCGCATATCACCAAGCTGAGGGGGCTGCTTAAGGTTATCGGTCGCGGTGGGGCGCTTGGGATCGTCGGTTTCATCCTTGGCGAGCTACTCGATCCTGCGGAGGCGGGAGCTGGCTCAGAATGCCCCGGCGGAGCCGGTACCTGCGGTAGCTTCCTGCCCGAGGACC
>QHTE01000132.1 GCA_003220685.1 Candidatus Rokuibacteriota bacterium
TGGCGCCTTTCGGGATCGCTGGGCCGGGCCCCGGAGAGGCTCCTCACTACTCCGGCTCCGGGAAGGAGGTCGTCAAGAATCCGCCAAGCTGCAACCAACCGAGCTGTCTCGACTACGGGGCCGCTTTCGCCGATGTGAAACTCGTCGGGAACGCCGCGATTCTCGACAACGACAAACGCGACACGTTCCGGTACTGGAGCCTGGGCGGCGGCACCTCTCAGCCGCCCGGCGCCTGGATTCAGGTCGCGCTCGCGGTCACCGCCGACAACCCGCTCCCCCTGCCGGAGGCCACACGGTTGTTCGCCCTGATGAGCATGGCCCTGGCGGACACCGTCGCGCCGACCTTTTACACGAAGTGGTTCTTTCATCACTGGCGCCCAACGACCGCCATCCGCGAGGCCGACACGGACGGCAATCCGTATACGGACCCCCCGAACAACACGGTCGACACGACCTGGTCGGCGAGATCAGGCATGGTCGGCGGCTCGCCAGAGTACTGGTCGGGCCACAGCTCGTTCAGCGCGGCCGCAGCCGCTGCGCTCGCAGGATTTTTCTGCGCCGACGACATCGCGTTCACTCTGCTGACCGATACGACCACTGGCAACCCTCCCAACGCGCCTCGCCAGTATCCGAGCTTCTCTGCCGGCGCTGCGGAGGCGGGACGATCTCGAGTCGTCGGTGGCTTACACTTCGAGTTCAGCAATCAGCAGGCGCTTGCCTCCGGACGGGGAGTCGCAGCGGAGATCCTCGCGAACAAACTGCTCCGCAAGATGGATCCAACGCACTTCGGGCGGTGCCCGCTCTGAGCTCCGCCCGTTCGCCGGCGCTGACGTGACGGTCGAGGCGGAGAACCGTCGGCCGAGCGCGAGCCCTCGCGCTCGGCCGAGCGCGCCGCCCCAGGGTCGGGCACCTGAAGCGGCTTGGGTGCAGCGGCGCCCGCCGTGGTGACGTCAGAAAGCCGTCGTTAGACCGCGATAGCCTTACAGAGGTCCGGACCGGCGTGGCGACTGGCGGTGAAATGGCGGCGCGGGGCCCCATCCGGCTCCTCAGCGGTCAACTGATCGGGCCGGGGTACGTACGGTCCCCGGGGATCGACGTGTCCCCAAGGAATCGGGGCGCGTGCGTGCCCTACGCGCCACCGCGAAGATAGCGAGAACTAACCCGCACGCTGCCGGTCATGGCGCCAAGTCTACGAAGCCCTCATACGTACCGCCCACGCCGGCTTGACCGCTCAACGTTAGCTGGCCATGGAGGGTGGCGAGGCCTCCCGTTCCGCGATGTATCGCCAGTTCGCCGCGGGCGTTACCGGCCGCGTCGATGTGTCCCTGGAAGTTGAAATCGAAGGTTCCGGCGACACCCGCGACGGTGCCGGTGAACGTTCCCGCTGACCGAAACGCCTCGGGCCCGGGCTGCCCACATTCGCCAGCACGGATGATCGTGATGTTGGCGGCGAAGGATCCTTCGAGCGTGCCGTGGAAGGCAAACGTGAGAGCAGCCTCGATGAAGCACGTGCCTCCACGCTGCTGCGGCGGCGCGGTTGGCGTCAAACCTGTTACCTGAAAAGCGCCGCTGGCCGGTTGTGGTATCGCATGCGTCGTTTCCGACAGACCAATGAGGGAGGCCGCGACGGTGAGTGCCAAAAGCATTCTGCCCATGTGATGCCTCCTGGCCGCGATCCGTTGTTGTGCGACTAGAGTTAAGCGGTTACATGCCTCCCCAGTTCTATTGCTTTTCCCAGACAGCGACGGTGTCCACGGTCCGACCCTGAGAGTCCGTGCCCTTTACCGTGACGGTCATCGTCTTCCCGTCCTGGGAGACGACCCGTGTCAAGGTCTGAACCACCTTACCGTCCTTCTTGTCAGTGCGTACCGTGGTCCGGGCGTCGATTCGCTTGAGTGAAACCGTGTCCGCGACTGAGGAGCCCGTGAGCGGATAGTCCTTGCCGTCGAAATTAGCCGTGTACTGGGTCGCGATGCGCCCTCCCTCCGCGTTGACCCCCTCAGTAGTGATTTTCTCTCCCTGGCCGGACGCCTCGATTTTCAGCGCATTACTTCGGGGTGCAGGCCCGGGACTGAACTTGGACTTCTCCACGTTGAGTTTCCACGTACCAATTCTCGGATCGCTCGCTTGGGCTGACACGCTCACGATGTCCGCTACAAGAAGGACCACTCCAAGAGCCACCAGGAGCATCTTCCTCATACCTGGCCCTCCAAACGCTTGTAGCCCCTTGTTGATTCATTAGTGGTTCGCCGATAGGCTCGCGCCCTCCTTTTCACCGGTTGAGTGGCTGGCGGGAGTCTAGCAGAACATGAAGGTTACTTCAGCTAATGATCCATCTATTGGCGACGAGGGGATTGACGAGCGGCTGGTGGGCTACGGCTGGTGGGCCAGACGCAGTAGATCCAGCTCGACCTCCTCCGCCGTCACCCACCGCTCAAACACCGCGCCGCACGGGCACGTCATCCCAGACGCGATGGTCCTCGGCTCGCTCTTCGGGTCGCAGCGGCGGTGCGCGAGGTAGAAGGCATCGCGCGCGGCTGCGAGCGCTTTGATCATCGCGCCAGTAAGGCGGCCGCGATGCCAGCGACTACGCCGGCCGCAAGCCAGAACTTCCAGCGTGAGCGCGGCGCGGGCAGGCAGTAGGCGCAACGTGGCAGTTGCGAGGGCACGGGCGCCGCGGCCGACGAGCCGCATGTCGGGCAGACCGCGATGCGCAGGCGGATATTTAGCAAGCTCTAGGCAATTCCCAAGTGCGGTATTTGCGCCGACCCATATACGAGGTCAACCTCCGCAAGAGCTCCGAGGGCGACGAACGCCAGACTGCTAAGACTTAGCAGCCCGTGGTGAAAGTGGGTGAAAGGACATCGCGACTGGCGGGCCAGATCGTACACTGCGGACCATGGCGATGGGCAAACGCAAGAGCGAGCAAGCACCGTTGTGGATTCCCACGACCGAGCTGCCGGTGTCGCCGGGTTTCCCGGAGAGCTCGTTACGTGAGAACCTCCAACGAGGTTCACCGTCTGGGATCAGTAGACGGATCTCGGTGCTCCTGAGCAAGTCGGATGAGGTTTTGGCGAGGGAGGCTGCGATATGTCTCGGCGAATCTGCTATCGAGAGCTCGCAGTTCATCCATCAGCTCGTCCCCGATGCAAGTTGGATGGTGCGCTTTCCTCGGCTGGCCCTCCGCCATCCAAGTTGCTTCGCGATTAGAGCCAGTTGCTACGGTCCAATCGCTCAAGCTCGCGAACGAGCTTCACCTTATGGGTTGGTGTGCGTTCCAGGGGTTGCTTCAGGATGTAGATTCGT
>QHTE01000014.1 GCA_003220685.1 Candidatus Rokuibacteriota bacterium
CGGGAAGTCGGTGTACCAAACGATGTCGTCCCGGGTGATCGTGATGCGCCGTGGGCGGGAAGCCGAATCCGGCAATGGGTACTCACGAATTTCCAGCGTTTTCGGGTCGACGCTCCCCACCCTGTTGGTGCCGAACGCGACGTAGAACACGATGCCCTTCGAATTCACCGCCATGCCATAGGGACGCGACTTCGGCGTGGGCGGTGTGAGCAGCTTGATCTCGCCGGTCTTGGGGTCGAGCCGCCCGACCCGGTTGGCGTTCTGAGCCGTGAACCACAGGATCCCATTCGGATCGAAGATCAGCGTGTGCGGGTCCTTCACATCCCGGTCCGGCATCTTGTACTCGGTGACCGCGCCGGTCTTGGGGTCGAGCTTGCCGATCAACCCCGCGGCATTTGCCGTGTACCAGATGTTGCCGCCCTTGTCCTCGTCGAGACCGTGCGGGCCGGAATGCGGTGTCTTGAGCGGGTAGTCCTTGAACCGACCGGTCTTGGGATCGAGCCGGCCGAGGACATTGGTCATCTGGCCCGTATACCAAAGCGATCCGTCCGCAGCTGCCAGCGGATCGTGCGGGCGTGACCCGGGTGTGGGCACCGGCCACTCTTTGATCGAGACCTTGACGGCTCCCGGGATCACGGCCCCGACGGGCTTCGCCTTTTCGGGAAAGTTCTTGGTCAAGTACTCCGTGATCGTCGCGATCTGATCCGCCGGCAGTGTGACGCCGTGATTGGCCATCATCCGCATGACGGTTCGCCAACCCTCGGGCGTGTACCCGCCGCCCAGGCGCGCGTAGAACGGGTGACAGCTGTTGCAGCTTGCAGCGACCAACTCTTTGCCTTTTCCCTCGGGCAGCTCCTGGCTCCAGACCGGAAGCGCTCCAAACGCCAGGACGGCCGCCATCGAGCAGAGAAACGATCTCGCCCACATACTTGGCCCCTCCCCTGCGTAGCCCTAGATTCGCCGGGGGATTCTAGCCACGAGGCCGCCCCCTGCGCAAACCTCATGTATTTGGGCATCGCCAGGCACGGCCTGACGCGCGATAATGCCCGGCACTCGAATAGAATTTGTAGCCGCGCCTCGGCCGGCGGGGCCCCAGCCCCGCGACAGCCTGCAGCGCGAACCACAACGGGAGGACATCATGGCCAAGAAGATCCTGTTCGTCGGCGCCGGAGCCATTGGGAGTTACATCGGGTCATTCCTATCAAGGGCCGGCCACGACGTGACGCTCGTCGATCCCTGGGCGGAGCAGGTCGAAACCATCCGCAAGAAGGGCATCTCGGTGACCGGGCCGCACGATCCGTTCGAAGCCCACCCCAAGGCGTTTCATCTCGGGGAGTCACAGCGCATGCCGCGCGATTTCGACCTCGCGTTCGTCGCAATGAAGGTCTATGACACGGCGTGGGCCGCCCAGCTGGCCCTCCGTCATCTCAAGCCCGAGGGCTATATCGTCGCGTCGGAGAACTGCTGGCCCGACCCGATCGTGGCCTCGGTCGCGGGCGCCTCGCGCGCGCTCGGCCTGGTCATGTCGAAGATCGGCGTGGCGCTCTGGAAGCCGGGTCAGGTCGAGCGCGGCGCCGAGAAGGGACAGGGCACCGGCCACGACGTGTTCCGCGTGGGCGAGCACGACGGCAAGGTCACCGCCCGCGCCAACGAGGTGGCGGAGATGCTCAAGGTGATCGACGGCTCCCAGGTGACCGAGAACCTCTGGGGCGAGCGCTGGGCCAAGCTTTGCGCGAACGCCACAGGCAACCCGGTGCAGGCCATGTCCGGGCTCGGGTCGTTCGAGATCGCCTCGAGCGAGGTGGGCCGCGCGATCACGATCCACCTCGGCGCCGAGTCCGCGCGGGTCGGGCTGGCGCTTGGCTACAAGGTGCCGAAGTTCAACGGCACCACCGCCGATCAGTGGGCCGCCGCCGACCGGCGAGAGGTGTACGACACGCTGGACCAGATGCTCACGCCGGCCTCGGCCGGCGGCCGCAACTGGCGCTCTTCGATGGGGCAGGACGTGACCAAGGGGCGCCCGACCGAGATTGACTACATGAACGGCTACGTCGTGGCGCAGGGCCGCGAGCGTGGCGTGCCCACACCGGTCTCCGCCGCGACCGTCGACATCGTCCGCGAGGTCGACGCCGGCACGCGCAAGCCCGAGGCGCAGAACATCGGCCTGGTGCTCAAGCGCGCCGGAGTCTAGCGTCGTGATCCGGTGGGCCCGCTCGATCGCGGCCGCGTGGCTGCTTCTGGTGTGGTGTGCGCTCCTCACCCCGGTCGCCTCCGTCGAGGCGGCCGGACCGGAAGGCCAGGTGATCTACGCCTTCCACGTCACCCTGGCGCCCCGCTGGCTCGATCCGGGTGAGACCGAATCCGTGATCACGCCCTTCAAGGTCCTCTACGCGATCCACGATGCGCTGGTGAAGCCGATGCCAGCCGGCCAGACCACACCGAGCCTCGCCGAGTCGTGGTCGACCTCGCAAGACGGCATGAGCTACACATTCGTGCTGCGTCAGAACGCGAGATTCCACAACGGCGATCCGGTGACCGCCGACGACGTCAAGTTCTCCTTCGAACGTTACAAGGGCGGCGGGGCGAAGCTCCTCAAGGAGAAGGTCAAGGAGGTGCAGATCGTCGATGCGCGCCGGGTCAGCTTCGTGCTCAAGGAGCCGTGGCCCGACTTCATGACGTTCTACGGCACCACCGCAACCGGCGCCGGCTGGATCGTCCCGAAGAAGTACGTCGAGAAGGTCGGCGACGACGGATTCAGGAAGGCGCCGATCGGCGCCGGGCCCTACAAGTTCGTCAGCTCGACACCTGGGGTCGAGATCGTCGTCGAGGCGTTCGAGGGCTACTGGCGCAAGGTCCCGAGCGTGAAGCGTCTCGTCTTCAAGAGCGTCCCCGACGAGACGACGCGGGCGGCCGCTCTCAAGCGTGGTGAGGCCGACGTCGTGTACTTCCTGGGCGGCCCCGTGGCGGAAGACATCCGTCGGACACCCGGGCTCAAGCTCAGCGCCGTCCGGTCCAACGCCGTTTTCTTTCTCGATTTCACCGAGCAGTGGGACCCGAAGTCTCCGTGGCACGACCGGCGAGTTCGGCTCGCCGCGAGCCACGCGATCGACCGGAAGACCTTGAACGAGGCCGAGCAGCTCGGGTTCGCAGGTATAACGGGAAACATCGTCCCGCGGCACATGGAGTTCGCGCTGCCGATCGACCCGCATCCGTACGATCCCAAGCGCGCCAAGCAGCTCCTCGTGGAGGCCGGTTACCCGAACGGCTTCGACGCCGGCGACCTCACGCCCAACCCGCCCTACTTCTCGATGGCGGAGGCGGTCGCCGGCAACCTCGGCGCGATCGGGATCCGCACGCGCGTCAGGACGATGGAGCGCGCGGCGTTCCTGGCGACCTGGGGCGAGAAGAAGCTCCGCGGCGTCGTGCTCGGCGTCGTGGGCGCCGGCGGCAACGCGGCCACCCGCGTCGAGGCGCTCGCCACGAAGGAAGGGCGATACGCGTACGGCGTCCTTCCGGAGGTCGAGGATCTCTTCCAGCGGCAGGCGAAGGAGATCGACAGGAAGAAGCGCGAGGAGATGCTCCACCAGATCCAGAAGATCCTCCGCGACAAGGTGATCTTCGCCCCGATCTGGGAAAATGGGTTCATTCGAGGCGTGGGCCCCAGGGTGGAGGAGCCGGCCCTCACCCTGATCCCCGCCTTCCCGTACTCGGCCCCGTACGAAGACGTCCGGCTCAAGCGGCAATAGGAGAGTGAGCGCCATGCGATACACGCGAATCTCGGCCGACTGCCACATCGACCTGCCCTGGATCCCGCCCGACCTCTTCACCTCGCACGCGTCGGCCGCGATGAAAGAGCGGATGCCGTACGTTACCGACGGGCCGGACGGGCCCCATTGGACCTGCCGCAACGGCGGGTCCTTCGGCTTGATGAACGGCGTCGGCCCGGCCGGGGCGAAGTACGTCCCGGGCTCTCATTATCGGGTGGACGTCATGGCCTCGACCGGGCTCTACGAAGACGGCAAGAAGGGTATCCGCCGTCCGACCGATCCCACGCTGCGCGTGAAGGACATGGACCGCGACGGTGTCCAGGCCGAGGTGATCTACGGCATCCTCGGTGCCGCGACGCGGCTCAACGATCCCGAGGCCGCGAACGAGATGTTCCGGATCTACAACGACTGGCTGAAGGACTTCTGCAGCCACTATCCCGACCGCTACATCGGCCTGGCCTGCCTGCCCTACGGCGACATCGACGCGGCGGTGAAGGAGATCTATCGCGTGGCCAAGCTCGGTCTTCGCGGGATGGAGCTCTCCTGCTCGTGGGACATGGAGCCGATGTGGCATCCGGTCTGGGAGCCGCTCTGGAAGGCGGTGAACGACGTGAACCTGCCGCTCCACTTCCACACGTTCCCGGCGCTGCCGCCGGGCAAGCTCGACACCCAGCGCGGGCTCACGCGCCGCGCCGCCTTCTTCACGGTGGTCTCCGGCTTCCAGATGAACCTCGTCAACATTTTGGCTGCGGTCATCGGTGCCGCCGTGCTCGAGCGCTACCCGAACGTGCGCATCTCGTTCGGCGAGAGCGGGATCGGCTGGATCCCCTACGCGCTCGACCGGATGGACTTCGAGTGGGAGGACCGCTTCCGCGACCTC
Source organism: Candidatus Rokuibacteriota bacterium (assembly GCA_003220685.1). GTDB lineage: Bacteria > Methylomirabilota > Methylomirabilia > Rokubacteriales > CSP1-6 > AR31. The sequence goes on from QHTE01000014.1 coordinate 4,648, forward strand.
GGCCTCAAGATGAAGCCGAGCGACTACTGGCGCCGCCAGTGCAAGGGCACATTCCAGTTCGACCGCATCGGCACCAAGCTCATCGAGGACATGGGCGTCGAGACCTTGATGTGGGGCTCCGACTACCCGCACGGCGACGGCGTGTGGCCCGAGTCGTCGAAATACATCGAGGAGCAGTTCGGCCACCTGCCGGCGGAGGTCACGCACAAGATCACCTGCGAGAACGCGGGCAAGTTCTACGGGCTGATGTGAGGGGCCGGATGGCGCCGCCGGCCGACGTCGTGATCATGACGCAAGAGGCGATGCAGGACATGACCCGGCAAGGCGCCGTCGCGGAGGGCTCGTGGACAGCGATCGGCCGTACGGGGATCGGCGTGGCCGTGCGCGAGGGCGCGCCCAAGCCTGAGATCAGCAGCCCAGAGGCGCTCTGCCGACGGAGCTCCAGAAAACCACGGTCTACGCGGCCGGCGTCACCGTGGCGAGCACCTCGAAAGACGCCGCGCGGGCGGCTCGTGCCGCCACTCACCGGCCCGCCCCCCGCTGCGGGTCGAGCCAGTCGCGCAGGCCGTCGGCGAGCATGTTGAAGCCGAGCACGGCGATCAGGATCGCCAGGCCCGGGAACACGACGACCCACGGCGCCTGCAGCATGAACCCGCGCCCGTCGGAGAGCATCAGCCCGAGCGACGGCGTCGGGGGCCGCACGCCGACGCCGAGGAACGACAGCGCCGCCTCGACGAGGATCGCGATCGCCATCAGCACCGAGGCCTGGACGAGCAGCGGCGTGACGCAGTTCGGCACGATGTGACGGAGCACCAGGCGCCGGGCCGTCGCCCCAACGGCGCGCGCGCCTTCGACGTAGACCTCGGCCTTGGTCGCCAGCACCGCCGCGCGCACGACGCGCGCCACGATCGGCACGTACACGATCGCCAGCGCCAGGGACACGAGCGGCACGCCCGTACCGAACACGCTGGTCAACGCGATGGCCAGCAGGATCGCCGGAAACGCCATCAGGATGTCGAGCGGCCGCATGATCAGCTGGTCCAGCAGCCCCTCGGCGTAGCCGGCGAGGAGCCCGAGCGGCAAGCCGATCAGCACGGCCATCACCACCGAGGCGAGCGCGACGCCGAGCGAGACCCGATAGCCGTGGATCACCCGGCTCAGCACGCTCCGGCCGAGGTCGTCCATGCCGAAGGGCTCGACGACGGTCGGCGCCCGCAGGGCCGCGGCGCTGGCGATCTCGGTCGGGCTGCCCGGCGCCACCAGCGGCGCGGCGACGGCGACGAGGGCCAGGAGGACCACGATGGCGAGGCCGGTCACCGCGACCGCCGACGTTCCGCGGCTCATCGCCGACGCAGTCGAGGATCGATGAGGCCGTAGAGCACGTCGGTCACGAGGTTCACCGCCATGAACATCGCCCCGACGACCAGGAGCCCGCTCTGCACCACGGGGTAGTTCCGCTCGAGCACGGCGTCGAGGGTCATGCGGCCGAGCCCCGGCAAGGTGAAGATCGTCTCGACGACGATGGCGCCGCCGAGCATGTAGCCCACCTGCAGTCCGATGACCGTCACGATGGGGATGGCGGCGTTGGGCAGCACGTGGCGCACGAGGATCGCGCCCTCGCCGAGCCCTTTGGCGCGCGCGAACTGCACGAACGGACGATGCACGACGTCGAGCACCGCGGCGCGCGTCAGCCGTCCGAGCGCGGCCGCGCGGCTCGACGCGAGGGTGAGCGTCGGCAGCGCCAGGTACCAGAGGTTCTCGAGCGGCGCCTCGGCGAACGGCACGAAGCCGCTGGACGGCAGCACGCCCGCCGCGAGCGACAGCACGAGGATCAGCATGATGCCGAGCCAGAAATCGGGCAGCGAGATGCCGAGGAGGCCCAGCGCCAGCGAGGCCCGATCGGCGACGCCGCCCCGCCGGGCGCCCGCGAGAAGCCCGAGCGGAACGCCGATCAGCGCGGCGGCCAGCGCGGCCAGAACGGTCAGCTCGATCGTGACGGGCAGGCGCTCGACGATCATCCGGCCGATGGGCTCGTTCTGGCGAAAGTCGATGCCGAAGTCGCCGCGCAGGAGGCCCCCCAGCCAGCGCGCGTACTGGGTCGGCAGTGGCTCGTCCAGGTGAAAGGTCTCGCGCATGGCGCGGATGCTCTCGGGCGTCGCCTTGTAGCCGAGCACGACGACGGCCGGATCGCCCGGGATCACGCGCATCAGCCCGAACACCAGCACGCTCATCCCGAGCAACAGCGGCGCGGCGAGCGCGAGCCGCCGCACCACGTAGGTCAGTGACGCCATGGAAGGCTGGATCAGCCGAGCCAGACGTCCTCGAAGCGCAGCTCCAGCGACGACAGCGGGACCACGCCGTTCACGTTGGGCTTCATCCAGTAACGCTGGATCTCGTTGCTGAAGATCAACAGCGAGCCTTCCTCCTGGAACCAGCGCACCAGCTCCGGGTACATCTTCTTGCGTGCGGCGGCGCTCGCGGTGTAGCGGAAGGCGTCCAGACGGCGGTCTGCCTCCTCCGACTTGAAGCCGGTGAAGTTCCAGGGCGACGTCGAGTGCTGCAGCGGGTTGTAGAACAGGTCCGGATCGACGGTGACGGACCACCAGGCGCCCGCGATGTCGAACTTCTTGCCGACGAGTGACTCGAAGTACTGGCCGGATTCGAGCGGCTGGACCTCGAGCGTGATGCCGATCTTCTTGAGCTGCTCGCGCAGGATCTCGCCGGTCTTGACCAGCACCGGCACCTGCGACTTGACGAGGTACGTCAGGCTGAGCCCGCCGCCGACGCCGGCCTCGTTCATGAGCTGCCTGGCCTTCGCCAGATCGGGCCCGTTCTTGTGGGCGTTCACGCCGGTGGCCCAGGGGCTCGGCTCGGGGGTGGGCTCGCCGGTGACGACGTGGCTGCCGTAGTAGACGAGCTTCACGATCTCCGCCCGGTCGAGCGCCCACGCGATCGCCTGACGCAGACGCTTGTCGGCCAGCGGCGGCTTGCTCGCGTTGAGCATGAAGAAGAACGGGAAGTACGGGCGGCCGGCCGACGACTTGATGTCGCGCGCGCGCTCCAGCTCACCGATGCGCTGCGGCGGGACCGTCTGGATCCAGTTGAAGCGCCCGGTCTGCAGCCCGGTGAGCCGCACGGTATCGTCGGCCGGCGCGTAGAAGATGAGCCGGTCGAGGTACGGGCGGCCGGGACGATGGTACTTCTCCCAGCGCTCGAGCGTGATGTGATCGTCCTTCACCCACTCGACGAAGCGATAGGGGCCGGTCCCGATCGGGAAGAGCTTGGGGTCCTTCTCCTGCAGAGCCTTCTCGTTCACGATCTCGGTGGCCTGCGACAGCATCGCCAGGAGCGGACCGCACGAGCGGCTCAGGTGGAAGCGCGCCTGATACTGGCCGACCGCCGCGACGCCCTCGATCGGCGTGAAGAAAATGCGCATCGGCAGCTTGTTCTTCGCGTCCAGGATGCGCGCGAAGGTGAAGGCGACGTCTTTGGCCGTGAACGGCTCGCCGTTGTGGAACACGGCGTTGTCGACGAGGTCGAAGAGCCAGGTCTTGTCGTCCTCCTGCTTCCACGACTTCGCCAGGCCCGGGATGAACTGACCGGCCTCGTCCACGTAGACGAGCTTGTTGTAGACGTTCTGGTAGACCTGGAGCGAGGAGTAGAGCTGAGCGTAGCCGGGATCCATGTTCACGGGCTTGTCGACGGTGGCGACGCGGAGCACGCCGCCGCGCTTCCCCTGGCCCTGCGCCGCGGCTGGCCCGACGCCGGATCGTCCGACGAGCGAGCCGACTCCGGCGCCGACCGCGAGCCCACCCGTGCGATGGAGCCACTCACGCCTCGTGATCGTCTCGCTCATCGTCCGTTCCTCCCGAAGACTCCGTCGTAGAGCACTCCATCCTTCACGGCCAGGCTCACGCGGCGCAAGGCCGCGATGTCCTTCAAGGGGTCACCGTCGATCGCGATCAGGTCCGCGCGCTTGCCCGGCACGAGGGTCCCGATCTGATCGTCGATCCGGCACGCCTCGGCGCCCCAGCGCGTACCGGCCAGGAGCGCATCGCGCGGCGACACGCCGAAGCGGACGAGCGTCTCGAGCTCGACCGGCATCAGCCCGTGCATGCTGTCGGTGCCGCACGCAAAGCGGATGCCCGAGGCCAGGTGGCGCGGGAAGGTCTCTTCGACCACGCGGCGGGCCCGGCGCACCTTGTCCATGATGGCCGGGCGCTGACCGTCACCCTGCTCGATACCGGTCGGGTGCATGAAGATCGAGAACGTGCAGATGAGCCAGACGCGACGCTCGACCATCAAGGCCACGTCCTCGTCGCCGGCCAGGAGGCCGTGCTCGATCGTGCCGACGCCCTCCTCGACCGCCAGGCGCAGCCCCGCGCCGCCGTGCGCGTGGGCCGCCGCGTAGGTGCCGGCCCGGTGCGCCTCCTCCACCGCGGCGCGGATCTCCTCGCGCGTGTAGGCGCTCGACGTCGACATCGCGCCGGGCGAGCTGACGCCGCCCGTGACGAAGATCTTCACGTGGTTGGCGCCGCGCCGGAGGTTCTCGCGCGCGCCGCGGCGCACCTCGTCGACGCCGTCGTAGCTGGCGAGCGCCCGGCCGTGACCGTTGTTGGCGGCGAGGCCGCGCCCGGCCACCAGCAGGCGCGGCCCGGCGATCACCCCCGCGTCGATCGCGTCGCGCAGGTCGATGTCGAGGAAGTGCTCCTCGCCCATGATGCGCATCGTCGTCGTCCCGGAGGCGAGGTCGGTGCGCAGATTCGCGGTCGCGGCGAGCGCCTGGGGCACGGGGCCGCGGCAGAGCTGGCCGAGCTGATCGCCCAGCCCCGGCACGATCGAGGCGTGGCTGTGACAATCGACGAGGCCGGGCATCACGAAGCGATTCGTCAGATCGACCGCCTCGGCGCCGGGCGGCGCCGGCGTGCTCTTGGCCGGGCCGACGGCGGCGATCCGATTGCCGTCGACGACGACCATGGCGTCACGGAGCGGCGTCGTCGCGACGGCGTCGAAGAGGGTGCCGCAGCGGATCGCGCGAATGCTCACCGGCGTTGACCTCCGGGCCCCGAGTATACGCGGTCGACCCTCACGACCCGCCCCAGACCTCACGGGCGGTCTCGGTCACCAGCGCGAGCTTCGCCGCCTGCTCGGCCTCGGTCAGGAGGTTCCCCTCCTGCGTCGGAAGCGGCTGGCGCGGAAGACCTTGGCCGCGATGGGGTCACAGCCGCCGCTGCCGATGTACTTGCTCTGGTTGTTGCCGCGACAGAGATGCAGCGCGAACGTGACACCCGGGTGGTGGCCGATCCCGCGGCGCCGAAAGCCCTCGCGGGTGGCCGCATCCAGCAGGAGCGTGTAGGGCGGCCCGTCCATCTGGATGTAGGTGCAGCCAAGACGAACGAGCTCGTCGACCTCGTCGCGCAGGATGTCCACCGCGTCGCTCAGGTAGGCGTCGCGCGTGGGATAGGCGCCGGCCGACTTGTGGGGATCGTAGTACGACGTCGTATTGAGCGCGCTGATCAACGTGGCCTTCGTCGGTCGATCCGTGCGCGCCCTCAAGTACGTGAACTTCTCGGCGCACAGGTGGCGCCGGCGCTTGAGGCGCGAGACCACGACGGCGCGCTGGAAGAGGAGCTCGTTACCCTGGTCGTCGCGAAAGGGAATCGCCCAGCCCCCTGAACTTGTCGAAGCCCTTCCGATCACCTCGGCGCGATGGGCATCCGCCATCCGCGTCTAGCGGGCGAGATCGCGTGTGACGGCGCGCCAGAGCGCGACCGTCTCGGCGACCCGGGGGTCGCGCGGCAGCTTGCGCACCGCGGTGGTCACCAGCACGAGGCGGCTCGCCGGATCGACGTAGATCGCCTGGCCCCGGACGCCGAGGAACGCGAACATCCGGCGGTCGTCGGGGAAGATCCATGTCTGGTAGCCGTAGCCGAAGAACGGCGTCGCGGTGCGAGGGCGCAGATGCGGCTGGTCGGCACCGACACTGGTCGCGGCGCGGACCCAGGGCGCCGGCACGATCTGCCGGCCTCGCCAGTTCCCGTCGTGGGCGAGCAAGAGGCCGAGGCGCGCGTAGTCACGCAGCACGGCGTTGAAGCAGCAGAACGTCACCTCCTGGCCCGCGCGATCGATGATCCAGGTGGCGTCCGCTTCGGCGCCGATCGGCTGCCAGATCTTTTCTTGAAGATACTCGGCGACCGAGCGGCCGACGGCGGCGGCGAGGACGAGCCCGAGCACCTCCGTCTCGACCGACGCGTACGCGAACTTCGTGCCGGCGGGGACCGCGCGCTCGTTGTACGCCGTCACCGAGGCGACGCCGCCGGAGCCGAGCTGCCGGAACGTGTCGGCAGCGAGCCTCGAGACGTCGTCAGCCCCCGTGTACTCCTCGACGAAGCGGACGCCCGAGGACATCTGCAGCAGGTGGCGCACGGACGTTCGTCCGTACTCGGTGCCCGCGAGCGCCGGCACGTACGTCGCGGCCGTATCGTCCACCGAGCGGATGCGTCCCTCGCCGACGGCGATCCCGATCAGCATCGACGTGATCGTCTTCGCCATCGACCACGAGGTGAACCGATCCCGATCCGTCCGCGCGTACTGGTAGCGCTCGACGAGGATCGTGTCGTCGCGGGAGACGAGCAGCCCGGTCGCGGGGTTGCGGGCCATATAATCGTCGAGGGTGAAGGTGCGTCCCTGGTAGTCGTAGCGCAGCGCGGGCTCGGACGCGGCTCGGGCGAGAGGCGACGCGGTCGCGGCTCGACGCACCGATCGGCTCGGAAAGATCTCGTCCTGGTGGCTCTGCGAGCCGACCAGGAAGGGGACGCGGAAGAAGCTATTGCGATCGCCGACCGGATAGCCCTGGCGGGCGCCGAGCTCGTCGGCGTCCGGGCCGCTCTGATCGAAACGCGGCCCCGCGGCCACGGACGGCGGCGCCGGCGCCTGAGCGAGCGACGCCTTGTCGCTCGTGCAGCCCGATGCGCACGCTACGAGCGCGAGCGACAGCGCGACGACCCGGAAGTATCCGCGCTGCGCGTCGAGGGTCATCGACCCACCTCCGGGCACGAGTATACGCGGAGGCCGCTCGGGATCGAACGCCCAGCGTCTGAGCGCGCAGTAGCTGGGCGCTTCGCACGATCATTGGGCGAGTGACGATCAGTCGGACGTCCGGCTTCGATGTTCTTCTAGACTGAGCTCGGAGCCTCTTCGGGGACGCCGGTCGGATTCGGCCGGAATCCGGCCGGTGTCAGGGCTTGTCGCTGGTCTTCTGCAGGACCATCCTGCGGCTGACCCAGCTTCCCTCGCCGTCGCTGACCTTGAACAAGCCGCGCAGCTCGGTGTTGGAGACGAGCGACAGCTCGACCTTGCGGGTCGTGGAGATGGGAAAGGTCAAAGTCGTCGCGCCGCGCTGCTTCTGGACGCGGCCCTCGAACGCGCCGAGCTTCTGGCCGGTCGGCCCGTACTCGACGCTCGCGATCCAGGTGTCGCCCGCTCGGGTGACCGATTTGATCACGAGCGTTCGCTCGGGCTCGTCGAACAGCTCAATCTTGCCCTTCCAGGTGCCGAGCACTTCCTGAACAGACTCGCTCTGCGCGTGGGCCACGCCGAGCGCCAGCAAGGTGGCGACCGCGATCGCCCCCGCGTATGCGCCAAGTCTCATGGCGGCTACTCCGGCTCCGCCGCGTCGACGCCGTAGTCGCGCCCCGCGGCCTCGCGGGACACGTAGCCCTCGCGCACGTCGCGGCGGACGGCATCGGGCGCGCGCTCCGACGGCGGGCCGTAGCCTCCGCCCCCGCCGGTCATGATACGGACGACCTCGCCCGCCGCGATCGGGTGCTGGGTCGCCTTGCGCACCTGTCGCAGGGCGCCGTCCGGCGACGTGATGTCGACGCCGTTGACGGCGCCATCCTTCCCGCCCCAGAGCCCCCAGGGCGGCGTCGCCTTGCGCTCGAGGCTGAACGTGATGAAGGCCGGCTGCAGGAAGTGATACTCGCGCTCGATCCCGAGGCCGCCGCGGTAGCGCCCGGCGCCGCCCGAGTCGCGGCGGAGCGCATAGCGCATGATGCGAATGGTCGGCAGGCGCGACTCGACGACTTCCACCGGGTTGTTGCGCGCGGTGGAGCCCGCGAAGATGATCATCGCCGACTCGCCGTCGAAGCTTGGGCGGGCGCCGGTGCCGCCCGCGTTCAGATCGCCCTGGATGAAGAGCTTGCCCGTATGCGGATGCGTGCCGAACGCGATCGTGGGTATCTGGTCGCCATACGATCCCGCGGGCACGGCGGCGGGCATCGCTTGTGCCAGCGCGCGCAGCCCCAAATCGAGGAGCAGATTGATCGGAACGTAGTAGCGCGCCGTCGGCGCCGGCTCCTCGGCTGCCAGGACAGAGCGCGGCGGGATGACGACGGTGAGCGGGCGGAAGCAGCCCTCGTCCACTGGATCGAGCGGAGTCGTCAAGCACTTGATCAGCATCCGGCAGGCGCTGATCGTGATCGCGTCGCCGCAGTTGAACGGCCCCTTGACCTGCGCGTCGGAGCCCGCGAAGTCGACCGTCATGCCGCCGTCGCCGACGGTGATCGCCATCTCGACGCGCACGGGCCGGTCGAGGGAGATGCCGTCGTTGTCGAAGTGGCCGACCGCGCGGTACACGCCGGCGGGGATCCGGGCGAGCGCCGCGCGGGTGCGCTGCTCGGACTGCGCCATGTACACCTGCGTCGCCTCCAGCACGGCCTCGCGCCCGTACTTGGCGAGCACCTCGCGGAAGAACTGATCGCCGGCGCGGCACACCGCGAGCATCGCCTGGATGTCCTTCAGGGTGCCGCTCTCGGTGCGGATATTGCCGGCGATGATCCGCATCACCTCTTCGTTCAGCTCGCCCCGGTTCACGATCCGCACGGAGCGGAAGCGCAGACCTTCCTGCCGGAAGTCGGTCGACCCGACCTGCATCGAGCTCGGCACGGGCCCGCCGACGTCGGTCCAGTGCGCCTTCACCGCCACGAAGCCCGCGAGCCGCCCCTGCCAGAACACCGGGGCGGTCATCGCCACGTCGTTGAGGTGATTGCCGTTGCCCGTGTAGGGATCGTTGTGGATGAAGACGTCGCCCTCGCGGAACGCCTCGATGCCGCGATCGGCGATCGTCGCCTGGATCGGGAATCCGAGGTGCCCCTGGAACACCGGCAGCCCGATGCCCTGGGCGATCATCTGCACGTCGGGATCGAAGATCGCGCAGCCGAAGTCGAGGCTCTCGCTGATGATGTGGTTGTAGGCGGTCTTGATCAGGGTGATCCGCATGCGTTGCGCAGCCGCGTTTAACGCGGCGCGGATAATCTCGACGGTTATCGTGTCCGGCATAGCTGTTTGATAGTCATCGGGGGGAGCGATGCTCGCTTCCCCCGATACCCCCCATCGCTCCGGCTGCGTGCATGTGGATGACTAGGCACCCATGCTCTTCGATCGAAAGTGTGTCGGCGGCGGCGATGATCGTTGTGGTTCCGGGCTCCTCGATGGCGGCGGGGCCATCCACTTGGTCGCCAGCGCGAAGCGCTTCGCGCTGGTAGACGCGGTGTTCGAGGTCGTCACCCGCCAGCGTGGAGTAGATCTTGCGCGTCTCGAACGGTGGCGTGCCGTTGGTTCGGCGCTCGACGGTGGCCAGGCGCAGCGGCTCCAGCGGAAAGACCACCGCGAGGCGGAGATTGAGAAGCTGCACGTCGACTTCTCGCGCCGCGTAGCCGTAGGCGCGCTCGTGGGCCGTATCGAACCGCGCGCGGAGCTGCTTCCAGTCGTCGAGGGTCGCCAAGGCGATCGTCACCGTGTGCTCCTGGCCGAGGTAACGGAGGTCGACCGCACGGCGCAGGACCGGCGTGCCGGCGCCCGGTAGGATCGTCGCGATCTCGCGCTGCATCTCCTCGTATCGACCCTCGGCCCAGCCGGCGTCGGTCTGGTCGAGCGGCACGAGCACCGTGCGGACCAGGTCGTGTCTGAGGTCGGTCGCCAGCATACCCCACGCCGAGAAGGTCGACGGCGAAGGCGGCACGACGACGCGCGGGATTCCGAGCTCGCGCGCGATGGCGACAGCGTGGAGCGGTCCGCCGCCGCCGTACGCCAGCAGCGTGTGTTCGCGCGGATCGAGGCCGCGCTCGGTCGTGATGCTCCGCACCGCGAGCGCCATCTTCACGTCGGCCAGCCTCACGACGCCGGCCGCCGCCGCCGCGCGCGTGAGGCCGAGCGTCGCGCCGATCTTCTCGTCGATCGCGCGCACGGCGCCCGCGAGATCGAGGGGCATCGTACCGCCGAGGAATCGGGCCGCGTCGATCCGGCCGAGCACCAGGTTCGCGTCGGTGACGGTCGGTTCGTGCCCACCCCGGGCGTACGAGACCGGCCCGGGGTCAGCGCCGGCGCTGTGCGGGCCGAGCGCCAGCGCGCCGCCGGCGTCGATCCACGCGATCGTGCCGCCCCCGGCGCTGACTTCCGTGATGTCGATCACCGGAATCCGGAGCGGCCGGCCGTCGATGTGGTACTCGTCGGTGGTCTGGACGAGGCCGTGCTCGACGATTGCGCACTTGGCGGTCGTGCCGCCCATATCGAACGAGATCAAGCGGTCGGCGCCGAGGATGCGCGCGAGGCTCGCGCTGCCGGTGACACCGGCCGCGGGCCCCGACTCGATCGTGTGCACCGGCTTCGAGCGCGCGGCGTCGAGCGAGAACGCTCCGCCGTTCGACTGGGTCACCAGGAGCTGCCCCTGAAAGCCGCGCCCGGCTAGCCCCTTGCCGAACGCGCCGAGGTAGCGGTCCATGATCGGCTGGACGTACGCGTTCACGACCGTGGTGCTGGTCCGTTCGTACTCGCGCCATTCCTGCGTGATGCGGTGCGAGGCAGAGACAGACACGCCGGGCATCTCGCTGGCGACGATGCGCGCGGCGCGCTGCTCGTGGGTCGGATCGCGATACGAGAACAGGAACACGATCGCCACCGACTCGACGCCGTCGGCGAGCAGCGCGCAGCAGGCGGCCCGCAGGGCGACTTCGTCGAGGGGCACCAGCACGTCGCCGGTCGCCGTCAGCCGCTCGGGAACCTCGCGGCTCCGCCCGCGGGGCACTAGCGGCTCGGGCCGCCGATAGAGCACGTCGTACATCTTCAAGAAATTGCCGCGGCCGATCTCGAGAACGTCGCGAAAGCCCTCGGTGGTGATGAGCCCGGTGCGCGCCCCCTTGTGCTCGATCAGCGCGTTGATCCCGATCGTGGTCCCGTGGATGACGAACCGACAGTCGGCCAGCCGGACACGGGCCTGATCCACGCAGCGCAGGACGCCCTCGAGAAGGTCGCGCGGCGTGCTGAGGGCCTTGGTGGTGACGACGGCGCCCGTCGTCTCGTCGAGCGCGACGAGGTCCGTGAACGTGCCGCCGATGTCGACGCCGATCCTCAGGGCCACGTCAGCTCCTTATCGGGACGAGCGGGCGCGCGGCGAGCGGGCGCCGCGAGGCCGGGGGGCCCCCGCGGCGAGCGCTCCGCGCCGAAGTCGTCCCTACTGTAGCGGCGAGAAGGCCGACGGCAGGAGGATCTTGTTTTCCTGCGTGAGGAGCCGGTCGGCGCCGCCCGGCGGCGGCCACACGCCCTTCTTCCTCGCGTCCTCGCGCACCTGCATCCGGTTGTCCATGCTCGAGTACGCCCAGATGTGGACGAACCCGTTGGCACGCCCGAACTCCACGCCGCCGGCGAACACGATCGGCGAGAGCTTGCCGCGCTCGGTGATCTTCGACTCCCAGCCCTTCGCCGTATCCGGCAAGGTCCCCGGCTTCAGGGTGTAGTAGCGCAGCTCGTAGACCGGTCCGAGCTTGCCGGGCTTCGGCTCGGGGATGAACGAGAACGGCACGACGATCTCGGAGCGCATCTGCCGGATGAACTCCTGGATCTTCGGCGGCCAGTTCGCTTCCTTCGACGCCTCGCCGCGAACGCGCGCGCGATCGGCGAGATCCTTGTACCCCCAGATGTGGACAATCTCGTTCAGCGGTCCGACCTCGGTGTGCAGGAACGCCGTGAGCTCGGAATATTTCTTGCGGTACTCGTAGGCATCGCCGAAGCGCTTCTCGACCTCGGCCAGGCTGCCCGGGGCGATCTGGTAGGTGCGAATCTCGTAAATCACGTGCGACTCCTTTCCACGGTGAGAGTTTGGCGACCCCGCACAGCGCGGGTAGGGCCTTCATTAAGCCCGGAGCGCGGGCGCCGTCAACTGCTTTTCCTGCTCGGCGCCGGAGTGGTAAAGTCTGGGCCACGAACTGCCTATCCACTTGGAGGTCGGCGATGGCGAACCCGTCAGGAACCTCGCACGTTTACGTCGGCACCGCGGCGCGCGTCCCTGGAGCCCTCTCGGGGATTTTCCGGCAAACCCAGGGCAGCGATCAGTGGGACCGCCTCGCCAAGGGGCTGCCCGAGCGCATGGACGTCCAGACGATCACCATCCATCCGACCGATCCGAGCCTCATCTTCGCGGGCTCCCAGGACGGCCCCTACCGGAGCCGGGATGGCGGCGCCAGCTGGGAGAAGCTTCCCTTCCCGGATCCGGGGCTGGAGGTGTGGTCGATCCTGATTCACCCGCGCGATCCCCGCACCATGTACCTCGGCACCTCGCCGGTGGCGGTCTATCGCAGCGACGACGGCGGCGACAGCTGGCGCAAGCTGCCGCGGGTGGCCTCGCCCGGCCGCGTGAAGATGAACTTCCCGTGCCGCGTCACGCGCCTGGCGATCGATCCCTCGAACCCCGACGAGATCTACGCGGGGCTCGAGGTCGACGGCGTGCTGCGCAGCCGCGACCGCGGCGAGACCTGGGAAGACATCGGTCAAGATCTCGTCAAGCTCGCCGAGCGCCCGCACCTCAAGAGCCGTATCGCCAGCGACACCGAGAACGAGGGCATGCTCGACACTCACGCGCTCACCGTGTCGAGCGCACTCCCCGGCACGGTCTTCCTCGCGGTGCGCATGGGCCTCTTCCGCAGCGCCGATCGCGGCCAGACCTGGCAGGACATGGAGATCGGCCGCTTCTCGCCGCTCACCTACGCGCGCGACGTCGTGGTCTCGCCGCACAACGCGCGGACGCTGGTGGCCGCGCTGAGCCCCGCCGCGCGCAGCCAGGACGGCTCGCTTTATCAGAGCGACGATCTGGGACAGTCCTGGCGGCGCATCGACCACGGCGTCAAGGCCGAGAGCACGATGATGGCGGTGGCGCTGCATCCCCGCGATCCCAACCAGATCTACAGCGTCGCGCGGCTCGGGCAGGTCTTCGGCACGCGCGACGGCGGGAAGAGCTGGAAGGAATGGCGGCTACCGGAGAACGTGAAGGACGTCTACGCCGTCGCGTGCGCTTGAGGCGGCAGAAGCCGGTCAGCGCCTCGCCGCGATGACGATTCGGTAACCGAGGTCGATCTCGGTCAACGCGCGCAGGCCGGCGTGGCGGCGCTCCCAGGTGCCGTCCGCGAGATCGCGCCGGAGTCGCTCGAGACCCGACTGGAGCTCGCGCGGCTGGGCCTTCGCAAAGGTCGAGATGGCGGAGCGCACACCGGCGTCGAGGTACGCGTGCGGCCGGCGCCAGTAGGCGCCGAGGAACCCGTCCAAGCAGTCGTGCGGAATCTGCAGCGGCTGCACCTCGACCCGCCCGAATGCGCGCCGGAAATCCTCGATCGTGGGAAAGATCCGGCGATCGATGTCCATGATCTCCGGAAAGTAGTCGTCGACCAGCCAGAACCCCGACGAGGACGGATCCCATGTGACCACCACGACGCGGCGCCGCGCCACGCGCGCCAGCTCGTCGAGCCCGCGCGCGCGGTCGGGCCAGTGGTGCACTGTGAGGATCGCCAGCGCCCCGGCGAAGCCGTCGTCCCGAAACGGCAGCTCGGTCGCCGAGGCCTGTACGGCGGGGGCACTTCCGGCGCGGCGCTGGCGGATCATCGTCATCGCGGGCTCGACGGCGACCACCGGGCGGTCCACCGGCTCGTAGGAGCCGGTCCCCGCGCCGACGTTCACGACCGTCTCCGCGCGATTCAGCGCGCGAGAGATCGCCGCAGCCAGACGCGGATCGGGGCGGCGACGCTGCGGATAGCCGATCCCGATCTCGTCGTAGAGCTGCGACATCCGCGCCCTCGATCGATCAGGCCGGAGTGAACACGGGCACCGGCGGCCCGCCGTCGGTCGGCTTGAAGACGACCTTCACCCGCTGGCCGATGCGGATGGCGTCGAGATCGCAATCGACGATGTTGGTCATCATCGTGACGCCTTCCTCGAGGGTCACGTAGCCGATCGCGTAGGGCACCGGCACACGCCGCATGACGCTGTAGGAATAGATCGTCCCGCGCCCCGCCGCGGTGATCCACTCCGTCCGGTCGCTCGCGCAGAAGGGGCAGATCGCGCGCGGGTAGTGATGCGCCTGGCCGCACGCGCCACACTTCTTGAGCATCAAGGTGCCCTGCGCGGCTGCGTCGAAGAAGGGCTTGATCTCCGGATTGACCGCCGGCGCCGGGTACTTCCGCTCTGTGGTGGTCATCGCCTCACTCCCTGCCCATGATCACGGTGGCGCTGCCGTGCCGCGTGCCGAGCGAGCCGCCGGTGCCGTGCGCCAGTGCCACGTCGCAGTTCCTCACCTGCACCTTCGGATGCGCCTCACCGCGCAGCTGGCGCACCGCCTCGACGACCTTCGTCAGACCGCCGCGGTTGGCCGGATGGTTGTTGCAGAGCCCGCCGCCATCGGTGTTGAACGGCAGCTTGCCGACGCCCGAGATCAGGTTGCCGTCGGCGACGAGCTTGCCGCCCTGGCCCTTCGCCGCGAAGCCGAGATCCTCGAGCGTGATGAGCACGGTGATCGTGAAGCTGTCGTAGATCGACACGTACTTGATGTCGGAAGGCGTCACGCCGGCCTCGGCGAACGCCGCCGGCCCGGACCAGACCGCGCCCGAATAGGTCAGGTCGATCTTGCCCCCCATCTGGTGCTTCGGCGCCTCGCCGGCGCCCAGCACCTTCACGAGCGGTCGCTTCAGGCTCTTCGCGATCTCCGGCTTCACCACCACGATCGCGCCGCCGCCGTCGGTGATGACGCAGCAGTCGAGCCGGTGCAGCGGATCGGAGATCATCGGCGAGCTGATGACCTCCTCCACCGTGACCACCTCGCGCAAGAGCGCGTGCGGGTTGTGCTGGGCGTGGTGCGAGGCGGCCACCTTGATCCACGCCAGCTGCGCGCTCGTGGTGCCGTACTGGTACATGTGGCGCATCGCGGCCATGGCGTACTGGTTCACGACGGTCGGGCCGAACGGGTACTCGAACGGCGCATCGGGCGAGGCCGCGACGGGCGCGCGGGGCACGGTGCCGGTCGCCATGCCCTCGGCGCGCGGCCGGCCGGCGAGGGTGATCAGCGCGACATTGCACTTGCCGAGCGCGATCGCCTCGGCGGCGTGCGCGACGTGGATGACGTACGACGAGCCGCCGGTCTCCGTCGTGTCCATGTGACGGAGCTTCAGCCCCATGTAGTCGGCCATCGAGAGCGGCCCCAGGCCGGGCGCGTCGCCGGCGCAGAAATAGCCGTCGACGTCGTCCTTGGTCAGCCCGGCGTCGGCCAGCGCGCCGATCGCGGACTCGGCGTGCAGCTGGGCGAGCGACTGGGTGTCGGCCTTGCGCGTGGGATGCTCGAAGATGCCCGCGATGTACGCCTTGCCCTTGATCGTCATGGAGCGGTCGTCCTCCTCTTCCGTCGTGGCCCTGCATTCTACTCCACCCCCACCTCGGAGGACGTTGACGCTCGCGGCGCCCCGACGTAGCCTCTGGGCATGGTGGAGCCGCTGGTCGCATACCTGCACTACCTCAGCATCATCCTCGCGGGCGGCTTCCTGGTCGGCGAGCTGGTCATCTGCCGCACGGGGATCTCGAGCGAGCAGACGCGGCGTCTGGCCGGCATCGATGTCGTCTTCTTCGTGTCCGCGCTCGCCGCGCTCGCCACCGGCCTTCTCCGTCTGTTCTTCTACGCCAAGGGGGTCGGCTTCTACACGGGCAATCCGTTCTTCTGGGCGAAGATGGCGCTCTACGTGATCATCGCCGGGCTCTCGATCAAGCCGCCGCGCACGTTCATCCGCTGGAAGCGCGCGGGGACCGCTCCGGCCGCGGACGAGATCGCCGGGGCGCGGCGTTTCATCCACATCGAGCTCGGATTGCTGGCGCTCATGCCCCTGATGGCCGTGCTCATGGCGCGCGGCATCGGGCGCTGAGCGCACCGGTCGCGTCGCGACCGACGTCAGATCGACGGGGTCGCCATCGCGGCCTCTCGCGCGGACACGTTCCCCGCCGTCCGAGCCAGCTGCAGCAGCGAGACGATGTGGAAGATCGTCCACAACGGCACCGCGAACGTCGGGATGAGACTCAGCGGCAGCGATCCGAGCGACACGCGCGTCGCGCCGTCGGCCACGAGCCCGATGGAGTTGTTGCTGCTCAACGGCCACGACCTGGTCGTCGACGGGGGTATCTCCGGCAACTTCCTGGGGCGTCTGCCGAGGATCTCGCAGATCACTCGAGGCTGATCAGGGGTCGGCGCACGCGAAGCTGGTCGCGTCGTCGACGCTGCCCGAGCCCTTGTAGCGGGCGACGCGCGGATACGGGCAGAGCGGCCGCGTGCGCGTGACGCGGTCTCCCTCGACGCGCGCCGCAGGAATGCTCTCGGGCGCCGTGCCGCCCTCGACCCAGTTGATCAAGGCCGTCATCGCGTCGAAGCGGTCCGTGCCGACGCCGCCGCGGCAGTGGAACATGCCCGGCACCATGAACAGCCGGAAGAAGTCCCGCGTCCCGGGCCCGTTCGTCGCCAGCGCCTTCTCGTAGTAGTCGATCGCCATGAACGGGCTCAGCGCCGCGTCGGCCCAGCCGAAGTACATCAGGAGCTTGCCGCCGCGACTGCGAAACGCGGAGAGGTCGGGATCGGTTGCGTTGAGGAGGCGGCGGATGGCGCCCATCCGGTCCGGGTCCTTCTCGAAGTCGAAGGTCTTCACGTCGTAGCTCGGGTCGGGCTTGTCGAACGCCATGTACCGCATGAACGACTCGGCGAAGGCGAACTGGAGCGATTTGCCGCCGTCGCGGCCGATCAGCCACCGGTCCCAGCCGCTCGAGGACCGAGACTCGCCGATCGGCGAGGCGCCCGCGATCTCGGCGCCGAGCGGCTGTCCGGGAAAGTAAGGTTGACCGTTCCGGGTCACGCCGCCGTAGATCATCTTGAGCGCGCGCGCCTGCGACTCGGTGACGCAGCCCGCCCCTCGGACGCCCGCGCACTTCGGTAAATCGCGCGTGGGATCGAACGGGCAACGCCGCGGATCGTCGATGACGCCGTCTGGCCCGCACTTCGCGTAGAGCACATCGGCGACGAGCTTCATGGTGTCGAGGGTCAGCGGCCCGTCGGCCACGGCGCGGGCGTTCCAGAGGCCGGCGACGGTGGTGTCGACGAAGTTCAGCACGGGCGCGCCGGCGACGATGCCGTCGAAGTCTCCGGCGAATCGCTGCGCCGAGATCAGCGCCTGCCGGCCGCCCGTGGAGCAGCCGTCCCAGTACGAAAAGGCGACCGGCCGGTCGTAGTACCGCGTCGCGATGCCTTTCGCCGTGAGCGCGGTCAGGTGCACCGCCCGGAAGGCGTAGTCAGCGACTTTCTGGGGATCGAGCGTGAAGCTGGCCAGCGGCTCCTTCGTCGCGTCGTGGCCGGTGTTGGTCGTCGCGGTCGCGAAGCCCTGCCGCAGCGCGGCCGCGCGGATCGCGCTGCGGGGCGGGCTGTCCGGAACCTCGCCCGCGAAGCCGCCGTTGCCGTTCATGTAGAAGCGGCGGTTCCAGGCCGCGGGCAGATTCACCTCGAAGTGGATCTCGGGCGCGATCGATCCGGTCACCCGGCAGTGCTCCGGCACGCCGTCCGCGGCGGCGACGATGTCGACGGCGAGGATCGACACGGAGCCCGTGGTCAAGGTGCGGACCTCAGGACAGGCGATCTGCGGCTTCACAGTGACCTTCGAAAACTTGAGCGGCGACCCGGCCGCGTCGACGAAGCTGTAGCGGTTCTGCGCCCCCGCTGGCGCGACGACGGCGAGCGCCGCCAGCGCCGCCACGAGGACCACTCCCCACGTTGCCCTTCGCATCGGGCGTCCTCCTTTGGCTCGCGGCCTAGCCACCCGGTGCCCCTTGCGTGTTCACGAAGAGCGCGTAGAGCGACTGGCTGGCCGCCATGAAGAGCCGGTTGCGCTTGAGCCCGCCGAAACAGAGGTTCGCACAGCGCTCGGGGAGCGAGATGTGCCCGATGAGCTTCGCCGACGGGTTGAAGATCGACACCCCGTCGAGCCCCTCGCCCCCGCCCCAGCCGCACCAGAGGTTGCCGTCGACGTCGCAGCGCATGCCGTCGGGGACCCCGTCGCCGCATTTGACGAACACGTGGCCGTTGGCGAGGCTGGTCCCGTCGACGACGTCGAACACGCGGATCTCGCGCGGCACGGCGCCGCTGACCACGACGTAGAGCTTCGATTCGTCCGGACTGAAGCAGAGGCCGTTGGGCCGCGGGACGTCGCTCGTGACCGCCGTGATCTCCGCGGTCCGGCCGTCGACGCGATACACGTTGGTCGGCAGCTCCGGTGTCGCCACGTGTCCCTCGTAGTTGCCGAGGATGCCGAAGGGCGGATCGCTGAACCAGATCGACCCGTCCGACTTGCAGACGACGTCGTTCGGCGAGTTGAGCGGCTTACCCTGATAGCGGTCGGCCACGACGGTGATCGTGCCGTCGTGCTCGGTGCGCGTCACGCGCCGCGCGTCGTGCTCGCACGAGACCAGGCGGCCCTGGCGGTCGCGCGTGTTGCCGTTCGTGTTGTTCGACGGCTTGCGAAAGACGCTCACCGCGCCGGTCTCTTCCTCCCACTTCATGACCCGGTTGTTCGGGATGTCGCTCCAGAGCAGGAAGCGTCCGTCGCCGAACCACACCGGGCCCTCGGCCCACCGGAAGCCCGTGGCGAGCCGCTCGACCGCCGCGAGCGGCAATCGGTACGGGGCGAAGCTCGGGTCGTGCACTTGCACCGCCGGATCCGGATATCGCACGGGACTGTCGGGCCAGCGGTCCATGACGCTCCTCTCGGTGAGCGGGTGTAGGATTTCGACGGCTCGAAGTCTAACAGGAGACCCTGGCTGGACAAGTAGGCGCGACGCACGGTAGCTTTGACGAGAACCCCCGACCAGGAGAGCGCCATGAGCGAGACGCGGAAGCTCCTGCTGGAGAAAGACGGACCGATCGGCTGGATCATCTTCAACCAGCCCGAGAAGCGCAACGCGGTGAGCCTCGAGATGTGGCAGCTCATGCCCGACTACGTCAAGGACCTCGCCAACGACGACGCGATCCGTGTCGTCGTCCTGCGCGGCGCCGGCGACCAGGCGTTCGTGGCCGGCGCGGACATCTCCCAGTTCAAGGAGCGGCGGCGCAACATGGCCGACCAGGAAGAGTACAGCCGGATCTCGGAGCGCGGGCAAAGCGCGCTCGGTACCCTCACCAAGCCGCTGCTCGCGATGATCCACGGCTACTGCGTCGGCGGCGGCGTCGGCATCGCCATCGGCTGCGACATGCGCATCGCCTCGGACGATGCGCGCTTCGGCATTCCGGCGGCACGTCTGGGCCTGGGCTACCACTACAAGGGCATGGAAAAGCTCATGAAGCTGGTGGGGCCCGCCTACACGAAGGAGATCTTCTTCACCGCGCGGACCGACTTCAGCGCACAGGACGCGCTCCGCATGGGGCTGGTGAACCAGGTCGTGCCCAAGGCCGAGCTCGAGACGTTCACGCGCAACTACGCGCTGACGATGGCTCGCAACGCGCCGCTCACCCTGCGCTCGGCCAAGGCCACGGTCGAGCAGCTCGTGCGCCCCGACGGCGAGCGCGATCTGGCCCTACTCGAGAAGCTCATCGCCGACTGCTTCAACAGCCAGGACTATCAGGAGGGCGTCAAGGCCTTCTCCGAGAAGCGCCGCCCGCAGTTCCAGGGTCGCTGATCGCGCCGGGCCAGGACGCGCCGATGCCGCCCCAGAGCTTGAAGATCGACAACGCCCGCTACGTCGTCACCGTCGACCGCGAGCGGCGCATCATGCAGGACGGTTCGATCCTCATCGAGGACGGCAAGGTGAGCCGCGTCGGCAAGGCCGCCTCCCTGGCGAATGCCCAGGCCGAGCGCGTGATCGACGCGCGCCACCTAGTCGTGACACCGGGCTTCGTCAACGGCCACATGCACATCAGCTACGCCCACGCGGTGCGCGGCATCTTCCCCGACAACCTGGCGAGCCCGCTCAACCACGTGTTCAAGCTGCAGATGGCGATGACCGAAGAGGAGGAGCACGCCACGACGCTGCTGGGCCTCGTGGAGCTCCTGAAGAGCGGCACGGTCTGCTTCGTCGACCCGGGCAGCACGAAGTTCCCGGACGCGTGCCTGCAGGCCTACGACGACGCCGGCATCCGCGCGATCATCGGCGAGTGCGTGTCCGACCAGGAGGCGCCGTTCCCCCTGCCCCGCTACACCACGAACGACGCGGTCAAGAAGACCGCCGCGTTTCTCGGCAAATGGCAGGGGCGGCTCGACGGCCGGATTAGGGCATGGGCGATGCCGTTCTCGCCGGAGACGTGCAGCGCCGACCTCCTGCGCGGGGTCAAGGGCGTCGCCGACGAGCACCGCACGTTCATGACGCTCCACCATGGCAGCGGACCGCAGGCGCGCAAGGACTATCAGGCCCGTCACGGCAAGACCCCGACCGAATACCTCGAGTCGCTCGGCGTGCTCGGGCCGAACGTGGTGCTCGCGCATTCGCTCGGCGTGGACGACGCCGAGATCGAGTGTCTGGCCCGCACGGGCACGAAGGTCGCGATGTGCCCGGTCACCGCCGCGAAGGGCGGCCGCGGCGTGCCCGAGCACGGACGGATGCCGGAGCTCCTCGCTAAGGGCGTGAAGGTCGCGCTCGGCTGCGACTCGCCCAACAACTCGAACCACCTGGACATCGTGCGGGCAATGAACATGGCGGCGATCCAGTACAAGGACGCCCGTCAGGACACGCGCATGATTCCGGCCGAGACGGCGCTCGAGATGGCGACCATCGTGGGCGCCCAGGCGCTCGGTGTCGACGGCGAGATCGGCTCGATCGAGCCTGGCAAGAAGGCCGACCTGGTGCTCTTCGACACGCAGCGTCCGGAGTGGCAGGCGCTCTTCAATCCGATCAACAACCTCGTCTACAACGCCGACGGCCGCAGCGTGCACACGGTCATCATCGACGGCAAGGTGGTGGTCGACGCCTATCGCCAGACATTCGTCGACGAGCCGCGGCTTTTCGCGAAGGTGCAGGAGATCGGCGAGAAGCTCCAGCGGCGAACCGGGACTACGTTCCCGCGCTCGCGCTGGCAGATTGTTTAGAAAGGGGGCCTCGAAGGGCCCCCTTAGACCCCCGCGCTCGGAGACGCCCCGGCCCAGCCGGGGCGCCCCTCGAATCTGCTTCTCAATTTCGGGGCCTCGAAGGGCCCCCTTAGACCCTCCGACAAGGCGACCCGTACGAGCGCGGCTCGCTGAAACTCGGAGGGGGCTCCTGCCCGCGGCCGCGAGGCGCGAGATAGCGCGCGCGATACTCATCCGCGCCGACGTCTTCGATCAGGGCGAGATCGCGGGCGGCGAGATACTCGGACAGGCCAACAGGATCGAAGCCGAACGTGTACGGCTCGCCGGACCGCCCGACGGTGGCCAGCGTCTGGGACGCTCCCGAGAATGTCGCGGATCCGTCGAGGATCGTCCGATGAATGTACGTGAAGACCATCTCACTGCCGGCGGCTGCGCTCCGCGCGACAGAGCGAAACAGGGTATCGACGTCCGGCTCGGACAGATAGTGTGTGACGCCCTCGCAGATGAAGAACGTCCGGGCCGTCGCTCGAAACCCGGCGGCCGGCATCGCGCCGTCCAAGGTCTGCCTGCTGAAATCTATCGGGACGAACTCCACGTGCGGCGGGAGCGATCCAAGGCGTCGCGCGACCGCGCTTTTCTTCTCGACTTGAGTCATTGGATGATCCACTTCGAACACACGGGTCCGGCCGATCCCAGGGATTCGATAGGCTCGGCTGTCGAAGCCGGCGCCGAGGATCACGACCTGCTCCACGCCGCGCCGCAGCGCGGCCGTGAGGGCATCATCGATGTACCGCGTACGGACCGCCACCGTTCCCCTCGAGCCGGTCCAGTGACCATCGATGAGCGACCACGGGACAAGTGAGCCCACCACGGGCGCCCGAGAGACGCGAAGGGCCACCCGAAAGCGCCGGTCGAGGAAACCCTGAGCCAGATCGTCCTCGAAGAGCCGGCTGGCCACAGAGCGCTGAGATTCCCGGGCCCGCCAGAGGGCGACGACCATGGCGGTTCGGCTCACCGCCTGTTTCATCACTGGTCGTGGGTTCCCTTCGTGTCGCCGCGCCTTGACAGCGTCGCGACGGATCGCAATGATACCGCGCAGCGCGTCCGGACATCCGGACGGCGGAGAGGGGTCGACGATGACTCGGCGAGCGTGGCGATTCGGACGACGGCGCGGTGTGCTGTGCCTGATCTTGTTGGTCGGAGCCTCCGCGCTCCTGATCGCGCGCGGGGCGGCGCCGACCGCGTGGGCGGCCGAACCCACGGTGCACTACATCAGCCACCGGTTCCCCATGCTCGAGTTCTGGGTGAAGAAGATGGGCGAGTATCCCGGTATCAAGCTCGAAGCCGAGCTGATCCCCTTCGACCAGGCCCTCGAGAAGATGCAGATCCATCTCTCCCAGGGCGCATCGACCTACGACATCATGGCGACCGACGCGTTCCTGCCCACCTTCGCCGAGCGCGGCTGGCTCATGCCGCTCGATCCGCTCATCGCGAAGCTGCGTCAAGCGGTCGAGTGGGACGATATCGATCCGATCCTGGTTCGCGACGTGTGCTCGTACAAGGGCAAGGTCTACGGAGTGCCGAACCTCGCCATCTCGATGTTCTTCTTCTACCGCAAGGACCTGTTCGACGCGGCGGGGCTCAAGCCGCCGGCCACGATGGACGAGTGGATCGCGGCCGCCAAGGCGCTGACGATGGCCGACAAGAAGCAGTACGGCACGGCCATGACCCTCAAGGCCGGCGACGGCTTCCAGAACGACTTCACGTACTACCTGCGCACGTACGGCGGCGACTGGTACGACAAGGACTGGAAGGTCACGATCGACAGCGAGGCCGGCGTGAAGGCGCTGACCACGATGAAAGAGCTGATGAAGTACGCGCCCCCCAACGTCCTCGCGTTCCACAACGACGAATCGACAGTAGCGATGCAGCAGGGACTCACGGCCATGGGGCTCCTGTGGCAGTCGCGGGCGCTCGCCATGGACAACGCCCAGGTCTCCAAAGTGGTCGGCAAGGTGAGCTTCGCCGTGCCCCCGGCCGCGACCAAGGGAGGCAAGAGCCACGCTCGGCTGGCCGTCGGCTGCTATTCGATCAGCGCCTTCACCAAGAACGATCCCGAGCTCGTCTTTCAGGTGATCGGCAAGACGCTCAGCAAGGCGAACATGCGCGAGTCCGCCGGCCTGGCGACCCCGACCCGGCTGTCCGTCACCAGGGATCCCGAGGTCATGCAGAAGTTCCGGTTCATCAGGGCCGCGGCCGACAACGTCCAGGCGGGGGCCCGGCTCGTGCCGAGCAATCCCGAGTTCTCCGAGGCGATGCTGCAGACCACGCAGACGTTGCAGAAGGGTCTGACGGGCGAGCTGGCGATCCCCGAGGCGCTCAAGCGCGCGCAGAAGGTCATGAGCGACCTCATGACGGAAAAGGGCTACTACAAGAAGTAGCCCGGTGGCGAGCCGGCAGCAGCGCCGGGACCGCCTGATCTTTCTCGTCCCGAGCATGACGGTGCTCGCCGTCATCCTCGTCTATCCGCTCGCCTACAGCCTCGGGCTCAGCTTCTACAACTACTACCTGCCCGTGCCGCGCACGACGTTCGTCGGCCTCGAGAACTTCCGCTTCATCCTCGCCGACGACGCGTTCTGGGAAGCGCTGGGCGTGACCGCGCGATTCACGGGCGCCGCCGTCGCCATCGAGGTCGTGCTCGGCATTGCCGTCGCGTTGCTCCTCGACGCTCGCATCCCGTGCCGACGCTTCGTCAACACCGTGGTGCTCCTTCCTATGGCGATCACACCCGCGGTGGCGGGCCTGCTCATGCGCTGGATGTTCGAGAGCAACTGGGGGCTCGTGAACTACTTCCTTGGTCTCGCCGGTGTGCGCGGACCCGGGTGGACCGGCGATCCAGCCTGGGCGCTCTGGTCGATCATCCTCGCCGACGTCTGGCAGAACACGCCGTTCGTGATCCTCGTGGTCTACGCCGGTCTGCAGAGCGTGCCCGTCGAGCCGCTCGAGGCGGCCATGGTGGACGGCGCCTCGCGCGCGCAGACGCTCGCCCACGTCGTGTTCCCGTTCCTGCGGCCGCTGGTGCTGTTCGTCCTCATCATCCGGTCGATGGACGCCTTCCGCATCTTCGACCAGGTGTTCGTCATGACGGGCGGCGGGCCGGGCACGACCACGCAGACCATCACCTTCTACAACTACGTGATGGCCTTCCGGCAGCTCCGCATGGGGCGCGCCTCCGCGCTCGGTGTCATCACGCTGTTGATCCTCTCCCTCGTCATCGGCGCGTGGATCTACCTGCTCTACCGCCGGGAGAAGGGCGAATGGTGAACCGGAGCGTCGGCGCTCCGCGCGTCGTCCTCGCGCGAGCCCTCGTCTACCTGGCGCTCCTGGCCGTGGTCGCCGTCTCGCTGTTCCCGATCTACTTCGCGCTGACGACCTCGCTCAAGCAAACGCGCGATGCCTTCACGACACCGCCCACGTGGATCTTCACGCCCACCCTCGAGCACCACCGGTTCATCTGGCTGGAGACGCCGTTTCCGCGCTACCTCTTCAACACGCTCGTGATCACCATCGGCACGGTGCTCCTCTCGATCCCGCTGGGCTGTATGGCCGCGTACTACCTGGCGCGGTACCGGAGCCGGCCGATCCAGGTGCTGCTGTTCTCGCTGCTGGCGGTGCGGGCGTTCCCGCGCATCCTCCTGCTGGTGCCCTTCTTCCTAGTGGCCCGTGCCGCCCAGCTCTACGACACGCACATCCTGATCATCCTGATCATCGCGGCCTTCAACCAGCCCTTCGCCATCTGGCTCATGCGCGGCTTCTTCCTCGACGTGCCGCGCGAGCTGCCCGAGGCCGCGATGATCGACGGCTGCAGCTCGTTCCAGGCCTTTCGGCGAGTCGTCCTGCCCGTGGTGCGCCCCGGCGTGTTCACGGCGGCGCTCTTCACCTTCCTCTTCGCCTACAACGAGTTCCTCTACTGCCTGATCCTGACCGGCAGCGACGCCAAGCCGCTCTCGGTCGCGATCGCGCAGTACGGCGCCGAGAAGATCGAGTACTGGTCCTGGTCGGCGGCCGGCGCCGTCGGCATCCTCGCGCCGATCGTCCTGTTCATCGCCGTGATGCAACGCCACCTCGTGAAGGGCCTGACGTTCGGCACGCTCAAGGGGTGAACACCGGGCGCCGTCACACCATGAGCCGGAGACGGAACAGTCGCTGCGCGAGGACGATGAGCCCGCCGACGATGGCGATCTGCAGAGCCGAGGCGGCGGCGATCGAGGGGTCGGCCTCGAACT
>QHTE01000056.1 GCA_003220685.1 Candidatus Rokuibacteriota bacterium
TCTTCTACTCGGGCTGGGCCCACATGCCCCACGACCCCGACTGGTACTTCGGCCAGTGGTTCACGAAGGCCGGCGCCGAGAAGCTCACGCGCTTCTCCGACCCGCGGGTCGAGCAGCTCATCGCCGAGGGCCGCGTGCCCGATCCCAGGGTGCGCCAGCAGAAGTACGCGGAGATCGAGCGGATCCTGTGGGACGAGGAGCCGGAGATCTGGCCGTACTACAGCGTGGCGATCTACGCTATCAGCGACAAGCTCAGCAACTTCGAGGCGCGCCGCGACTACTACGTGCTCCTGCACGAGGTCGGCATCGCCTGAGCTCCCGGCCGACGGCGTAACGCGCCGGTGCGATCCTACCTGCTGCGGCGGCTCGGCCAGGCGGCGCTGACGCTCGCCGGCGTCTCGCTCCTGGTGTTCGTGATCCTGCGCGTCATCCCGGGCGATCCGGCCAAGATGCTCCTGCCCGAAGGCGCGCCCCAGTCGGCCGTTGACGCGCTCAACCGCGAGCTCGGCCTGCGCGAGCCGATCTGGGTCCAGTACGGCATCTTTCTGCGTTCCGTGATACGCGGCGACTTCGGCCAGTCGTTTCAGTACCGCGCGCCGGCGCTGCGTGTCGTCGCCGAGCGCGCGCCGGCCACGATCCAGCTGGCACTGGTCGCCATGCTGTTGACAGTGCTGGTCGGCGTGTCGATCGGCGTGCTGGCCGCGGTGCGCCGGGGCACCGGCTACGACTACGCCGGCACCGTGCTCGCGGTACTCGGACAGTCGCTCCCGAACTTCTGGCTGGGGATCATGCTCATCCTGCTCTTCGGCGTCACGCTGCGCTGGCTGCCGACCTCTGGATTCCAGGGCTGGTCGTACCTCGTGCTGCCGAGCGTCACCTTGGCCGCGTTCCCCACGGCGCTGGTGGCGCGCCTCACCCGCTCGAGCCTGCTCGAGATCCTCGGACAGGAGTACATCCGGACGGGGCGGGCCAAGGGGCTGGGCGAGCCGGCGGTGATCTGGGGGCACGCGCTCCGGAACGCCATGATCCCGCTTCTCACCGTGATCGGGCTCCAGATCGGCACGCTTCTGGGAGGCGCCGTGATCACGGAGTCGATCTTCGCCTGGCCGGGTATGGGCAAGCTCGTCGTCGACGCGATCTTCTTCCGCGACTTCCCGGTCGTGCAGACCGTCCTCATCATCTCGGCGACGATCTTCGTCGTGATCAACCTTCTGATCGACGTGCTCTACACGGTGCTCGACCCGCGCATACGCTACGGATGAGCCGACTCCGACGCTATCCGATGGCCGTCGTCGGCGGTCTGATTCTCGGCGCGGTGATCCTCGCCGCCGCCGGGGCGCCGCTGCTGTCGCCCGCCGATCCGATCAAGCCGAGCTTCGGCAAGCGCCTGCAGCCCCCGCGGGTGCTCGGCGGCGCCCCTCCGTACCTGCTGGGGACGGACAACCTCGGGCGCGACATCCTGGCGCGCCTGCTATACGGCGGCCGTGTCTCGCTCGCGCTGGCGACGAGTGCGGTCGTGCTGGCGGCGGCGGTCGGTGTCGCAGTGGGGCTCGCCGCCGGCGTGCTCGGAGGCCGCGTGGACGACCTCGTCATGCGCGTGGCCGACGTGCAGCTCGCGTTTCCCGTCATCATGCTGGCGATCGCCATCGTCGCGGTCGTGGGGACCAGCCCGGGCGCGCTCGTGTCGGTGCTGGCGCTCTCGGGCTGGGTGCTCTACGCGCGGACGGTGCGGGCCAGCGTGCTCACGATTCGCCAGCTCGACTACGTGGAGGCGGCCCGCACCCTGGGCGCCAGCGACCTCCGCGTCATCATCCATCACATCCTTCCCAACACGCTCGCGCCGATCCTTGTCATCGGCTCGAGCCAGTTCGCGACGATGGTCCTGCTCGAGTCAGGTCTGTCCTTCCTCGGCCTGGGCGTCCAGCCACCGCAGCCCTCGTGGGGCGCGATGCTCGCCGAAGGACGCGACTATCTCTCCAACGCCTGGTGGCTGGCGACCGTGCCGGGCATGGCCATCTCGCTCGTCGTGCTGGGCGCCAACCTCCTTGGCGACGGGCTGCGCGACCTCCTCGATCCACGTCTCCGGCAGTAACGCCCGCGAGCCGCGAAGTGATGCCGGAGCCGAAGCTACAATGCTCAAAGCGCGGCCACAGGGAGTCTCGTCTGCCACCGCGACCTCACTCAAGCGTTCTTCTTCCATCCGGAGCACAACCACTGGCATCTGAGAGACGTGGCTCTATTCGAAGTGCGCTCGGCGGCACCGGGAGACGACGGTACCGGCGGACGGTGGGGCCCAGTCCTGGGGAATTCGGTCAAGGAGACCTTCTGCCTCATCGACTACGTGCCCGCTGACGGCACCAAGCCGGAATCGCGCGCGCACTTCTCGTGCTTCGGAGATCAGGGGATCAGCGTTGGTTGGATCGATCAATACCATCACTCCACGCCATTGCAGGACATCGATATCACTGGCGCGCCGACGGGCGTTTACTACCTCGTCAGCAAGGCGAACCCGGTCGAAATTTTCCTGGAGAGCGACTACGCGAATAACGTTGCCTGGACGAGCTTCAGACTGTTGCGCGAGAGCAGTGGCAATGCCAAGATTGCGGTCATCTCGCATTCGCCCTGCACCGGCGACCTTTGCGGATTCTCGACCAACCGATGACCTGAGGCTCCGTCGAACATCGCATTTCACCTGACGGCCGGGCTCCACCGAGCATAATGCGGGCGCTCGTTCGCGCCTCGCGCGTCCAGAGAAGTTCGGATACCCTAGTTTGGGCGGCGTCGTACGCGGTCCGAAAAGATCAGTTATCGGACCGCTTGGGCCAACCTTTTCAATTCGTCGGGGCTGGCGGCCCGCGCCCGGCTCGTGTCCAACAGCCAGTCCGCGTCGCGTACGGACGGCTCCGAGCGACGGCCCGTTGCTTGCGGCGACACCTCTGCAGGAGGCCATCAGTGACGGTGTAAATGCCGTCAAGCGCCTCTTCGGTAACTAGAAAGCAGTCGCAGAGTCCAGCCCCGAGCACAGCCGACGCTCCGTTTCTTGACCACGACGCCCAGACACATAGTTGGCCGTATGAGAAGATGGTGACATGTCGAGATGATCTATCAGTTCACGCTCGATCACCTGGCATTTCTCCTCGGCATCTCGGTTGTCCTTGCCGCGTGTTCGACTGTGTCCGGGGCGTCGCTCAACAATTCTGCGACGGAGCTGCGTGGCTCCACGGATCAGAAGCGCGGCTCCGATCCAGAGTCATCTCCGACGGAGATGCCGCGACAACCCCGAGCCGTTCCTTCGCGCGGGGCCGAATCCCACCGGGGCCAGAGAGTTGTCGCGATCGCGCGAAAGCACGTCGGCACCCCGTACCGATTTGGCGGGACGAGCCCTTCGGGCTTCGACTGTTCCGGTCTGGTTCGGTACGTCTATGCGCAAGTCGGTGTCTCGCTTCCGCACAACGCCGCGCAGCAGTACCGGCACGGCATGCCGGTCTCCCGCGACCGTCTCGAGCCAGGCGACCTGGTCTTCTTCGATGGCCTTCGCCACAATGGGATTTACGTCGGCCGCGGCCGTTTTATCCACGCCAGGCAGACCGGCAAGCGAGTAGCCATCGCGAGCCTCGACGACAACTGGTACGCCGAGCACTGGGTTGGCGCGCGACGACTCTAGCCGATCGCGTGGGCCGCGACAGCGAGGCCGATGATTCCGGTGTCGAACCTGCTCACTCATGTCCGTGACGCGTGGCGACGGGCCCGCCCGCTCGCGGTCATCGCCCTCAGACGGGCTCGTGGCGTCGGGACGTTCAGGCTCGTCACGCTCGTCGTCGCCGGTGTCCTCGTTCTCGGCCTGATGACTGTGGGCGTGTACACCGCGGTCGAGTTGTCTCGCTTTCAGCGAGTCGAGTCGCGGCGGACGACGCTGGTGTATGCAGCCGGACAACGGCTGGTCCCCGGCGTCAACGTCCGCACGATCGACTTGGCCGGCACACTACGCCGCCTTAAGTACAAAGAGGTGCAGGCGCCCGTCACGGCACCGGGACAGTTTCACCGAGAGGCGGATGCGTGGGAGCTCTACCTCAAAGGGGTGGGAGACGGCAAAGAGGGCGGCCCGACGCGCGTGCGGCTCGAGCTCGAGAGCGAACGCATCGCCCGCGTGCTACGCGACGGCGAGAGCCTCGGCGGCGCCGTCCTCGAACCGGAGATCCTCACGAGCGGGGCGACCCGACCCGGTGAGGAATATCACCCCATAAGTCTCGCCGATGCGCCCCGCGTTCTGGTGCAGGCCGTCCTCGCCGCTGAGGACCATCGCTTCTTCGAGCACGGCGGCCTCGACGTGCGCGGGCTGCTCCGCGCCGCGTGGACCAATCTCAGGGCGGGCCGAGTCAGGCAGGGAGGTAGCACGATCACCCAGCAGCTGGTCAAGAACCGGCTGGTTGGATCCGAGCGGACGTTCTGGCGAAAGCTTCGCGAGGCGTGGCTGGCCACGATCGTCGAGGGGCGATATTCCAAGGAGCAGATTCTCGAGGCGTACCTGAACGAAATCTATCTGGGCCAGCGCGGCTCGCTGGCGATCCGCGGAGTGGGCGCGGCCGCGCGAGCGTATTTTGGCACGGAGGTTCATCAGCTCGCGCTCGCCGACGCCGCCCTGATCGCCGGGTTGGTGCGCGCCCCCAACAGCTACTCTCCAGTCGGCAATCCCGAACGAGCGCGGCAGCGCCGTGATGCCGTCCTGCAGCGGATGCGCGAGCTGGGGTGGATCACCGTCGCTGATCTCGAGCGCGGACGCCGCCAGCCGATTCGCCTCCAGGCCGTCGCGGTGACCGCCCAGTCGGCCCCCTATTTCACCGACTACGTCAGACTGGAAGTCGAGCAGCGCCTCGGCGTCGGCGTCATCGACAGCCAGCGCGGCGCGAGGGTCCAGACGCCCCTCGACATCACCCTTCAACGGTTCGCTGAGGCGGCCGTCGCGCGCGGGCTCGACCAGATCGAGCGGACCTGGCCGCGCCTGCGCCGAGCTGACGCCGTTGAGCGACTGCAGGCGGCCTTCGTCGCGCTCGACCCCACCACCGGCGAGATCCGCGCGCTGGTTGGCGGCCGCGAGTACCGTGCGAGCCAGTTCAACCGAGCGGTCCTCGCTCGCCGCCAACCGGGCTCTGCCTTCAAGCCGTTCGTCTATCTCGCGGCGCTCAGCGCTCGTCGGGGTAGTCCCGCCTTCACCCCCGCCACCTTCGTGGATGACACACCGCTGACCCTCAAGGTCGGTTCGACCGAATGGAGCCCGCGCAACTACGAGGACCGATACGAAGGCCGGGTGACCGTCCGACGCGCGCTGGAGCGGTCACTCAATGCGGCGACGGTACGAGTGGCGCTGGAGATCGGACTCCCGGCCGTGATCGAGACGGCACGAGAGCTCGGCATCCCGGGCCCGCTCGCCGCCGTGCCGGCGACGGTGCTCGGCGCCTCCGAGGTGACCCCGCTCGAGTTGGCACGGGCCTATCTGCCGTTCGCGAACGGGGGTGTCCGCCATCAGAATTTGTCCGCAGTGACCGCGGTGTATGAGGCGAACGGTGCCCGCCTCGACGTCCAGAAGTCGGATGCGATCCAGGTCGTGCCGCCGGCCGAGGCTTACGTCATGACGTCGCTCCTCGAGGGCGTCATCGAGGCCGGAACCGCTTCGTCAATACGAGGGCTGGGAAACGCGGGGACCGTGGCTGGCAAGACCGGGACGACCAACGACGGCCGGGATGCGTGGTTCGTCGGATACACTCCGACGCTGCTCGCACTAGTCTGGGTCGGATTCGACAACGGGGAGGCCCACGGACTGACTGGCGCGCAGGCGGCGGTCCCCATCTGGGCCGACTTCATGCGGGCGGCCCTGGATGCGTACCCGCCGCCATCGTTCGCTGTGCCCGCCGGGGTGACGACCGTGAAGATCGACGCGACCAACGGTCGGATCGCGAATCTCTTCTGCCCGGTCGTGATTTCAGAAACCCTTCTCACCGGCACGGAACCCGCCCCGTGCGAAGAGCACGGCGGAGTCCCCGCTCCGATTCTGAACTTGTGGCGGCGGTTCTCCGACTGGCTGCGGAGATGAACGGCCGACGCTGCGATACAGAATCGAACTCGTGTTCCGGCTTCGAGGTGACAGGCGTTAGAGAAGTGGGTGTGAAGAGGCACCGGGAAGTGTCCCGATGCCCCCGACACGTGAGACGCGTCCGATCAATCCGAATCAGTCCCGATCAGTCCCGGTCAGTCGTCATCGTCGTGGCGGGAGCCCCTAGCACACGAACAAGCACAAGGCGCTTTCGCGCCCGCGGGGACTGGTCGGGATCTTTCCGTAACTACTCAATTAGGTTTGGTGCCGAAGCGGGGACTCGAACCCCGACACCCTTGCGGGCACTAGACCCTGAATCTAGCGCGTCTGCCAATTCCGCCACTTCGGCCCGAAACGCGTGAGTCATAATACCGTTCGGACATGGTAAGTCAAGCCAGCAAGGCCTCGGGCGACCGTCCGATCGCGACCAATCGTCGCGCGCGGCACGAGTACGAGATCCTCGAGACGGTCGAGGCCGGGCTGGTACTCCGCGGCACCGAGGTCAAGTCGCTTCGTGAAGGCCAGGTCAGCTTCAAGGACAGCTATGCGTCGGTCCGGAACGGGGAGGGCTGGCTCCTCGGGTGCCATATCAATCCCTACAGCCATGGGACGGACGCCAACCACGACCCCGAAAGGGACCGGAAGCTCCTCCTTCATAAAAGGGAGATCGCGCGGCTCAGCGGCAAGATCAGCGAGCGCGGTCTGACGCTCGTTCCGCTCCGCCTCTATTTCAAGGACGGCCGGGCCAAGGTCGAGCTCGGCCTGGCGCGCGGCAAGAAGCTCCACGACAAGCGGGCCGCGCTGCGCGAGCGGGAGGTTCGTCGCGAGATGGACAAGACCGCCCGCGCCGCCCGACGCGGTGCCTGGTAGGTGCTATACTCTTGGTAAATCGGATCGTTTCAAAGGGGGCGACAGGTTTCGACGGGGATCAGTGAGGTCCAGGCTGCGTCTCGAGGTTTCTCTCCCCTCGTTAATAAGAGAGAACGGTATAGCTGCCGACACACAGCTAGCCCTGGCGGCCTAACACCCGTCAGCGCCCGCCGGATCGAGCCATCAGGGTTCGGGAACGGGCGTCATATTCTGGTGGCTGGCTCCGAACCTGGCCTCAGGGGAGGGGCGAGACTTTTGAGGCTGGCCGCGCGGTGATCCTGTCGATCGGAGTGCCGCGCGGCGAGAAGCAGTAGCGTAGATCGACTATCGACGTAGACGCCTGCGGCTGAGGGTTTCCGGACGTGGGTTCGATTCCCACCGCCTCCACCAACAACTCAGACGAATCCTCGAAGCCTCCCCGAGCATCACCCAGGTACCGGGGGGGGATGGCCGATGATTGACGTTCGACTGGTTGGTGCGGGTATCGACGAGTCGGCTGACGCCACCGCACCGACCGCGGTCGACCACTCGAGCGGCCTCGACGATCGCGATCTGCTCGACTCGTACTCGCGGGCGGTCGTCACGGTCGTGGAGCGCGTCGGCCCTGCGGTCGTGAGCATTGTGGCCGGCCGCGGGTCGCGCAAGGGGGCGGGCGTCGTCGGCGCCGGATCCGGTGTGATCTTCACGCCCGACGGGTACGTCCTGACCAACAGCCACGTGGTGCACGAGGCCATCGACCTTGGCGTCACGCTGACCGATGGATCCGCCCTGGGCGCGACGCTTGTCGGGAGCGACCCCGCGACCGATCTGGCAGTCATCCGGGCCGAGGGGTCCGGGTTGCCGACCGCCGAGCTAGGCGAGTCGGCGTCGCTCCGAGCCGGGCAACTCGTCGTCGCCATCGGGAACCCGTTCGGGTTTCAGTCGACCGTGTCGGCCGGCGTGGTCAGCGCCATCGGTCGATCGCTGCGAACTGCCACTGGACGGCTGATCGAGAACGTCATCCAAACGGACGTCGCGCTGAATCCCGGCAATTCGGGCGGGCCCCTGGTGGACACGCGGGCGCGAGTCGTCGGGATCAATACGGCCATCATTGCGATGGCCCAGGGCATCAGCTTCGCCGTCCCGATCGACACCGCGAAGCGCGTGGTGAGTGAGCTGCTCGCGCACGGCCACGTTCGTCGCGCGTATCTCGGCATCGTCGGACAGACGCGACCGATCGACCGCCTGGTCGCGCGGCGCTACGCGCTGTCGCAGGCTCATGCCGTCGAAATCACGTCGGTCGTCCCCCGCGGCCCGGCTGCGCTCGCCGGGCTGCGCGAAGGGGATCTGGTCGTCTCGCTCGACGATCGCGCCGTCCGTACGGTGGACGACATGCATCGCATGCTGGTCGGCCGGCGCTTCGGCGACGAGCTCACCATCGGGGTGATCCGAGGAGATCGGCGCCTGGACGTCGTCGTGGTGCCTGTGGAAGCTGAGTAGATACCCCCTGCGTCGCGGCCTCGCTGGTCGGCTGCGCCAGCACCGGCCCCCTGTGGGCGAAGCTCTCGCCCGCTCGCTAGCGCACCGGGCGGCTCACGCCGTGTAGCCCTCGACAGTCGGTCACGATCCCGTGAGACTCACGGTCGCAGAGCTCGTGTTCCTCGCGCGCCAGCTCGTTGATCCGATCGAGGACCTCCTGATCATCCACGTCGCCCCTCTCTGATGTTCGCGAAGAGCCGCCTCCGTACAGGTCTTTGGATGCAGGAATGACGGCCGCGGTGACGGCCGAGTGGAACATTTTTCCCGCGGTCCTGCCCCGAGGCGATGCAATTTGTCAGTTTTCTCAGCGATTTGCAGATAGAGAAATGATGGTACAGTGTGGATGAGACTCACATATAACTCACATATAAAGGAAGCTGGGCGACGGCTCCAATTGGTTACGCCCGCCTCCGCCAACTCACGACGACACTGATTCTTTTTTGATCGCGAACGACCGCGCTGCTGTGCTGTTCGACTTCGGCGGAACGCTGGACGCCGACGGGCTTCCCTGGAAAGAACGGATGGGCCGCTTGTTCCGCGACGAGGGCGCCGTCGTCGCCCGCGACCGCTTCGACCCAGCCTACTACGCGGCCGACGACGCGCTGGTCGGCGCCTTGCCGGCGACGACCTCGTTCCGGGCGACGGTCGAGCGGCTCGCCGCGGGCGTCGCCGCAGCGCTCGAGCTTTCCGATCCGGCGATCGCCGATCGCGTCGCGCGGCGGTTCCTGAGCGACGCGCGGCACGCCCTCGACGCGAACACGCCGCTGCTCCGCGAGCTCGGCCGGCGCTATCGACTCGGCATCGTCTCCAACTTCTACGGAAACCTGGCGCAGGTGTGCGACGATGCCGGTATTCGTTCACTGTTTGGTGTGCTCGTCGATTCGGCCGAGGTTGGATGCACGAAGCCGGCCCCGCGAATCTTCCAGCTGGCACTCGACGCCCTCGGCGCCTCCGCGGCGACGGCCACCTTCGTCGGCGATTCGCTGCCGCGGGACATGGCGGGCGCGCGCGGCGTCGGTATGCGCCACATCTGGCTCGTCGGAGCCGAGTCGCCGCCGGCGAAGCCGTGCTGCCGCGACGATCGGCAGATCCGCTCGCTCCGGGAGCTGGAGACGATTCTGCTGTGAGCGTGTTCGCGGGCGGCATCATCGCTGCGGGTGAGGGCAGCCGGCTGCGCCAGGGCGGGTTCGCGATGCCCAAGCCGATGGTGCCGGTCGCCGGCGTGCCGCTGATCGAGTCGACCATCCGCAATCTTCGCGCCGCGCGCGTTGGTCCGCTCGCGATCATCGTGAACGAGCGGGAGCGCGAGTGCGTCGACTGGGTCCGCACCCGCTTCCCCGATCTCGACGTCGAGTTCATCGTCAAGACGACGCAGTCGTCGCTGGAGAGCTTCGGCGAGGTGATCCGACGGCATCCCGGCGGCCGGATGCTCGTGACGACCGTCGACGCGTGGTGCCTCGAGTCCGACTTCGTGCGGTTGGTGCAGGCCGCGGCCCGACGCCCGCTCGGCGCGACCGTCCTGGCCGTCACGCCGCTGATCGCCGACGAGACGCCGCTGCGCGTCGTGATGGCGGCCGACGGCCGAATCGAGGAGGTCGGGGGCGCGACGGGCCATCTCGTCACCGCCGGCATGTACCTGGTGCCCGAATCGGTCCGTGCCGTGCCGCCGCCCGCTGGCCTCGGCCGGCTGCGCGACTTTCTGCAATGGCTGGCGCGCTCGGGCGCGCCGCTGTACGGCGAGATCATCGAACAGGTCGTGGACGTGGATCGGGCCGACGACGTGGCACTTGCCGAGACGCTCGCCTTGGCGGGCCGGGTATCATAGATCGAATCGAGGAGGCCCCGAGTGAGCAGAGTCTGCTGGGGAATCTTTCGCGAGGCGACCCACTCGCCGGGCCGAGAGTCCGACGACACCGAGATTTTGAGGCTGACCGGCAAGCACCTGGAAGCGAAAGGCTTCCACGTCGAGCTCAAGACGGCCGACGAGGTCACTGAGAACGCGGACAGCTGGCCGCGCTTCGTCTTCCTCATGTGCGAGCGTCTGGAGGTGCTCGAGCGGCTTCGTGCCCTCGAGGTGGGCGGCGTGCCCCACGTGAACACGCCGCGGGCCGTGCACAACACCTATCGTGACCGGATGATCGCGGTGCTCGACGAGGCCAACGTGCCGTTCATCCCGAGCCGCGTCCTCGCCACGAGCGAGGCCCCCGAGCCGTGCTCGCTGCCGGTCTGGGTGAAGCGCGGCGACGTCCACAACACGCAGGAAGGCGACGTCGTGCTCGCGTCGGCCGCCGGCGACGTCGAGACCGCGCTCCGCGGGCTCGCCGTGCGCGGCATCGAGCGCGCCGTCCTCCAGCCGCACGTCGAGGGCGACCTGATCAAGTTCTACGGCATCGGCGCCGGCGGCGGCCCGCATCGCGAGCCGCCCTGGTTTCGCTGGTTCTATCACAAGGACCAGAAGCTCGCCGGCCATCCGCTGGATCAGCGTCAGCTCGCTCGGCTCGTCCGCCGTGCGGCGGCCGCGCTCGGTCTCGAGGTGTACGGCGGCGATGCGATCGCGACGGCGACGGGCCAGCTGGTGCTCCTGGACGTGAACGCATGGCCGAGCTTCGCGCTCTACCGTGACGAGGCGTCTGCGGCGATCGCGTCGTACCTGGCCCTTCGATTCTCGGGAGGCAAGCGTTGACCAAACGACGTGAGGTGGGACCGCGCTCGCAGCAGATCGTCGCTCAGGAACGAAAGCACCTCGCCTCCGGCTCCCAGGGGTTCTCGCTCTACGCGGGGCTCGCGATGGCGCGCGGGGTCGACTGCACCCTGATCGACGAGGACGGCAACGAGTACATCGACTTCATCGCCGGCATCGCGGTCGGGAGCATCGGCCATTGCCACCCGCACTACGTCGAGGCGCTCAAGCACCAGGTCGAGCGGCTCACCTTCGGCAGCTTCACGACCGAGACGCGGGCCAAGTTCCTCGACCTGCTCGGCTCGGTCACGCCCGAGGGGCTCACGCGCATCCAGATGTTCTCGGGTGGGGCCGAAGCGGTGGAAGCCGCGCTGCGGCTCGCCCACGCCGCCACCGGAAAGGCCGAGGTGCTCGGGTTCTGGGGCGGCTTCCACGGCAAGACCGGCGGCGTGTTGCCGCTGCTCGGCAGCGAGTTCAAGCACCATCTCGGGCCGTTCATGCCGGGCCGCCATCTCGCGCCCTACGCTGACTGCTACCGCTGCCCGCTCAAGCTCAAGTATCCGGACTGTGGGATCGCCTGCGCCGACTTCGTGCGCGACGTCATCCGCTATCAAACGGCCGGCGAGATCGCCGCGATCATCGTCGAGCCGATGCAGGGCACCGCCGGCAACGTCATCCCGCCCGAGGGATTCCTGCGCGCGGTGGCCGGGATCGCGCGAGAGCACGGCGCATTGTTCATCGCGGACGAGATGATCACCGGCTTCGGCCGCACCGGCGCCATGTGGGGCTCGGACCACGAGGGCGTGGTGCCTGACATCATGACGGTCGGCAAAGGCGTGGGCGGCGGCTTTCCGCTCGCGTGCGTGATCTCGACCGACGCGCTCACGGCCGCGAAGCCGTGGTCGAACCCGAGCGCCAGCTCGTCCAGCTACGGGGGTAATCCGCTCGCCTCGGCCGCCGGCCTCGCCGCGCTCGAGATCATCCTGAAGGAAGACCTGGTCAAGAACGCCGAGCGCGTCGGCAAGGTGATGCTCGGTCGGCTCGAGGCGCTCAAGGAGAAGTACCGGTGCGTCGGCGAGGTGCGCGGGCGCGGCCTCATGCTCGGCATCGAGCTCGTGCGCGACCGGACGACGAAGGAGCCGCTCCCGAAGACGGTGACGCAGGCGCTCTACCAGGAATGTCTCCGCCGTGGGCTCGTCGCGATGACCTACACGCCGTCGGTCCGCATCAACCCGCCGCTCACGATCAAAGAGGACACGGCGCTGGCGGGGCTCGCGATCCTGGACGAGGCGCTCGAGGTGGTCGTGAGAGATCACGGGCTCCGATAGGATGCAGCGCGGCGCGATCATCGGCCTGGGCAACGTCGCCCTTCACGGCCACCTGCCCGGCTGGCGCCGCCGGCGCGACGTCGAGATCGTCGCGGTCACCGATGCGCGGCCCGAGCAGCAGGCCCTCGTCTCGGCCCATGCGCCCACAGCCCGCTGGTACCCGACCCCGGCCGAGCTCCTGGCCGAGGCCGCCGTGGACTTCGTCGACATCTGCACCCCGCCGAGCAGTCACGCGCCGCTGATCCGCCTGGCGCTCGAGCGCGGCCGGCACGTGCTCTGCGAGAAGCCGCTCGTCAGCGCCCCCGACGATCTGGCGCCGCTGGCGCGTCTGGCCGAGAAGACCGGACGTGTGCTCCACACCGTCCACAACTGGCACCACGCTCCGATCGTGCGCCGTACGGCGGAGCTGATCCGGGACGGCCGGATCGGCCGGGTCGAGCACGTGATCTGGCACACTCTGCGTACCCGGCCGGCCGCGGCCGGCGACGAGCGCACCGGGAACTGGCGCGTCGATCCGGCCATCGCGGGCGGCGGCGTCCTCTCCGATCACGGCTGGCACGTGTTCTATGTCGTTCAACGCTGGGTCGGCCAGCCGCCGCTGTCGGTGAGCGCCCGGCTCGAGCGGCGGCGGTACGCCGCGTGGGACGTCGAGGACACCGCGACGGTTCGCGTGACGTACGCCGGGGCGACCGCCGAGATCCTGTTGACGTGGGCGTCCGAGGTCCGCCGGAACTGGGCCGAGGTCGGCGGGAGCGCGGGCATGCTCGAATTGCACGACGACACGCTCGTGCTGAAGAGCGGCGGGCCCGCCGCGGATGCCTCCTGGCCGTGTCCGCCGCCGATGTCGGACGGCTCGCATCACCCGGACTGGTTCGCCGCGGTCGCGAGCCAGTTCCTCGCC
Organism: Candidatus Rokuibacteriota bacterium; assembly: GCA_003220685.1. GTDB lineage: Bacteria > Methylomirabilota > Methylomirabilia > Rokubacteriales > CSP1-6 > AR31. Next base: position 13,386 of record QHTE01000056.1, read on the forward strand.
GAGACGACCGGCGCAGCGCCGCGCGGGGTGAACCTCGCCGAGGCGCGGCTCTGCGTGGCGCTCGAGCACGCGGCGCGCGAGTCGAGTCGACAGAAAGGCCGCGAGATCTCCGTCGCGGGAGCCCGGATCTGACGACCGCGGTCGCCGTGTCCGTCCGGTCGGCGGAAAGCCTGCTGCTGGTCGTGCCGCCCGAGCCCGGAACGGCCACCAGCGTGTCGCCGGGCATCGTGGTGGCCGGGCTTCCGCTGCTGCGCCGGATCGTGCTTGCCGGCTCGCGCGCCGGGTTCTCGCGCGTCCTGGTCCAGATTAGCCATGGCGACGCCGAGCGCCTGCTCGGCGGAACGGCGGCCGGCGCCCTGAGCGGCGCGCGCCTGCCTGACTCGCGGCGGCGGATCGTGATCCTGCCGGCGAACGTGGTGCCCCAGCCGCGATGGCTTCGCGCCCTTCGCGAGGCCGAGATCGAGCCCGAGCGCCTCTACGCCGACGGACAGCTGGCCGCGGTCGTCGATACCGACGATCCCGCGGGCGTGCTCGAAGCCGCGGTGCGGTGCCGGGACGTCGGCGAGCTTCTGGCGACCTTGCGCGGCCGGTTCGACGAGGCCAAGCTCGACGTCGACGAGACCGGGCGGTTTCCGATGACGGAGACGGCCGACGCCAAGAGGGCGGAAGCGTGGCTCCTGCGCAGCCTGATCAAGCAGCGCGAGGGTTTCATGTCGCGCCACTTCGAGCGGAAGATCTCGCTGGCGATCACGCGCCGGCTGGCGGTCACGCGCGTCACGCCCGACGTCATGACACTCGTGAGCGTAGCGATCGGGCTGGTCGGCGCCTCATTCTTCCTGTCGTCGTCGCCCGTGTACCAGCTCGCCGGGGCGCTCCTGTTCCTGGCCCATTCGATCCTCGACGGCTGCGACGGCGAGCTCGCGCGGCTCAAGTTCATGGAGTCGTCCCGCGGCGCCGTCCTCGACTTCTGGGGCGACAACGTCGTCCACGTCGGCGTGTTCGCGTGCATGGCGCTCGGCCTGAGCCTTGCCCAGGAAGCGACGTGGCCGCTCGCGCTCGGCGCGGTCACGGTCGTCGCCACGCTCGGCGCCGCGGCGTGCCAGTCGCGCGCCATCATGCTGGACACGGCCGTCGGTGCCGACGCCAGTTGGATCGCGCGCTTCGCCGAGGCGTTCTCCCACCGCGACTTCATCTATCTGGTGATCGCCCTGTCGGCCTTTGGGAAGGCCCACGTGTTCCTGATCCTGGCGTCCATCGGAACGCCAATCTTCTTCGGTCTCCTTCTCTGGGTCGGGGCGCGGCGGCGCGCCTGAGCTCGCGGTGGCGGGGTTCGTCGAGGTCCTTCTCCGAGGGCTAGCCCTGTGCGGGCAGGCGGTCGCCATCGGCGGCGTGCTCTTCGCGCTGATGCAGCTGCGTCCAACGCTCCCGGAAGGCGCGCCCGCTCGCTCGCGCCTGGCGAGAAGTCTCGCGCTGACGGCCATCGGGGTGGCGGTCGTCGCCGCCGCGCAACTGCTCTCCCTGGGGGTCCAGCTCTCGGTCCTCGCCGAGGCGGGCTCCGGCTGGCCCATCGCCGAGGTCGCGCGCACGAGCTTCTTCCGCGCCGGCGCCGTGCGGATCCTGGCCTGCGCGGGGCTCGTGGTCGGGTGCCTGGTCCTGGCGAGGCACCCGGATCGGCGGCGCTGGTGGATCGCGCTCGCCGCGCTCACGGTGCTCCTGGGCGTCGGCAGCGCGTGGACGAGTCACGCCGCCGGCCGCCTCGGGCCGCGAGCCGGGCTCCTGATCCTCGATGCGCTGCACCAGCTCGCCGCCGGCGTGTGGATCGGCGGCCTTCTTCATCTGACTCTCGTCGCGTCCACACGCGCCGAGGCCGGGTGGTCGGCGGCGTTGCTCAAGCGGTTCTCGGCGACGGCGTTCGCGTCCGTGGCGCTTCTGATCGTCGCCGGGGTGGGGCTGAGCCTGTCCTACGTCGACGGCGCGAGCGCGCTCCTGGGCACCTCGTACGGCAGCATGATTCTCACGAAGAGCGCGGTGCTCGCCGGGCTCGTCGTCCTGGGCGCGGCGAACTTCGTCGCGGTGCGACGCCTGCCGGAAGGCTCGAGCGTCTCGATCCCGCGGCTTCGGCGCTTCGTCGAGGTCGAATTCGGCCTGGGGGCGACGGTCCTGTTCATCGCCGCCTCGCTGACGTCGCTGCCCCCCGCGAGTGACGTCGTGGCCGACCGCGCCTCGTTCGCCGAGGTCAGCATCCGATTCACGCCGCGCTGGCCTGTCTTCACCTCGCCGAGGATCGCGGACATGCCGGTGGACGACCGCAACGCGCCGCGCACGGACGCTGACCGCGCGTGGTCGGAGTTCAATCATCACTGGGCCGGTATCTTCGTGCTCGTCATGGGGTTGCTGGCCCTCGTGCACGCCACCGGTCGAGTCCGCTGGACGCGCCACTGGCCGCTGGTGTTCCTCGGCCTCGCGGGCTTCTTGCTCGTCCGCAACGACCCCGGCGCCTGGCCGCTCGGGCCGCTCGGCTTCTTGGAGAGCATGCGGTATCCCGAGGTGCTCCAGCATCGGATCTTCGTGCTGCTGGTCGTCGCCTTCGGCGTCTTCGAGTGGCTCGTCCGGACGGATCGCGTGCGCGTGCACGGTGCGGCGCTCGTCTTTCCGCTCCTCTGCGCCGTCGGCGGCGGGCTCCTCCTCACGCACTCGCACGCGGGGCTGAACCTGAAGGAGGAGTACCTCATCGAGATCACGCACGTGCCACTGGGGCTCCTGGCCATGATCACGGGCTGGGCGCGCTGGCTCGAGCTGCGCCTGCCGTCGGCCGGGCGGCTGCCGGGTCGGATCTGGCCGCTCGCATTCACCCTGATCGGTATGTCGCTCATCCTCTACCGGGAAAGCTGAGCTGCGCTACTTCCGCGTCTCGCTCCTCGTGCTCGGTGTGGCGCTGCTCGCGGCGCTGGTCGCCCAGAACGACCCGGCGGTGGTGCTCGCGTCGATTGCCGATCTCCACTGGCGGCTCGGCGTCGTTCTCTTCTTCCCGGCCGTGCTCGTCGCGCTCTTCGACACGCTCGGCTGGCGTTACGCCTTCCTGCGCGAGGCCGTCCCGTTCCGCGCGCTGGCGTGGGCCCGGCTCGCCGGCGAGGCCTTCAACATGACGACGCCGACCGCCGCCGTGGGCGGCGAGGCCGTCAAGGCCTGGCTGCTCCGCGGGTACGCGCCGCTCGACGCGACCCTCGCGTCGGTGATCGTCGCGAAGACCACGATCACCCTGGGTCAGGGGCTGTTCTTCCTGGTGGGGGTGGTCGTGGCGTGGGAGACGGGACTGACCGGGACGGCGCTCCTCTACGCCATGCTCTGGTTCCTGGTGATCGAAGCGATCGCCCTCGGCCTGTTCGTGCTGGTCCAGACGCGCGGCATGCTCGGCTGGACGGGGCGGCTGCTCGAGCGGGTCGGAATTCGCCCGGCGAGGGTGCAGGAGATGCTCGGGCGCGTGGACGAATCGCTCGGCCGGTTCTACCGGACCGCCCCGGGGCGGCTCGGCCTCTCAATCTGGTTCCACTTCGTCGCCTGGTTCCTGGGCTCCGTCGAGACGTGGCTCATCCTGAAATTTCTCGGGAGAGAGGTGTCGCTGGCGACCGCGACCGTGATCGAGGCGTTCGCCACGGGGATCAAGGTCGCCACTTTCCTGGTTCCGGCCAGCCTCGGCGTGCTCGAGGGCGGCTTCGTGGCCACGGCCGCCACCTTCGGGCTCTCGGCCACCACGGCGATCTCCTTCAGCCTCGTGCGGCGCCTGCGGGAGGCCGCCTGGGTCGCGATCGGGCTGGTGGCCTTCGCCGCAATGCGGCCGCGCCAGTCCAGGGCCCCTGATCCCCCCCGATCATAAAGACTTTCCCCTGCGCGGTCCGTTGTTAGAATTGGCTCCCGATGAGCTGTAGATGTCTGGCCGGTGTCCTGCTCGTGCTCGTGCTCGCCTCGGCGGCCTGGGCGGTGCCGCCTTTGCCCATTGTCACGCACGACGGGCGCCCGTACGTCGAGCTGACCCGGGTGGCGGCCTCGATCCAGACGAAGGGCACACCGCCGGCGCAGGTCGTCGCGACCCCGGCGAGCACGCGAGCGCAGCTACGCGCCGGGGGCAAGGTCGTCACGCTCACGCGGAACTGGTCGCAGGTGCTGGTCAACGGAAAGCCGGTTGTGCTCGACGCCCCGGTGCGGGTGAAGCGCGGGGTATGGCTGGTGCCCGAGTCCTTCCTCGGTCGCGTCGTCCCCGCGCTCCTGGCGAGCGCGCCGATCGCCCCGGTGGCCTCGCGCTTGGCGGCCGCGGCGGTCGAGGTCGGCCTGGAGGACGTCAGGGTCAGATCGTATCCGTCATTCACGCGTATCGTCGTCGAGACATCGGCGGCCGTCACTCACCGCATCGAGTCGAGCGGGCCCAAGGAAGCGCGCGTGCGGCTGGTCGGCCTCGGGAGCGGGACGAACGCCCAGGAGATCGGCGACGGGCTCATCGCTGAAGTGCGCCTGGATCGCGCCGGGGCAGACGGGATCCTGCGCGTGGTCTACGAGGGCGCGGCCGGGACGCTCCGCGCGATGACCCTGGCCGATCCCCCGCGCATCGTGCTCGACGTCTCCCGGCCGGTGGACCCGGGCACACGCGAGAGCCGGGAGCAGATCGCCCCGCTGAAGACGATCGTGCTCGACGCCGGTCACGGCGGCCACGACACGGGCGCCACCGGGCCGAGCGGCCTCATGGAAAAGGACCTCGTGCTCGACGTCACCCGCCGCGTGGCCAAGCTCGTCGAGGCCCGCCTGGGGCTCAAGGTGCTCCTGACGCGCGACTCGGACAATTTCGTCACCCTGCGCGACCGGACGAGCTTCGCCAACCGACAGCACGCCGACCTGTTCGTGTCGATCCACGCCAACGCGCATCGCGAAGCGGCGGCCGACGGGGTGGAGACATACTTCCTGTCGTCGGAGGCGACGGACAGCGCGGCGCGCCAGGTGGCGGCGCTCGAGAACAGTGCGGTCCAGCTCGAGCAGCCGGCCGGACGCGGAGCCGCCCAGGCGGATATCGTGAAGGCGATTCTCTGGGACCTCGCGCAATCCGAGTTCCAGGTTGAGTCCTCGCGGCTGGCCGAGGTCGTCCACGATTCGATGACGCAGACTCTGAGGATCTCGAGCCGCGGCGTGAAACAGGCCGGATTCTACGTGCTCGGCGGCGCGGCGATGCCGGCGATCCTGCTCGAGATCGGCTTCGTCACGAATCCCAGGGAAGAGCGCAAGCTCAAGGACACGAAGTACCGGGACGAGATCGCGCGCGCCATCTTCGCCGGCCTCGCGGAGTACAAGCGCACGTGGGACCAGCGCGCGCGGGCGGCGGCCGAGACACGCGCCGTCACGCGAACGCGCTAACGCGATGCCACGCCCCGACGGCCGCGCCCCGGACCAGCTCCGTCCCGTCACGATCACGCGCGACTTCCTCCTGCATCCGGAGGGCTCGGTCCTGGTGGAGTTCGGCGCGACGAAGGTCATCTGCACCGCGTCGGTCGAGGACAAGGTGCCGCCCTTCCTCAAAGGACAGGGCCAGGGCTGGGTCACGGCCGAGTACGCGATGCTTCCCCGATCCACCAACACGCGGACCCCCCGCGAGAACCGCGGGCCGAGCGGGCGCTCGCAGGAGATCCAGCGGCTCGTCGGCCGAGCGCTGCGGGCCGTCATCGATCGAAGCAAGATCGGCGAGCGCACCGTGTGGGTGGACTGCGACGTGATCCAGGCCGATGGCGGCACGCGCACGGCGGCCATCACCGGCGGCTTCGTCGCCGTGGCCGACGCGATCTCGCGCGCGCCCAGCCTGCAGCCGACGGCGGCGATCCGCGACTGCGTCGGCGCGATCAGCGTCGGCATCGTTCACGGCCAGGCGGTGCTCGACCTGAACTACGTGGAGGACTCGAGCGCCGAGGTCGACATGAACGTCGTCATGACCGGCGCCGGCGAGTTCGTCGAGGTGCAGGGAACTGCCGAGCAGGTGCCGTTCGGCCGCGCCCGGCTCGACGCGCTCCTGGCGATCGCCGAGGGGGGCATCCGTCGCCTCGTCGCGCTCCAGCGCCGCGCCCTCGAATCGCGTGCCGAGCGCGTCTTCAAGCTCTAGAGCGGTTCTCGTCCTCGCCACGCTCAATCCCGCCAAAGGGCGCGAGCTCCAGGCACTCCTGGGCGACGTGCCGTTCGAGGTCCGGCTGCTGGCCGACGTTCCCGGCGCGCGCCTTCCCGACGAGACCGGCGCGACGTACGGCGACAACGCGCTCGTGAAGGCGCGGACCGCGGCCGAGCTGACCGGATCGCTGGCGCTCGGCGACGACACCGGGCTCGAGGTGGACGCGCTCGGAGGCGCGCCGGGGCTCTACACGGCACGCTTCGGCGGGCCGGGACTCGACGACCGGAGACGCTTGGAGCATCTGCTCGAGCGGCTCCGCGGCGTGCCCCCGGCGCGCCGGACCGCGCGCTTCCGCTGCGTGATCGCGCTGGTGGGCCCGGCGCACGCCGAGAAGGTAGTGGAAGGTGTGGCCGAAGGCCGGATCGCGGAGGCCCCGCGGGGGAATGGCGGTTTCGGATACGATCCGCTGTTCTTCTATCCGCCGCTTGCCCGGACGTTCGCCGAGCTCTCCGACGAGGACAAGGCGCGAGTGAGCCATCGCGGCCGAGCCCTCGAGACGGTCAGGCGGCTTCTCCGCGGGTGATATAGTCGGAGCCGAGCGGACTCGAACGCGCGCTGGCCGACGGGGTGTGGCGCAGCCTGGTAGCGCACCTGCTTTGGGAGCAGGGGGCCGGAGGTTCAAATCCTCTCACCCCGACCATATTTATTCTGAGTGTCCGAGGAGGTCGGCCGCCGTGATGCTCGACAGGCGCCGCCGGATTGCGATCGTGGCCGCGTTCGTCGCCGGACTTACCGCCGGCGCGGTCGGCGCGCCGAACGTCCGGGCAGGGCCAGGCGGCTGGAATCGAGAGGCGGCCGCGATGTACCTGGACGAACGGATGGACGTGTGGTTCGCGACGGCCACGAAGCTGCGGGCCGGTCAAAGCGAGACGACGTGCGTCTCGTGTCACACGGTCGTTCCGTATGCACTGGCACGGCCGGGCCTGAGGCGGGCGATGCACGTGGGGGCGCCGACGCCGCAGGAGGTGCGGCTGCTCGGGGACGTCATCCGGCGTGTCGACACGTACGACGCTCACCAGCCGTACTACGACTTCGACGAAGCCAAGAAGGTTGAGTCACGAGGCACTGAGGCGGTCCTCAACGCGCTGATCCTGGCGAGCTCGGACACCGAGCCCGAACGGAGTGAGGCCCGGGACTCGGTTCGGCGTGCCTTCCGCCGCTTGTGGCAAACCCAGCGCCCTGACGGCGCGTGGGACTGGCTGGACTTCGGGCTGGAGCCGTTCGAGAGCGCTGATGCCGTCTACTTTGGCGCCACTCTGGCCGCGCTGGCGGTCGGGAGCGCGTCCGGCTCGTTCACCAGCCAAGAGCCTCTAGCGGCTTCCGGCATCGACAGGCTGCGCCGCTATCTCACCGAGCGGTATCGCGCACAGAATCTCTTCAACCGGGCGTGGCTGCTGCTGGCGTCGACACGATGGAAGGACTTGATCGCGCCCGCGCAGCGCGAGGCCCTCGTCGCGGAGATACGGAAGGCCCAGCGGGACGACGGGGGCTGGTCGCTGTGGACGATGGGTGGCTGGAGGTGGAGCACGGCCGCAAGGCCTGCGCGGCCGCCCGGGACCCCTGACACCTCGCTCCTGGCGAGGTCCGACGGCTACGCGACCGGGATGGCGATCTACACGCTGCGATGCGCCGGTCTTCCGGCCGCTGATCCGGGAGTCAGGGCCGGAGTGCAATGGCTCAAGGCGAATCAGCAGGGGATCCGGGTCGGTGAACGAACGCATCCCGCCTGGCGGTCGTACTCGCTGAATCACGATCGTGAGCACGGCGGCGCCAAGGGCGAGCCGTGGCGAAGGCTGTTCATGTCCGACGCCGCGACGGCCTTCGCCGTCCTCGCTCTGCTTACGTCCGACTGAGGACCGCTATCTCCCCGACGCTCTCAGACCGCACGGGCGAGCCTGACGGGCACGTGCCGCGCGCCATTTCTGTCAGCGACGAGCCGCGGACGCTCTGGAACCTATTGATTGTCTGAATCCTGCCGGCGTGGCCGTTGTTTTGCACTCAGGGTTCGGCAGGAGGGTGCTGCCCATCAAGCCTGGCGCGTGGCCTCTCGCTCGCACGATGTTCGCGACGGCCGCTGCTGTCGTCGTCCTCGTCGTCGAGGCCCCGGCCCAGCCCGGCGGTTGGCTACTGCTGACCCCGCCGACGATTCCCGAGAAGCGCGCGTTGATGAAAGTCTATACGGCGAGCTCCGACGCCGAGGTCCGAGCGGCCGTCGCCAGCTTGCCCGGCGACGAGCAGGTTCGCCTGGTCATGAAGGCGTACGAAATCCTCACGATCCCGACGGTCGCCGCCCGCACCGAGGCGCTGCTCGACGCGCTGCAGGACGCGTCGGCGCCGGTGTCCAGGTGGCGTCGCATCGAGACGTTCGAGTCGGCTGCGTCCTGCGAGCGTCAGCGCCAGCGCGCGCTCCAGAGCTTCGAGCGCGCCGCAGCTCGAGTACGCTCCTCGTCCCCCGAGAGCGACGAGCTCGCCGTCGAGGACTGGACGATATTCGAGGGGTTAGCCGCCTGTCGATTGAGCCGCTGCGTGCCGGAATCGACTCTCCCACTCCGCTGACGCTGTCAACGCGCGCCCGATATCGGTAGCCTGCCCGGCTCGACGTTCCACTCGACAGCAACCCCGCGCGGGCTCTCGGACGGCACGCCGCGGCTCTGAACAAAAAATGTAAGACATCGGCTCACGGCGCGCCGGATCAGGCTAGAATGCCGACGGATGGGCTCGACGCGCACACCCACCCGAGGAAGAGGGCGCGCATGAGAATCGTCGCCGTCCTGGTCCTGTCCGCCGCCCTCGTCCTCGTCGGCCCCGCCTCCTGGGCGTACAACTGCCCGGTCGTGATCAAGCAGGCGGAGGACACCATCAAGAAGGCTGAAGCCGGTAAGGTGAGCCCGGAGACACGGCAGCTCATCGAGGAAGCCAAGAAGCTCCTGGCCGAGGCGAAAGCTCACCACGAGAACGCCAGGACGAAGCGCGACCACGGCGACTCGGTCCGCAAGGCCAAGACCGCCATCGCCTACGCCGAAGAGGCCATCATCCTCCAGAACCCATAGCGAGCCATTGGGGGGACGTCGCCAGCGTTTTGCCGGCAACGCGGTCTTCATCACCGGCGCATCGTCGGGTATCGGCGCCGCCCTCGCCCGAGAATTCGCCCGTGAGGGCGCCGACGTGGCCCTGGCGGCTCGCCGCCTGGATCGGCTCGAAGCACTGGCGTCGGAGATCGGCCGCGCGGGGCGCCGAGCCATCGTGATCCCCTGCGACGTCACCCGCGACGGCGACCTCGAGCGCGCCGCAGACAAGGCCCGGGGCGCCCTGGGCAAGCTGGACGTCGTCGTCGCGAATGCGGGCTTCGGTGTGACCGGCAAGCTCGAGACCTTGACGCTCGACGACTACCGCCGCCAGCTCGAGACCAACGTTTTCGGCGTACTTCGGACGGTCTACGCGACCCTCGAAGACCTCAAGAAGACCCGCGGCCGGCTCGTCCTGATCGGCAGCGTCAGCGGCCACGTCGCCGTCCCGGGCTCCTCGGCCTACTCGATGAGCAAGTTCGCCGTGCACGCGCTCGCCGCCTCGCTCGGCCACGAGCTGGCGCCTTACGGCGTCGCGGTGACGTTGATCAGCCCCGGCTTCGTCGAGTCGGAGATCGGTCAGGTCGACAACCGCGGCGTCTGGCGCGCTCAGGCGCCGCGGCGCCCGATTCCCGCGGCGTTCGTCATGGCGACGCCCACCGCGGCGCGAAAAATCGTGCGCGCGGTCGCACGGCGGCGCCGAGAGGTCGTGATCACCGGCTTCGGAAAGGCGGCGGTGGTGCTCCATCGGCACGCGCCGTGGCTGCTCGCGGCGATAATTCGACGTTTCGGCATTAAAGGACGACGCGAACCGCGTTAATATGGCCGCAACGGCGCCAAGGCGCCGGGAGGGAGGCGAATGCTCCACTTCACGATCGACGGGTTTCGGGGGTTCCGCTCTCGCTTCGACGACGCGCACCTGATCCAGGAAGTCCTCGAGGACGCGCCGGCGCAGCTCGGACTCAAGCGGGCGATGCCGGCCTTCGTGCTTCCGTACTACAACGGGGTCGTGCCCGAAGATTGCGGGATCAGCGCGTTCGTGTTCCTGGCGGGCGGCCACTTCACGCTCCACACCTTCTCGTTCCGCGAGACGTACTTCGCCGACCTGGTGGCGCCGGACGAGTTCGACCCGGCCAAGCTCCGGGCGCTGCTCGAGGCGGTCTTCCCGTGCGCGCTCACCAGCGTCCGGACCGTAGAGCGGCAGGACCTGAAGGACTCCGAACCCGACGTCGAGAACGACTTCGGGCCGCATCTGTTCCTGAATATCGATGCCTACCAGGGCCCACGGGACCTCGATTCACTGTTCCAGCTGTTCGACCGGCTCCCGGCCGAGATCGGGATGACGCCGATCATGCGGCCCTACGTCATCCGCGATACCACCACCGACGGCCAGCCCGTGCTGAGCGCCCTGACGATGATCGCGGAGAGTCACGTGAGCCTGCACGTGTTCCCCCGCGAGGAGCGTGCGTACTTCGACATCTTCTCGTGCCGATTCTTCGACCGGTCGTTCGTCGTGCCCCGACTCCTCGCCCAGTTCCCGGGCGGGAGCGTCCAGGAGGCGCTGGTCGCCCGGGGTAGCCGCTATCGCTACCTCCGGACCGAGCGGGCCGACGAGCACGCCAAGTCGCGCACCTGGCTTCCTCAGCGATAGGAGCGAACATGACTCGTGAGCCGCGATTCGACGACCCGAACCTCGTCCGCGAACCGATGACCGTCGCCGAAGACGTCGGACGGGGCAGCGTGCTGTCCCTGCTCGGCCGGATGAGCAAGTCCGCCTTCCAGGGCCGCAAGCTCGGCGAGGCCTTCGAAGCCTGGAAGGGCATGATCGAGGGCGAGAGCCTCATCTGCCTGGGCTACGCCGCCTCGATGTCCAGCGCCGGGATGTGGCCGCTGATCACCTGGCTGGTCGAGCGCGGCTACATCGACGTCCTCGCGTCGACCTCGGCCAACATCACGGAGGACCTGCTCGACATGATGGACGGGACGCGGGTCTACCGGGTCGACCCCGAGCACGTGGACGACGTGGCCCTCGCCGAGAAGGGTTACTACCGGTTCTACGACCACATCGTCTCCTCCAAGAAGTACGACCAGATGGAGACGGTCGTCACCGGCCGATTCTTCGACGAGCTCGCCGACACCTGGCGGAAGCCCACGATCCCCACCGTCCGGCTGCTATTCGAGCTCGGGAGCTGGCTCAACGCCAAGGGCTTCGAGAAGTCGATCCTGGCGACGGCGGCGCGTAACCAGGTGCCCGTCTTCTGCTGCGGGCTGCCCGACGGCCCGATCGGCGAGGGGTACAGCACCTCGCCCAAGGCCGAGCAGGCGCCCGTCGTCGATTTCTTCAAGGACTACCGGATCGCGACCGACATCATGGACAACGCGATGATGTCGCCCCGAGGTACCTCGGTCGTCTTCCTGGGCGGCGGCGTGCCCAAAGATTTCCTGCAGATCACCGCGACCAGCGTGCGGACGCGCCACGGCAACGTGGACCCGACGCCGCACAAGGCCTCGATCCAGATCACGACCGACAACACGGTCTACGGCGGCCTCGGCGGTGCCACGCTCGCCACCGAATGCATCTCGTGGGGAAAAGAGGCGCACGGGAGCGCCAACGTCATGTGCTTCGCCGACGTCACGATCGCGCTGCCGATCATATGTCAGGGGCTCGCCGAGCACTTTGGGCGCGGCCACCGGCGCGAGCGGGCCAAGCCGTTGAAGTTGTCCGAAGTTTTCTAGAGCTCCCGCGATGCGGCGACGCGCTCTGCTGATCGCGGTGGCGGCCTTCGTCGCCGCCGCCGCGAGCACGCGGGCGCAGCCGCCGCCCGGTCGGCCGACGGCCGAATCGTTCCGGATCGAGTGGGTGCGGCGCCCGCCGTCGATGCGGCCGGGCGTGGACGGCTACATCTACAACGATTCCCGCTGGCGGGTGACCAACATCCGCGTCCGCGCCGTGGTGGTCGACGCCGCCGGCACCCCCGTCCGCGAGAGCCTCGTGTCGGTCTGGGGCAACGCCGTGCCGGGAACCCGCACGTTCTTCGTCTTGCCGTCGATCGGCGAGGGCGAGATCTACCAGCTCACGGTCGTGACGTTCGACCTGATCTCGGAGCAGACCCCGTAGCGAGAGTCGCGGCGGGCCTCGCTATCGAGGCCGGAACCGCACGACGGTGTAGCCGAGCGAGGAGGCCTGGCCGAGCCGGAGCCGCCGCCGGAGCCGTCGTCGGTCGGGCGCCCGCTGCCGCAGGTCGTGACGCCGGTCGCCCTTCCGGCGCTCGAGAATAACCTTCACCCCGCGCACTCCCTCCAGCCGGCGCTGGAGATATTCGAACAGCGCGACGTCGTGACGGCGGACCACGATCAAGAGCTCGATGTCGGGGAACGACAGGGACGGAAGCGACGCGAGCAGCAGCGCCGCGTGCCGCGGACAGTACCCGTGCGTTTCGGTGGGATTGTCGAACGGCGCTTTCTCACCGAGATCACCGGGACGGCCCTCGGCACGGCACGACGCGCAGATGACTTTCATGCGGCCCGAGAACCTTTGCCTCCTCCCGCGCTCGCCTTGGCCGTCTATAATTCAGGAAAGAATCGCCGCGGCCACACGTGAGCACGACACTCTAGCACCTTCTCCCCGCGCGTTCGAGCGCGGCCAGCGTAAACGCGCGAACCCGCCCGTTCGTCTGGCGAGGTGTACCATGACTGGAAGAAGAATCCGGAGGCCAGCGTGATCAAAGCCGGACGGATCTCCAGTACCGCGTTGCTGCTGGCTCTCGCGTGCGTCTCTCGCGCCGGGGCCGAGGATCTCGAGCACTTCGCCATGAGTCACGTTCGACTGTCCACCGACTCCGCGATCGCCTCGGGATGCGCGCGCGTGTCCAGAGTCAGCGACGATTCGCTCCGAGATCTGCGGCGGAAGGTCGTGCGATCCGGTGGCAACACCGCGGTCCTCTCGTTCTCGACCGACGACCTGGGGATGATCCTCGCGGACGTCTACCGCTGTACGCCGCCGGCGGCACGCCGCCCGCCGAACGTTCCGCCGCCCCCGGCGGGGCCGCCGCCGCCACCACCGCCGTCGTCGAGCCCGCCCCCGCCGCCGCCGTCCGGGACTCCGCCGCCGCCTCCGGCGGGTGGTCCGCCCCCGCCACCTCCGCCGCCGCCCTCGCGGTAGGCGCGGGCCGCTTCGGGCGGAGCGCGGCCTGCGACTGGTCGGTGGTCTGGCTCAGCGTCCGGCGCCGACCAGAGCCGCCAATGCCCAGTCGACGGATGGAGCCAGCACGTCGGCAACGCTGACGGCCCAGAGCGCCGTCACGATCGCCGCGAAGACGTCCATCGTGTAGTGCGCGCGGAGCACCAGCACCGCTGCCGCTTCGACGCCGGCGATCACGACACCCAGGACCGGCAGGATCGGCCCGCCCATTCGCGCCAGCTCGACGCTTCCGAAGACCGCTATCGCGGTGTGGCCCGAGAAGAACAGATCCGTCGCGGTGTCATAGGTAACGAGCAGCGAGGGAATGCCGGGCCGGCGCCAGATCATCCCCTCGGGGGGCGGCAGCGCGCACAGGCCCTGGCAGAGCTGTCGCAGCGCGTAGAGGATCAGCAGCCCCAGGAACGGGCGAATGCTCGGTCCGAAGATCGATCGCGCGAGGATGAAAAGCCCGAGCATATCGATGATCGCCGACGTCGTGACCAGGAGCGCGTCGGCGGCGCGCGGGTGCTCCCGGAGATATCGGTTTAGCGGCGCGGTCAGCTGATGGACGCCGTCGCCGATGTTTCCAGCGGGCCACGCTCGTTGACCGATCAGCCGCTGCGTCCAGAACCAGCCGGCCAGGCCGGCGATGACCAGACCGAGGCGCACCGCCCACAGCTCCGCAGTCGCTCCGCTCATCGCGCGCTCCGCGTCGGCGTCGCTACGGTCGTGCGCGCGGCCTCGAGATCGGTTTCCAGGGTCGCCCGGCCCGCCAGGAGCACCGCGCCGGCCGCCGCCAGCAAGCATCCGGCGACGAGGATGGGCACGCGGAGCCCGATCTGGTCCGAGGCGACGCCGATGAGCCAGGGCGATGCGGCGTCGCCGAGCAGGTGCATCAGTAGCGTCGTCACCGCGAATCCCCGCGCGCGCAGCTCGGCCGGCAGCACGTTCGCCATCGCCGCGTTCGTCGGCCCGATGTTCACGAAGAGCAGCAGCAACGTGACGAATATGGCCGGCCAGAACACGGCCGGCTGCGGCGCCAGCACCGCGAAGAGCGTGAAGACGATGGACATCGCGAGCGACCAACCCGATACGATGAAATCGGCGCTGGGGTGCCGCCGCGCCACCGCCGAGGAAAGGCGCCCGCCGAGCAAGGTGCCGGCGAAGCCGGCGACGACGAGGAGCAGGCCGAAGGTCGCCGCGGCGCTCGTCAGCGGGATGCCGCGCTCGCGCACGAAGTAGGTCGGCATCCACGTCGCCAGCCCGCCCATGCTGAAGGTGTAGATGATCTGCGCCGCGGTGTTGACGGCGTAGCTCCGGCGGCTCATGAGCGCGCGCAGCGAGGGGGCTAGACCGAGCGGCGTGGCCGCGCCGTGCACGCTGTCCTGGGAGCCGCGCGCGGGCTCGGTCAGCAGCAGCAGGAGGAAGGCGAGAACGGCGCCCGGCGCGCCGGCCACGAAGAAAGCGGCGCGCCAGCCGTGCGCCTCGCCGATCACGCCGCCCACGATGTAGCCGAGGGCCGAGCCGATCGGGATCGCCGCGTAGAAGATGCCGAGCATACGCGCCCGCCGTTCGGCCGGGTAACAGTCGGAGAGAAGCGATGGGGTGACGACCGCGTAGCTCGCCTCGCCGATACCGATCACGGCGCGGGCGAGGAGGAGCCAGCCGTAGGTGGGCGCCAGGCCCGACGCCACGGTGGCGATGCTCCACACGAACACGCCGCTCGCGACCAGGCGCAGGCGCTTGCCGGCGTCGCCGAGCCAGCCGGCCGGCCCGCACGCCAGGGAATAGGCGACGATGAAGAGGGACTGGAGCAGACCGCCCTGAGCATCCGAGATCGCCAGGTCGGCCAGGATGAGGGGCAGGGTGGCCGCGGAGACGTAGCGGTCCAGATAGTTCAGGGCGTTGAGCGTCGTGAGGGAGCCGAGGATGAGCCGCGGCGACTGCGACCAGCGGCTAGCGGACATCACTCGCACGATCTGATCCGAGCACCTCGGGCGGCACGCGGTCCGCGAGATCGCGAACCTCTCCCACGAGCGCTCGCCGCTCGTCGAGGAGCCGCCGGTGCAGCCCGCGATCGGTGAGGAACCAGAAGAAGGCTCGCGCCTGACGGATGAATCGGCCGAGCCGCTCGCGCCAGACCAGCGCCAGCAAGCCCGACGGCACGATCAGAACGATGAACAGTAGCAGCGCGCCGCGGCCGGCGAGCCGCCAGACGAGCCAGCCCTCGATCGCCCAGAGGACCGGATAGAACACGAGACCGACCGCCATCTTGTCGGTCGCCTCCTCCTCGGAGGTTCGCCCGAGTCGCTTCACGATCTGACCGGTCAGCCAGTAGGGCGCCGCGTGACTCACGATCCCCCAGCATGCCAGAGGCAGGCCGAGCGCCAGCCACAGCATATTGGTCGCGACGTAGGAGAGGACGAGGCCGGGCTTGTATGGCAGGCCGAGCTGGTCGCTCGCGATCCCGACCTCGTCGAGATGGCCGCGGTAGACTTCGATCTTGCGCCGGAGCGCGGCCACGCGGTGCGGCTCGCGCGCGGCGAGGTAGCGCCCCGCCCGCATCACCCGTTGCTTCCAGGCAAGCGCGTACTCGGCGGCCTCGCCCGGCCGCGGCTCGGGCTCGCCGCGGGGGGCCGCCTCTTGCCACCACGCGCGCTCGAGCACAGCGAGGAGCTCGAGCGAGTACTGGTCCTGGGCTTCGACGATCTGGGCGCCGATGGATTCCGTGAGCCGAGCGGTGATCGCCCGCACGGCGTCTTCCGGACGATCACGATGGGCCGCCGTGAGATCGGCGGTCTCGATGGGGCCGCCGATCGTGATCTGGACCGACGCGGACCGAAACGTGCCCGGGTCGTGGAAGACCATTCCGACGGGCAGGAGCGTCACGCGGCCGGCGCCGCCCATGGCGCGCTCGGCCCCGAGGGCCAGGCGCGCGGCGCCCGTGCGCAGCGGCAACAAGATCGGCTGGGGCTGCGTCCGTCCTTCGGGAAAGATCAGGATGACGCCGCCCGCGCGCAGAGCTTCGATCGCCGCGGCGAACATCTCCTCGTTCTTCCGCGGGTCGTCGCCGGCCTCCGCGCGCCGGCGGACCGGCACGGCGCCCAGCAGGTGCAGCGGCGGGCCGACGAGCGGGTGGCGAAAGAGCGGCGCGTTGGCGAGCACCGTGACGGCGCGGGGGACGGTCACGATGATCAGCATCGCGTCGACGACGGAGTTGTGGTGGTTGGCGGCGATGATCACCCCGCCGCTCGCGGGAATGCGCTCGCGCCCGACCACGTCGATCCGCCGGTAAAAGAGCCACAGGAGGAGGCGGACCAGGACCCGGACGACCCGATAGGCCACGGCATCCAACCTATCCGAAACCTCGCGTTCGTTGGACAGACATTCGGCGCCCGTCTTGACCCCCGGCGATCGGTGGAGCTACCCTCCCGGCCATGAGCTACCGCATCATTTCAGCCGACTGCCATATCGATATGACCTGGATGCCCGGCGACCTATGGGTCAAGAACGGACCCGCGAAGTTCCGCGATCGGGTGCCGCAGGTGCGGCAAACCGACGACGGGCCCCGCTGGTTCGCCGAGGAAAAGGAGCTCGGGGTCTACGGCGGGCTGGGCTTCGGCTTCGACCGCGTCCAGCGCGGATTCTCCAAGCACGTCGAGAGGATGTTCGAGGTCGGCTTCTACGAGGGCGGCCCGCACCCCACCACGCCCGCGCTGCGGCTGAAGGATCAAGACCTCGACGGCATCGACGCCGAGGTCATGTACGGGATCCTCGGAATCGGCCTGCGCATGCAGGATCGCGAGCTCATCCAGGCGGTCTACGAGGTCTACAACAGCTGGGCCGCCGACTTCTGCAAGACCAATCCGCGGCGCTTCGTCGGGCTCGCGTGCATTCCGAGCCACGATCCCGAGGCTGCCGCGAAGGAGCTCCGGCGCGCGGCGGCGCTCGGTCTCAAGGGCGCCGACTTCGCGGTGTCCACCGCGGCGTTTCCGATCTGGCACGGCGCCTGGGATCCGTTGTGGGAGGCCGCCCAGGAGTGCCGCATGGCGATCTCGTTCCACACCACGGGATATCCGGTGCGCGAGCCGGCCGACGACGTGATGAAGCAGGAGTACGACCTGCGCTATCGCGCCACGCGCACCACGATGTTCCAGATTTGCGCCGCCGAGTTTCTCGCGAGCATCGTGTTCTCAGGCGCGCTCGATCGGTTCCCGGGCTTCAAGTTCGTGCTCGGCGAGGCCGGCGTGAGCTGGCGGCCGTACATCCTCGACCGGATGGACGAGGAGTACGAGGACCGCTATCACCAGCTCGCGCTGTCGATGAAGCCGAGCGAGCTGTGGCGCCGCCAGGGCTACTCGACATATCAGCACGAGCCGTTCGTGGCGGTCATGATCCCGCTCATCGGCGAGGACAACATCATGTGGGGCTCGGATTATCCGCACCCCGACGGCATCTGGCCCGACTCGCAGAAGTGGATCGCCGAGGACCTCCGTTCGGTCAGCCCGGCGGTGCAGCGCAAGATCCTCTGCGAGAACGCCGGCAAGCTGTACGGACTCCTGTAGAGATCGCACGACAAGGAGACGACCATGGCCAGGATCAAACACATCGCCATCCGGACGCCAGATCCAGAGAAGACCGCGGCCTTCTACAAGGACGTGTTCGGCCTCAAGGAGGTAGGCCAGGCGCGGACGGGCTGCTACCTGTCCGACGGCTACATCAACCTGGCCATCCTGAAATCGAGGGACGAGGGCAGCGGCGAGAGCCCGCGCGACGAGGCCGCCTACGCCGGCGTGCACCACTTCGGGTTCATGGTGGACGACGTGGACGAGACCTGCCGGAAGCTGGAAGCGGCGGGCGCCACGGCCATGACCGACCGGACCGACCCGCGCCACGCACCCGCGGCGGGCGCGCGCTCGTACTACGAGATCAAGTTCCGCGGGCCCGACAACCAGGAGTTCGACGTCACCGAGAGCGGCTGGATCACGGGCTAGGGCAGGGGACGGCGCGAGCGCGCGACCTCACGCGCCACCCTGGCGAACGCCTGGACCAGCGACAGCTCGCTGTCGCGTCGCCAGGCGATGACGGTCTCCAGCGCCGGACCGGCCGGCGTCAACCGGCGATAGGCGATGGCCGGCCGGCCGACCGTCTGCAGCGACGCCGGTACCAGCGAGATGCCGAGGCCGGCCTCGACGATGGCCAGGATCGTCTGCGGGTGTTCCACCTCGTACTTGACCCTCAAGGTCAGCCCCGCGTCGTGGCAGGCGCGGGCGACGAGAGCCTCGAAGGCCGGTGCTCGCCGACGCGAGAACAGCACGTACGGCTCGTCGACGAGCGCGCCCCAGGGAACCCGTCCGTAGCGCTTGAAGCGATGCCCGCGCGGAAACGCGACGACCAGGTTCTCCGACAAGAGCCGCTCGCTCGTCAGTGCCTTGCTCTGGACCGGCGGCCGAAGAATCCCCACGTGAATGCGCCCGCCCTCCAGCGCCGCGATCTGCTCCGTGGCCGTGAGATCGCGCAGCTCGACCTCGACGTCGGGATGATGCCGGGCGAACAGCGGGATGATGCTCGCCCCGTTGAGGAAGTCGGCCCAGAGGTCGCAGCCCACCAGTAGCTGGCCGATCTCGCCGCGACTCGCGCGGTGCGCGTTCCCGACGGCCTGCTCGGCTTGCGCGACGAGCGCTCGGGCGTCGCCGAGGAAGACGCGGCCCGCGTTCGTCAGCTCGACGTGCCGCTTCGTCCGATGAAAGAGCGCCGCCTGCAGCTCCTTCTCGAGGCGCCGAATCTGCTGGCTCAGGGGCGGCTGGGAGATGTGCAGCCGCGCCGCTGCCCGGCCGAAATGCAGCTCTTCGGCGACCGCCAGGAAGTAGCGCAGGTGACGCAGCTCCATGCGCGGACTCATATCACCAACGTCTCAGTATTGCCGGAAAAATGTATTGGACACGGGCTCCGGCCGGTTGGATCGTGGCCGCGACACCGCAGCGTCGACGCTCGAGTCTGGCTCGAGTCTGGAAAGGGGAGGCCCATGCCCCTGTTCCGGGTCACGCGACAACAATTCCAGTCCCATCGACGCCGCGGCCGTCGTGTGCGTCCTGGAGGACGGGTCGTCGTGTTTCCAGCGGTCGTTCCCGTGCTCGATCGAATCGAGGTGTCGCGCACTATCCAGTGGGCTCTTGCAATCCGTGACGTCGAAGGAGGAGCTCTATGCGGATCGCATCCGGGCTTGCTACGGCATTCGCGCTCCTGATCGGCTCGACGTTGAGCGGCTGGGCCCAGGGGCCCGGCACAACGGGCTCGACGCCAGCGGCGAGTGGCAGCACCGCGGGCACGCTACTCGGGGTGGGCATCCTCGTGGTGCTCGTGATCGCGATCGTCGTCGGAGCCAGATATGTCTCCGCGCGGCGGAAGCGGATCGAAGAGGCGATCATCTTACAGTCGCAGCTATCGGACGTCGTCGCCCGCGAGCCTCAGCTGCATGGCCTGGTCATCACGCCGCGCGCGCGTGTATCCGGCTGGCGCAAGTCGCAGGTGACGATCGAAGTGGCCGGCGAAGTCCCGACGCCGGAGCTTCGCGAGACGGTGATGCGGATCGTGGGGGCGGAAGCGTGGAGACTCCGGCCGGACGTCATCACCCTCGATCATCTCTTCATCGTTCCACCGGTGCGCCGGCCGTCGGACGCGATCGCTTCGCGCGGGTGAGACGCCGCCCAGAAAGAACGGCTACTCGCCCAGCGCCGGTCGAACGCGGGCCGGCGCGGCTCGGCCACCGTGTGGCGGTCATCCAGGCGGGGTAAGGCTCTCCTGGTCCGGATCGGTCAGCGGCTTGACAGGGCCCGCGCCGCGCCGAGGATCGATTCCTCCGGCGGCAATTTGCCGACGCCGCCAATGCCTTCTTTGGCGCACTCGATGTTGGCCCAGCGCACGATGCCATCGCGATCGATCAGGAATTGTCCCTTGAGCTGGGGCCACTGGCGTTCCATGTCGGCCTGATCGGCTTTCGTCTCGGCATAGCCGTCCAGGCGCCCCACCGCCGTCGCGGCATCGACGATCGGTAGCGGCTCGGAAAGCACACCGTCGGGATTAATCTTCGTCGAGGCTAGAGCCTCCATGAACTCTGAATTCACCGCCGGCCGCGGTATGCCGTAGGCGCGATGCGTGAAGAGCTCGGGGTCGGACGCAAGCCGTACGCGGGTCGGACGGAACTTGAAATATAGCCGCGCGTTCTCGGGGGCCGTGGCGACCACCGCGAGACTTTCGACGCCGAGCGCCTTCAGCTTGCTCTCGATCGTCCCGAGCTGCGCGATCTGCCGGCGGCAGAACGGACACCACAACCCGACCAGCAGCGCCAGGAATACGGGGCTGCGGCCCCGGTAGTCGGCCAGCGACACGTCCTCGTTGCGGTCGACTGCCGGCAGAGTGAAGTCGGGCGCCGGCTCTCCAGGCGCGATCGGCTGCCGTGCTTCGGCCATCGTCATATCGAGCTCCTTCGTGTGGGGACGGATGACACCGCGACGGGTCTCAGCATAGGAACGGAAGCACCATCAGCGTGTCGGGCTCGAGCCCGGCCCGCTCGCAAACCTCCTGAGCCTTCGCCAGGTACGACTCGGCGAGCGCCCGGTTGCCGGCATCCAGGTGCAGGGTGGCCAGGCCGTCGTAGCAGGGAAACAGCAGCTGCGGCTCGCCGGCCTGCTCGGCCAGACCGAGTGCTTCCTGGTACGACGCGAACGCGGCGGCGTGCTCGCCGTGACACTGGTGAATCTGGCCGAGCACGATCAGCGGGACGGCCAGGTGATCGATCAGCCCGAGCCGCCGATCGAGGTCGATCGCGGCGCGCGCCGCTTCGACCCCTTCGGCCTCACACCGATCCGTCAAGGCACAGTAGGCCACCGCGAGATTCGCATAGAGCCGCGACTGAAAGCCGAGGTCACCTACCTTCTTTGCGGTCGCGAGGCCTCTGAGGCACGTCTCGATGCTTCGCTGCGGATCGAGCGAGCTATAAAGCACTCCAAGATTCGTATACCCGCGGCAAGCGTCCTGCAACAGATCGCACGCCTCCGCCAGCCCGATGCTCTGCTCGATCTGCGCGACTGCTTCGGTCAGGCGCCCCGTTCTCGCCAGCGCGACGCCCAGGGTGTTATAGGCCTGAGCGCGCACGGCGGTGACCTCGCGGGCCCGGGCGGAATTGACGGTCGCTTCGTGCTCGCGCGCGACCTCCGCCAGCGCGCGCTCGGCCCATTCGATGGCGCCGGCGTTGTCGCCCGCGCGAAACGCGAGGCGGCCCATCTCCTGGAAAAGGTGCGCACGCTCGAGCGGATCGCCGTCATCGCCCAAGCGTTCGAGACCCGCCGCAAAGCAGGCGCCGGCGCGCTCGCGGTCGCCGGCTTCCCAGTGCAGACCGCCGATCTTCCGGTGCAGGCGCGCGCCGGTCGCGTGATCGCCGCAGGCCTCGATCTCCTTCAGTACCGATTCGTAGTGCGCGAGTGCCTCGGCCCGCCGCCCGATGAGGCCCAGCAGATCGGCGAGGCGCTCGCGCGCGGCGCGTGTCTCGCCCTCGCCGAGCTCGCACTGGGCGAGCGTGCGCAGCGCGCGCTCGTAGTGACGGATCGCGTCGTCGTTGGCGTAAACCGCACGCGCCCAGTCGCCGGCCGCCAGCAGATAGCGGGCTCCGCGTGGCTTATCGGCGCTGAGGCTCCAGTGGTGGCCGAGCGCTTCGAGGTCGCTGAGCCGCTCGGGGTGAGGGCCGGCGGCACGCTCGAGCGCGCGGCCAGCCTTCTCGTGCAGCTCGGTGCGGCGCGCCAGCAGGAGATTCTGATAGACCACCTCGTGCACGAGGGCATGAGTGAAGCGGTATCGCGCTCCATCGCGTCCGGGTCCGGCCGACTGGATCAGATCGGCCTCGACCAGGGGACCGAGCGCGAGCGAGGCAGCGGATGGATCATTCACGACGTCCCGGAGCAGCGTCTCCTCGAACTCCGCGCCCAGTACCGCCGCCTCTTGTAGAACGCGGCGCGCGTCGCCCGGAAGTCGATCGACCCGCGAGAGCAGCAGGCCGTGCAATGTCGGCGGGACGCCGGCCGCCTCACAGGCGCCCGTGCTCGCCCAGCGGTCGCCCCTACGGACGACCACGCCCTTGCCCACGAGGCTGCGTACGATCTCCTCGACGAACAGCGGATTGCCGCTGGCCCGCGCGGCGACGAAGTCCTGGAGCTGACCGAGCTCGTCGGGCGTCACGGCGAAAAGACCGCCCACGAGCGCCCGCGTCTCGTCGCGGGACAGGGGATGGACGCGGATGACCGTTTGCGCGGCTCGGGTGACCTGGGGCGGTCGTGTCTCCGGGCGGTGCGAGAGGAGTACCATCAAGGGGCGCTCCGCGAGGTGATCGACGACGTTCCGCAGCAGATCGATGGAGGCGCTATCCGCCCAGTGGACATCGTCGACCACGAGCATGAGGGGCTCGTGCTGCACCCGCCGCTCGATCAGGGTGCGCGCCGCCAGCACGATCTGGCGCTGCAACTGCTCGGGCTCGACGTCTCGGGGCTTGGCGTCCTCCACGCCGAGCACGTAGCTCAGCACCGGGGCGATGGCTTCGGCCTCTTCGGCTCTTGCCCCGAGCGCGCGAAGGCCTTCGGCCAGCTTCTGCCGGGCGACCCGGAGCGTATCGGCCGGATCGACCCTGTAGGCCTCGCGGAAGAGCGCGCCGAAGATGCCATAGGTCGGCTCGCCCAGCGACGAGCACGTTGCCCGCCTGACAACCGTGCCCGCGAGACGGCCCTCCGCGTCGTGTCGCGAGAAGAACTCGTCGAGGAGCCGCGACTTGCCCGTTCCGGCCTCGCCCACGAGGCTGACCAGCTGGGCCCGGCCGCGCTGCATCCGGTCAAAGGCGCTTCGGAGCTGGTCCAGCTCGTCGGCACGCCCGACGAGCGGTGCCGCGAGCCCCAGCGCCGCGAGCCCACGGCCGGACCCGGGCTCGAGCAGCGTGCCGAGGAGCCGATGGACGACGAGTGACTCGGACTTGCCGCGAAGGGTCAGCTCGGCGGCGGGCTCGAACGAAAAACGATGACGCGTCAGCGCGTAAGTGGCCTCCGACACCAGAACGGTGCCGGGCGCCGCGGCTGCCAGGAGCCGCGCGGTTGTGTTCACGGTGTCGCCGGTCACCGCGTAAGTGGCACCGGCGGCGGCCCCGAGGCTGCCGGCGACGACCGGACCGCTGTGGACGCCGATGTGAAGCATGACCCGCTGGCCCAGACGCGGTGCCCATTGCTGGCTGAGCGCCGCGGCGCGCTCGAGCATGTCGAGCGCCGCCTCGAGCGCGCGCTGCGGGTCGTCCTCGTGAGCGGCCGGCGCGCCGAAGACCGCCATCACCGCGTCGCCGACGAATTTCTCGACGAAGCCGCCATAGCGCGCGATCGCCTGCGCCAGGGCCTCGAACAGCGCGTTCTGGAACGCGCGGACCTCTTCGGGATCGAGCCGCTCCGCCAGCGAGGTGAATCCGGTGAGGTCGGCGAAGAGCACGGTGACCTGCCTCCGGTCGGCTTCCCGCGTGTCGGTTTGCGCGGCCGTTCGTGGGCTCGTGGTGCCGGCGGCTGAGCTCCGCGCCGCCCCGCACCGCGGGCAGAACGCGAAATCGGGCTCGCACAAGGCGCCGCACACCGCGCACGGCGCCGGCAGGCGACGGCCGCAGCGCGGGCAGAAGGCGAAGTCCGGAGATGTGTCGAAGCCGCAGCCGCCGCAGGTCATGGTGTTGAACAGTCTAACCGGTTCGGCTCCACTCCGTCTCGGGACGGAACGCCTCAAGACGCCGTGCCAGGATGCTACAACTACGTCAGTACGGGAGGCCGTGCGATGGACCGACATAAGCGCCAGATCGCGGCCGGCGCGCTCGCGCTGATCCTGGCCGCGTCGACGTACTTGCTCGCGGCGCCCGAGACACGCGCGGAGGCTCCGGCGGGTCAGATCACCTGGGCGCTTCACTTCACCCTGGCGCCGACACTGTTCGAGCCCGCCGAAACGCCGGGGCTCATCACGCCCTTCCTGGTGCTGTATGCGCTCCACGACGCGATGCTGAAGCCGATGCCGGGCAAGAGCGTGGCGCCGAGCCTGGCCGAGTCGTGGACGATGTCGCCGGACGGCCTCGTCTACGAGTTCGTCCTGCGCAAGGGCCCGCGATTCCACAGCGGTGAGCCCGTGACGGCCGAGGACGTCAAGTTCTCGTTCGAGCGCTACCGCGGCATCTCCGCGAAGCTGCTGAAGGACAAGGTGGCCGCGGTCGAGACGCCGGATCCGGCTCGCGTTCGCTTCCGGCTCAAGCAGCCGTGGCCCGACTTCATGACGTTCTACGGCACGCCCGCCACGGGCGCCGGCTGGATCGTCCCCAAGAAATACGTCGAGAAGGTGGGCGAGGAGGGCTTCAAGAAGCATCCGATCGGCGCCGGGCCGTATCGCTTCGTCTCGTTCAATCCCGGCGTCGAGCTCGTGCTCGAGGCCTTCGACGGCTACTGGCGCAAGGCGCCCAGCGTGAGGCAGCTCTCGTTCAAGGTGGCCACGGACATTTCCACGCGGCTGGCTATGCTCAAGCGCGGCGAGGCCGACATCGCCTACGCGATCACCGGCCCGCTCGGCGAGGAAGTCCGGCGCACCCCGGGGCTCACGCTGAAGTCGACTCCGTTCTCGAGCACCCACTGGCTCGTCTTCGCCGATCAATGGGACGCGAGCTCACCCTGGCACGACCGCCGCGTGCGCCTCGCCGCGACCTACGCGGTCGACCGCCAGGCGATCAACCAGGCGGAGACCCTCGGGTTCTCGAAGATCACCGGGAGCTTCATCCCGGCCAGCTTCGAGTTCTACTGGCAGCCGCCGATCTATCAGTACGACCCCGCGAAGGCCCGGCAGCTCCTCACGGAGGCCGGGTACCCCAAAGGCTTCGACGCCGGAGATTTCTGGTGCGACGCGGGGGCCACCAGTTTCTGCGAGCCGGTGCAGAACTATCTCCAGGCGGCCGGCATCCGGACGAAGCTCCGCCCGCTGGAGCGCGCGGCGTTCATGAAGGCCTATCAGGAGAAGAAGCTGAAGAACATCATCTACGGCCTGAGCGGCGTCTCCGGCAACGCGGCCACGCGGATCGAGGCGTTCACCGCCTCGAGCGGCTCGTACGCCTACGGCGGCTATCCCGACATCGACGGGCTCTTCCGTGAGCAGGCGACCGAGCTCGACGCGAAGAAGCGCGAGGTGATTCTGCATCGCATCCAGCAGCTGATCCACGACAAGGTCATGTACCTGCCGATCTGGCAGCTCTCACTTCTCCAGGCCCACGGTCCGCGGATCGCCGAGTCCGGGCTCGGCCTCATCGCGGACTATCCGTGGTCGGCGCCGTACGAGGAGCTCAAGCTCAAGGCGAAGTGACGCATTCTAGTCCGCGAAGAGCTTCTGCCACCACGGGCGGTTGTCGGGCTTGACCTCGCCGAGGGGACCGATCTTCCGGCGCACGTCTTCGATGGGCCAGCCGGTGAGCGAAGAGAGGTTCGCGGCCTCTCGCTCGGCGCGGACGCGAAGCGCTTGACGATAGCGCTCGGCGGCCTCGCACTTCACTTCTCCCTTCCACGGGTGGTGCAGGATGTAGCGTCCCTGGAAGTTGGCGCGATCGACGGTTTCCTGGAAGACGAGATCCTCGGGAAAGCTCGTCGCGTCGTAGCGGACGTGGAGACGAGTCATGAAGACGTCGACCGGCCCGCCCGGGCGAATGCGCCGCGGGTCAGGAGCACCGCCGGCGCCATTCTCGGCGAGCCAGAAGACGCCGAGCTTGCGGAGCTCCTCCGGGGAGAGCGGATCGGCGGCGCACGGATCGCACCAGCTCATGTCCCAGGCGTATTCGAGGAAGACCGCGCGCATGGATTCGCGCTTCACCTGCTCGGCGAACATGGCTCGATAGAACTGGGGGAACTCGTCCTTGACGTAAAGGGGCAGCTCCGAGCCGGTTGGCAGCCGCACCGTGCGATAGTTCGTCGTCTCCACCCGGCCCTTGCGCGTCAGCGCGAAGACGAACAGCTCTTGAGGTCCGTCGGCGTTCAGCGTGCCCAGCCTGATGGGCAACATGAACTTCGGTGACTCGAAGGCCATCTGGAGCGGGCGCAAGTACGTGAAGCCGAGCCGGGCCTGCTCCTTGAGATTCACGCGGGCCACGAAGAACTTCATCCCTTGCTTCAGGTAGCTGCCGAGCACGGCCGAAGCCCCGGTGGGCAGGCGATAACCGCCGTCGCGCAGCCAGGCCTCGAGGCCGGCGCTTTCCTTGGCCGACAGGATCAGGATGTCGTACTCGCCGACCGTGTATTGGGCCTCGATGGTCACGCCGAGGCTCTTGGCGCGCTCGGCCATCCTGTCCTGCGCCGCCAGCTCCCGTAGAGTGGCCCCCCGAGAATAGTATTGGATGTGGGGCCGGCACGGGTCGTCGTCGAAATACTCCACGAGCCGGGGGGCCGAGTACGCGTCGAGATGCTCGATCACGGCGCGATCGCCGACCCGGATCTGCCCTTTCTCTAGAATTGTCGGCACGGGCACCACGATGGCGAACTCCTTGGGATCGCCCTTGAAGTCGTTGGCCATCGTGATGACGGTCTTGTTCTCGTGGCGGACCAGGACCACCTGCGAAGCCTGGTTAAACAGCTTCGTGTCGGCCCTGGCCACGTAGAATCCGCAGAACGCCAGGGCCGTGGCCGCCGCGAGCGCGACGGTGAGGACTGTAGTCACGACAATCGCCGCGAGCTTCATACGAGCTTCCTTTCCCCCGGGTGGGCGGTCGCTGCCGGCCACCGAAAGCGCGGGCCCGGCAGGAACCGGTCGATCAACGGCACGGAGAGCGAGCAGACCGCCAGCGACCACAAGAGGCCGTTGGTCCGAAACAGCCAGAACTGAACCGTATACGCCCCCAGCGCCACCAGCGCAGCGAACAGGACGCGTCCGAGTCTCGAATCCGGCGTCGTCCGTGGATCGGAGATCATGAAGAACGAGAACAGCACGAGGGCGCCGTTCTCGAGCCGATGCAGCGGGATGGCGAGCGGCTCCCCGAGCCAGAGCGAGCGTCCGATCAGCAGGCCCGCGTAGCACGCGAGGAAGGCCAGGGTGACGTCGGCGCGGGCCGCGCGATTCACGACCAGGGCTCCAGCCGACGCCAGCAGGAACGCGAAGACGATGCCGCTGCCCCACTGGCCGGGCGACACCCATACGTCCTGCGCGAAGAGCAGCATCGCGACCAGCGCGAAGTTGGTCGGGTTGAAAACGTGCTTGTCCCTTATGCGCAGCGTGAACTTACTGGCGATAGCGGTGATGGCGGCGAGAACGGCCAGGCTCGGTACACCCGTGCGCATCAGGAGGCAAAGCGAGAGCCCGGAGATCAGCGCGCTGCGTGGATCGAAGGGGCCTCGGCCGGCCAGTCGCGTGCATACGAGCTGGGTGACGAGCGCGCTGAGAACGATCGTCACCGCGGTCTGGGGCTGGACCTCGAGATCCAGCCACCAGATGCCGTAGCCGAGGAGGCCCGCCAGCGTGGCGATCTGGTAGAGCCGAGGATCCCAGCGGGGCGCCGTCGGGGCGGGAAGCACCCCGACGGTCGCCGTCGCTGAGACGGGTAGGGCTTCGGCCTCTACCAAGGCCAGGCGATTCATGATTGCTTAGACAGATCATCGCTACCGAAGTTCCCGAGGGCGCTCTATTTGCGTGTCCCCCGGGCGGGTAGTACAAGTAGACGACTCATGGTCCCGGCGCCGCCACGATGAGGGAAGTCAACGTCCTCGTCATCCAGCCCATCGCGGACGAGGAGCTCGCCTATATCGCGCGGCTCGACTCGCGGCTCCGCGTCGTCGACGCCCGCGGCTGGTTCGACGAGGAGATCCGGCAAACCTGGCCGCAGTGGAGCGTGGAGCGCTACCTGGGAAAGCGTTCCTGTCCGCCGAGCACGCGCCAGGACCGCGACCACCTCCTGGCTCAGGCCGAGGTGATCCTGGGCGGCTGGCCCTTTCCGCTCGATCTGCGGGCGCGCTCGCCACGGCTGCGGTGGTTTCATCAACGCCCGGCCGGCGCCAGCAATTTGCTGCGCGGCGATCTCTGGGGCAGCGACGTCATCGTCACCACATCGCGCGGCCAGGGCAACACCGGAGCCATGGCCGAGTATGTCCTGGCCTGTTTTCTCCACTTTGCCCGCGGGCTGCATCGGGCCTACCGCGACCGACAGCGTCAGCGCTTCGAGCACGGCAGCTATCGACCGATCCTGATCGAGGGCAAGTCCGTCTGCGTCGTCGGAGCCGGGGGGATCGGGCAGGCGGTCGGACGCCTGTGCGCCGGCGCGGGGATGCGCGTCGTCGGCACGCGACGGCACGTTTCCCCGGGTGACGCGTTGCCCTCGGGATTCAGCCGCCTCGAAGGTCCCGAGCACCTCCGTTCGCTGCTCGGTGAGAGCGACTTCGTGGCCGTCTGTTGCCAGTGGACTCCGGAAACGACTCGTCTGATCGGTCGCGCGGCGTTCGAGGCCATGCGCCCGGGGACGGTGCTGGTCAACGTCGCCCGCGGCGAGATCCTCGACGAGGAGGCGCTGATCGCCGCGCTCGCGACGGGCAAGCTGCGCGGCGTCGGGCTCGACGTCTACGTGGGGGAGTTCGAGCACGCCCCCGATCCGCGCCTCTGGCAGGACGAGCGCGTGTTGATCACGCCGCACGTCTCCGGCGGCACCGACGTGGCGCAGCATCGCGGTGTCGACGTGTTCTCGGACAACCTGCACGCGTACCTGGACGGGCGGCCCCTCGCCAACGTGATCGAGTGGGCGCGGGGCTACTGAGTGGGCGCGAGCGGTTGACACGATAACCATCCCTCGCCTAGAGTCGGCGCGATCCTTCGAGACTCAAATGTTCGGCTCCCGGAGGAGAGTGCGCCTCGGTCCCATCGAAGGTCTATCCCGGAGGACGGCCATGAGCGACAACGGTGGTATGACTCCGGCCCGGAGGACAACAGCAGTCAATCGGCGGGACTTCATGCGGGTCGCGGGCGCGTCGACCATTGGCGTGGCCATCACCGACATGATCGGGCCGGCAACCGCCGCCGCTCCGGACCATGCCGGCGGGCAGGTCCGAGAATTCATCCGCAAGGTCAAGGCGGCTCGCCTCTTCGATCTCTCCCCCGTCTGGGATGAGAACTCGCCGATCGCGAGCGTCAATCCCCCGTACGCCATGGAGTTGAACAAGACTCACGCGTTCGCGACCGTCGATCCGACCCGAGGTACCCGGGACACGTTCGGCGACGGCGGCCAGCTCTCGTTTACCTCCGAGGTGCAGCATTTCAGCGGCCAGCACGGTGCGCCGAGCCTCGATGCCATCGGTCATATTGGACGCAATGGGTTCCTCTTCGGCCACGTCGACGCGGCGGCCGCGACGAGTGATCTCCGAGGCATCGGCCGGAGCGGAGTCGGGGCCCACGTGTTTACCAGAATGCCGCGACCAACGCGCTCGGAGCTCTCGTGGTTGGTCGCATCGTGAAGAGAGACGGCTCCGGCGCGCCCATTAACCTGAAGGAGATCGGGTCGGGGTTGGACGAGATCGAACGCACGAACTTCAGCACGACCCATGCGGGGAGCAATGGAGCAGGTAGTGTGCTGAAGGTGGACGATCACGACTGGAGCCCGGCCCTGAACGATTCGTGGTTAATGGGCGGCATCCATGCTCGCTTTGACTTCTACGTAGCGTCACCCCGGACGGAGCAAAACATTCTCGATCCGACGTACGCGGCCACGGTGACGGGTCGAGAGCTGCTGGGGCTGACCACCTTCGGCTATACGCTGCATCCCAATACCAGGCTTGGGGAGGTGTATGTCTGCACCGATCAGGCCTGCGCGCTGAGGGCCAGCTTCGTCGCCTATCAGAAGGCCTTCGATTCGGCCAAATCGAGTGGCGGATTCAGCAAGCTGGTGAAGAGAGACGCGAGCTAGCCGTGGGGATTGAAGCCCGTTCGTGTATCGTAAGTGCCTGACGCCCGCCCGGGCGGGACGACGCCCAGGGCCCGCCACAACTCCTGCGTGTCTCCGACGATCGGCGGTAGAGCCTACGGCTTGAGGGCCAAGATCCCCACGATGCCCACGAGGCGTGACGGGTCGATCGGCTTCGCGATGTGATACTGGAACCCCGCCCTCAAGATGCGCGCCCGGTCTTCGGGACTGGCGGACCCCGTGAGGCAGGCAGCTGGCGTCAGGCCACCCCGGTCCGGCGCGAGTGCGCGAACCCTGCCTATGAGCCAGTAGCCGTTCTTCTCCGGCATCTCGAGGTCGCTGAGGAGCACATCCGGTCGTAATCGCTCCAGGAGATCGAGGGCGTGTTCGGCGGTGCCGACCGCCGTCACCCTGGCGCCATGCTGCTCCAGCAGTTGGGTGAGAATCTCGCGAATCTCGGACGAATCGTCGACGACGAGCACGTGGACCGAAGGGAGCCGTTGATCCATCGAGCCCTGGTCCTCTAGAAGGCGTCCGCAAACGTCTTGCCGACGGCGGCAACGACGTCCGCGACGCCGTAGGGCTCCCCGAAGATGATCTCGACGACGCCGGACGCTCCCACCGCCGCTTCGAGCGCCTTCTTGTCGGTGGTCGTGAGCACCCACGTCGCCGCTTTGAGCGAGTCGGTCTCCTTCAGGAGCCGGAGAAAGTTCCAGTGGGTTTCGTACGGGCGCGGCAAGTCATAGACGATCAGTTCAGGCTTGTGGAGATGAACGAAGGCGAGCAGATCCAGCACCCCGTTCTGAATATCGGCGAGGTGGGCGCAGGCCGTGGTGAATCCGTCGGCTTCAAGGGCCAAGCGAAGGGCCTCGATGAAGTCCGGCCGTGAATTGAAGATCGCCACGCGGTGTGCCGTTCTAGACTTGGCCATGTCAGGTGTTCCTTTCCCCGCGCGGAGCCTCGGGTAGGCGCATTCAGCGGGCGAGCTCGGTCCAAAACGTCCTGCGAGAGCCTAAGGAGGGCTTGCGTCTTCCTCTCAAACGCCCTCCTCCTTCTATATCTTTTACAATTTATATAATATATGGTTCGGGAGTCAAGGTAGATCGAACCCGTGTTTGGGCGCGGTCACGTTTTCGCCACTATTTCCAATCATTTCCGGGCGGTTATGACTCGAAATCGATAACGTCGTCCTCTTCACGACGGACTTTCGCCCAGGCCAGGATTGATGAGAGTAGGCGCAAGCCGGCGCCAACCGTCCAGCTTGGGCTCGGCGATGTAGGCGCCGTCTGCCAGCCTGGAGAGGTTGGTCAGGCGAGTTCAGTCCCGCACCGATGACACGGTTGCATGAGACACGATGCCACTGCGGCATCTCTGTACGGAATTTCTGCGGGAGTATTGGGGATGCGCCTGGCCCTGCCGTTGCACAGTCGAGCGGTAGGAGGCGTCCATGGCGAAACGAAGCTTGCTTATCACTGTATTCGCGGTATCAGCACTCGCCTCGGTCCCGAACACCGAGGCCGTCGCTGGTGATGTGAACGTCGGGGTCCATATCGGCATCCCAGTACCGCCGCCGCCGAAAATTGCCTTGCCAGCGCCTCCGGCCGTCGTCGCCGTACCGAACACGACGGTCTCGTACGCTCCAAGCGTAGACTTCAACCTCTTCGTCTATGGCGGTCGGTACTACACCTTCCACGACGGCTCATGGTTTTACGCCACCCGCCACAGCGGTCCCTGGGTCTTCATTCCAACCGAGCGAGTGCCGCGGCCGGTCGTTGGAGTGCCAATGAAGTACTACAAGGTTCCGCCCGGCCATGCGATGAAGACGGCGCAGCCGCCAGGAGCGTCCGGCGGGTTCTGCCCTCCAGGCCAAGCAAAGAAAGGGCGGTGCTAGCTCAGCGACGCGTGCCGCAACAGGTCAGCGTCCGCTTCTTCTGGCGTGACCCAGCGAATGGAGCCGCTGAACTAGCCCGTAACCAGCCCGCCGTCAGTTGGCCCGTCGCTGGTGTATCGTAAGTGCCTGACGCGCCTGTAGCTCAGATGGACCAGAGCATCGGACTTCTAATCCGAGGGTCGCAGGTTCGACTCCTGCCAGGCGCACCATCACCGACAGCTGCTTCGCGATGAGCACGCGTCACTCCTCTAGCATGCAGTCGGCGAATACGTGATACGCTCTCTGGCGTCGGCTCCTTCCTGTCCGTGACGGCGAGTCCAGGTCGCGAGAGCCATCGTGTTCGGAGCACCGTCTGCATCGCAGCACGGATCTCACATTGGGCGTCCGTCCAAGACGCCGATGAAAGGCGAAAACGAAGACGCATGAGCAAAGAAGACGCAATCGAGGTGCAGGGCAAGGTGGTCGAGCCGCTGCCGAACGCGATGTTCCGGGTGGTGATGGAGAATGGCCACAAGGTCCTGGCCCACGTGTCGGGCAAGATGCGAATGCACCGTATCCGGATCCTGCCCGGCGACACGGTCACGATGGAGCTGTCGCCTTACGACCTGACCCGCGGTCGGATCACGTACCGGTTCAGGTAGGAGTCGACGGCCAGCGGCGCATCGGCGCATTCTGGTGCGGTCGTGGGTCCATGCGCGCGATGTCGATCGCGCCGCCCGATCAATCCTCTCGCGGTGCCACTGAGGACTGAGCGAAGCACACCTGCTGCTATGCTGTGGCGATGAGCGACGGGTCTGTCGCTTCGAGAGCCACCCACCGGGCTGCTGTGTCGTCACCGGCCGGCTCAGTCGCCATCGGCACGACCTTCGCGGTCATCCTGTCGCTGAGCTTCTGCCACTTGCTCAACGACTTGATGCAGTCGCTGGTGCCCGCGCTCTATCCCATTCTCAAGAGCTCCTACGGCCTGAGCTTCAGCCAGGTCGGCCTGATCACCCTGGCCTTCCAGTTCACGGCCTCCATGCTGCAGCCCGTGGTCGGCCTCTATACCGACCGCCACCCGCGACCGTATTCCCTGACGGTCGGCATCGGCCTCACCCTCGTCGGCCTCCTGTTGATGTCCCGGGCGTGGACTTATCCCGCGATCCTGCTCGCGGCCACGTTGATCGGGATGGGCTCGGCGATCTTCCATCCCGAGGCCTCTCGCGTGGCGCGCATGGCGGCCGGCGGCCGGTATGGGCTTGCCCAATCCCTGTTCCAGGTGGGCGGGAACATTGGTTCCACGTCGGGCCCATTGCTCGCGGCATTTGTCGTCGTCCCCCACGGGCAGTCGAGCATTGCGTGGTTCTCTGCTGCGGCGCTGATCGCCATCTTTGTATTGCTGCAGGTCGGGAGCTGGTACGCGCACCGCACGCCTGCGCGACCGGGGCCGCGGACCCCGGCAGCCGCCGTGGTGTCCGCCACGGCTCCACGCAAGAGCACGTTGCCGCGCCGGAAGGTCGTCCAGGCGGTCGTCATCCTCGTAGCCCTGCTCTTCTCTAAGAACGTGTACAGCGCGAGCCTGAGCTCGTACTACACCTTCTATCTGATCGACCGGTTCCACCTGTCGATACAGACGGCGCAGTTCCATCTGGTCGCCTTCCTCGTCGGCATCGTGATGGGCACGATTGCCGGCGGAGCCGTCGGTGATCGCGTGGGACGCAAGCCCGTCATGTGGTTCTCGATCCTGGGGGCCTTGCCGTTCGCGGTGGTCCTGCCGTACGCCAACCTGTTCTGGACCGGCATTCTGGCCGTGCTCATCGCCATGATCATGGCCTCGGCCTTCTCCGCCATCCTCGTCTATGCGCAAGAGCTGCTGCCGGGCAGGGTGGGTCTGGCCGCGGGGATGTTCTATGGCTTCTCGTTCGGTCTGGGGGGTCTGGGCGCCGCCGCCCTTGGGAAGCTGGCTGACCTCACTAGCATCACCACCGTCTACCGCGTGTGCCCCTTTCTCCTCCTTCTGGGGCTCTTGACCGCTTTCTTGCCTCGGCGGCCCGGCGCGCCCTCGATGAAGGCGGCGTAACGAACCGGAAGAAGGAGTCTCTAGTTCGCAGCGCGACGACATCGGCCACTCGGGAGTCCGGGCTCTAGCCGTCAAAGTCGACCGGAAGATGTGCTGCGGCTGACCAACACGTATCCGCGCGTGAATCTTACCCACTTCTCGGTCTGTTCCGGAGGGGTACTAGCGGTAAGGTGAATCCGCACACGAAGACCCGGCAGTTCATGGACTTGGTCAAGGGTCCTCTGGTTCATGTCCCGCTGAGTGGGAAGACCATGCAGTTCGACGGCCGCGGGAAGTGCACGGCGGGGTGCTAGCCAGCCGAGCTGCCTATCCAACGCCGAGCTCCCCGTCGCTCTTGACCGAGTTCCGCGGCGCGCGCCGCCAGAGGGCCGGAAGCGCGATACGCGACGGCCACGGATTCCGCCGATGCCTGAGCACGCCGAAGCGGTTCGGTCCGGCTGTCACCGCACATGTCACTCGCCGCCGCACCCGCGCGCACCTTCCTGCGACACCGCGCATCCAGGCGGCTGTCATCGACGCGGCCCGATCGAAGGCCACGAGGTCGCCCTGGTCGCGCCCGAGGACCTGATCATCTCCTGCCAGGCGCACCAGAAAATCCGCTCCCCCTGGGCCCGGCTCCTTGACCCCGCCCCGTGTTCGGCGCAGGATTGGCTGGGCCGTCGCGGGAGAGCTATCGCCGGCGCTCGCCTTCCGCCCGAGTGGTGGCGTTTCGGCGCCGGCTAAGTTCCCGGGAGCCCGGTTCCGCCGTATGGGGCGCTCGGCGAGGACCGCCGCTGGAGTACTTATGCGCTCCGACAGGAGATGAACTGTGCGCAGAGTCGACCTTACCATTGGTATTGGTGGCGCGGCGGGCCAGGGAATTGCCACTCCCGGCGACATTCTGGCGCGGATCTTCGTCCGCCGCGGGCTCCACGTGAATGCCTACAATGCGTACCAATCCATCATTCGCGGCGGTCACATCTTCTTGACCCTCCGCACGAGTGACCAGCCCGTTCTCAGTCAGGGTGACAAGATCGATGTGCTCGTCCCGTTGAATCAGGACACCATGGATCGACACTTGAGGCTGATGCGCCCGGGCTCCGCGGTGCTCTTCAACAGCGACACGATCAAGCCGGGTGTCGTCGCCGATGGCGTGCAACTCTGCCCGTTTTCCGTCAAAGCCCTGGCGCCCGCCATCAGGGGCGATCTCGTCCAGAACACCATAGCGCTGGCCGCGATCCTTCGCATGATCAAGGTCGAGTTCAAGATTCTCGAGGAGATCTTGGCGATCCAGTTCAGGAGGCGGGGCGCGGCCGCCGTGGCCGAAAACACGGGCGTCGCACGAGCAGGCTACGACTGCGCGGCGACTCATTTCACCGAATTCTCATTCTCGCTGCCTGACATGGGCAAGCGCCTGGCGTTCTTCGAGGGCAACCAGGCGCTCGCGATGGGCGGCGCCGCCGCCGGCGTGCGCTTTTACTGTGCCTATCCCATGAGCCCGGCGTCCGGAGTGCTTCACTGGATGTCGCGGCACGCGCGGCAGCTCGGCATCATGGTTCGGCAGGTCGAGGACGAGATCGGCGTGATCAACATGGCGATCGGGGCGGCTCACACGGGCTGCCGCGCCATGTGCGCGACCTCGGGCGGCGGCTTCGCCCTCATGACCGAAGCGCTGGGCGCGGCGGCCATGATGGAGATCCCCGTCGTCTGCATCAACGTCCAGCGGGCGGGCCCGGCCACCGGCGTGCCCACCAAGACCGAGCAGGGCGATCTCTGGCAGGTGCTGGGTGCCGGCCAGGGAGACTATCCCCGGATCATCGTCGCGCCGACGAACATCGTCGATTGCTTCAAGCTCGTCCCGACGCTCTTCAACCTGGTCGACAAGTTCCAGTGTCCGGGCATCATCCTCTCCGATCTTCTTCTGTCGGAGGGCCGGTCCAGCATCGACCCGGCGGAGCTTGATTTCAAAGTCCCCATCGACCGCGGCGACGTCATCGGCCTTAACGGTGACGGGCCGCCCGTTAATGGCCACTTCAAGCGTTACCTCGTCACGGAAAGCGGTATCTCGCCGCGGGCGTTACCAGGGACTCCCGGCTTCAGCCATGTCGTGGCCACCGACGAGCACGACGAGGATGGCGTGCTGATCAGCGACGAATTCACGGACCCGCACAAGCGTCAGGCCATCCACGAGAAGCGGATGCGCAAGATGGACGGAGTGCTGCCGCTCCTCCCGTCGCCGGAGCTTCATGGGGCTGCGGGCGCGCAAGTCACGCTGTTGGGCTGGGGCTCGACCGAAGGGGTCATTCGCGAAGCCATCCAACAGCTAGCCGAGGCAAACGTCGCGGCCAACAACCTCCAGATTAGGTGGCTGGTCCCGCTGCACGCCGAGGCGATCCTTTCGATCCTGTCCAAGTGTCGGAAGGTCATCGTCGTCGAGAACAACTACAGCGGGCAGTTCGCGCGCTACTTGCGATCGGAGACCGGGTTCGCCGCCGACGGTCACATCCGAAAATACGACGGGGAGCCGTTCATGCCGCACCACCTCGTGGACGGGGTCAATGCCATTCTGGCGGGTTCGACCAAACTCTACGTGCCCGTGCACGAGATCCAGGTTTGAAGGAGACGGCGATGGCCACCATGGTTCAGACCGAACGCGTCAAGGTAACGGTCAAGGATCTCAAAGGCAAGGTCGATCCCGATTGGTGTCCCGGATGCGGCGACTTCGGCGTGCTCGCGGCCCTGAAGCAGGCAATCGTCGAGGCGGGGCTCGAGCCCCACAAGGTCTTGACCATCAGCGGCATCGGCTGCTCGTCGAACCTGCCCGGCTATCTCAACACGTATGGCATGCACACCTTGCATGGCCGTGCCCTGGCGGTGGCCACCGGAGCCCAGCTGGCCAATCATGACTTGAAGATCGTCGTGACGGGCGGAGACGGCGACGGGTACGGCATCGGCGGCAATCACTTTGTCCAC
Organism: Candidatus Rokuibacteriota bacterium; assembly: GCA_003220685.1. Classification (GTDB taxonomy): domain Bacteria; phylum Methylomirabilota; class Methylomirabilia; order Rokubacteriales; family CSP1-6; genus AR31. Next base: position 50,689 of record QHTE01000056.1, read on the forward strand.
GCCATGCGCCGCAACGTCGATCTGACCTACATCGTGATGAACAACCAGATCTACGGGCTGACGACCGGCCAGCTGTCACCCACCAGTATCAAGGGAATGAACACCAAGAGCACGCCATTCGGCAGCGTTGAAAACCCCATCAACCCGATCCCGCTAGCCATCGCGGCTGGGGCCTCTTACGTCGCTCGCGGATTTACCGGGCAGCAGAGGCAGCTGGTCGAGCTGATCAAGGGGGGTCTGCAGCACCGAGGCTTCGCCCTGATCGACACCTTCAGCCCTTGCGTGACGTACAACCACGACAACACCCATGAATTTTTCAAGCAGAGGACCCGCAAACTGGAAGAAATGGGTCATGACCCGACCGACTTGCATGGCGCTCTGGAGAAGGGCTGGCTGTGGGGCGAAGTCATCCCGATCGGCCTTTTCTGGAGGCGCCAGGATCTGCCGGCGCTAGATCAGCTCGAGCCAGTCCTCGGTGAAGGCGGCCCGCTGGCGCACCGTCCGCTGGGCGTCGCCTCGGACATCGCGCAGGCACTCATCAAAGAATTGATGTAGCGCCCGCGGCGGCTCAGTTCCCGCTCGCATGGCAGACGCGACGCACCGCGGCCACGATCTTCTCTTGCGTGGGTGTTTTCAGATGCTCGAGGTTCCTCGCGGGGGGCGGTCGGCGGAGTGCAAGCCGACGAAACCGACGCCTGAGTCGACCACGACGGCCCTGTGAGTCTTCCTTACGGAACGGACGATCGTCTGCTCGTCCATTGGGCGGAGCGTCCGTGGGTCCACGATCTCCACGGAGATCGAGTCCTTCTCGAGCGCCTCGGCCGCCTCCATCGCGCATCGGACCGTTCCGATGTAGGCGACGACTGTGACGTCGTGCCCTTGGCGGCGCACGACCGCCTCACCGAGCGGAATCGTGAAGTCGGGATCTTCGGGCACCTCGCCTTTCAACCTTGAGCCCGGGCACGTCAACGAAGTACCTCACCGTCGACTGCGGGTGCCTTACCGCTAACTGGCGCATGGGATCGCCACGGCCGCGGATCACGATCGGGACGTTGCATTGCCCGCCCGACACGTAGGAGAGCCTCGCCGCTGTTACCAACATGGCAGCCTCGGCGCCGTACGAGGAGCTCAGGCTCAAAGGCAAATGAGGGACGCGTGACTCCAGTGGTCCGATCGTTCGCCGCTCTCGCCGCGCTCCTCGTCGCGTGGGCCGGACCGCCGGCGTCGTCCTTCGCCGCTGGTCCAGAAGGGACGTTGACGATCGCCCGGACCGAATCGACGGCGGCCCGATGGTTCGACCCTGCGGAAATGGACGGAGGGCTCACCGGATTCTTTTACTTCTACGCCCTGCACGACGCGCTGGTTAAGCCTATGCCCGGCAATGCGCTTGCGCCGTGCCTGGCGGAATCGTGGAGCGCTTCGCCCGACGGGCTCGCGTACGAGTTCGTCCTGCGCAAGGGTGTCAGGTTCCACAACGGTGATCCGCTCACCACCGAGGACGTCAAGTTCTCCTTCGAGCGTTACCGCGGCGCGGCTGCCAAGATGCTGAAGGACCACGTGGCATCGGTCGACATCGTCGATCCGACTCGCATTCGCTTCCGTCTGAAGCGGGCCTGGCCCGATTTCATGACCTTCTACGGAGGGCTGGCCACCAGCGCCGGGTGGGTCGTCCCCAAGAAATACGTGGAGAGGGTGGGCGACGACGGGTTCCGGAAGGCGCCGGTCGGGGCAGGACCCTACAAGTTCGTCTCGTTCAAGCCCGGTGTCGAGCTCGTCCTGGAAGCGAACGAGCAGTACTGGCGCAAGACTCCCGGCGTCAAGACACTCATCATGCGCGGTGTCCCCGATGTCGCCACGCGTCTGGTCATGCTCAAGCGCGGCGAGGCCGATATCGCGTACGCGTTTGCCAGCAGCATGGCGGAGGAGATCAAGCGGACCCCGGGGCTGACGCTCCGGCCCTTCTATCCTCCGTTCGTCGTCTGGCTGGTCTTCACCGAGCAGTGGGATCCGAAATCGCCATGGTCGGATCGACGGGTGCGTCTGGCCGCCAACCTGGCCATCAACCGGAACGCCATCAATCAGGCCGAGACCCTCGGACTCTCGAAGCTCACTGCGAGCATCGTTCCCCAGAGCTTCGACGGCTATTGGCCGGCGCCGCTCTACGCCTATGACCCACCGCGAGCAAAGCAGCTCCTGGCGGAAGCCGGATACCCCAATGGCTTCGACGCCGGGCCGATCTCGGTGGATATCTCGTGGGCGACCGTCACGGAGGCCATCGTCAACGACCTTCGCGCGGCGGGAATGCGCGCAACGGTCCGTCCGCTGGAGCGTGCGGCCTTCGTCAAGGAGTACCAGGACAAACGGCTCCGGCCCATCGTCCAGAGTGGAAGCGCTACCTTCGGCAACGCGGCGACCCGGCTCGACGCTTTCGTGGCGTCGACCGGTCCCTTCACCTACGGGACCTATCCGGACATCGAGGGGTTGATGCGAGAGCTCGCGGGCGAGGTGGACCGCGGTAAGCGCGAGACGATCCTCCACCGGATCCAGCAGCTCGTCTACGAGAAGGTGATGTACGGGCCGCTCTGGGAGCAAGCGGGCATCGGCGCGTTCGGGCCCCGCGTGGAGGAGCCCGCGATCGGGCTCATCACCAACATGGCGACGTCGGCGCCGTACGAGGAGCTGAGACTGAAGAGCAAGTGAGCGGCCCAGCTGGCGCTCATGAACGGCGAGAATCACGTCGACCTACTCTCTTCGCCACGACGTCGCAACAGGCGACTGGTCTTGGCGCTGATGGTTTAGCCGTCGCGCCCGCACGGGAATCGTGAACGTGAACGTCGAGTCCACAGGGTACATTTCATGTGATCCTCACGAGCGGCGACGGTCGGAAGTGCGCCAACGTTAGCGCCGATTGACGAAGGCGCTCAGGGACGCTAGAGTCTCGCCACTCTCATGACTCTCCGATCTTCGGTTCCATAAGCGACCGAGAAGGCCTGGTGACGGAGATCCGCACGCCGGGAGTGGCGGAGGCCGGAAACGGGCCGCGGCGCCAGTCCTCGACCCCACTCCAGACTGTGCGGGCTGGTCGGGCTGACGCTCCCGCAATCGATATTGATCAGGGCCGCAGAGATCGACCCGTAAGTGAGGAGCGCGCCCGGGCCCCCGCGGCATGACATACGGAGGATGAGCGTTCGAGTCTGAGGAGGGCACAGCATGCGTCGCTCTCGCTTCGTTCCGATGGCTGGATGGTTGTCTCTCGTGGTCCTGGTCGTCCTTGGCGCATCTCCCACGCTCGGTTTGGCACCCAACCACGGTGGCGAGCTCACTCTTCGGCTGCGCGAGGACCTGCCGCAGGGATTCGCCATAAACGAAACCGCCACGATCTCTACCATGTGGCCGGCGATGCCCTGCTTGAGCAACCTGGTGCTCTTCGATCCGCTCAAGACCACGCACAGTGTGGACGCGATCATCGGCGAACTGGCGGAGAGGTGGTCGTGGCAAAGCAACTACCGCAGCCTGGTGTTCTTCCTGCGGACGGGAGTGAGGTGGCACGACGGCAAGCCCTTCAGCTCCAAAGACGTCAAATTCACGTTCGACTTGCTTCGTGAGAGCCCGGACGCTCCGACCAAGCTGCGCATCAACCCGCGGCGGGACTGGTACGCGAACCTCGAAGCCGTTGACGCAGTCGATCCCCAAACCGTCGCGTTCCGGCTGAAGCGGCCGCAACCCTCGCTGCTCCTGATGCTCGCATCCGGCTACACGCCGATCTACGCGGCTCACGTGCCACCGGCCAGCTATCGCACGGGTTGCGTCGGGACCGGGCCCTACAAGCTGAAGGAGTGGCGCAAGGGTGAGTTCGTCGAGTACATAAAAAACCCGGACTATTTCGTCAAGGGACGGCCTTATCTGGCCGGCCTCCGGTATCTGATCATCGGCGAGCGGGGCACGGCGACGGCGGCACTCCAGGCCGGCCGCGTGGACGCGGCGTTTCCGGGCCAGACGCCCAAGCCGATCGCGGAGCGGCTCAAGAAGGCAGTGCCCCAACTCGTGATGACAACAGTGAACACGAGCGTCATGGATCATCTTGTCGTCAACACCCAGAAGCCGCCCTTCGATAATGCGAAGGTCCGGCTTGCTCTGAGCCGCGCCATCGATCGCCGCGCGCTGATCGACGGCGTGTACCAGGGCGGGGCGGTCCTCGGGGCCTCGATGGCTCCGCCACCCTATGGCGTGTGGGGGCTCCTCGACAAGGACATCCGTGCACTCCCCGGCAATGGTGAAGCGGCCGACGAGAAGGCGAAGGCGCGGACTCTCCTGGCCGAGGCTGGTTTCGGGCCCAACGCTCCATTGAGGCTCGAGCTGCTGACGCGCGCGCTGCCCGACTTCCTGGACGTGGCCTCCTTCGTGATCAATGAGTTGAAGCACGTCGGTGTTGAGGCCTCCCTGAGGCAGGTGGAGTCAGCGCAGTGGCACCCGCTGCAGACGCGCGGCGATTTTCAGATTGGGATAGAGCGGACCGGCATCGAGCCGGACGACCCGGACGCCAACTTCTACGAGAACTACGGCTGCGGGTCGCCGCGGAACTATCCCCGTTACTGCAACGAGGAGATCTCGCGCCTGATCGATCGGCAATCGCTGGAGTTGGACCCCGCTAAGCGCCTCGCGCTGGTTCACACGATCCAGCGAAAGCTCGAGGAGGCGGCGGTCCGCCCGGTGCTGGGCTGGCGGCTGGATTACTACACGGTCTGGCCATATGTGAAAAACCTGATTCCTCACCAGTCCATCTATAGCTGGGGCCGCATGCAGGAAGTGTGGGTCGACAAGTAACGGGGCGCATCGGCGCATGGCGCGAAGAGCGCTTGACACTATCGATGGGCGGTGCTGTGATCGCCTTCGTTTCGATAGCGAGGATGTGCAGGCCGCGAGCCGGTCGCTCGTGGCAGCCGGGGTGGTACACGGTCCAGCGCGCCGGGGGTGAGCCATGGCAATGCAGCCAGGCGGCGTAACGAGACTCGGTCGGCGGGCATTTCTGAGGACTGCGGGCGCGATGACGGGGGCCGTAGCGGTCGGCGGGCTCCCCGAAATGGTCGCGGCGCAGAAGGCCCCCAGCTTTCCGAAGGGAACAAAGCTCAGCATCCTGGAATGGGTGAGCTTCGTTCCGGCCTCCGACGTGGAGTTCAAGCGGCTCGCGGCGGAATTCGGGAAGGTCGCCGGGGTCGACGTCACAGTCGACTTGATCAACATGAACGACCTGAACCCCCGGATCGCCTCGGCCATCGAGACCAAGAGTGGTCCCGACATCATCATGATGATCTCCAACTGGCCGCATCTCTACGCCGACGGCCTCGCCGACGTGGACGATGTTGCGGAGGAGATCGCCAGCCGGGACGGCGCGTACTACGAGCACAACAAGAAGGTCAGCGTCGTCGGCAACCGCTGGAAGGCGGTTCCGCTCTGCTCGGTTCCCTCGACGTGGGCGTACCGCGAGGACTGGTTCAAGGAGGTCGGGGCCACCAAGTTCCCCGAGACCTGGGACGAGTGGCGCAAGGTGGGCATCGCGCTCAAGAAGAAGAACCAGCCCATGGGGCAGGCCTTCGGCCACAGCTTGGGCGATCCCAACAACTGGGCCTACTCGGTCACCTGGGGGTTCGGCGGCGCCGAGACCGACCAGAGCGGGAAGGTCATCATCAACAGCAAGGAGACGCTCGAGGCCGTGAAGTTTACCGTCGCCGCCTGGAAGGACTGCCTCGACGAGGGCGGGCTGGCCTGGGACGACAGCAGCAACAACCGCGCGTACCTCGCCGGGACGATCTCGGCGACGATCAATGGCGCGAGCATCTACTTCGTCGCCAAGCGGCAATTCCCCGACATCGCCAAGGTCACCGGTCACGCCCACATGCCGAAGGGCCCGGGCGGGCGCTTCTACAACATCGGCGGTCAGGGCCGCGCCGTCATGAAGTACTCCAAGAATCAGCAGGTGGCCAAGGAGTTCCTTCGCTGGTTCATGGACCGACCCCAGTACGACAAGTGGATGGCGGCGAACGATGGCTACACCGTCGGCCCGACGCCTTACTGGGAGAAGCATTCCTTGTGGGAGAAGGACCCGAAGCTCATCCCGTTCAGGGAAGCATCGAAGTTTGGCCGCTGGCCGGGCTATCCCGGTCCGCCGAGCCGGAAGGCGTCCGAGGCGCTGGTCAAGTACATCCTCGTGGACATGTACGCCCAGGCCATCAAGGGCATGAAGCCCGAGGACGCCGTGAAATGGGCGGAGAGTGAGCTGAAGAAAGCTTACGCATAGGCGGAGCGCGGCCGGAATAGCGCCAATGGCTGATCAGAGCATCGAGCCCATCCTGGCCAAGAGCGCGGCGTCTGGAGCGCCGGCGATCGCGGCTCCCGTCGTGGTCGCGGTCGCGAAGTCTCGTCGCCCGCGTCGGCTTGGCCATCTCCTGGAGCAGGAGCACATCCTGGCAGGTGCGCTCCTTGCGCCCACCCTCGTCATCCTGACGCTCTTCATCGCCTATCCGTTCGTCCTGGGTATCTGGCTCGCGGTCAGCGACAAGGTCGTCGGGCGGCCGGGCAACTTCGTCGGGCTACAGAACTTCTGGGTGAACCTGCACGACACGATTTTCCTCCGCGCTTTTCAAAACACGTTCGTCTACACCTTCATCGCGACGATCCTCAAACTGGCGTTGGGGATGGGAGCCGCGCTCCTTCTCAATCACCACTTCCGGTTCAAGCGGATCGTGCGGGCGGGGATGCTCCTTCCCTGGATCGTGCCCACCGTCCTGAGCACGCTCGCGTGGCAGTGGATGTTCGACGCGACGTTCAGCGTGTTCAACTGGGTGCTCATCAACGTCGGCCTCATCTCGCAGCGAATCCTATGGCTGGGCGACGGCACCATGGCCATGGGCTGCCTGATCCTGGTCAACGTGTGGCGCGGCATGCCCTTCTTCGCCATCACCCTCCTGGCCGGGCTGCAGACCGTCAACCCCGATTTGCACGAGGCCGCGGAGATCGATGGGGCCAATGCCTGGCAGCGTTTCTGGCGGGTGACCCTTCCCTTGATCAAGCCGATCATGCTGGTGGTGGTCTTGTTCTCGATGATCGCGACCTTCGGCGACTTCCAGCTCATCTACGTTCTGACGCGAGGCGGGCCCTACAGCAGTACGCATGTCTTCGGGACGTACGCCTACGAGATCGCCATGCGGGCGGCCAAGCTGGGTCAAGGCGCCTCGATCTCGCTCTTCCTCTTCCCATTCCTCCTCATGGTCATCGTGTTTCAGCTCTGGTACATCCGGCGGAGCGACTGACCATGGCCGTCCGGTACGGGAGCCCCCTCAAGCGCGCGGTCACGTTCTACATTCCTCTGGTGCTGATGGTCGGGACGACGCTGTTTCCCTTCTACTGGATGGTGATCACCTCGATCCGGCCCGACTCCGAGCTCTACAACGTGAAGATGAATCCCTTCTTCACGCTGCGCCCGACCCTCAAGCACTTCCAGGATCTGTTCGAGCTGACCATGTTCCTCCAGTGGGCGTGGAATACGCTGTTCATCGCCGTCGTCTCGACCGGCATCTCGCTCTTCTGTGGCCTGCTCGCCGGGTACGCGCTGGCGCGCCTGCAGTTTCGCTGGGCGCCGTCCCTCGGGACGGTGATCTTCATCACCTACCTTGTTCCGCCGACTCTGCTCTTCATCCCGCTTGGCGACGTCGTCAAGGCCTTCGGGATCGGCGATACGCCGTGGGCCGTGATTCTGACGTACCCGACGTTCCTGATCCCGTTCTGCACCTGGCTCCTGATGGGGTATTTCAAGACCATTCCACGGGAGATCGAGGACTGCGCCCGGATCGACGGGGCGAGCCGGCTCCAGGCCATGGTCCGCATCAGCTTCCCGCTCGCCGTGCCCGGGATCCTGTCCGCCGGGATCTTCGCCTTCACCCTCTCGTGGAACGAGTTTCTCTACGCGCTCGTCTTCCTCTCATCGCCCCAGCAGAAGACGATCCCGATCGGAGTCTTCACCGAGCTCGTTCGCGGCGACGTCTTCTACTGGGGGCCGCTCATGGCGGGCGCTCTTCTGGGCTCGATTCCGGTCGCCCTCGTCTATTCGCTTTTCGTCGAGCACTACGTCACCGCTCTGACGGGGGCGGTCAAGGGGTAGTCAGCGCCACTTCTCCTCGACGGTGTTTGACAGCTGCGCCGCCGTGAGTGTTCGCGGGTCCTCGACGTCGACCGTCAGATGCTCGGTCGGCTTTGGCGTCGCGGTCATCAAGCTTACCCCCTCGGGTGAGTGGAAGCGGTGCCACGTGCCTTGGGGCACGACGACCAGCATCCCGGCGCTCACCGCATAGGATTTCGGGCCGTCCTCCGCCATGATGAGTAGCGTCGCCGAGCCATCGACGATCTGCACGAGCTCATCGCCGTTCGGGTGGCGTTCCCACGCTCCACCGCCGGCGAATTTGGCGCTGAAGATATTGCCGTCGCGGAACGGCGCCAACGTGGCGAAGCCTCCGCTCCCCTTCCGCTCGCCCTCGGTCATCTGCGGGGTGCGCCCGCGTAGCAGCTTCAATTTGGCGAACTCAGCTTTGAGATCCAGAATCGTGATCATCCTGTCCTCCACCGTGCTAGCTCGTGATCAGGTTCTGCCTCCACGTCAAGCGGCCACGTAGATTACTAGATACCCGACCATCTTTACAGCGCCCAGGCACCGTGCGCGCCTGTCTTCCAGATGCCCCGTGGCGATCACGGCTGCGCCGAGTAACGTCTCCGACAGCCATTTCGCCCTGAATCACCGCCCATCTCTAAGTACCTACGTCATTTGAGATTCGCGGCTGGCACCGGCGTCGCCCTTTGGATCACGAAGCAAGCGATGGGGCGACCAAGCGAAGCTATGACGATCGGCGCGACCTGCCTGCTGACGATGATCGGCTGTGTGGTGAGGGAAAGGGATTACGGGCATACAGAACGCGTAGTTACCCGCGGCAGGCATACCTGACTTATGGGTGTTTACTCCGGGAAATTTCGGGGAATTCCCCGCTTGTCCGAAGATCGGCACCATTGCATATGACACGGAACGAGGAATGGAGGCGATCATGGCAGATCTGGTCTTCATAGTGTCGCGCACTGAGGCGAAACAGTACCAGTACCTCAGGCATGTATACGCGGACGAGAGTCGGGACGTGGTTCTGGACCGTCGCTCGGGCGAACGGCGGCAGGGCCTGAGGCCGCCGCCGATCGAACGACGCCACCAGGATCGGCGGCGCCATCGTGACATCACGCGAGAGCTCGAGTCATGGGGGTGGGCCTTGGCAAGGCGCCCAGTGAAGTAGTGTGTGCGGATGCGGCAAACTGAAGCGGCGCTAGTTGCTAACCGGGCTCTGCTGGACGAAGCTTGAACCGCGCTCGCCGCGCTCCGTGAGACCATCCGGCGGCGACGCCTTCACTTCTGAACTGTGATGGCTTGCTTCTTCGACGCCTCCTGGACCCGTGTCGCTGCCTGAACCAACGCCAGCGTAGTCGCCGTATGATCTGTCAAATGCTTCTGCGCTTCCGCCTGCTTGACCTTTGCCGACTGCAGTTGTCGTTGAAAGAAGTCGACCTCCCATGGGGCGGCGTGAGCGACCGCTCTCTGGGCCCCAGCGACCTCGTTGGCAGCGACACGCACCTGTTTCCAATCGTTCGCGGCAGCGTACAGGGCGGCGCAGGCGTCCGAGATTGGCGCACCGAGCGCCTTGTGGTCCCCACGACTGAGAGGGATTTGGTATTTCTTACGGATCGACGAGAGCCGCTTCTCGATTCTGCCGATCTTGACCATGAATTCGTCGTAGCTCGACTGAGCGCTGAGCACGGCGGATGCAGATCGGACGTCTACAAGCAGAGCGAGCAGCTCCTGCCGGAGTCGCTCGCTCTCCGGCCGGGCCGGCGCGGCGTTTGACGCCGATTGTTGTGCCAGTCCCAAGGATGGAGCGAGCGACACCAGAAGCACCAGTACAAGAGTCCTGATCGCCTTCATAACTGTCTCCTCGACGCGTTCATCGAGAGGATCGTCCCGGAAATCGACCAGAGTGCATAACCAGTGCCGGTGACAAGAAGTGAGCGTGAGTAAGTATTTGTATCTGATCGTCGCCAGCTGGTTACGGACAGAACGCTCCAGCTAGATGGACAAACCGCCTAGAGGGCGCCTGCGGTCACGCCGGCGCGAACACCCCACCCGCCGTCGCATCGGACAGCCGCGCCTCGCCGCCGGCGCCCGCTCGCGCGCTCGCGAACGCCGGATCCCGCTGGAGTACCGGCATGACACGGTCGGCGAAGAGGCGCATGTTGATCTCCGACTCCTCGTGCGGCATGCCGCCGAACGCGAACTCGGTGATGAGGTGGTCGAGGCCCGTCAGGCGGTGGAGCTCCCGCACCTGCTGCAAGCACTCGTCCGGCGTGCCGACGATCTGGATGCTGACGTAGAAGTCGGTGGCCTTCTGCCGGAAGCCCTCGTCCTTCATCTTGGCGTACGTCTTCGCCATCTTTCCGTAGAACTCGTAGCCCTTGACGGTGGCGAGGTGCCCGTCCGAGAAGTGGTAGTGGCGGTCGATCGAGTCCCACTTGCGGGAGAGGTACTTCACGCCCCGCGCGCGCGCTTCATCGCGGCTCTCGGCGCACGAGACGTTGGTCAGGATGATCGGGGGCCGCGGCGCGTGGCCGACGCCGCTCGCGATCTGGCGGTAGCGCTCGATGTCCTCGGCGGCCTTGGGCCACTCGTTCTGCATGACGACCAGCACGCCGAACCCGAGCTTCGCCATGATCTCGGCCGACTCCGGGCTCACCGACGAGGCGTAGAACCGTCGCTCGGGATGCGAGATCGGGCGGGGGCGAATCGACGTCCGCGGGATCTTGAAGAATTCGCCGTCCCACTCGAACGTCTCGTGCGTCAGGGCCTTCACCACGATCTGGGCCGCCTCGACGAATCGCGGCCGCGCCTCTTCCATCGGGACGCGAAAGCCGGCGTACTCCACGCTCGCGGCGCCGCGGCCGAAGCCGAAGATGCAGCGGCCGCCCGAGATGACGTCGAGAAGCGCGATCTCCTCGGCCACGCGGACGGGGTCGTGCCAGGGCAGGACGATGACGGCCGTGCCGAGCGCGAGGCGGCGGGTCCGGCCGGCGTAGTAGCTCAAGAGCTGGGTCGGGGCGGGCGACATGGCGTAGCCGGTGAAGTGATGCTCCAGCGCCCACAGCGAGTCGAAGCCGAGCGGCTCGGCGAGATCGCCGAGCGCCATGTGCTCGCCGAGCACCGCCGCGTCGGACAGGCCTTCCTTCGTCAACATGTTGAGCGCGATGCCGACTTTCACGATAGGCCTCCTCGATCGATCCGCTTTGCGCTAAGGTAGCCTGCCTTGGCAGGGGTCGGCAATCCGGCATGCCCGTCGACGTCGCGAGGAGGTGCGCTCATGGACTTCTCTCGTCGTGATCTCCTGACCCTGAGTGGACTGGCCTGGGCCGGCACGGTGCTGGGGCCGACGGGGCTCCATGCGCAAACCCCCAAGCGCGGCGGCACGTTGACGCTTCGCGTCTGGGACCCGCCGCACTTCGACCCGTACCTGATCGTGGCCTTCAAGACCCAGGTCGTCTACAGCTTCACGCACAGCCGGCTCCTCAAGCACAAGGCCGGACCTTCGGTGCAACCCGGCAGCTTCGTCCTGGAAGGCGATCTGGCCGAATCCTGGAGCCAGCCCAACGAGACCACGTACGTTTTCCGGCTGCGGAAGGGTGCCCGGTGGCACACGAAGGCCCCCACGAACGGACGGGAGCTCACGGCCGACGACGTGGTCTACTCCATGGATCGCTTCCGCCACCTGACGGGCAACCCCCAGAACTATTTGCTGGGCGCTGTCGACCGGGTCGAGGCGACCGATCGCTATACGGTCAAGGTGACGCTCAAGGAGCCCTACGTGTGGTTCCCCGACATCGTCGCCAACCCGATGACCGGCGCCATCGTGGCTCGCGAAGCGGTGGAGAAATTCGGCGACCTCAATTGGCCCTGAACCGCCAGGCCCTCGTCGAGGCGGTCGTCGATGGCGCGGCGGTCTTCAATCCGCCGGGTCTTCCCATCGCCCTCAGGGATTGGTCTCTCCCGATCGATCAGCTTGGCGAGGGCGCGCACTACTACAAGCACGACCCCGCCGAAGCCCGCCGGCTGCTCGCTCAGGCCGGCTACCCGCGGGGCTTTGCGACGGTGGTGGATTTCCACAGCTTCGGCGAGACGGCCCTGGTCGACGGGGCGCAGCTCCTTGCGACGGACTTGAAGGAGATCGGCATCGAGGCCAAGCTCAACCAGCGGGAGTACGGCGCCTACATCGCGACCGTGCCCCTCGGGAAATATGAGGGTATCGTCTGGGGGCCCGCGACCCCGTTCCTCGAGCCCGACAGTTTCCTGGCCACCGCCTACCTGCCGGACAGCCCCCGCAACAACATGAAGGTGAACGACCCCCCGCTCACCGACATGCTCCTGCGCCAGCGGCGCGTTCAAGACCCCGCGAAGCGGCGAGAGCTGATCCTCGAGATCCAGCGCTATCTGGCCAAGATGGTCTACCGGGCTTAAGCCTACTCCGCCGTCTTGCCTGCGGTGTGGGACCCTGCGCTCAAGAACTACGGGCCGAACCTCGGCTACGACTACGGCGGCCGCCTGATGGCGGCCTGGCTCGATCGCTGAGCCTAGGGCCTCTGCGCGCTGCTCTCTTCCCTCCAAGCGGCCCCGGCAAGACGCTGGCGGTCATAGCCGTCGTTCGCTGGTTCGGGATCGACCTGCTGCGCATCGATCTGTCCCGGGTGGTGAGCAAGCACATCGGCGAGACCCAGAAGAATGTCGTGCGCGCACGATGAGCTCGACCGCGACGAAACTATCGATGACTTTGGGGAGATTTGGGGTATGAATTCGACAGGGGGTTCACGGACTACATCGGCAAGCTAACTGGCTAGCGACCGAAATCAGGTGGACATGCTCCTCGTCAGAACCCGGTTGAAGCCCAGCAAGGTTCACGGACTCGGATGTTTTGCCGCCGAGCGCATTCCGCGGGGCACCGTCGTCTGGACATTGGACGAGAGCATCGATATCCAGATGCCGCTCGCCAAGCTCGGCAGCCTGTCGCCTCCCACCGAGAGGTTCTACTTGACCTACGGACACGTCGAGATGCGTGATGGCGAGAAGATCGTCATTCTGTGCGGCGATCACGCAAAGCACATGAATCATTCGGACAAGCCCAACGTGATCGAAGGAGACCCCGATCGGGAGGAGAACATTGCTGCCCGCGACATCGAAGCGGGCGAGGAGCTGACCTGCAACTACCACGCTTTTGACCTCGACGCGGTACGGAAGCTGAGCGGCGCCCTCGAGCCGGAATAGCCGACCTAGACGACTTCTGCGACTCGACGGATGGCGGCTCGGATGTCGGCCTCCGTCAGGGAGGCGTAGCCGAAGAGCAGGCCGCCGCGCGGCGGCGGGCTCGTATAAGAGGGCGCCACGGAGTAGAGGCCGACGCCGGCCTCGCGCGCGCGGGCGATGACGGCGGAGAGCTCCCGTGGCCGCACGTCGTTCAGCCAGACCACGAGATGCACCCCCGTGTTCTCGCCTGCAATCTCCACGCGATCCCCGAAGTGCTGCCGCATGGCGCCGATCAGCGCCCGGCGTCTCGCGGCGTTCCGGTTCCCCGCGCGCCGAAGGTAGCGCTCGAACTGCCCGGTGGTGATGAAGTCTGTGAGCGCCTGCTGCGCGAGCGTGGCCGAGAATCGGTCCGCCGCCCACTTGGCGGCGACGAACGACGGCACGAGTGAGCGGGGCAGCACGAGGTACCCGATCCGCAACGCCGGGAAGAGGGTCTTCGAGAACGTGCCGACGTAGATGACCCGGCCGTCGCGGTCCAGGGACTGCAGCGCCTCGTAGCTCGAAACTGGCTCTTTCAACAGGCCAGAACCCGGCGCACGATGCGGGGGTACGATCCACCGCGACGGAGGAACAGGCGATGGGCAATGCGGCCGAGCGGGGGCGCGCGCGCGTCAACGACGTGGGGACACTCGAGCAGTTGAACCGCGCTACGTCCGGGCCGCCCAGGCATCGGACACCGGCTGGTTCGACAAGAATCTCGCGGCATGCTTCATGGCCAGCAACCCCGACGGGTCGCTGGTCGACCGCGCCGGGTTCCTGGAGCGGATCGGTCGGCCGAATCCCAGCAAGAACATGGAGGCCGTCGACACCCGTATTCGAATCGTCGGTGACGTCGGCATCGTCGATTCGGGCTTCCGGTACACGAAGCCGGACGGCCAGGACGGCGCCGGTCACTACACCGACGTCTACGGCTTTCTGGAGGGACGCTGGCAGTGCGTCTCCGCGCACTTCGCCCTTCGCCCGGCCCCGCCCCAGGTCGGGGCCACGAAGACGGCCGACGTCGTGGCGGCGGTGCCGAGCCCGGCGGACCACGCAGCCCTGGCCGACCTCAACCATCACTACATCCGCTCGGTCCGGGAGTCGGATGTCCGGTGGTTCGACACGAATCTCGCGCCCGAGTTCGTGAACGGCAACGCGGACGGCTCGTTCTCGGATCGCGCGGCGTTCATCGCCTTCATCGGCAAGCCGAGCCCGGTCTCGAACCTGCGCGTAGGAGACGTGGGGATCCAGGTGGTGGGCGACATCGGCATCATCCACGCGCGCACCGCGTACTCGAAGCCGGACGGGCAGGCCGGGGAGGGACGCTACACGGACATCTGGTGGCGCGCGGCGGGGCGGTGGCGCTGCGTGGCGGCACACGTCACACGCGGCTGAGCCGCTCGGCGCAGGAGGGCTATAATTCCTCGCGGCAGGTAGTCGTGACGCCTGAAAGCGTGGAGACGATGGGCGACGTGTATCGGCGGAGGGTATGGAGGGTCGTCCTCGTTGGCCTGTTCCTGGCCATCCTCGCGTCGGAGGCGTCGTCCCAGCCGCGCACCGTGCCAGAGCCGCCGCTGGTCATCGACGGCCGGGTCCTTTGGGTCGACTTTGGCAGCCAGACGATGGCGCTGGCACCGGCCAACGGCACTCCGGCCATCACGATCGATCTGCGACGTCTTCCTCAGAGCGAGTACACCGGATTCCGCGGGAACGAGTACGTGCGGGTAGTCGGCTACATTCTCAGGCCAAGCCGCCGCGTCCAGGCCTTCGAGCTCTACCTGGTGACTCCGTGGTATCCGATGGAGCCCCAGAGCCCTTAAGTACCTACTCGAGCTTCTTCAAGCGCTCGGCTGCCGGTGTGAACCCGGAGGCGGCGGACTTCTGGTACCACTGGATCGCTTCGGCACGATCCTTCGGAACCCCGAGCCCGAACTCGTGCGCGCGGCCCATGAAGTACATCGCGAACCGGTCACCCGTGCTGGCGCCCTTCTTGTACCATTTGCCCCGCCTCGCCGAGGTCCTTCGAGAGGCCGCCGCGCCCGCGGCGTGAGCTGCGTCGTGCCGCAGGCACCGGCGAACGACAACAGCAGAAGGCCGAACGAGAGCGCGGGTCTTCGAGTCTCTGACATGGCCGTGCTGCGGGGAACGATAATTCTGGAGCGCGGCACCGTCAATAGCCGCGAAAGGATCAGACCTCGAGGCGCGCGTGGAGCATTCGCTTGATCGTCTCGTCGAGCGCGGTCACGTCGACCGGTTTCTTCACGACGGCGACGCCGGGCTGACACGCGCGGGGGTCGCCGACGACCGGTGATCCCGTGATGATGACCACCGGAATGTGGGCGTCGCGCTGGCGCACAGCCGCGAGGACGTCCCATCCACTCATGCCCGGCATCAAGAGGTCGGTGAGGACCATGCTGTACTGGTTGCGGGCGAACAGCTCGAGCGCCTCCTCGCCGCCGGCCGCGGCATCCGCGGAGTAGCCCAGGGATGCGACCAGGTCGACGAGCATGTCTCTGACGACCGTGTTGTCGTCCACCAGGAGGATTTTCGGATCCTGGCTGAGCGCCGTCATGCTCACGGTACAGTGCGAACCCGATGCCATGGGCCGGAAATCTTCGCAACTAGCTTCCATCATGGCGTTCTTTGGGCTCTTCGTGGGGTGGTCAACCGGGTGCCTGGTCGCGATCAGACCGGTTCCCGGAAGCATGCTTGACCGATGGTAAAATTCGTTACGATGCGACGATCCGTCGGGTTGATCGGGCTGCAAGTCCTCGGATTGGCGGCCATCACGTCGGCGGGAGATCGGACGGCCGACGAAGCCCGGCCCCGGGTGGAGCACCATCTAATAGAGGCCGACCAGATCGTCCGCCACTTCGAGAGCGTGATCGCCGAGGACTGCCCGCGGTTCGACACCGTGGCGGAGCGGCGCGCGTACATCGACGGCGAGGTCGACCGGGTCGTGCTGCTGGTGGCCCATCTCGAAGAGGCCTGGTCGGAAGCCAAGCGGACGTCCGACAAGGATGTGCGGCGCGCCGCGAAGGCGCCGCGGGCTCAGGTGGGCCAGGCCCAGAGCCTGGTCACGAAGCTCCAGACCTGTATCGGCGACGGCGGAGCGAGCCTGGAGCCGCGAGCGATCTGGCGACGAGTCGAGCAGGAAGTGCCGCGTCGGCGTGCCGAGATTGCCCTCCCTTGATACACAGGAGCGCGAACTCGACGAGCGCATTTTCGTCGCCGGCCGACACGGCCGCGTAGATCCGGTCGGCCCGTTTTTCCTCCCACCAGATCAGCGCCACACCCCGTAGCGACGCGAAATAGACCTCGGCACCGTCCACGTGACGCTCGGTCCACCCGCGCCGAGCGAACGGCACCCGGCGGGTGACGAACAGCGAGATGGACTGGCCGCTCCGGTCGTAGAGAACGTACGCAGCGGGGGAGTCGGCGACGGACGAGATGCGCCCGCCGACGAGCCGCTCCGGCCGTTTCGCGACGGATGGCAGGTGAACCGGAAATCCGAGGCGGCCCTGGAACCAGGTCCCCATCTTGGTCGGCTCCGACGTCACCAGCTCGAGCGCGCCGCCGCGCCTTCGCCGTAGAGCAGGTGCTTGCTCGCCAGCTCGGCGGCCAGCGGCGTCATCGGGTGCAGAGCCAGCCGTTCGGTCGCGAGCCATCCCACCACCGCAAGGCCGACGAACCCCGAGACGAGCCCGAATCTCGCAATCAGCCGCCGGGCCGGATGAGTTCGAGCACCCACGGTGGGGAGGCTGCGCAGCACCTGGCTCCGGAGCTCGGCCGGCACCGGCTCGGCACGCGCCGCCTGCACCAGCAGGCCGTGCAGGGCCGCCTCGGATTCGAGGATCCGGCGGCAGTTCTCGTAGAGCGCGAAGTGCTCGTGGGCCTGCAACGTGGCGGCGACCGACAGCTCTCCGTCAAGGTACGCGTCGATCACTCTCGGGACTTCGTTGCAGGTCATCGGGTGCTCCGTGTGCGCCGCGTCGGCTCGCGAAGCTCGCTTCGCAGGAGCCGCCGGGCGCGAAAGAGCCGCGACATCACCGTGCCGAGCGGGATCGCTAGGATCTCGGAGATCTCCCGGTACGAATCGCCGGATGCGGTCGCCGGAGGCCTGCTCCCGTGAGGTCATGTCACATAGAAAGATACGCGAGCGCCCCGATTTGTTCCCGGTGCCGTTCTGCCCGGATCGCCCAGTGGACAGGGGACACCCCCTAAGGTATCGTGCGCGCCATGGCCAAATCCCCCTTCTCGCTCGAGGGCAAGACGGCGATCGTCACCGGAGGCGGCACGGGCATCGGCAAATCCATCGCCATCGAGTTCGCGCGGGCCGGCGCCGACGTGGCTCTCTGCTCGCGCAAGCTCGAGCACCTCGAGCCGGTCGTGAAGGCCGTTCGCGACATCGGGAAACGCTCGTTCGCCGTGGCCGTGGACGTGCGCCAGGAAGACCAGGTCAAGGCGATGGTCGACCGAGCCGCCCAGGAGTGGGGCCGGCTCGACATCATGGTGAACAACGCCGGCGCCTCGTTTCGCGCCAAGCCCGAGGACATCTCGGTCAACGGCTGGAACACGGTGGTCGGCATCAATCTGACCGGCGCCTTCCTGGGCTGCAAATGGGCGGGACGCCAGATGATGCAGCAGGCGACCGGCGGGGTCATCGTGAACATCTCGTCGATCGCCGGCGTCTACGGCTCGACGATGATGCCGCACTACGGCGCCGCGAAATCCGCCGTGATCACGCTCACGCGTGAGCTGGGCACCGCGTGGGGCCGCAAGGGCGTCCGCGTGAACTGCGTCGCGCCGGGACCGGTGGAGACCGAGGGCTACCTGGAGGTGCTTAAGCAGGCGGGGTCGGACGGTAAGAAGACGTACGACGCGATCGCCGCGCGCGTCGGCATGGGGCGTTGGGGTAAGGTCGACGAGATCGCGTATCCCTGCATCTTCCTGGCCTCCGACGCGTCCTCGTGGATGACGGGCGAGACGATCGTCATCGACGGCGGCCCTTCGCCGCGGGAGATGGAAGGCTAGACGCTGCGCGAGCGCTCCTGTAAGATCAGGCCCTTGCGAGTTCGCGCGGTGACCGTAGCTCAATTGGTCAGAGCACTGGACTGTGGCTCCAGGGGTTGTGGGTTCGATTCCCATCGGTCACCCCAACACAAGAGAATATGCGTGGTACGCCGCGCCCGTAGCTCAGCTGGATAGAGCGTTGGCCTCCGAAGCCAAAGGCCGCAGGTTCGACTCCTGCCGGGCGCACCACTTGGAGTCGAGTTTCGCGTCGCATGTCGTGAGGGGGGGACGGGCCGTTAGCTCAGTTGGCAGAGCAGCTGACTCTTAATCAGCGGGTCCACGGTTCGAGTCCGTGACGGCCCACCAATTTTTCACGTAGTTAGCAGGCGGGCGCGGGGTGCCGGGTCAAAAACGGGAGAAAACCGTTCCTGACCGGCTCTCGCGCTCGCCTCGCTTTCGGCTTGGGGTGCGGTCGCCGAACGTCTCTGTAGCACGTCGCCGTACGCGCACTCACGCCGGAGCAGTACGGATCTCAGCTGTCTCTCCTGACGTCGCCCTGGCGCCCTCTTCTCGTCCCGCGCGTGGGCTCGCGCCATCAGGAACTGCGTCGGAAGCAGGTGCTCGTTGCTCTCCGTCTCGGCGACAGGCGGAAGGTCCTGCTTGGGGACGCCGAACGGCCTGGAAGCACATCCTGCAGGACGATGGTGCGCGCACGCTGGTGCGCGCAGTCGAAATAGGCCCTCAAGGCAAACCGATGTTTGCGGCCGATCCAAGGAAATCTCTAACGGAGGCACGCAATGGACACATTGACGCGTGACGTGCAAGCGGTTGCTCCAGTCAGCACAGAGATGGCGGCGGCCCGGTCCCGACCTGACGACCGTTCAACCAATGCGCACCGGCAGCTTATCGGATGGATCGGACTTGTCCTCCCGCTGGTGCTCATGGCGCTGGCAATCTGGAGGGATACGTGGGAGGGGTGGAGGAATCTCGAGTCGATCAGCGCGTACTACTACAGCGGCGCGGCCGCAGCGTTCCTCGGAATGCTGGCCGCACTAGCACTCTTTCTCTTCACGTATCGCGGCTATAACAACGAGTACAGCAAGTGGGATTGGAGGCTCTCAAATTGGGCCGGCATCGCCGCACTTGTCGTCGCTTTCTTCCCGACGAAATCACCCAAGGATGTGCCTCCTCTGTCGTGGTGGGCCCCTTGGGTTGGTGTTGTCCATCACGTGGCGGCCATTGCACTGTTCTCTTGCTTTGCGTTGTTCGCTCTTTGGCTGTTCAACCAAACAAAGACTAAGACTTGGCGCAATAAGCTGTATACGGGGTGCGGCGTCGTTATCGTCGTTTCGATGCTAGCTGCAGGCTACTGTGCCCTAATCGGCCAGCCGATCTTCTGGCCCGAGTCAGCTGCACTGGTTGCTTTCGCTTTGTCCTGGCTTGTTAAGGGTTACGCCTTCAAGACGCTTGAGAGGCGTGGGGTCAAAGGTCTGGCGAAGGACGCCCGCTCGATAGTTTGGTAAGCGAGCGATCTCTCTGCAAGCCCAAACCCGGAGCCGGGCCGGAGGTCGGCCGCCGGCAGCGTCGCACCGTAGTGTCCTTCGCCAATTTCTCAGCGAGGGTTCAGAGTCACTCTCAGAGACGGGCACTTCGGGAACAACCGGAGTGCCCGTCTTCGTTTTTGCTACCGTTGCCGCGTTCCTCGACGATACGGCCCCGGGCGGCGTTTGGGTGGAAGGGCTAGCGGGCGCTCAGGCGCAGGCCTTGACCAGCTTTCTGACTTCGTGGTCCTCGAGTAACGCGGCATGCAGTCGCTGGAGCCGGCCGGCCGACTGGTAGAGTAGATCGCCTTTGCCCAGCAGGGTCTCGGCGCCGATCTGATCCAGGATCGTGCGTGAATCGGTCCCGCTCTGCACGCGAAACGCGACTCGGGTCGGGAAGTTGGCCTTGATCAGTCCCGTGACGACGTTCACCGACGGGCGCTGGGTGGCTATGATCAGGTGGATCCCGGCCGCGCGCGCTTTCTGGGCCAGGCGGGTGATGAGGTCCTCGGCCGGCTTGCCGAGGAGGAGGATCAGGTCAGCGAACTCGTCGATGAGGAACACCACGTACGGCAGCGGCTGCCACTTGCCGTTGAACGTGACGAACTCGCTGCGGCGCCGCGTGCGGATGGTCTCGTTGAACTCCTGGATGTTGCGAGCCTCGAGACTCAGCATCATCTCGTAGCGGTTCTCCATCTCGTCGACCAGACGCTCGAGGATCGCCTTGGCCTGGGTTCGCACGTCGCTGATCACCGGGCAGGCGAGGTGCGGGAGGCTCTTATAGGCGGCCAGCTCGACCATCTTGGGATCGATGAAGACGAAGCGCATCTCCCTCGCCGTCCGCTTGCACACCAGTCCGGCGATGAGGTTGTTGATGAACACGCTCTTGCCCGAGCCGGTGGTGCCGGCCAGCAGCAGGTGAGGCATTTGCACGAGGTCCTCGA